>NZ_JBALDA010000001.1:0-74575 GCF_036917535.1 Nostoc sp.
GACCTGTGGAATTTCTACTTGATAGCTGCATAAATTGATGAGTGAAAGTGAGAATTCTATTTCATCATTTTTTGCTCTTATTTAGCGACAAGTCTTTTATCTATCAGTTGTTGTTTGGTGGTGAAAGTCCTTTTGCAGGAAAGTGGATAGGTGCTGGGGAAACTCCAGAAACTAATGATCGTATCCGTCATGGTTTATGGCTGTATGCACCAAACAGCTTGATTCAACCTGTAGACAGGATAATTCCTCTTGAGATTGTTCACCCAGAGGTTCAGCGATGTTTTCTCAAATGCTTTAACGATGGTTATAAAAATTCTAACTTGCGCCCAACTGCTGGGGATTGGGTAAAGGCGCTCAGACTTGCTGTTAATGAGTTAACTATTTGTGGAAAGTTAGACAGCCATTATTACAGCCGAACTTATGGTAAGTGTTATTGGTGCGATCGCTCTACAAAACTTGGTACTGATATATTTCCTGGGTTTGTTAGACCAAAACAAGCTGCTGTTCTTGAATCAACATCAGAACCTAAAGCTTTTGCCGCAGATAAAATTATAGAAATAGTTCAGCAATCAGGTCAACAAATCAGTGTAATAGGTAGAGTAATAAATACACTCACTAAAATGCATTTTGATCAATCAAGTTTTAAAAAATTAGTAATTAGTGTTGGTGATAACACAGGTGTTATAAAAGGGTATTTACCGTTCAGTATCCGTCACAATAGTTATAGCAATATCTTGAGGATTAAATGTATTTAATCGCTTTTTAATAGATGGATTACCCCTTTGGATTAAAGATAGATGATCCGTATCTAATATTCTTAAATTATTCACATCTCAATTTACCTTAACTACCTTCTTTTATCTAATTCACGTCGATATTCTTCTATATATTCCAGCATCTCGTCAAATTGTGGCTCATCTTTATATTTACCAGCTATTTTCATCCAAGGATTTTCTACTTTGGGTGCTTCAATTTCTAAAGTCACAATCTTGGCTGTTTCTAACCGAGTTTGCAAACTTTGACTTAGTTTTTCTATTGTTTCAGTTTCCGTATTTCCTGAGCCTTGACAGTCTGGTAACCCTAACAATATTGCTTTTACTGTGCCATCTTGTTGATTTTCAATCAACACATCATAAATTAACTTAGGTACTGTTATTGGGGAGGTAGTTTTTACAGCTAAATTCATAATATTTTTATCTTTAAAGTTTTATATTGATTATAACATTACTCAATAACTAAGTGAGTTTTATCTAATATTCACACAACCCTCACTTTGTCTCATTCTCAAAATCAAGTTCATAGCGTTCAACTTCTATATATCCTTCAGCTAGTGATTGAGAAAATCAAATAAAGTATTTATAATGAGTGTAATACCACAAGTTGACCTTAGTAAATTACCTCCAGAAGTTCAAGCTACTATCAATCTTATTTCCGTAGGCGGATCTTACCCTTATAGCAAAGATGGCATTGTGTTCAAAAACCTTGAAGGATTACTGCCACCACAACCGCGAGGATATTACAGAGAGTACACAGTACCAACTCCCGGAGCAACAGATAGAGGTAGTCGCCGTCTGATTACTGGGCAAAATAACGAATTTACTATACTGCCGATCACTACAATAGCTTTCAAGAAGTCATTTAGTAGTCGTGATAAGTAAGGAGGAATAAATGAGTGAATTTTTAAACGTTTCGTCAGTAAATGTAAAACAAGACATACTTAAAGCAGTGGAACAAATAGCTGCAGAACCAGGAACTAAAGTTTTTTATCTTGATGGTAAAAAAATTAATAGCAAAGAAACATTTTTAAGTAAAGCTGCTGAAGTAATGCAATTTCCTACATACTTTGGTGCTAACTGGGATGCTTTTGATGAATGTATCACCTATTTAACATGGTGCCCGGCTGAGAAATACGTCATATTGTATGACCATGCTGAAATCTTTGCTCAAGCTGAACCGACACAGTACCAAATAGCATTAGATATTTTAAATTCAGCTAAAGAATACTGGGAAGCTAATAATATTACTCTGAAGTTTTTACCTATAACCAAATAAATCAATTTCGCCTTGAGACAAATTTAGATATAGTCCAATACAGTTCAGTTAAACATTTCTTCCTTCTGTTCCTTTGCGTCCTTGGCGTTTCCTTCGTCAGTGGCAAGACGAAAAAGGCGAAGCCAAGAGAGAATGGTACTTCCGCCACGATAAGATTATGGATTTCTTTTTAGTGCAAAGCTTTCTCGGCGAGAGTGAGGAAGCTCAAAACTGTCTCCTGGACCACATGGACAATCCCCGTTTTCGTGGTGTCTACTTTTTGCTAGCAACCTTACTCCCGTTAGATGCAGCAAAAGAACTGAAGGAAAAATTAGTTCAATACGCCGCCGATACCAAAGACCATACTGTGAGTGATACCTTTGTGCAATTGTTGCGGCCAAGGTCGTGATATTAATTCGTAATTCGTAATGGGCTACGCCCCGCTACGCTAACGTAATTCGTAATTGAGAAAAAGACTTATAGTCTGAGGGCAAATTCTTGATTTAGTAAAAATCTGACTTTTCACATTATATAGAAAAGCTAACGCTAAACCTAAGCCCTGAGCAAGCTTTCTTACTAGGAAATAGAAGCGAGGTTTTCTAGATAGGAGTGAAAAGTCAGATATTAGAATGAGTGGAAAAAGAGATTGTGTCTGTCCTACCGCCAAGTAGAATCAATGCTTAGTTCACTTGGAACTAAGCTTAATAGATAGACAAAGGTATTAACCACGACGCCAGTCGCGATCGCGGTCATGGCGACGGTAATTATCGCGTTCATAGCGACGGTAATTATCACGAATATTGCGAAGGTTATTATCGCGTTTATAGCGACGATTATTATCGTGGTCATAGCGGCGGTAATTATCGCGTTCATAGCGACGGTAATTATCACGAATATTGCGAAGGTTATTATCGCGTTCATAGCGACGATTATGATCGCGGTCATAGCGGCGGTAATTGTCGCGTTCATAGCGACGGTTATGATCGCGGTTATAGCGACGATAATTGTCGCGGTAATAGCGGCGATTATGATCGTCACGAATGTTGCGAAGGTCGTTTTCGCGGTCATAATCATCATTTTTGTAGTGACGACTCTGACGTTCATAGTTACCATCATCGTTGCGTTGATAGCTGTAGCTATCTAACTCAGCAAGATAAGACGTTGGTGTATTAGCATCAGCTTTTGGAGAAATCGCCAAAGCTGAAGCAGATGCTATCAAGCCGGCGAGCAAAATAGAGGTAAAGCGGTTCATGATGTGAGTCAAAAATTGTAGACAGTAATTTATGCAAGTCCAGTCTGTTTAGGAAGAGCAGATTCCACAAGTCTTTAAATCAATCCTAACAGTGTTAAATAACTCGAAAAGTTTTTTTAAGTGCGGCGATCAAGAAATGTTTTGTCGTTTGTACTACTTTCTGACTTTCCACATCCTGTTAAAATTAAAATGACTCTTTGAACTGGATAAATCCACATAAATTGTTGCGGAGCTTGCGATTCTAAGACTTCCATCCTATAGGTGACACTTACAGCAGTTTGCAAGTAAATGAGGTACAAAATGCAAGACTCAACATCAAATAAAAATAGTTTCTACCTCCAGCATAGCTGCCTCCTGCCTCCTGCCTCAAAACCCGTAACTTTGTACTTCATGCAAAAGAAAACTGCTGTATATGCACATTTACGCGATGTTCGCGGAGCGTTTGCAAGAGAAGAATAGGCGTTACAGTGAGTCTAGCGCTGTAGAGGGGCTTCAAAATTTATAATGAATTTTTGAGAAAAAGCTAAAAACTAGACTAGGCAATAAATACAGATGATCCGACCTCGTAAGGTCTTTGCTCAACATTGGCTCAAAAGTGAAAAGGCGCTCGACGCAATTATTAAAGCAGCTGAGTGTACAGAAAGCGATCGCTCCCTCAAAAGCGATCGCGTCTTGGAAATTGGGCCTGGAACTGGCATTCTGACTCGTCGCTTATTACCCTTAGTACAATCTCTGGTTGCAGTTGAAATAGACCGCGACTTATGCCAACTGTTATCAAAGCAGCTTGGTAAGACTGAAAATTTTTTACTGCTGCAAGGCGATTTTCTTACTCTAGATTTACCATCTTATCTGGCAGCGTTTCCCAATTTCCAAAAACCAAATAAGGTAGTAGCGAATATTCCCTACAACATTACAGGGCCAATTATTGAGAAACTACTCGGTACGATCGCTGATCCTAACCCCGAACCATTTGACTCAATAGTGTTGCTGGTACAAAAAGAAGTAGCAGAAAGGTTATATGCTAAACCAGGATCAAAAGCTTTTGGAGCGTTGAGTGTGCGAGTACAGTATTTGGCTGAGTGTGAGTTAATCTGCACAGTCCCAGCGGCCGCATTCCATCCACCGCCAAAAGTCGATTCAGCAGTGGTGCGATTGCGTCCCCGAAAAATAGAGATACCAGCACTTAATCCCCGACAGTTAGAAAATTTCTTAAAATTGGGGTTTGGTGCAAAACGCAAAATGTTACGAAATAATTTGCAATCAGTTATAGAACGCGATCGCTTGAGCCACTTACTGGAACAATTAAAAATAAATCCCCAAGCCAGAGCTGAAGACCTCAGCGTTCAGCAATGGGTTATTCTAGCAAATGAATTGGGAGTGGAGAGTAGGGAGTAAGGAACAAGGCAGATTTTTTCTATTCTCCATACTTCATTTTCCATTCCCCATTCCCCATTACCCCTTATCCTCAGAGGGGCCCCACCTTCCCACTCCCAGAAAATGCGTTCTTACAGCCTAATTGCCCCTGCTAAAATCAACTTGTATCTGGAAATCATTGGCGATCGCCCTGATGGTTATCACGAATTAGCCATGATACTTCAAAGTATCGGGCTTGCAGACCAAATTGATGTGCGTTCCATTAGTACTGATATCATTAGGGTTCACTGCAACCACCCACAAGTACCAATAGATAAAAGTAATCTGGCATATCGAGCAGCAGAATTAATGGTGAGGCAATTTCCCAAAGCCTTTGCTAAATATGGAGGCGTGGAAGTTACTATCAACAAGCAGATTCCTGTCGCTGCTGGATTGGCTGGGGGTTCGACGAATGCAGCAGCTGTGTTGGTGGGGATAGATTTACTGTGGAAGTTGGGATTAACTCAGTCAGAATTAGAGGAATTGGGAGGTACACTTGGTTCAGATGTACCATTTTGTGTGGCGGGTGGAACTGCGATCGCAACAGGTAGAGGTGAGCAACTTTCTTTGCTGCCAAGTTTGGATAGTATCTATATAGTATTAGCAAAATACCGCAGTTTGGAAGTTTCTACCGCTTGGGCATACAAAACCTATCGACAGCAGTTTGGTCATTCTTATATTAGAGATAGCGACAACTTGACAGCGCGTGCTAATGCAGTTCATTCAAGAGCAATAGTAAAAGCTGTCCTAGATAAAGATGCGGGAGAAATTGCCCGAAAACTACACAATGATTTAGAACGAGTTGTATTGCCAGACTATCCCCAAGTCTTGCAACTGCGAGAAGTGTTTGCAAATCAAAAAGGTGTTTTAGGAACAATGATGTCTGGTTCTGGCCCAACAGTATTTGCTCTTTTTGAGTCTCAACAGCAAGCAGAACAAGTCAAGTTACAAATTAAAGAAGCAATTCTTGATGAAGACTTAGAATTGTTTGTGACTCGGACAATTACACATGGTATTCAGGTGGCATCTTCAATTTAAATAAATCTTTTTCGTTAAATCGAGTATAAAAAATAAGCTGATAAGTTTTTAGTTGCATAGTTAAAATTGCTAGTAAAGAGGCAGAGATGCAATTTGAATGACGATTAGCTGAGGACAATAATTATTTCTAATGCTCCAATCCAAAATCTAACATCTAAAATCTAAATATTATGAATGACCAAAATCTAACGCCGCAAACAGATGCTAAAGAACAGGTGACAGCTAGTCCGTTACGCTGTTTTACTGGAGCGGTGATTTCTGGAGGGATGGGATTTGCAGCGTATTCGCTGATGATTGCGATCGCGACAAATTTTGCTAGTAAACCAATCCATTCAATCAATCCATTAGTGGTGAAGATTTCTTCTGCTGTCCGCACTCTGGTTGTTGGTGTAGTTGCTTTAGGTAGCGGGATTTTTGGTATAGTAGCAATTGGTTTGTTGGCTTTGGGAGTGCAATTATTAGTACAGCAATTGACGAAACAAAAAAGTAGTGAAAACTAGTAATTTGCTTTGCAATTTGCTTTTAATCAGTAACCTAAAAGCACAAGTTTTTGCTGTTTTTCTAAAACAGCACGATTTACCTCTATTGTGCAAGGAATTGATTTTACTCTTGCCAAATTTATTTAACACGAACAGCAAGTATAGATGCAGTACTACTGGTTGCAGCAATTCTCTGGTTTACTGCATTCCTACTTGTTTAGTCAAGCTTTTTAAAATTGACCCAGACGCATTAGCGAAGCGGTAGCGACGAAGGAGCGTCAGCCGCTTGTCGTCAGACATCGCTCCTTGAATAGCAGATGTTGTAATTTTGGTATATAGTATAAAATTTGACTTTGACAGAGTTCGATTTGACACTTTATAGACTGGCTCAATATTCACGAATTTATGCGGAATTGATACCTGCGATACTGAAATTGATAATAGCAACATCATTTATAAGCAAAATTTATGAACATAATCAAGAAATATTTTTTCCCCCTTATTTTTGTGACAATGGTTGTGAGCCTCGGTAGTTGTAGTTCTAACCCCACGGCAAGTAATATTGACAGCGCAACTTCATACCCTACCACAGCACCGACGAATAGCCAATTGTCTCAGGCTCCCAACCAAATTCCTAGCGTAGCTCAGTTGAGAGAAAAATCTCCTAATCAAGAATCTTCTAAGGAAAATACGCCTTCCTCATCAACTTCTAAAGTTGCCACTAGCAAAACTACTAGCGTAACACTATACACAAGTGATACTCAATGTCAAAAACTAATTCCAGAAAAGGTTTCAGTACCAGCCGATCAACCAGTGAGAAATGTCGTGAGTAAAATCTTAGAAAAACATGATACAAGCGACTTTAGCTTGTCTGGGTATCGTGTCAACATCAAAAATGGCATTGCTACAGTTGATTTACGAATATCTCCTGAGTCAAAGCGGCAAATAACTTCTCTTTCTAGTTGTGAACAGTTTGCTCTGTTTGGCAGTCTCCGCAAAACCCTAACGAGTAATGCTCAATGGAATATTAAAGAGGTTCGCTTCACCGAGCGAGGTGAGGACATTGTTCTTTAGTTAAATATTGTAGTAAGTGCCGTTATCAGCTAGCTAAAAAAATTTCCTAATCTGAACAGCCACAGAAAAATTGCTTCACTACCCCCCACTTCCCGTCTCATCTGTGGTCTAAATACTTAAAAAATGCTTTAAGACACCGTTGCTGAATGTCTTTCTAATCGCAAATCCTCTGCTTGTCGCTGCGTAGTACTCTTAACGAACTCTGCAATCTCTATACGATTCCCACCGGGATCTCGAAGAAAAAACCGCACGCATCCTGGAAGTGGTCGTTGATCGGGAATAATTTCTATCCCATACTCTTTTAGGTGTACTTCAAAGGCGTTCAAGTTATCGACTTGGAAACAAAAATGCCGTCTAGATGCTTGATTATTGGCGTTTTTCTCTCTACTAACGTGCAGTTCAATGTCTCCCAACTTGTACCATGCTCCTGAATCGTTTTTCATTACCTCAGGTCTGGCAATTTCAGTCAGTCCCAAAACTTCGCTGTAGAAAAACAGTATTGCTTCCTCCACTTCAAAAGGATAGGTTACTTGAATATGATGAACTGCATTAAGCTTCATAAATTTTTCTCCTAATTTGGGTTAAATTTGGTAGAGTTACAATCACCTTTTGCCGTAATACTGGCGTATTTCTAAAGTTTTTCTGTTCCCAAACATCTATGCAACAAGCTTTCCCATACTGATGCGTTCTTCTACGAGGTAGCCTAGTTTTCTATAAAACTCAACTACTTCTGCGTTGGAGACACGAACTTGGAGATTGATTTTAAGGCATCCCATCGCTATCAATTCCTTCTCTGCGTGCTGCACTAGCTTGCTACCAATACCCTGCCGTTGATACTGAGGACTGACCGCAACTGTGTATAGCCAACCGCGATGCCCGTCATATCCTGCCATTATAGTGCCTACAATTACAGAGTTAATCTCAGTAACGAAAAACAACTCAGGCTGTACAGCAAGCTTCTGACTGATTACCAATTTTGGGCTGCTGTGCGACGGGTGATTAGGAAACACCTCATCCCACAGAGCACTGACTGATTCAGCATCAGATTCTTGGTATGGTCTTATATTCATCTACATTTCTAAATCAAAGGACTTGCCTTTGCCGATTGTTTGTGAAATACTACTTTTAAACTACGTTAAGTCGGTAGATTTTAAGTATTATAGTAAAAAACTTACCATAAAACATTGCGTCCTCAAAGCAATAGCAGGCTAATCCTAAGATGACAAACACAGAAATTCGCACTGCTCGAGTTAAAGTCCCTAACGGAGATTTGCAAATTGAAGCTTACTTAGCCCAACCAGCAAAACAGGGAACCTTCCCAGCCGTTATCGTGATTCAGGAAATTTTTGGGGTTAATATTCACATTCGGGAAGTTACTGAGAAATTTGCCAAAGAGGGGTATGTGGCGATCGCCCCGACTTTATTTCAACGCACCGCCCCCGGTTACGAGGGTGGATACACCCCTGAAGATATCCAGCAAGGAAGACAATATAAGCAGCAGACTACAGCAGATGAAATATTAAGTGATATTAAGGCTATGATCGCCTATCTAAGAACTCTACCAAATGTGCAAAAAGATGCGATCGGCTCCATTGGTTTCTGCTTTGGTGGTCATGTCGTTTACCTAGCTGCGACTTTACCAGATATTAAAGTTACAGCTTCCTTCTATGGTGGCGGTATTCCCAACTCAACTCCCGGCGGTGGAGAACCAACCATCACCCGCACTTCCGATATTAAAGGCCCTATTTACGCCTTCTTTGGTCTTGATGATCAAGGAATTCCATTAGAACAAACAGAGCAGATCGAAGCTGAATTGAAGAAAAATCAAATTACCCATGCTATCTTTCGTTATCCCAGAGCAGGACATGGCTTTTTCTGCAACCATCGTGCCAGCTACAATGCCGAAGCTGCTGCTGATGCTTGGAAAAACGTTCAAGAACTGTTCCAAAAGAACCTTCAGCTTCAAAAAGTCTAAAGGGGTTATACCAATTCCAGAAAAAATGAAACAGATGCGTAGGTTGGGGAGCCATTCACATGGGAGGGGTATTTTTGTACTTCATTAACTTGCAATCTGCTGTAAGTCAAAAGCAAATAAAAAAATAAAGTATCACGTCTATGATTCCCGCCTTCAAACAGCCACGAGTTAAGATTTTCCAAGGTTTTTCACTATTCCTTTTACCTGGATTATTAACAATCTCAACAACCTTAATCAGTTGCTCAGTTCAAACCCCAAATTCAGAAAATCAAACCACTGGTTTGAAAACCAAAGTTGTCCGAATGGGATATCAAACTTCTGGGGATATTGTCAGACTTAAAGGATTGATAGAAAAACGTCTAAAGCCTTTAGGTGTTTCTGTGGAATGGGCGCAATTTGCCGCTGGACCACAACTGATGGAAGCGATGAATGTGGGTAGGGTTGATATTGGCTCTGTAGGCGAAACTCCCCCGATATTTGCCCAAGCTGCTGGTGCGTCTTTGGTTTATGTTGCTAGTAATAAACCCAGTACTGGTAAAGGAAGCGGAATTATTGTTCAAAATAATTCACCAATTCGCACTTTAGCCGATCTCAAAGGTAAAAAAGTAGTTTTTCAAAAGGGTTCTGCTTCCCATTACTTATTAATAAAAGCTTTGGAAGAGGCGAATTTGAAATATAGTGATATTCAAGCTATTAGTCTCCCTCCTTCTGAAGCCCGTGATGCTTTTATTCAAGGAAAAATTGATGCTTGGGTAACTTGGGACCCTTATTTAGCCGTAGCCCAAAAAAAGGCAAATGCTCGTGTTTTGCGAGATGCTAGTGGCATTGCTACTCAAGGCGGATATTACATGGCGTCGCGAAAATTTGCCACAGAAAATCCGAAATTAGTGCGATTAGTTCTTGAGGAGATAGATAACACAGGTAAATGGGGTGAGAAAAACCGAGCGGAAGTTGTAAAACTTATTGTTCCTCACCTGAAAATCGATGAAGATATTTTAACAACAATGGTTGAAAGGCGAACTTACGGTTTAAGACCAATTACGCCAGAAATCATGGAAAATCAACAGAAGATTGCAGATTTGTTTGCCAAAGAAAAAGTTATTCCTAAACCTATTAGTATCAAGGAAGCAATGCTGACTACTGAACAATATGCAGCTATAACACCCGAAACCATCAGTCAGAAATAGCACCAGGAGATAGGAACATGGAAGTTTTTTGGTATTTGCCGACACAAGGAGATGAGCGTTATTTAGGTACTACAATTGGCAGGCGACCAGCCACTTATCCTTATATGCAGCAAATCGCCCAAGCTGTTGATAAATTGGGTTATGGTGGGATGCTGATTGGTACTGGACAAAAACAGGATACTTGGATTGTAGCTACTTCGTTAATTTCTGTTACAGAACGCTTGCGGTTTCTTGTGGCCTTTCGTCCAGCAATTATGTCGCCTTCTTTGGCAGTCAGGATGGCTGCGACTTTTGACCAGATTTCTAACGGTCGAATTATTCTGAATGTTGTCACTGGTGGCGACACAAAAGAACTTGCTAAAGATGGGATTTTCTTAGATCACGATCAGCGTTATGAACTTACAGATGAGTTTTTGACAATTTGGCGATCGCTCATGCAAGGTGAAGAAGTAAGCTATAGTGGTCGCCACTTGCAAGTTCAAGGCGCAAAACTGCAATTTCCTCCCATACAAAAGCCTTATCCCACTTTGTATTTTGGTGGTTCTTCAGATGCTGCTCTCCAAGTTGCTGCCAAACACATTGATGTGTATTTAACTTGGGGTGAACCACCAGATCAAGTTGCTCAAAAGATTACAAAAGTACGCCGATTAGCAGCAGAACAAGGTAGAACAGTCCGCTTTGGGATTCGGATGCACGTTATAGTCCGCGAAACTACGCAAAAAGCTTGGGATGCAGCTAATGAACTGATTCAGTATGTCGATGATGAAACCATAGCAGCTGCACATCAGCGATTTAGTCAATCTGAATCAGAAGGACAACGCCGCATGGCCCAATTGCACAATGGCGAGGTTGCCTCCGGCACGCTACGCGAACGCCAAAACTTAGAAATTAGCCCCAACTTATGGGCAGGTGTTGGCTTAGTGCGTGGCGGCGCTGGGACTGCCTTAGTCGGAGATCCAGAGACAGTTGCAGCCCGAATGTTGGAATATACCGATTTAGGAATTGATACCTTCGTTTTTTCAGGGTATCCCCATCTGGAAGAAGCCTATCGAGTCGCAGAATTATTATTTCCCAGGTTGCCGTTACAAACTCCAGCGATCGCATTACCGCAGCAGGTTGCAAGTACATTCAGTGAATTTGTTACCAAAACAGATTTACTCAAACCACAGCCTGTGTAAGCAATTCAAAATTCAAAAAAGCATGAGTCCGAAAAAACCTCAACTTAGACCGCCTAACTTTTTCTAAAGCAAGTTTTGCAGCAAAAAGGCTCAAGCATCTCTGCCTGCATGACTAAATTCAATTTATAGACTAGTACCGCAAGGCAGAAGTCAAAAATCACTCATTCAAAAGGCTACGGACAAAGCCAGGATTGTCAGGCATTGAATAGCGATCGCAGACTCTAGTTGAGTCGCTTCTAAATTCAATCCCGCTTTTTTGAGAGTGGCGAAAAGTTATTCAATCTTCCATCGCCATCCATACCACTGAATCATTCGCAGTGCTTGTTCCAAGCAAACAACTTCGTGTGTGGTCAGCAACCGCCAATGAATCGGTTCTTGTCCGTAGATCAATGTAGATGCGATAAGGCATCAATCCGCTATTGCCGATTATTGCTGTTAGTGGACTGGTAACAAGCAAGTACCAATCGATAAAAGGGCTGAGTATACAGCTTTTTTACCTAAACCTTATACAACGCAAGAATTATTGAAAACTTTAAATGCAGTTATTAGTCATTAATCTGCATCATCTAGACGATCGCACTCATATCTACCTTTAATCTCTTGATTGAAAAAGCTGCCAATAGAGTCAGAGGAATGTAAATCTTCCCAAGTATCCTCGTCTACGCCTAAGTACTGATAAACCGCTCCACTTTGAAATTCGACTTGCAAAATCTGTTCGTTGCGATCATAGCCTACAGCCATAGCCATTGATGAGACAACTGGTAGCATGACAATTGGTTCTTCTTCAAAGGGTAATGCAGTCGTTTCGGCAATCGCTTCGTTTAGTTCTTGCAATCCTTCATAAGCTTGTATTGGTGCTGGAATTTCCAAAAACTCTAGTTCGTTACCTCGGTCAAGCAACAACTGCAAATATCCATCAGAATGAGCGATCGCTACTAAACTGCTCAAGTCTACCTTAGATAGCTTCATTTATTTTGTACTCTCCTATTGGCGTAGTCGGGAGTGATAAAGTTTTATGCAACATTTAAGCATTTTTATAGTACATTTATACTATAAAAACGCTTTGCCGTCAAGTTTTTTCTCCCAAGCGAGAATTTTAGGTGCGTAGAGACGCATTAGCAAAGCAGCACGAAGTGTTTTTCTTTGACATCCGGCGAAATACTTACGATTCAGCTTGAGTGAATGAGAGTATTTGAGTCACCTGTAGCAGCAATCTCTGCTTTGTTAGGGGAACTCAAGAGGCGAATTGAAAAATTGCATAAATGTTCAACTCGCCTCAGTTCTGTAGTTGAAAATTTCAACCAATCTTTTCTGTGTCTAGGCTTAAGGAGTCTCTTTTGCTCTTTGTGTCATTCAATCAGTTCACCCTTTTGGGTGAGTCATAGATCAACCGATCAGATGACCTGATTGAAGGAAGTTGAGATTAATAATAAAGAAGACTCTATTACTAAAGAACACCGATTGCATTTTACCTAAATATAACTTATGAAACTTGCGACCTTGATAAATTCTGCATTGATTTTTGCTTCTATTACTCTTGTACCTGGAATCGCTGGCGCTCAAACAGCTAATACCAACAACAGAGAAACAATAGCTGTGAACTTTAACAATTTATCCACTAACTCGACTTCTGCGAATTACCTCCAGCCTTCAAATCTAGTTACTTTTGCTTATCAAGGAGGTCTGCAACAACATGGTATTCCTAGCGGAGAAGCGCTAATATTAAAAACTCAGAAGAGAAATATTCTTGCGAAAGATTTGGTTAAAGCTGCTGTGAATGCAGATAAATTACCATCACAAGTTTTAAACGATCAAAATTATTTAAGTGCTGTGAATTTAGAACTGAATGTATTGCCAGATTATGCTGCTGCTGATTAATTTGGTTTTTCTATATCTTTTAAGAAAGCTAAGTTTTTCAGCATGGTATATTCATGTACTTGTTAATAACAACAAAAGCTTTTTATACACTGTAATGTGCGTATATAATAAAGTTTGATATTGAAGAAGAATTTATCGATTTTGACATAAGTTGCACTTATTCTGTTTTAAAGCCGCAGAAAATTGTATAATCGACAGCTTATTGATCAAAAAGTTCTATAGAGAATGACAGAAGTAATAAGATCCGGGGGACCAAATAATATTGAGTCCATTGAGTTTGAAGAGCGGTGCTTAGAAAAAGCCAGAGAAACAGGCGATCGCAACGGGGAAGTGATTTCTTTGGGAAGTTTGGGCAATGCTTACCAGTCACTAGGAGAGTACCATCTAGCAATTGAGTTCTATCAACAGTGGCTAGATATAGCAACAGAAATAGGCGATCGCTTAGAAGAAGCCAAATCTTTATCTGGGTTGGGTAACGCTTACCAATCAGTGGGCAAATATCAGCGAGCAATTGAATATTATTACCAGTGGTTAAGTCTAACCAGGAAAATAGGCGATCGCACTGGGGAAGGCATTTGTTTGGGAAGTTTGGGCAATACTTATGAATACCTGGGTAAGTACGAGCAAGCGATAGAGTTTTACCAACAATGGTTGAGTATAACCAAGAAAACAGGTGATTGGACTGGTGAAGGTCTTTGCCTGGGAATTTTGGGCAATACTTATGAATCATTGGGATCTTACCAACTAGCAATTGAGTTTTACCAACAATGGTTAGGGCTGGCAAAATTCATCAGCGATCGCAATGGTCAAAGTATGGCCTTAAGTGGATTGGGCGGTGCTTATAAGGCTTTGGGACAGTACCAAAGGGCGTTGGAGTTTTATCAGCATTCGTTAGAGATCGGAAGGGATCTTAATGACCGAAATGGGGAAGCAAACACCTGGTTTAATTTGGGTTTGGTGTTACAAAAAATCAATCGAGAATCAGAAGCGATGGATGCCTTTTGCAATGCTCGTGAAATTTATCATGCAATAGGACTTGATGCCAGCCTGCAAGATTGTAACCATGCCATTGAGTTTCTTTCTCAAAATGTTGCAAGCGCAGCATCTGCCTTCTGGTTGAGGAAATGGTTAAGTAATTTGTCGCAGTCGATCAAAACTGGTTCTAAATGAAGAGTACTGAGTTGCGAGTTAAAAGACCCTTTTAATTCATTCAAGACTCACCACTATACTTATTGAATACTGCAACTGAGTTATTGCGATCGAAGGAAAATACAGAAAACGGGTCTTTTCGATTCCCCATTTCCATCCCAGGAGTGCCTACAGGCATTTGAGGAACAGATAAACCAACAACATTTGGCTTTTCTTGAACCAGACGTTTGATGTCGTCTGCTGGGACGTGTCCTTCAATCACATATCCATTAACAATTGCTGTGTGGCAAGATGACAAGCTATCCGGCACGTTGTACTTTTGTTTGACTGTTTCGATGTCAGGTGTAGAAAAATCTGTGATTTTAAAACCCTGTGCCTTTAAGTGAGCAATCCACCCGCCACAACAGTTACAATCAAGACTGCGATACACAGTGGCATTTAGCATTGTTGATTTTGATGGTGTTTGTTGCTCTTGGATGTGCCTAGTGGTACTTAACAGTTGAGCTTTACCTGCAATAAAAGTGGGAAAAAAAGCTTGAGCATGACTCATAGGAGCAGTGCTTCCCAAGATGCTCAATACCCCTAATGTTAGAACCACTATTTGCACAGTAGCAGGCATCAAGATGGGAAGTAACCATTTTTGCCAGCAATAAATCAATTGTTTGTGCAACATCTGATACTTCCTAAATACAACATTGCTTCCAAAACACTCTACGCTTACTTTGCGTCCCTCAGCGTTTAAAAACACTACGATTTTACATATAAAAAGATAGGAGTAAAATTAAATATGCAATTTATGCAAGTCTATTGCTGTAGGAAATTTAATTTTATCTGTAGGATTACTCTTATTGTGATTAAGGAGTTCTTTGAGCAGAGCTAGCCCCCAGTTATAAGCATGGCGACTTGTTCCAGCGTGTCTAGCGCATAGCGTGTTTTGCTCATTATTCAGGTCTAACTCTGTCTTAAAGCTTCTCACTCATAGCTTTTAACTCCTCAACTATCTTCTTATTCTTGTGGCTTCTGCTTCCCTATCTCTTTCCCTACAAGTTTACTGTTTTGTGAATAGTCTGTATAGCCTTGGATATTTTCTGGTTCAAATGGACGCAATACGCGGGTAGCTTCGCGTGTTAAATCCTCATTTCCGGTAACTACAATTAGGTATTTGCCAGCATTCAAACGGTTACGATATGCTAAAGCATCGCCACTGCCAACTGTTAAACCGACTCCTCGACCGATTAAACCAGCGCCCAGGGCACCTGCTATAGCTCCTAAGATCCCAGCAAGAAATTCATTGCCAAATCGAGTAACCTGGGAAAATATTTCAATTTCTGTGAGATAGTTGAAGGCATAACCTGCGACAAATCCAAAGGGTATAAGCCACCATAACAGCCGAGTTGATTGTTTGCTAGCTTGCTTGTCGGGATCAATTAGTCCAAATTCATCAGCACTTTGATAACCATTGCCCAAAATATTGACTTGTGAAGTTGGCAAACCTGCTTTTTCCAAAGCAGAGTAGGCGGCTTCTGCTTGTATTCGATCTGGTAAAACTGTAACAAGGTAATTCATAAGACTTCGCGGAACTCTTTCCCAATCTAAAATTCAAAATTCCAAATGGTATGACCTATTCTGGCTTTTTGTGCCAATGCCCATCGTTGCCTTTTTCGTAATCGTGCTTTACCGCACTCCAAGCAACACGAAAGGCACGTTCTTCTTCCTCATATTCTTCTAGAGCACTGTTAAATGCAGCCCGAAAAATTTCTTGGGCGTGCTTAGGTAAATGCTCTTTGACTGAATCAGGTAAGTCTGTAGTCTGTTTGTAAGGCATAAATTTCATTTCCTTGATTAACGTTAGTAAAGCAACTATTGTGTTAAAAGAAATTCCAAATTTATACTTAAATTTAGTATGTCACACTTGATCTAAGAGGATTGTCAAAGCAATCTTCTCGCGGTTAGGTTCGCCTTTAGCGAGTGATTTGACAAACTTGGTTACTTATTCAAGAAAACTGCAATCGGGATTAGGTTGTAATAGTGGCAACAGTTCTTGTAAGGTGCGGCGACTATTTTTTGGTTGAAAGCCACGGGCGATCGCTAGATTTTACCGCAGTACTTCCAGAGCATCAATACCACTGATAAATGTTGCGATCGGTAAACTCCTGGCATAGCAGATAACTTCTTGAGTGCTAATTTTTTCCAACATTTACACGTTTTAAAATAATTTGTAATTGAATTGTTAACTACAAATTACGAATTACGAATTACGACTTCTTAATGACTTAAAGGCGTGATGGAGTCAAAAAACTAATTGTTTGCGGCTTGAAACTCGATACACTATCCCAATAATCAACTTGGTTAATATTCACCTTTAGCAAAGCAATATCGGGTTCATCTAGTCCTTTAGGAAACCAAGTTTGAAGCTCCGGCTTCCATAGCTCTCGCATCTTGTTGCGGTCTTTCACAAGTTGTGCTGTACCTGATATAGAAACATATCGCTGCTGTTCGGGTGACGAAAAACTAATATTGACTTGCTCATGGTGTTCAATTTCAGTCACCTTATGGGAACCAGTGTACGTAAAGAACCAGAGTATGCTCTCAGAGCTAATCTCACCACTCTTTGACATGGGGTAACTATGCAAACTGCCATCATCATCGACTGTGGTAAACATACCATAATCAATATCTTTGATTAGTTCACGCAGTTTTTGAATCTGTTGATCGCGGTCTGTAGAAGTTGCCATTGTTCGTAATTTTTTCTCTATTTGTTGTCTGGGCTGTAATTTTTGATTACAACTAAATTTAATACTGATAAAGTTATTTTTTAGTATTAACGTTTTTTGTTGAAATTGCGTGAGCCTAAAGGTGTAATTATAATAAAAATAGTTCTTTTAGTTATATCTATAGATATATTATTTATCATATCGATTTATGAATAAAAATATAAAATTAAACAAATTCTGCAACTGTAAAATTTTATATGGCAGCAATAGCGATCGCTCTTATATCGCTAAATTAACCAAGTAAATCAAAATCAAGCCTAGCTTGCTGTGGTCAGAGATAGTATTTATTGTTACTTTGCAATATGCTTTATACTGATAGCACGCTATGTATATTGTAAAAATTTCTATTTACAGCAATCTAGACCGGAATTATTACTAGTTAGATTGTATAAGATACTTATGATAATTTAAGCATTAACCACAATTAGAGGTTGAAAATGGCGAGTACATCCAACGTCCAGATTACCATCGCCTTGCAAGAGCCTGATTTAGATGATGAAGAACTGCAAGCCCAAACGCAGGGACTATTGCAACAGATGCTGGAACTGGATGAAGTGGAAGATGCTAGTCTTTTCCGTGAAGCAGAAGCACCAGCAGACAGCAAATCACTTACAGGGCTGGCTGTAGGTTGGCTAACAGCGCAGGTGAATGCCAAGAATATTAAAGCATTGATGGGATTTTTAGGCGATCGCCTTGGGAACAAAACTATTGAACTAGAAATTGAGTTTAATGGCAAGAAACTGAAAGTCAAAGCCAGCAGTAGACAAGAGTTAGAAGCAGCAATAGAGGCAGCACAGAAATTCGTAGCAAGATAGAGAATCACAGATGGCAAAGATAGCACTGCTGATTGGGGTTAATGAATACGGAAATGGTCTTTCTTCCTTACCTGCGGCTGCCAAAGATGTAGAAGGAATGCGGGAAGTGTTGGAAAATTCAGAAATCGGTGGTTTTGATCAGGTAACACCACTAATAAACCCTGAGCGACAGGCGATGGAGGAAGCTATCTATACTTTGTTTGCAAATCGTAAAAAAGATGATCTCCTGCTACTGTTTTTCTCAGGCCATGGGGTTAAAGACGATAGTGGCAATCTTTATTTAGCTGCTCATAATACCCGCAAACAGGAAGAAACCCTTGTTCAACCAACAGCAGTAGCAGCAAGTTATATACAAAACATTATGAGCAATAGCCGCTCAAAGCGTCAGGTAGTGATTTTGGATTGTTGCTTTAGCGGCGCTTTTGCTGAGGGAATGAAAGCTAAAGATGATGGTTGTGTGCCTGTCAAGCAACAATTAGGTGGAGAAGGACGAGCTGTTCTTACATCCAGTACTTCAACCCAGTATTCCTTTGAACATCCAGGCTTTGAGCTTTCGGTTTATACACATTTTTTAGTTGAGGGCCTCAAAACTGGAATTGCAGACAGAGATAAGGATGGCAGAGTTTCTATTGATGAGTTGCATGAATACGCCTGTGAAAAAGTTCAAGAAACTGCTCCAGAAAAAATGAAGCCCAAAATTTATGTGGTAGAGGAAGGCTTTAAAATACTCTTAGCTAAAGTCCGAATTGATGACCCGAAACTGAAGTATCGTCAAGAAATTGAGCGTCGTATTAAAGATCGCAAAATTCCTTTTGTAGCCCGGAACCTCCTAGATTTTAAACGAGATAATTTAGGTTTACTTGCTCAGGAGGCTGCTGCCATTGAAGCTGAAGTTCTCAAGCCTTACCAGGAATATGAGGCAAAATTACAGCAATATGAACAGCTTTTATCCCAGGTAATTCTAAACGAAAATCCTCTGACTGAATATACTGCCAATATTTTAAAAGATTATCAAGAATTTTGGGGTTTAAGAGGAGAAGATATTGAAATCGTTAAAAATCGAATTATTCCATCTCAAAAAGTACAACAAACAATTAACTCTACTCAAATACTAGATTCTAACCTTACTAAGCTAAATACTCAGATAAAATCAAGTATTGAGGGCCAACGGCACTTTGAAGCCGCAATGCCTCAAAAATCAAAGGTAGGGCGAAGAACTGAAATTCGAGCTATGGTTGCATTACCTGATTCTCTAGGGCTACGCGCTCACTTACCATCCTTCACAGATTCTGGTGATGTTATTACAAAAAATGATGTTGTTGGTAATGATACTCCCCTAGAGTTTCCTGTTAATCAAGTAACAGGCGAACCATTACCAATTAACCTATTTCTAGGTGTGACTGCTCCTGATTTTGAGATTGAGCAAGTTACTAAAAATATTTTCATTTCTCCAAAGCTTGACTCTGGTATTATTACTTTATTTCTGATACCACGGATACGTCAAAGACATGGGCGTGTAATACTTGAATTATTTAAAGATGAACAACGAACTATACTTTTAAGTTCCTTGACATTGATCACAGAAGTAAGAGGGAGACATGATGATTTGGTAGATGTAGTATGGCATCTAGCAACAATAACCCTTAGCTCTAAGTTGGCTAAACAAACATCTATCGGAAACGTAGAAACTAGCATTGTCAATGAAGTAATACCTCTAGCTAACTCCCCTCATCAACAACAATCTCCAGTAGCACCAGATAAAATATTGTATCAACCAAGACCTGCTTCTAATCAAGGTGGTCAACAAGTACCACCAGATAAGACGTTGTATCAACCACGACCTGCTTTTCCTCAAAGTAGACCACCAGTGCAACCAGATGTGACATTGTATCAACCACGACCTGCTTTTCCTCAAAGTAGACCACCAGTGCAACCAGATAAGACATTGTATCAGCCACGACCTGCTTCTAATCAAGGCAGGCCACAAGTACCAACATACGATACAATATATCAACCAAGACTAAACCAAAAACAGCGACCAGTAAACCGTTCTGGATATTGGCAAAAAGCTATTACTATTATTAGTTTTCTTGCATTTGTTATTATTCTAAGTTGGTTGATTAGAAACAATTTTCTTAATCACGTCAAAATAGAATTACCTACAAACACTAGCGAACCAGTGACGACCAAAGAGCCAACAGCAAAATAAGTATAAACGTACTATTAGAGACTTTACTAATATATAATTTTAATAATTTTATTAATCACCCATGTTAATTTTTCAAGCGTTAAGTATTCGGACAAAAATATTTACAGTCATTGTGGGCGTTAGCCAAGGCTCTCGGAGATTAAGAGAAGCAATCCCAGCCCTTGTGATTGCTTCATTTTGCATGACATTGTGTAATTAATTCTGTTTGACTACTTAAAAGTATTCTTACTTTAAAATGATGTAAAATTTGTACCCTCAGAATGAGCCTCTTCAACCCATAGCAGGAGTATCACTCTCCATTCAGCGTCTACTATAAACAACAAGGAAATCAAATTGCAGTATATCTGCCTTTAAAATTATGGACTGGAAGTACAGGTGGAAAAATGGTTATCGACCAAGCCGAGATGAAGCAGCAAAAAATCCTCATTTGTTAGATGAGAGTCAGTTCGAGAACGAACAAGACCGAAAGCTTGCTGAAGAAACTACAAGGAAGCGTTTGGGCGTACCTGCACAAACTCTAGACGAAGACAAATCCATACTACCTCATGCAGCTTCGCCTAATGGCAAGGTTTAATACTAAAACATAGGCATTTTTTGCCTATGTCTACTCCATAGCATTATGAAGTTTAACAAAATGCAGATTTATCAACTTCTTAGTCGATTAAACAATAAAAAATTTACTAAGTTACTTACTCAGGCAGTAGCTCTAGGCGTAGGCGCTATTGTTCTATTCTCAACTACTAATGCTAATGCGGCCGAGCAAGTTATTTTAAAATATGGTACTTTTCAGGGGCAAATATCTGTTGAAGAATTAAGTCAGTTTACAGAAACTGGTAAGACGACTCCAACATTAACAGCTTATTTACAGGCGGCGCAACAAGACCCCGCAGTAGCTCGTAAGGCATTGAAAGCTCCAATCAAAGCTGATGCTGCCTTTTTAAATAACTTACTATCTAGTTGGGCAGGGCCAATTTTAGTTAATCAAATTGGTGAGGTAGTTCACCCGCCCGCAGGACAACTAGATCAGCAGGCACTGCGAAGCGCTCTAAGTGAGTCTATTAAACAAAATGGTGAAGTTTCACTACTTGCAGCCATTCAGAATTATCCAAATACTTCTGTTGAACTTGAAGGAGATCGTCTCATCTCTGTTTATGAGCGCCTAAGCAATCTTGCAGAACTCTTATAAGGCTCACTTAGAGACAATGCAGTTGTTATCAGATGATTGATTTAGTATCTCAATAGTCGTAAATTTTAATCACGATCGCCATGAAGTTAATACTGATGAGTCTATCTTAGGGTTCATACTCTGTTACTTAGAAATTCCCTAACCTAAATATAGAGTTTAGTCTAAGAATAGGAAAAGGATTTTTATGACAAGCGATGTTTCTAGAGATCCTAACAAGAATGTAAATGGGTCACTAATAACTGGTATTCTCCTGAGTGTTTTGGGGATTATTGCGATCGTAGCGCCTAATTTCACCACCATATTCGCTGAAACTTGGATTGCCGCGATTTTGATTTTCGCCGGATTTACAAAAGCGGTTTATGCCACTCAAACCCGCGAGCGAGGAGGTTTTGTTTGGAAACTTCTCTTGAGCGGGCTTTATATTGCAACCGGCATTATGCTGTTTGTTTACCCTTATACGGGTGTTCTCACACTGACTCTGTTACTTGGCACATTTTTGTTAACTGAGGGCACATTCGAGTTAATTCTGGCATTTAAGTTACGTCCACAAGAAAACTGGACGTGGATATTAGCTAATGGCATTATTACCCTCGTGTTAGGTGCAATAATTTGGTTCCAGTGGCCCTTCAATGCGCCCTGGCTGATTGGGACATTAGTTGGTGTCAGCATTATTTTCACCGGCATTTCACGCGTGATGCTGGCGTTGAGTGGGCGTTCTACTTTAAGTGGGGAACTACCTTAAGTGGAGAATAGGGAATAGGGAAAGGTTTTCTAAATGCCTAATCTCAATTCCCAGTACCCAAAAAAGTTTACAAGATATTGCAGCAGCGATACCTACAGCTGGCTATGCCTACGCCAATAAAATTGCTAAATTAACTAAGGAAATCAAAATCAAGGCCAGCTAGCTGCAATTAACAATGGTATCTATTGCTACTCCATTCTCGGATATTCAAAACCATTGGGCACGCTCATTTATTACAGCTTTAGCCCAACGCGGTATTGTCAATGGGTTGCCTAATGGTACTTATCGCCCCGATAATTCACTTACCCGTGCTGAATTTGCCGCTATTATCGCCAACGCATTTGGGACAGTTTCCAAGAAGCGGCAGTATATTCCCTTTGTTGATGTATCCACGAATTATTGGGCAGCAGCCGCCATCAAAATAGCTTACGAAAAAGCATTTATTAGCGGGTTTCCTGATAAAACTTTCCGTTCCGCTAACCGAATTACTAGAGTAGAAGTCTTGGTTTCCTTGGTAGGAGGCTTAGAAATTGCCACCAAGGTAAAACCTGACCTCCTCTCAAAGCTCTCACAAATTTATCAAGATTCTATTCAGATTCCTGAGTATGGTAGAAATCACGTAGCTATTGCCACCAGCGCTGGATTGGTGGTTAGTTTCCCAAACATCAAATTACTCAATCCTAATCTCGCAGCTACCCGTGCCGATGTAGCAGTGATTATTTATCAAGCTTTGGTATATTTAGGTCAGGCAGAAAAAATTGCCTCTAGTTACTTAGTGCAGCCGCCAATATTAACGCCAACGCCGATACCAACTCCAACTCCAATACCAACGCCAACACCTACACCGATACCCACACCTACACCTACACCTATCAATAGCGTTAGGGTAAATCATAGCCGGGAATTCCGGGGAGCATGGGTAGTATCTGTGTGGAATGGTGATTGGCCTTCCAAACCGGGACTTTCTGTTGCTCAACAAAAAGCAGAACTTACTGAGATTATTACTAAATTACAAGCGCTAAACTTCAATGCCCTGATTTTCCAGGTGCGACCAGAGGGAGACGCTTTATATGAATCTAGATTAGAGCCTTGGAGTGCTTGGATTACAGGAACTCAAGGAAAAGCACCAGAACCATTTTACGATCCTTTAGCGTTTGCGATCGCAGAATGTCATAAGCATAATCTTGAACTCCATGCTTGGTTTAACCCCTACCGCGCTAGCACCTCCACTGACCCAGCGAAAACAGTCCGTCCCCACATAGCAGCTACCAATCCAGAAAGCGTTTATTTGTGGAAAACACAACGCTGGATGGACCCAGGACTAAAAATAGTTCAGGATAGGGCGTATAACGTAATTCTCGATGTAGTGAAGCGCTACGATGTTGATGGCATTCACTTAGATGATTATTTCTATCCATATCCCATTGACGGCCAACCTTTCCCCGATGATAAAACCTACGCTGCATATAAAGCGGCCAGTGGTACACTCAGCCTTGGCGACTGGCGACGGGACAATGTTAACAAAATGGTACAGCGCCTTTGGCAGGGAATTAAAACAACCAAACCTGACGTGAAATTTGGTATCAGTCCTTTTGGGATTTATCGCCCCGGACAACCCGCTGGTATTACTGGATTGGATGCTTACAATGTGCTGTATGCTGACTCAAAGAAATGGTTAGAAGAAGGTTGGATTGATTATATCGCTCCTCAACTTTACTGGCGCACAGACCAACCACAACAAAGTTATTCAGCGTTGCTAAAGTGGTGGACACAAGTAAACACAAAACAAAGACACGTTTACGCTGGTAACAATCTAACAGAACCAAGCAACAAGAGTCGGGAGAGTGATGAGATTGAAAAACAGGTGAAAATTAGTCGTAGCCAAGCTGGACAGTTATCACTGGGGAATATCTTCTTTAATCTCAGTGTTTTGACGGAAAATAGTCAGGGGATTGCTGATAAATTTCAAAGTCTGCTTTATAACAAACCTGCGCTACCGCCAACTTTGCCTTGGCAGGATACAACACCACCATCTCCACCCATTGGACTACAAGTCAATAACCGTAAACTGAGTTGGCAGCCTGGAGATAATCAGCCAGTTCGTTCTTGGACACTTTATCGGCTGAGTGGCGATACTTGGACAATTGGGCGAATTTTGTCTGCTGGCACAACTTTCGCTACTGTCCAACAAGCGGGAACCTATGCCGTTTGTGCAGTGGATAGATTAGCCAACGAGAGTGTAGGAACAGTTATTACAGTTAGTTGAACAAAATTGCTGCCCAGATTCTTACTAAGTCTGGAAAGTATTCCCATGAAAAGGGCACTCTTACTAGTAGAAAAGACAGCGATGCCTACGGCGGACTACGCCTACGCACTCTGGAAAGTTTGGCATAGTAGCAGTGTACTGCCTATTCTAAGCGATCGCTGTTTTGGTGCAACTTTGACTTTTTGAATTTTTTGTCAGATACAAGGATGCTATAACCAAATATAAGTGTCAAAAGCTACTTAACCCAACGTTTAGTTGCCTCTGCAATGCGTTCCCCAAAGCGTAGCGAAGTCAGATAATCACCCGAATCTAGTACTGCTTCTTTACCACTCATATCGAGTTGACTTTCACCCATTACACCTAAAAATCCTCCTAATCGATTTACCCCATCATCTTTACCAGATAAAAAGCTTTGCAAGTCTCCCACATTTACCCAAATCATGCCATGTTGGGCTGCGTTGGTAGCTAAATAGAGAAGTGTGCCTTGTTTATCGCCACTAGGAGAGCTGGAATGGGTAAAACCCCCAGCAATTTTGTCTTTCCATCCATGTCGAAACCAAACTTCGCTAGCAGCGTCAATAAATGCCTTAAACTGAGCCGCGACACCACCCATGTAGGTAGGAGAGCCAAAAACAATTGCATCAGCTTGATTGAGAGTTGCTATTCCCTGATCATTCTTCCAACGACCATTGACTATCTGCTCTCCAGTAATCCGTAGCAGCTCAACAGTAGTGTCTTTAACTTTACTTGCACCTTCAGCAATAGCTTGGGCCATAAGATGAGTATGACCTGTACCAGAAAAATAGATAATCACAACGTTGGGCATAGGAGATTTAGTTAAAATTTTCACTGAAACTGAACGAGAAATATCATAAGGACTACTGGCTTATAAAGTAAAGTAGTCAATCTTAAAGTCATGCAAATCCCAGCAGGTTTTTTCTGGAGCTAGAGCCGTGTACTGAAACTTAGGGCTAAACTATTACGTAACAAAACATAAAAATAGGTTTTGTTAGTCTCTGTTATTCTTCTAAAAGAAAATTCTTTTGCTCCAAGTCTTTCTCCTATTTTTGTCAACCAGGTATGTGTCTCAATGATGTAGTGATTGACCGTGCCCGTCTCAATGATGTTACTGAAATCGTCAAGTTGGCCCAAGCCAATGACGCACAACATGGTGGTATGTTGTTAGATCATCTTGAGCCAGAGGCTGTGATCATGACTATCTCTCAAATGCCGAGCGTTGTAGCTCGTAAAGATGGTCATGTTGTAGGATTCTTACTCAGTTGGTCAAAGACAACTGCTAATTTACCAATTATAAAGGTGATGTTACAAACCTATCCTGGTACAAAAGATGCTTACTTGTATGGCCCCATTTGTGTTGATGAAACTATGCGTGGGCAAGGTATTGCTGCGGGAATGTTTGCTAAGTTGAAAGATTTTCTACCAGAGCGGGAAGGAATACTGTTCATCAAAGCAAATAATAAAGCATCACTTCAGGCACATAAAAAGATGGGTATGTGCAAGATGGCAGAGTTCATCTATGAAGGCACTAAATTTTTGATATTCGCGTATAATGGCTAACTACTTGATAGATTCTCTTTGAGATGAAACTGAGTGGCTAATCTGGATAATTTAAGTTATTTACTATTAGCTTAATCTGGAAAGTGACACTTTATAAAGAGCCTTTAAAGATATGATAAGTGCAGAACTCAAAGCATTAAAAATGCTTGCTATGCCGCGATCGCCACACAGTTGAGGCTAATTGTGTGGAGACTCATTCAGTTGCAGTTGCTGCTGAAGTTGTTGAATTTCCTCAATCGATAAGCCTGTGGAAGGAGCAATAATGTTGATCGCCACTCCTCTACGCAAGAGATTGATAGCGATCGCCCGTGTCTTTTTTTCTCAGCCTCTCTCTAGATTGAACAATAAACGGTGGATTTCTAGATGATGTCCCTCTGTAACGATCATGTTCAGCGGACACCGATCACCTTTGCAACTCAACGCAGCAGGCTAATAAGTTCTAGCTGCAACATGTTTGTTAAACTGTGTATTGTGATTGCGCCTGAAACCGCTTTAGATTTTAGCTTTCTTGTGAAGTATTAAGCTTATTTCCTCTACAGTTGTGAAGAAGGCATCCCCCATAAATTTAAGGCTAGCAACAGCTCGCTGACCAGCTTCTTCATTACCCGCTCCACAAGCATCAGTCACCATGATTGGGATATAGCCAAGATCGGCAGCATGGCGAATTGTCGGCTCAATCCCGATTTCAGTTGCTACACCTACTATAATTACAGTGTGAATGCCACAGTCGCGTAAAGCAATGTCGAGAGGCGTTCCCTCAAATGCAGACATCGTGATTTTGTTAAAAATTCCTTCGCAAGGAAGTGGAGTTATTTCAGGAATTAATTGAAATCCGGGCGAGTCAGGAAGAAACCAAGGCTTTACATCATCAACTGAGGTTACTCTTTGCCATGCCTTAGCTGTCTTCAGTTGAAAGACACCCGACAATTCTTTGGGTAGTGACATATGACGCATAAAGAATACGCGCAAACCAACTTCTCGCGCTGCTTGAAGAACTTTTATGACCTGGGTTTTTATGTTAGAGCCGTCATTTAACTGGCTAAAAATGCCTATTTGCATGTCATAAACGATCAAAGCTGTTCGATTAAGTTCGCAGGCATCCTCCAAATTTTCAGGAACTTCTAGCCCAAATGCCTTTTCCATTTTTCTTAACTCCTGAACCTTACATATAGAGGGTAGCAGGTTAGTCATAGACAGGTTCAAGTCAGGCTAACTATTTATTATACGGAAACTTCCCGTATAATCTTGTTCTCAAACCTAATATATCAAGCATTACAACGAACTTCTGTCTGAATATACGGAAAACTTCTTTTTTACGTCCTTATTTAGGTACTATACTGAATTTTTCCGTATAACCGCCCTTTACGGCAGGATTATAAATAATTTTTCTGTATAATATCCTTAATTTAGTTTTGTATTTAACGAAATTTACGAGCGATCTCAGCAGGAACGCATTTTTAAAGACGCGATATATCGCGTCTCTACATCTAAACCAATAATAAACCCCTCTTAGAAATCATCCCAACCTTCAATGCTAGAGGACATGACGTAACTAGTTACACTGGCCTCAAAAAAATTTGCTTTCGTGTGAGCTTCTTTCTTAGTATCAGAAAAATGCTCCAAGTGAGTATAGGAATTTTTTTATTGATAGCTTCTTAGTAGTGATAACTTTGCACTCCTTAATTCAACAGTTGTGTGATACCAAAGTAGATGTTGTTTGTCGTACTGAGCCGGGATTTAAAGTATTACCTAAGCGCTGGATTGTTGAACGAACTTTCGCTTGGCGGAATCAATATTGTCGCTTGAGCAAGGATTATGAACTTTTACCAAAAAGGAGTGAGTCCAGAATTTATATAGTAATGATTCGTTTGATGTTAAAACGTCTTGCAAAGTCTTATTCAACCACTTTATAAACATTTACAAACAGCCTCTCAATTTAAGTGGTGTCCAATTACTAAACATTCATTTTGAACTCTGGTAAGCATATCGTTAAAAGCAGGAGTATAACAACCATCTTGATCAACAACCCTACGGAGAGTATATTCACCAGCCCGAGAAAGTCCACCGAACCAAACGTTCTTTCTGTGCCAAATATCTCCATTGAGAGAATTTTTGTCTTGGGACATTGTCAAACTGACAATCGATTTTGAAATTGGTATTCCTAGCACAATAGGTGTGATTTGAGCTTGTAGCAAAGTTTCATCTTCAAACTGAATTTTGTAACTTATTTGAAACCATTGAACTAAATGTAGTAATATCCAGCCAGCAATCGAGTCATGAAAAGTCCACTGTAACGGTGCAAAGACTGGTAAAAGCAAAGTTATATTCTGTATATCCCATTCTAAATTGTACATAGTAATGCAAGTATCTGGCAGGGGATTGCCGTCTAGAAAAAACACACCTTTCAGTACAGATGGTAAGTTTGTTTCTTTGACTGGAATCATCCAGGTAGCAATATTATTAAGTTGCTTTTTCTCAATTAATTCAGCCATATAATTTGTAATTACTTCCTTTCAGCTAAATGAATACCTAAATTTTTAAATAACTGAGTCAGAGAAAAGATGAGTAATCTTGCACTAGAAAAAGAGTAAAATCAACTCAAAAAACCATAACAATTACCAAATTCTAATTCAGGAATGCCACTTGCTTTAAGCTTACACTTAATCGAGCATGAGAAGTAGGAGCGCACAGCTGTGCACCCCTACATAGGATGTTTTTTTAATTGGAAGTCCCTTTCTCACAGTCGTTGAGCAAAACCTTGTAGTAGTAAATTATTAGGAGTAACGGCAGTCACTTTTTCAAAATCCCACTTGACTTCTGTAATTGAGTCCCATTGATAGTTGTGGAACAGATGTAAACAGAAAATTTTGATAAAGCCAATTGATAAGGATTTACCAGGACAGGCTCGCTCATGCTCTTCGCCGTTCCAAGATAAGATATCTGAAAAATTTCGTGTTAGGTCAAAATCATCTGGATTTTGGTATCTATTGGCATCCCGATTAGCTGTAAGAATAGAGCCAAGCAAGCGAGTACCTTTTTGGAATGGACATTTTTGTTCTCCAATTTCAACTTCACCGGCTTCAGTGGTGAGTTGGCTAACAAATCGTACAGGTGGATAGAGACGAGCTGTTTCTAGAATCACTTGATTGAGAAGTGTTAACTTTTCTAGAGCATCTGGATCTAAATTTTTCTTGCCATTCCAGACTGCATTGATTTCTGATACTACATCCTTTCTAAGGGTATTATCTAAGCAAAGAACACCAATCACAGATCCCAAAAGCGCACTTGTGCCGGCAGTACCAGCGATATGAATCATATCGAAAAGGGTATTAACGATTTGGTGTTCGTTCAACTGATACTGAGCGCCTGTTTGAAAGTAAGATGCCCATAAAGCTGATTGTTTATATCGCTTAGTTAAATATTGACGATGCCGAATTTTTGGCGCTGTTAAGATTGCTAGCAGATACTTGCTGATAAAATTAGGTAAGGATGCGAGAGCCAAACCTTTAATGTAACTATCGGATGCTGTGATTTCTTCCTCAGATAAAGATATCTGAAAAACCAGTTGATGCAAAATCGATAGCATGATCTTTGGCAAATCGTTGCCGATGTGTAATTTGCCTTGTTTAGCAGCTTCTAACAGCCTTTGCTCAACTAGATTCCCCAAAAAGTCTATTTTTTGAGACGGTTCCGGTAAGGCTTGTAAAATTACAGTACGTAGTCCTGTGTGTTCGTTACCGTTTGTTCCCAAGCTCAGAGGATTATCAAGCAAGTAACTATGAGCTAATATTCTGATGATGCCTAAATCATTTCCTCGCAGTTGTGGTTGGGTTTGCATTAGTTCTCTTACCTGGGAGTGAGAAGAATGCATAATTGCTTGGTCTACTGCAAAATATTTGTCTCCAATATTGTCCTTACGGATGTAGAGAAAGTCTCGCCATGCGTTGAGCATGATTGACGCATCCATGTAATAAAAAATCAAGCGTAGAAACTTGCCGATCGCAGTGTCGTAACCTACTTTAGCTAGTATAGGTGCAAGCCAAAGCTGGCGATCGTGACCTTTGAGGACTTTATCTTTAAGTGTCATGGTATTTATTTTGAGTCATTTGTCATTTGTCATTGGGTATTGGGCATTGGGCATTAGGCATTTGTCTCCAATTCAGATATTGATGCTCTGAGGAATTTTAGAAGGAAGTAGATATTCATAGGCTGGACGGTGCAAATTACGTTGGTTGATGGTGTCTTCTACCTGCTGAAGATGACTCTGGAATGCTTGTAACAATGGTTTTACTTTTTGGTCTGTAAAGTATCCTTGCTGATAATCGCCTAGCTTGTTATAGTACACAGATCCCAACAAGCTGAGTATGTTGTATTGCCGTTGTGCCTGATCTAAAGGAGGGAGCAAATTAAGGTAGTCTTGCTCAGTAACTTCTCTTTTGAGAGTTGAGGCTGGTAAATAACCTGCCAATGGAATCGCTGCGGCATAGCCCATAAAATCTTTTTGCGGAAAGTTAACCGCAGCGTGTTGAGCACTGGCAGTGAAAATAATCAGCGTAGTGGCATCAATTAGATAATTGCGCGTTTTGATGCTCCCATCTTCGCCAAAATCAAGGATGCGACCACCATCGTAAGCTGAAATTTCTGCTGCCCACGCTTGCAGGGCTGTGTCTTTTTGAATGTCTTCATCGGTGGGATAATAAAGGTTCAGGTAGTCCCAAACCCATTGATGAATAGCATCCCAGACTAGTAGTGCATCATCTCGGTAAGGATAAATAGGCAATAGGTTAGGATCGTCTACACCGCGCTGTTGGAATTGCTTAGGTAAAATGGCGCTGTTAAAACCATAACTTTGCAAGCCTAGCACTGTTAAAACGCGAGAGTTGTCGATTGTTGCTGAGAGTAATCTATCGACACCACCGTCTGGAGCGATGAGAATACGTTGAGCGGCATCGTTAATTGCTAAAGTACTGTCAAAATGCGGGTGTAGTAGAATTCTTAAAGGATGGGTGAGTGGTAGTTGTCGAGCAGTGGCGATCGCAAAAGCACCAATTAGCAAGTGAGTTCTTGCTAGGTGAGTAACAGCTTCGTGGAAGTTGGCATCTGCTATTTGGACTATTGTTTTAGCAAAAAGCCAAGAGTATTTACCGGAGTTAGGGGTAACAATCGGATAATCTGGGCCTGGGGTTTGACCGCATTGAATGGCTATCGGACGTAATAGACGGGTGGGGTCTGAGCCTTTGGGTAAGGCAAACAGTGCTAAGGGAGCATAGAGATATTTTTGCTCGTGTGGGAATGTACCGTTGACCGCACCATCTAAAATTTTATAGTCAGCTAAGTAGAGTCTGCCTTCAAGTCCGGCTGCTGCTAATGAATCGTCACTTCCCATTACTCCTTGGTAATGTTCGTCTGTGACTGGGAAGCGATCGCCTAAAGTTGTTACTCGCTCAATCGTGACTGGATTGTAGCCAGCGACTCGCATGTAGGCAAATACTTCATCTGATTGGTAAGTTTTAGCGATCGCTGGTACACCAATCATCTGAAACAAATTTTCGTAGTCCTTGAGACTGGTTGCATGTCCTGTAGGCTGTCCTTCATATAGAAGGTTAATTATCCTATTTAGAGCATCTCTGAGGATCACAAGTCCGTTTTCTTTCAAAATAGAATAAAAAAGATCGTCGAGTTCTCTAAGATCCTTAGATATGCCATTGAGTAAAAACTGAGGGATAATTAGCAAGATTCTTACCAGAATGTTGATTTTGACTGGTACTGCTCCCTTGAGCAAGGCTTCTAAAATAAACTTTGCGACATCATCACGAATCGATTTAGAACCTTGATTACCTCTGTTAACAATCAAGGTATTAATAAACACAACTCGTACCTGCTGGGCTAATAAAAAATACCAGTTAGTGGTAAACTCTTCGGCAATAGAAAGCCGATCTAGCATCGCAATAGGTGGTATATGGATGTAGTTATATTGATACTGTTGCCTAGCTATATCTAAAGTATGAGTACTTGATGATCTGATTGAATTTTCTGGTGATGAAGCAGTCATTGACTCTACTTATGTTTAGTGCGGGGAACTTTAATAGTTTAGAATAAACAGGTTTGAATTAGCTAAACGTATTATCGCAGTCAATTTTAAAATTACGATTTCTCTCCAGAAATTTTCTGGATTTTCTCAAATCCTAAACCATGCACCAAATTGTTTATAAATATTGCAAGGAATATTTAGCAATACAAATAATATTTGCCAAAATTTAGAAACAATTCTCAAAAAAGACTCTTGTACTAACGTATTGTGTTTTAGTTGACATTTTAACCACTGAAACAATATCAGAAATAGGACTATCAGATTCTTTCTCTATCAAAAATTTATCTTTACCTGACTGCTTTTATCCTTCAACAGTTAGAAGCAGCGAATTTTGTTCTATGCAAAGCTATGAAGGTAAATTTTCATACTGTGGCAGAAGGATAAATTTGTGGATATTAGTAGACGAAATTTACTGAAGGTAGTTTCTGCTTCTAGTTTAGGTGGAGCCGGGATATTTGCTTTACAAGGTTTAACCAAACAAGTTTTAGCGCAAAATCAGTCTACCTCACCCCAGATTAAAAAAGGTGAAATGCTTTACAGGCAACTAGGACGCACCAAAGAACAAATATCTGTAATTGGTCTAGGTGGTCATCATATTGGTAGACCAAAAGACGAACAAGAGGGTATTGGGCTGATCCGTACTGCTCTTGATCGCGGGATTAATTTTATGGACAATAGCTGGGATTACCATAATGGAGGTAGCGAAATTCGCATGGGTAAAGCTCTGCAAAATGGTTATCGTCAAAAAGCTTTTCTGATGACTAAAATCGACGGTCGCACAAAGGCGGCTGCTGCTAAACAAATTGATGAATCTTTAAAACGTTTGCAAACAGACCGCATTGATTTATTACAGCATCATGAAGTCATTCGCATGGAAGACCCAGACCGGATTTTTGCCCCTGGTGGTGCGATGGAAGCAGTTTTGGAAGCACAAAAAGCTGGTAAGATTCGCTACATCGGCTTTACTGGACACAAAGACCCTTTAGTACACCTGAGAATGTTAGAAGTTGCCAATCAAAACAACTTCCATTTTGATGCAGTGCAGATACCGTTAAATGTTATGGATGCCCATTTCCGCAGTTTTGAAAGGCAAGTTTTACCCAAACTGGTTCAAGATGGAATTGCTGTACTAGGGATGAAATCAATGGGCGATCAAAACATTCTCAAAAGCAATGTGGTCAAACCTATTGAATGTCTGCATTACGCAATGAATTTGCCAACTTCAACGGTGATTACAGGCATTGAAAGTATGCCCATTTTAAACCAGGCTTTCGAGGCAGTACGTACTTTTAAACCGATGAGCCAGGAACAAGTTAGAGCATTACTAAATCGGACTCGCCAAGCTGCTCTCAAAGGTCAGTATGAACTGTTTAAAACCACTAGCCAATTTGATAGTACAGCCAAAAATCCTGAGTGGTTAGGATAAATTTTAGCTAGAGCGTGTTTGAAAACTAAGGATGAAAGCGATTTGGGCAGTTCACAGCAAACAACCGTATATTTTACTGTGGGCACAAAACTGGCAGAGCGGCTGCAAAATCCAGAACTATAGCAAAGTGCTGTTAGCGTCAGCGGGGCGTTTAGCCCGTGCTGAGTAAAAACCTAGTTCTGTCAAGGCTTTGAGCGATCAACACTGTCCTAACATATCTGACTACGGCTATAAGTACAATTTTGCATTAAAGCGCAGCGTTTTTAATGCAGGGGGATGCAATGGCATTGCAGGGGCACCATTAACATTGTATTGGGATGCAATGGCATTGCAAGGTATTGCCTTTCTTTAATTCGTTACAAATTAATGAAATGGTTTACTAAGCGATCGTGAGTTGGAAGTGTTGCGCCTGATGGAAGTACTGAAAAAATGTCATCATAGTTAAAGTGAAAACATTTTGGAGACAAGACAACGGTTTACGCACGCCCTTTAGCACGGTTAATTGAACAATTGCAACGCCTACCGGGAGTTGGCCCCAAAAGTGCCCAACGACTGGCTTTGCATATTTTGAAGCGACCAGAAGCAGAAGTAGCAGCTTTGGCACAAGCTTTAATTGAGGCAAAAAAACAGATAGGCTTGTGTTCTGTTTGCTTTCACTTATCTGCTGAACCTGTTTGTGAAATTTGCCGCAATCCCAACCGTGACAACGATACTATCTGTGTTGTTGCAGATCCTCGCGATGTGATTGCGCTGGAAAAAACCCGCGAATACAAAGGCAAGTATCACGTTTTGGGCGGAGTGATTTCGCCAATTGATGGAATTGGCCCAGATCAATTGAATATACTAGCTTTGCAGCGCCGGGTGAGTCAGCAAAAACCTCAAGAAGTAATTCTGGCAATTAGTCCGAGTGTAGAAGGGGAGACAACAACCTTATATATCGGTCAGCTATTGAAACCATTTACCAAGGTGACGCGGATTGCTTTTGGTTTACCTGTAGGTGGTGATTTGGAGTACGCAGACGAAGTGACTTTGGCAAGGGCCTTAGAAGGACGCCGGGAGTTAGATTAAATTTTGTTTATTTTGCTGGTTAATCACTTTCTAGACTATTGACTGTACATAACATCCGATCACAAGACGTACTTCGTCCCTGGATAAAGCAGATTTCTTTAAAAACAGTCTCTAAGTATAATTTCTACTTTTACCAAAACTCCACCTGTTTTTGCAACAGAAACCTGATTTGAACCTTTTTCTAATTCATCCGGTCTAATAAATACAAGCAACGAAACGGGTAGAGGAGAAGACCTCAGGTGTTAGTTGTACCAGAAGAGGTTTCAAAAGCAAATCAAGTGATTGGTGAATCAGAAAGCGAATCTGATAGCTATCTAGTGCAGCAGTGCTTGCGGGGTGATACCCAAAGCTACGGTCAGCTTTACCGTCGCCATCAGCAAAGAGTGAGGTCAATCCTCTATAAACTCTGTACTCCTGCCTGTCTCGATGATGTGGTGCAGGAAGTGTTTCTGCAAGCCTGGAAAGGATTGCCCAAGTTTCGCCAAACAGCAAAATTTTCCACTTGGCTGTACCGAATCGCTTGGAATGTAGCTTATGACCAGCGACAAGCAGATATTAAAAGGCGAACTCAATTACAGATTCTTAATGAAAAAACTCCTATTGAGCAGGAAGCTCCAGAGTTAATGAATCTGCATTATCAAGACCTTGTGCAACGGGGACTAGCAAACCTAAGTTTTGACCATCGTACTATATTGGTTTTGCATGATTTGGAAGAAGTACCTCAAAAAGAAATCGCACAAATCTTAGATATTCCCTTGGGAACAGTCAAGTCACGCCTATTCCATGCTCGTGCTGCGATGCGTCAATTTCTTCAAAACCAGGGAGTACAGCTATGACTAAGTTGCCCAATGATGATTCTGATCTGATTAATTTTTTGCGCCAACATCGCCCAGAAGTTCCGCCAGCTGCGTCTGATTTAGAACAACAAATTTTACAACAGGTAAAAACTTGGCCTTTGCCACCCTTAGTCCACTATTTTAGGCTGAGGTTAGTTCTGCCTGCTCTTGCTGCGGGATTAGTCGCTGCTATAGTTGGCTACCGCACTTTGATGCCGACTCAACCAAGTCCAGCTGAAATTGCCACACTGCAAAATTTTATTGAAAGTAATTGGCAAGGTACAGTCAGTGACGAACATCTGGAAAGTGATGTCTGGCATTTTACAGACTTAGACACTGAATAGGAGATCGTTTTGATGTTAATCCGTCGTGTTTCGATTTTGGCGGTGGGGATAATTGCCCTTGGTAGCACTATTGCTCTGTACAAGCCAACTTTATTTTCCCACCAAGTTATAGCCCAAACTCCCACAAGAAGTGTAACTCGTCCAAATCGTGGAAAATCTGGGGGATGGCTCAAGGAGTTGAATTTGACATCCCAGCAATTACAACAAATTAAGGAAATTCGCCATCAATCTAAACAACAGATAGCCCAAAAATCACAAGAGATACGTCAAAGGCAACAGGAATTACATGACCTGATAGCAGGGACGACAGCTACTAAAGAACAAGTGCGGGATAAATATAACCAAATTAAGCTTGTGAAACGGCAGCTTGCTGATATCCAGTTTGAAAATACCCTTGCTATTCGCGAAATTTTGAACCCAGAGCAACGGCAGAAATTTGCCGATCGCATGTATAAAAAAAATCCTCGCCAAAATCCTCCAGCACAACATAATTAACTCTATGACTGTCAAGCCGAAATATTGGGTGTTGTTACTGTCAATCTTACTGGGGTCAATTTCTCCCAGTGATGCAGCCTCCACACCTGTTGACCCAAAAGTATTACATATAATTAATCGCCTCAGCTTTGGCCCTCGTCCGGGAGATGTGCAAAAAGTAGAATCTATGGGTGTAGAGCGATATATTCAAGAGCAACTCTCACCCGAATCAATTCCCGAACCACAAAGTCTCACCAGCCAACTAAATCAGCTAAATACTCTCCAATTGAATCCAGTGGCACTTTTAGAACATGGGAAGACGAATCTCCCAGGGCAAAAACCCACCCAGTTGGAAAGAAAAGCTGCCAACAAATGGGCGAAACAGGTTCTAGATGAAGCCGTCCAGGCGCGATTATTAGAGGCAACTAGCAGTGAGCGACAACTCCAGGAAGTAATGGTGGACTTTTGGTATAACCATTTTAATATCGATGCTGGTAAAGGACGCGATCGCCTCTGGGTGGGAGCTTACGAACAACAAGCGATTCGACCTTACGCTTTGGGTCGCTTTCGTGACTTGTTAGGGGCAACAGCCCATCATCCAGCCATGCAGTATTACCTAGACAACTTCCAAAATCGGGCTGACAGCCGCCCCGATGCCAAAGGTAATATTCCAGGTTTGAATGAGAACTATGCCCGTGAACTGATGGAGCTACACACTCTTGGCGTAGATGCAGGTTATACTCAGCAAGATGTGATTGCTCTGGCGCGGATTTTGAGTGGTTGGGGTTTCAGTCGTCCCGGTCAGCAGACAGATAATCCTTTGGGATTTTACTTCAATCCAAAACGTCATGACTTTAGCGACAAAGTTTTCTTAGGACATACAATTAAAAGCGGTGGTCAAGCCCAAGGGGAGGAAGCTTTGGATATTTTGGCTCAAAGTCCGGCCACTGCACGTCATATCAGCTATCAGTTAGCTCAATATTTTGTCAGCGATGTTCCCCCGACTACTCTGGTAAACAATCTCACACAACGTTATCTTGCCACTGATGGCAATATTCGTGAGGTTCTCAATACCCTATTCCACAGCCGGGAATTCTGGGATACCAAAAACTTTAATGCCAAGTTTAAAACCCCATATCAATACGCAATCTCTGCGGTGCGAGCCACTGGTGTGGAAGTGAAGAACACAAGACCCATCTCTAATGTGCTGCAACAGTTGGGAATGCCCCTATATCGTTGCCAAACTCCAGACGGTTATAAAAATACAGAAGATGTGTGGTTAAATCCTGATGCGATGAACCGCCGCCTGAGTTTTGTGACAGCGATCGCTAATGGTAATTTACCTTTATCAAGCATCCCCCCAAAGAAGGAACAGAGAGATAAAAATGGCACAGAACAAAGACCTTTACAAAAGTCTCCCAATATTCGTGTAGATGCTTGGCAACTAAGCAATACATTGGGTGATTTTTTGTCAATGACAACAAAAAAGGTGATCGCCTCTAGTTCCCCACAAATTCATAGTGCTTTAATTTTGGGAAGTCCAGAATTTATGCGTCATTAGTTACACACTAGCGAAAACGCGGTTCGTTAAAACAAAAAATTTTCACAACTCATAGTAATTTTAATTATGAAAAGACGTGACTTCCTCATCCAAGGTAGAATTTTTTCAGCTGCTGCGATTGCAGCTGTCAGTAGCAATGCTTGGGTAGCTAGATCCGCCACCCAAAACAGCGATCGCCAGCGCTTAATTGTGATTTTCCTCCGGGGCGCAGTAGACGGTTTAAACATCGTGGTTCCTTACCTAGAGACAGCTTACTATCAAGCCCGACCGCAAATTGCTATTCCTCAACCAGGGAAAGAAGGGGGAGTCATAGATTTAGATGGACGCTTTGGCTTGCATCCGGCATTAGCTTCTGTGATACCCTTTTGGCAGCAAAATAGTTTGGCATTTGTTCATGCTTGTGGTTCTCCCGATCCAACTCGCTCTCACTTTGATGCTCAACAATATATGGAAAACGCTACCCCTGGTGACAAACATACTCAGGATGGTTGGATGAATCGTTTACTGGGGGTAATTTCTCAAAAAACACCCATTCAAGCAGTAAGTGTGGGAGAAACAACACCCTGGATTTTTTCTGGTCGGATGCCTGTAGCGAACATCGCATCAGGGAGAAATGCTAACAGACCTCTGGCAATAGATCGTCCTCAATTAGCAGCAGCATTTGATCAACTCTATGTCGGTAATGATGCTTTAAGTCAGACCTATCACCAAGGAAGGATGGTGCGTCAGACAATCGTCAATGACCTAGATAGTGAAATGAAAATGGCCAATAATGGTGCGCCTTCACCTGATGCTTTCGCCAACGATGCCCAACGATTAGCACGACTAATGCTCAAAGACTCCAGAATTGAATTAGGGTTTATGGCTTTGGGGGGTTGGGATACCCATGTTAATCAAGGTAACACTCAAGGACAGTTAGCTCGGAACTTAAAAAAATTGGGTTCTGGTTTGGCAGCTTTGGTCAATGGTTTGGGGAGCGTTTACCAAAATACGACAATTGTCGTGATGTCTGAGTTTGGTCGGACAGTGAAGCAAAATGATAACGGTGGTACTGACCACGGTCATGGGAATGTTATGTGGGTTTTGGGTGGTCAAATTCGCGGTGGCAAAGTTTACGGTGAATGGCCTGGTCTATCTACAGCCCAACTTTACCAAGGTAGGGACTTGGCTGTTACTACTGATTTTCGGGATGTTATCTCTGCGGTGTTGTCAGATCATCTACATCTCAACGAAGTAAAATTGAATCAAGTGTTGCCAAATTACACCTCTACTCAGAAAGTAGCATTAGTTCTCAAGTAAGTAATTTTTTAACGTAGACGCTGCATCAGCTTGCCGCAGGCTACCGCAAAGGGCGCAAAGGAAGAGAAGAAGGCATATAACAGAATAACCCCTCTTTTGTCACTTTCGGCAGAGAATAATCTGTAACTCTTGCCCAGACAGGATTTTACCTATAGAGCTTTGTTTAGAGGTTTCTATTAGTTTGCGATCGCTAATCTTCTCACTAAATCTAGGTTTCATCATTTAGCCTCAATTTTTATTTCCCCGGAGTGACAAAAGAGGGTTATTTAAGTTGTCAAGTACCTTTTTGAGTATTTTAGCTGATTGACAAAAAGTGCTTTATTTTAACCTCTCACGGATGTTGAGTATCTTGTTCGCAACTAAAGTCTTCCTGGAACTGGGCGTGCTTAGATTCCGTAATATCCGAAAAAGTTGTGACGATCGCATACAGATTGCTTCCTTCAATTTTAAACAGAGGTTGCGAAGATAACAACAGCCAGACTAACTCACTGTTTGGCTTATAAAAGCCACACACCACATTTGAGCAAGGTTTACCTGTATTTTGGGTAATGATCGCAGGATGAGTTTCACTGAGTAAATGAGAGCCATCTTCATGAATAAACTGCCACTTGGGATCAAGCAAATTTTGCCCTACAAGCTGTTGTGCGGTCAGTCCCAAAATGCGATCACTAGAGGCATTGCAAGCCTGGATAGTGCCATCAGCCAACTGAAGCACCATATCCTTCTTCTTCACTGGCTACTGGGGAAAATTTTGCCTTTTTACTAACTTGCCGATGCAGCAGCTTGTGATTAGCCAGCTGGTTCTGGAACTTTTCTGCGTCTGGCATTCTAAAAAGTTAATTAAATAATTTTAAAGTTAATCTCAGATTGAATGGCTGATTATTACATAAATTTTAGGACAATTTCTTCCATCTGGAGGCAGAAGCAGCGATCGCTACTTCTACACTGGTTTATTTTTTGCCACATCTTTATAAGACAAGGGGATGGAGGATGGGCCAATACAGTTCGGTTAAGACAGTTATCTGTTGAGGTGAGATCTTGAGGCAGGGGGAGAAGAGGATCAAGGGGAGAAATGAATTATTATTTAATAACTCTTTTTCCTCCCCTGCCTCCCTTGCCTCCCCTGCCTGCCTCAACCAAGAAATTCCTTAACCGAACGGTATTGCTTGTCTCCCCTTCCCCTTGTCCTCTTTTGTGACTCAACCCCCAACATGAATACCAGGTCGCATTTCGGGATTCTTTTCAGCCCGACGCAGTACTTCCCGGGTAACTACAGCAATGTCACCTTCACCAAACAAGATAAAACGCAATAAATATTGTATAGGATTTCCCTCAACCCAGCCGAAGTAAGCATGGGGAATCTTACTCGTTTGGTCGCGAATGTAAAGTAGTAAAGCTGCGATCGCATTCGGTACTGCTGCACTTTCAGCCCGGAGGATGCGATAATCACCAACTTGTGCCCCTTTTACTTTAATTACATCCGCAAATTCCGAAGCATCGGAGACATGAATTTCTAAAAATAGAATTGGATCGTCGAGTGGAATATGGTTGTCTTCGCGTACCTCTTTTTCTTTCATAAAATACTCTAAGACATCGCCCGTATTTAATCGATTTGCAATCAGTCGTATTGTTCCTTGGCTATCTTCGGTAAGGAATTGGGCAGCAACTTCGTCAATTTCAATTCGCTCTGCTCGCAGTTCTGTTGAACGCCAAACACGAGAAACCAGCGAGGTAAAAATGATCGCACCGATGAAAAACCCAGCAATCTTAATCCCTTCTGGTCTTTCGATGATATTGACAATAGTGGTATATAAAAATAACAGTGTAATGATGCCAAAAATGAGTCTAGCCCGCTTCTGTCGGTGACGATGGGCTGATAAAGTTACGGCAAAGGCCGCTGAGGTGATCAACACAAGCACACCAGTTGCATAAGCCCCACCTTGGGCTTCTACACTTGCTTTGAAAATAATTGTGACAACCAAAGCGATCGCTGTGTAGACTAACACCAAAGGTCGGGTTACTCGTGCCCAATTGGGCGCCATGCCATAGCGTGGTAGGTAGCGAGGCACGATATTTAATAGCCCTGCCATTGCAGATGCACCTGCAAACCACAAAATAGAAATAGTACTTAAATCGTAAATTGTGCCAAAGGCATTGCCCAAATACAAATGTGCTAAATAAGCAAGGGCCCGTCCGTTAGCTTTGCCCCCCGATGCAAATTCTGCAGCTGGAATCAGTAGAGTGGTTATAAAACTGGTGGTAAGCAAAAAGAAGCTCATAATTAGAGCCGCAGAGGTGAGTAGTTTGCGTGTATTCCGAATCCGCCCTTTAGGATGATGCGGAGTGCTGTTACAGTTACCTTTAACCAGAGGCATCACGGTAACACCAGTCTCAAAACCTGACAATCCTAGCGCTAGTTTGGGGAAGATGATCAAAGAGATGCCGATTAGCATCAAAGGGTTAGAATGGCGTGCAAAAAGTGCAGTTTGCCAATTCGGGATCGTTTCTGTGTGATTTAATATCTGATACAGACCGACACCAACGACAATGAAGTTTAACAGCAGATAAGCTCCCACCAAAACTACTGCAATCCCAATGGCTTCTCGGAAACCTCTCAAGAAAACTGCACCTAGTAGTGCAACTAATATCAGGGTAACTGCGATCGTTTGATTGTGAAGCCAATTTGGCGTCAGCGGATTTTCGATGATATGAGCAGTAGCATCAGCAGCGGACAAAGTAATGGTAATAATAAAGTCAGTTGCTACAAACCCAAGTAAGCACAGTACAAGTAATTTGCCTTGCCACCAGGAAAGTAAACGCTCTAACATTGCGATCGACCCTTCACCATGAGGGCTTTCGGCAGCAATGCGCCGATAGATTGGCAACGCTCCAAAGAGCGTCAGCAAAACCAGAATTAGGGTAGCTATAGGAGAAAGAGCGCCAGCCGCCAGTGCTGCAATCCCTGGTTGATAGCCAAGGGTAGAGAAATAATCTACACCAGTCAAGCACATAACCTGCCACCAAGAATGTTGGCGATGTGCTTCTTCCTTGCGGTAAGGTCCTTTTTTCTCTTGTCGGTTTTCTTCAAGCAACCAATGGATTAACTGGCTGCCGAGCCGTTTTGTTGAAACAATTGATTTAGCCATCAAATACGGTTGTATTGCAAAAGTCGGCTTTGTGATTTTTTAAGCCTTCGTGGTTTATTAAAATTTTTAACTACAAAGGTATAGCATTATTATTGTATGTTAAGCATCCTGTCCAATTTATAAAATATATAGTAGCTGCTCGTAGTCGTCTACCATATTAAGATCGTTTGCAGCTTTTGGTATAGGAATAATCAATACTGCAACCGTATATTTCGGGATTAACGCTTTCACATTTTTAGCACTTTCAAGCTGTATCAGTTCTAAAAAAACGCCCTTGCTAAACAAAGTATGTACGCAATTAACAAATCAGCCCTAAAACAAAAGTCATTTTTAGTTATATGATGTTCGTGTAACTGACTATAAAATAATTAATCTTCTAATATATAACTCTGTTTGTGTAGCTGAAGACTTTAGTTTGATGGAGTTATGGACATATAGTCGTACACAATATACAGGCAATGTATTAGATAGGTTCCCAGCATCATGCGAATCCATCAGCACCAACTACAGTAATTCAGATGTTTGACAATATCTGTAAATTTTTAGTTGAGAACTTCTCTAGTGACTTCGCTAGATGGTTATTAGGCGAATCTATTAATTTAACAGAATTAAGTCCAAAAGAATTATCTCTCGAACCGATTCGGGCTGATGCTCTAATTCTGTTGCAGTCGGAGCAAAGCATATTGCATTTGGAATTTCAAACCCAAGTCGATGCGGAAATTCCTTTTCGGATGATTGACTATCGATTACGAGCATATCGCCGCTTTCCAGACAAAGCAATGCATCAAGTTGTAATTTACCTCAAGCAGACAAATTCAAATTTGGTGCGACAAAATACATTTACAATTGCTAGAACACGACATGAATTTGCAGTTATCAGACTTTGGGAACAACCAACTGAAGTATTTTTGAGAACACCTGGACTTTTACCTTTGGCGGTGTTAAGCAGTACAATTGAGCCAGAAGTTATACTTAACGAAGTGGCACGGAAAATTAACGGTATTACAGAATTAAGAGCTCAAAGTAATATTGCTGCTTCTACAGCGATTTTAGCTGGTTTAGTATTAGATAAAGAGGTTATTAAACGAGTTTTGAGGTCAGATATGATGCGCGAGTCAGCGATTTATCAAGACATTCTACAAGAAGGTAAAGCTGAAGGTAAGGCTGAAGGTAAGGCTGAAGGTAAGGCTGAAGGTAAGGCTGAAGCGTTACTCGAAGTGGCAAGAAATCTATTTAGTACTGGTATGCCATTAGAACAGATCGGCAGAGTCACAGGGTTATCAATTGAGCAATTACAGTATTTACAGGCAAGTGAGTCTCGTGAGTCCAATCAATAAAGAATCGGTGCAGGTTGACTGCACCGATTACCAAGTGTCACTCGAATTGAACAAACATCCCATTGTTTCATGCCAATGCTGAAGCTTGGGGTTTGGCAAAAATCATTCTTCCTGCTGTAGTTTGCAAAGCACTTGTGACTACTACTCGCAGTTCACCACCCACATAACTGCTACCTTCTTCAACAACTACCATTGTGCCGTCATCTAGGTAGCCAATGCCTTGACTGGGTTCTTTGCCTTCCTTGAGAATTTTTAAATCTAGGTTGTCGCCAGGTAAATAACTGGGACGGACGGCATTCACTAAATCATTGACATTCAAAACAGGTACTTTTTGAACACTGGCGACTTTAGACAAGTTGTAGTCGTTGGTTAGCAATGTACCGCTGATTTCTTGGGCGAAGCGTACTAACTTGGCATCTACTGTAGGAATATCTTCGTAGTCAACTGCATTAATCAGGATGCGATCGGGATAATCTTCCTTAATACGGTTGAGAATTTCTAGTCCTCGCCTTCCTCGTACCCGCTTTTGGTCTTTGCTAGCATCTGCTACTTGTTGGAGTTCTTGCAAGACAAACTGCGGTACGAGCATTTGCCCTTCCAGAAACCCTGTTTCTAGTAAGGCTTCAATACGACCATCAATAATACAGCTAGTATCTAGAACTTTGGTATTAGCTGGTTTTAATGTTCCTTCCACTACCATCGATTCAACGGTGTTGGGATTAATGAACCGCAATAAGCCTCGTCCGTGGGTGTCTGCCAAATTCATGCCAGTGACGGAGAGGATGATGCTACCGACAACTGCCACCAATGGTTTAATAAATCCAAAATCCGCCGGGATAGGAAGCAAAAATAGTGGGGCTAGCATCAGGTTGGCTAGTAATAGCCCAATCACTAAGCCAATAGCACGAGTTAAGATCGCTTCTAGAGGCATTTCTTTGACTTGTGATTCTAGGCGACGATATGTCGTCTGAAAACTCAACCCGATCGCACCACCAATAATAGCGGCAAAGACGGCAACAACTAAGCGTAAAGCTTCTAGATTCGTTACCTGATCTAGCGTCCCATTGGGTAGTAGTTCAATGCTGTAGAACCCTATTCCCGACGCTGCTAGGATAAATGAGAAAATAATAATGGCGTCAAGCATGGTTGTCTTGTTTTCCTGGAACTGTGTTAACCGATAAAGTTAAGTATTTTTTATTTCATCGGTAAGATAAACTCATCAATATTAACTTACACTAGGGGTTTAGTAGGGCAATATCTGCAATTATTATAACTAAAGGCTTTTATCTTAATATTTTTCATTGTTTCGTTGTAAAACGACAAAAACTTGTAAATAAACTACTTATTTTGTAAGAATTCAGAATCCAAAATCCAGAAGTCAGAATTAAGAAGACTTTGATACCCAAACTTAATAATTTTAATAAAATCAAGAAGTTATTACACGCTTAATTTTACAATTATTCTGGCTACTGACTCTTGACTCCTGAATTCTTACCTCATTTTCATTGTCTCTAATTCGCAGTTGGATTAACTTAAAACTTTTCTCAAAATGAGTAAAAAATTTAGTATTTCTGGAATTGCGAGTTCGGCTTATGTGCATATTCCCTTTTGCAGACGGCGGTGTTTTTATTGTGATTTTCCGGTGTCTGTTGTGGGCGATCGCTTGCGGGGCGAAACATCTGGTACTATCTCCCAATATGTTGAGGTGCTATGTCAAGAAATCGCCATTACACCAGCATTTGGTCAACCTCTGAAGACAATTTTCTTTGGTGGTGGTACTCCTTCATTGCTATCAATAGAGCAGCTACAACGGATACTGACAAAGCTGGAGAAGCATTTTGGGATTACGTCTGGGGCAGAGATTTCTATGGAAATTGACCCAGCCACCTTTGATTTAGCCCACATAGCAGGCTATCGCAGTGCAGGGGTGAACCGGGTAAGTTTGGGTGTACAAGCCTTTCAAGAAGAATTATTGCAAAGGGCGGGGCGATCACACTCAGTTGAAGATATTTTTGCAGCTGTGGAACTAATCCACCAAGTCGAGATTCCCGCATTTAGTTTAGACTTAATTTCTGGGTTGCCGCATCAGTCTTTGGATCAATGGCAATATTCGCTAGAAAAAACGGTGGCGATCGCACCCACTCACATTTCCATTTACGATCTTACCATCGAACCAGGTACAGCCTTTGGTCGTTACTACAAACCTGGCGATACTCCAATGCCTACGGATGAAGCCACAGTCAAAATGTACCAGATGGGGCAGCAGGTTTTGACAAGTGCTGGTTATGAGCATTATGAAATTTCCAATTATGCTCAACCTGGTCATCAGTGTCGGCATAATCGGGTTTATTGGGAAAACCGCCCTTATTATGGCTTTGGTATGGGGGCGGCGAGTTATGTTGAAGGCAAGCGGTTCAATCGTCCGCGCAAAACTAGGGAATATTACCAGTGGGTACAAGCTGGCGGTGTAATTGATTGTGATGTGACTCCCCCAAAGGAAGTATTGTTAGAAACGTTAATGTTGGGGTTGCGTTTGGCAGAGGGTTTGAGTTTGGCGACCTTGGCAGAAGCTTATGGGGAAGAGAAGGTGGAAGAGATTTGTCAGTGTTTGCAAGAGTATTTTGAAAAAGGTTGGGTGGAAATTGCAGAGGGAAGCTTGCGTTTGATTGATCCCCAAGGATTTTTATTTTCTAATGTGGTATTGGCAAAATTGTTTGAGAAGTTGGGGTGACGAACTGCCTATGCAAAAAAATCAAGTTAGAAAAGCTGTGATTCCAGTAGCTGGTTTCGGTACTCGCTTGTTTCCGGCTACTAAAGTTGTCAAAAAAGAACTTTTCCCGATTATCGATCGAGATGGTAGGGCAAAACCTGTGATTCTCGCAATTATTGAAGAGGCAATTAATGCTGGAATTACAGAAGTAGGAATTGTAGTGCAGCCAGATGATAAAAAGATATTTGAAGATTTATTGAAAAACCCACCCAAAAAAGAACTTTTAGATAAACTTTCACCGCAAAATCAAGAATATAGTCGATATCTCGAAGATTTAGGTAGCAGAATTACCATTTTGTTACAAGATGAACAATTAGGCTATGGTCATGCGGTATTTTGTGCCAAGGATTGGGTACAAAATGAGCCGTTTTTGCTGATGTTGGGCGACCACATTTATGCATCTGACATTGAAAAATCTTGTGCACGTCAAGTTTTAGATGTTTATGAACAAGTTAATCAAAACGTTGTTGGCTTAACTACAATGCCAGCAGAAATTATTCATAAAGCTGGGTGTATAACAGGAGTTTGGCAAGAGTTAAACTCTATTTTGTCAATTACACAACTCTATGAAAAACCGACTATAGAGTATGCACAACAGCATTTACATGTAGAAGGAATGTCAAAAAATAATTTTTTAGGTATATTTGGCTTATATTTACTAACGCCGAAAATTTTTGACTTTCTAGCAGAACATATCAACCAAAATTTCCGAGAACGAGGTGAATTTCAGTTAACATCCTGTCTGGAAAAATTGCGTCAGGAAGAGGGAATGACAGGATACGTTGTTAAAGGCAAATGTTTTGATACAGGTTTGCCAGATGCTTATCGTCAGACAATGATTGATTTTAGAAAAATATAGATTCATCTCAGTTCAATTCGTTTGTCTGGGAGGATCTCATACCAATTCAAAATTCATGCATTAAGAAAGCCAGATAGAAAAAAGGTATGTCCGTATGTATCTGTCGCATTCTTTTTTAAAATTGGTATCACTTTTTAAGATGGCTCAAGCAGACAGTAATCCATTGAGGTAAGCAGAACGATGAACAAGGACTTGAAAAGTCTTGAAACTTGATGATAGTCTCTTGTTTTTTGTTAAAGCTGTTTTCAGGTAAATGAGTTACAAAATGCAGGACTCAAAATCAGAGACAAAGAATTTCTACTTCCTTCCTACTGCCGACGCTCGCGGAACTAGCTCTAAGCATTTGCAGTAGCGTCTCTAAGAGTTGCTATGCCGTTCGTTTTACCGTCTCCTTTAAAAGATGGTTTTACGCTGCGCTATCTTTTCTCCTTAAAAAATTACCTCAAAACTAGCGGTAGTTAGAGTTGGAAAAGAGTTAGCACCCAGTTGTGCAAATTTACCCCCAGAATTAATTTCAGCAAAATCATCCGCCGAACCATTAGGGTTATAAAAGAGACTACCATTTGCGCTATTATAAACAATCACCGCACTACTACTTGCAGCTAAAGTATCGTTCGTCACTGTGACAAAGTCTGCAGAATTTAATTCAGTTGGGAAAACTGAGTTACTTAGAGCTGTAAAGGTAGATTTAGATAGTTGGATCTTGTCTTCTTCAGGATTGAAGTCACTAATAATATCAACTCCGACTTCCCTAATATCAAACTTCGATCCTGTTGCAAATGCAAACTTATCTGAACCAGCCCATCCTTCTAGTAAGTCATCCCCACTATCTCCCTGTAGGTAATCGTTACCTTTGTTCCCGATCAGAATATCTTTTCCACTACTGCCAAAAAGAATATCATCACCGTTGTTCCCCAAAAGGTTGTCATCATCACTACCCCCATCTATTCTGTCTGCACCAGCTCCACCAACAAGGATGTCAGAACCTGCCCCCCCATCAATGTAATGATTACCAGTAACACCAGAAAGCGAAATACTGTCATCACTGTCCCCAGCAAAAATAACCTGATCGCCAGCTGAAAAATTCTCCGAACTAAAGGTGTCGTCTCCATTGGTTGTAGCGACATCAATACTGATCGCATTTCTGGCTCTAGCAACTGCCTCTTTTATGGTATCTGCAAGATTCTCACTTTTAGAACCAAGAGTCAGTACAGCACCTCGATCAAGCTGGGTAACTAGTGTTTGGTAATCGACTGCAACATTACTCGTAGTTATAAAAATTGGAATAATGTTATTTGCTTCTAGCGCAGTTTTTACTTGTCCAATCTCTGGATAATCTTCACAAGGATCGGTGATCCCATCTCCATTATTGGCAATAGTATCACTTGGACTAACTGCTGCCCGATCGCCGGCAACGTGATAAATACTATCGGTAGCTATTATCACAATACGAAATGAACTGACTCTGTAACTAAGACTGCCGCCACTATCTAAAGCTGCGAACAAGAGTGCGTCTAATTGTGATTCAGGCGCATCATTGCCACCAAAAGCTTCAAAGCCAAAGATTTTGTCTTTAACTGTCGTGACATTATTTGTCAAAGCGACTTCTGCTTGATATACATAATCAGCGTAACCCCCAAAAGGCGGAATTGGCTTATCTTTAAAAGAGGCAATACCAAATTTCAGGTCATTACCAAAGATACTTGCTAACATCGGGTTAGTTAAGCGATTTACCGTCGCTGGAAGCACAATTTTAAGCTGGACTAAATCCTCATTAGAGGACGATGTTAAGTCTTGTAGCAGAATAATATCAGATACTAAAGTCATAGTTTTTTCCTCTGACTATTTTTACTTATGGGTTGTATTGCAAAGTATCTGAGTAAGATTTCAGCTTGATATTAGCAGGGTTAATTGATTTAAGATAGTACTTAAACTGAAGATATGAGTTAAGCTAAAGTGCGTTAATGGGTGAGCAGTGAAGATAATGCTTTGGATTAGAGGATGAATCAATATTTTGCAACGGTTGCTCGTGGATTAGAAACCCTCGCGGCTGAGGAGTTAGAGCAACTGGGTGCCCATTCAGTGGAGCCAGGGTTTTGCGGTGTAGCCTTTGAGGGCGATCGCACTCTACTTTATCGCGTCAACCTCTGGGCTAGGCTGCCGTTCCGAATCTTGGTGAATATCCATGAGTTTACATGCCTTGATGTCAAGGATCTTTATCGCGGTATCCAGAGCATCGATTGGCAAAACTATCTAACGCCAGACATGACCCTGGCGGTAAATACCACGGGCAAAAACGATCGCCTCAACCACAGCCACTTCACATCTCTGCAAGTGAAAAATGCGATCGTTGACCAGCAGCAGGAAAATCTGGGCGAACGTTCAAATGTAGAGCTGCATGAACCAGATGTACGGATCAATGTTCATATTGAACGCGACTTTTGTACCGTCAAACTCGACAGTTCTGGAAATAGTCTGCACCGCCGAGGCTACCGTCCTGCGGTTGGAGCAGCCCCTCTCAAGGAATCTCTGGCTGCTGCCCTGATTCAACTTTCGGGCTGGCAGCCAGACCAGATGTTCTACGATCCTCTGTGTGGATCTGGCACTTTACCCCTGGAAGCTAGCTTAAAGGCACTGAACATAGCACCAGGGCTGTTTCGTGATTGCTTTGGATTTGAAACTTGGCTCGATTTTGATCTGTCCCTTTTAGAAAAGCTGCTTCAAGAAGCTAAGGACAGCCAATTGGATACCCTGACCGCACCTATTTGGGGAAGCGATCGCGATGAAAATATAATTGAGCAGGCGATTAACAATGCTCAAAACTGCGGTGTTGATAACCATGTATGGTTTTCTCAAATGGAGCTTACCGATGTTGTCGCCCCCGCAGACAGTGGGGTTTTATTCTGCAATCCACCCTATGGCGAACGGCTAGGACGAGATAGTGATTTAGGGGCGTTCTACAAACTTTTGGGCGATGTCTTGAAACAACGCTTCAAAGGCTGGACTGCATTTGTCCTGAGTGGCAACAAGGAACTGTCTCAATCGATTGGGCTAAAATCATCCCAACGGATTGCAGTGTACAACGGAACGCTGCCCTGTCAGTTAATGAAATATGAGCTGTACTAAATACAGCTTATATTTCATTAATTTGTAGCGAATTAAATTTGGCAAAACTTTGCAATGCTAATGCATCCCGATACAATGTTAATGCGTCCCCCTGCAATGCCAACGCATCCCCCTGCATTAAAAATGCTACACTTTTACGCAAAACCGTACTAAGACAGAATTGCTCAGATTTTGCAATTTCTGGTTTGTAGTATGTTTAAGGTGATCGCTCTCAATTACTTTTGCTCAGTAAAAAATACATTGCCTGAAAATTTTGTGACACTGGGGATGTACTGTATTGTCGGAGTTTGTGAGAACCGCGACCTAAATCTGCTGTTGCATGGTATTGGCTATCTCGATAGACTCAAATAGTTGTGTTTTTTCCTACCGACTTACTTAGTATGACAACTTTTGAAACAAGTGGCAGTATAATCAGTGACTGACAATCTGCAATTTATTTATCGTTAAAAGGCAAGGCTATTTATGTCAGACCAATTCACCTTTACCGTTACCAATAAAACTGAATTGGCAATTACAGAGTTGTGGGTATCTGTCGATGATGAAGAGTGGGCTTCATTTAACTTGGGTGAGTCAGGGATTCCATCAGGTGAAACAGCAACAATTGCTTGGGCTGAATATACGAATGGTTCGCCCTGTGAATGGTACATCTCTGCTGTATTTGAAGATGAATCAGAAACTGAGTCAGCCCTATTTAACTTCTGTAAAGAACCAGCTTTAACAATCGGATAAATTTTGCACTGCGATCGCACTTGATACATGATTGCATATCGACTCCAGACATAAAAACAAAAGCCCTACCTGGAAAGTATCTAGGTGGGGCTTGATATTAGAATTGACATGACTATTTCGCGATCGCCTTTTTTAAATTGACAATCTAGCTATTTGAGTAAACGAATAAAGCTGGCTTTGTCATTTGGCCTAATTTGTCGGGCTGAAACAGGTTTCGTCCTTACTTATCAGACAAAGCTGTTTCTGACCTAGATCGGTTTTGAATTTCACCTGATAAGTTTCGTTTTCGGCAGGCAGAGTTTTCGTGTAGTTATTAGCTGTGTCGCACGAAAAGTCACGAGTGAAAGTTGCTGGAGACCAGTTAATTGTCATCGTACTACTGTTCAGACTGACTTTTCCTTTTCGAGATTGGAAAATTTGCTGGTTGCAGCTGCCATTCATTACGTTCATTATTCCTGTAAATTCGACCGTTCCGTTCGGCAGAAATTGATAAGTGAAACGCGAACCGTTCGAGCCGATATATGTACCATTCGTACTTACAGCACTGTTTCCGGTATGCGCCCAAACCCATTTTCCAACTAGTGACGAAATCTCTCCAACGCTACCAGATGAATCATTAGCATCATTTGAAGCAGTTTCGCCCGCGTGCGCGCTATCGTAAACAGACAGCAAAAGTTTAGCTTCCGCATCATTCGGTAAATTTCGTAATTGCCCTACATATTCTCCGTTAAATGCCTGCCGAATCCGGCTTTGTTCTTGTTCATTCTTAGCAAGAGCTTGTGTATAGTTGGAAATTAAATTGTCAATGCTCTTTCTGGTTCCATCTGGGTCTTTACGAAACTCATTTAATTTTATTGACTGATATTCATGGCGCTGTTCGCTAGTGAATTTTGCTGAGAAGGCCCATTCGTAAAAAGCGATAACTTTGTCAATATCCGATTGGTTAAGAGATTCGTTTTGAGCCGTTACTAAAACTTTAGTTCCAGCAGCCTGGGCAGAAATATTTATAGTTGCTCCGTCCATCAAAACGATATATAAAAATAACATGGAAAAATATTTTAATTTTTTCATCATTCCTGTAATTCTGTTGCCATTTAATTAATCTTCCCAGTGAGTGGGTAGTTTATATGCAAAATCGCACCTGTAAGTGTGTGACGCAATAGTTAGGTTGCCATTAAATTAATTGTAAACGTTTAGGGGGTATAAATAAGAATAAAAACACCCAAAGCTAAATAATTCGGATTACGTTCGCAAGCTGCCAAAACTTTTCAATAGTTAAATCAAGTTATTATAAATGTACTTAATGTAGTGACTAAAAAAGACATTAGGGCTTGTCCAATATTAGAAGTCATTTCTGTGCAAAACCAAGACTATCTACACTCAATAAGCCAATTAGTTGTAGAAGCAAGTATACGTCTGTTTGCTAATCTCAACCAAAGATACGCTTAACAACCCAGCGCTTAGGCAGCAAAACAAACCCCTTGTGCTCTTTGGGTCGGATAACTACTTGTACAATCCAACGGCAAAAGTCCATTACCCACTGCATGGAAGGATCACTGTCAAAGCCACTATTGACCAGGCTAGATTCAAGCGCGACACGGTAGTTTCCATCTGTTTGACCTTCTTAAGTCAGTAATTCTCATAATGAGAACTGTTGAGCGATCTCCCTGCTTGATAGATATTTAGATTGTATTGTGATGACATTACCAATAATCTTGGCTACTTAATACTGCATTTGGTAAAGATACTATGACAAAAGACTTGGGGCAACTTAACAGTACTTTCCCAAATAATTTTAATTAAAAATGGCTTTAGTACTCAATTTTAGTGACCCAATGATAAGTTATCCCTGTCTGAATAGCAAGATTTAGAATACTGTTTTTAAGATTTGTATCAAGAATATATTTGATATTTTACTTACAAAGTTGGTAATATTCAGATTAGGTGTAACTGACGTACCTAAGAATAATACGTCTTCCACTTACCTTTCATAGCTATAGCTATTTCAACACTTTCTAGTAAGTTAATATTAATATGACACTTATCCTTCCGCAAGCAGATTACTTAAAAATACTATACCAAGCAGAAATAATTCAGAATAATGATATTTCAGAGAATTTTGACATCACCAGGAAGTATCAATTTGGAGAAGGGTATTGGCGACAGATTCAGCTACGAGATAGCATATCTTTAGACATTTCCAATTATCAGCAGCCTAAATCATTAATTTTAAAACTTCAAGAGCGAAAGCATCCATTAGAATTTATATTCTTTATTTTAGTAGATAGCCAATTTAAAAACCTTGAGTTCAAGACAGGAGAATACTTTTTAAGTGGCAGTGGTATGGCATCTGAGTGCGCTGTATTCGAGCCATCAGCACGCGTAATAGAAGTAGCTATTCATATACATCCAAAAGTGTTTCATAGCTTTGCAGAAAATACATCTGGTAAACTCCCAAAAGAATTACAACATTTAATTAGACGTTGGGATCAACCAACTTATGAACGCTATGGAACTCAAACTTCAGCAATGCTTTTAGCAGTGCAACAAATTCTTCAATGTCCATACCAAGGCTTTACTAAACAAATTTATCTTGAAGGTAAGGTTTGGGAATTGGTAGCAATGGTAGTCGAGCAAGAAATGCAAATCAACCAAGGTTACTTCCAGATTAATAAACTTAAGCCATCAGATATTGACCGCATCTACAATGTTAGAGAAATTCTTTTGAAACATCTAGACAACCCACCATCTCTTATTGAACTAGCACGACAAGTAGGTTTAAATGATTGCACAATGAAGCAAGGCTTTAAGCAGGTTTTTGGGACTACGGTGTTTGGCTATCTGCATAACTGCCGAATGCAACTAGCTTATAAGCTGCTTATTGAAAGAAATATGAATGTCACAGAAGTAGCCAGAACAGTAGGTTATGCTAGCTTACCTTCATTTAGTAATGCTTTTCGTAAGAAGTTTGGGATAAGTCCTAAGTCCTGTCAAAGATAAAAATTCCGGATGGAATAAAAAAAATTCCGGCTCGAATAAGACGCAAACACTGAAAAGTTATATATTTTTACAATAATTGGGTTGGTATAAATATATTTTTTACCAACTCAATCAGTAATAATTGCAAGCTATGGACTGAAAGGAAAATTATACTTAATTCTCAATTTCAATACAGAGTATTCACTAAGTGGTGTGTGTAAAAATGTTTATTAGACTAAAATATACTGTTATTTGCTGGTTAATATCTGTTATTTCTCTAACTTTAGCCAATCCAGCATATTCTGAACAACCGTTAGTTAAAAAAACTTTAGTGCGCTCAGGTGAAGTTTTTAAAGAAATTCAAACATTGAATCAGTTACAGCTTCCTAAAACTAATGCTTCATATTTATGGAGAGTACCCAGACAGAATGATTTTCCTGAACTTAGTCAAGCAATTACAGATGTGGTATTAGTTACGGATGTTCAGGTGAACTCTACCGATAAAGGGATAGAGTTAATTTTAGTCACAGCTAATTCTCAGAAATTACAAGTTTTACCGAAAACAGAGGGTAATTCCTATATTGCAGATATCCCTAATGCCAAGTTGCAACTAAGAAGTGGGGATTTTAGACAATCAAAGCCAGTAGCCGGAATTACAGAAGTAACAGTTGCAAATTTAGATGCGAACACCTTGCGAGTAACGGTAACTGGAGAAGCTTCTGCGCCTGCGGTGGAGTTGTTTGATAGTACAAAAGAAGGTTTAGTTTTTGGAGTCACCCCTAGTACTTTTACTGCTCAACAGCCAACAACAGAACCAGAAAAGCCCATTGAGTTAAATGTGACTGCTCCACCAGATACAAATTATCGGATACCAGATGCAACTACTGCAACGAAAACAGATACACCATTGCGTGATATTCCTGCTTCGGTTCAGGTGATTCCTCAGCAAGTTATCGAAGACCAACAACCGCGTAACTTAATTGGGATACTCAAAAATGCTGGCGTTATCCAAAATAATTTTTCATCTCGAATTGCAGACACTTTTTTTATTCGAGGTTTTAGAGCTAGAAACGTTTATAGGAACGGTGTAAAAGACCGCTTTGCAGCTGGTGCTGCTCTTTCAAGTTCGCTGACAAATATAGATAGAGTAGAAGTTGTTAGAGGGCCAAACTCTGTAATTTATGGTCAAGTCAATCCAGGTGGGATCATTAATATAGTTACCAAAAAGCCTTTGAGTCAGCCTTACTATGCCATTGAGGTAAGGCGTGGTGGTTATGAACTTTTTCAACCTTCACTTGACCTTTCTGGTCCTGTGACAAAAGATGGCAGTCTGTCGTATCGTTTAAACACTTCTTACAGAACCGCAGAAGACTTTACTGATTTTTATAATGAAAAGCGTTTTTTCGTTTCGCCTGTTGTTAATTGGCGTATAGGGAAAAATACAAATCTAACTTTTGATTCAGAATATGAAGACATACAACAGTCGTTAGGTACTGGTTCTGAGCAGATTGCTAGTGCAACCATACTTCCTAACCCAAATGGCAAAATCCCTATTAACCGTTATTTAGGGGAACCGACTGATTTCTTTAACCGCCAGCTTAATAGATATAATTACAATCTAGAACATCGCTTTAACGATAACTGGTCTATTAGTAATTCATTTCAAGCTGCATTTTTAACCCTTGATTTACGTGAAACAGCTGTTACCAGTCTACTGGAAGCAGACAACCGCACTGTCGAAAGAACACAGACTATTTTTCCAAAGCCAACAGAGTATGAAGCTTATACAATAGATACTCATGTTATTGGTGATTTTAACACTGGTAGTATTAAACATAAACTTTTGGCTGGGTTTGACTTATTTAGACAAACCCAAAGTATTAATATACTTAGAAGAGCTGTGGCCCCTCTTGATGTTTTTAACCCAGTGTATGGTCAACCACTAGGTGATACTTTTGGAAGACTTGATCTCTACTTTAGAGATGATGCTTTAGGCTTTTATCTTCAAGACCAAGTGACATTTGCCAATAACCTCAAACTGCTTGTGGGTGGGCGTTATGATTTAGTAGAGAATGAGTTTGCTAATCGGATTGCCTCAACGGCGAGTGTCCAGTCTGATTCTGCCTTTAGTCCAAGGGTAGGCATAGTTTATCAACCCATAGCGCCTGTCTCACTCTACGCTAGCTACAGCCGCTCTTTTGAACAAGTAACGGGTGCAGATAAAAATGACAGCCTTTTTAAACCACAACTGGGTACTCAGTATGAAGTGGGCGTTAAGACTGATTTATTCGATAATAAACTCTCAGCGACACTTGCTTTATATCAACTGACACTAACTAACATTGTAACTACCGATCCTACCGATCCCGATTTTGATGTGCAAACAGGAGAACAAAGAAGTCGGGGAGCAGAACTGAGTGTCACCGGAGAGATTCTTCCCGGTTGGAATGTGATTGGCTTTTACGGTTATACAGACGCACGCGTTATCAAAGACAATGATATTCCAATCGGGAATCGAGTAGAAGGAGTATCAAAGCATGTCGCTAGTTTGTGGACAACTTACACCTTTGGTACTGGCTCTCTCAAAGGTTTTGGAGGTGGAATTGGCTTTAACTACGTTGGAGATCAAATGCCAGATAATTTGGATACATATACGATCCCAAGCTACTTTCTCACCGATGCAGCTCTGTACTATCGCAATAATAACTTTAGCATTGGACTCAATCTCAACAACATATTTAATGTTCGATATTATGAAGCAAGTTTTGACTATCTCCAAAGAATTATTCCTGGTCGTCCGTATACAGCACAGTTGACAGTGAAGTGGGAATTTTAATGAGAACAACTCATTGGTTAACCAAGTGTTTTGTCCGATGCCTGCCCCTTTTAGGATTGCTTGCTGTGGTAGTGTGGCTAAACGGTTGTTTGTTTTTTAATTACCCAAAAGTTAGCGATTCTAAGAGTGTTTCTTCTTTAAGTCAGGTTCGAGTAGTTCAGCACTTAATGGGTAAGACAATAGTTCCTGCTCATCCTCAACGAGTTGTTGTGCTTGGTGGTCGTTCTTTAGAAAATGCTTTGGCGTTAGGGATCAAACCTATAGCTGCCTCAAAGTTATTTGTCTCACAATTACAGCGATTAGTAGGCCCACTATCAGGTATTGAAGATGTAGATTGGCTGTCTCCTAGTATCGAAAAAGTCTTGTTTCTCAAGCCAGACCTAATTCTTGGTATGCATTTTCATCAAGATATTTATCCACTGTTATCACACATTGCACCCACTGTTTTGGCTCCTCCTGGAACCAGTGGAGCTTGGAAAGAATCTTTTGCTTTCACAGCCAGTGTTCTGGGTAAAACTAAAATAGCCCAGCAGGTAATGGATAATTATTATGCACGTTTGACACAGTTTAAAGCAAAAATGGGCGATGCCTACGGCAACCCGAAGCGGGAACGCCTGAACACAACTGTAGTCTCGGTTGCCGAATTGCGTACTGATGCACTTTGGCTGTGGGCGAAGGCAAGTTTTTCAGGAGTTATTCTTAAAGATGCGGGTGTTGCACGTCCTTACTCTCAAACTTTGGATAGTCAAGCAACCCTCAGTCTAGGGGGTGGGCCTGCTGCTTATGCTTTATCAGAGGAACTTTTGAGTGAGTTAGATGGGGATATTTTATTTCTAGTATCAGAAGACGCGCTGGGCAAAAGGGATTTACACCTAATACTTGAGCAACTGAAAGCAAAACCGTTGTGGTCAAAGTTGAAAGTTGTCCAACAGGAAAAAGTTCATGAGGTGGGGTTTTACTGGGTTCAGTTTGGCCCCCTTGCAGCCAATCGGATGATAGACGATTTGGAGCGATATTTAGTTAAACAGCAATAAACTATTTGAAAGTTTTTTAAGAGGGATTATGTTGAACTTGAGTGCAATTAGTAATGCAACTATGCAGTCAATTCCTTATAAATGGATTGTATTTGAAAACTTGCTTGACACTTCAGTACAATCTGAACTAGCAAATAGTTTTGCTACTACAAACTATAAAGAATATCATGCTAGAGACTTTGAGCCAGATGGATACCCGGAATATACATATAATGACTACAGGTTTTTTGCACGCTGCATTCTAGATGAAAGTAAGTACAAAGGTCTACAAGATATCAAGGATCTAAGTCTTAGTTGGCAAAAATTGATTGAACAACTTCTCACTCCTGATTATCGAGAGGCAATGGAGCATCTTACTAATTTGGATTTGAAAAACCATTCACTAACAATTTATTTAACACGACATGATTTAGGATTCTGGAACCGTCCTCATACAGATATCCCGCGTAAACATGTAACTCAACTTTTTTATTTCAATCAGGGATGGAACCCAGAGTGGGGAGGGTTTTTTCAAGTTCTTAAAGACAATCAGACTACTTCTGTAATTCAAGAAGTTCCACCATTGCCTCAATATTCAGTTGCTATTGTACGTTGCAATCGCTCTTGGCACATGGTATCTCCTATTTCCTTGAATGCAACTCAACACCGTTTGCATCTAGCAACTACCTTTTGGCTGCCAGAGTCTTAAGCCGTTCGATTAGCAAGTTATCAAGAGTAAAGTAAATGCCGTTTCACCTCTCCACTTTGGGGTCTTTTACTTCACTCTAGAGACTTATTCAAACGTTTTGCTTGAGCATTCAGTGCTTGCTCTAAGTTATCAAGAAGGTTTGAGCCATAGATTGTTCTTCGGGCTAGATTGTAACTATTTTAGGCGATCGCTCTCAACTTCAAATCGGATGCTGAGACTGCGTAGTTTACCGCCGTAGGCATCGCATTCACTATTTCAGATTTTACGCTTGCAATGTCAGATTTTGTGATTTAAAGATATAGAAATTATAAAAAGTTTATGCAGGTGGACTGCTAGTATAGCTTGGCAAAAATAAATTTTTTCTCACTAAATGCATAATATTGATTCCTCACACCCATAAATATATAGAAGTCAAGTTTCACTTTCAAAATAGGAAAAAAATCATGAATCCAGTAATGCTGACTAATAAATTCACACTTTTGGCAGTTTTAACTGCCAGTTCCATAGGTGGATTTGCCATTTACCACACAAGTGTATCAGCACAATCTTCACAAACTGTAACAGATGTAACTTTGTGGGACCAGCAAATTGGAAAAGGAGCATCATTTAATACAAACAATGCTGTGGCAGATTTAACTAAGTTTAAATTCAACAACAAAGCCTCAGCTATTCAAGTCAACAATGGTCAAAAGTGGAGATTCTACGCAGAAAAAAACTTCAAAGGTGAATATATTGATGTAGGACCAGACGAGGCTCGTGGAAACCTTGGTAAGCTCAATAATAGAATCTCATCCCTCAAATCAATTCGTTAAGTCATCCTCCAATACAGTTCGGATAAGTATTAGACAGCTAGGGGTAAGGCACTTATCCTGAAAGTGGAGTATGTCACTTAATCCAATCTTCTGAATGCTTTCAACTACTCGTACTTTGCACTCTTGGCAGCTTACCGTAGGTATAGCATTCACTATTTCAGATTTTACGATGCCTATGGCGGTAAACTACGCAATTTCTCAAAATACTTAAAGCCACCGCCTCTGCTACCTTAATTCCATCGATACCAGCCGAGAGAATTCCCCCCGCGTATCCCGCACCTTCACCAGCTGGATAAAGACCGACTGTATTTAAACTTTGATAATCCTCTTGGCGTTTAATCCGAATCGGTGATGATGTGCGAGTTTCCACCCCTGTCAACACAGCATCGTCCATTGCAAATCCTTTAATTTGTTTGTCAAAAGCGGGAAGTGCTTCACGGATGGCGGCGATCGCATAATCTGGTAAACTCTGACTCAGATCGCCCAAATGTACTCCAGGTGTATAAGATGGCTTAACCGTGCCAAATGCTGTAGAAGGGCGATGATTGAGAAAGTCTCCCACCAACTGCCCTGGCGCTTCATAAGTTCCACCGCCCAATTCAAATGCTCGTTCTTCCAAGCGCCGTTGAAAGCCAATTCCCGCCAAGGCGTTGCCTGGATAATCTTCGGGGGTGATGCCTACAACGATCGCACTATTGGCATTGCGTTCATTACGAGAGTATTGGCTCATCCCATTGGTGACAACTCGCCCCGGTTCTGATGTGGCTGCAACCACCAAGCCCCCCGGACACATACAGAAACTATAGACAGAACGACCATTTTCGCAGTGGTGAACCAGTTTGTAATCGGCAGCACCTAAAATCTTATGACCCGCTTGAGCGCCGAAACGACATTGGTCGATGAGAGTCTGGGGATGTTCGACTCGAAAGCCGATGGAAAATGGTTTCGGCTCTATGTAAACTCCACGATTAAATAGCATTTGGAAAGTATCGCGGGCGCTATGACCTACTGCAAGAACTACATAATCGCTGGCGATATATTCCCCACTAGCGAGGGTGACTCCCCGCACCTGTCCGTTTTCGATGTTGATATCTTCCACCCGACTTTGAAAACGAATTTCGCCGCCGAGGGATTCGATTTTAGCACGCATACTTTGGACGATTCCCACTAGTTTGAAAGTGCCAATATGTGGTTTGTTGATGTAGAGAATTTCCGGTGAGGCTCCCGCATTCACGAGTTCGGTTAGTACTTTGCGCCCATAATGCTGAGGATCTTTGACCTGACTGTAGAGTTTGCCATCAGAGAATGTACCCGCCCCACCTTCGCCAAACTGGACATTGGATTCTGGGTTGAAATCTGATTTTTTTTTCCAAAAGTTAAAGGTATCAACGGTGCGATCGCGGACTTGTTTGCCACGTTCTAAAATGATCGGACGGAATCCCATTTGCGCGAGCATTAAACCCGCAAACAAGCCGCTAGGCCCTGTACCAATGATAATGGGGCGAATTGTCAAATTGCTGGGTGCTTGTGCCACTGGGCGATAACTCATGTCTGGCGTGGCCATCACATGGGGATCTTTTTTCAGGCGCTTGAGTAGATGAGTTTCCTGAGTCGTTTCTACATCCAGAATATAGACAAGGCTGATCTCTCCTTTGTTACGGGCATCGTAGCTACGCTTGAAGATGGAATAGCTGATCAATTCTTGGGGCGTGATTTGCAGCTTTTTGAGGATAGCAGTCTTGATCTCATCTTCAGGATGATCAAGCGGGAGCTTTACTTCTGTTAGTCGTAACATAGCGAGGAGAAATGCATACTGTCTATCAAAATCTTAACAAGAGAGGCAGGAGACAGAAGGCAGGAGGCAGGAGGAATAGTGTTTCCTGCCGTGAGCAAGGGTTAAAGTCAAGAACACCAAAATCTCCGATTTAGTAGCTTGGAATTAACAGGACTTACGCAAAATTATAAGGAAACGTAGACACGAAGTAGCTTGCCGTTCGTGTAGCGTCTTTGAAGGAGAAGGATACCGCAAAGAACGCAGAGAACACAAAGGAAAGAGAATTTCAGAGAGTTCTTGCGTAAGTCCTAATTAAATACAGTGTAAGCCACTGTTCTTTATTCCAACCTCTTGCCTCCTGCCCCCTGCCTCCTGCCTCCTACCTACTTCACACAACACTAACAGCCGCTTCCAACATTCGTATTGTTCCAAGTTCAGCATCTATTTCCACTTCTACACCGATTGGCAAGGTAAATTTATCCTTAATATGACCAATCATTGAACCATACCAAGCAGGAATACTTAAAGGAAGTATGTGTTGTTGCAATACTTGCATTAATGTAAACGATGGTTCATCTCCAAGTTTACAATTAGTGCATTGCCCAAAGATAAAGCCAGCAATTTTATTAAGTATCCCAGCAGTTTTTAACTGTGTCAGCATCCTATCTATACGATAAACATCCTCGCCAACTTCTTCCACAAACAGAATGCTTTTATTCCAAGAAGGTAGGTAAGGTGAACCAACCATCGCTGATAGTACTGATAAGTTTCCACCCACAAGCTTCCCCCTCGCCTTTCCCGGTGTTATTATCTCCAACCGCACTTCGCTAGGGTTGAGATTTTGCATAGTTACAGCTTCACTATTAAATAGGATGCGCTTAAAGTAATCCACTGTAAACTGATTCCAGGTAGACGTAGCAACTGGCCCATGAAAAGTAATCATTTGACTACGAGCATTAATTGCTAACAACAGCGTCGTAATATCACTGTACCCGATGATAATTTTCGGATGGGAGCCGATTAGCGAGTAGTTGAGTAGCGCTAAAATGCGATTGCAGCCCCAACCACCACGCATGGCAATAATTGCTTTTATGGTGCGATCGCTAAACATCAAGTTTACATCCTGGGCGCGATCGGCATCTTTACCTGCTAAATAGCCGTAACGATCTAAAATATGCTTCCCCAGCTTGACTTTTAACCCTAATTGTGAAATAGATTTCTGTGCTACTTCAATATCTTTAGTGTCAACGATACCCGCAGGGGCAATTAATCCTACTGTATCGCCAGCTTGCAGGCGGGGCGGCTTACGGATGGTGTTTAAAGATGGCTTACCTTGGGCGGTAGTAAGTGCTGGTATTTGGGTGGCTAAGGTAGCTAGTCCACAGGTTGTGAGAAATTCCCGACGCTTAATAGTCATAACCATTGATTTGGGGACTGAGGACTATCGCCAAGTTCTAAATAGTGCCGAAAGTAACACCCTGTTGTTTGAGCCACTTCCGGTATGCTATAGAATAGCGATCGCTTGCTAAATGTACTTCAGCTTGCAAATCCAAAGGTAAGCGTCGGGGTTGCTGGGACTCGACAATGGCGATATCTTGACTAGCAACTTGATTTTGAATATCTAGATACACTTCCCCTTTTACTTTACGGGCACTGTTTAACATCAACCAATATTGCGCCACGCACTCATCTTCATCGACTGGTGTAATTGTATAGAAGATATTTAAACGATGATCTCCAGGCCCAAGTTTAAAGTATGCCACTAGCGGACGGAAAATGCGGTAATCGTAAGTGTTGAAAATCAGTGGTGCTTGGTGAGGATTACCGGAATTAAAATCTAGTTCCCACAAACCACATTTAAAACTAATCCCATCTGGAAGAGACTCTAATTCATAGTGCGTTAACTCAGGACGACTAGCGTGAGCAAATAATCCCGAATGCAGAATTGGGAAGTGTGCCGGATCAATGAAATTTTCTAGCGCCCGCAAAGGGCTAGAGTGATAGTAGTAAGGGCCACAGAAAATCTTTTGATAGACCGGATCGTACCACTCAGAAAACGGAGCTATGTCTTGTTTTGGTATCCCTAAACAAACCCACAGCAGATCATAACGCTCTTGAACTTGGTAAGTTTTAACACAAGCTTGGGTGGGGGGCGATTGTTCGGGATTAGCCGGAACTACTACACATTTTCCCTCGCTATTAAAGGCTAAACCGTGGTAAGGACAAACAAGAGTTTCTTTATTAACATATCCTAGAGAAAGACGAGCACCACGATGAGGGCAAAGGTCTTGCCAAGCTAAAACTTTGTCGCCATTATGCCAAAGCACTATATTTGAGCCTAATAAGCGCTTGTGCAGGACTGTTCCAGGTTGGAGGTCTTGCGATCGCGCTATTACATGCCAATCATTCAGCAAAATCTGGTCTTGCACCATGAGTATCGACACCTGTCAGGTCAAATACCTATATCTTAATCATCCTGTGGAAAAACTATTAAAGCACTTTTAGGATTTGTTAACAAATAAATGTGCGATCTCCATGTATGCAAAAACTCAAAGTGGCGGGAAATTCAGGTTAATGCATAAGTCCTAAAAGATATGCCAACTGAGGATTAGCTCGGAAAAACTTAGGCGATCGCGTAACCATTTACACAACTCTATCCCTGAAATTCCAGGCAGTATCCAATCAAAAATTGCCACATAAAAAGATTCTAAAATCTCTGGTTAAATAGGAAGTGGATTTCCCCGTAAATCTAGTTTTTTCAATTTCGGCAAACTTTTGATCGCCTCTGGAATCTGGGTTATTTGGTTGTTACTGAGGTCAAGCCGCGTCAAATTGGTTAATTTAGCAAGCGCCTCTGGAATCCGGGTTATTTGGTTGTTACTGAGGTCAAGCTCTGTCAGATTGGTTAATTTAGCAAACGCCTTTGGAATCTGGGTTATTTGGTTGTCACTGAGCTCAAGCTGCGTCAAATTGGTTAATTTAGCGAACGCCTCTGGAATCTGGGTTATTTGGTTGTAACGCAGGTCAAAATACATCAGATTGGTTAAATTAGCGAGCGCCTCTGGAATCTGGGTAATTCGATTGCCCATGAGGTCAAGCTGCGTCAGGTTGGTTAATTTAGCGAGCGCCTCTGGAATCTGGGTAATTTGGTTGCCAGCGAGGTCAAGCTGCGTCAGGTTGGTTAATTTAGCAAGCGCCTCAGGAATCTGGGTAATTTTGTTGGCACTGAGGTGAAGCTCTCTGAGATTGGTTAATTTAGCGATCGCCTCGGGAATCTGGGTAATTTGCTTGCTACTGAAGTAAAGCTCCCTGAGATTGGTTAATTTAGCGATCGCCTCGGGAATCTGGGTAATTTGGTTGTAACGCAGGTTAAGCTGCGTCAGATTGGTTAATTTAGCGAGCGCCTCTGGAATCTGGGTAATTTGGTTGTAATGCAGGTCAAGCTGCGTCAGATTGGTTAATTTAGCGAGCGCCTCTGGAATCTGGGTAATTCGGTTGAAATGCAGGTCAAGCTGCGTCAGATTGGTTAAATTAGTGATCGCCTCAATCTGGGTAATTTGGTTGAAATGCAGGTCAAGCTGCGTCAGATTGGTTAATTTAGCGAGCGCCTCAATCTGGGTAATTTGGTTGCCACTGAGGTCAAGCTCCCTCAGATTGGTTAAATTAGCGAGCGCATCAGGTATTTCAGTTAGCTCTACTCGAATTAAGATAAGTTCCTCTAAATGTAGTATTTGCGTTACCACATCGGGAATGCTCTCTAAAGGATTGCCACTAATATCCAACTTACGCAAATTAGGCAAACCCAATAGTTCGAGTGGAAGCGTTTTTAAATTATTGCCCGAAACCTTTTCGAGATAGCGGTTTCCTACGTATTCATAATCTTCAACCTTCTTTCCCAAAATCAAAGACTCAAGCTGCTTCAACTTTCCAATTTCTACAGGTAACTCAGTCAACTCCTGCCCCGACAAGTCTAACTCTTGCCAACCCTCAGCCACGGCGCGATCTATCAGTACCAATAACTCATCCTGCGTCATAATTCCAAGGAGAAGGGTAAAAGGAAAGAAGATTGATAATAGATGATCTTAACTGATTAAAGAAAAATGCTAGACCATGACTTTTTGGCGATCGCGCTGACTTGTCAGTTAGCTGTTTGGGATATTGCGGATTTAGGCGATCGCACATATCTAAATTTGGTTTCTAGCTCTCTGTGTGAGATTATACCTGCGAGCAATTTTTGGCATTGTTTACAAAATCGAGCGATTATAAGTCGGAAAAACTTCATCCACTAAAGATTTGCGGTGCGTTTCGTTAGCGTGACGCGTGACAAAGCTAAATTGTTGCAATCATGGCGAACACATTTGTTAATTTGGCGATCGCATTTGTTGATTTAGCGAACGCATTTGTTGATTTAGCGAACGCATTTGTTAATTTAGCGAACGCATTTGTTAATTTGGCGAACGCATTTGTTAATTTGGCGAACGCATTTGTTGATTTAGCGAACGCATTTGTTAATTTGGCGAACGCATTTGTTGATTTGGCGAACGCATTTGTTGATTTGGCGATCGCATTTGTTGATTCGGCGAACGCATTTGTTGATTTAGCGAACGCATTTGTTGATTTAGCGAACGCATTTGTTGATTTGGCGAACGCATTTGTTATTTTTGAGTAAAGCAAACGCTTCCCTTACCAAGGGTACGGTGTATATACAAGTTTGAAATAGCTGATTAACCAGGGTTTTACCCCACCCTAACCCTCCCCTTGGAAAGGGGAGGGAACTAGATTTCTTTTTTCCCCCCTTTCCAAGGGGGGATTAAGGGGGGTAATTCGACATTAAGTTTTAACCATAATCACTGTACAATTACTCTTGCGAGAAATATTCTCGGCAATATTTCCTTGCATCGCTTGTTGCAGTAGACTTTCACGGCTAGCTCCCAAGACAATCACATCACTGTTGTCTTGTTTGGCACAATTAAGAACAGCTTCAGAAACAGAATTGGCACAAACGGTAGTAGCCATCACTTCACCACTAACTCGGCGTTGCAGAAAGCGAACAGATTTATCTAGTAATGTTGTGTCAGGAACCGAGTTAGTCGGCTGAAAAACCTGACATAGCTTGATTTGGGGTGATGTACTTAAAGAAGCTAGAGCAGGTAATAACTTAATTGCTTGTCTGGAGTTAGGGCCGCCTGCCATTGGCAACAACCAACGGTCAAAGGATCTTTTATCATCTAATTTAGCCAAGATAACATCACAAGGAGCTTGTCGAATTATCGTATCCACTACTCGGCTAAAAACTCTACCAGGAGTTGATGTAGTGCCTTTCCATCCCATCAGCACCAAGTCAATGTGTCGTGCTTTGACAGTCTCTAAAATTGCCCCAGTAACATTATGGGCAACTCGGATCTCGGTATGAACGGGAATCCGCCACTTCTCTCCTAATAGTATTGCCCGTTGCAAAAGTTGAAGACTTTTGCTGATTTGCACTGGTGTTTCCGATGGGATGCGGCCAGACGCAACGATAATCACTTGTAGGCATTCTATTTCGTAATTGCGATCTTTGGCGATCGCAACTGCCATGTCTAGTAAAGTCTCGGCTGTTTGCGGATGTGAAAGTGGTACTAACAACCTTCCTTTGCCTATAGCTGGAGCGCGAGTTTGGTAAACCACATAAGAAGGTGCTGATTTGGGTTCTATTTGTTCGCTATTACCACTCAGTCGCTCTGCTTCTACACGGATAATATCACTACGAGTAATAATTCCTATGAGCTTGCGATTTTCTGTAACGGGTAAGCAGCTGAGGTGATAACGATTGAGTATATGCAGTACATGAGCCAGTGTTGCTGTGGGATTTACTGTCGCTGGCTCTGGTGTCATAATCTCGCTAACAGTTGTATCTTTACCTGAGTGTTGCGAAGCAATATTAATTAAATCTTGCTGAGTCACAATACCAACAACTTTACCTTTTTCTAAAACTGGAAAGTTGCGATGGCGAGAATCGGAAAATGCCTGTACTGCTTCATCAGTACTCATTTGACTAGAGAGAGTTTCCACGCGCCGTTGCATCACATCTACGGCACTCAGTTGTGCCAGAAGTCCCTCTGTGCCAGGCTCTTTGGTGATGTGAATTCCTTTCCATTCTAATAGAAGGTCGTAGAGCGATCGCTGATCGATTTTTTCCGCTACTAAGTAGGCAACCACAGACGCAATCATGAGCGGTAGCACCAGATTGAAATCTGTTGTCATCTCAAACACAATGACAACTGCGGTAATTGGTACTTTAGAGACGGCGCTAAAAAAGGCAGCCATGCCAACATGAGCATAGACTGTGGCAGCACTCATTCCCAGTAAACTGTGTTCGACAGCACCCACTAAGTAACCAAGAGCAGCTCCCAAGGCCAAAGTGGGAACTAGTAAACCCCCTGGCGCTCCAGAGCCGTAAGTAAAAATAATTAGGGTAAACTGAACTAAAAGAGCGATCGCTGCAAATGACCAATTAGCACTACCCACAAGCAAAATTTCTCTCAGCCCAGCATGATCGCGAAAGGTAGCAGGTAAAAAAGCGATCACTGCACCAGTAACTAACCCAGCGATTCCAATTCGCCAGGGTAAACTCAGGCGTAGCAGGCGGCGGTTAATTGCTAGACTCTCAAGAATACCTTTATTAAATAGAATGCCTAAAACTCCCGCCAGCACTCCTAAAATCAAGTAGAAAGGAATTTCCTGAGCGAAAAAAGTTGTATCGGGAAGACCTAAATTTGCATGATTCAGATCCAGGCTGTGACTACCATAGAGCCGGGAAATGACTGAAGCGATGAAAGAAGCCAAAATCGCAGTACCAAGAGTTATATCTGATACATCTTGGAGTAATTCTTCCACTACAAAAAGCACACCTGCGATCGGTGCATTAAAAGCCGCAGCTAACCCAGCCCCGGCTCCGGCGGCGATCAGTTGGCGACGATGCTCTGGTGAAGTTGGTGCCCAGTTACTAAGTTGATTTGCCAAGGCTGCCCCAATTTGGACAGTCGGCCCTTCTCGTCCTAAAGGCATTCCAGAACCCAACACGAGTGTAGCGCTGATCAACTTGACCAAAGCAATCCGTAGATTTAATGGCATCGGCACGCGAGCCAATACGGCTTTGACTTCAGACATCCCACTACCTGATGCTTCCGGTGCGAAGCGCTCTACTAGCCAACCAGCTAAAAATCCCCCTGCTAGTCCAATACCTGGTAGCACCAAGTAGGCAGACCAATGGTAAGAAAGATGCACTCGCCATGCACCTGCCGAATCTACTGTCTGTCCTAATAGAACTGCCGCTACCCCAGAAACTAGACCAATCAGGCAAGCTTCTACAAAAGCTAACCGCCTGGGTTGAAGCAACTGACGAGAAAGCCTCAACCAGAGAATTTTGCCCCTGGCTAACATATTTTTAGCAATCACTTGTGATCAATGAAGGTATATAAATGTCTGAAATATCTTACCGTTCACCTTATTTATAGCCTTTCATAAAAAAATGAAATTAGAATAAAATTTTTCTATACCTAAAGATAGATATATGCAGTAGTACTGCAAGGCGGAAGTCAAAAGTATTATGGAATAAGCTCTTTAGGGATTTTAAATGGTTGCTCTATTTACGCCGTGGTGTACTAGCAGTACAGCTAATTTGACTAGATTAGGATTTACGCATCAAGATTCTCTAGAAAAATTGGGTGTAAAGTTTACTAGTAACGTTGCCAATCATACATTAATCGTCCATGGCGATCGCGCACAAGTTCCCATTCTCCATGACGATATCGTGGTCCGTAATAACCTATAGAGCGATAGTGTCGCCTATAATGATGTCGTCGATTCCATCGGCGTTGATAATAATATTTTCTACTCCGATGCCGTCGATGATAACGTCGTCGAGTCCATCTGTGAGCTAACAAAAACTCTTCACTTTGCTCTCCTACTAATTTTGTCTGTACGTCAATACTCTGTTCATTGAGAACGTTATTTAGAGTATTATCTTTGGCTTCAACCAAAGTAGGTGGATAAATGAAGGCTAATAACAGGAACACAATTGAGGATAGCTTTTTGAAACGATTCACGTCTTTGCTTTTCCTAAACTATTGGTAATAATTTTATTTAATACTTAAGTTGAGTAATTATATAGTTCATAATTCACAAATTTGAGTAACGCAAATGTAATTGAAAGTACATCTAGTAATTCTTATTTAGATGCAGTACAACGTTATATTGCAAGATGTAGGGGTACGTCGCTTAACAGTTATCAGTAAATCTCCATTAATGAATAGATTCGATTTAATAGTCTCTAGATTTTCTAGCTTGGCATTATATCGCTACAAGCTTTCAAAGCTGACTATGTAATATTGACTTTTTCCCAGATATCATACTCATCAATTGCCAGACTATGAGCTTCTTCCCCTCCTTGCTCGTTTTGAAAACTATAGTAAATGACAGGATATCCCCACCGATCAATTTCACTAATTCTCAAAATAGCATGCTCGGCAATAAGTCGTTGGTATAGTTGCTTTGTATTTTCAAGCATTTTTATTTGTGGTAATTGCAAAATACAAATATGATCGCCGACACGTAGATCGCGCCAAGATTGATTCATTGTCATTTTTGAATTGTTTAGCGGATGTTGGTTTTCAGCCAGCATAACCTGTGAGATGAGTTTCAAAAATCCTTTCAAAGACCACTGAATAGTCAGTGATAGTATTATTGGTAGAAATTTTGGGTTTTATAAGCAATGGCATACATTCCAAAGGATGCATGGTATATCGCTGAATTAGTAATCGAGTGTAAGGTTGAGGGAAATCCACGCAATGTTGTTCATGTAAATATTGTTCTTGTGCGTGCTTCTTCACCAGAAGAGGCTTTTGAGAAAGCCGAAGAACTTGGTTATGAAAGTAATGACACATATCTTAATCCCAAAAATCAAACCGTAACTTTTACTTATAGAGGCTTACGGCATCTCGATGTGATTCATGATGAATTAGAACATGGTGGTGAACTGATGTTTGAAGAAAAAATTGGTATACGTGAAAGTGAGTTACAACAAATGCTGACTCCAAAATCTCAGCTAGCTATTTTTCGTCCGTTAGAACCAATAGATCCATCTAAGCCAGACTATAGGAGTAAAGAAATTATGGATGAAGTCGCAAAAATGATGAGTGGCGATGGTATTATTGAAAGACTTTAAATACTTTAGCCCAACAGTGCATTCGCTATGCTAAACCTTTACAACAAAGCTAAAGTCATAAATACGCTGTTCGGGTCATCAATGTAGTCAGCAAAAGGGCCTCGGTACTCGAACCCATACCGTGCGTACAAGGCTCGTGCTGGGGCAAACTCTGGAATTGCTCCTGTTTCCAAATACAGGCGATGGTAAGCACGCCGTTCGGCTTCTTTGATGATGTGTTCAAGAATCTTTGAGGCGACACCCCTACGTCGGTGAGCCTTGGCGGTACGCATTGATTTGATTTCACCACTTCTTGAATCTAGTTCTTTTAGTGCCCCGCATCCAAGTAATTTTAATCGTTCCCAAGCTGTCCAGAAAGTAATATCAGGCGATGTCTATGACGGGCTACGCCTACGCAATGCTTCTAAATCAAGAGCATAAACGCTTCCAAGTGGTGTAAGTAGGTGCATATTTTCGATATGCTCGCGCAGAAGATCGGCAATCTTTTACCTGTCAAGTCATCTGAGCGGATTTGCAATCAACTTATCTCCTTAATTTGCTAGGAAATTATACTTTATAAACTGAATCAATTAAGCAGTGCTGTAGCAAATAATGCTCTCGCTAGCCATAGTTAATTAATTTTTTGCAGATTACTAATTGTAAAAAATATTTCATCATCAGCAATCTGGCTATTATAATCAATGTTAATTTGAGTTGGATAACCAAGTATTGGATCGTATTGTACAGTCAAGTTTGCTGCTTTACGAATGAGCGCATCCCTGATGATATTAAAGAGTTTAGGAATTGTATTATATTGTTGAAACAATTCTGCGTTAGCTGGCTGTTTCGTTGCTTTATAAGTAATAGAACTTGTGACTCGATTGCGTACTTCAATAATCACTAGTTCTGTGGCTTTCGGTAAACAATTGCAACTTCTAGTGAATTCATAGCGATAGTTAGAGATTTTTTGCCGTCTCCATAATCGGTAATTAATCTTAAATTGTTGTAAAGCTAAACTACTAGGCGCGGGTGTTTTGGCTACCTGTACAAGAGGAGGTTGAGATATTACAGGTGCACTAAAACCTAAAGATGCCATTAAAATAGCACTAATTGTAATTGGTAAGCGCATATAAATCCATTCTTAACTCCAACTGCTCACTTTAACGTAGCTTCAAGATGATTGCCAAAACATTGAAATTATTTGTGACACTCAAAGCTGGTAAGCTTTTACGCAAAGAAAATTGCACATTAACTAGTGAGGGTTGTCCTTTGTCAAAAGTCCTCTTTTACAAAGTTGAGGCAGTCCGTTGGCGGGGTTCCCCCGCTTAAAGGAACTGCCGTCTGATGCCTGCGGCGGGCTGCGCCAACGGAGGAAACCTCCGCTCAACGCCAGTGACGCTCCTGCGTCGCTACCGCTTCGCTAACGCCCAAGTCGGGAAACCCGCCCAAGCGACTGGCTCGACTTTGCACTTTGTCCTTAGAAACACTTCTGGACTAATGACTAATGACTAATGACGGTCTATACGAAAAATTTAGTCGTTACCTGGTTGCAACTCATCTCCTGTTAAATCTTTCCTGCAAAACGCTGTGCTAACCACTGTGACAGGAGTCTTCTTACTCCATTAAGATAGATTGATTCAAGTTCCCAAGAGCAATATCTCCTGAACATGGGTTTAGATTTTGGAAAAACCCTTTGTTCTTCACATCGGGTTATCAAGTGTATATGTTTTCTGAAGTTAAAAAATGTCTCATGTTAGCCGTACCTTTGGCAGCTGCACAACTGGCTCAATCTGCAACTAACTGGTTTTGTGGATACAGTAATGATGGGTTGGTTGGGAAGTCAAACCATTGCATTTGGAGGTTTGGGATCTGTTATCTTTAGTTTTTGTCTGTTTATTCTTACTGGTATAGTTTCTGCTGTCAGTCCGTTAGCTATAAAAAACGCAACGATGGGATATTGTTTATCAATTTTGTATACTTGCTGTTAAACGCCATCTTCGGCTTTAATTAAATCGGCTCCTTTTTCGCCGATCATAATTGTCGGCGCGTTTGTATTGCCCCCGACCAGAGTTGGCATGATCGATGCATCAACAACCCGCAATCCCGTAACACCGCAGATCCGGAGTTTAGGATCGACAACTGCCATTGGGTCAGTTCCCATTTTGCAGGTGCCGACAGGATGATACCCTGAAATGCAAACTGAGCGGATGTAGGCTTCGAGTGCCTCGTCGCTAGTCACGTCAGCACCGGGACCGACTTCCTTACCTCGAAACTCATCAAAGGCACTTGTATGAAACAATTTACGCATTATTTTAATCCCTTCAACTAGCTTTTGCACATCGGATTGACTTTGCAGATAGTTCATCCGAATAATCGGTGGGTCTTTGGGGTCAGGCGAGGGCAAACTGACACTACCAATGTTTTGGGGATGAGTCGGACTGACCATAACCGTGAATCCCATACGATAATCGGCATAGGCAGGAACTCCCCACAGAATTGAACCAAAGAAAAACTGTAAATCCGGCGCAGCATCCTGATTACTGTGGGTATGCAAAAACAGTCCAGCTTCAGCGGTACAATTACTGGTCATTGCCGGATGAAACTCTTGAATTACTTGGTGCGCCACAGGAAGGAGAAAGTGGTCTTGGAGGTTTTGACCGACACCGGGCAAATCAACGACAACAGGAATTCCCATTGCTTGCAGGTGTTCTGCATCGCCAATGCCGGAAAGCATCAGCAGCTTGGGCGAATCGAATGCACCAGCACTTAAAATCACTTCTTTGTTCACCCTGGCTTGGTGCAGCTGACCATGTTGCATATATTCCACCCCAACAGTGCAATTTCCCTCAAACAACAACCGAGTCACTAATGCTCCTGTGATCGTTGTTAAATTGGGATGCTTGAGAATTGGCACCAGAAAGGCTGCCGCAGCACTGTGACGTTTACCATCCTTGACTGTTAACTGATAAAGTCCCGCACCTTCTTGCTGTACCCCATTGAAATCAGGATTGTGGTTATATCCGATTGCCACGGCTGCTTCTACAAATCGTTTAGATACCGTAGCAGGCGCTTGAAGATCGGTGACGCTCAACTTACCATCAACTCCGTGGTATGTGTCGGCACCGCGTTGCTGGTTCTCAGATTTCTTGAAATAGGGCAATACATCTTGGTACGACCAACCAGAATTCCCCAATTCCTGCCAGTGGTCATAATCGTGATGATTGCCGCGGATATAAACCATAGAGTTAATTGAACTGCTACCACCCAAGACTTTGCCACGGGGACAAAAGATTTTGCGGTTATTCAGGTACGGTTCTGGCTCAGAGAAATATCCCCAGTCCACCTCCGAGCCGGGTAGGTTGGGCGATTCCAAAGGGATTTGAATCTCTGGTTTAATATCTGGGTTGCCAGCTTCGAGTAATAACACGGTTGTTTCACCGTCTTCTGTCATCCGGTTGGCGACAACGCAGCCTGCCGAACCTGCACCAATCACAATATAGTCATATTGAGTCATCACATCTTCGCTTGTAAGTTTAACTACTTCAAGAACTGTAATAATTATATTAGAGCGTATTGTAAAACTTTTCGGTCTACTGAAATTATGAAAGTTGGAGTATGTTTGTTGCTTTGACAGTTTATATATGTAATCAGCCTCGTTTTGCAGTTTACGGTATTTTTTAACCTTTGTCTCACGAAGCTTTTCCTTTAGAACATCGCCGGATCATTGGTGAGATTTTTCAGGTTGGATTACCCATCGGGGGTCTGATTGCGGTCGAAGCCGGACTGTTCACTGTTGTCACTTTCTTGATCGGACGATTGGGAACAAATGCCCTCGCTGCTCATAAAATTGCTTTACAAACAATTTCAATGTCATTCCAGATGGTACTAGTGGTCTGTCCCATTAATTTTGATGGGTAATACCAGATCGTGATTAAATAGCAATGTGGGCGGATTAGTAACTCACAAGCAGGCAGGCGA
>NZ_JBALDA010000002.1:0-17987 GCF_036917535.1 Nostoc sp.
CTACGACCAAGCCGAACCCCTGTTACTGCAAGCTTTAGAACTGAGAAAACGCTTGCTGGGAGATGCACATCCCGATGTTGCCACCAGCCTGAACAGCCTGGCATTACTTTACAATTCTCAAGGACGCTACGACCAAGCCGAACCCCTGTATCTGCAAGCTTTAGAACTTTATAAGCGCCTGCTGGGAGATGCACATCCCCTTGTTGCCACCAGCCTGAACAGCCTGGCATTACTCTACGATTCTCAAGGACGCTACGACCAAGCCGAACCCCTGTTACTGCAAGCTTTAGAACTGAGAAAACGCTTGCTGGGAGATGCACATCCCGATGTTGCCACCAGCCTGAACAACCTGGCAAATCTCTACAATTCTCAAGGACGCTACGACCAAGCCGAACCCCTGTATCTGCAAGCTTTAGAACTTTATAAACGCCTGCTGGGAGAAGCACATCCCCATGTTGCCATGAGCCTGAACAACCTGGCATCACTCTACGAATCTCAAGGACGCTACGACCAAGCCGAACCCCTGTATCTCCAAGCTTTAGAACTGAGAAAACGCCTGCTGGGAGAAGCACATCCCGATGTCGCCGCCAGCCTGAACAACCTGGCATCACTCTACGAATCTCAAGGACGCTACGACCAAGCCGAACCCCTTTTACTGCAAGCTTTAAAAATTCATCAGCAGGTGTTTGGGGTAAATCATCCCAATACGGTTACTGTTCGGCAAAATCTAGAATATCTTCAAGCTCAAAAGAGTGCTAACCGTAAAGTTAAGAATAATACTAATAATTCCTGGTGGGAGAAGTTTTTAGGGTTATTTAAGTGAAGCGAAAGTTGTGATTGTAGCACAATACGGTTCAGTTAAGGATAATTGTATGTTGGGTTTCACTACGTTCAACCCAACATAGTCCCGAAAATGTTGGGTTTCGTTCCTCAACCCAACCTACGCAGTTTAAGACTTTTGACTTCGATATGGTTCGACTTTGCTCACCAGCCGCGCAGTGCATCGCTCTTTACTGGGTAAAAAGTCTTTTTGTGTTTCGGTTTTATCCGACTCAAATTAAAATTGAACAAAAATAGGACTTACGCACACTCTACGATTCTTGGTGTTCTTGGCGGTCTTGGAGGTTCGATAAATTAAGCTTTTTGGCGATTTTTGCGTAAGTCCTAAAAAATAATAAACGACTCCCCGAATTCAATAAACGACTCCCCGAACTCGATGAACGACACCTCGAATTCGATCAGGACTTACGCAGCGATGATTAGTCATTGCGAATGAAGCATAAAGCTTTCGGCATGGCTTCGCTCAACGCGGTAGCGTCTCCAAGAGTTGCGGAATGAAGCAATTGCAACACCTAGTCCTTGTGATTGCTTCGCTCCATTTCATTACACTCGCAATGACAAAATATGTTTTTACACATTTGGGATGCTCCCGATTCATGCCGCAATTCAGTAATGCCAAATTATTTTGAAATTAATATTTTGTAAGTATAAAATTATACTTTGTTATAAAAATAAGAAAGGCGATCGCCCTCCACCAAGAGCCTGCGATCGCTTTTCCCTAAACCTTCATTCTGGGAGAAAATTATAGTCATGGCACAAGAAGAAGATTTTGTAGAAAATCAATCAGAACCGCAACAATACTTAGGTAGCGAAAATATAAATACACCCGCTTCCAATCAACCTTTTGTAAATCTATTACCCAAAAGAGAACCAATTAAACATTTACTCATTGGTTCTTCAAAAGCTGTTACCAGCACAATCCACTATTTGCAAGTAATTGGCTACGCCAGCACAGGAGACTGGAGTCCATTAGTACCAACCGGCAACGCAGATGAGGTAATGAGTATTTTAATCCGTCAGATTTTAATGCAATAAGACATATTTAGATGGTGCGTTGCGCTGTGCGACAACGCACCCTACCTCAGCTAAATATTTCAAGTCTGTTGTATATAAAAATTACTGATGCATAATAATGGCATCTCGATTTATTTCAATATAGGAATGCTGCTTAAACAATTCAACTACAGATTGGAAGTTAGCTATAAATAGGGATTCCAGTTCTGAATTCTTGATATTGCCTGTCGTGATTAAAAGTAGTTTATAAGGTTGCTGAACTGTTAAAAAAGAGTTGACAAAATCCACATCTTTAGTAATTAAAATTCGATTTTGTTGAATTGATACAGCATTAATCTCATTATCTGGCGTAGCATTTTCCCCTGGTAAATCTCTGGTGTGGATCGTGTCATAACCTGAAGTTTTGAGAAAACGGGCAAGACGAACTGGTAACTGAGCATCCACAAGAAATTTCATGAGGCAATTCGATGAATGCTTTTGACTTGGCTAAGTCGAGCAGCAAATAACAAGACAGCCAAAATATCTTCAGATTCTAAATCGTCATAATCTGCCAATATTTCCTCAGTAGTCATACCAGAACTAAGCAGTTCTAAAATAAACTCAACTGGATAACGAAGTCCTCGAATACAGGGTTTGCCGTGGCAGATATCTGGATTATGAGTAATGCGTTGTAGAAGTGTGTTATTCATAAGGAAATATTCATAAATTCTTACGATATTCTTGTTCTCATATTCTAATTCTAGATGCCAAATAACGACGGCAAAAAAATAATTGTAGCTACAAATAAATACTTTTAACTTTTAATTTCTTTTTTATTTAGGAATTTACAAGTATAAAATTATACCATATCTTTTAAATAAGAAAGGCGATCGCCCTCCGCCAAGAGCCTGTGATCGCCTTTCTGTAAACCCCCATTCTGGGAGACAATTACAATGATGGCACAAGTACAAAAGTTTGTAAAAAATCAGAAGTTCGCCCAATCAGAATTACAACAGTACTTAGATGGCGAAAACTTAAATACACCCATCCTGAATCAATACGGTTCAGTTAAGAAATTTATTCGTTGAGGCACGCAGGGGGAGCAGGGGATGCAGGAGAAGCAGGGGGAGAACAAAGCTTATCTCAACCGTATTGCGTCCTGAATCAATCTTCTAAAAATCAATTACCGAAAAGAGAACCGATTAAACATCTATTAATAGGTTCTCCAAAAGCATCATTATTGTGCCTGAGTCTTTCTCAAAGCTTGGTTTTTTTGACGCAGTTGCTCGATTACTTCTTTACCGTCAAGTCGTTCTTTGCGGTCAAGTTGCTCAACTCCGATCGCAATTTCTCTTTGCAGTTCCTCAAACCGACCCTTGTAAATACGTTCCCGCTCCTCCAACAGCCTAATACCTGCAAGAATCACTTCTTCTGATGAGGTGTACTTCCCGCTTGTAACCTGACTTTGAATGAACTGCTCAAGCTCGGTTGGTAAGGAAATATTCATAAAATCTTACGATATATTTGTTCTTATCTTCTAATTTTAGATGCGAAATCACAGCAGTCCATTGCGATCGCACTAAACTAGATGTTAAAACTTTTGATGTATTGACTTATACGCAAATTACCCCACTTGCATAATGATCGCACACATTCAACCCCTTCAAAATGCACCACAACCACGTTAAGCTGGATCAGAGTGGCAATTTATTGCGCTTTTTAAGATGAAAATCTCTGTTCTTGTCAAAATTTAATTTTTTCTGCTTGAGAAACCCGGAATGCTAGACCGAATTTTTGATTACCTTGACTTTCATTTCAGCATTGAAGCCCCGATAGTTCTGCTGATCCTGGTGCTTTTAGAGGCGCTGTTATCTGCCGACAATGCCATCGCCCTGGCTGCGATCGCTAGGGGGCTGGAAGACGAAGAACTTGAGCGTAAAGGACTCAACTTTGGTTTAGTCGTTGCTTATGTGCTGCGAATCACCCTGATTCTCACTGCTACTTGGGTACAACAATTCTGGCAATTTGAATTATTGGGCGCAGCTTATCTGCTGTGGTTGGTATTCCAACACTTTACTTTGCAAGAATCCAATGACGAACACGATCACGCGCCGCGTTTTACTTCATTGCTGCAAGCCATACCTGTGATTGCATTTACAGACTTGGCATTTTCTTTGGATAGCGTCACAACTGCGATCGCAGTTTCTCAAGAAAAATGGCTAGTGCTAACGGGTGCAACAATTGGTATTATTACGCTGCGATTCATGGCGGGATTGTTTATCCGTTGGCTAGACGAATATGAAAACCTAGAAGACGCAGGCTATGTAACTGTAGCCTTGGTAGGCTTACGCTTATTGTTGAAAGTGGTGAACGATAGCTTAGTTCCACCAGAATGGATTATGATTGCTGCCATCTTCCTAATTTTAGGTTGGGGATTTTCTAAGCGTGTTGATACTGAATTACCCCAAGTAGAATCGGAAAAGAGCGAAATCTCTAAGTCATGAAGAGGGGACAAAGGGATAAGGAGACAAGGGGGACAAATCAATTCAAAATTCAAAATTCAAAATTCAAAATTAAAGAACTTCTGCCTCCTGCCTCTTCTTTTTCAATGCCCCATGCCCAATGCCCCACTCCTTAATTTCTTACTCGTGCAACCAAGGTGTTAAGTGTGGTTGCCAACTTACCAACTCTTCATCCTTAAACCATAGGGCTATTTCCCGTTGCGCGGTTTCTTGAGCATCAGAACCGTGGATTAAGTTACGACCAATATTCAGCCCAAAATCGCCGCGAATTGTTCCTGGCTCTGCTGTTAAAGGGTTCGTCGCACCAATGATCTTTCTGGCAGATGCAACGACACCATCACCTTCCCATACCATCGCTATCACTGGGCTAGAAGTGATAAATTCGACTAGACCACTAAAAAAGGGACGTTCTCGGTGAACATCATAGTGTTGTTCAGCCAATTCCCGACTGACTTTCAGGAACTTTAAACCAACTAGGGTAAAACCTTTAGTTTCAAAGCGACGGATAATTTCCCCCACTAATCCTCGCTGGACTCCATCAGGCTTAATTGCTAAGAATGTGCGCTCCATTGCTATCTCCCAAAGCTTAATAAAGTTTTTATCTAGTCAATTGTCCTTTGTCCTTTGTCCTTTGTCCAAGGGTTTTGCACTAATAGACCAATACTTCGACTACGCTCAGTACAAGTGACTAATGACATACGACTCTTGACCAATCAGAGTCTATCTCAGAAATTATCTTTGGGTGCATATACGTTCCTAAGTGAATGCGCTAAATTGTTAACTCGTGGGTGAAAAACAGAGGTTATGAAGAAATGGGTGTTGAGTCAACTGCTACATCTGACGAGGTGGTACAAGTACCGTCCAATGGACAAAAAGAAGTGAAAAATCATAAGCAAAAAAAGCTGTTACCACCTAGTCCTACCACAGAAGATTTACCTCACTCCTGGAAAATTGAGGATAGTGAAGCCTTGTACCGCATTGAAGGATGGGGACAACCTTATTTTTCCATTAGCGCTGTTGGACACGTGACCGTAGCACCCAAGGGCGATCGCGGGGGTTCTCTAGACTTGTTTGAATTGGTCAACGCCATGAAGCAGCGCAATTTGGGACTTCCTATGTTGATTCGCTTTTCCGATATTTTGGAAGACCGGATTGAGCGGTTGAACGCTTGTTTTGCCAAAGCGATCGCTCGCTATAATTACCCTGGTGTCTACCGTGGCGTGTTTCCCGTCAAATGCAATCAAGAACGGCATTTGATTGAGGATTTAGTGAAATTTGGCAAACCTCATCAATTTGGTTTAGAAGCCGGTTCCAAGCCAGAATTAATGATTGCTCTGGCTGTGTTGGATACACCAGGAGCATTGTTAGTTTGCAATGGTTACAAAGACCGAGAATATATCGAAACGGCAATGTTAGCCCAAAGACTGGGGCAAACACCAATTATTGTTTTAGAACAGATTGAAGAAGTTGATTTGGTAATTGATGCCAATCGTCAGTTAGGTATTAAACCAATATTAGGAGTTCGTGCTAAACTCAGTACCCAAGGCATGGGACGTTGGGGAGCCTCTAGCGGCGATCGCGCTAAATTTGGTTTGACAATGCCAGAAGTAATCGAGGCTGTTGACAAATTACGGGAAGCAAACCTGCTCGATTCTTTGCAGTTGATGCACTTCCACATCGGCTCACAAATCTCTGCCATTAATGTGATTAAAGATGCTATCCAAGAAGCCAGCCGCATTTATGTAGAATTGGCAATGCTGGGAGCAGATATGAAATACCTTGATGTTGGTGGCGGCTTGGGTGTAGATTATGATGGCTCCCAAACCAACTTCTATGCATCGAAAAATTACAACATGCAGAACTACGCCAACGACATCGTGGCAGAGTTAAAAGATACCTGTGCAGAGCGGCAGATTTCTGTACCAACACTGATTAGTGAAAGTGGACGAGCGATCGCTTCCCATCAATCAGTGCTGATTTTCGACGTTCTCAGTACTAGTGATGTCCCCCTCAATCCACCAGAACCTCCACAAGAGGGAGAATCCCCAATTATTAATTATCTTTGGGAAAGCTTCCAATCCATCAACCAAGAAAATTACCAAGAGTTGTACCACGATGCTGCACAATTCAAAGAAGAAGCCATAAGTCGGTTTAATTTAGGAATTTTACGCCTCAGAGAACGAGCCAAGGCGGAACGCCTCTACTGGGCTTGTTGTCAGAAAATTCTTAACATCACTAGACAGCAAGAATACGTACCCGATGAACTGGAAGACTTAGAACAAATTATGGCTTCCATCTACTACGTGAATATGTCGGTGTTCCAATCAGCACCAGATTGTTGGGCGATTGACCAGCTATTTCCGATCATGCCAATCCATCGTTTAGCTGAAGAACCAACGCGGCGAGGAATTTTAGCAGACCTCACCTGCGACAGTGATGGTAAAATCGATCGTTTTATAGACCTGCGCGATGTCAAGTCGGTTTTAGAATTGCACACCTACAAGCCCGGAGAACCCTATTATTTGGGAATGTTCTTGAATGGAGCTTACCAAGAAATCATGGGCAATTTGCACAACTTGTTTGGCGACACCAACGCCGTTCACATCCAATTAACGCCTAAAGGCTACCAGATTGAACACGTTGTCAAAGGTGACACCATGAGCGAAGTGGTAAGCTACGTCCAGTATGACTCCGAAGATATGGTGGAAAACATTCGCCAGCGCTGTGAGAAAGCATTAGAAGAAAATCGCATCACCCTAGCAGAATCTCAACGACTACTGCAAACCTACGAGCAGAGTCTTAGAAGATATACGTACTTAAATAGTTAGGATTGGGCATTGGGCATTGGGCATTGGGCATTGGGCATTGGTTATTCCCCTTGTCTTTCTTGTCTCCCTATTCCCCATGCCCCATTCCCTATTTTGTATTTGTCCCCAACAATTCCTCTATAGCTTGTCGCTCAACAGGTGTATGTGATGGCAGTGTCTGACGAGCATCGGTAATCAGCCAGTCTAAAGCAGCAGCTTGAACATCGATCGTAGCGCCAGTTTTATCTACGCAATAACGTCCAAACACCAGCTTATCGACTAACCGAATTCCAGGGCCCAGGCGCGACCATTCAAAAATCACGCTGTTTTCCACTGTTGCACCACTACATATCCAACAATTGGGGCCAATCATTGCTGGCCCGACAATTTTAGCTCCGTCTTCGATTCTCGTCATCCCGCCAATGTAAACAGGGCCTGTGATATCCACTTTGTCCCAATTTACGGCAACATTTAAGCCAGTGTAGATGCCGGGGGCGACTTCATGACCAGGAATTTGCACATTTTTGATTTCACCCAGCAGCACACCGCGAATCGCCCGCCAATAGTCTGGGACTTTACCAATATCTACCCATTCAAAGTCCATAGGAATGGCGTAAAACGGGGCTTTGATTTCTACCAATTTGGGAAACAATTGGCTACCAATGTCATATTCGACATTAGAGGGAATATAGTTAAAAACCTCTGGCTCAAAGATGTAAATACCTGTGTTGATGTTGGTGCTGAGGGCTTCTTCAGTTGAAGGTTTTTCTTGGAAAGCTTTGACACGTCCCTCTTCGTCAGTCACAACCACACCATAGCTAGAAACTTCTTCCTTGGGGACAGATTTAGTGATAATGGTAGCGATCGCTCCTTTGGATTTATGCCATTTAACTGCCGCAGTTAAATCCAAGTCAATTAAAGCATCACCACATAAAACCACAAAGGTATCATCAAAAAACGGTGAGAAGTCTTGGATGCGCCGCATCCCTCCAGCTGAACCTATCGCTTCGCCCACCAGTTTACCGTCGTCATCAATTTTCCCTTCAAAGGAATAGGCAATCTGCACTCCAAACCGCTGACCATCACGGAAATAGTTTTCTATTTCCTCAGCCAAATGACTAACATTGACTAGAATCTTGTCAAATCCATGATGGCGTAACAGTTCTAGCAAAAACTCCATCACTGGCTTTTGCAGGATGGGCATCATCGGCTTGGGCATAGTGTACGTAATCGGACGCACGCGAGTACCCTTGCCAGCTGCGAGAATCATCGCTTTCATAAAAATTATTCCTCAACCACAAGCCAGTTTACTTTTATCGAGTGATACTTTATCATCAGTTTTTATTTCTGCTCTAAGTCATCCCCCAGAATAGGGATAACAGTAAATTAGTGGTTATTACAACCATTGATATACTTAGATGACAAGCGATCGCTTATCTTTTCAATTTACCCGGATTTTGTGGCTGAATCAAAAATCTATGACAAAGTAGAAAGTAGCTATGCTGGAGGCAGGAGGAAAACCCTATAAATAAATTCCAATTTTTTTAACAAGGAAGCCTGAAATCTTGATGCCAGCACTTTAAATTTAAATCGTTTTGTCTTTCCATACATAAAATTTAGGTTAAGGCGCTGTTACTTGTGGCAGAGCGAAAAGTCAAATCGTCGGAAACTGACGCTCTGTTAGCGATACAGGAGCGTTACTTTTCCAGAAAAGGCAACAATACAAAAATTTGCAAGTGGATGAGGTACAAAATGCAGGACTCACGCATCAGATATAAACGAGTTTGTTTGTACCTCCTGCCTCCTGCCTTTCTTAGAGAAATTGTCTGCACTACTTTTGACTTTCTTAGTTCATCGGATGCTCAAAAGGTTTGCTGATATTAGCTGAATCTCTAATTAAGCGAATTTTAATTTCATGGTAAAAGTCCTCTTGAAATAGCTCTACTTTCGATTGAGCCGAGAGTAATAGTAGTGCCCAGAAGACGCTAACTAGGTTACTGTGTTTAGACTCATGTCCATGTCCAGACCCATTTTGGTTAAGAAGCTTTGTCTTAGTCCACAATTCTACAAGCTGTTCTAAATTTAACCAATTTTGTTCTAAACTTAGCTCTCTTGTCGATAATTTCAACACCTGCTCCAATTCCCCAGCGACTTCTGTCAGATTTTCTTGGTGAGCTAACTCCAGCGCTTCCCGCATACTTTGGACGCTAGGTTGACGCCTGGGACGGATAGGTTTGCTGACTTTTTCTACCAGTTTCAGTTGGTTAGCCATAATCTGCAACTGCTCGATTAACTCTTGCAGAGTTACCCGGCGCTTTGGTGGTGGCATTGCCGTTGGACGACGACGCAATTGCTGTTCTAATGGTAGACGATGACCCTGATGTGATACACCGTTTTCACCTTCCAGTAAAGCATCATCTTCTACATCATCTTGTGCATCTCCTACTGTTGACAATTGCATCAAGGTATTGGCTTTATATAATACCAGCATCGATGCTGATAAAAATGCCTGTCCAGATTGAGACAAGTCCGCTTCATAGCCTCTTGTTATTGCCCCCGGTGCCATCAGTTCTAAATAGCGGTCAATCACCTCAATCACTTGGACATCCCAAGGATCAATTTCTCCCTGTTCGGCTTGGTAAATCAAAAATGTGATTGTTTCTAATAGCTCGGAAGCTTCCATCAACAGGTTCTAAGTGTTAATTAATGAGAATCAAAAGACTGTAAATTCAAGACTAAACTAATTGACTATTAGCAAAGCGTATACTTTATACATTCGCTTGCGCTTCTTTTGTTCAGAAATTGCCTGCTGGCAATATCCTTTAAAATTTGCGATCGATCACCATTGTGAATTGTGAGATTAGATTGTGCAACTTTTCACTTTGGGCATTGGGCATTGAAAAAGAAGAGGCAGGAGGCAGGAGGCAGAGTTCTTTAATTTTGAATTTTGAATTTTGAATTTTGAATTTTGAATTGATTTGTCCCCCCTGCCTTCCCTGCTCCCTGCCCCCTAATCAGAAGGTGAGTCATGGGCAATAGTGACAGTTGAGACAAAATCACTCGGCTTGCCGCTCTTAATAGCATCGAAAGTGCCCTTAATAGTACCAGCAATTGGAACAGCAACAATTGTCCCTAACAAGCCAGCAATCTCAAATCCCATTAGAATAGACACAAAAATCCAAATGGGATTCAGTCCGATAAAATTGCCGAGTATCCTGGGAGCTAACAAGTTATCTTTAATCTGCTGCATGACAATTGCTGCGATCGCAACTTGAACTGCTAACCACCAATTTTGCAGCAGTACTAAAATCGTCACTAGACCAATACCCAGAGACGCCCCGATAAAGGGAATGAGTTCTGAGATCCCAATTAATATGGCAAACAACAGGGCAAAAGGCACCTTTATCACTAAGAAAATTGGTGTCAGGGTTAGCACCATGAACAATCCTAGTAACAGCTGGCCGAGGAAGAAGTTCTGAAAGTTTAAGCGCAAGGATGTGGTCAAAGGATCTCCAATGTTAGAGGGCAAAAGATTGATCAGACCATACCAGACGCGATCGCCATATAAAAGCATATAAAATGCAAGCACAATGACTAACACTAAGTCAAGTAATCCAGAAAGTAGTGTTCCAGCAAATCCTACTGCACCAGAAGCTAGCTGTTGCACCACATTCTGAATGTTGGCATTGATTTGACTGCTCACAACCCTCAGATCGATTGGCAAACGTCGTTGCTTTGCCAGCATCTCAAACTGCTCTAGGTTTGCTTGACTAGCGCCTAACCAATCAGGGATATTTTTTAACAGTTGGATTGTTTGGTCAACGATCAACGGTACTAGGGTGACACCCAGAATTCCAAGCACAGTTAACGTTGCCAGCAAAACTATGCTCACCGCCTGAGTGCGCGTGATCCGAGCACGTTCAAAGAACTTAACCGGGTAATTTAGCAGAAAAGCCAGAATTGCCGCAATGCTCAAGACGGTAATAGGATGCTGGAAGTAGCGAAAAAGTACAGACAGTAACCAAACATTAAGAGCGATAATGGGACCGCTCAGACCATAAATTAACAAGCGTTGAAGCGAGGCTGAACGGCGCATCTGACGCAACCTATTTTAGATATTCCTTGAAAGAATTTGTAAAATTCTTGATGGCACTGATTATCATCATAGATATTTTTGACAAAGATATATATAAACCTATCTAATAGCAAGGAAACAAATCACAATGGACAAAACTGTAGCTGGCCTTCGCAAGGACTACACCTTAGAAGGTTTAAGCGAACTCGAAATAGACCTCAATCCTTTTATCCAATTTAAAAAATGGTTCGAGCAGGCACTCGCAGCACAACTGCCTGAACCTAATGCCATGACCATTGCCACAGCCACACCAGACGGTAAGCCTTCAGCCAGAATGGTGCTGCTTAAGAATTTTGATGAACGGGGCTTTACCTTCTTTACTAACTACAACAGTCATAAAGGACAAGAATTAGCAGAAAACCCCCAGGCGGCTTTAGTCTTTTGGTGGGCAGAACTGGAACGTCAAGTCCGAATTTCGGGGTATGTGGAGAAAGTTTCCGAAACTGAGTCTGACCAGTATTTTCACAGTCGCCCTACCAATAGTCGCCTGGGTGCGTGGGTATCTAATCAAAGCGAGGTTATAGAAAGCCGAGAAATCTTGGAGCGACGCTTGCAGGAGTTCCAGAGTAAATATGAAAATCAGAAAATTCTTCGACCGCCTCATTGGGGAGGCTTACGAGTTATCCCTACAGAAATTGAGTTTTGGCAAGGACGCCCTAGCCGTCTGCACGATCGCTTGCTTTATAGCCGTTTAGATAATAGCACTTGGAATATTGAGCGGTTGTCACCTTGAAGAAGAGGCAGGGGAGAAATCAATTCAAAATTCAAAATGACGCTCTCTACGAGACGCTAAAAGCGTAGCTTGCAACTCTTACAGAGTACGCGGACTCGCTCTAAGCGAAGCCATGCCGTTGGCGAAGCCTCTCGTTCGCGTTAGCGTCTCTGAAAGAGAAGAGAAGGCTTTACGCTGCGCTAACAAAATTCAAAATTAAAGAATTTCTGCCTCCTGCCTCTTCTTTCCTGATGCCCAATGCCCAATGCCCATATCATATTACCACTGGGCGATCGCGTCTTGAATTGCTGCTCGTGCTTCTGATAGAGATTGGGTACGGGCATCACCTTCATTCAGGCTATTAGCGTTAATAAATTGAATATCTGTAATCCCAATAAAACCGAAAATTGCCCGCAGGTAGGGTTCTTGGAAGTCATAGGCAAGGAAAGGGGATGTTGCGCTAAAGTCACCGCCGCGAGCTGTGATGATAACCGCCTTTTTACCCTCGACTAATCCTTTATAGCCTTGAGCATCTAAAGCAACAGTCCGGTTAATACGAACGATTTGGTCGATGTAAGCCTTAAAAGTGGAAGGTATATTAAAGTTATACATTGGCACTCCAAAGACGTAGCGATCGGCTGCCAAAAACTCATCAACCAGTTCGTCAGAAATTCTAATTGCCTCAGTTAATTCTGGAGTATGGGTTTCTGGTGGTGAAAATGCTGCCGCAATCCAAGGTTCATCAACGTGAGGAACTGGGTAATGCCCTAAATCTCGATAAGCGATTGCATCTTCAGGATGCGCTGCCCTCCAAGCACTGACGAATTCCTTAGATAGTTCTCTGGAGTGCGATCGCTCACCACGAGGGCTGGAATCAATATGTAAAATATTTACCACAAATATCTCCTGATTAACTAGGATTTACTGTTTTTACTTTTTTTGAGTCTCTATTTCAAAGCATTACATCAGATACTAAAATTAACTAGTTACTAAAGTAAAGTAGTTACTATAAAGTAACTAGTGGATAATTTTGGCTAACTTATCGATGTCTGCTTCTAAAAATCCTGATGCTTGCCCAATAAGTATTTTGATGTCCTTATTATCGGGGCCCTGGACAATGTACATACTATGGGTGTTGTGTAATCGCGGACCTATTCGCTTTGGTGCATTGAAGCGCCAAGTAGAAGGCATATCAACCAAAGTGCTGACAGAAAGACTGAGGATGCTTGAGGCAGCAGAAGTTATTTATCGCCAGTATGAACCAACTATCCCACCTCAAGTTACTTACGGTCTTACAGAACGCGGCCAAGAACTCATTGAAATCCTTCATCAACTCAATGGACTTGCTGAACGCTGGTATGGCAGCGAACAACGAGAACATAGTAATAGTAATGCTTAACTCTAGACTCTACAAGTCTGATCTCAAACCTAAGTATTTTTAGGGTTATTGTCCAAGATATTTTGACTGTGGGCTTCAAGACAGTTCCATCCACACCGAAAGCTCCTCCATATCAAATAGAGGAAGTTTTTGAATACCAGCTTTTTCGAGAATATTGTCTTGTGTACTTCCGCGCCAGATTACGCAAAGTACGAAGTCCACGATCGCTCCTGCATTACGCAGCGCTTCGGTACTTTTTACAACCTGACCACCTGTTGTAATCACGTCTTCAATGATACACAAATTTTTTCCTTGAATATTAATTCCTTCTGCTATCTTCTCAGTTCCATATTCTTTTTTTGTCTTCCGAACAAAGACAACTGGTAATTCAACTTCTAATGAAATTGCTGTCGCTAAAGGAACTCCCCCTAATTCCAGTCCGGCAATAATTTCCATGCCTGGTGGAATCTTTTTTACCATTTCTCTAGCTAACTGCTTCAGTAACAAAGGATTAGATTCAAACTGATATTTATCAAAGTAATGGTCAGATATCTGACCAGAACGTAACCGAAACTCTCCATTCAAGTAGGAAACACGAACAATTTCTTTGGCTAATTCGCTATGACTCATTTTTACAAAACGCTGGGTAAAGTGTAAAAAAAGCCGATGGAGAATGCATCGGCTTCGCTAACAATATTCAACAGATAAATAGTCTACTGTTCCTGGATCGTTGCTGTTTTGGGAGGAAACTGAATTCTAGGATCTGGCATGAAATTGTATCTCAAGTACAATCCTCCTGAGACGAACAGGATAATTAACAACCCACCGATACCAAGGGGACTAGGAAGCCAGAAAACAGCTTCTATGTGGTTTAGCTCACCAGGCTGGAGTTTCCACACTAATTGATTGCCATTTTTTTCTGGCTCAATTGCAGTTTCAGTTAGTTGAATATTTTTGGCTCCCCAAGGAGTCTTTAAGCTAAATTCCAAATCGAGAATTGAACCAGCATTAGTTAGTACATTACCTTTGCTAGCGATTAAAGAGAGCGATCGCAAATCCAAATCATAAATCAACCGATTTCGGACTAAAAGTAAAAAATTATTCTCTTCTAAGAGAACGTTTGATTCAATTTTCGGCAGTTCTGAATCAGATTGACTATTTACAGACTTAGAGGGTTGATTTGCACGGGAGTTAAAGAATTCATTGAACTTCTCTTGCAATTCCCTACCACTGTTAAAAGGAATTGTGACGATGATTTCTTCTTGGGAAACTCGTTGTACTTTACCTTCAAGTTGACGGGCGCGACGTTCTATGCTTTTTAACCATTCGTACACCGAATCGCCACTAAAACTGGTTAGCCGTTCTCCCAACTTAATATGCTGTACTAGTTCGCCACTATTTGAGTTGTCAAAATTAAGCCCCACATCGTACTTCACACAGCCAGTCAGTAGCAGAGATGTTAACAGCACTAGCCACAGAATAAGATTTCGGATGGGAAAGACTCGGTTTATTCGATTTCGACCATTCAGTGGTGAGAGCAATTTCATATTTGCCAACACAAAACTAGTTGGTCTGATTAACCACAAGAAAATCTTTCCGAAAATTGAAGAATTCATAACTATAAATCTCCCCAAAAGTCAAACTTTTTAACCAATCTTGACTTCTTAGTATTGTTTGAGATTCCTGGAATACCATTTTGATCGCTCTGAGACTGGGTAAGAAAATATGAGTAAGATTTAGTCTGGGTCTGAATCTTCATTCAAATCTTCCCAATTCCTAATGCAACACGGCGGAAATAAACATACCCCTTCGGGTTTGGCAGTTCCTCATGGGGGGAACCTCCAAGACCGGACTGCCTCACCATTTCAAATGGCGCAAAAGCCCGGAATACAATTCTTTTAACTTTTGACTTTTGACTTTTGACTTTTGACTTCCGCCTTGCGGTACTAGTCCCCAATCCAAAATCGTTATCAGCCAGGAGTTCCTGAAAAATTCAACCAAACCAAGTACGAGATGGTTAAACCAATGGCAATTAGCGCTACCCAGATAAAGCGATTATCTCTGGTATTGACCTGACTGAGGTCAACAAATTCTGGCTCCGCAGGTTTTGGCTTTTGCTGGACAGATGATTTAGTAGACTTAGCAGGTACAGAAATTTTGAGTTCATTATCGGCTAATGCGCCCAAATCGGGGATTTCAGTCATCCATTCGCTGGGTCTTTTCAGCTTTGGTGCTTTTAAGATATAAAGCATCCGCCGTGCTTGTTTGCTGATTTCAAAATGGGCATGGCGTTTGAGTCTTTCGCAAAGAGCGATCGCATCATCCGTGCGTCCAGCTGCTTCATAAGCTGTCACCAGATAAATTTCTACTTCGCCGCCAAGGCGAGAATTACGAGCTAACAGAGCACTGGCTTTTTCTAAATTTTCTATAGCTTCGCGGTATTGCCCATTTTCAAAGGCAACTTTCCCAGTCTGGTAGCGGGTTTTAGCAATTTCTAAACTTTCTACACTCACGTCTTATACAAAAATTACCACTGTTTTCATTTTGCCAATGCCAGCAATCTTTTTGGAATCTTTTCAAAAGCTGGCAATCTGACAGTGGATAAACTTCTAAAATTTTAACTAAGTAGCTGTGACTATTTTCTAATTAAAAATTCCGGTATCTTATGCAGGTGAGCAAAATTATGTTGAAAATCAAGCATTCGCAACTGAATTGGCTCTTAGCAGGTATGACTTTAGCAGTGATGGGTGTAAGCATTGCTCCAGCTTCTGCACAATCTGTGATCGTGATTGATAGTGGTAATGGAGTCAGGCGATCGCATTCCGCCCAGCGCTCGTTCGTGATTGATGATGGTTATGGAGTCAGGCAATCGCATTCTGTGGGTTCCTTTATTTATGGTAGTCCGATTCCCACGCCTATGCCTGTAGACCCAACAACGGGACTAATGCCACAACGCAATCATTACCGCGATTATTCCTATCCCCAGTTCAGGCAGAACATCAGAAATTCCACCCTGATTAATCCGACAATTCGAGACTCAACCCTAGTTAATCCAGTGATTATCAATAATTCATGGCGTCGTACACCATTTAGCGACGGGCGATCGCGAGTTATTATTACCTATCCCCGTTAAAGTCAGGAGTAAGGAGTAGATTAGGATAACTCCTGTACAGACGCGATTAATGAGCCAGCGCGTTGCGGAGAGAAGTTGGAGCGGAGGCTTCCTCCGATCCAAACTTCGGGGGGTTCCCACGCCACTTGCTCCACTTGGGGAAACCCCATCGCCCTTGGCGTCTCCCCTTGGGAGAAGACCTCAGTGGCTCCCACGCCACTTGCTCCACTTGGGGAAACCCCAAGACCGCAGTGGCTCCCCGTTGTAGCGACTGGCGTCGCGTCTCTACTCCTAACTCTTACAAAGTAAACTGCGAACCGAGAATCATTGTCCCAATCCCACCATCAGTAAAGATTTCTAGTAACAGGGCGTGGGGAATGCGACCATCGATAATGTGTGCTGCACGGACTCCTTGAGCAAGCGATCGCACACAACAATTCACTTTGGGAATCATCCCACCGCTGACTATACCATTAGCAATCAACTCGCGGGCTTCGCGGATATCTACTTTCGGAATCAAAGTAGATTGGTCTTTGTAATCTTTTAAAATTCCACTAGTGTCGGTCAATAAAATTAACTTTTCTGCTCCTAGTGCAGCAGCAATTTCTCCCGCTACAGTATCGGCGTTAATGTTATAAGCTTGCCCCGTTTCGTCGGCGGCAACGCTAGATACTACCGGAATATAGCCATTGCTAGCAAGGGTTTCCAAAATCTTGATATTCACATTGCTGACTTCCCCTACAAAGCCGATGCCTTCATGATTTTGGGAACGGGCTGTAAATAGATTACCGTCTTTACCGCAAAGTCCTACAGCCAATCCACCAGCTTGGTTAATCAGGGAGACAATTTCTTTATTAACTCGACCAACTAAAACCATTTCCACCACATCCATTGTGGCGGCATCAGTGACTCGCAGACCATTCTTAAATTGTGGTTCGATGCCCAGCTTATCTAACCAACTGTTAATTTCTGGGCCACCACCGTGTACTACAATTGGACGCAAGCCGACGCAGGATAAGAATACAATGTCGCGGATAACTTTGTCTTTGAGTGTGCTATCTTTCATCGCCGCGCCACCATATTTGACAACAACAGTGCAACCGGCGAATTGTTGAATATAAGGTAGTGCTTCGCTTAGTACACGCACACGAGTGGCTTCAGTTTGCCTGATGTATTCAGAATCGTTGACCGTCATGAGGAGCCTAACAGAGAGAGTTAAAACCTATTTCAGTCAGTGTAGAAGACTTTGTAACTCCTCACAATCTCTGCTGCTAAAGTTGAGTATATTTGTACTATAAGGATAAATATAAAACGGGCTAGAAAAGTATAGCTTTGAAGCTAGGGAATGAAAAGACTACGCTGCTAATCCAAACTGAAAGCACACCCCTAATGGGACTTTATAAATTTCTAAGCCCAAATATAACCAGACTTGGCTCTGTGAGCGGCAAATACGTCGATATGCGTATTTAACCAGCGAACAAAGCGAAA
>NZ_JBALDA010000003.1:0-33154 GCF_036917535.1 Nostoc sp.
AAAACGTCCGAATGTTCCTATGTTTATTATCTAGTTGTTTGGCACTCGGTGCGGCACAGCCGCACCGTCGCTTGTGACAGTTGCGTAAGTCCTGAGTAGGACTGATTGCAATTATTGTCGGTTTGACAGGTAGCCTATTGGCCTATTGGTTTTCTACACAGAAATTAGCACCTTTGAGCAGCGACGTCGAATTGGTATCATTACCCCTCAAGGTGAACCACTACCGATTGAGGTTGTCCTGAATTCTGAAGATAACGGGACTGGTGCGACTTGAACGCACGACCTGACGCTTAGGAGGCGTCCGCTCTATCCAACTGAGCTACAACCCCAACTGCGAAGCATATATAATTATAGCAGTAGTTTTAGGGAGACTGCCAATAATTATTCCAAGAGCCGCCGCCTACTTCTAAACCACAAAGAAAACTTTCTGCTTTTAGAATTATTTTAGATTTTCTTCCATTTAATTCTCGTAACTCTAAATTTAGTTTTCCTTGCATGGTGTCCCGGCAACAGTATCTTAAACCTTCTGCTGTTGGCGCACGTAGAGGAGTACCAGGTAAATTCGTGGTTCCTGTTAATTCAATTTCATAACTAGAGTTGCTAGCTTTCATTTGCCACCTACCCCAAGGCTGAATTTCCCACTCTACTTGTGAATTCCAGGGAACAAATTCATAAAACTTGCCTTGATAGTGCAGTCCAATCATCGCTACAGATTCCATCCACCAGAGCACACCCCGCCGTCCACCGCCAGCAGTTAATGCTAAGTCTGGTTCGTCCTCGAAGCAATTACAATTTATCCAAAACCATTTTTGAGGAAAAGCACCACCCCAATTTTTCTCACCGTAAGCTGGGGCGTTGGTGAATTCGTAGATTTTGCCATTCCAGTCAATCTTCCCACTGGCTAGACCGTGAGCCATCAAAATTTGCCATCCAGGTTCAAAAATCTGCAAGAACGACAGCCAGCCTGCGGTTGATTGCTGAATGGCATTTTGATTACCCCAACCGTATACTGGTTGAATTTCATACTGCCAACGGCAATAATTATTGGTGGCGCATTCGCGAATTATTCCCTGATTCAAGGTGGCTGTAGCTTGATATCCTTCTTGGACATGATACTCAAACTCTACTGGGAGTAAGTATAAAGGAGAAACTTGCAAATTATTTTTACCCCAATGACCTAAAGCCAAAACATCTTGACTACCCCAAAATTTGTTGACATCAGGAAAAGTACGGCAGAGGTACTGATCATCTGGGCCGAGGATTTGAACTGCACCGCCACTGTAAGGTTTACCGCCGATGGGATCTTCAATGGAGTACATAAAGGCGAATGTTTGCCCAATTTCCGGTAATGTGACGCGGTAATACCAACCTTCAAAGAAGCGGCGACTACTACCATCCCAGTGATAGCCAGAATGGGGTGTTTGGAGAGAATTTAAGGGAATAGTTAACATAGATTTATCTAATTGCCGATTTTTTCAGTATGCGCGACGATCGCTTCGATATTAATGATGCTTATGAAATTCTTGGGCTGAAACCCGGTGCATCTCAAGCACAGGTGAAGCGAACTTACCGTAAACTGGTGAAAATTTGGCATCCCGATCGCTTTGTCGATCAAAGGCAAAAACAGGAAGCTGAGGAAAAAATCAAATCAATCAACGCAGCTTACAACAGGCTCAAATCTGAAATTCCATCTGAGCCTCCTATTCCTGAAAATCCATCTTCATCTTCGCCTAAAAACCCCCCAAAAATATCTGTCAATCGTTGGGATGCAGAAACTTTCTATAATTTAGGAGTAGAAAATGCTACACAAGGCAGATATGAGGATGCGATCGCAGATTTTACTCACGCAATTCGTCTTAATCCTCACTATGTTGACGCATATAAATATCGTGGGTTAGTTTGCTCACAATTAGGATATGAATATAGAGCCGCTTCAGATTTAAATAAAGCTGCACAAATAGAAGAAGAGTTAACAAATCCGGGGAGTACGCGTAGATCGCGATCGCCTAGATATGTATCAAAACCTAGACCTCTAGTAGAAAGATTTTGTCAAAGGATAAAAAGTTTACTACGGCTAAATCGGCGTTGGAGATAAGGAGCGAATATAGTTTACAGCTATTTTCAGGTAAATAGCTGTAAAACACTTCAGACGGCGACACCAGAGATGAAGTTAGATACTACTTATACTTGGGAATACTAAGTGTAGTAAGATTTGCTGCTGATTTCTTAGTATGAGCGATCGCTTTTAGTCCCGATGGTCAGCATCTTGTTAGCGGTAGTGCAGATCATACTGTGAAGCTATGGGATGTTAACACAGGACAAGAACTTTACACTTTGGATAACCATTCAGATTGGGTTAACTCTGTCGCTTTCAGTCCTGATGGCAAAACTTTGGTTAGCAGTAGTCGAGATATGACTATTAAGCTTTGGCGATGCGATATATAACAATAAATTAAAAATTTAGAGAATTGTTAGATTTTTTGATCAATCCGTTAACTGACAGTTTAATAACATCCGTCTTTGGGATACTCTTTCTATTGATTAAGTATTTCTTTTACATCACTCCATGTTCGACTATTGTGAATGATATCTTGTGCTTCATAATAAGAAATACCCAAAGCCTTCTTTAAAATTTCAATTGATTTGGCTTTTGAATGTCTTATTTATCCTGAATCCTTCGACCTTTTCGAGTCAATCCGGTTTCCGTACAAATAGCTTGTAGTGGTTTATCCCAAGGTTCAATAAGTATGTGGGACAAGTAGGCAAAATCAAAGACAATTCCGATGGTTGGCTTTGTCTGCCACTGCGGTAAACTGAGCAAGCGATCGTAATATCCGCCCCCATAACCCAAACGATATCCTTGATGGTCGCAAGCTACACTGGGGACAAGAATCAAATCTACTTCGGCAGCATCTAAGATTGGAGCGTCGGGGTGTGGTTCAGTAATTCCATAAGCGCCGCTTTGGATAGAATTATTAGGTGTCCAAATATGCCAACATAAGGATTTATCAACGCAGCGAGGAAATCCCCAACGGTATTTGGTGTTTGTAAATAGGGGACTAAGGTCAGGTTCTTGGCGAAAGCTGAAATAAGCGAGTATTGTTTTTGCTTGGGTAAACAAAGTAGAGTTTTGTAAATGAGAGCTAATGCGATCGCTTTTTTCTCTCCATTCTTCAACGGACATTGATTGACGTCTTTTAAGTAGAGTGCGGCGCAATTCTGCTTTATTTAGTTGATGATTAACTTTGTCCATAAAATATAGTCAAAAAAATAAGCTGGGCGATGCCCAGCTTGTATCACTCTACATTCATCAGAACATTGTTATGCACCGTGTTGACGATACCACTCAATGGTATTCTTAAGCCCTTCTTCAAAGCTCACCTGAGCCGTGAAATTAAAGGCTTGCTTTGCCCGTTCAGTATCTAAACAGCGGCGGGGTTGACCATTAGGCTTATCAGTTTGCCACACAATTTCCCCTTTAAACTCCATCAATTTGCAAATTAGAGTTACTAAATCAAGGATGGAGATTTCATAACCGGTTCCCAAGTTTACTGGTTCCGATTCGTTATAGAATTGAGTCCCCATCACAATCCCCCGCGCCGCATCTTCTGAATACAGAAACTCACGGGTTGGACTGCCATCACCCCAAACTGCAAGTTGTTTTTCTGCTTTAATTTGGGCTTCGTGAACTTTACGAACTAACGCTGGAATGACGTGGGAACTTCCGGGGTCAAAGTTATCTTCTGGACCATATAAATTGACTGGTAGTAGGTAAATCCCATTAAAACCGTACTGCTGACGGTAAGATTGCAATTGAACTAAAAGTGCTTTTTTTGCAATTCCGTAAGGGGCGTTGGTTTCCTCTGGGTAGCCATTCCAAAGATCGTCTTCTTTGAATGGCACTGGAGTAAATTTGGGATAGGCACAGATTGTGCCAACACAAACAAATTTTTCTACTCCAGCTTGATAGGCAGCGTGAATCAGCTGGGTTCCCATGATCAAGTTATCGTAAAACAACTCTGCGGGTTTTTCACGGTTTAAACCGATACCACCGACATGAGCTGCTAGATGGATGATTATGTCTTGCTGGTCAACTGCACGTTGGCTATTTTCCCAAACACGCAAATCGGAATCGTGCGATCGCGGTACTGTAATTTTCTCACGATCAGCTCCTGCTTTACACAGTTGATCTATCACCTGACGACCTAGAAACCCCGACCCACCAGTGACGAGAATCCGTTTATTTTTTAATCTTAAGGCGGTCATATTTTATCCTCTGTGATGCGAATCAGAAGTGCAAAGCGCCCAGTGTTTGACGAATAGTCGCGATGTCATTTGGAAATTGCGAACCATTTCCATTGGGTGAAGTGTGACCCAATGCTTGTAAATCTGCTTCTACCATTAGGGAAACTAGTTCTTTAAAGGTTACTGATGGTGTCCAGCCCAAGTTCTGCCGTGCTTTGGTAGAATCGCCAATTAACAACTCTACCTCTGATGGACGGAGGTAACGCTCATCAAACTCTACATAATCTTGCCAATTAAGATTCACATAACTAAATGCCAGTTCCAAAAACTCGCGCACCGAGTGGGTTTCACCAGTAGCAATTACGTAATCGTCTGGCTGGTCTTTCTGCAACATCAACCACATTGCTTTGACGTAATCCTTCGCATAGCCCCAATCTCGCTTGGCATCTAGATTACCCATGTAAATCTTTTTCTGCTTACCAGCAACAATACCAGCCACCGCTCTAGTAATTTTGCGGGTTACAAAGGTTTCACCCCGCCGTGGTGACTCGTGGTTAAAAAGTATGCCATTACAAGCAAATAAATTATAAGATTCACGATAATTTACAGTTTGCCAGTGAGCGTAAACTTTCGCACAGGCATAGGGACTGCGGGGATAAAAAGGCGTTGTCTCAGTTTGAGGTATTGCTTGTACTAAACCGTACATTTCTGAAGAACCCGCCTGGTAAAATCGTACCTGAATTCCGGTACGATGCTGGTAGTCTCGAATTGCTTCCAACAGACGCAATGTCCCCATTCCTACTGCATCTACCGTGTATTCTGGTGAATCAAAGCTAACTCTGACGTGGGATTGAGCGCCGAGGTTGTAAATCTCTACTGGCTTTACTTCTTCTAAAATACGCCGCAACGTTGTACCATCTGTCAAGTCACCGTAGTGAAGAAACAAGCGCACTCCCTCTTTGTGAGGGTCTTCGTAAATGTGATCGATGCGGTCTGTGTTAAAGGTAGAAGTCCGGCGAATGATGCCATGAACCTCATAACCTTGTTCCAACAAAAACTCACTTAGATATGAACCATCTTGTCCAGTAATACCAGTAATTAACGCTCGCTTCTGTTGCGTCATGCTCAATTATCCCTTATTGTCTTTGATTAAAAAGTTACAGCCAATCTGATACAACCTAGCAACTAATTGCTGAATTGCCTAATGGGAAACCTACGAGTTCTTGTTTTTATAATACTTTTTCCGTAAATAAATATACTTAATAAAGAGTACTTTAATACGTAAGTCCAATCTTCGATAGCTCAAGATTGTTTAATTATGTATATTTTATTTTTTACCAGATAGATCGAGAGTATTTTTATGTGTATTGTCTTTTTATCAAAGCTTCATATATCTCTGGTTTTGTGAAGACTTAATAAAATAGGTACTTTAAATTAGATTTCTGGCAAAAGAGCCAAATATCCACACTCACAGAAATCTTAGTTAAGTAAAAAAGCACAAATTATAGAAACTAAAGATGAGCAATTCTTTAGCTTTCGGGGAGAATTGGTACTTAGGGGCATTAAATGCCCCACAGAATCGACCCTAAGTAGTTACTCAGTATGCACCATTATTTTTAGGTAGAATTACTACATTAACAGTTTTCAAGATGATCCATAAATCAAGCCAGAAATTCCTAAATTTGACATAATGCAGGTCTATTTGGACTCGCCGAGGGTAAGGAATGTCATTACGCCCAGATACCTGCCACAAACCAGTAATTCCTGGACGGATTGTTAAAATCTCATCAATGTGATAACCGTATTTTGGCAGTTCTTCTGCTACTAGAGGTCGGGGACCGACTACACTCATGTCCCCTTTTAAAACGTTCCAGAACTGGGGAAATTCGTCTAAGCTAGTAATTCGCAAAAATCGACCAATTTTGGTAATCCGGGGATCTTGTTTCAGCTTAAAACTGCTCTCAAATTCTTGTCGCAATTCGGGCGATGTTTCCATCATTTGCATGAGGATTTCATCGGCATTGCTTACCATTGTTCGGAATTTAATACAATTAAACGCTTTGTAATTTTTCCCTACCCGTTCCTGGACATAAAAAATTGGGCCTTCTGAGCTCAAGGCAATCAGCATGGTCAAAATTAAGTAGACGGGGAAGAACAAAATTAATACTGACAGCGAAAACACTATATCGAACAGTCGTTTGGCAAACTCTCCGTTTAAACCCTGAAAAGATAAACCTTTAGGCTTAACTTTTGGCGTCTTTGTTTTTTGACCACGTTTTAAGAAACGCGTAGACGCTCTAGTGTCTTGCCGTACGCGTCGCTTGCCGGAGAGGAGTGAGCTCTGGGCAGTCATCATACTCCTTAATAATCCACACCACACATAGTCCCAATATTAAAGCCAAAATGAGGTGCTTCTGGGGAAAATTGCCAAAAGCCTAAAAAAAATAAGACGTTAACTAAGACCATCATTGCAAAAACAGTCTTTTTTCGTTGCACTTGTTTACAAAATCTAGATAACGATCTGCAAAGATTTGCGGTGAGAACTGCGTGGCGTGCGATCGCATATACTCGGAATTGAACGAACTCTCACACATTTCAAACTTTTCTACTGCCTCCACCAAAGCCGCCTCTGTTTGAGTCCTGAAAAATATACCTGTCCCTGTATCTACATAAGAGTGGATATCTCGCACTGTTTCTAGAGCACCCCCTGCACCATAAGCAATCACTGGCGTGCCGCAAGCTTGTGCTTCCACTAGGGCAATACCAAAATCTTCACAAGCTGCATACACAAACGCCTTAGCCCTAGACATATATTTTTTTACCACATTATCGGGTTGCCATCCCAGTATTTGGATATTTGAGTTTGCCATCTCGCGAATCTTTTTCATTTCATCTCCTGTACCAATGACTACTAATGGTCGTTTTAGTTGATTAAAAGCCTTGACAATCAACGATATTTGCTTGTAACTCACTAACCGGGAAACTGTCAGGTAAAAATCCTCTTTCTCAGACAGAAACGGAAATTCCGCAATATTCACTGGTGGATAAATGACTGTTGCTTCTCGCCGATAGCAGCGCCAAATCCGCCGAGCTGTATGCTGCGAGTTGGCAATGAAGTAATCAACGCGATTGGCACTCAATACATCCCACTGGCGCAAATGATGTAATAAATATCGCGTCACCCAACCAGGTAAACCACTACCCAGTTTGCTGTGGCGCAGATAATCAAAGGTCAAGTCCCAAGCATAGCGCATAGGGCTGTGACAATAGCAAATATGCATCTGTTCAGGAGTGGTAAGGATTCCTTTGGCAACAGCATGGGATGAAGACAAAATGACATCATAATGCCGCAAATCAAGTTGTTCAATTGCCAAGGGCCACAAAGGCAAGTATTTTTGTATACCGTTACGGGCATAAGGAAAGTTCTGGAGAAACGTCTTGCCAATTTGACGCTTATATAAATAACTTTCTCTATTGCTAGATTCAAAATCTATGAGAGCATACAAATCAGCATCAATATGATTCAAAATTTCTCGGACAACGAGTTCTGAGCCACCTGTGGCTTTCGGTGTCAGCCACTCATGAACTAAAGCATATTTCAAGGGCACAGCTAAACAATTCAAAATTCAAAATTGAAGATAGTTTTTTTAGACTCTGACTGAAAAGTTTCCTCTTGTGATTAATTAACGGGAAGTGCTTCAGATTAGCAAATGGGACGTAATCTTTCCCCCAGAGGTTCCAGATGGATACTACAACCTGATAACCTCAGATTGGGAATGGGGAATGGGGCATTGGGCATGGGTTATTCTCCTTGTCCTTTTTGTTTCCCTAGTCCTCAATACCTATTCCCTTGATGACAACTGATATAGAAAAGGTGAATTTATGCGAATTCTGATTATGGGTGGTACTCGGTTCATTGGTGTCTATTTGACTCAACTACTAGTGGAACAAGGACACAAGGTGGTGCTGTTCAATCGTGGGAATCGGCCAACACCTTCTTTACAGGGAGTAGGACAAATTATAGGCGATCGCACTGATGCTACTCAATTAAAAGAAAAATTATCACAAGAAAACTTTGATGTCATTTTTGACAATAATGGACGGGAACTGACTGATACTCAACCACTAGCAGAAATTTTTCAAGACCGAGTGCAACATTTTGTGTATATGAGTTCTGCGGGAGTGTATCTCAAATCCGATCAATTGCCCCATATAGAAGGTGATGCAGTAGATCCTAAAAGTCGCCATAAGGGTAAACATGAAACAGAAGCTTACCTGACTCAATTGGGATTGCCTTTTACTTCTATTCGTCCTACTTATATTTACGGCCCTCGTAATTATAATGAATTGGAAAGCTGGTTTTTTGATAGAATTGTGCGCGATCGCCCCGTTCCCATTCCTGGAAATGGCTTGCATATCACCCAGTTAGGTCATGTAAAAGACTTGGCACTAGCAATGACTCAAGTTTTGGGCAATAAACAAGCCATAGGACAGATTTATAATATCTCTGGCGATCGCTTTGTCACTTTTGATGGTTTAGCCCGTGCTAGTGCTGTCGCCGCAGGTAAATCACCTGATGCTGTCAAAATCGTCCACTACGACCCGAAAAAGTTTGATTTTGGCAAACGTAAAGCTTTTCCAATGCGGGTGCAGCATTTTTTTGCTTCGGTGAATAAAGCGCAAACAGAATTAAACTGGCATCCTGAATATGATTTGATTTCTGGTTTACAAGACTCTCTGGAAAATGATTATTTGGCTAATGCAAAAGACAAAGCCGAAGTAGATTTCTCTGTAGATGAAGAAATTTTACAAGCGTTGTGAGTAAAGATGTTTAGGGGTACATCGCTGTGTATCCCTACTGGTACGATGCGATCGCATCTTCATAACTCATCAGGGTTAACGCCCAACTCTCGCAGTTGTGCTGCTAATCTGTTAGCACGTTGACTTTCTCGTTCTAGAGGTGTGGGAAGCCAATTCCCACTTGCATCATACCAACGTAGCCACAATCGCTCAATTTGTTGGTAAGAACCTTGCCAAAGTCCTAAGCCCAGTTCCAAACCCGGCATCCACACCCGTGAGGTACTCAAATCCAATTCGCTGTAGCGGTCTGCAACTAATTGGAATGCTTGGAGTTTGTCAGTATAGCGGTCAAACACAATGTAGTAAGGAACTCGCAAAATCCGCTCATAAACTTCCCATTTGGTCGGCGGTTGGTTAATCTCCCGCAGAGTTTGTCCTAAGTCTTCTTTTTCAGTGCCAGGAGAAAGCAATTCTACCACTACAAAAGGAGCAACCCCTTCTTGCCAGATCACATAACTGAGACGCAAGTTTTGCTGTTCGTAGAGACGCGAAACTCCTACAGCAGCAAACCAGTCTGGGCGTTTGTACCACAGTGTATGCCGGAGGTCATAGTAAAGGTTTAAGTCAGTGGCGACAAATACCTCCTCTGCTGGATAATTAGGTGGACAGAAGGTTTCGCGCAGAAGTTGGGGTTGAAAAAGGTGAAATTCGTCAGGCAAACCAGAGTCCTCTAGATATTCACTGGGAAGATCGTACATGGTGGGTAGGACTTCTTTGGGGGAGAGAGGCGGGTCTGTTTGGTACATAAGGGGAATCCTGACCGACTAATTTTAAGTTAACGGATCGCGGTAAAGGTTTGGTCAAAGTCAAAAATATTTTTTCTACCTGAGAAAGACGCGATAAATTGCGTCTTTAGTTTTTACTAGAACAGGAATGACAATTTTCTCTATTAGTCAGCCAAACGTTTTTTAGAATTGTCTGAAGGCTACTAAAACTAATTTCTGTAAATGCTGTTGTTGGTTGATAAAATGAGCCAGGTTTTGCAATATCCACTCCAAAATGTTCTAGAGTCTCGCGCCCGTTTGGGTGAAGGTCCCATTTGGGACTCTACCCAAAACCTACTGTACTGGATTGATATCTACAACCATCGGGTACATCAGTTCAATCCTGCTACCGGGAAAGATTTGTTTTTTGATGTGGGAGATGTGGTAGGCGCGATCGCAACAGCAGGTAAAGATAAATTAATTATGGCAGTGCGTCATCACCTAGCATTCCTCAATACCCAAACAGGTGAAGTTACTCCAATTTTGGAAATTGAAGGAAATCAGCCAGATAACCGACTCAATGATGGAAAATGTGACCCCCAAGGCCGCTTTTGGTTCGGCTCAATGTGTTCTTCAGAAAAACCTCATGCTAGCCTTTATCGCTATGATCGTGACGGTTCATTGCATGTAATGGAAACAGGATTGACTCTCTCTAATGGTCTGGGTTGGAGTCCAGATCAAAAAATATTTTACTTGAGTGATTCTCCTCATAAAAAGATATATGCTTACGACTTTAATTCAGTAACGGGTAACATTACTAATCGCCGGATTTTTGTTGATTTAACTCATGAATCTTTTTATCCAGATGGATTAACAATAGATAGTCAAGGAAATATTTGGTCAGCGATGTGGGATGGGTGGTGTGTGATTCGTTTCAATCCCAAGGGTGAAGAGATATTGCGGATTAATCTACCCGTTCCACTTGTAACAAGTTGTACCTTTGGTGGCGAAGATTTGCAAACACTCTACATCACTACCGCTTCAGTTGAACTCAGCCAAGCCGAGATTGACAAAAGTTTCTACTCTGGTGATTTGTTTGCTCTGCAAACTGATGTTACTGGATTACCTAGCTATAATTTTGAGAAATAAAGTAGTAGCTGTGTTAAGGTGAGCCGCTAAATTGTTTCTTGCATTCGTTCAACTTGACTCTTTACTTGTTTACGAATTCTAAAAATTCTGAGTTTGGAACTTTTGATCTCGAAGTTCCAGGTTCAAAGGTGCAACTTCCGAGTTCAAAGGTGCAACTTCCGAGTTCAAAGGTGCAACTTCCGAGTTCAAAGGTGCAACTTCCGAGTTCAAAGGTGCAATTTCCGAGTTCAAAGGTGCAACCTCCGAGTTCAAAGGTGCAACTTCCGAGTTCAGAAGTGCAACTTCCGAGTTCTAAAGGACTTGCAAATAAAAAAACATCAGTACCATGCAGCTTATTTGATTTAACTTTGAACTTCAAAGTGTATTTTTCCTAGTTACAATACTATATTGCCGTTTCATTAGTGCTGACTTTTTGCGGCAAAAGATAAATACCCCCAGATATTAAAGTCAAGGCAACATAAATCCAAAAAGCAATTAGAGATGGGGTTTGCCAGACTTCAGGTAGTGGCGCAATCAGAAGTGCGTAGGCGTAGCCCGCCGTAGGTATCGCGACTATTTGACTAATGGTTTTGAGTTTACCCCAAATATTTGCCCCCGTAATTGTTGTTTGATTTACCCGCCAACCAGCGATCGCCGATGTGAGAGTAAAGTTAGTTGTAACTGCTAATAATTAGGGTGAGGATTAAACAAACCGAAAGGAAATGTTAGCAGTTAAAGGGTCTGGTAGTGGTTTTCCTTGTGCTTGATAATCTTCAATCAAAAGTTCTAGTACTTCCTCACCATTATTAAGAGCATCGACGTAGGTATTTCCATGAGTGTGTGCATAGGGGCCAAACTCAGGTAGGCTGACAATATACTTTTTATCTTCCATTGACCACTGAATTACAATACTATATTGTGGTTTCATTCCTGTTCTCCTTTTTCTTCTTCCTCTAGTTGTTTTATTTCTATGAGCGCATTTCTAACATCTTTTTCCTGATAACGATTTGCATCTGCTCCGTCTTTGCCAGATAAAGTGAGGCTATAAAGTAGCAAAGGATGGCTCCATACTGTATGACTGCCTTTGCCGCTTCTATAAGTGAATCCAGCTTTTAGGAGTATTGCTTTTAGTTCCCGAATTTTTTTGGGCACTGTTAGAAATTTCTGACGTATCTATAAATATTTTGTCATGATTATCTGGAGAAATCTCAGACCGACAGGGACAAGACAGTAGATGTTTTCAATCAGCAATGCTAACTTTTTGTGGCAAAAGATAAATACCCCCAGATATTAAAGTCAAAGCGACAGAAATCCAAAAAGCGGTCACAGAGGGAGTTTGCCAGACTTCAGGTAGTGGCGCAATCAGAAGTGCGATCGCCACTATTTGACTAACAGTTTTGAGTTTACCCCAAATATTTGCCCCCATAATCGTTGTTTGATTTACCCGCCAACCAGCGATCGCTAATTCCCGCGCTAAAATCAAAAACACTCCCCAAGCTGGTACTTTTCCTAGTTCAATAAAAACCATCAATGGTGCAAGTACTAGAAATTTATCCACTAAGGGATCTAGAAACTTACCCAACTCACTAATTTGGTTGAGTTTCCGCGCTAAATAGCCATCTAACCAATCCGTTAACGCCGCAACGATAAAAATCGCCAAACATATCCACCTAGCTTGAGGTGTGGGGTTGTACAATCCATAAAGCAAAAATGGTACACCCAGAAGGCGAGAGAAGGTAATCCAGTTGGGTAGAGTCACGTCGCTTTGCTCCGAATTCAAAATTCAAAATTCAAAATTCAAAATTAATAATCCCCATAAATAAATGCGGAGGGGACAAACTTACTACAACTTCTCTTTGTCTCCCCACTTTCTCCCTAAGCGTGGGAAAATCTGTTTTCTGTAGCTCTCCTAAAACAATACTATGACTGAACACCCAGACTCCCAATTCCGCATCGAACGCGATTCGATGGGCGATCGCCAAATTGCTAGTAGCGTTTATTACGGCATTCAAACACAACGGGCGATCGAAAATTTCCCTATTAGTGGCATCAAGCCTTTAGCTACTTACGTAGATGCTGGATTGATAATTAAAAAAGCTACAGCAATAGTGAATGGAGAACTAAATTGCATTCCCCAAGATATTAGTCAGGCGATTGTGCAAGCAACTGATGAAATCTTAGCTGGGAAGTTCCGTGAGCAATTTGTTGTGGATGTTTATCAGGCGGGTGCTGGAACATCCCACCACATGAATGTCAACGAAGTTCTAGCAAATCGTGCCTTAGAAATACTCGGTGAAGAAAAGGGCAATTACAAACGTGTTAGTCCCAATGACCACGTTAATTATGGGCAGTCTACCAATGATGTGATTCCTACGGCAATTCGCATTGGTGGTTTATTGGCATTATCTAAGACATTACACCCAGCGATAGATGGGGCGATCGCATCTTTAGAAAACAAAGCTGTAGAATTTCAAGATATTGTCAAATCTGGCAGAACCCATTTACAAGACGCTGTACCCGTGCGTTTGGGTGAGAATTTTCGGGCTTGGGCGCAAATTCTGACAGAACATCAAAACCGGATTTATACTGCTTCAGGAGATTTGATGGTGCTGGGTTTGGGAGGTAGTGCAGCCGGAACGGGATTAAATACTCATCCTCTGTATCGCGCCCGTGTGGTAGAAGTTCTTTCAAAATTGATTGATACTCCTTTAGAACCTGCACCCCATCTCATGGCAGCTATGCAGAGTATGGCGCCATTTGTGAATGTTTCCGGTGCTTTGCGGAATTTAGCCCAGGATTTAGCCAAAATATCTCATGATTTACGCCTGATGGATTCGGGACCAAAAACAGGCTTGAAAGAAATTCAACTGCCTCCAGTGCAACCTGGTTCCTCAATTATGCCAGGGAAATACAACCCAGTGATGGCAGAGATGACATCAATGGTGTGTTTTCAGGTGATGGGTTACGACAGTGCGATCGCTTTAGCCGCCCAAGCAGGGCAATTAGAATTAAATGTGATGATGCCACTGATTGCCTATAACCTAATTCACAGTATCGAAATTCTCGGCAATACCATCGCCGCACTTACCAAACGCTGCATTGGCAAAATTACTGCTGATCAAGAACGTTGTTTAGCATACGCCGAAGGCAGTTTAGCTTTAGTAACCGCACTTAATACCCACATCGGTTATTTAAATGCCGCAGCTGTCGCCAAAGAATCTTTAGAAACTGGTAAATCTCTGCGGCAGATTGTCCTAGAACGAGGATTGATGAGTGAAACAGACTTAGCCACAGTCTTAAATCTAGAACAAATGAGTGGTATCTTACCGCTCACAACAGAATAATAGCATCTTACAGCAGTTTTCATTTATTTGAACCACATCTGTTGTAGGTGCACAGCATTGCGGGTGTCAACTTAACGTGAAAGGCTGTCTAGAACAAGCTTTTAGAGATTGTCTCGTTGTCTGGTTAACAGTCTCCAACTGGGAACGTAATGAAAGTGCATTTCCAGCCAGAGGCTGGAAACAAGATTTTAAAGGAGTTTTTGCTTAAGTTGACATCAATGAGCATTGCTATACCAGTAGGGCATGGTCTATTTACCTGAAAATTGCTGTAATAAAGAATTGGTATTACTATCTCTTGTCCTCAGTCCGCTATCCCCTATTTATTATCCATGCAGACTCAAAAATCATCTGTTAGTCTCATTCGGGCTACATCCTACGAACGAGAGGCTTTACGGGAATCTTTAGTCACTCTCTTAGAACCTTTTAGAGGAATAGCAGCGTTTGTGAAAAAAGGCGATCGCGTTTTACTCAAACCGAATTTACTTACAGGATCGCGTCCTGGTAAAGAGTGTATCACCCGTGCCGAACTAGTTTATGAAGTTGCCCAAATGGTAATTGAGGTTGGCGGTAAGCCATTTTTGGGCGATAGTCCTGCTTTTGGCAGTGCCAAGGGCGTAGCAATAGCAAATGGCTATCTGCCTATTCTAGAAGAACTCAATCTTCCTATCATCGATTTTCACGGTCAGCGTTACCAAACCGTAAGTGACAATTTTAACCATCTGCGACTGTCTAAAGAAGCAATGGAAGCAGACGTAGTGATTAACCTACCGAAAGTTAAATCACATGCCCAGTTGACATTAACACTGGGCGTAAAAAACCTGTTTGGTTGTGTCCCCGGCAAAATGAAAGCTTGGTGGCACATGGAAGCGGGAAAAGACGCAAATAGATTTGGTGAAATGTTAGTAGAAACTGCCAGAGCGATTAACCCTGACTTAACCATATTAGATGGTATCATCGGTCATGAAGGTAATGGCCCCAGCAATGGGGAACCTCGCCAACTGGGCATTTTAGCAGCCGCATTAGATATATTTGCCTTAGATCGGGCAATGGTAGAAATCCTTAATGTTTCTCCTGAACAAGTGCCCACAGTTGCAGCTTCTCAAAGGCTAGGAGTTTGTCCAGAACTTGCTGCCATAAAGTTTCCGCATTTAAATCCTGAGTTATTAAAAATAGAAGATTGGCGGTTCCCAGACAAGTTAATGCCCATTGATTTTGGTATGCCCCGTGTAATTAAGTCTACGTTTAAGCATCTTTACACGCGATTTATCAAGGAACCAATCAGTGTTTATGGAAAGGAGTAGGGAGAAATTAATTCAAAATTCAAAATTCAAAATTGTACCCTTACAAGGAAGCAAGCTACGCGCAGCGTCTCGTAGAGAAGAAAAAGACAAGGTGATAAAGGGAGAATAACCCATGCCCCAAGCCTAATCCCCAATCCTCAATTTAGTGCAAACTTCGTTACAGCAATTTCATTTCTTAGCAGAGTAATCTGTAATTACCCTCCGATTGCTTAACCAGACCGCCCTATTATATTTAGTGGCGGTTTTTTTAACTGATTAATTTGTTATACAATTTTTCGTCTTAAATTTTAATTTATCCAAAAAGTTATACGGATTTAGAATCTGGAAATTGGGATTGGGTATTTTGTTCAGATATGAGGAAAGTTTGGTAATAACCTACTACACGTCTACGCCAGCTTCTAAAACTTTTTTACTCTACCTTTATATAGATTGACAAAATTGCCGTAATATTACGTACATTGCAAAATTTAAATTCTTAAATATTTGTTTAGTGATATCACTGAATCCATTCTCCCTTGTACAGTTGATATATCTGTATTTATTCGGTAGTTATCATTGGTTACAAAAATCATTACTACCTATTTCTTCTCTGGTGTCAAATATTTTTGTGTATAACTACCATATAACAATCAAAAGCACTGAATATCTATCAGTGCTTTTGCGGTTTTGTGTCCTGTATCACAAATTAGCAATTCCAGTAAAATGACCTTATCAAAAGCGTTGTACGATGTTATAATCATGAAGTATCAGACAAATATGTTTTGCTAATTAATCTTTAATCAGCGAAAAAATGTAACTAATGATGCTATCAAAGTTTGCTTTGCGTATGCAACCCGTTACACCATACAGGGAAACATCTGAAAATATTAATTACAAAATAAAACATGATTTGTTTGCTTGTAACTTTATATTAAGAAGTTTATGTATAAAAAGGCTACTATGACAGTTGTATAACTGGTTTAAATTGTAGAATGCTACACATTTTACAGTTTAAAAATAGCTAAACTAGCATTAATACTCTCACTTGAAGAGTAAACCTACACAGTGTTACGAAGAACTTCAATTTTGTATGAATTCAAATAGCCAGTCTGCCAATGCCGATACATATTCCCAACGTTTGGCAGACATTGTGGGAACTGCGATCGCTCTATTGACTCTTACCCTACCCGTATTTGTCATCGCCCACTATTCTTCAACTAACGTTCAAAATAACCAGCAACCTCTGATCCAAAACATACAGGGAAATCAAGATTGATCGAGCTTCCCATTCACATTTTCTCATCAGGATATCTACAAAAAAGCAGAACACTGATTTTGTAGAAAATCTCTGTAGATGTGGGTGTAGTTCATCAAGAATAAGCTAAATCTGGATTGTGTGACTCCAGATTACAGTTGTCTGAACAAAGTTAGGACAGAAATCCCTTTAACAGCAATTAAAGGCGGAGGATATCCATAATACCCTTTTGGAAAAAGCGTTGCGAAGTTTGCTCGTAACGCTTTTTCTATTTTCTGGCTAATTCAAGGAAACAGGTTACAGGTAAAAGTTTCTTCCCAGTCCCCTATGCCGTAGAACAAATACCTTGGGAAGAGATCCATATTGCCCTAAAATTCTACACGGGGAGCGAAGCTGACTGAGTACTCCCATAATTCAGTGTTATCAGAGGAGTTTTTTGTGGATTTATCTCGAATTCCTGCCCAACCAAAACCGGGTCTAATCAACGTTCTGATTGAAATTACTGGCAAAAGTAAAAATAAATACGAATACGACAAGGAACTAGAAGCTTTTGCTCTAGACCGAGTACTTTATTCCTCAGTACAATATCCTTATGATTACGGCTTTGTACCCAATACTTTGGCTGATGATGGCGATCCCCTAGATGGTATGGTCATAATTGACGAGCCGACCTTTGCCGGCTGTATTATTGCTGCGCGACCAATTGGCTTTTTGGAGATGATTGATGGTGGCGATCGCGATGAAAAAATCCTTTGTGTTCCTGACAAAGATCCGCGCTACACTCAAGTAAAATCCCTGAAAGACTTAGCACCACACCGCTTAGATGAAATTGCTGAATTTTTCCGTAGTTATAAAAATTTGGAAAAAAAGGTGACTGAAATTCTCGGTTGGCAAGATGTGGATAAAGTTGCAGCTTTAGTAGAAAAATCCGTCAAAGCTTATAGAGGATAATAGAGGAGTTAGGAGTTAAGAGTTATGAATTTTTATTCTTAACTCCTGTACAGACGCGATTAATGAGCCAGCGCGTTGCGGTGAGGGGGTCGCAGTCTTGGCGGTTACCGTCGATTGCGTTAGCGCAGCGTTAGCGACGAAGGAGCGTCACCCCCGAACCCGAAGGGGGGTTCCCCCCGTTGTAGCGACTGGCGTCGCGTCTCTACTTATAACTTTCGCTTGTTACGGTTCGCAAAAACTGCCACTAAACCCAAACCAGAATGCAGCGTACTCTCCTTTTGGCAAAAATTCATAACTGCACCCTCACAGGGGCGAATATCAACTACGTGGGTAGTATCAGCATTGATGAAATCCTTTTGGAAAAAGCTGGTATCTTACCTTATGAACAGGTGCAAGTAGTTAATAGTGCCAACGGTCAGCGCTTTATTACCTATGCGATCCCCGCTCTAGCCCATTCAGGAATCATTGAGCTAAATGGGGGTGCGGCACGTCTAGGCATTATTGGCGATCGCTTGATTATAATGACTTACGGGCAGTTCACTCCAGAAGAGTTAAAAAGTTACTCTCCTAAGGTAGTCATTGTGGACGAAAAAAACAGGCTGTTGGAAGTGCGGCGCTACGATGACCTGCTCAGTAAGGTCTAATTTCAAGGAAAATGTCAAATTTTGAGTTGTCGGATTCCCAGAGCTATATAAGAGAAAAGTCATTTACCCTGCCAAGTAGCCCAGCAGGTAAATTTATCGTGCAATTCTGGGGTGTCAGAGGTTTGATTCCCACTCCAAGTAGCAATACTAATCGTTATGGTGGTAATACCGCTTGTGTAGAAATGGATGTAGCTGGGAAACGCTTGATATTTGATGGCGGTACTGGCTTACGCACACTGGGTAAAACTTGGCAAGAATTGCAACAGCCACTAGAAGCTCATTTATTTTTTACCAACTGCCAATCGAACCGAATTCAAGGGTTTCCCTTTTTTGCTCCCGCATTTATTGGGGAAAATTGCTTCCATATTTACGGCACAGCTGCCTCAAATGGAGCCTCAATCAAACAATGCCTGTACGATCAGATGCTCCAGCCACACTTTCCTTACCCTTTACAGGTAATGCAGTCAGAATTGCAGTTTTACAATCTGACTCCAGAAAGTGACGTGAAGTTAGATGATGTCAACATTACAACTGCATTAATTAATCAAACTCAGCGGTCAGTTGGCTATCGAGTTACTTGGCAGGAATATAGTGTTGCTTACATCACAGATTTGCATCAAAATGCCGATCAAGTGGAGCGAGAGCGGATTTTACAGTTCATTCAAGGTGTTGACTTGCTGATTGCCAATGCCACTTACACTCCGCCTACATCTCACAACCATGATTCTGCTGATTTACTCTGGCAAGCTGCGGTGAATACAGCTCTGAGTGCTGGCGTTCAACGGCTAGCCATTTCTCATCATCACCCAGATGACCATGATGATTTTCTTGACCAGGTTCAAGTCGATATTAAATCTGCTTTTCCTCAAGCCATACTAGCCCATGAAGGTCTAGTATTAGCTGTTGGTAAGTGATTTATTGTTTTTCTAACTGTTACCTTTTTTCCACAGGCAACGAAGGCTGGTAAGCCAAAGACGTTTCATCAACACCGACAATGATTGATGTTATCAGTAAAACACGAGGATTGTATTAGCTATTGCGGTATTTCTACCCTTGCAGTTCATTAGCAAAATACTCTAAGACAAGCCGAGTTTTAGTTTCTTGAACACCCGTTGAGTCAAGCTTATTGTGCTTTAGATATTGCATGAACTGCTTTTGAGCCAAGAGTGCTTGCTCTGGCTGAACTCGAATGGATAACTCAAGAAGCTGTCTGCCATCAGGTATGTGCCAACGTTCACAACGAATCGGATAAATCAAACCGCCACTAAGCTTTGGTTGCCAGCGAAAAACTTGAACTGAACCAAGCACTTGCAAATTATTAAAGTGAACCTAAATCTAGTACGCAGGCTTGAGAAAATTTTTCTAGCTAAAGAACAGTCGTTCTTTCTCACGAGGCGAATCTTTGACATAAAACCGTCGTGCCCAGCTATCACTGTCTCGCAAGTACAGCTTCTTCGGTAGTGGTTGTGTTGACTTGTGAACTGTTTCGTCATGCTCTTCAACTTTGCCTCTAAATCGAAAATGCGTAAATAGTCGCATAAACTCGGTCAGGTAAATATCAGCAACTCGCTTCTCCCCTCTAATCACCATCATGTTTTCATCGTTTTGATTGGTGGAAGCTTCGCTAAAATTGGCTGACCCAGTGATCACTATCGGGTGGTCGCTTAGAGGATCGATCAGCATATATTTGGTATGCACAAATCGAACGTGCTGATTGAACCCAGTCAACTTTTCTTTCAGCCATTGTGCCCAGCCGCCCTTACCCAAATACGCTCCTGCTGCTACCCGATTTGAAGGGTTTCGATTGATGGTCTCAATTTTAGCATCCTCTTTTTCTAGCAGCAGGTATTACGACTTCAACAATTAATTTATGGTCTTCATCTGCATCCTTTTTCTCATCAACTATCACATACCCTTGTGCTTTGGTTGCAGTATCGATTGTGTCCCCCTTTTTGACCGCTTTGATGCCGCTATGTCCCTGGTCTGCATCCCAAATCTCTTGATAAATATTGCCCATCTGACAATTTCTTTAATAGTGAAGTTAAACCTTTTTCTTATCTTCAACGTTAAACTGAATTAGCTATCTTGCCAAAAAACTTAATACCTACGATAAATATAAAATTTTAATTTTGTCATAATTTTCTTGGTTGACTAGTAGTAACTTCATTTATTGGTCATGGAGCAAAACAGTTCCGTTAGCAAAAGCGGGACGTTTAGCCCGTTCCAAGTGCTGAGTAAAGAAGTGAGATTGCCAACTCAGCACTCGGCACTACTACTCCCCCACTCCCCACTATGTGCTTTAGGCACATCTTTGGGGAATACTACTAATGTCCACTAATATCCCCAGTTGTTAACTAACTTGAGGAATATTTAACTATGTCTATTGAGCAACTCCAGCCTGCAACTCAACAACAAGCTAGTGTTTACTTACCTTATGTTCAGGGCGCTAGGCGCAATTTCTTACCCTATGCTATCAGTCTTTATCAAAAAGGGGTTTTGGAGGGACATCGGAAGATCGAAGCCAGCGAACATGTCCCCTTTGTCGCCTCCTGGAATGTTGCTACTTTACCCTCAGACTTAACCCGTTGCCGAATCCAGTTTGATGGCAATGCTGACCTAAGTTATGAACTGATGATGGCTAGTTTCGAGTTTATTAATTTTTTAATTGAACTTATGGACAACTATAAACGTTATCGTGTGACCGATTTTTCACAACCCTTTTATCGCAAGCTACTGCGTATAGATGATTGATTAAACTCAGCCGGATTTGCAAAAGTCCGGCTTATATTTAAAATTACACTAATAGTTTGTCAATTTTAAATTGATTGTTACACTTGGCAAACCTGGGATATCAGACTGGAAATCAAAGACCGTGGGAGTTAAATTACCATTGGGATTACTATATCGTTCCCCATATCCACTCACTTCAAAAGTACCTTGATACTTCTTTCCGGTATCTGGGTCTGTGACAGTACCAGTGTAAAAGGCTTTTGTGAGATTAAATTTATCTCGAACTACTCCTTGAAATGTGGTTCCTGGCAATTGTCCCTGGTAGAGAAAGGCAGTCAACTGACCACCAGAAAGAATCGGTGATGTAAAAACACCATCAAACGAGACAATCGGAATACCTTTAAAGTCAACAAAGTAATGCAGACTTCCATCAGAACGTGTATCTACCTTTAAATAATCTGACTGGTATACAGGAACATAATTAGGATTATTATTAGTACCCAAGTTCCGGTAATAAGTTCCAGTGTCATCCGTATCAATACGAGTAATACTGTTATTGAAATTGGGATTATTTCTGGGAAGTTCGATAGTTCATGATAATGTGCCAGTGCTTTCAATTGTGATGAATTGAGCGGCAAAAGCACTTGCTCCACTGATAGCGATCGCTCTTTGCACCAATGCCATCCTAGAGAGTGCGATAGCTCACATTTTATTTGGTGTTGTTCCAAGAAATCCAAAAGGAAAAAGTCAGCACCGACACCACCAATGAAAATAGCACGTGGCGCAACTACACCGCGCCACGTGCTTATGACAGTTGCGTAATTCCTGATTGAGAGGATGTTTTAAAAGGGTCGAACGGCAAAATTATACCTTTTGGGACTTTTAAAACATCCTCTAAGCATATTGCTGCAATCTATTAAGAGGTAGATCGAGAATCACTCCTGAATTTGGAGAATAACTGATATCTAGAGAAACACTAGCTTTTATCGTTTGAGGACCACCAATTATAGGAGTTGTAGTACCGATTGCAAACGCCCTATCTGCTGTTAGATTAGACACCAGAGGAGATGGTCTAGGATTGTCATCTGAGTTAATATCAATCTTAATAATCTCTCCAGGGGTTAACTTCAAGGTACTAAAAACAGACTGAGCCTGAGCTTGGGCATCTTTAACAGCTTCCCTGAGAACTTGCAGACGTGCCTGCTGCAATGCTTTGTCTGAAGCAGTGAAGCTGATATTATCTATTACATTTGCGCCTGCTTGGATCGCTTTGTCAATTGCTGCCCCAGCTTGATTTGTTGGTAACTCAAACTCAAGTGTGTTGATGCCTTCAAAGCCGGTTAGGGTTTGAGTGTTATTTTCATAGCTATAGACAGGATTTAGTTGAATAGATGTAGTTTGAAGTTCTTGCGCCCCAAGCTTTCGCAGCACATTAACTACCGCTGTTGAACGATGAGCAACTGTTTGTTGAACTTCATTTGCGGTTTTTCCCTGTACTTTAATCCCCAATTGCACCTCAGTTAAAGTTGTGGTAACGTTGACCTCTCCTTGACCAGTAACTTCCAATATCTGAGCAGTGTTTGGTGTAGTGCTACCAATCAGGGGATCGGCGATCGCAAGACCCAAATTTCCCACACCTATGAGATTATCAGTAGCCGAACCGAGAGTCCCTACTGAATTTGGAGAATAACCGATATCTAGAGAAACACTAGCTTCTATTGTCTGAGGACCACCAATTATAGGAGTTGTAGCTGTTGCAAACGCTCTATCTGCTGTTAGATTAGACACCAGAGGAGATGGTCTAGGATTGTCATCTGAGTTAATATCAATCTTAATAATCTTTCCAGGGGTTAACTGCAAAGTACTAAAAACAGCTTGAGCCTGAGCTTGGGCATCTTTAACAGCTTCGCTGAGAACTTGCAGACGTGCCTGCTGCAATGCTTTGTCTGAGGCAGTGAAGCTGATATTGTCTATTACATTTGCGCCTGCTTGGATAGCTTTGTCAATTGCTGCCCCAGCTCGATTTGTTGGTAACTCAAACTCAAGTGTGTTGATGCCTTCAAAGCCAGTTAGGGTTTGAGTATTATTTTCATCGCTATAGACAGGATTTAATTGAATAGATGTAGTTTGAAGTTCTTGCGCCCCAAGCTTTCGCAGCACATTAACTACCGCTGTTGAACGTTGAGCAGTTGCTTGTTGAACTTCGGTTGCAGTTTTTCCCTGTACTTTAACCTCCAATTGCACCTCAGTTAAAGTCGTGGCAACGCTGACCTCTCCTTGACCAGTAACTTCCAATATCTGAGCAGTGTTTGGTGTAGTGCTACCAATCAGGGGATCGGCGATCGCAACACCTAAATTTCCCACACCCGTGAGATTGGCTGTGTTAGCCATCTTATTCTCCTTGCTTAAATGATGTTTGATATCTGTTGATGTTTTAATCTTAAAGGATGTCTGAAAAGTAAACCGCCTTGATCACCAATACATACTAGATAAAAAACGCTCTCGCATTCCCCAGCCAAAATCTGATAATTTGACAACTCTAGGGTCGTCAGAAAACCCCATTCCACCAAGAAAGAGCAATTCCGTACTACTTACCGTGGATTACAAAGCGATATACCCCTTGGATAAAAAACCGCAATTTTTATCAATCAAAATTTATGACTTTTAACGTTCCCTCTCCAACTCGAAAGCGACCCACTCAAGCAATAGGAGCCAAAATTTTCCACTCTTGTAACATCATTAGTGTATTTATCATGCTCACCAGTGGACTACAAATTTACAACGCCAACCCTGTTTTTGGTGGACGTGCAGGTTTGCACATTCCTTTAATATTTACTTTAGGAGGTTGGCTGGCAGGAGGTAGACACTGGCATTTTGCTACAATGTGGCTATTTTCGCTGAATCTGTTGTGGTATGGAATTTACATTTTAATTACCCGACGCTGGCGACATCGCTTTGTCGGTGCTAATGATTTCAAAGCATTACAAAAAACTCAAAATTCCCAACGCCTAATTTATGCTTGGCATCGGATTGTTTATACAGCAATTATTCCTATCTTGCTGCTGGCATTATTTACAGGAATAGGAATGTATAAACCTGCTCAATTTCCCTGGATTGTGGATTTATTCGGCGATTGGCAAGCATTACGAATTGTTCACTTTGCCTCAGTGCCCATGATTATCTTAGTTGTAGTGATTCACTCAGGGTTAGGGCGTAAAGCTGGTGGTACTGAATTAATAGAATCAATGTTTTGGTAAACAATACTTTTTTAAACTAAAAAAATGAACTTTTTTGATAAATTGAATCGTAATATCTTAAATAATCAAAGCTTACTATTTGTCGGACTCGATCCAAATCCAGAGATGATGCCTGAGCGTTATGAATCTGAAGAACTGATCGCTGGTTTGGAAAAGTGGTTACAATTCATTATTGCGGAAACTTCTAATTTCGTTTGTGCTTATAAACCGACATTTGGCTTTTACGAAGCGTTAGGTATTCCTGGTTTAGAACTGCTGTATAAAACTTTAGCAGCTATTCCAGCCCACATTCCAGTGATTTTAGATGCCAAACACAGTGACTTAAATACTAGTACTATCTTTGCCCAGACTGTGTTTACAAAATGGCAGGTGGATGCAATCACTCTCAGTCCCTATACAGGACAAGATCACGTAGCACCTTTTTTAGTCTATCCTGATAAAGCAGCGTTTATTTTATGCTGTACTTCTAATCCAGGTGCAGAAACTTTACAGCAGTATCCTACAAACGAATCACCCCTTTATTTACAGGTAGTAAAAGAATCCAAAACCTGGGGAACTCCAGAACAATTGGGTTTGGAAGTAGGAACTACAAATTCTGAAGTTTTAGCACTTATTCGAGCAGTTGCACCTGAACGAATTATTATTGCGCGTAGTATCTGGGCGGAGGGTCAAAATCTGAAGCAAATTTTAGAAGCTGGCATGAATAGTAATGGTGATGGTTTACTGATTCCTGTTCCTCAAGATATGTTGGGAAATGCACAATTATCAGAGGAAGTCCAGTCTTTACGTACAGAAATTAATCAAATCAAAACTGAAATTATTCACGAAAATTCTACTTGTTCTGTGTGGTTTCCTGATGTTTGTTTTCTAAATCAGCATCCCCATCAAGATTTGATTTTACAACTTTATGATATTGACTGCATTATGTTTGGCAGCTTTGTCCAAGCATCAGGAGCTATATTTCCTTATTACATCGATTTACGCAAAATTATTTCTAATCCCCAACTTTTTAATCAAGTTCTCACAGCTTATGAGGATATTTTGAAGAACCTGAATTTTGATAGATTAGCAGGCATTCCCTATGGTTCTTTACCTACTGCGACTGGTTTAGCTTTGCGCCTTCATTGTCCGATGATTTTCCCGCGTAAAGAGGTGAAAGCACACGGAACTCGGAGAGTAATTGAGGGTAATTTTCATACTGGTGAAACAGTTGTAGTGGTTGACGATATTCTGATTAGCGGCAAAAGTGTCATGGAAGGAGCAGGAAAGTTGGAATCAGCTGGATTAAAGGTTAATGATATTGTGGTATTTATCGATCATGAACAGGGGGTAAAAGATAGGTTACAGCAAAATGGTTATCGCAGTCATGCGGTTTTAACTATTTCAGAAATTACTAATACTCTCTATCAAGCAGGACGAATAAATGAGGAGCAATTTTTAGCTTTCACTGAAAGTTAGTAATTAGAATAATGGGGAGTAGGGAATGGAAAATTAGGGAAAAACGCGATGAATCGTGTCTGTACTAGGGAAAAATTTTATTAGACCTGTTGCAAAAATCCTTGAATCACCCCTCCCCAACCCTCCCCGTATGTATTGGGGAGGGGGCAAGATTTCAAGTTTCCCCCCTTTAAAAGGGGGGATTAAGGTGGGTATATTCGACTTATGCAAGAGGTCTATTGTCTACTTCCTGTTGAGCAGATTTGATTATTCGGTTAAATCTAGTAAATAGAATAATTTTCGCTTTGAAATTAATTATGAATTTTTCACTGAATCAATTACTTAGATGGTTAATTTTTACACTGTTATTTCCTCTAGGATTTCTCAATGTTTGGCTAGCATTTTTACTGATTAAAAACTTTCAACCTGTTGTAACAATTCTTGTATTGGCTACCTTGCTTGCATTCATTTTAAACTATCCTGTTTCGATTCTCCAACAGCGGAGAGTTAAACGCAGCTATGCAGTAGCATTAGTTTTTATATTAGCATTGGTAATTGTTGTGGCTTTGGGTATCACTTTAATGCCCATTGTTTTAGAGCAATTTAATGAAATGGTTAAAGTCTTTCCCCAATGGATTGATTCTAGCGAAGAAAAGCTTCAGATTGTAAATGATTGGTTTTTTAGGCACAAATTAAATGTGAATTTCAGTCAGTTATTAGCAAGAATTAATGACCAATTACCAAATGAGATAGAGTTTATTTCAGATAAACTTTTAAGCATTATTATAGATACAATTGATAGTATTTCTGAGGCATTAATCACAGTAGTACTAACTTTTTACTTATTGTTAGATGGACCAAGAATTTGGGAGGTAATATTTAAGAAGTTACCTGGAAATATTGCCCAGCAGATAAGCCAATCTATTCAGCAAAACTTCCAAAATTACTTAATAGGTCAGGGAACTTTGGCTTTGCTTATGGGTGTTTCAATAACATTATTATTTTTAGGTTTTCAAGTCCAGTTTGGTTTACTCTTTGGTTTGGGAGTTGGGCTTTTGAGCTTAATTCCCTTTGGTGATGTTGTCAGTCTTGTTTTAATAACTTTAATAATAGCGTCACATGACTTTTGGCTAGCAGCTAAGGTTTTGGCAGTAGCTGTTGTCATCGATCAGGTAATCGATCAGGCGATCGCACCACGTTTATTAGGTAAATTTACTGGCATTAGACCAATATGGGTATTAATTGCTTTGCTTATAGGAACCAATGTTGGCGGAGTTTTGGGTTTACTAGTTGCGGTACCTGTAGCTGGTTTTATCAAAGATGTAGCAGATGGGTTTTCTAAATCTGTTAATTCTGATAACGTGGGTGAGGGTGAAGCAGCATCAGAATTGTTGGTAGAAAAATCAATATCGCAATGAGTTGTGGATAAAAATTGCCATCTCTACCGTTAACGGGAAGTTGCAATGGTGTCATTTAGGTCGTATTCACTCAAGTCAACAACATATTCACTAGTATTTTAGGTTTTATGGCAAGCGATCGCTATCTTTATTGTTGCTTGTATAGACGCAAAGCGACTTGTCGTCAGACATCGCTTTCGAGTATTTTAAGTTTTTATAACAAGCAATAATTAGATAAAACTGATTAAAAGAATTTTAAGTAATTTCTTTAACTATTCTTTAAACTTAATAAACTACTAATCAGTTTAGGCAAGCCACTACAGCAGGGATTTGAATGCTCAGATAATTCATTACGTTCTATCTGCTTTGCCATCTTCTCAGCACGTTGAATCGCTTGTTCAGTTAACGATTTCAGTGGTTTTGGATACAAGCACATTGATTTGTCGTAGTCTGGTATATGCATTTCAAGCAAATTAACTAACCTATCACGAGTGATTTGTGCAAAATGGTCTTGAAAGTGAATTAGATACCAGAGTTCAAAACAAGGATTTGTAATTGCCAGATTAATCTTTTGGTTTTTAGCTCGATTTATTGCACTTTGCCAATTTGCCAGACTTTTTTCAATATGCTCATCTCCGTCAAAGACAGCCCAAGCCTCATCTTTTTCACTCCACTGTTGGGTATTTTTCTTCTGTTGTCGTTCTTCGATGAGTCGTTCAATAATGCTACGTGGATCAGTTTTGTTTTGATGAGGCAATACAATAATATCTAAAATTGATGAACGTAATTCATTGCGAATACTATTGAAATAAATTGGTTCTGTTTTACTTCCTTCACAAGCAATTAGTATTTTCTGAGCAATATTCCTGCTAGGTGGGCGGCGATTTAACTTTCTTGGCACTGCTCATTACCCTGTAAAATTATTTCCTCTTCAGATGGGAGAAACGGAACGGCTCCAAAACGACCATCTAAATATGCTTTGTCAATCGCTAAATCATTTCGCACATGGAAATCAGTCAGGGGATACAACTCAGTGCTTTGATCGTCTCGCTTTTGTGTAAACCAAATTTGGTCGCGTCGTAACAAGTTGTTTCTTTGTAACGTGTTATCATGACTTGTCAAAATCAGTTGAGCGTTTCTTGGATTTGTTTTAGGATTTTGAAATATTCTGATAATACTTCTTACAATATTAGGATGAATATTTGTGCCTAATTCATCAACAATTATCAGTCCGCCTATATTCAAACATGCTACTATGCGGAATGCTAAGTAGAATAAACGCTGAGTACCAAGAGACTCTTCATCGAAAAGCCACTGTATTTCGTTACCGTCATGAGTGTTATGCACAGCGTATATATTATAATCAGCCTGAGCATCAGATTTCTTTTTTAACTCTATTCTAGACAGTCCCGTGTCAAATTTGTGTACAATATTTAATGCTTGTTTAAGTAATTCATTGAATAGATAAGTACTAGTATTTTGTATAACCGTAATTGAAACATGGTCAAAATCTTCGCTTCCCAAGCTAATTCCGCGCCATCCAGTTTTTAACCAGTTTAGAAAAGACTCAATTCTATCTACTTTTAATTTTACTAATGTACTAATAAATAACTCAGTTTCTCTAATATTATCCTGAAGTTGATTATGTGCTCCAGCAAAATCATCACCGATTTTCCATATAAACTTTTTGTTACTCTCATCCCATTGACGATGAAATAAACGGCGTGGACGCTTAGTTGTATTTAAAGCATAGTCTAAGTTTTCTGAGATTATATTATTTTGATTAATTATTAGTGAATAAGTATAGATATTATTATCAAACAAAGTTCTTAGTTCAAATTTTGTAGATTTTTCAGCAGAGATCATATCTAACTTGAAAGGATCTAATTTTGCATATTTCAATATTTTCTGGAATGTGACTACTTGCTGTGTGCCATAAGCTATTATGAGCAATAAATAATCCAGAGCTTGGATAACATTACTCTTACCTGACGCGTTAGCTCCAAAAATTGCTAGAACAGGTAAAAGCTCAATGTCCCAACCTTCAACATGATATCCAGGTGCAATTTCATGATCTGACTTCACCCGTTTGCGTTTGCTGTTTTGGCTTGTCTGACGATCGCTTTGTTTTTGAGCAACCGCACTTAGGGTTACAGGTTCTTTAATTGAGCGGTAGTTTTCAACCGTAAAATCTACAAGCATAATTCAACGCCCACAAGGCAGTTTTTTGTGATTTATTCACGTAAATCTTATCTTAAAGGCAGGCAAATCTCCACTTTTACCACAACACATCACACGAACTAGTAGCTAGATTACACTGTAATACACGCGGTAATCCAGAACTCACCACAAGATTTAGATCGACAATAGCAATATAAGAAGTCTAACCAAGGCAGGTATGGGGCAATGGTGCGATTAAAACTGTGGCAGTGGGTTGTTTTAGCAATTCCGATCGCGTTTATCATCATTTTCTTACTGGTGTCTGCTGGTTCACAAATTCATGCGTGGGGCATTAATTGGATTTGGGGTGTATTCACCGTTTTATTTGTTGGTTGGCGTTGGCTGCTAGTCAAATGGACTCAACCAGCTGTTAACCAAGTAGAAGCTGTATTAACTCAAGTCCGTGAAGAACTGGAATCGACAGCAGAGGATACAGTAGGGCTACCTGTGGGAAGTGACACCACAAAGCTTGCAGAAGCCGCCCTTGAAGAAATTCTCCAAGCAGCACAAAGTGATCGCCCGATTTGGGAAGACTGGCAAACTTTTTGGACGCGATGTCAGGATTTAGTAGTAGCGATCGCTCATATCTACAATCCTCAGATTCAATATCCCCTGCTGAATATTTACGTCCCCCAAGCTTACGGGCTGATTCGCGGAACGGTGGATGACATGGATCGGTGGATGCAAAAATTATCCCCAATCCTCAATCAGGTAACGGTTGGACAAGCATACCAAGGATATGAGGTCTACCGGAAGTTGGAACCATCGGCTCGGAAATTCTGGAAAGTTTGGAACTGGGCACAGTGGATCTTAAATCCGGTGGCGGCGGTGGCAAAACAAGCCAGTCAGGGTTTCAGTAACCAAGCAACTCAGCAATTATTGGGGAATTTGAGCCAGTTATTCCGGGAAGCTGCCCTGAGAAACTTATGTCAACAAGCGATCGCTCTCTACGGACGTAGCCCAGTTCCAGCAACCGTAGCTTCCACACCAACTTTACCCAAGGCAAAAACCCAAACACTCCGAGAAATCTTGACTCAAGCCCAACCAGCCGAGGCAGTTGAGCAAAAACCCGTGAATATTCTGCTGGTGGGGCGCACAGGGTCGGGAAAAAGTAGTCTGATTAACACCCTATTTCAGGCGGATCTCGCAGCCGTTGATGTTTTACCCAGTACTGATCGCATTCAGAATTATCAATGGCAGACTCAAAGTGGGGAAACCCTAACGCTTTGGGATACACCTGGTTATGAACAAGTCAACCGTGCCAAGCTACGAAATTTGGTGCTTGATTATGCCATCAATGCAGATTTGCTGCTGTTAGCTACCCCTGCTCTCGATCCTGCCCTGCAAATGGATGTGGACTTTTTGCAAGACATCAAAGCAGAAATTGCAGATTTACCTGCAATCGTGATCGTCACCCAGGTAGATCGGCTGCGTCCTATCCGCGAATGGCAACCGCCTTATAATTGGGAATGGGGCGATCGCGCCAAAGAAATTGCCATTCGCGAAGCCACTGAGTATCGGGCAAAACTGTTAGGAAACTTTTGTAATCTAGTTTTACCTGTGGTTACAGGTGACAGCAAAACAAGACGAACCGCTTGGGGAGTGGAGGCGCTATCGTTGGGATTAGTGGATGCGATCGCACCTACCAAGCAACTCCGTCTCGCCCGCTTTTTGCGTAATCTAGAAGCCCGCATCGTCGCTGCTGCTAAAATCATCGACCACTACACCTTCCAAATGACGACAACACAAGGATTAACGGCATTGCTCAAAAGTCCCGTCCTTCAGTTTGTTTCTACGCTCTCAACCGGATCTCCAGCCCTAGCATATATGCTGGCGGAGCAAATTCCTGTCGAACAGTTGCCGATTGTGATTGGCAAACTGCAAATGGGATATGAACTTTTCTCGCTCTTGAACCCCAACTCGCTCAACTTTGAATTGCTATCCCTTTGGCCGCTACTGCTGGAAAACTCCGCTTCACCCGATCGCAACGCTTGGGCATTTGGTCACGCTCTAGTAGAATATTGGACTCAGAATCTAACGGTTAAACAACTCGGGCAACGATTTGAGTATTATCTGTCGATCACCAAATAATTTGCCTGCGATCAGCAATGTCTACGAAAGATTGTGATGCATCTTCGATTCTCTTGCAAATACTACGCCTAAGTTATGTGCTGTGGGAAGAAAATAAACTGCCAATTTTAGCATTGGAAGTTGTTTCCCAAATATATCGAGAAGAATATAATATCAAGAAAGAATTTTATGCCAAAGAATTAGGAATTTTATACTACGTTGTGTATAGTCCCCTTCGGCGTAAAAAGTCGCCTTTGGAAGTGTATCGCTTAGTTGATGGGGAATATATCTTAATGTCAGGAAATCCTGTTTGGCTACCAGAAATTGGTTTAGGAATTGGGCGAGAACGGGGAATTTATCAAGGTATAGTGCGGGAGTGGCTATACTGGTATGACGAAGAAGGGCAAAGATTGCTAACACCAGAAGAACGCATCAGGGAAGCCGAAGAACACACAGCTTTTGAAGAACAGCGACGGGTGGAAGCAGAACAAAAAGTGAAAATGTTAATTGAAAGGTTGAATGCGCTAGGTGTCGATCCAGAGAGTTTGTTATAGATTTCCAAATTTTGTAATTTTCGCTGCTTTAATGTTAATTAGCTTCTTAGCTAGGGAATTATATCTATATAGCAACTAATAGCTTGACGGTACAAATCGTCATGACTGGTTGTTCAATAAATATATTTACCAAAACTTGTATCAAAAATATGGAAGTAAAATTAGGATTTGGAGCAGTCCCAAAACCTCAATATGTCTTTGTCAGTAAAGAATCCGATCACTATTGGTATATGCTTGCTGAAGATGAAAAACGCGTCCCAATTTATGAGAGAGCTTTGACTGGGGTAATTACAGGGATAGAAGTTAATAAAAGGGTTGAAAATACATTCGGAGAAGTTATCAGAACAGATTTAAATGTTTTGGCAGATAAACCTTATATTATCCGCTCAGGAAGCGATACCTATTTCAGTAAAGGCTTATTGCTGTCTTTAGATATTCTTACTTTTGAACAACTGCGTTATCCACTTACTATTGCCGTTAGTCCTGGAGATAAAAAAGTAGTATTCTGTAATATTTACGATCCAGTCAATTATCGTTCTATAGGTGTTAGTTGGGATGGACATAAGGAATTAGACTGGCAAACTTTAGGGCAAAAAGTAAGTTTAAAAGTTAATAAAATTTACAATTTTAATCCAGATAAAAATCAATCTCAATCAGAAATAATCAACAATATAAAAACGATTAAATCCCGTGATGTTTTTATAGCTCAAAGTGACACATATTTAGCCCAACTACATTGGACTCCAGAGCAGGGAAGGGATTATTTGCAGCAGAAATATGGCAAGCGATCGCGTCTACAACTTACTGATACAGAAATTATGGAATTTATTGATTACCTAAAGCTACAACTAAGCCAAAACTGCCCAATTTAGCTTCTATTGTGTGAGCTTTAAATAATTACGATCACTTTTAGTCTAAATCTTCTTCGGAAAGCGCAGCATCTTTCATAATGCTTTTCAAAGTTCCAATCGGGAAATCTCAATTATAGCAATCGCCAAGAGAGTTAGGACATATAATGTAAACAGTCTGCGTTCAAAAGGTAATTGAATTGCGTTATGGCAAAAGCCTACAGTTATGA
>NZ_JBALDA010000004.1:0-65701 GCF_036917535.1 Nostoc sp.
CTTGAGAGTATGCCTCAATTATTTTTTCTCGAAAGTCGATAGAGTAAGCTTTCATAGTCCCGGTTGATGCACTAGCCTTTAGTGTACTCTATCTACCTGCAATCTGCTGTAGGTCAATCTTGGGGAGTAAATGAGTCTACAGTTTACCGAATTATCCGAAAAATAGAAGATACGCTGACTAAATCTAGGTCTTTCACGCTTCCAGGTAAGAAAAGACTCGCTACTTCTAATAATCAGTTAGAGGTCGTGGTAGTTGATGTTACAGAAAGTCCGATTGAACGCCCTAAAAAAAACAAAAAAAGTTCTACAGTGGTAAAAAGAAACAGCATACACTAAAGTCACAAGTAGTGGTAGACCAAGCGAATGGTCAAATCATCTGCACTGCTCATGGCAAAGGTAGAGAGCATGATTTTCGTATATTTAAAAACAGTAAGCTGAGGTTAAGAGAAAACATAGAATGCTTGGGAGATAAAGGTTATCAAGGTTTCAAAAATTACATTGTAATGGTCGCATTCCCAAAAAAAAGCCCAGAGGAGGTAAGTTAACTTCTGAAGATAAAAAGAGTAATCAAGAATTAGCTAAAATTAGAGTTTTAGGTGAGCATGTACATCGAAAGCTGAAGGTATTTAAAATTTTGTCCCTCACTTATAGGAATCGTCGAAAAAGATTTAGTTTGAGGTTTAATCTGATTGCTGCTCTCTACAATTACGAGCTTCATCTCTCCCAAACCGAATTTGCCTAAGAGACTTTTGCAAGAGGTCTATTGATTAACCCTGGCATTGCTAGCATCCCATTAGCGATCAGATGTCGATGAAAATGACTGGCATTTGCTATTCCAGTAGCTTGTATTGCTTCAATTTTATTGCCTCGGACTAAAATATCTTGGTTAGGAAAAATTTTTACTTCACTGCTATCAGCAGCAATATATAATACTTGGCAATTTTGAATAAGTAGATCTGACATCAACTTAAATCAAATAAATTGTTTTATTACCTAAAATCGAATCTATCCAAGATGTAAGCATGTTAAGAGGCATTTTGGAGGGGATAGATACAGTTAGTACTGTTTCACAATTGTACCCCGTCCATACTTATAGGACTTACGCAATAACTCTCTAAAACTCTCATTCCTTTGCGTCTTTTGCGCCTTTGCGGTTCGTTTTTCCATTATTTTGTGTAAGTCCTGACTTACTTAATAAAAATTATTATATTTTTAACTTCATACAAGCATAATTACACAAAAGTAAATATTTTGTAAAAAATAAATTAATACTTGTTTTGGTAAGTCAATACCTTCGCCAATTTCCGAGGATGAGTTGATGTATAAACTCTTATTTTGGCAAAGGTATAGGTAACTACTATGTCATATAATTAGGTCAGTATAAATTTAGATTCACTTTTTATAGGAGGAAGATTGTGTCTGAAAACAAACCAGAAGATTTAAATTTACAAGCGGTACCATTCTTTGCTCGATTCTTGGAAGGGCAAAGCATTGAAGACCTTTCTGATCAAGAATCAAAAGCGATTCTCGGTGGATGCAATAATGCCACAAACAATAATGATGATGAACTTGTCCAAACTCTGAAGTTTCCATCCGATCAAGAAGATGCCACTTCAGTAACCAAGAAGTACCGTTCTGATAGTGATAAGTACGCTGTTACTCAGAAGTTTCCTTCAGATGGCGATGATGACCGGTCGCTGTCTTGACCTTCATAGCTGCATACTTTTGACTACACCAAAGATGCGGTTTTGAAACTATTGTCAAAATAAAAATACAGTTAGCTTTGCCAACTTCATCTAGAGGTTGGCTTCCCATTAAAATTAAGTTCACTTTTTTAATATTTTGCTTTCTCAATAGTTGACGATAGTGAAAATACAAAAACTAATAAAAATATTTTATGCAACTTGAGCGTGATGTAGTTTTATTAATCACCCATAGTGGCGATTACTTTACAATAGATAGAGTTGCAGAAGCAGTATCAAAACTAGGCGCGCAGCCATTTCGTCTTGATACTGATAAGTTTCCGATCGCACTCCAACTCCAAGCTAATTTCAGTAACTCTGGTAGCAATCATACACTGGAATATAACGATTGCTCTCTCAACACCGAGCAAGTGCAAGCAGTATGGATGCGGCGTATTTGGCAACCCGATCTTGGTAAAGAATTGGCTCCACAATTTCAAGCAGTCTGTTCTAGTGAATCACTCGCAGTCTTAGATGGCTTTTGGGACAGCCTGAGAGAGGCTAAATGGGTGGATGATTTACGCCGCATAAGTGCAGCTGAAAACAAGTTACGCCAACTGCGGGTTGCATCGGAAGTAGGTCTTGTCATACCTCGGACTCTCGTCACCAATAATCCTCAAGAAGCACGAGAATTTTTCCACCAAGTCAAGGGAAAAATGATTGTCAAGCTGCTCAGACCTCTTTCTTTTGGGATGCAAGCCTCTTCTTTTTTCATGTATACCAGCGCCGTTAAAAAAGAAGACTTACTTGATGCTGAAACACTGCGCTATTGTCCAGTGATGTTTCAAGAACAAATCCCTAAACAGCAAGAACTACGAGTAGTGTATGTGAATGGCAATCTCTTTGTTGGGGCGCTAGATGCGTCTGAGTATGCAGCATCTACCCAAGATTGGCGACGTGAGACAAAAAAGATTCTTACCTGGCAACCAGAGCGATTACCTGATAAACTAATCCGTTGTTTGGATGCCTTTATGGCCAAGTTTGGACTGGTTTTTGGAGCATTTGATTTTATTAAAACACCATCAGGAGAATATGTTTTTTTAGAAATTAATCCTACAGGAGAGTGGGGGATGCTGGAGAGAGATTTGGACTATCCAATTGCTCTAGCTATTGCATCTGCACTACTTTCAACAAATCCAAAGTAAAATGCTCTTACTTAAAAATTTCAAACCAACTGATAACATCTATATTTATCTGTAACGTACTCCATTCTCTATATTTGTAAATGACCGAAAACGCTTTCGTATACAAACCCACGCCACTTGCTCTACTTGGGGTTTCCCCAAGTAGAGCAAGTGGCTCCTAAATTTATTTATGGAGAAGTAAAAAAATGTATTTCGAGACACATAGTGCAAGAAATACTACGTCCGTTTACTTGCTCATGAATTTATTTCTGGGGATCATTAATTTTAAATTTTGAATTTTGAATTTTGAATTCGGAGCGAAGCGACGTGACTGTTTTAATAATTACTCACAGCCAAGATAACGAAAGTATTCCTTTAGTTATTCAGGCAATTGAAGCCCAAGGAAAGAAAGCATTTCGTTTTGACACAGACCGATTTCCCACAGAAATACAGTTAGATATTTACTATGGTAGTACTAAGCGAGTGATTCTGAGTGTCGATGACCAGACATTAGATTTAAATGAAGTGTCAGCAGTTTGGTATCGGCGCATTGCAATAGGATCAAAAATTCCCAACTCGATGGACAGGCAACTTAGACAAGCCTCACTAAAAGAATCTCGTGTCAGTATTGAGGGAATGATTGCTAGTATCAGGGGGTTTCATCTTGACCCTATGCCAAATATTCGCCGAGCGGAAAATAAGCAACTGCAATTACAAATAGCAGGAGATATCGGTCTAGATACGCCACGCACTCTGACTACAAATAATCCAGTAGCAGTAAAGCAATTTGCCCAAGAGTGTCAGCAGGGAATGATTACAAAAATGCTGTCTTCCTTTGCTATTTATGATGAACGAGGGCGAGAAAAAGTTGTGTTTACAAATCCAATTTCATCAGAGGATCTAGACAACCTTGATGGCTTACGTTTCTGCCCAATGACATTTCAGGAGAAGATTCCCAAGGCATTGGAATTGCGGACAATTATTGTCGGTAAGCGTGTGCTAACGGCTGCGGTTGATTCTCAAGCTTTGGATAAGGCACGTTACGACTGGCGCAAACAGGGAATCGCCTTACTCGACGCTTGGGAGTCATACACTTTGCCCGAAGATGTCGAAGAGAAATTGCTCAAACTCATGGCAGAATTCCGTTTAAACTATGGGGCGCTTGATATTATTTTGACTCCTGATGGTCGTCATGTATTCCTTGAAGTTAACCCAGTTGGCGAGTTCTTCTGGCTGGAACGCTGTCCTGGCTTACCAATTTCCCAGGCGATCGCTGAGGTTTTAAATAATGGGACTTAAACAAAAATCAAGCCCAAATGTAGCCCAAACTGGCTTTATAAGAGGCAAACAGGTCACGATTTAGTGTTAACCAATCGAAAAATCGTAAGACATAGCCGTTCTAAAGGCCTCTAAAGCTTCAGTAAAAGTATTCAAAGGTTTGTTAGCCCACCTTCGTCTTAATCCCCCACTTAACTGATGCCAAAGAACAAAAGTATAGGCACAGAAAACTAAGATGAAATGCCGAAGTAGACTCCTTTTATCTCGGACTTGATATTCTTTTAGTCCTAACTATCCCTTAGCTTCTCGATAGAAAACTTCTACCCAATTTCTATTACCATAAGTATCAACTATCCATTGTGGTGTGACAATTGATAAAGAAATATTGGTGATAAAATCTCTTTCAATGTGAAAGCTATGCTATTTATGCATTATAGTCTTTTTTACTCTCTTATTTCGTTTAAGTCTCGTTAGTAGTTGCAACTTAACGATAAATCTGGGGGCGAATACCAACTTGGCTCAGTAATATGCCAACTAAAATCAAGCTACCACCAATATACTGGGCTAGAGTAGGAGCTTCCCCCAGTACTAAATAAGCTGCTATAATTCCTACAATTGGTGTAAAAGAGCCTGCTAAGGAAGCTGCTGACACGGTAGAAGCTCTTAAGCCTTTGAGCCAAAATAACTGACCTAACACCACAATCACAGCACCATAAACAAGCATCCACTGCCACAGGAAAGGTGAGAATACATTTATAAAATGGTTGCTGCCATAGAGAACTAAAGCAGCGAAGAAAAATATTACAGTTCCTAAAGCAGTACGAAATGTACTAAAGATTCCGACTGGGATATTGGAGATTCTGACTTTAACAATAATCGTTGAAGCGACTGAAGCTACAGCAGCTACCGCTGCTAAAAATTCTCCAACACCCACTCTTAAAACACCCATATTGATCGTAGCTGCCTGTGAAGGTTGCAGAATAATAGTAAGGGTAACACCGATAAATGCAGCGATCGCTCCGAGAATTTCCCAACGATTTACCTGTTCTTTTAATAACCAGACTGATAAAGCCATAGTTAGAGGTGGCTCTAAGCGTCCAACCAAAATAACATTATTAACTTCTGTTAATGCTAATGCTTGGAAAACTAAACCAGGAATCAGCGCTCCAGATAAAATAGCTACTACTGTCAGCGCCAACCAATCTTTTTTTGACAGTAGCTTCAAAGTCTTTTTCTGCCACTGTTGCCTATAAATAGGTAACAGAAATATCAAAGCACACAAATTTCCTATGAATAAAACATTACATAAAGAAATCGGATTTCGACCATCTATGAAATGTTGAGCGCCAATTTGTGTCAGCTTGCGGGTAACTGCACTAGAGGCTCCAAAAATCAAGATTGCTAGCCAGAGATAGGTTTGACCTGGAATTTTATCGATAGAAGGATGCCATCTTCTCGCTCTGCTCACAATAACACCACTGCCAGGAAATACTCTTTCCTATACTCATCTGACTTGCTTAATTTTACATGAGATGAATCTGAGAAAACACTTAAAGCAAGCTGAGATAGAAGAATATCATAATTTACTGAGAATCTGCTGAATCTAAACTAAGTTTTCCCAATGGATAAATTCAGATAATTAATAGACTGGTTTCATTTGAGCCTCAGTAGCAGATGCGATGCTTTAGTTCATTGAGGAGCTTCAATATAAGGAAAAACAAATGAAAATCGCTTCTTCTGTGCTTACAAGTGTTGCTATTGTTGGGATGTTAACAGCCTGTAATGTTCCACTTAAAACTGTGAGTCCTTCCCTGATGCAAGCATCAGCCGCAGAAATGAAAGATGCTACAGGTTTGACTACTCAACAAAAGATTGATTTGGTCATCAAGCACAAGGGTCAGTTTGGTGGTGGTGACGAATTACGTCGTTTCTTTTTTGGCGATCTTGAACCGCTTGCTGTTCAACCTGGTGGTGCAGGTATGGTAGTTAATCTTTATAACAAAGCTAATAATGTGACCTTTGCTTATTGTTCTACTTACGATGTGATAGTTGCAGTTAAAAAGGGTAAAGTCACTAAGTTTGCCGCCGATGAAGTTAAGTAAATTTTTAGTTGTAGGTGCTTGTTTAAGTGTAATGTACCACTTCATAAGTATCTAAAAAAGGGTAGTGCCAAGCGCTACCCAAAAATTTATCCGAAATCTGAAATTTTCTAGCAGTTGCTAATAACCGCAGAATTAGTCAAAAGGCATTGTCTAAGAAAAGGAATTTGTCACTTTTGGTGAGAGGTCAGATATGGAATTTAAAGATATTATCCTGCTGTTACATCCAGCGATCGCTGTACTTGTAGTCTTTCCATTAATTGGTATCATTGTCAACCGTGCTTTACAAGTCCGTCAACGCCGATTGCAAACTTTAACTACGGGTAAAAGCAAAATTTCCCCCACAGTGGGACAAGAACACGTCCAGTTGGGTCACTGGCTAACTGGAGCAGTTGTTAGTATTGTTTTAATAGCGTTCGCCAACGATATTATAAATAATATTTTAGACAATCAAGTTTGGATGAAATCCCCATTCCAGGTAATTTTTATTGGGCTATTGTTCGTGGCTGCGATCGCTTCTTTATATTTACTCTATCAAGCAAAGGAGAAAAAATGGCGCGGCATATTTGCAACCCTGACAGGGATGGCATTAGTAGTGCTTGGTTGTCAAGATGGTATCTACCGCAAAACTGATCAATGGTATATTTCTCACTACTACTATGGGCTAACTGCTGCTCTGTTGATGATTTTTTCGCTCTCTATTGTGCGAGACATTTATCAAGATAAAACTAATGGCTGGCGCAAAGTTCACATCATTCTTAATTCCATCGCCCTTTTATTATTTATTGGGCAGGGAATCACAGGGACACGGGCGTTGTTAGAAGTTCCTCTTACTTGGCAGGAACCCTATGTTAAGATACTTTACGAACAAAAATGTGATACAAAATCCTGTACTATTCAGCCATCTTCTTTACCCCAAAATCATTAATAATATAGAAATCAACATCTTTTTTATCAACTCAAACTCAAATAGTGAATCAAAGCAAAAAAACTTGGATATATCTTGACCCATTCTCATTACAACTACGCATAACAGTTGGTATTGCTACGTTTTCAGCTTTAATATTAGGTAGTCTTGCTGCATGGACTCGTTGGAAAATGCAGCAATTTTTAATCGATAGTCATAAACAGAATATAGAACAAATCGCTCAACGCTTGCCACATGATGTACAAATTTATAGTGAAATGATGCAACCTGAAACCGGGTTACAAAAGGCTATTAATAACTTAGGAAATACCAAAATATTATTATGGGTAAAAAATGATGATGATAAAATACTGGTAAAATCTATAACTTTGGATTTGTTATCTGATTCTACAGTGACTCAGTTGATGTCTCTGAGTAATATGCAGATTAAAGCACAAATTTACAAAGTTAATCAAAGCTACTTTGTTTTAAGTAGTGGTTCTTTGCAAGTACAGGGTAAGTTACTAGGTAAGCTTTTTGTAGCACAGGATATTACTCGCGAACAGACGATGTTTGTAGCAATGGTGCAGAGTTTAAATATTGCTAGTATTTCGGCAATTATTGTGATGATAGCTATAATGACATTTTATATTAGACGTTCTTTGCAACCACTGCGTCAGCTAAGTCAAATGACTTCTGCCATTTCTATAAAAGATTTAGGACAAGCACAATTATATGTTGATAATGCACCCAGTGAAGTCAAAGAATTAGCTCAAACTTTAACCATGTTACTATCGCGCCTTTGGCAATCTTGGGAGCAAGAGCGAGAATTTGTGAGTAACGTTTCTCACGAGTTACGCACACCTTTGACAATTGTACATGGTTATTTGCAAAGCGTTTTGCGACGGCAGAATAACTTAACAGAAACTCAACAAGAAGCTCTAGAAACTGCTGCATCGGAAACTGAACGTACTATTCGCCTGCTACAAGATTTGCTTGATTTAGCACGAGCAGATAGTGGTTATTTACATTTTCAGATGAAATCTTATGTACTGAATGACTTAGTTGAAGAAGTCGTTATCATGGCACAAAAATATAGCGATCGCCTAATTACAATCGAGTCAAAAATTTACCCCATTGAAGTAAAAGCAGATTACAGTCGTCTGAAACAAGTATTGCTAAATTTGGTTGATAATGCTATTAAGTATTCTGAAGCTGGTACGCCTGTGAGTATAAAGCTAAATCAAGTTCATGAAAAAGCAATTATTAAAGTTTCCGATCGAGGTTATGGCATTCCTTTACAACACCAAACACGGATTTTTGAGCGATTTTACCGCGTAGAGCAATCCCGCTCTCAATCAACTGGAGGTTCTGGTTTGGGTTTATCAATTGTTAAAACACTTGTAGAAGGTATGGGTGGTAATGTATCTGTGCAATCCAAGTTAGGAGAAGGAAGTGAGTTTACAATAACTTTACTTACATAGTTAGCCAAAGGTAGCTGAAAATGGCAATTATATTCTAATTTTATATATCTGCTATCAGAGCAAAAATATGTCAGCAAATATTCTTTTAGTTGAAGATGAAGTTAAACTAGCGCGATTTGTTGAATTGGAATTAAATAGCGAAGGTTACAATATAAATGTGGCACATGATGGAATCGCTGGTTTAACTTTAGCACGGGAGTTATCACCAGATTTAGTCATTCTTGATTGGATGCTACCAGGACTGTCAGGTTTAGAAATCTGTCGTCGGTTGCGAGCAACTGGTATCTCTATACCAGTAATATTATTGACAGCAAAAGATGAAGTTAATGATCGTGTAGCAGGTTTGGATGCTGGAGCAGATGATTATGTGGTCAAACCATTTAGTATTGAAGAACTGCTAGCTAGAATCCGCGCTCATTTACGCCGTACTCAAGACACAAATCAGGACATTTTACAGTTTGAAGACTTAAGTTTAAGTCATCGTACTCGCCAAGTTTACCGAGGTAATCGGGCAATTGAATTAACGGCAAAAGAGTTTGATTTATTAGAGTATATGCTTTCACATCCCCGTCAGGTATTTACTAAAGACCAAATTCTACAGAAAGTTTGGGGTTATGACTTTATGGGTAATTCCAATATCATTGAAGTCTACATCCGTTACTTGCGTATAAAACTAGAAGAGAATCATGAAAAACGCTTGATTCATACAGTGCGTGGCGTGGGCTATGTACTTCGAGAATAGTTTTAACCCACTAATTGACTCGATTTTCTCTACCTTAACCATGCGGTAACTACTATAGCCGTAATCACACAGGTTAGGACATAAGGATGGGGTGAATGCTAGAGTTAGCAATAGTTTTACCTCCTGCCTTCTGCTATATATGTCAAAATAATCACAGTTGCAGCAACTCCAAAAAAAAGCATTGCCGTGCAGGTAAATCAGCCAGTGAAAAAAATGCGATCGCCCTGATAGACGTATTATTGATTACAACTTTTCTTTAGCTGGCCTTGCGATCCCGTGCTTAACTAGACCCGCTTCAAGTTCCTTAATGAATTTTAAGTCTTCCTCCAATAGAAGCTGGCTTTCGCTAGAAGAAAGATTTTTTTCCAGAAAAGCAAATGCTTGCCGAAATTGCCGCGGATTTGCTTTAATTAACGAGTCAAAGTGACAGGGAATAATTTGCTGAAAATTCCAACTTGCAACTGTATCAGCCCAGTTGAGGACTTGTCTTGGTGCTTGAGGAAAAATGAGGATTTGCAAAATTGGTGCGACAAATGGTCGCCCCTGACCTCGTAGAGCGTCAAATGCCTGCTTCCAGGTTTCTTGCCAGCGAAAAGGAAATAAACCAAAGTACGTTTTTAGGGTTCGCTGTGGTGCTTTGAAAGCATCACGAAACATCTGTCCGATGGGAGTAACTTCCAAGGCACTTGAACGAAAGTAAAGCGCAAATAATGAAATACGTTGCCATCCCTTGCGGCGGTTGTCTTCATTGTCCTCGATTATCTCCCAGGCATTGTCCCTGGCATGAAACAGTAAGGGATAAGGATCTAATTGGAGGATTTCTGGTGGGTCAACTGGAACAGAAAGTATAGAATCAGTTACAAGTAGAGTGCGCGATCGCTTGTGAAACATTGCAACTTCTGCAAAAGATCCTCGTCCCAAATTGATGTCCAATATTGCATAGTCAAACTCCAGAGCGAAGGGAGCAAGGCTTGAGTCGTGTGGAAGTTCTTGAGTCCGTTTTTGGGGAAAGCCTAGCCAACTAAGCGGCAGGTTGAACGGGAAACTCCACTGATGCGGGGCAACAAAGACTTGTGCTTCAGGAAAGCGACGAGAAAAGGGGCCAACGAAGACTTTATGCTCCAAACCAGAACTCGTTGGCAGTATGATGTACTTAACTGCACCGTGCTCTGCTACCAACTCATTAACCAAGCGGACACACTCAGTTGTGGGGGCAACAGGAGCATAAACCAGAAGACCTCTGGCAGCAAGCTTGACCACAGTCATCCGAATCGGCACGATGGTGTAGAGAATGCCGTGAAGCTGATCGAATGTCCAGATAGTGTCCTTAACTATTTCCTTGCGAAGTGTCCGCCGCTTGCTGTAAGGGTACAGTGGGACAGTAGCCCAGAATGGCCATGACCAATCCTTTGGGTTGTTCAAAGGAGATATCCCTTGATCTTGTAGTTCAACCCTCGACTTAAATCCTTGTGAGTTCATCGTCGTTCCATTGTCCTGTGAGTGTTAAGGTTTAATCGGGAGAATTAGCAAAGAGTGAAGACTGAAAGTATTGCTATTGTATTAACTTAGCTCTGTGATCGAAAATAACCGTTGTCGGTCTATTTGTTGAAGCTTGATTTTTTCAGCGTAGAAAGCTTGATAATAATATTGATACCGCTCTGGTTCCGCTTCTGGATCGGTTTGTTGCCATAGTTCCAAAAAGTGACGATAGCGTTTTTCAAGCATCACTAAATCCATACAAGCGATCGCAGCTTGAACTACTTGTGGAGTCCGCAGTATTTCTTTTTGGTTTTTTTCATCCACATGAAATAAATGAGAAATTAACCCGATCTCGCTGTCAAATTCTAAGAACCGATCTTGGAGGCGGGAAATTAAATTTGGTTGAGACGCAAAGTTTTTCGTCTCTCCATCACCGGATGAAATTTCTAAAATCTGTTGCCATAAAAATCGGTGGTGGGAAAGACTAAATTGCAAATCTCGCTCAACAAGTTCGTCAACAATTATTTGACGCTGTTCGGGACAATGCAAGTAAACTCGCAATAATAACGCTTCTGCGCGTTCTAAAAGACTGCGTTCTGTAGGGAGTGAGGAGTTGGAAATCGTGGGTGGAGAAACTTTACCGCCTCCCCATGCTTTTTTAGCTGACACAGGCTTAGAATATGTAACCGCAGCTGGAACAATTTGAGTTAACAGATTTTCGACTCGTAGAGGTATAAGTCTGGTATCTCCCAAGCTGAGTATTTCAGCACAATAAGAAACATAATAATTTCGTGTATCGCTGTTAGCTATATTTTTAAGTAATTTGACTATTTGCTGAGTTACTTGCTGAAAATCAGTAGCCTGTTTTAAGTCTCGGTCTTGAATAATTTGCTGAATCTGCCAGTCTAGCCAAAGTGGCGCATTTTTTAGCAGTTCTCCATAATCTTCGGGAGTTCGCTGGTGCAAGTATTCATCAGCATCTTTACCATCGGGTAAATTGAGAATTTTTAGCTGAACTTCGCCCTTATATGCTAATTCGGCAATTTCACTGATCGCTCTTTCGGCGGCATTAGTTCCGGCTTTATCAGCATCAAAGTTGAGTACTAATTGTTTCGATTCGGTGTAACGTAATATTAACCGCACTTGTTCTAAGCTTAATGCCGTACCGAGAGAAGCGACGGCGTTATTAATACCAGCAGCGTGGAGAGCGATCGCATCAAAATATCCTTCCACCACCACCGCTTGATCGAGTTGAGAAATTCCACCTTTGGCTTGATCGAGGGCAAATAATGTTTTGCCTTTACTAAAAAGTTCGGTTTCTGGTGAATTTAGATATTTAGGTTGTTCATCAGTTAGAGTTCTCCCACCAAAGGCAATGACGCGTCCTTGGACATCGCGGATGGGAATCATCAAGCGATCGCGAAATACATCATAATAACCACCTCCTTCCCGGCGTGGCTTAATCAATCCCGCTTTTAAGAGAATTTGCACTGGATAATGTTTATTATCCACTAAATAACGATAGAGAGTTTCCCAACCTGCGGGGGCGTAACCTAAACCAAATTGCTGTATAGTTTCTTCTTTGAGTTGGCGATTAGATTGCAAATATTGAAGTGCCTTTTGCCCTTGAGATTGTCTGAGGGCGTGTTGATAAAACTGTGCGGACGTTGCCAGAACTTCATATAACTGCTCACGCAAAGATAGCTGACGCTGTAATTCTTGGCGTTGTTCGGGTTCGAGAGTTTGTACAGGTACTTGGTAACGCCGTGCTAAATCTAGCACCACATCAGCAAAAGAACGCTTCCCCAGCTCCATGACAAACTTAATGGCATTTCCCCCAGCTTGACAGCCGAAGCAATAGTACATTTGCTTGGTTTGACTAACGGTGAAACTGGGAGATTTCTCATCGTGGAAGGGACACAAACCGACAAAATCCTTTCCTCGTTTGCGTAAAACTACGTATTCTGAGACGACATCTACAATATCAGCCCGTAGTTTAACTTCCTCAATTGTGTCTGGGTGCAAGCGGGGGATTTGCATGGCTTTGTCATTAGTCATTAGTCATTGGTCATTAGTCATTAGTCATTGGGCATTAACTTTGAAAAAAGGACAAAGGACAAAGGACAAATGACTTCTGATCGCTATTATATTCTTGTTGCTAGACCAAGAATGATCTATACAATTGCTTAAACTTAATTTTATCAGAGGAAATACTGAAGATGGGGCGTATTTTTATATCAGCGGCTCATGGAGGCAAAGAAGCCGGAGGAATAGATCAAGGTGCGATCGCAGGTGGTACAAGTGAAGCAAAAGAAATGATTTTGCTGCGGGATTTGATTGTCACGGAACTAAGAGCGCGGAGTTTGGAAATTTTGGCGGTTCCTGATGACTTGAGCGCCGCCCAAACTATCAGCTGGATCAATTCCCGCGGCCGCCGGGGTGATGTCGCCCTAGAAATTGCAGCTAATGCGGCTAACAGCCCTTCTGTGCGTGGGGCTAGCGTTTTCTACATTACTAATAATAGCGATCGCAAGAGTAATGCTGAACAGTTACTAGTTGGGTTGTTGCGCCGCGTACCCCAATTACCGAATCGCGGAGTCAAGCCAGATACAGATAGCGGATTGGGTAGGTTAGCATTCTGTCGCCAGACAACGCTGCCAGCTTTGGTGATACAAGTGGGGTTTCTTAGCAATCCAGAGGATCGGGCTTTGCTGCAAAATCGTCGCCGGGATTTTGCTTTGGGAATTGCCGATGGATTGGTAACTTGGAGTCGCGTAATTGACCCCACTCCTGGAACTCCAGTTGAACCAAATTATCCGCCGATTAATATTAATATTAATGGACAAAGTTACACCGAGCAAGGTGTTTTAGTTAATGGTAATGCTTACATTCCTATTGATTTAATAGACCTTTTACGAATTGACCTTTCAAAAGCAGCTAATGTCAATCGGATTACCTATCACAAAGTAGTTTATGTCAAAGCGATCGAACTGCGAGATTTTAATATTGCAGTCACTTGGGATGCTGCAACACGTACTGTCAGCTTGCGCTCGAATTTAGTAGTTTGCCCCGGTCAATTTTCGCGGGTGATGTCAAACGGTAATACTTCCGAAGTACAGTTACAATTATTTCTGAGAAATAATAATGAAAATGCTTTAACAAAGTTTCCTGATATCCCAAAACTTTATCGCGAAGAATCAGGTATAGAGGGAGTTAATTATGATATTGCCTTTTGCCAAATGTGTGTAGAAACTGGATTTTTACGGTTTGGTGGTGATATTAAACCTGAGCAAAATAACTTTGCAGGCTTAGGTGCGATCGGTGGCGGTTCGGAGGCTGCATCTTTTCCAAGTGCCAGAATTGGAGTTAGGGCGCACATCCAACATTTGAAAGCTTACGCTAGTTTAGAACCTTTGGTACAAGAAGTAGTAGATCCCAGGTTTCGCTTTGTCACACGGGGGATTGCGCCATTAATCGATCAGCTATCAGGGCGGTGGTCAGCAGATTTGGATTATGGTACAAAGATTTCAGCAATGCTCAAACGATTATATGAATCAGCAGGACTTCTTTGAGTAAGGAAAGGAAAATTGGCGTTGCAGAATATAAATATGAATTTGAGCGTAGACGTAGCCCATCGTAGACATCGCGATGAAATGTCCAATTTTTGCTTCAAACCTCCTGTTAAAACTTACTCTAATAAAGTCCAAAAATATCCGTCAGGAGCGACAAAAGAGAAACTCTTCTCGCCAAACTCGTTTTCATACATCTGCGTCACCTCCGTAGCTTCGCTACTACTAACGCGCTGGTGATACGACTCAATATCCCTCACTTTCATAGTATATAAACAAACCCCTAAGCAGCCGGGACGAGAGTAATTCAGCTTATTTGGTAAGCTACCTTCAAACCGCAAAACTTCAATGTTCCCCGAACGAGTTTTGGGTTGCTCTGTAGTAGAGGGCAGAGGAGCAGTAAAGTAATAATTCAGCATATGCTCCCCATTTTCTGGTCCTTTTAGCTCAAGGATGCGACGAGAAGCTTCACCGTATTTGCTTTCGCGATTATTCACAGCACGATGCAAACCAAGCACTTGGTCGTAAAAATCTAACTTTTCATGCTCACACTCAACAATCAGTCCAACGTGAACGAACTCCGAACCTTTGAAGTGAGAATCCTGGTTGACAATGCCGGAATTAGGGATAGTATAATCATGGCGCTCAAAAAGAACTTGTCGTGTTAACGGTTGGATAAGAACCATTTCATGCACGCAGGGATTAGCTTGTATAAATGGTTCAAATGACTCAGAACGATTAATCAAATTTCTCTGAGGTGGAACATAATATACAGGCAAACCAGCAGCGATCGCATCTTCAGCATGGTTGGCAATATTAAACACATCCAAAGATAAACTAGTTCCCCAACGGCTACCCACAGCTTTTAAAGGAGTCAGTCCTAATCCTTCGTTAATTGCTTTTTCCCATATCATCAAGCGGAGCAAACTTCTATCTGTAACTTGATTATAAAGGCGAAGCGAGCGCAAATCGGAATTGATCCCATATAATTGATTGGCTCCTTTTGCATTCAGAGTACCAGATTCTCCTACAGTAAAACCAAACTGTTGCCAATATTGAATAAAGACAGATTCAGACTCTGCTGTTGCTGCAATCACGAATTCGTATAAACCACTGATAGATGGTATTTCCATTGATGTACTATTGGAAATAAATTTTACTGAATGATAATATCACTTGTAAATGAAGATTTAACCTTTATTTTTATGGATCAATAGTGCATCTTTGCCATTGCTCAAGAGGGTGTACACTTCTGTGCGGAAAAGTTTCACGCTTATCAAATGTCATAGTCAAGCTGTTATTTTTATCTAAATTTCAGCATTGCTCAAAACGTGGTCAGTTCAACAAGGCTGACCGCTTTTTTTCACCATTTAGTCTAGTCTAAGCTCCAGCCCTAAGTCATTGGACTTTGGACAAAAAAGAATGAGTTTGCAGTAATTGTACGCTGAGCAATCAACGTTTAACTAAAGATAAATCCGGTGTTAACCTTTGCAAAACTTGCTTCAACACCATCACCGTCCAATCTATATCAGCTTCGGTAGTATCACGCCCCAATGTGATGCGAATTCCTCCCAAAGCAGCTTTTTTTGAATAGCCCATTGCTAACAATATCGGGCTAGGGCTAAGTTTACCACTATGACAAGCAGCACCAGCACTGATGCCGATGCCAGCAAGGTTTAACTGTCGTACCAAGGTTTTACCGCTGAGTTTTTCCCCATCGGCGTTTTCTAGGCACATACTGACATGGTGAGGTAGACGATCGCAAGTATCCCCTGTAGGAATTAAACCAGGAATTTCAGCTAATTGGGCAAAGGCGCGATCGCGTAACTGAATCAACCGTGGTGTTTCTGTAGCCAATTCTTGCGCTGCTAATTCTGCTGCTACACCAAATCCGGCAATTACGGGTACTGCTTGCGTACCAGAACGCAGTCCCATTTCTTGTCCACCACCACCGAGTAAAGGCATCAATTCCACACCAGGACGCACGTACAACGCCCCTGCACCTTGGGGTCCATATATTTTATGACTAGAAAGGCTAAGTAAGTCTACTGGGAGTTGTTGCACATCTATGGGTAAGCGTCCTGCAACTTGCACCGCATCTGTATGGAACAAAGCCCCATGCGATCGCACTATCTTACCCAGTTCTGCGATTGGTTGCACAGTCCCAACTTCACTTTGACCGTAAATTATAGAAACTAAGGCTGTGTTATGTCGCAACACCGCTTTTAAATCCAAGGGGTTGACTCTGCCTTTAATATCTACAGATAAGCGCGTAACTTCCCAACCCCACATTTCTAGCAACCTTACTGTCTCATAAATTGCGGAATGCTCAACGCTGGAAATAATTAGATGTTGAGGAACAGCATACAACCGAACCACACCCATAATTGCTAGATTATCTGCCTCAGTGCCGCCAGAAGTAAAAACGAGCGATTCAGGAGTGGTAGCGTTAATTAAACCAGCAACTTGGACTCTGGCTTGTTCTACAACCGTTGCCGCCCGTTGTCCCCACTCATGTAAGCTGGAGGGATTGCCCCACTGTTGAGTGAGGATTGTTTGCATAAGTGCGATCGCTTCTTTTCGAGTCGGAGTAGTGGCGCTGTAATCTAGATAAACTTGCATATAACCGATAATAGTGAGAACACACGTTGGTGATAGACTGCGGATTTGTCAGCATATACAGTTTTGGTGGACAAATCCTGAAAAAAATATCTGTAATTCTACATCTAATAGTGGCTTTTTCCCTTTACTTGGAAACTTATTTCTCTACTTAATTCAAAACACAAAATTTTGGGAATGATAAATCTATCCACTTTCAATCCACTTTTAACAGATTACAGTGCAACTTATCTTTAGACAAAGATATTTTTTATATATCTTTTTACTGATATTCTCTTTGGCTGGTTGTCAACGAGTCCAGTCTTATAATCAGCGTCCAGCACCCTTACCACAAGATCCGTTAGTTCAAGTTTATTTTAACCATTCTGAGTCTTCAGAATACCAAGAAGCTTACCGTCAGCAAACTCGCCTTGGGGATGATTTAGAAAAACAGATTGTCGATGCGATTATGCAAGCTAAATCTACAGTAGATGTGGCGGTGCAAGAATTACGTTTACCCAGAGTTGCCCAAGCATTGGTTGATAGACAAAAAGCTGGGGTAAAAGTCAGAATCATTTTAGAAAATACCTATAGCCGACCTTGGAGTAGCTTAACATCTACTGAAGTAGGTAAGTTAGATAAAAGAGAACAGGAACGTTACAACGAATTTCGCCAATTTATCGATATTAACCGCGATAATCAACTTAGTCCAGCAGAAATCAATCAAAGAGATGCTTTGATAATTTTGCAGAATGCCCAAATTCCCTGGCTAGACGATCGAGCAGATGGTTCAGCGGGTAGCAGCTTGATGCATCACAAATTTGTGATTGTGGACAATCATCTTGTAATTATCACTTCAGCTAATTTTACATTAAGTGATACTTCTGGTGATTTTACAAATTCCGGCAGTTTAGGCAATGCCAATAATTTATTGCAGATTGACAGCCGAGAATTAGCATCTTTATTTACAGAAGAGTTTAACATCTTATGGGGAGATGGGCCGGGAGGTCAACCAGATAGTCGATTTGGTTTAAAAAAACCGCTGCGTTTACCTAAACAAATAACTTTAGGTAATACCAAAATTACTGTGCAATTTTCGCCTACTTCTCCAACTCAACCTTGGAATAACAGTAGTAATGGTTTAATTGCTAAAACTTTAGATTCAGCAACCAAATCTATTGACATAGCATTATTTGTCCTTTCCGAACAGCGTCTTGCCAATATTTTAGAAAAACGCCATCAACAAAGTGTGCAAATTCGCGCTTTAATTGAACCACAATTTGCCTACCGTTCTTATAGCGAAGCATTAGATATGATGGGGGTTGCTCTGAGTAACAAATGTAAATATGAAATTGACAATCATCCTTGGTCAAATCCAATTACTACCGTAGGTGTACCTGTATTACCTAAAGGCGATTTATTGCATCACAAGTTTGGTGTTATTGATAGTCAAACTGTAATTACAGGTTCTCATAATTGGTCAGATGCTGCCAATAATGGTAACGATGAGACACTTGTCGTGATTGAAAATCCGATAGTTGCTGCCCATTATGTGCGAGAATTTGCTCGTCTTTATACCAAAATTAAACCAGGCTTACCACCAGCAATTCAACAAAAAATTAAATTAGAACAAACACGGTGTCCCCAAATAAAAACTTCTTCATCAACTGAGTTACAAGCAACTCAAAAAGTAAATATCAACACCGCCAGTTTAGAAGAATTAGTAACTCTCCCTGGCGTGGGTAAGAAGTTAGCACAGCGAATAATTATTAGTCGTCAACAACAAAAATTTATATCTTTACAAGACTTAGAAAGAGTTCCCGGAGTGAGTGCTAAGATGTTGGGAAAATGGAGCGGTCGCATCACTTGGTAAAGCGCCCAGCATTTTATCTTAGCCCACGGAGGTGGGCTTTGTTTATGTAGCCGCGAATTTTATTCGCCAAGACTGTAGTATTACATAAATGCGAAATCTAAATGCGATCGCTAGCTAAATTAACCAAACTGCGGAAATGCCCATTCTGAGAAAATCGTTCTGCTATTATTTGTTGATAAACTGCCTCATAGCCATCAGTCATGTGTTTAACGCTGAAAAGGTTTTCGACATACCGACGACAGGCAGAGCGGTCTAACTCTATGACGCGATCAATAGCACTAATGCACTCTTGAATATTATTGCAGATAAAACCCGTCTTGCCTTGAGAAATTATCTCCTCAGTAGACCCCAATTTCATCGCAATCACTGGCGTACCTGAAGCCATTGACTCAATCATCACCAATCCAAACGGTTCTCGCCAAGTAATCGGAAATAGAGTTGCTACTGCACCACCCATCAGAGCATTTTTTTGAGCATGGTTGGCTTCACCCAGATACTCAATTTGCTCCCCGTCAATGTGCGGTTTAATTTCCTTCTCAAAGTATTCTACATCAACGACATCTATTTTACCTGCCATTTTTAAATGCCAACCAGTTTCTTTGGCGATTTCTATGGCTAAGTGCGCTCCCTTCTCTGGAGATATTCGACCTAAAAACGCTAAGTAAGGGGGATCTTCTGGTTGGGAGTGAAACTCATAGCTGCTAACATCAATTCCGTTGTAAACCGTCGCTATACAGTTTAACCCTAACCTTGGTTCTCGTTGTGCATTGGAAATATTGATGTAGGGTTGTTTTTTACCAAAACTAAACATCTTTTCATTGTCAGGGTTAAAAGTACCATGCAACGTGTGAACCGTAGGAGTTGTTACCAGATTCGCGTAAGCCAGTGCCCCATGCCCGATATGGGAATGAATAATATCAAACTCTTCTGCGCGTTCGTATACCGAAGCTAGATTCAGCATCTCGTAAATGCTGTAATCTTTAACAGTAGGATCGAGTCTAAGAGCGCGGGGATGAACTGAAGTTAGTTTTGCCAAACTAATAGAATCTCCCGATGCAAATAAAGTTACTTCATGACCGCGTCGAACTAATTCATCGGTTAGTAACCCTACTACTAACTCTATACCACCATAAGCTGGAGGCGGAACTCTTTCCCATAGTGGAGCTACTTGAGCAATTCGCATCATAAACCTCCTAAAAAATAAAAATTGAATTAGAAGTTTTTTATTTTTGTTGTTTGAGTGCTTGTAATTGATTGACTTGGCATGAGTAAAGTAGCTTTAGATCCTATAACTACCTGACTAATTCTTTTTAGATATTATGCTATTACTTCTAGAGTTGTTGTCTATCCTAGTACGGAAATTATCCACTCCTAAAGAGGTAAATACACTTTGGTTATTAATTTTTTGGTGATTTGGTACAATGTTAAATATAAATTTTGCTGACAAACAGAAATTTCCTATAATCGTCATATTCTTAGCTAAATGCTGATATTTTGCGAAAAATCTCTACTATTGCCTGTCAATATCTAATTTACAAATATTAATTCAATAATAAATCGTGTAGAGAGTTTTTAAGCGGCTTTCCGTACTCTCAAGAATAATCTGGAGCCGTCCAGATGATAAACCTTCGTAAAGTAGATAGTTGGAAATCAAAAGCAGCAATTTTTCTTATAAGTTCTATCCAAGTTTTTAAACGTAACAACTAACTATTAGACATCTTCAAAAATTAAATATACGTTATCCAAAACCCTTATAGAGACATAGCAGTGCTACGTCTCTTTTTCACCAGATGTGTAGGGCGGAAATTTACTTACCTGATAACAAGGGGGTTAAGCTTCTTATATGATTAATTAAGATGCTATTCGATTCTTTGCTAGTCAAAAAGCAGAGAAAATAGTTAAATCATTGACTTTTTACATTAAATATGATATTTTGTATTGCCATCAACAAAAATCATATATAAACGTGAATATGTCTCCATCTCTTAAAAAACCGCGTGTCTCATGGCAGGCGGTTTTCTCACTGTTAATATTTGTGTTCATGTACCTGCCTATACTGGTACTAGGCTTTTATAGCTTCAATCAGTCGCCCTACAGTGCAACTTGGCAAGGATTCACTCTCGATTGGTATCGCAAGTTGTTCAGTGACGATCGCATCTTATCGGCTTTGCAAAACAGTATGATAGTTGCTGGTTGTGCCGTGGCAATTTCAGCAGTGCTGGGAACCTTGATGGCGGTTGGGTTGGCGCGTTACGAATTTCCTGGCAAGAAATTGTATCGTGGTATTGCTTACCTACCATTGATTATTCCCGATATTGCGATCGCAGTGGCTACCCTAGTATGTCTAGCAGCCTTTGCGATACCTTTGAGTTTGTGGACGATAGTTGCAGCCCATATCGTGTTTTGTCTGGCATACGTTGGACTTGTAGTTGCTTCCCGACTAACTAATTTAGATCCCCACTTAGAAGAAGCAGCTCTAGATTTAGGTGCGACACCAACCCAAGCTTTCATCAAAGTATTGTTACCTCAATTAATGCCTGGGATTATCGCTGGTTGTCTGTTGGCTTTTGTCCTCAGCTTAGATGACTTTCTCATCGCCAGTTTTACTGCTGGTAGTGGTTATAACACCCTGCCAATGGAAATTTTTAGCCGCATTAGAACCGGAGTTAAACCTGATATTAATGCTCTGAGTGTCATGTTAATTTCAGTATCTGCGATCGTTGCCCTTGTAGCTGAATTAATTCGCGCTTCTGGAGAGAATAAAAGCTTCAAATAAGAGTCAAATCAATCTTTACAATCTTCGCCTCTTCAATGGTATCAGATGGAATCGCCGTTTCTAAGGCTTTGAGCACTGTACCTGACTCAATCACAGATCACAACACTGAGAATTATTTAATTTGTATTCAATCTGAATTACGTAAGCAATTACAAACCGCTTAAACCACAAGTGTTTGAGCTTTTTTAGTGCCATTCAGCATAGAGAGTGCTGAGTTAAGTTAAGAATCAAGGGTAAATAATTAGTATTTATACCAATTATTTAAAATCTGGCAATACTTTAAATTAAGCAAATTTTCGGTGGTTAAGTATTAATTTTACAAACAAACTGGAATGTATAAAGTTCAGTTCCAAATCAGCCATTCTAACTATTCGTAGAGTGAGCAGTGCTTACAACTTCAAAATCAGTATTTGAGCGAATAGTAAGCAATATCTACTCTCCAAAAATAGTTTTAAAACAAGGGGTGCAAAATCTTAGATAACAAAAATTAAAGGACTAAAAATCAGTTCATAAATCATGAAACCATCACGCAATTTTTTTGCTCATAAATTGTATCAGTATCGTTTTCTATTAGCAGCAGCAATTTCTTTGGGAGGATCATTTACACTAATAATGCCTTCTCTAGCAGATGGTACAACTGCTGGTACTGTTATCGACAACACCGCAACTGCTGAATATAATTACGTGAATAATTTGGGAGTAAATGTTCTTAATAAAGCTACTTCCAATACTGTAACAGTTACTGTAGCAGAGACAGCAGGAATTGTGGTGACTTCTCAAGGCATGACAGATACAACAGGTGGTACTGTTGTTTCTAACGATTTGCTGTACTACGATTTTTTGATTACTAATGTGGGGAACGATCCCACCCGTTTCTTTATTCCAGGTAAAGCTACTATTACAGGGTCAGTAACAGCTGGCGCAATTACCGCAGATTTAGATGGCAACGGTACATTTGAAACTACTATTCCCAACGCTGGTTTTACCACTGGTTCCATTCCTGTCAGTGGATTTGTCAAAGTTCGTGTTCCTGTCACAGTTAATCTTTTGGCAACGCCGGGTTCTACTATTTCAGTATTACTAGGTGATACAGGGCCTAACGATAACAGTAATACTACCCAGAACCAACCTGATAGTCCTGATGGCTCAAACACTACGGAAGTCCGCACCGTTGATAATTCAGATGCAACAGCAGGAGAAACGCCAGGGATACCGTTGAATGGAGAACGAGAAGCTAGTGCTAAACAAACAACTACTATCTCTGCGACTCCACAGGCCTTTGCTAAAGTCTTAAAAGTTCGTTCTGGGTATTCAGATTCCAGTACACCCAACAATCTCAGTGATGATAAGTTGACCTACGATTTGAGTCTAAAAATTGATTCTACAAGTCCCGCAGGTAGTACAGGATTAACTCCCGCAAATTTGATAGGTACGAATATCAGTGTAGATGGGCTGGTTGGTGCCAAAATTTTGGTATCTGATGCCATTCCCGTAAATACTCACTTAGCAAGTGTAGTTACCCCTCCTACAGGTTGGAGTGTTGTTTACACTGTGACCCCTACACTAGTGACGGCAAACAATGCCCTTTGGACTAGTATTGTACCCGTTGATTTAACATTGGTAACTCGTATTGGTTTTGTTAAATCTGGCACTCTCACCGCCGGGACAACAGTAAATGGATTATCCTTCCAAGTGGTGACAAATGGAGTTTTGACTTCCACAGCCACGATTTCTAATATTGCTCAGAGCTTTGGTCAAACTCAAGGTGATGCACTCAATCAGCTAGTTTATGATGAGTCAGGCGACCAAAACCCTAGCAACTTTAATGATGATGGTACTGTTGGTTCAAATATTCCTAATAGTGGGGTAGCAAATGTTGCTATTCAAGGGGCAGACAGCACTAATAACAACACAGGTCAAGGGCCTGGAGGTGAAGTTAACACCTTTACGATGACTGCCCAAACTTCGATTTTGAATGGGCCGCACTTGCACGCTAACGCTGTGGGAGCAACTAATAATAATGATGATTTTTCAAACCAATCAGCGATCGTTTCACTCTATCTGCCGCCAGGATCTACCCTCGATCCTGGTGCTGTTAGCTTCTTCAATACTATACTAAACCCCGATCCAACGTTGTTGAGTAATGTCTTACTAGTACCAGTTACGCCAACCAATACTAGTGACCTACCATCAGGTACAACTGTAACGTTGACCTCTGGAGCCAATGTTGCCACTTATACATACAATGGCACTGCCTTCACCTTAACTTCTGGCTTAGGAATTGTCCTACCAACCCTCAATAATCTCCCAGTTGATTATACCGTAACTGTAGATTTACCTGGAGGAACGCCTCTATCAACAGATACAGGTAAAGCTTTTCCTGTGACAATTCGAGCTTTTGTGGATAGTAATAATGATGGAGCGTTTAACTCTGGAGAATCTTACAATAATACGATTGACCAAGTTTACACAGGTTTCTTGAAACTTGTGAAAGAATCTCGAATTATACAAGGAAGTGGTTCTGCTGTTGCTACGAATGATAGCACTTTTAGTACAACAACGAAAAAGCCTGGTGTAGGCAACATTATTGAGTATCGGATTACTTACACCAATATCTCATCAGTTGCGATCGGCTCAAATAACGCTACTATAAGTGCAACTGGAATCATTATTACTGAAAATGGTAATTCCACTAATAATAGCTGGGCAAAAGACAATGATGGCAATGGAACGGTGGATACCAGTCATGTGTTCGGTACTGCAACTGATCCTGCTGGAATTGTAACTTATTTAAATTTGGGAGTAGCTGTAACGGATGCGATTGGCGTTGATATCACCACCTATCTAGATACAATTCCTGGACCACTTCAACCTGGACAGTCTGGAACATTTAGTTTCCAACGTAAAGTCAACTAAGTTATCTGAGATAGCGATTCTCATTTGAATGATTTACACGGGTAGAGTAGCACAGCTAGCTGTGCTACCCTACTATGTTCATTTGGTTCTTTGCAAACTTTTTGGATAGTGAATAACAGCTATATTAAAATATAGGGTGTGTTACAGCAAGCCTAACGTACTAATATTAGTTTAATTCGGGGTTTAAATCCTCTTATGAGCCACAAAGCCTCTACAGAGGAAACCTCCGTTTTAGTTTGGCGCTAAATCTCCGTTACAAAACTTAATTACAAATTACGAATTACGAATTACGAATTATTTTAATTATCCTTCCGCCTCATGTGAAAGATAGTTTTAAGCACATGAATAAACTTCCGTGTTCGCTTCTCTACATAACTGTTTTCAATTAGATAATATTGGGGCTAACTTTGGAGAAGATGCTATTTCCTCCTCATTATGCAAATCTGCCAAAATCCCAATTGCTCAAATCCATTCAACTCTGATAGCAATAGATTTTGCGTGAGTTGCGGACAAAGCAACTTTGGTAAACTTCTCAGAAATCGTTACCGTGTATTAAGACTCTTAGGTGAAGGTGGATTTAGTAGAACATATTCTACAGAAGATGTAGACAGACTAAACGCCCCTTGCGTCATCAAGCAATTTTTCCCACAGTTTCAGGGAACAGGACAACGTACTAAAGCCGCAGAATTTTTCAAAGAAGAGGCTTTTCGGTTGTATGAACTGGGAGAAAATCATACCCAAATTCCTCGATTACTAGCTTATTTTGAACAAGGTACTAGCTTGTATCTCGTACAAGAATTTATTCAAGGAAAAACTCTCTTACAAGAAGTTCAGCAACAAATTTATGGTGAACAACAAATTTGGGAACTTTTAGCTGATTTATTGCCAGTTCTGGAATTCATTCATACCCATAACGTCATTCATCGAGATATCAAACCAGAAAATATCATCCGCCGTACAAGTGATGAAAAACCCGTCTTAATTGACTTTGGCGGTGCTAAACAGGTGACACAAACCAGTATAGGAAGACAAGCTACGATAATTTATACCCTTGGCTATGCCCCAACAGAACAAATGGCTGGATTTGCTTGTCATGGCAGTGATTTGTATGCTTTGGGCGTAACTTGTGTGCGTCTTTTAACTCAATGTTTGCCGTTGCAAGATGCTTCTGGACAGATTAATGACCCTATATATGATGCCATGAATGCTAAATGGTTGTGGCGCGAATATTTACAGAAAAAAGGTATTACTATTAGCGACGACTTAGAGAAAATTTTAGAGAAATTACTCAAACATCTACCGAGTGAAAGATATCAAACAGCAGTAGAAGTTATCAACGATTTAAAGTTTGCTACATCAAACATTGAACCTGTTGCCTTAAAAATTGTTTCGATATCTCAACAAATATTACCGCCGCTACCACAAAAAGTAATCGTACCATTACCCCCATTAGAAACCTTTAAATTTGACGTAGTGACAGTAGACACAGGTGGTAGAGAAGTAAACCACATGAACTGTAATGCAAACTTCTTTGCTGAAGAATTAGGTAAGTCTGTCACATTAGAAATGGTATCAATTCCTGGTGGTACTTACATGATGGGTTCACCGGAATTTGAAGGAGATGCTGACGAACGTCCGCGACACCAAGTTACCGTTGAACCGTTTTTTATGGGGAAATTCCCTGTAACTCAAGCACAGTGGAGAGTAGTAGCAGCTTTACCCAAAGTCAAGCAAGCTTTAAATCCCCATCCATCAAAATTCAAAGGTCTAGATAGACCAGTGGAAAATGTATCTTGGTATGAGGCTGTAGAATTCTGTCTCAGGCTATCAGAAAAAACTGGACGCGACTATCGTTTACCGAGTGAAGCTGAATGGGAATATGCTTGTCGTGCTGGAACTACAACCTCATTCCATTTCGGCGAAACCATTACTCCTGAGTTAGTCAGCTGTACTATGGAACCAAAAAGCAAATTCCGTAAAGAAACAACAAACGTCGGTAGTTTTGAAGTCGCTAACGCTTTTGGATTGTACGATATGCACGGGTTAGTTTGGGAATGGTGTGCTGATTCATGGCATAACAATTACAACGACGCACCCTTAGATGGAACAGCTTGGGAAGTTGGCGGTGATATGAATCGCCGGGTGCTACGCGGTGGTTCTTGGAGTTTCAGTCCAGAACTTTGTCGCAGCGCCAGTCGTAGCTGGAATGAGTCAGACGGTGGATTGAGGGTTTGTGGCTTTAGAGTAGTATTTTCTGTAGAGGAGATTATTTAGTAATTTAATTACAAAATTGTATAAGTTATGAACAATAGAATTGAGAAAGGTGACATAGTAGTTATAAATAAAAGTGGAAAATACTATCAGCAAGTTGGTGAAGTTAGTGAGGTAGATTACAATATTTTCTTTGTCAAAATAGTCTTAGTAAAGTTAAGTAATCAAGAAGAAGCCTTTGAAGAAAAGGATTTACAATTAAAAACTAAAAAACCCAGCCTGCAAGAAATTATTGTATCAGTAGATACAATTTTAGAACAAGTTGCTCAGATTGCCCACTTGCAAGCAAAAGAGAAAGTAGAGTTACCCAACCGTTTAAAATATCTGAAATTAGATATTCCTAAATTAGATAAGCAATTAATTCAAAAAAACTTCGACAGTATAGATAGAATACTCGTAACAATAAGAGAAACAGACTCATCAGCAAGCTTTTGGCAGGAAATAGATCCTAATTTGGAGAAAATAAGCTGGTGGATTAGAACAAGTCTGTGAACTAAGAAATAAATTAGCTTTCTCTGGTTCTCAGCTAGAATCTGCGAATACTTAATTAGACTTCATGCATGAATCAAAAACCCTCACCCTAAATCCTTCTTTCAAGGTTACTATCCATTACCCGGATCTTTCTCAACATTTGTGAGAGTATTCAATCACATTTTTTCTAACCCTTATGATTTCGTCGTTAATTCCCAATAAAAACGTAGTTTTATCGAGAATAATAAGGGTACATTTGTCAAGGATACCTAAGATATCAGTATCCAAGATGCTTATAAAACTAGGGTTTCAAGATTGTTAAGAAAGATGTGACTAATGCATAGCTCAAGATTAGAAGAGGGACTTTGAAATTTGTTCCTAAATAATCGGTATTGGGCATAATTAAACGTAAGTATATTTTTTTTTCTTATATTCTTAATGCTTTATACCTTATACTTTACGCCTCATTTTTACTAGTAATTTTTATTTGCACCCACATACTCACCTTTGTATTTGTAACTGTATAGTTACATTTTGTTATTAACTGTATGTTTACATAATCTTCAATTTTGAAAATACTTTTTTAGCGATAAGTTTTTAGTTCATAGATTAATAAAGGACGTTTTTTTAGATAAAATAAACTACAAAGATCATCAGAAATATATATGCGTTTTTTTCAGTTTGCAGGAATTCTTGGTTGTACGACAGCAGCTTTTATCTCAATAGCACCCATACAGGTAGAAGCTGCAACTTTTAAAGTGATATCTGGAGTCACCAGCATTGATCGCGATCATGAGAAGATTCTTAGTAGTATTGGGCTAAACTTGACAGGTACTAATCAGACAGTTGCACCAATTCCTAGCAATTATTTAGTTGGCTTCAACATTGACTCACTTACTAACTTCATGTTCAGTGATGAGGGCGGTTTTACTCCGCTCTCAGGTACAATCGAGCATACTGGTACTGTTACATTCAACGATCAAATTACTGTTGGTGATTTTTCAATCGGTTTTGCTCCAGGACGTACTGTTACAGGTGCCAGCGGACTTGTTTTAAGAGACACATTTTCTTTAAATACAATCTTGTTTGATTTAAGCACTCCCGGACCTGTAGCATTTAATGGTCAAAATTTAACCATCCCTGATGTTCAATTGTTAATTTCTCCAGAGTTTGCTGATATATTAAACGACCCTAAATTGTCAGGTTTGTTTGCTGGAACTGCACGAATTGATGCTCAAGTTGCTGCTGTCCCTGAACCTGATAGTGTACTAGCAACTTTAGTAGCAGGTGCGGCTCTTTTAGTAGCTAGATTTTATACTCAAAAAATTAAATGCACTTGATATTTTGAAGCACAGCCAACCAAAGTTCGCTCTACAACCAACGCTTAATCCTTTTCAAGTCTCGTTTACAGCCAGAGGCTAGAAATGCTGTTCATTGGACCCTGCCGCAAGTCTTGAGACGGCAGCCCCAACAACAGGCATTCCTAGTCTCAGACTAGGAACAAGATACTTTCGCTCTCATCTTAATGCAATAGCTAACTATGTTCTTGGTGAACAGCCTCAACGTTGGTACACAGATTATTGAACTTCTCTGTTTCTAAGACTGCTCTCGCGGTCAAAGGGTTTTGGGTAGTAGCGCATCGACTCTGCATCGCCGAGGACAAGCAGTAAGGCGTCGAGGTCAGAAAGCGTCATTTCCCGCAGTAATAAGCGTTGAGTTTCCAATATCATTAGTGAATCCTCGTTTAGTCATTAGTGAAGTTATTGACAAAGACAACTCTAGCCAGATGATTAAGAAAATTGCACTTTATCAAGTTTTTTTAGAGCAAAAAATAATGAGCTAATATGTAATGTTTGCAATAGTATACCTTTATCAATACCTTCAACGACCTTTTTTAAAGGCAATAAAACTACATCAATTTGTTCGGTAAGGTCTAACTTTAAATCAGCTATACATTCTACATCTGTTGCTAAAAAACAATAAGTTAAATTGTTATGATTGGCTGAGTTTGGTGATAATATACCAGTTTCAATAAAATTATTACTAGTGTAACCAGTCTCTTCCAATAACTCGCGTTTTGCGGCTTTTAATGGTAAAATATCTTCAGTCTCTACAGCACCACTGGGCAATTCTAGAATTGTTTTTTTCAGACCGTGGCGATATTGCTTTACTAAAATAACTTCCTGATTTTTAGTTAAAGCTACAACATTTACCCATCTTGGATATTCAAGAACATAATAGGGGTCAACTATTGTTCCATTAGGCATTTGGCAAGTATCAGACCGTACTGAAATCCATTTGTCTTTTACTATATGTCTAGATTTTAAAACAATCCAATCAAATGAATTTTCCATATTTAAACCTCTATTTCTCTGTTTTTTACAGTAATTATTTCTAGTAATTTTAAATTTGGTAAAGCTAGTACTATAGCCATTGGATGCGCGTTGCAAAAATTACTGCACTTTTTGCTGTCACGCGGATTTCTGTGGCGGCAATCCGAAGATCTTTGAGCCAAAATTTCCTGATTGGATCTGTGCGTCCGTGCCATTCTGGTGGCCAGTATTCTTTGGGTGTGAGATCGTCTAGTAAGATCAAGCCTCCAAGCTTGAGAGCAGTTATCAATGTTTAAGGTTCTGTGAGTTTTGCCTTTCCGCCATCGGCAAATAACAAATCAAAGGGAGCATAGGTGAGCAAATCGCGCCAGTCGCCTTGAAGTGCGCGGGCATTAGACTTATCTGCAAATAGCTGTTGCACAAGTTTTGCAAGCTGGCGATCGCTCTTGATCGTAATCAATGTACTATCTGGGTGTAATGCACTCACAATTTTGGGTCATAGGTTGAGATGCGATAGATATCTGGGGCAATTTCGGTAATGCTAGTCATAGTTTTAAAACTTACACTGGCAATAATGAAACATGGGCTGAAACCACCTTCCATCCTTCGGTAAACCTGTACCAAGTCTGGCTTTGTCGCCCAAAACGCTCTGCACCATTGATAATCCGGCGAAATTCTAAAGTTACTGTTGCTGCATCTTTCCCAAAAGTTACAACCTTGAGATTCGAGATTTCTCGCTCTATTTTTGGGTTTGGTCGATTCTGGCGAAAGTTACGAATTTCATCGCCGCCATAGAGGTTTTCTGTAATTCCAAACCGCACTACTTCGGGCGCATCCCAAAACAAGCTATCCATCACCTCTAAATTGTTATTAGAAAGGGCTTCTTCATATTTGAGGTACAAATCAGTTACTTCAGCTATAACAGTAGGGTCATTTATAGTAGTCATTGTTTTTACCAATTTTTGGTGTTATGGCTGATTATGCACTCTTTCAAATAGCCAAAGCTATTTTTTTTAAGCTCTGGACGTACTAATCAAAGAAATTGCCTGACCTATGTAGTAGAGGCGAAAATTTCTGGAACCAAAAGCACGAAGCATGACCTGCGATTTTCTTGATGCTTCCATAGATCACCCCTCAGTAGCTCTTAGTCCTTAACCGTGAATAAAAAAGTAGGCAGTCATGCTGAAGACAACAATCATCACAAATTTCCGAATTAAGTGCGGTTCAAGTTGACGAGCATGATGAGCGCTTAAGTAACCACCAAGAGAGCCACCTACTGCCATCAAAATAGCTTGATGCCAAGCAATTACACCTGCAAAAATAAATGGAATAATTGCAATACCATTAATACAACTCCCTAAAAATGTCTTAAAAGCATTCATTTTGTGAATACTTTTGATACCTAAAAATGTCAGAGTTGCCAGCATTAAAATTCCTAAACCTGCGCCGAAAAAACCGCCATAGATTGCGATCGCTAGTTGAGCCAGTACCAAATTAAACAAGGGTACAGATTCCGGTGATATATTCTGCTTTTGACGCTGTAACCACTTTTTAAACGATTCACCAAAGGTAAATACAACCGTTGCTAGCAGCAATAGATAGGGAATCAGCTTTTTAAACACATCTGGCGATGTGTATAACAAAGCTACCGAGCCAATTATGCCACCAACTAAACTGACACCACATAAAAGTAAAAAATCTCGCCGCTCGATGTTTAAATCTTGACGATATGCTCCAGCACTTGCTAGAGCAGCCACCCAAATCGCGGTATTATTCGTGGCGTTAGCTGCGATCGGGGGTACACCTGTAAAGATAAGAGTTGGAAACGTGATAAAACTTCCACCACCTGCTACAGCGTTTAATCCACCTGCAATAAAAGCGGTACTAAAGAGAAGTAAACTATGGAAAAGTGTTAAAGATGGTGGCATTATTTACGAATTATTAATTTTGGAATATCGCTTGGAGAATGGGCAATCAAGTCAGCACCATAAGCTTTATGCAACCAGTGATGCCAGATTTAGGATCTGTCAAAGTCCCGTCAAGATCGAAAAGAATAGCAAAGAAAGGCATATTTTAATTCCCAATTCAACCTCTAATTTTGAGCTTTTTCACAAAACCTTCTGCACTAAGTAAGGCGATGCCCAATGTGACAACACCAATCCCTACACTCTGAATCACATTTAAAGTTTCGCTAATGGTTATCCATGCAACTAGCGCCGTCAATGCTGGACTGCTAGAGCCAATTATGGAAGCGGTAGATGCGCCAACCATCCGAATTCCCACATTGTTTAAAGTGTGTCCGAGAAAGCTGACAAGACCCGAAAATATGCTACCAATCCATAGGGGTGTCCAATCAAGTTGGCCGCTCTTAGCCGGCCAAAAAAGTAAACTAATACTGCAAAGCAGTAGAGTGGAAGCAAAACTGATCCAGGTGAATGGAACTGGATGGAATTTTTCTAAACATTTTTGAGCAATGATGCAATAAAAGGCATAAACGATCCCAGCGCCAAAACTAGCGAAAATGCCGATCGCAATGGTATGACTGCTGTAGGTAGCAGAAGATTGAGGAATGGTGAGAGCGCTTCCCCCCAGAATAATAGCCATTACCAGCCAACGGAACAATGTGGGGCGATCGCCAAAAAACTTCCATGACAACAGTGCTGTAAATACGGGATAGGTGAAGAAAAGGGTCAAGGCAATGCCTGTGGGAATCAAGCCAATAGCAATGTAGAGTGAGGCAATATACACAAACATTAGCACTCCACAGCCAAGAGCTTGAATCAAAACATCTCTACGCTTGCGGGTGAACAAGTCTTGGAGTTCTGTCCAAGCAGATGGATATAGCTTGAATGATAGAGATGCCATCAGTGGAACCACCAGCAGCATTCGCATAAACATCAGCAAGAAGGAATTCTGCAAATCCGGTTTAACGTATCCACCGAGTAAAAATAAACCTAGTACGAGATGTTCTGAAAACAAAACTCGGACAGTAACGTTGTGAAACGTCAAAACAAAAGAGGATAGAAGAACCGTTAAGATGCCCAACACGATAAAAAATTTCTTTAGAGACGACTTGATTGTATTGTTAAAACCACTGGAATAACAAACCAGATGAAGTTTGAGGAAATCAAAGCCGTCGCTTCAAAAACACTGCCAGTTGTTCAATCAAAACTATGCCAGTTTATCTGATATCTTCTCGAAATAGTCCAAAATTCTCAATGCCCGCTCATGCTCAAACTTGATCGCCCCAAGAGACTGCTCACCCAGAGGATGCCTTAACTCCCGTACCCAGACAGCAATGCCATCTATGAACCCACCAGTCATACCTTCAAGTTGCTGTAAAAAACCATTAGATATGTCAGCAACTAGTTTAATCTCAGGATTTAAGTGATTTAGATAGAACCAAATTATACGTGTTTCACTCAAGATAAATCCGTCATCAGTCGCTAGAGTTGGTACTTTACCTGTAGGGTTGTAATTCAATAGGTCGCTGTTTGGATCTCGTGCAATGACTTTTTGCGTTTTGATGCGATGTCTACGACGGGCTACGCCTAACGCACAGATTCAATTCTATTATTGCTACCCGTGCAATGCGTGCATAGGGTAAATTAGGTGTATAGAAGAGTTTCATAAAAAAGTGCGATCATCATTAGATACTGAGTTCAGAATTCAGAAGTCATTAATCAGTGGAAGGTTAAGCCAGTAAAAGAGAATGGGGAGATGAGGGGTAGCAAATAAACCAGGGGAGTGGAGTTCAAAGACTCATTAACGGAGTTCAAAGACTCGTCAGCGAGTATTAAAGACTCATTAACGGAGTTCAAAGACTCATTCACGAGTATTAAAGACTCGTCAGCGAGTATTAAAGACTCATTAACGGAGTTCAAAGACTCATTCACGAGTATCAAAGACTCGTCAGCGAGTATTAAAGACTCATTAACGGAGTTCAAAGACTCATTCACAAGTATCAAAGACTCGTCAGCGAGTATTAAAGACTCATTAACGGAATTCAAAGACTCATTCACGAGTATCAAAGACTCATCCCCTATTCCCCATGCCCAATGCCCAAGTATTACGCAGTTACCGCCTGACGTCGGTTGTACTCAGAAGCATCTCCTTTGATCGGTTCACTTTGTTTCCCATCAATGCCAACTGGGAGATCGCCGACAATTGTCACTCGTTGAACGTGGCGAGGCTGGTCGCCGTAATCTGCGATCGCATAATGTTGAGTAGCCCGGTTATCCCAAAAGGCTACGTCACCAACTTGCCAACGCCACCGGACTGTGTTTTCAGGACGTGTGATGTATGCTTGCAACAGCCGCAGAATGTCATCTGATTCAGTTGTTGATAAGCCACGGAACTGGCGCACAAATCCGCCGATGAATAGCCCCCGCTCCCCAGATTCGGGATGGATGCGTACAACTGGGTGCAGAGTCTCGTATACAGTCGAAGTGAAGACAGCCCGATAAGCCTTGGCATCTTCAGGTAAGTCAAATGCAGTAGCATAGTCGAATTTGTTGCTGTGTACTGCCCAAAGTTGATCCGCTAGATTACGCAGATGAGTAGGTAAATCTTGGTATGCAGTTACTGAGTTTGCCCAGATTGTATCGCCACCAGTTGGCGGAATGTCAAGCGCTCGTAGGATAGAACCGAGAGGAGGACGGTCTACAAATGTTACATCAGTATGCCAGCTATTGGCGCGGGAAGTGGTACGCCCATAATTTAGGTCTAAGACTTCTGGATTTTCTGGCAGCGATGGTACAGTTGGATGAGCTGTAGTGACTTCACCAAAACGACGAGCGAAGGCAACTTGTGCATTGGCATCGAGTTGTTGCTGACCACGGAAAAATATGACTTTGTATTTGACTAAAGTCTTGCGAATGTCACTGATGATGTCATCACTGAGGTTAGAACTCAGATTAACACCAATAATTTCAGCACCGATACGTCCTGCGACTGGTTTGATATCAAAGTATTGAGAACTCATGTTTTTATCTCCAAGAAGTTTATATTTTTACAACAGTAGAGACGCGATTCATCAGACGCGATTCATCGCGTCTCTACTAAATACCAGGGGTAGATCCGCCATCAACGATAATCTCTGTTCCTGTAATCGATGCAGCAAGATCAGACACCAAAAATAGCGCCAGCGCGGCAATTTCTTCTGGCTGGGCGATTCTTTTTAAAGGAATACTTTGGATGTTTTGTGCCTTTACTTCCTCGACGGTGATCCCTTGCGCTTGGGCGTTTTGCCGAGCTAAAGTCTCGGCACGCTCAGTAGCTGTAGCACCAGGGGAGATAGCGTTAATGCGAATGTTGTACTCGGCTAGCTCTTTAGAAATGCCCTTTGTGAAGTTCAGCAAAGCAGCATTGCTTGTACCACCAGCTAGGAAGTTCGGACGAGGTGTCCGTCCTGCACCACCGACTATATTGACAATCCGCCCATCACCGCGACTTTTTTGATGGGGAACGACGGCTCTAACTAAGCGGATATAGCCCAATAATTTTAAGTTCCAAGCATCCAAAAATAAATCATCAGTGGATTCTAGGAAAGACCCAGCACGGGCTGACCCGGCATTATTAATCAAGATATCAATCTGACCAAACTGGGCCAATGTTGTGGAGACAACTTTCTCAACATCTTCTGCTTTAGTCAAATCAGCGCTGATGGCAATAACTTTAGCGCCAGGAGTTGGTAAAGACTGGATGGCAGCTACTGCATTTTCTAGTTTTTCTTGATTGCGGGCTGCGATCGCCACATTCACACCCTCACTATAAAGTGCTTTAGCAGTTGCTAAACCAATTCCCGCACTTCCTCCTGTGACGATCGCTGTTTTACCTGATAGTTTTAGTTCTAAACTCATACACAGCTACCTTCAAAAATGTAATTTACTTGCGAACCAATAATATTGCTGATTGAGAACCTGTATTGTGGATGTCCAAGATGACTCGGCTTTCCTCAGATGTACAACTCAGAAGTATCTTGATTTCTGTATCTCGCTTTTCCAAGTCAACACTACAAATGACAGCAGTTACTGTTTTACTAGACAAGCTACCTATCCAGATATCAATATCAGATCCATCTCCAGAGCGAGTGTCTTGTAAATATCCATAGTCTAGGGGATAAATGAAAGATGGATAACGTGGATGTGATGTCCCTTTTGGGCGATCTATCTTGAAATTACTAATGGCTACAAGCCGATCTAGTTTGAACCAGAAGTCAGTACTATCCCTCATACCATCTGCTATTGCTCAATTTGAAATGTGCAACACAGCTTTGCCAGGAAAACGCCTATCGAGTAGTTGTTGGGCCACGTCAGCTATTTGTGTCCAAGAAGCTTCTAAATCAATGTGAGGATGTAACTGGTCTGCTTCTACTAGACTCAAAAGCCGTTTTAGACCGACTGCGGCTGATTCAAATCTCAATTCATCAAATAGACGTAAACCATATAGGCTGACGCTACCAGTTCCAAAAAACTGAGCCGCGTTGAATGTCACTTCATTTCCCCCAGATACTCCATACAGCACAGTTTTTCCATCCTGTGCCAGTAAGCCAAGGGCTATCCCCAAAGTCTTGCCACCTACTGACTCTATAATTAGATCGTAGGGGCCGTACTCGCTGGCAGGTGAAAGGTCTTCGCCAATCACCACCGATTGCGCTCCTGCTTCTCTAACTAGAGTTTCATAGCCAGCTTGACGAATATGTGCCACAACTTGTGCTCCTGACAGTTGCGCCAATTGGATAGCGAAGTAACCTACGCCTCCTGATGCACCTGTAACCAGAACTGTCCGACTCAAAAGCGAACCACCTTTTAACACTGCATGGTATGCGGTTAAACCTGCTACAGGCAGTGTGGCGGCTTGAGCAAAAGATACTGATGACGGCACTACTGCTAAGGCGTTAGTAGGAACAGACACGAGTTCTGCCCAAGCTCCGGCACGGCGCAAGCCAACTACACGCGCCCCTTGGGGAGGCCCTGAACCATCAACCGCAGGAATTTCCACTACACCTGCTAAGTCCCAACCAGGCTGCCAACCAGCCTCAGCAGAAGTTGAACGTTTTATCTCTCCCCGATTGAGAGAAATCGCCGCTACCCGCACTAGAGCTTCATCTGGGGCAGGCTTTGGTGCAGTCACTTCGCTCAGTGCCAAACGCCCCGGTACATTGGGATCGACAATCACAGCACGTATTTTGCTCATAAGGTTGCCCTGGCTTAGAGATTAATTTCTAGTTCGTTGGTTCGCAATATACTACCTGTAATAAATAATCTCGATAGATTAGCTATTTATTCTTAACTTCAAATCCTTGCAACTAGGTTAACGAAATTTATAAACAACGGTATTTTGATAAACTTACAGTATTTTATGGTTTGTAAAAAAAAGCTATCACAGACAGCCAGAAGAATCAAGCACCTTGTGAATGAATTCGCTGTTGACACTTCTTGCACTGTAGTCAAGCCAAGTGGCTTCCGTATAGTTCGGCGTTCTTTTTATAATTTCTCAATTTGACTCCAAACAGTATAAACGCGAAAATTATTAGTAAGCTTGTGTTATGGTGTTTTCGCCTCTATTTTTGAGTTTGAACCTCTACCTTTGCATCCGATTCATCTCCACTTTGAGAAACTTTTTCTGGACCGCACTGAACCGGAGTTACTCCTGTACCTTGAGTGAGTCCGTGTTTCGTTGTGGTATCGTATGCGTTGTTATCAGTATTCGCTTGGGTGTAAGTATCGTTAAAAATCTTGTCAGATGCTGAGGTTGTTTTGCCAAGAAGCTTTTTGTGTAAATCTTTAAAAGCCTTCTCATCAATACTAATGTGCCCATTCTCGTGTGTATCAAGAGCGCTATAAAACCTTGCCCATTCTTTTTTAACAGGTTCGCACTGTTGGTCAAGTTCCGTCCAGACGGGCATTGCCTTAGTTTCTGTTACTGAGACATCTGCCTCGTAGACGATTTCATCGGATTGATCTTCTGCTTGGTAAGTTTTGACATCTTTTGTCGGGGCACAAGTAACACTGCCCGCTTCCCCCTTTCCTTGTGATGTTAAGTTTGTAATTGCTTCGGTAATATTTTTTCCAGAAGCAGTAATTGTGGTATTTTTTTTGTCAATTTTAGTTGTCCCTTTTTTAGGCGGCATACCACTAGATGTCTGTTCAACAGGGGCCGATGCTATAGATGCATCGCTTTGTTTTTGCACTTTGCCTGTCTGCTGTACCACATGGGTTAACTCATGGGCTGTCAACTCGTTATTACCAGGTGATTTCTCGGCGCTAAAGTAAACATCACTACCATGAGTAAAGGCCTGCGCTCTCAACGACTTATTCATCTGCGTAGCATTGGAGTCAGTATGTACTCGCACATTGTCGAATTTACTACCAAAGCGTGGTTCCATAAAGTCTCGCACTTCGGGAGATAACGGGCTTCCTCCACCCTTACTATTATTTAACTGACTCTCAATATTATCTTGGGTCTGAATGCTGCGATCGCTAAAGCCTTGTAGCAACAACTCGGTTTGTACTTCCTCTTTTTCTTGCTCGCAATCTGCACATTCTCGTTGTACTATATGTGAATCTATTCCGCCGATATTTATATCTGATTTAGGTTTAGGTAGAAGTATAATCTGGTCAGCTGACTGGGTGGCTGACTGCTCATACTGGTCTTTTGGCTGGCTAACCATAAGTTGCGGTTGTGGACGACGTAAAGATATCCGACTAATGTCGTGAACAAGAGGCTTTTCTTTAATAACTTCTGGTTCTAATAATTGCTCATTAGCAGACGGGGCATCTTGAAGGTCGCCTGTTACTTCCATGACTGTATTGAGTGGAGTATTATTTGTTGGTAAACCAAAACCGCGTGTTGGATTAGCCAATGTGGGAATATTGGATGAGACAAGCGATGGATTTGTAAAATTTGATGTACCTATGTTGGGTCGCTTCCATGTGAGTAAAGGCAAAGCGGTTTGTCTTTTAATGTCGCTCATTTCCCAATTCCTAGATTTTATAGATTAATTAACGAATCTCTTACCTATTGCATTTCAGTATATATACAAAAATTTGACTATTTTATTAACATACTTATGTATAGACTTTAGAGGCTATTTATAAGGAGTCAGTGTGTTGGGCGGCTTTGCCGACAGCCAAGTAACTGGCGTAGAATGTGTACGGCAATGATTGCGGTAAAAAGGTAAAAGCAAGAAAGCGGCAGACCTTGGTTGATAGTCTGGGACTGTTGTTGAAAGTTGTCGTTAGTGAAGCAAATGCCTCAGAACAAGTAATTGCTGCCTACGCTTTGATGAAACTGCTAGAAGAGCGCCCCGAATTACTAGATAAAGTTGAGGTCATGTGGGTCGATTCCGGCTATGACGGTGATAAATTTGCACTGTGTGTTTGGCTTATGATTCAAGCTCATGTTGATTGTGTCGTCTTCCGTGCCAAGCCCAGAAATGCTTTTATTACTGGAGAGGAATCATGCTGCCGCCAAGTAAGATAGAGTCCGGTTTTAGGTATCTGCTCTTGTAAGGGTCTGTAAATGACTCCGCTTCTGTGGAAGTTTTGCAAGGAGGCGGGAACAAAAGCGATGCCCAGTCCTGCTGCAACCAAGCCGATGATAGTTTGCATCTGAACTGCCTCCTGAGCGACTTTCGGACGAAATCCAGCTTGTTGACAAATGTTAATAATTTGCTCGTAAAAGATGGGTCCCATTTTGGCAGGAAATAGGATAAATAATTCATCTGCCAAAGTGGAGAGAGATACTTTAGTCTGGGCAGAGAACGGATGGGTTTTTGGCAACGCCAATACCAATGATTCTTGCAAAATGCATTCCACACTCAAACCTGGCTCGATGATGGCAGAACGAACAATGCCGACATCAACCTGTTTGTGATGCAGGGCTTGAATTTGCTCAGCAGTTGTCAGTTCATGCAATCGCAGTTCTACAGCAGGAAACTGTTCTCGAAAGACACTTAAAATATCTGGCAGTACGGTATACGTTGCAGAGCCGACAAAGCTGATCGCCAACCGTCCAACCTCACCCCGCCCTATCTGTTGTGTCACTTCGATTGCCTGTTCGAGTTGCGCTAACACTCCATAGGAGCGCTCTAAAAACACTTTGCCTGCTTCAGTCAGATGCACTTGCCGCTTCGTTCTCTCAAACAGCTTGACTTTTAGTTCATCTTCCAAAGCACGAATCTGCTGACTGAGCGGGGGTTGGGAAATGCACAACCGCTGGGCTGCTCGACTAAAGTGTAGTTCCTCAGCCACCGCGATGAAGTAGTGCAGATGCCGTAATTCCATCACACTTATATGTCTAACCTATTAATCTTAGTCAAATATATATTGGACAGTCGCATGGCTGTCTCCTATCGTAAGAAATATAAGGCGTGTCTCATCGTTTTTGTATTGGAGAAAACAAATGAACTCGGACAAAAATCGTGTCGCTCCTAAAGTTTGGTTGATTACAGGATGTTCAACAGGGTTCGGACGTGCCCTAGCAGAAGCTGTGTTGAACAAGGGCGACTACCTACTTGCTACTGCTCGCAAACCAGAGCAACTTGGCGCTTTGATTGACCACTATCCAGCGATCGCAAAGGCTGTACGTCTGGATGTAACATTATCCCAAGACATACAAGCAGCCGTTGATGCAGCAATCATCACATTTGGTCGAATTGATGTATTGGTTAACAATGCTGGCTATGGACTAATTGGAGCACTCGAAGAAGTCAGTGATACCGATATTCGCCGACAGTTTGAAACCAACTTCTTTGGGGTACTCCGTCTAATACGAGCTGTCTTGCCTTTGATGCGTCAGCAAGGCAGCGGTCACATTATAAATATGTCATCTACGGCAGGATTAGTGGGATTTAGTGGAAGTAGCATCTACTGTGGCACTAAATTTGCTCTTGAAGGCATGTCTGAAGCCCTGGCTAAGGAGGTTGAATCCTTTGGAGTTAAAGTCACTTTAATTGAACCTGGTGCATTTCGCACAGACTTTAACGGACGCTCTCTGGCAGCAGCCGAACAATCTATTAATGCCTATGCTCCGGTGAGCGGTGCCTCATTACAGTGGTTCAAAGATATGGATGGTAAGCAACTAGGCAATCCACGATCAGCGGCGCAAGCCATCATTCAAGCTGTGGAAAGTCCTCATCCACCGATGCGACTGGCGTTAGGCACGGATGCCATGAGTTTAATTCAGGAGAAACTGTCAGGGGTGAAAACGGATTTGGATACTTGGCAGCAGGTTACTGTGAGTACAGATTATACATAGTTGTGTAGTTAAGCTCTGTAAGCTAGTCATTAGATGGTGCAAAGCTCCACTAAAACTCAGAATTTAAGTCAGGAGGAAGTTAAGTGATTCGACTCGACGAGCAAGTAGCAATTATTACTGGAAGCGGGCGAGGTTTGGGAGCAGCTTATGCCCGCTTGCTAGCGGATAGAGGAGCGCAAGTCATCGTACACGATGCAGGCGTTAATAAAGATGGAACTGGTTTCGATCCGAACGTGGCGGCTGATGCTGCAAGGAGAATTTACGAAGCAGGCGGGATTGCGTTCCCGATCACCGAATTTCTTGATAGTAGAGAGAACTGCACACACCTAGTGGAAACCGCGCTGGAGAAATTTGGCCGCCTCGACATCTTGATCCACAACGCTGGATGGGTCGCATACCAATCAGTAGAAGAGCTAACCCCTGATTTTTTGCAGCGGGCCATTAAAGTTAACGTCGAAGCGCCAACGTGGTTGGCTCAAGCGGCCTTTCCAATTATGAAGCGGCAAAACTACGGACGAATCGTGCTGACGACTTCGGATAGAGCTATTTATCAGCAATATGCCCTTAGTGGTCTCGCCCCCTATGCGATGGGGAAAATGGCACAGATAGGTCTGATGAACGTGCTCGCGGTTGAAGGCAAAGAGCATGAAATTCTTGTTAATGCGATTTCGCCGGTAGCCAAAACGCGGATGTGGGACGTACAAGATCAGCCAAAGGATTTGCGACCCGATCAAGTAGCTCCCGGAGTGTTATATCTCGCTTCTCCAGAATGCCGAGAGTCTGGATTTATATTAAGGGCAAGCAATGGTCAATTCACAGCTGTGCGCTGGATCGAGCGAAACAACGTGGACTATCCGTTGAACCTTGCCGCTGTTGAAAGTTCTACTGCGGAGGATTTGGCTACTCGCTGGCACGAGATTGCTGCGGATGTTGCGTTTTAAGAACTGGGCTTGTACTTTGAGATGGTCTGAGGTATCCTATCCTTCCGACAATCTTTTTCTACTTGGCTTTAAATTTACTTTAATAAATAGCCTCTTAGTCTAATTTTGTCATTATTCAGCTACCCAAATATTCAAGAATTGACATCTAGTGAAATTAATTATGCGTTATTCAGGACACATAATTAATTTCACCAGCAGATGTTTGATCAATAGCTAACGAACCGTTCCCCGCAGGGCTTCAGTATCAATCGGTTTGATGAGGTAAAGTAACAGGAGATTCCAAACAATTGCTGCAATCAAAGGTAGTTTGCAAATTAGCTTCACCAATTTCGGACTAGAACTGCCTTCAATCTCTGCAATTTTTAAGTTATAACCAGCACAGCGTTGTAGACGTGAGAAAAACTTGGGATGTTCGGTATTCAATATTACAGGAAAAGCCCGTCCTGCTGTTTCATTGGTGTTGCGGACAACTTGGATATCAAATTTTGTAGCATCAAGTCCCAATGATTTGTAGAACCCAGAACGTTCATGAACTGTCAGGGTGTGAGTAGCAAATACTGATAGCAAGAAAAAGCGACTCCACAGCCTAGATTTCCAGGTGTTCCAAAGTTGCGGTTGAGAACGCAATAATGCTTTAAATATGTCCCCGTGGCGGTTTTCGTCCTGACACCAACTCTCAAAGTAGCGGAATATGGGGTAAAACTGGTTTTCTGGGTGCTTTTCTAGATGCCTGAAAATAATAATGTAACGCCAGTAGCCGATTTTTTCTGAGAGGTAAACGGTGTAAAGTACCCATTCAATCGGGAAAAATGTATAAGTGCGGGTTTTAGTAACAGTGCTTAAATCAAGAGAGAGTTTAAAATCGGCCATTGCTTTGTTGAGAAATCCGGCGTGCCGGGCTTCATCACGTGCCATCATTTGAAATATTTCCGCTAGCACTGGACTACGATTTTTTAGCTTGCGGGATAATTCCTTGAAGAGCAAGAAGCCGGAAAATTCAGAAATGCAAGAGCGTTCCAAATACTCTATAAATGCCTGCCTTGCTTCACCGCTAATGTGTTCCCAAGACTGTTCAAACGCTTCATCCCGAACAAAATGGTGGCGGTTGTAGTCTGTCCGCATTTCTGTCAACATCGCCTGCAACTGAGTTTCTTGAGCAGACAAATCCAGCTTGGCTGCGGTTTCAAAATCTGTAGTGTAAAACCGGGGGGTGAGTACAGTTTCTTTGCTGGGGATTTTAATTTCTGGCTTCGGTAGGGTGTTAACCATGAGTAATGAGGCGATCACATCAATAGTTCTATAACTATAAAGTTATGACAAATGCAATTATTTTGCTTGGCCTCTTTACAATCCTTCAGTAAAGTCGGCAGGCAGGGATTTACAATAAATAAATTATCATCTTGTAGATTGGGCAGCGTTTAACTAAGCGCTCACGCCGAAGTAAGTCTTGCTGCCCTGAATATGAGACGGGTGGAAGCGATCGCAGCAATTCATGTAGAATTTACGAGATGAGATTTACGCAGCGTTAGAGCTTCAACAAGCCACTGGAGCGAACAGAAGGCAAAGAAAGACGTAACTGCCTGATTCCAAAAGGGCAGGTGTCTGAAGAGGGTGTGAATTTTTCCGTAGTTTGGGGGAATAGCCTATCAGCTTATAATTGCTTGCGATCTTCACCGCAGTAATTCCTCAACTTGATGTTGGCTCCACAAAGTCCTGTATAAACCCTGTTGTTTTAAAAGTTCTAAGTGATTTCCGACCTGCACAATTTTTCCCTTTTCCATTACTAAAATTCGATCAGCCGTCGCCGCTGCTGATAATTGGTGCGTAATAAAAATTACTGTTTTACGTTCAGTACCACTGGAGAGATTTTTGAGGATTTTCGTGGCTGTTTGATTATCCACACTAGAGAGAGCGTCATCCAAAATTAACACTGGAGCATTGACCAACATTGCTCGAGCCAAAGCAGTACGTTGCCGTTGACCGCCAGAAAGATTAATACCGCGTTCGCCAACAATAGTTTCATATTGCTGCGGAAAATTCTGAATTTCTGATTCAATTTGGGCAAGTTTAGCGACAGATTCTATCTGCTGTTGTTCGCCAATTGGATCGCCGTAGCGAATATTATTTTTGATTGTAGTGCTAAATAGAAAGCTATCTTGAGGAACGTAGGCGATCGCACCTCGTAAATCTGTCAAGGCGATCTTAGTAATATCTAGTCCATCTAAAAACAATTGTCCTGATTCAATATCCAATAAGCGCGGTAAAGCATTGGCCAAAGTAGATTTCCCCGCACCAATTGCCCCAACAATCGCGACAGTTTCTCCAGGAGCAATGGTAAAGTTAACATTTGCTAAAGCTGGAGTAGTAGAACCAGGGTAATTGTAGGTAAGATTTTTAGCTGTCAGCTCGCCTTTTAGTTCAGCCATTGGTAAATGTATGGCATCGGCTGTATCTTTAATTTTTGGTGTGACAGAGAGAATAGATTCAAGCCTATCGATACTAACTTCACCGCGTTGGTAGGCAGTAATTGTGAATCCTAAAAGGGCAGTGGGAAAAACTAAGCGCTCTACATAAATTAACAGTGCTAAAAAATCGCCAACCTGAAGCGTCCCAGCAGACATCCGTGCCGACCCTAGCCAGATGATTACCAGTGAACTAATATTAGCTAGCCCGCCAATTAACGGAAACAGTGTATTGCGGAGTTTTGCCAATTCCAGGTTAGCAGTCAATAGCTGCTGATTTTTCTTGGCAAAAGCTCGACGCTCGTTTGCTTCTTGAGCATAGATTTTAATTAAAGCAATGCCACTGATATCCTCCTGGATGAGTTCGCTGATGTCAGAGAGTTGCTCTTGGACTACTGCTTGTTGTTTGCGTAAGCGATCGCTAAACAGACTCACCAATAAGAGCATAAAAGGGTACACTGATAGGGCGGCTAGGGTGAGATCCACACTAATTGCCAGCATTACTGGCAGTGTCAGGGCGTAGGCAAACACTGTATTTGCCAAACTTAAGACCGCAAAACCCAATAACCGCTTGATATTCTCCACATCACTAGTAGCCCGACTAATCAAATCGCCAGTAGTATTACTGGCAAAATAAGCAGGCTCCAGCTTCAGTAAGTGTTCAAAAATCCGTTGTTTCAGGTCAAATTCTACCTGACGTCCCACTCCAAATAGCCAAATGCGTGATGCCATCCGCATTAGCCACATCGCCGAACTGAGCAAGACAATAACCACTACATAATGTAGTATTTGGTTCCAGCTGAAGGTTGTCGAGAGTTTGTCAACACCAGCACGAATCAACCAAGGAATATAAACACCCAATGCATTGACAGACAACAAAGCGAGAATGCCTAAGGAGGCTTCCCGCCAATGGGGTTGTAGGTAAGCACCGAGTTTAGCGATTCGTCGAGATTTTGCCATTAAAGCAATTGTGCAACTTCTTTATCATCTAGATTAACTGCTAATCCAAGAAGGCAGCTACGCATAGGAAATACCGCTTGTGATAAATTCAGCTTTTGTTACCTCTTTTTACTGGATAGTTATTGCCGTTTGGTACTAGTGCCGCAAGGCGAATTCAAAATTCAAAATTCAAAATTCAAAATTAATGCAGCATAAGCGTTTTGTTGATTTGGAATAGTATGTTTATTTCCGCCGTGTTGTAGTAATCTACTACAGCAACTTTAATGAAGAAATAAGTTCGTAGTAAGGACTTTAGTTCTTGGATTGAGCGCTCAAGCGCTTACTACGAACCCAGTAAATTTCTCTCACCTGATTACCGCTGAACACGCAAGAACCTGTAAATTTCAACGAGGTAACTTTCCCAAGTTCTTGTTGTCAATTGCAATGTTTCCGAATTTGGTACAAAGTCTTCAAGTCGTAAACCGCGTGCGCGAATATCTTGAGGACTTCCTTGTAATAAATAGGGAGGCACTCTCAAATTATAAGAAAGAATGCTATCTCCCGTTACATCTAAGATGTTAGCTGTGGTGGGTTGCCCTAATGCTACCAGTGTCCCAGATGTTGGTGTAGCAGTTGCGACAGAGCTTTCAACTGTCATTGCTAATGGCGCTCTATAAAGTAAATACGCGACTGCTGGTGTACTTGCCAACAGCAAAATTGTCAGTGCCCAACCGATCAAATATCCTCCTGGTTTGTCTATTCCACCTCCTTTGATTTTCTGAGCGGCAATAATCATCAGTAAAACAGAGGCTCCTAGAGGCTTGAGTGGAAAAGATAGCATCCTCCACAACGACGCCACAGCAGGTTCATTGGGGTTAAGAAATGATAGGGCTACGATTACCAAGATAACCACTAAGATTAATCGCCCGACAAAACTTCCAGAGGGATAAAATCGCTGGAACAGAGAATAAACGATAGTGCCAATCAGCAGCCACAGCAGTACCCGGCTTAACAATAGAAACATAGACTAACTCTCAAATTTTCTGGTGCAGTGAGCCAGTGTGGTGGAGAGGCAGTCCGTTTCAATTGGGGTTGCCCCCAGAAAAGACTGCCATGCATGGTTTCCCTGTGTAAAACAACTGGCGACTTCTTACTGATAGCGACGTTAGAAGCGTCACCCGTAAGACTCAACCTAGAGGTTTCGGGAAATGGATTTATTTTATTGTCAAATTGTAATCGTACTGTTTGACTTAAAATTTCTCAAACCTCACACCCAAAGACTACCGTCGTAGTGATTTTAGTGCAATTTTTTGACACTGCGTCTATATATTTATAATTTTCCAGAAGAGTAATATGGTACCGATAAACTAAATTAATTAAGTAATCGACTTAAAAGGAAAAATGATGTCGCCTGAAAAGCCTACTATTCTGGTAACGGGAGGAGCTGGATATATTGGTTCCCATACAGTGCTTGCTTTGAAGAAAGCGGGTTATAGCGTTGTTATACTTGATAATTTGGTCTATGGACATCGCGATTTAGTAGAAAAGGTTTTACAGGTAGAACTGATAATTGGGGACACAAGCGATCGCGCCTTGCTCGATCATTTATTTAAAACCCACGATATTGCTGCGGTGATGCATTTTTCTGCTTATACCTACGTAGGAGAATCTGTTACCGATCCGGCCAAATTTTACCGTAATAACGTTTTTGGTACTTTGACCCTGTTAGAAGCGATGCTGACAGCATCTGTAAAGAAATTTGTCTTTTCTTCTACCTGTGCCACCTACGGGGTGCCGCAATTCGTGCCGATTCCAGAAACCCATCCCCAAGATCCGATTAATCCTTATGGTGCTACAAAGCTGATGGTAGAAAGGATTCTCTCTGATTTTGATGTCGCTTACGGTTTGCAATCAGTGCGTTTTCGCTATTTCAATGCTGCTGGTGCTAATCCCAATGGCTTACTGGGCGAGGATCACAATCCAGAAACCCATTTGATTCCCTTGGTGCTAATGACAGCTTTAGGCAAACGAGAATCCATTTCAATTTTTGGCATTGATTACCCCACGCCTGATGGTACGTGTATTCGAGATTATATTCACGTTAATGACTTAGCAGATGCCCATATTTTGGGATTGGAATATTTATTAAAAGGTGGCGATAGCGAAGTTTTTAATTTGGGTAATGGCAGCGGCTTCTCCGTCAGAGAAGTAATTGCAGCTGCCGAACAGGTGACAGAAGTTTCGATACCAGTAGAAGAACACGATCGCCGCCCTGGCGATGCCCCAATTCTCATTGGCACTAGCGAGAAAGCCAGAACAATCTTAGGCTGGCAACCTCAGTATCCATCCATCAAAGATATCGTCGCTCATGCGTGGCAGTGGCATCAGAAGCGACACAAGTAAGGGCATTGGGCATTGGCATGGGACATGGGGCATGGGGCATTGAGCATGGAGAAGAGACAAGGAAGAGGGGGAGACAAGGGAGAGACTTGTTCAATAATTCCCCCTTGTCCCCCTTGTCCCCTTGTCTCCCGGCTCCCCTGCCTCCCCTGCCCCTCTGCTTCTTCCCTACTCCCCACCCCTCCTCATACTTTGCATGACGACAACTAAGATGCCGATAAATCCGAGAATTGGCAGTGCGATTGCCCAAGTTGGTAATTGTTGAGATTGACCTTCTACCAAATCGCCATTGACATTTCGCAGGTTTCGTGTACCTTGTGTAGACCCGCCTCCTGCCACAGTTACTTCAAATTTGAACTCAAAGGGTTTGAATCTTGCCCCAGAGACAGGTTTTCCATTTAGTTGCAACTCATAAAGACCTGGTTTGGGAAAGACAACTTCTGCACCTGGGATGCCTCGATAACGTTCGGCTGTCACAGGTTCTAACTGTGGTTCTAACAGCGGCGGCTCTCCGGCTGCATAAGGTTCGGCATAAACAGCCAACCGACAATTACACTGTGATAGGGGAATCACCTTTCCACCTCTACGGGTAAGTGCAAACCAGGCTTGGCTTGGTTCTCCAGCACGGGGATTATCATTTGGTTCAATGTGGAGAGTGCCGCCAACATCTGAGGCTACTTCCACCTTATGAGCAAAAGCAGGGTAAAGATTAGTTATTGATATAACTAAGCAACTCAGGAATAATAAATACTTTATTGTTCCTTGATTCTTCCAGAAAATGTCTTTGAGGGGGTAACGCCTCTGTTTTTGAATCCTGGGAATGGAACCTGAAAATAAGGATGATTTACCGCGATTTGGTTGGGGGAACATAAAACTTTTCTACGGCTAACTTTGACCAAAAAAAGCGCGATCGCACTAGTAAGACACTGAAAGTAACAATTACCATCAGTACTGCCGCTAATTTATTTCCCCAAGTTGATTGCAAGGAACCCAGGTAATGGGAACCAATCAACACAGTATGAATGGCACTCAAGAGCAAGGCTGGCACACCCAATAGATGAATCTGTCGCCAACGCTTGCCCAAAGATTTTTGCAAAGATTCCCAACTTGTAAAAGCGGCGGGGGACATTAATACCAATGCTACAGCACCCGCAGCCATCCCCCACTGAAATTCTGGCGGCAGAAAAGAAAAGGCGGCAAAATTCCATTGCAATGAGTGTTCTATCATGTGGAAGGTGTGAACCACAGAAAGCACAAAAGATCCCACTCCCAAGCCGCGGCGGTAACGCAGTGGTGAAGCCCACAAACCACTAATCGGACGCGCAATTAACGCCAAAATTAAGCAGATTAAGGCGGCGTGTCCGGTGTAATCTACCATTGTGTCACCAGTCCGCAGCAAGGTGATGACGCCAATGGTGAGTGTTACCCAACCGCCTAATCGAAACAACTGACTGCGCCTGTCTTTACTTAGCAAAGATGTGGAAACGCCTACACCTAGCATCGTGGGCAGGGTTCCCAAGCCAAAAGCCAGCATAGTAGCTGTACTCATCCATAAATTGCCAGTTCCAGCGGCTTTAATTTGGGCAGCATACAGGAAACCACAGGGCATTAAACCCCAAGTCATCCCTAAAAGCATTGGCGTCCACCATTTGGTTTTTAAGGAAAGTTTAACCATTCCTCTGCTGAGGCGATCGTGTAAACTACCTTGCAATAAGGGATGTAACACGGTAATACGCGGTAGTAAATCAGGTTTTACTTGTCCTAAGCCAAACCAAATCAACATCACACCAGTCAGAATTGCCATCCAGCGCCGGAAGTCGCTGCCAACACCCGCTAGCTGTCCACCTTGCAGCAATACCGAACCTAGCGCCCCAATGCCAGCACCGACTAGAGCATAGCTCAACATCCGCCCCAGGTTTAGCAGGATATGAAATTTTAATTGCTGTTGCCAAGTATCGGGTTTTTCTAAGGTTAATGTCCGTCCCAAGGAGACTGTTTGTGGACTTTTTGGTTGATGAGACAGAGAAAATGCCACTGTTAGCGGCCCACACATCCCAAAGCAATGTCCAAAACTCCCCAGAAACCCCACGATTGCGATCAGCAACAAATCTACCATAAAAAAAGTTCCGAGATTCTGAGTTATGAGTCCTGAGTGTCCGAATAAAGATGTTGCAGAAGTAATAAGAAATTTTTTCTTTTCTTCTTTACTCAGTACTCAACACTCCTCTAGTGCGGAACTGTAAATGAAGTTGCGATCGCTGTCAAAAGACAAAGCGTCAAACTTGATGTTTACTTTAGGAAATTAGTTCTTTTGTACTGGTATAAGATATAAAGGTATTAATCATAAGTAAATACCTACCTTTAATTAATAATCGTCGAATGGCTACAGTTTTTTTCTCTTATTCACATCGAGATCAAATCCTGCGCGATGAGATGGAAATTCATCTTGCTATGCTAAAAAGGCAAGGCTTCATTGAGACGTGGCATGATCGGCGAATAACTGCTGGTGAGGAATTCGATAAGGCAATAAGCAAAAACTTGGAAGAAGCAGACATCATTCTTTTATTAGTCAGTTCAGATTTTCTAGCTTCCAATTATTGTTATGACATTGAGATGCAACGTGCGATGGAAAAGCATGAGAAAGGAGAATCCTATATTATACCAGTCATCCTGCGTCCATGCGATTGGCCCAGTGCGCCATTTGGCAAACTCTTGGTCATGCCAACTGATGGCAAGCCTATCACAAAATTCCCTGATAAAGACGATGCTTTTCTTGAAGTAGTCAACGCTGTAAAACAGACAATTACTCGCTTACAACTCCGTCAGAATTCTACGCCACCAAGCAAAAGTTACGGTTCTGCTGTCAAACCACAAATTTTGGATATACCAAGATCGAGCAATCTCCATATTCGCAAAACATTCTCGGATCGAGACAGGGAGCAATTTGTAGAGGAATCATTTGAATACATATCCAACTTTTTTGAGAATTCACTTGCTGAACTATCCAACCGAAATCCAGAAGTTGATACACATTTCAAGCGTATAGATGCAAATCATTTTTCGGCTATTGTCTACATTAGGGGAAAGAAAGCTACTGAATGTCGAATTTGGATAGGAGAAATTGGAGGAATTAGCCGTTTTTTTAGAAGCGACATTGCATATTCCTCGAATGCTTCAGGAAGTGATAATAGTATTAATGAATCCATGCCTATAGTTGATGATGGATATGCTCTTTTTCTGCAACCTTTGGGAATGGCTTTCTTTGCAAGCCAACAGAATGTGAAGAAATTATTGTCTCAACAAGGGGCTGCTGAGTATTTTTGGGATATCTTGCTAAGACCATTGCAACAAGGCTCAACATGAATGTTCTGTCATAAAGGTCAATCTGTAAAAAACTCTTGTAAAAATAATTTCTAGCGGGACTTAGACAAAAATTAAGCCCAAATAAAGCCCAAACTGGCTTTATAAGCGGTAAACACGTCACGATTCATAATTAACCAATCAAAAAATCGAAAGGACATAGCTGTTCTAAAGGCTTCTAAAGCTTCAGTAAATGTGTTTAAAGATTTGTTCGCCCACCTACGTCTTAAGCCCCCTGTTAGTTGATGCCAAAGAATAAAAGTGTAGGCGCAGAATACTAGGATAAAATGTCGCATTAAACTTCTTTTGTCTCGAACTTGATATTCTTTTAGTCCTAACCAACCCTTGGCTTCTCTATAAAAAACTTCTACCCAATTTCTTGCTCCATAAGTATCAACGACCCATTGGGGTGTGACAATTGATGAGGAAACATTGGTGATAAAATAATCAAGATCAGTCGCATCCGAGAAAGTCGCAGCGTTCATGACGATAGCAATATTTCGCTTTCCGTTTAGACCTGATATTTCTACTTCTTTTGTTACTACCCATAATGTTTTGGGTTTATCTAAGTTGAGTTGAATTTCTGTAAATACCTCTTGGGGTAAAGCTTGTGCCAATTCATCTAGTCTAATTATTTGTTGAATATTATCTTTGCCATTGATAGTTACTTTGCGATTTTTAGCTAATCCCCCTAAATACTTTAATTGCCGCTTCTGTAACTCTAATAGGAAGGATGTGTTGTTGCAATATCCAGCATCTACAATTACTATTCCTGGTTGATAACCTCTTTGAAGTGTCAGGTCTATCAACTTAATTGCTAATTCTGGTTTCTTCTCAAATTCTGGGTCTTGTTTCCCTTGGGCTAAAGAATCAGCGTGCTGATATAACTCTATGTCTAATGGTAAGCTTTTTCTTCCATCATGTAAATGCGTTGTTACTACTACTATTCCATTGTCTGTTTTACCAATTTCTCCTATATACTGTCTTCCTACTCCATCTGTAAAATTACCGCTTTTTCTATGTCCAGAATCATCAATTATGAGGCTAAAGCCTCTACTGATTCTCGTCTGACTACACTTGTTCATAATCTCTAACCGACGCTCGTTGACCTGGGAACTCGACCAAGGTGCTTCGGTTAAAAAGTGGTGTAATCGGTGGTAAGTCACCCCTACGGCATTCTCTGCGATTTGAAATAGGTTTTTTCTCTCACTTTCACCCAATAATCCCCCTAAATAATGTCTGAACTCTCTTTTTTGAGCTTTATGAGTAAATACATCATCAAACCTTTGACACCATCTTTCAAAACATGCCGGCATTGCTGCGGGGGTAGTTTCTTTCATCAACTTCTTTTAACGTGAAAGATATGCTGAGATAGCATTATACACTTTTTTACTCTCCTGTTTTGTTTAAGTCCCGCTAGTGAATTAGGGAGTTTACCAAAAGCTGACTGAGCAAGATGACAAACAAATAAGCCAAAAGCTTATCGAACAGAGAATTTTAACGCTTGTTTGGAGTAAGCATAGGATAATACTTATCCTATAGGAATCATATTTTATTTCTGAAAAAAACTACGAGATAATACGTATAAACATCTCTGTCTGACAGCGAACAATGATAAAGCAGTATCTACAAGCTGCGATCGCTTCTTTACGGGATCAACCCCCTATCGCTTCTAGTTAGAACCAAAAAATAATACTGCCCGTGGCAAATGGCAAATTTAGATGCGGTCGCTTTGATTATAGGGACTTAAACATTTTGAGGGATAAACAGTTACCAGAAAGGATAGTTTGGCAAGACTGGTTAAACAATACAAAAATGAATTTCATCCTTTAATTAAGCCGATAGTGCAATGGCTCTAAAGTTGATACTGACTCTAGAGCCATTGCTTGCAAATTTCTCCAACTTATAAATTTCCCCGATTTTTGGTATTTTTAGCCTTTCCAGATGGATCAGTAGGTTGAGCACGCATCGGGTTAAGCATTGATTTGAAGCACTATTTTGCCCTGGACATGACCGCCCTGACTCAATTCCTGAGCTTGACGGGCTTCAGATAAAGACAAGGTCTGAGCAACAACCGTCTTAAGCTGCCCGGAATCGAGTAAATTAGCAATTTCCTCTAGCAGCGAGGCCGAGGGTTTCATATTCATCATCTCTGCACGGATACCTCGTTCTTGAGCTTTTTGAGCATCAGGGGGAGCAGCGGTTGAAACCAGAATGCCACCTGGCTTCAGCACTGCATAAGACCGTGCTTGCGTGTCGCCACCTAACGTATCTAGAACTACATCGACATTCTGAACAACTTCTTCAAAGGGTGTTGCTTTGTAGTCAATCACTTGATCTGCACCCAGAGATCGGACAAATTCTGCATTCGCGGCTGAGGCAGTTCCAATGACGTGCGCTCCGATCCATTTAGCAAACTGTACCGCGAACATACCAACTCCACCTGATGCCGCATGAATCAGGACGGTTTGACCAGGCTTGAGATCAGCATGATCAAACAACCCTTGATAAGCGGTCATTGCTACCATCGGCACTGATGCCGCTTGCACAAAATCCAGCGTCTCCGGCTTGAGGGCGATCGCATCTTGCAAAGCCGTAGCGAACTGGGCATAAGCCCCCATTTGTAGTTCACCATAAACTGCTTGACCAACTTGGAATGCTTTAACATCAGTGCCGATCGCTTCCACAATGCCTGCAACATCCATTCCAGGCGTGAACGGCAAAGGTATTGGAAAAACCTCTTTCATGTAGCCTGCCCGGATTTTCCAATCGAGCGGATTGACTCCAGCCGCCTGAACCCGAATTAGCACTTCATTTGGTTGTGGTTCGGGTTGCGCTATAGTTTCCAGTGTTAGCGCGTCTGACTCACCATAGTTATGAATGCGAATTGCTTGCATTATCTTATTTACCTAAATTGTTATAGTGTGTTCAATTTGACGAAGCCTGTAAGCAGAAAATCATCTGTGGTCATCCAAACGCGATGGTATTTCCCTCCACTAGGGCGTTGTTGTTTCCACCATCAACGTTGATAGTTTGACCGCTTATGAATGCTGCGTCATCTGACGAAAGGAATAATACTGTTTTAACCAGATTATCGGCAATGGAAGTGGCTTTGTTATTGGCGACTGTCGCTCAATGCTTCCAAATAGATTTAGTGCCAGAATACCCAATTATGCCACAGCATTCAATTACCTTACGCTCAGAAAACAGGCTAAAGTGCAACTCAAGCAGATTGAATTAGAGACTTCTAAATAAACTCTAATATCTATCTTGCAGAATAATAAATTAGTAATAAATGTTCAACTTATGGGAGAGAAAATGCTAGCTTGTTCAAGCTAAATTTTGATCAAAGTGGTCATTTGGGATGATTTAAACGTCTGAAATGTCTGAACAAATCTCAGATTTTTTCAGTAAGAAATGAAAAATATTAATTTGAAAGTGAGGTTTAAAAAAATGACAACGGCATACAAAATTCAATTGACGAATGAAGAAGAGGGAATTAACCAGACAGTAGATGTTCCAGAAGATGAATATATTCTCGCTACTGCTGAAAATGAAGGGATGGAGTTACCGTATTCTTGTCGTCAGGGAGTGTGTTCTACTTGTACTGGGAAGCTGATAGAGGGTTCCGTCGATCAGTCGGAGCAGTCTTATTTGGACGACGACCAGATTGCTCTTGGCTATGTGTTAATTTGTGTTGCTCATCCTACCTCAGATTGCAAGATCATTACTCACAAAGAAGAAGAAATAGCATAAGCAGTTCAAGCAATTTGAGTTGACGACGAGCAACTACATCAATATTACACTGGCGAAACTGACGAAAGCGCCCATGTTTCGCCATGCGTGTACTTTACTAAGTTGAAATTTGAAATCAAAGCCTAGCGTTTAGAATTTGTGGCTATTTGAAGAAGAATACATTCGTCAGAATTCAGGAGCGGAGCAAGGAAAGCTCCGCCAAGGCGTCAGAATCAAGACGTTCGCGGACTCGAAGGAGCTTCGCTATCAGTGGGGGATTGGGGCCCTTACAGGTGATTGTAGACCGCTAAATCTTCTCTTTCTCCAGACGCTGCGCGTAGCTTGCTTCCCCGTTCGCGGAGCGTTCCGTAGGAAAGGGGTACGATTTAGCTCTTTTCTTAAACCCAGTTATTCATCCGCCCAACGGGAAAGGCAGTCGCTCATGGGGGAAACCCACTTTCTGCGCGCTGCCTCACCAGTCACACTCCAATTCAATTTCTTATTCTGGCGACTGACGCCTTTATTCTGTTTTGATAAATAAAGTCCGCGCAAGCGGACTGGAAAACAATCAGTAATTATCTCTGAGAATAGAAATTACTATTTTAGCCGTTCTTCTTGAATTAGGATACGTTGAAAGATTTGATTATTTTTAAACTATTTGACATTATAATTTACCTCTTAAAATTGTAGATAAGGCACAAAGCACAAGGTAAAAACAACAGCTTGATTCACATTAACGACTTCTAAATAAAAAAAGTCATCGCTTTTGAAGCTGGGGGAGAAAGAATCTGACCATCGTTTTCGCTACACTCAGGAGATTGATGGCAACGCTAATCATTTGCATTTCCAATTTATCTATAGGAGCATCTTTTTGTACGACTAAACCTTTGTTGTCTTGTGCCTTCTGAACTTTGATTGAAAAAAAGATCGCGAGTCGTTACTTCGTTGATACCCAAGCAGGTTGTTTAACAAGCGATCGCACAGCCTCGGCAATAGAAGAAGCGTCAATTTTTGCTGCATGAAGTAGCTCTTCTGGAGTACCAGATCCAGGCAGATCCCGTACTGCCAGTTTGATTAGGTTTAGTGGCAATCCACCAGAGGTAGAAGCAGTATCTGTACCCACAAAAGCATCAAGGACAGCAGCTCCCAATCCACCCTCGTCCCAATGGTCTTCGACTACAACGAGTTTGCCCTGGGTATCACGGGCAGCCTGATGCAGAGTTGTAGCATCAATTGGTTTGACTGAGTAAGCATCGATAACGCGTACCGTAATCCCTTCCTGCTTGAGGTGCTGATATGCTTTAAGTGCTTCATGTACCGTAATACCTGCTGCAATCACTGCTGCTTGATCCTGCTCAGAACTACGGATGACCTTGCTGCCACCAATTGAAAAATCCTCCTCAGCTTCATAGAGAACAGGTGTGCTTTCACGGGTTGTGCGTAGGTAGACAATCCCATCACAATCGACCATTTGGGCGACAAGTTGAGCGGTTTGATTAGCATCACTAGGGTAAAGCACAGTGCTACTATACACTGCTCTCAAAGAAGCTAAGTCTTCCAGTGCCATTTGTGAAGGGCCATCCTGACCAATTGAAATTCCTGCATGAGAACCAACAAGTTTAATATTGGCGCGAGAAATGGCAGCCATCCGCACAAAATCATAAGCGCGACTTAAGAATGCCGCAAAACTGGAAGCAAAGGGCTTATACTGGCGCACTTGTAACCCCACTGCTGCGGCAACCATTTGCTGCTCGGCAATGTACATCTCAAAATAGCGCTCAGGATAAGCTTTGGCAAATTCCTCGGCGTAGGTGGAATTGCTCACCTCACCATCTAAGGCAACTACATCTGGTCGAGACGCTCCGAGAGCTTTTAAGGTATCCCCATAAGCTTTACGGGTTGCCACTGAATCTCCCTTTTGATAGCTAGGAAGTTGGAGAGTTTGAATTTGTCCAATTACAGTTTTTTGGATTTGTAAATTAGGTTTTGAAACGGCAATAGCAATCTGACGTTCACCACCTAGTTCTTCGATCGCTGCCTTTGCTTGGTCAGGTTTCAAGGCTTTTCCATGCCAACCGCCAATATCTTCTAAATCTGCAACACCCTTGCCCTTCTTTGTCCGAGCCACAATCAGTGTTGGACAGTTGGGGTTCTCGATCGCTGCTGCATAAGCTTCGTCAATTTCTTCTAGGTTGTGACCGTCGATTTCAATTGCCTTCCAGCCAAAAGCAAGAGCGCGATCGCAGTATGTTTGGGTGTTCCAGCCTAACATTGTTTCACCTCGCTGTCCCAAACGGTTGACATCGAGGATGGCAATCAGATTTGCCAGTTTGTAGTGACTGGCGTGTTCAAAGGCTTCCCAAATAGAACCTTCCGCCATTTCACTATCCCCTAACAAAACCCAGGTGTGGTAAGGCAGCTTGTCTAAATACTCTCCAGCTAAAGCAATACCAACCGCGATCGGCAGTCCTTGTCCCAATGAACCCGTTGCCACGTCTACCCAAGGTAATGCTGGGGTTGGATGCCCTTCTAGGCGACTACCAAACTTACGGAGGGACATCAATTCGCGATCATCAATTACTCCCGCCGCTCGATAAATTGAGTATAACAGCGGTGATGCGTGTCCCTTTGAGAAGATCAGGTGATCGTTGTTAGGGGAGTGCGGATTGCTGAAGTCATAACGCAGATGCTTGGCAAGTAGCACCGCCATCAGGTCAGCAGCTGACATTGAGGAGGTGGGATGACCAGATCCGGCTGCGGTGGTGGCACGAATACTATCAATCCGCAGTTGTTGTGCCAATTCATGCCATGCTTGCAATTGTTCAAGGGTAGCCATGATCGCTCTCTTCCATGTATAGGAACTAAGGACAGCACTCACATGCTAGTCAACACGAACGATTGTTTACTCTAACAAATGACAGAGTTAACAGGCAGAAATTTATCAACTATCAAGCTCTATGTTTAGGTACTTGCAAAGAAAATAAGACTTACGCAACTTGGTATTCGTAGAGGTTTTGTCTATTTTTAATTGAACCCCAACTACTTGAATAAATCGCCGTGCTGTCGCTCCCAGTTGAAACGGAGCTATTACAACAGTCTCGTGTTTGTTTGACGCTAGCATTATTAAGATGGTAGATGATATATAGTAGTCCTAAATCATTTGTGAAAAAACAAAGTACATTTGTAAATCCTTCTTTCCCGTTCCCTGTTCCCCGCCCGGATTTCTCACCACATCTCGATGGAGCCTGCGCTTGTGCAGAGGGGCAGAGGGGAAAGAACTTGTACAAAAACTCTCCCCTGCTCCCCTGCTTAAGAGCACCCCTGCACCTCATCAAGCTTGTGACAAATGCGGGTCAATGGGCATTAAAAGCTGTAACCCCTATTTCACACAGCTTAGAGCTTTTCTTAGTGTCATTCAGCTAAAGTCTTCTGCTAAGAGTTCATGATTGAGAAAAGCTCCCGCGCGTGTTCCACTGAAGGCAGCATACGGAAGGCTTTGCATCGGAGTAATCATGTCGCCTGCGGCGTAAACCCCTGGGATACTGGTCTGCCCAAAGTCGTTCACCTTAACGAAACCATTTTCGATCTCGCAACCCAGTAATTTGGGTAACTCAGAACGCTGCCGCTGCGGAGCGCGGAGATAGATTGCGGTTCGAGCCAGCACCTGACTATCTGTAAAAACAATGGTATCGAGGTGTCCATCTTTGCCCTCAAAGCGAACAATCTTTTCTTCACGGATAGGAATGTTGTGCTTTTCGATTAATGCTCGTTGCTCGTCCGTTAAGTCTGCGCTGCCATCGGTACATAGCACTAAATCATTGCTCCAACCTTTGATTAAAAGGCAGAGGTCAAAGCCAACTTGACCCTTCCCGTAAAGCGCGATCGCTTGATCTTGCGCTTCCCATCCATGACAGTAAGGACAATGCAGCGCACTAACGCCCCATAGCTCGTTTAGACCTGCGATCGCGGGAAGTTCATCAATAACGCCTGTCGCGAGCAGAAGTCGTCGGGCGTCTAGCTGAGTGCCATTTTCCAATATCACTTCAAACCCATTATCTTTTGTGCAAGCCTTAACCACAGTCTCAGGTCGAAATTGAACACTGTTGTAGGGCGCGAGTTGTTCTTGCCCGATGCACAGCAGTTCAGTCGGACTAATCCCATCTCGCGTAAAGAAGTTGTGCGCTTGGTGAGACGGCTGATTGCGCGGCGCACCTGAGCCACAAACGAGCGTGCGTTTGCGAGAACGTCCTAACGTTAAAGCCGCACTCAAACCAGCCGTGCCGCCGCCGATGATGATGACCTCGAATTTTTCCATATGTTGTCCAATTGATGAAAACTAAGAAGCGTGAGCTAGCTTGGGTCAATCTTCAGTTAATTTTTGGAACATCGATTCAAGCAATAGTCTTAAACTAACTCACCGTGAAGTGATGATTAATTCTGATTTCGATCTATTATTGATACTAGAATTGCATCAATAACAGCATGAAAATTCAAGATCTTCGCTGCTTCATCGTGCTGTCTGAAGAGCTAAACTTTCGGCGGGCAGCGGAGAAGCTAAATATGTCACAGCCGCCTTTGACGCGGTTAGTTAGGCGACTTGAGCAAGATATCGGCGTTGCGTTATTCAACCGTACCACCCGCACTGTGGAATTGACGGAGGCAGGTCAGCATCTCCTGAAAGAAGCGAAAGCGCTACTCATCCATGTCGATGAAATCGCGCGACGGATTCGCCACGCAACCGCAGACGCTTCAAATCGTTTGAGAGTTGGGTATGTTCCCTTGGCGCTTTATACCGTAATGCCACCGTTTCTTGAGCGCTGTCGAAGCGAGTTTCCAGAGATTGAATTAGATCTGCGTGAACGATCAACTGACATGCTGTTCGATCAGTTACATAGCGCAGAGATAGATATCGGGTTTCTCTACCTGCCGATTTATTCAACCTTACTTGAGGTCAAACGAGTCTATCGAGAGCCAATGAAACTGGCTGTTTCTGCCGATCATGCGATGGCAAATCGATCTTCAGCAAGCCTGAGCGAGTTTGCAAATGACGTGTTTATTCTGCATCCTCGTGCTGAAAACGCAGCGATGCATGATGAGATTTTACGCTGTTGCACAATGGCAGGATTTACACCCCGAATTCTTAAGCAGGCTCACGATCAAAACTGCATGGCTCTACTGCTAGCTGGGCAAGGCATTCATTTTGTGGCTTCAGGAATAGAATGCCTTGGGTCTACAGGTTTGCGTTACCTCACCCTAAGCGACACTGCACCTGCGCTAGAACTTGCGATCGCATGGCGACGAGCAGATCCCTCTTTTGTTGTGAAAGTATTAATCAGTGAACTCTCAAGCGTTTGAAGAAAGAATGATTTTAATGAAAACTGAAAGCACTGATGCTTTCGACGTGAAGCCTCCATACGTGTAAGTGCGATTCGTTTTGGAGAAACCCAGTATATGGGGGGATTCCAGGCTTCAGTAGAGTAACTCTGTCAGGAGTTGAGTCCGCACTTTAATCCTCTGCTGATGACAACTTGATATCCATGTAGGTGCTGACTTTTCACGGCATCTGGAAAACGCCATTTTGAGCTTTTCTCAAACCCTAATTTTTATGTTAGCTATTCTCATTAATTAAAAGCTATTAATAATTAGCCTATGGAAAAAGTCACGTTGTTTCGTGGTTTGAGAACTTACCGTGAAAAGTCAGAGTTAGGAGGCAGTTTTTGCTGGAGGAAAACTGACTCCTAACTCCTGCTCGTACCGTCAGAACAAGGTGAAACACCGCACCAAATTTTCAATTTGGTGGCTCCTGAAAAGGAGCCAGTGCGGTCTTGAGGTTTCCCCAAGTGGAGCATCTGGCGTGAGGGGTTTGAATCCCCTTCTGAAAAAAAACCTTCTGCCTCCAGCAAGAACAGCATAGCTGCCTTTTTCAATAGTGGGATAGGTTTGGGTTAGCAGTTTTTATTTCTAAATGCTAACCCAATGTAAATCGATTAAAAATAATTTAATTTGCATTTATAACAGTAGTCTTTAATAGTATGATTAAGCAGTTTTTTATCTGGAAATGGACTACTGTATATTTACGGTTTGTTAGCAACATTTAACGCTGATTGACAATCAGATTGCTTACTTTTATACCAGCTTAATGTTAAATTTATTGACTTGCTTGTTCATTACTCAAGCATTTTGATAAAAAATAATACAAAATAATCTTTTTTCAGATATTTTATGTTTTTATTTCTTAATAATTACTACTAGCGATCGCTACATTGATAATGTTGTACCGAAAGCCAATAAACAAGTTGCAAAAATTCATCCAAAAACAAAGTTATTTGCATATAGGGGTTTTTCTGGCAACTCTCTTGAGCATTATATTTTTCAGTTGGGTAGCACTCTCGCAGCAACCAGTTACCCTGAATATATTAATGACTGCTCCTGATGCCGAACCTTGGAGGAAGGGTTTAATTAGAGACTTTGAGGCTGAGAACCCAGGTATTCGCATTAACCTAGTTGAAGGGCCCAATGCCACAAATTTGCTCGAAGACCTGTATACCTCATCTTTTATCTTGGGTGAATCCCCTTATGACCTGATCAATATGGATGTGATCTGGACATCCAAGTTTGCTGCTGCCGGATGGTTGCTACCCTTAGACGATCGCATTTCTAAAAAAGAGTTGGCAGCATTTTCACCCCAGGATGTAGAAGGGGGACGTTACCAAAACAAGCTGTACCGCATACCAGTGCGTTCCGACGTGGGAATGCTCTACTACCGGGAAGATTTAATTAAACAAGCAGGGTTGAAACCGCCAGAAACCTTTGATGATTTGATTAGAATTTCCCAAGTTTTGCAGAAGAAAAACCAGGTAAATTGGGGCTATCTTTGGCAAGGTCGGCAATATGAAGGACTTGTAGCGATGTTTGCGGAAGTCCTCCATGGCTTTGGTGGCTTCTGGGTTAATCCCAAAACTCTCGAAGTTGGACTAGATCGACCAGAAACATTACAAGCCATTGAGTTTCTGCGTAGTACCGTTAAGGAAGGCGTTTCTCCTCCTGGAGTCACGACTTACCAGGAAGAAGATACCCGACGCTTGTTTCAAAGTGGTAAAGTAGCGTTTTTACGCAGTTGGCCCTATGCGTGGCCTTTAGCCCAGGCAGAAAATTCGCCAATCCGGGGCAAAATTGCGATTAAACCGATGGTTCATGCTCCTGGTAAGACGGGAGCGGCTTGTCTAGGTGGCTGGGGTTTAGGGATTGCGAAATCCTCTCACCATCCAGAAGAAGCTTGGAAAGCAATTCAGTATTTTACCAGTCGGGAAGCACAGCGCCGATTCATTTTCAGTGCAGGCTATGTGCCAAGTCGCCGAGATTTGTTCACAGACCAAGAGATTGTTGCTAAATACCCTCACTATCCGCAGTTATTGCAGGTCGTGGGCAATGCAGTTTTACGTCCGCCGATCGCGCAATATCCTCAGACATCAGATATTTTGCAGCGTTATCTCAGCGCCGCCTTATCTGGTCGGATGAATCCTGAACGAGCAATGCAAGCTGCTGCTGCTGAAACACGCCGACTGCTGGCGGCAGGGGGCAGGAAAGCAGAGGGGCAGGGGGAGCAGGGGAAGCAGGAGAAAAAGAATTAATAACCAGTTTCCAATGACAAATGACAAATGACAAATTTACATACACTCAGAAGTCGGGAACAACAGACAGCATGGATATTACTTACACCCGCATTACTGCTACTGTTGTTTGTATTTGCCTACCCGATTTTACGAGCATTTTGGTTAAGCGTATTTACTAAAAATTTGGCAACAGAGCTACAACCTGTATTCTCTGGTTTGGAGAATTATGTGCGGATGGCGGGTGATGGTCGTTTTTGGCAGAGTTTGTGGGCGACAACCGTGTTCACAACAGCATCAGTAATCTCAGAATTACTGCTAGGACTGGGGATTGCCTTAGTTCTCAATCAGGCGTTTCTTGGGCGGGGCATAGTGCGTACAACTGCAATTATCCCTTGGGCTTTGCCTACTGCTTTGATTGGTCTGGCGTGGTCTTGGATTTTTAACGACCAGTTTGGGGTTGTGAACGATATTCTGCTGCGATTGGGGCTGATTAAGACTGGGATTAATTGGTTAGGAGATCCAACGCTGGCGATGATCGCAGTGGTTTTTGCTGATGTTTGGAAAACTACGCCGTTTATTAGTATCCTGTTGCTAGCTGGGTTGCAGTCGATATCAAAAGACCTCTATGAAGCTTACTCAGTTGATGGAGCAACTGCTTGGCAAAGTTTCCGCAATATTACCCTGCCATTACTGCTGCCGCAAATCTTAATTGCAGTGCTATTTCGGTTTGCTCAAGCTTTTGGGATTTTCGACTTGATTGCTGTGATGACTGGGGGTGGCCCTGGTGGCGCTACAGAAGTGGTGTCATTGTACATTTACTCCACGGTGATGCGCTACTTAGATTTTGGTTATGGAGCAGCCCTTGTAGTAGTGACATTTTTAATATTGATTGCGGCGGTGGCGATCGCTAGTTTCTTGCTTAACAAATACCGTGCCAAAACATCAGGAGCCATTTAATCCATGAACATAACTCCACAAGCAGTTTCAACGACTCCAAAACAAACAGAGGGAACAAAGTTTTCTCTAAAAAAAATCTTGCTGACCATCATAGTTGTATTAATAGTGCTATTTAGCCTAGCGCCAGCTCTATGGCAATTGCTGACCTCGTTTAAAGTGAATGACGATATTGCAGCCGTTCCTACTGTCTATTTCCCCACACGATTCACTTTCAATCATTACATTGAGTTATTTACCCGTCGTCCATTTTGGCGCTACATCTTCAACAGTGCCTTTGTATCGATTACTTCTACAGCTGTCGCTTTAGCGATCGGCGCACCTGCGGCTTATGCCCTGGCACGATTACGCCCTTGGGGCGAACGAGTTATCCTCGCCAGCGTTCTAATTGTTACCTTATTTCCTGGAATTCTGTTGTTCTTAGGACTATTAGAAATTATCCAAGTGCTGAAATTGGGCAACAATTATCTGGCGCTGATTATACCCTATACTGCCATCAATTTGCCGCTAACAATTTTAGTACTTAAAAGCTTTTTTGAACAATTGCCAAAAGATTTGGAAGATTCTGCTAGAGTCGATGGCTACAATACCTTTCAACTACTATGGCAAATCGTGCTACCCATGACCCTTCCCGCTTTAGTGACTACTGGAATCCTCACCTTTATTTTTGCTTGGAACGAGTTTATTTTTGCTCTGACATTTATGACCCGTGAAGAGTTGAAGACAATTCCCGTTGCTGCTGCTCAGTTGGGTGGTGCGACAATATATGAAATTCCTTATGGCCCGATCGCGGCTGCTACTGTCATTGGGACATTACCCTTAATTTTACTAGTTTTGTTTTTCCAGCGCCGGATTGTCCAAGGTCTTACCGCTGGTGCTGTCAAGGGATAAAAATCAAAATGGCTAAACTCGAACTCAAAAACTTGAATAAAACCTACAGTCCTAAAGTCGTCCCTGTCAAAGACGTTAGCTTAACTGTAGATAACGATGAGTTTCTCACTTTGCTTGGCCCTTCTGGCTGTGGTAAATCCACTGTCCTACGCATGATTGCAGGTCTTGAAGAACCAACTCGCGGTCAGGTGAAGATTGGGGAAGTGGATGTTACCTATAAGCGAGCAGCCGATCGCAACATTGCAATGGTATTTCAAAGCTATGCACTCTATCCCCACATGACAGTGTACGAAAACCTCGCTTCTGGACTGAAGCTGAAAAAAGTACCACCGACAGAAATTAAACAGCGAGTGGCAGAAGTGGCAGAAGTTTTAGGATTAGCAGAGTTAATGAACCGCAAGCCTGGTCAAATGTCGGGAGGTCAACGGCAGCGGGTTGCTGTCGGTCGTGCTTTGGTGCGTAATGCCGATGTCTACCTGCTGGATGAACCTTTAAGTAACCTGGATGCACTGCTGCGGGAAAGAGTTCGAGCCGATATTAAGCAAATTTTTGCAGCCCAAAAAGTGCCAGTTGTCTACGTCACCCACGATCAAACAGAAGCGATGACACTCTCCACGAAGGTTGCATTACTCAATGATGGCTATGTCCAGCAACTCGATCCGCCTGACCGCATCTATAACCATCCAGCAAATCTATTTGTAGCTGGATTTGTTGGTAGTCCGCAAATGAATTTGCTGACTCTACCTTGTAAAGGAAAATACGCTATCCTGGGTAACTTCCAAGTGCTTCTCCCAGATATACCAACTGTACCACCGCAGATTGTTCTAGGAATCCGCCCAGAAAATGTCCGCATTGCTCAACCAGGTGATACTCAGACTATCCAAGGGCAAGTATTTTTAGTAGAAAACTTGGGTATGCACTATTTGGTCAGTGTCAGGATTGATGGTTCACAAACCGAAGCGATTACAGTACGTGCTTTATTGCCAATAGACCAAAATTGGAGTGACAAAGATATTACATTAGCATTGCCCCCTGAGGATATTCACTGGTTCGATGTGCAATCTGGCCATGCTCTTGTTAAAAGACAAATGTTAGATGTTAGGAGCTAATACGACAGTAATCGCCTAAATTTATCTTGGTTAACCTAAGAGACGGCGATTTATCGCGCTTTAGCGATCTAGAATTTTTATTAAAAAACCTTAACCGAACCCTATTAGACCTCTTGCATAAGTTGAATAGACCCCCCTTATAAACTGGACTTTAGACTAGTTCCCGGTGCGAAACTCAGAAGGCTCATTCTATAGAACTCATTTGACATCTTATGAGGTTTTGAATTAAGGTACTCCTGAGCATCTACAATCCAATGCTAATGGCGTATTCCAGGAAGCTCACTGATGCAGAATGGGAAATTTTTGAACCCTTATTGCAAGATATCTTACCGATTAAGAAGCAGACTAGACCGACCAACTGGACAAAGCCAGA
>NZ_JBALDA010000005.1:0-134756 GCF_036917535.1 Nostoc sp.
GTAGAGTCCTGCCAAATTGTTCAGGCTAGTTGCCACATCCGGGTGTTCATCCCCCAGCAGGCGTTTTCTCATCGCCAAAGCTTGGATGTACAAAGCTTCGGCTTCGCTGTCTTTTCCCTGTGAAAAGTAGAGTCCTGCCAAATTGTTCAGGCTAGTTGCCACATCCGGGTGTTCATCCCCCAGCAGGCGTTTTCTCATCGCCAAAGCTTGGATGTACAAAGGTTCTGCATCGCTGTACCTTCCCTGTGAATAGTAGAGTAATGCCAAATTATTCAGGCTAGTTGCCACATAGGGGTGTTTATCCCCCAGCAGGCGTTTTTTCATCGCTAAAGCTTGGATGTACAAAGGTTCGGCTTCGCTGTACCTTCCCTGTGAATAGTAGAGTAATGCCAAAGTGTTCAGACTAGCTGCTACATCGGGGTGTTCATCCCCTAACAGGCGTTTTGTCATCGCCAAAGCTTGGATATACAAAGGTTCTGCATCGCTGTACCTTCCCTGTAAATAGTAGAGTCCTGCCAATTTGTGCAGGCTAAATGCCACATCGTGGTGTTCATCCCCCAGCAGGCGTTTTGTCATCGCCAAAGCTTGGATGTACAAAGGTTCTGCATCGCTGTACCTTCCCTGTGATTTGTAGAGTGCTGCCAAATTGCTCAGGCTAAATGCCACATCGTGGTGTTCATCCCCCAGCAGGCGTTTTCTCATGGACAAAGCTTGGATGTACAAAGGTTCGGCATCGCTGTACCTTCCCTGTGAATCGTAGAGTAATGCTAAATCCTTCAGGCTAGTTGCCACATCCGGGTGTTCATCCCCCAGCAGGCATTTTCTAATGGACAAAGCTTGGATGTACAAAGGTTCGGCATCGCTGTACCTTCCCTGGAAGTAGTAGAGTTCTGCCAAATTGTTCAGACTAGTTGCCACATATGGGTGCTTATCCCCAAAACGTTTTCTAGCAACTGATAAACTTTGTTCACGCCAAGGTAAAGCTTGCGTGTAGGCTCCTTGACCTTCGTAAAATCTACCCAAGCCTACAAAAGGCCAGATTAAATCATCATCGCTTAACCAAGCTTGGTAAACTGTAGCAGTTCCGGCAAGGTGAGGGATGGCAAGAGTTGCTTGAGCAATTTCTATCAATGTGAGTGTCTCAGGAATATCCTGTGCTACGGCTACCATTGCTTGACAAAAGCCGCGCTTGAGTTTGTCAGCTTCAGCTAACTCTTCTAACTTCTGCCGCAATAATTCCTGAATGCGTTCATGAACTTGGTGGATATCATCTGCCAATTCTTGCAGCAGATAACGCTCAACTAAAATAGTGCAGTTAGCTTTGAGGTCAAATTCCAAATCGCTAGAACTTGCTGCTGATTCTACTAAAGACCAAGGAATAGGAGCCAAAGCAAACAAACTCAACAGACAAGCCAATTTTTGCGCTTCTGGTTCTAAGCTTTGCCAATTCAACTCAAAAGCTGCTGCTACACCAGACTCGCCTGTTGATGCTTGCTTCTGTAGCCGTGCGAGGATGTCTGCTAGCATAATACTCTCCCTGGCTCTCGGCACTGTGCTGCTATTTGGTAAAGTCCAATAGGTACATAATTCACAAATCGGCAAAGACCTTTAGCAAACTCTAATTCTTTCTCAACTTTATATTTTCCCAGCAGAGTTGTTAATAATTCTAAAGCTTCATCTGTTGATAATTGACCTAACGGCAGTGATGGATATACTAACCCTGTGTTTTGACGAGTGGTAATTAACACCTTAAACCGAGAACTTTTGAGTGGTAGGTATGGTTGAATTTGTTTCCAGTCTTTAACATCATCAAATATTAATAAAACTTTGCCTGCTTGCCAGTTTTTCCAGCAATATAAAACTTTACCTGTTGCATCTAATTGCTCAGGAGGATTGAAGTTAGAGAAATGAATCATTCCAAAGTTGATTAACTGGGTTCCTAAATCAGTTCCTTGGGGATTTAACCAACAACATCCACCAGAATAATCTTCTAAATATTGCCATGAGTATTGAATAGCTAATTCTGTTTTACCCACGCCACCTTGTCCAGTCACATCGGTAATAGCTACAACATCATTAACTTGCAATCGCTGACGCAATTCTTCTATTTCCTCATCCCTGCCAACAAACTTACGCGCTTGACTCTGTTGAATATTATGCGGAATATCAAATGGGTTGAAATGAGATTTTTCGATATCTCCATCCCAACTATGGGAATAAAAATAAGTCGGCAGTTGTTTTTTATCTAAGTTAGTAAATCGCTGCTTAACTGCCTCAGTAACTTCCCTCATATTCGGTGGGAAAGTCCCATTAGCTGCTGCAAAAGCCTCTCTCACCGCTTGAGAAAAGTATCCTGTTTTATTTTCAGAATTTACCTTAGCTTGCTCTCCTTCCCGCGTAGCCAGTAATACAAATTGTTGACTATCTTGCCTTGGCTGACCGCTCAAAAAAGCTTTGCCACCTAAATTCGTTGGTCTTCCCTTCGCCTCTAAAACATAATTGGCACAGGCATCGATAATACAAATATGATTGCGAATCTGAAATTTATCGGAACCCAACAAAACTAATAAAGAATTCAAATCTAAGTTCTGCCAATTCTGTTTATTGGCATCAGCACAAAGCAACCGACGCTCTCGTTCTGAAGTAATCACACCATGTCCCGCCCAAAAAATGTAGAGCAAATCCCCCGACTTTGGAGATAAAAAGTTAGTCACAATGTCGGAGATATTTTGCTCTGTCGCTGGCTCTACAGTTAACTCACATTCCCCAATTAACTGATGATTTTCTTCCAGTGCTGATAAACATAACCGGATATTCTCTCTCGGTACACCGCGCCGATGCAGCCAATCAGCAAATTTCAGCGCGTCATCGGCTTGCCCTCCACCCGTCACATTCCAAGCAGATTCATGGTACTTTTCAATACCCACAATTAACCCAAATGTCCGCTCAGGTTTAGCCGTCAACTGCATGATGACTTGGTTTCTCACCTCCTATGGAAAATGACCTAACCCCCTAATCCCCTAACCTCCTTCCCTAGCAGGGAATCTACGGTTACACACTTGAATTACCCCCCTTAATCCCCCCTTGGAAAGGGGGGAGATAAGAAATTTTGTTCCCTCCCCTTATAAAGCGGGAAGATAAAGAAATCTTGTTCCCTCCCCTTTACAAGGGGAGGGTTAGGGTGGGGTAAACCATTATGGCAACCTCGAAATAATCGCCTCCCAGGTTTTGGCATTTGTCCAATAAGCTCCGTGAGAACGGGGAAATGGTTGTTTACTATCCACTCGCACATCTTGCACACGCTCAGGGAAAATTCTATTACCCACGTAACTGAGAAAATCCCGTAAATCGTAAATATTCAACCATTGAGGGAAATGCTCTGGCAATAACTGCCCATATTCTAAGCTGTAGAGGGCGTTAATCTCATATAAAAATGGTGCTTGGGAACCAACTGTTACCAATAATTCCACCTGAGACAACTGCTGCTGCACGAGCAAATCTACACAAGCGATACCTCCCAAACTATGGGCGATTAAAACTACTGGCGGTTCTGCTTCTTCGATTTGTTGCTGGATAAACGCCCTGATTTTTTCACCCCGCGTCTGATACAACAAAATATCACCAGGCATAGGCGAAATTTTATCAGTTAACTCAAAGCGGTTTCCTCTGACATAATTTGTTCCGCCGTGCTGTGCTAATTCAAGAACTGGCTTTAATAGCCAGCCACCCAATCCTAACTCCGCTTCTCCCAAAGCCAGAGTCAGCAATTCCACAACTTTATCGCGCAATTGGGCATCGGTGAGTATCAGAGGAAATTTTTCTTGCTGTTCGCTAAAAAACATTGCTTGAGCCACAACTGCTCTAGCTATTGGTGCATAATATTCACTCAAATCAGATTTGGAAACTGTGAGCAATGCCTGATAATACGGTTCACTGCGGATAATAACCTCTCGTGCTGGCTCAAATACCTTTGCAATTCCCGCCTCTTGCAACTTAGCTTGCAGTTCCAATGTCGGAGTAAGACTCGCCACACGAGATTGTAAAACATCCCCTGGTTCTTCCCCAAAGGGATTTCCTGACTCAATCGGTTTCAAAGACAACAGCCGCAATTCATACAGAGGATCGCGGTATAATTGCCCCCACAACACAATATCTGCATTTTCTTCTCCTGGAGATAAAGCCAGTGTCGCATTCTCCAAGGGTACTGATGCCCGATTATCATTGAACTTTGCACCTAATGCACCCCAAAGACAGGGAGCAACTTTGATATCAGGACATTGGGCGTGAATCTTTTGCTCAATTATCTGAAAAGTTTCGTTGTATTCTCGTTCCCTAATGCCTGTGCCATGTACAAATATTACGGTGGTCATTGTGATAAGGCGGGCTATGGCTACGCAAAGCTTTCTTCTGTATTATTCCTCACTACTTTCTTTGACACAAGTTGATTTCATTGACTTTGTTTATTAAAAACTTCTAAAATCTGTCGGCAAATCTGTTTGAGTTTCTCCTCGATTTCACCAGAAGGCGAAGATGCGCCGACAATACTCCAGTTTTCTACCGTAGAAAGTCGCCACGCTTCACCGCGATGATCAAATCCAGCTACCTCTACACCGATCGCCCGGCGAGAATTATTGATGGGATCTTGATAAAATCGGATTTGAATTAAAATACTGCGACTTCGCCAAGATTTGCTAATACCAGGAAAGTGAAAGCCGATATCTATAGAATCTGGATCGACTAATTCCCTGGTTTCCGGGTCATTTTTCCACGGTTTGAGATCGGATTTGGCATCAGGAAACTCGAATTTGAACAAATTAACTACTGTGGCAATGTTGCTGGCGAGTTCAAGGTTCGTTGCCTGTTCAGCTGCGTTCACTAAAAAACACTCCTATATTGCGTCGGCATTTTCGGGTATGTGAAGAGAGAAAAACCGCCAGAAGGCTTATATAATTGGTGTTTCAGCTTATCAAGAGCTTTGAGATTTAGCAAATCTAAATCATATTTTCCTAACAATCCTGGTTACTAACAGAAGCCAAAAATCGCTTCTTGTTGGGACTGCCTAACACCTATTAAGTAATTGTACTTAAAAATTACTCCAAAGCAGACGGAACTCTGCTTTTTAGAGAAAATATCAAGATTTTCTACAAAATCCTTGGCTGACAAGAACGATTAACTGCGCTAGCGATCTAAAATGACACTGTTAATCAGTAAACCAAAAGCAATTAAGTTCAATATATGGTGCGTCAACGCTCGATTTTTTCATTTTTTCTAGTACTATTGGCCACATTCTTGATTAGTTGTGGTGGCCCTGGTGTTGCGGTGGCACCTCCGACTTATACAGCAGTACAACTTGAAAAAATTCAGGCTTATGTTCCTGAAATTCAGGCTGTGCGCGATCGCTCAGAAGAGTTGACAACCCTAATTCAAAAAGGTGATTGGATCAATGTGCGTAACTTTATACATGGGCCCATAACAGAAGCAAGGCTGAATCTGACTTATGTCACTTCCAACCTTCTACCCAAAGACCAACCCAAAGCACGTCAAATAACGCGAGATTTGTTTAACGACCTAGTTAAACTTGATAAAGCTACTAGTGCTGGCAATCCTCTAGTTGCTTTAAATAACTCCCAAGCTGTTTTCACAGAGATTGACAAATTCTTCCAACTGCTTCCTAATACCAGCAGTGAAGCAGAGGCAAGTTAAGCGCAAGGTAAGATGAGCTGAGGGGGATAAGGAGGATGAGGGAGAGTAAAAATTGCTCCCCCTGTTCCCTGATCTCCCGCATCTCTCTCATCTTTGGCTGAAAACAGCAATGAGTCATGTAGTTATTATCGGTTGTGGTGTAGTCGGGGCTGTGATCGCTTATGAACTAAGTCTAGTAAAAGGGCTAAAAATTACAGTTTGCGATCGCCAACCACCAGCACAAGCTTCTACGGGCGCTGCACTTGGCGTTTTGATGGGCGTAATCAGCCAAAAAATCAAGGGCAAAGCTTGGCAGATGCGACAAACTAGCATCCAACGCTATGAGACTTTGATTCCTGAATTAGAAGCTTTAACAGGTCGCAAAATTCCTTTTAATCGTCAGGGAATTCTCATGCTTTTGTCTGATTCTTCCCTAGAGGGGATGTCAGTATGGGAAAAACTAGTAAAAATTCGCCACTCTCAAGGCTGGAATTTAGAAATTTGGGACACGGCTAAACTCCAGAATATTTGTCCTCAAATAGAACGTGAAAAAGTGACTGGCGCTGTCTATTCTCCGCAAGACCGCCAGATCGATCCAACTGCCCTCACCTTAGCTTTAGTTGAAGCTGCCCAGCAAAATGGTGTAACTTTCAAATTTGGTGTGACTGTTTTGGATGCCCCAAGCTCAACATCTGAATTTTGCGTAGGCGCAGCCCGTCGTAGACATCGCCTTGAGACTACAGAAGGAAAAATAGCCGCAGATTGGTTTGTAATTGCAGCGGGGCTAGGTTCAACCCCACTAACAGCAAAATTAAATCAGATAATTGATATCCGTCCCGTACTTGGGCAAGCGTTGCAAATGCGTGTGGGGCATTTATTAGGCAATCCCGACTTCCAGCCAGCGATAACGGGTAACGATATCCATGTTGTTCCTGTGGGCGGTGGAGATTATTGGGTAGGCGCAACATTGGAATTTCCTAGCAATGGCGATGAGATACCGCCAAATCAAGAACTGCTGGAATCTATTAAAGAACAAGCGATCGCATTTTGTCCAGAATTAGCCACAGCTACTATTCTCCGCACCTGGTCGGGGTTACGTCCCCGCCCTGAAGGACGCCCAGCCCCAGTTATTGGTAAGCTACCAGGATTTAATAACGTCCTCCTAGCTACCGGACACTATCGCAACGGCGTTTTACTAGCACCCGCTACAGCTTATGCGATTCGTGAGATGATTATTTCTCAGGGAGCAGGGGAATGAGGGGGCAGGGGAGCAGGGGAGGCAGGGGGACAAGGGGGACAAGGGGAAATTATTGAACAAGTCTCTCTCCGAAGTTCTGAGCGCCGGCTTCCGGCGCTCAGACTTCTCTCCTTGTCTTCCCCCTCTTCTTCGTCTACCTTGTCTCTTCTCCATGCCCAATGCCCCCATGCCCAATGCCCAATATAGGAAAATAACGTGTCAATAACAGAACATAAAATCAATGTAGATTCACTGAAATGGTTTTATCGGGAATCTTTACCAATCGGGAGAAGTGACTTAGTGCCGGTATTGTTGCTACACGGCTTAGTTTCACAAAGTTACAGTTGGCGTCATATTATACCTGCTTTGGCGAAGCAGGGTACAAGAGCGATCGCTCCCGATTGGATTGGTTACGGCTTTTCTGCCAAACCAGAAAAACGAGATTTTGCTTACACTCCCGATGCTTTTATCACAGCTTTAGAAGGATTTATTAAAGCCATAGAACTTGAATATTTTTCTTTAGTTGTCCAAGGCTTTTTAGGTTCTGTAGGACTACAATATGCTTTGCGTCATCCAGAACAAATTGCTAATTTAGCTATTTTAAATACACCAATTTCAACTGCTGCTAAATTACCCTGGAAAATTAAACAAATGGGTTTACCCTTAGCAGGTGAAGTTATGACCCAAGACCCCTTATTAGTCGATCGGACGCTAGAAGGTGGAAGCCGTTATCGTATAGGAGATAAAGATTTAGATATTTATCGAAAACCATTTTTAACCGCTTCTTCGTCTGGTCGAAGTCTCTTAGCAAGTATTCGCAATTTACAGCTTGATTCAGCCATGACAGAAATACAAACTGGCTTTAAAGAATGGCAACAACCAATTCTGATTCAATGGGGTATGATTGACCCCTGGCTACCTGTAGACATTGCCGAAAACTTTGCCAATTCCGTACCAAATGCCGAATTAATAAAACTTAATAACGTCGGACATTATCCTCAAGAACACTACCACGAGACAATTTTGCAAGACCTTTTACCCTTTGTGCGTCGTAAAGATACTCATTGACAATATAGCTTTGACAAAAATCGATATTATAAAAATGAATGTCAGAATTCAAGAGTCAGAATTCAAAATCAATTAGTGGAGGATTCTAAATCACTACTAAGTGGAAGATGAAGAGGCTAAATTCAAATATTCTTTATTGTTAAGACTCCATCCTTTCACGGTTGGAGGATTATGAATTCTGACTCCTTTTTATTACCATTAAAAATGCATCACAACCACAAGTAAAGGAAATTAGGACTCATGGCCTATTCATGGTTTAAAGCCTTTCATATTGTCGGATTTGTAGTTTGGTTCGCTGGTTTATTCTACCTAGTACGTCTTTTTATCTATCACGTTGAAGCTAACGAAGAACCGGAACCAGCACGAACGATACTGAAAAATCAGTATCAAATTATGGAAAAGCGCCTTTACTCTATTATCACTAACCCAGGAATGTACGTAACGATCGCAATGGCCATCGGTTTATTAACCACTGAACCGGACGTTTTAAAAGAGGGTTGGTTGCATATCAAACTGCTGTTTGTGGCGATTTTAATTGGCTATCATCATTACTGCGCTCGGCTGATGAAGAAATTAGCAGTAAATGAATGTCGCTGGAATAGTCAGCAATTACGTGCTTTAAATGAAGCACCTACAGTTATGTTAGTCGCGATCGTCTTGCTGGCTGTGTTTAAGAATAATCTACCTACAGATATCGCTGCTTGGGCTATTTTCGCCATGATTATTTTGATGGCAGTCACTATTCAACTTTACGCCAAAAAACGCAGACAGGATAAAGAAAAACTGACAGCACAGATAGGGCAACCACAAGAACAAAGTTAGACAAAGTAAGGTAGCACAGCTGGGCTACCTTATTAAATCTTGCATCACAATAATACAGCAGATTGCAAGTTAATGAAGTACAAAAATACCCCTCCCTAACCCTCCCCTTGGAAAGGGGAGGGAACTAGATTGGGAATTTCCCCCTTTACAAGGGGGGATTAGGGGGGTAAAGGATGTACTTCATTTAGATGCAAAATGCTGTAAATGCTATCAATTAACCATTACTTCATCCTGGAAAGGTTTTGAGTAAATCATCCCCAGGAATCACAGCGGTGTAAAAAGTATATTTGCGATTAGCGACATAACGACGATCTTGTTTAACAATCGCCATAAACTCCCTATGTCCATCACGGGTACGTCCTACTAAACAACCCGCACTAGCAAGGCGAATATCATTCCTGGGGAAATCAAAGCCGTAGTGTTGATTCACATAAAAATCATCACCTGTATCAAGTTTGTCGCCAGTCCGTTTAAAATCTTGGTTGAAATCTCTATAAACAGTGATATCTCCAACTTGCACTAATGCTTCGTGAGGCTCTGCTGTGCCGTGAATACCAACAGCCCAAGCTTTGTATTGTCCAAACTGAATCCTAGCTGCTCCTTTGGGATTCATCGGATTATAAGTGTAGTACCTCCCTGGTTCTGTAGTCGCTTCCCAGTGATCGACAATTTTGGGAATACCATTTACTACTTCAATCACAATCCGGCGATCGTTAAATTCATTAGGTGCATCACTGTTGAGAGTCCAGTCTGCATCTATGCCCTCTATATAAACAATGTTGTATTCTTTGGGATTGGTAAATACCTGATAACCTTTGGCTAGCATATATTTCACAATCTTACTAGCGATGTCATTGCCTAGTTTTAAGGGGGGTTTAGGAAGATCGTCTATTTTGGTTTCAATTAATTTCTTGGCTGTGACTGCTCCTAAAAAGCCACTCTCTTCAGTCTTGGTTAATTCTTGAAATTTTTTGAGAGATATCACAGAAACAGGGCCAAAGTTACCATCGGCTGGAGGTTCCAGCAAACCTAAGCCGATTAACAATATCTGAATCTGACGAGCTAAGTCTGCATCTTCTGCGATCGCATCAAATGACCATTTCTCATCTTTTCCCAAGAAATCTTGTAGTTTCATTATGCACCTGCTTTCATTTACTGAGTTCTAAGTATAAACATCATTTTAAAAATTGATGTCGTCTAAAACTATACTCTAACTTCAAATATGATGTCATCTGGAGTCTGCGATCGCACGCACATTGTCTGAATGCAATCCTTGATACAGGCTACATTATTAATTAGCTCAATTTCTCTGCTGCGCGTCTAAGCAGCAACTCGTCATCAGGCATCGCCTCTGTAAAACCCGAAATGACTAACGAAGAACTGCTGCAAATTATTGAACAAGCTGCCAGAGACAAGGTAACAGAATTAGACCTTTCTGGGGAAGGCTTAACAACCCTGCCACCGGAAATTGGCCAACTCACCAATCTGCAAACCCTTGACATCAGTGACAATGAACTAAGCAGTCTGCCAGCGGAAATAGTCCAACTCACCAACCTGCAAACGCTCCATGTCTACAACAATCAACTGGGCAGTCTGCCACTCGAAATAGTCCAACTCACCAACCTGCAAACCCTCGGACTCCGTTACAATCAACTGAGCAGTCTGCCACCCGAAATAGTCCAATTCACCAACTTGCAAACCCTCGACCTCCGGTACAATCAACTGAGCAGTCTGCCAGCGGAAATAGTCCAACTCACCAATCTGCAATCCCTCCACCTTCGCAACAATCAACTGAGCAGTCTGCCACCAAAAATAGTCCAACTTACCAACCTGCAATCGCTCGGTCTTGGCAGTAATCAACTGAGCAGTCTACCACCGGAAATAGTCCAACTCACCAACCTGCAAACTCTCTACCTCGGCGGTAATCAACTGAGCAGTCTGCCAGCTGAAATAGCCCAACTCACCAACCTGCAAACCCTCGACCTTCGCAGTAATCAACTGAGCAGTCTGCCAGCGGAAATTGGACACCTCGCCAACCTGCAAAAGCTCTACCTCCGCGGTAATCAACTGAGCAGTCTGCCAGCAGAAATTGGACACCTCACCAACCTGCAAACGCTCTACCTTCAGAATAATCAACTGAGTACTTTACCAACGGAAATTAGGCAACTAACAAACCTGAAAAAGCTGGATCTTCGTAGAAACCCAGTCCCCATTCCACCTGAGATTTTGGGGTCGAAGGATTTATCTAAAGATCCCGGCAATGTGAATGAAATTCTCGATTTCTATTTTCGGGTGCAAGATCCAACCGAAACCGAACCCTTCTACGAAGCAAAATTCTTGATTGTTGGCGAAGGGGGAGCTGGTAAAACCTCTTTAGCTAAGAAAATTAAAAACGAAAACTATAAACTCCAGGCAAATGAAAAATCAACTGAAGGCATTGAAGTAATCCAATGGCACTTTACACTGCCCAATGGCAAAGATTTTCGGGTCAATCTCTGGGATTTTGGCGGTCAGGAAATCTACCATCAAACACATCAGTTTTTCCTCAGTAAGCGTTCTCTCTATGCTTTAGTTGCCGATACTCGCAAAGAAAACACTGATTTTTACTGGTGGCTAAAGGTTGTCGAACTCTTTAGCGACAAAAGTCCAGTTTTTATCATCAAAAATGAAAAACAAGACCGTCAGTGCGTAGTCGATGGAGGCCAGTTACGAGGAGAATTTGACAACTTGAAGGAAATTCTGCCAACTAATTTAGATACTAATCGCGGTTTAGCAGAGATAAAAAAGGCTATTCAACTTTACATCAGTAATCTTGACCATGTTGGTACACCTCTACCAAAACTCTGGGTAAGAGTCAGAGCCGCTCTAGAGAACGATTCCCGAAATTACGTCAGCTTTGAAGAATACTGTAACCTTTGCCGAGTCAATAATTTAACTGACCGTAAAGACATGCTGCGCTTGAGTAGCTATTTACATGACCTCGGCGTTTGCCTGCACTTTCAAGACGATCCTACACTCAAACACTATGTCATCCTCAAACCAGAATGGGGGACAACTGCCGTCTACAAAGTTTTGGATAATCAGACTGTTAACCAAAATCTCGGTTGTTTTACCAAAGACGACCTCAAAGATATTTGGAAAAGCGGCGAATATGCTGATATGCACGATGAACTACTGCAATTAATGATGCGGTTCAAGCTTTGCTACGAAATTCCTGGTCGCCGTGACATCTATATTGCGCCGCAATTGCTTTCCATTGAAAAAGCTGATTATACCTGGGACGATCGCCACAATCTGATCCTGCGCTACACCTATACATTCATGCCCAAAGGCATCCTCACCCGCTTTATTGTCGAGACGCACCCTTGGATTGAACAGCAAAAACTTGTTTGGAAAAACGGTGTTGTTCTCAACAAAGACCAAACTCGTGCTGAAATCATTGAAAACTACAATCAACGGGAGATTAAAATCCGTGTTGCCGGAAACCGTACAAAAGAATTGATGGCAGTCATCACCCATGAACTTGAAAAAATTCATAACTCTTATGAACGTTTGCAATATCAAACCCTAGTTCCTTGTAACTGCGAAACTTGTAAAAATCTGCTCATACCTTATTCCTATTCTCTTGACAAACTTAACAAACGTTTGAGCGCTGGTCGTTATCAAATTGAGTGTGAAAACAGCTATGAAATGGTAGATGTCCGCAGGTTAATTGATGATGTCATGTTGCAATCTGATAGAGCATATAGAGAACTCAACCCCCAGATTGCACAGTTGCAAAGCGAACTGGAGCAAGAGAGAAATGAATCGTTGACGATCAATAGTCAGGAAATTTTCATTTCTTATGCTTGGGGCGGAGAAAGTGAGCAATTTGTCAATAAATTGGATCAAACTTTGCAGGCAAAAGGAATTAAAATCATCTGTGATAAACGCGATTTGGGCTACAAAGGCCTAATCAAAGCCTTCATGGAACGAATTGGACGCGGTAAATGTGTTATTGCGGTTATTAGTGATAAGTATTTAAAATCTCCCAATTGTATGTTTGAGCTAGTGCAAATTGCTAAAAATGGTGAATTTTATAATAGAATTTTCCCGATTGTGTTAGCCGATGCCCAAATTTATAAACCTGTTGCCAGACTTAAATATATTAGGCATTGGGAAGACGAAATTAAAGAATTAGACGAAGAGATGAAAAAAGTTGGTGCAGCTAATTTGCAGGGATTTCGTGAAGAAATTGACCAATACACTGAGATTCGCAACACGATCGCAGAACTCACCAACCTGCTAAAAGATATGAACACGCTCACCCCTAATATTCACAGCGAATCAGACTTTGAGTCATTGCTGAATGCGATCGCACAGCGTTTAGATGAGTAAAAATAACCTATTAATTAAGCTCAGAGGTTGAGCAATGTCTCCGACAAGCTAGACTTACGCCCTTTTAACTAGACAATTTATGTTCTAAGGTGCAAGCTTTAAGTTCAAAAGTAGAATAATGAGGGTTAAAGGTGCAACTTCGAGGATAAAAGGTGCAACTTTGAGGATTAAAGGTGCAACTTTGAGGATAAAAGACGCAACTGCAAGGATAAAAGGCGCAACTGCAAGGATAAAAGGTGCAACTTCGAGGGTAAAAGGTGCAACTTCGAGGGTAAAAGGTGCAACTTTCGAGTTCAGAGGTGGAATGATGAAGTTTTGAAGGGGAGCGATCGCATTATTAACAGGCGAGACAACACCGTTTAGATGAATAAGACAGACATTAGTAGTACAACACGAGCAATACCACTAAGCTGCTGAGTTGAGATTTAGCGATTAAAGTGTTGAGGTCATCAAAGGCGATCGCTTACATCCTCAAAGATGCAGCTACACTAACAAAAACTGCCTCTGTCACTTTGATGAAATCTACGTAGGTGGATTTAATTTGTGTAGCCACTACTTCTAAAATGGTAATTTGTCTTTAATTGTGGCGTAGACGCGTTCGCGGAGCATTGCCGAAGGCTAGCGGCTTGTCGTAGACATCGCTTGCAACACAGCATCTCTATCTGATTGCGCTAGTGTTGCACTAATTGGGGCTATGGACATAGAAATTAGTCTCTCGTATATTGCTTAATTTTAGAGTGCCTACATATACAAGTTGAATTTAAAGAACACCAATAAAAATTCCAACGTCAAAAGGTGAGCTTTGTCAAAGTGCGGGTTACGCCTAAGCCTTTCACTCACCATAATTTATACCAATTTGAAAAAAGAATGCAACAAATAGACCATTTGTAGAGACGCGATGAATCGCGTCTTTATTCAAGGATATGTTGCAATCATTAATTGAATTGGTATTACCCTTGGATCTCGGCTATTGCAGTTGTGAACATAAAATTCCGAGTTTTGAGCATGAACTTCCAAATTTTGAAGGTGAAAACTGGAGTTCTGAGCCTAAATAGTGAGTGTTTTTACCCGCTTACTTTACTCCAAACATATTTTTGGCAGGTTTCGCAGGCGGCTTTTGCTTCCTCTGTTTGCGGATTGGTGAAGATGGGATGGTAACGTAACCTGTCACAACAGACTTGCAACCATGCACGCCAGTCACCGCGCCACAACCGCACTGTGCCATCTTCACCGCCACTGACAATTGTCTGCCCATCTTGGCTAATGGCGACACAATAGACCCAACCCTTATGACCAAGCAATGGTTCAGCTAAGGAAAGACCTTGGTGGTTCCACAACCGCACCGTGCCGTCATCACCGCCACTAACAATCGTCTGCCCATCTTGGCTAATGGCAACAGACCAAACATCACCCTGATGACCAGGCAATGCTTTAGCTAAAGGAAGACCTTGGCGGTTCCACAACCACACTGTGCCGTCAGTACCCCCACTAACAATCGTCTGCCCATCTTGGCTAATGGCGACAGACCTGACCCAACCCTGATGACCAAGCAATGGTTCAGCTAAGGGAAGACCTTGGCGGTTCCACAACCGCACCGTGCCGTCACTACCACCACTAACAATCGTCTGCCCATCTTGGCTGATGGCGACAGACCAAACATCACCCTGATGACAATGCAATGCTTTAGCTAAAGGAAGACCTTGCAAGTTCCACAACCGTATCGTGCCGTCAGTACCCCCACTAACAATCGTCTGCCCATCTTGGCTAATGGCGACACAATAGACCCAACCCTGATGACCAAGCAATGGTTCAGCTAAGGAAAGACCTTGGCAGTTCCACAACCGCACCGTGCCGTCAGTACCCCCACTAACAATCGTCTGCCCATCTTGGCTGATGGCGACACAATAGACCCAACCCTGATGACCAAGTAATGGTTCAGCTAAGGAAAGACCTTGCAAGTTCCACAACCGCACTGTGCCGTCAGTACCCCCACTAACAATTTTCTGCCCATCTTGGCTAATCGCGACAGACCTGACATTACCTTGATGACCAGGTAATGGTTCAGCTAAGGGAAGACCTTGCAAGTTCCACAACCGCACTGTGCCGTCAGTACCCCCACTAACAATCTTCTGCCCATCTTGGCTAATGGCGACAGACCTGACATCACCCTGATGACCAGGCAATGGTTCAGCTAAGGGAAGACCTTGCAAGTTCCATAACCGCACTGTGGCGTCACGACCGCCACTGACAATCATCTGCCCATCTTGGCTAATGGCGACAGACCAAACATCACCCTGATGACCAGGCAATGGTTTAGCTAAAGGAAGACCTTGGTGGTTCCATAACCGCACCGTGCCGTCACGACCGCCACTGACAATCGTCTGCCCATCTTGGCTAATCGCGACAGACCAAACATCACCCTTATGACCGAGCAATGGTTTAGCTAAAGGAAGACCTTGGTGGTTCCATAACCGCACCGTGCCGTCACGACCGCCACTGACAATCGTCTGCCCATCTTGGCTAATGGCGACAGACCAAACATCACCCTTATGACCGAGCAATGGTTTAACTAAGGGAAGACCTTGGTGGTTCCATAACCGCACTGTGCCGTCAACACCGCCACTGACAATCGTCTGCCCATCTTGGCTAATCGCGACACAATAGACCCAACCCTGATGACCAAGCAATGGTTCAGCTAAGGGAAGTCCTTGGCGGTTCCACAACCGCACTGTACCGTCAACACCGCCACTGATAATCGTCTGCCCATCGCCACTGATACCGACACAAGAGACATCACCCTTATGACCATGTAAAGGTTCAGCTAAGGGAAGACCTTGCAGGTTCCACAACCGCACTGTGCCGTCAACACCGCCACTGACAATCGTCTGCCCATCGCCACTGATGCTGACAGAATTGACCAAACCCTTATGACCACGGAAGGGAATCGAGACTCTTGCTTTATTCACCACCCGATTCAAACTGTTTTGAACTGATGCAAGAATCTGCTGGGGTAGTTTCTCTTGATTTTCCCCTATAGCTTGAATTGCCAAAACTAGACTATCTAGGGGTTGGAAGGGCAATAAATTCTCTACTCTAGCCGTTTTCTCTCGCAACTGGGATTCAGTAAGCGCCCTTTCCAACTCGGCAATGCGGTCTTTGTCATCGGCATTGCTGCGCTGGTAAAAATCTTCATCTTGTTGGGGTGATTGCAATTGTTGCCAGCTATCCCTCACTTGGGCCAACAATCCCTTTTGCATTAAATATTTGTCATCTGGCCTTTCGTTCAACCATTCCCGTCGGGTATTTTCTAATGTATCGCTCAACGGTCGCAAGTCTCGGTCTTGTTGTCGCCACTGGGCAAACTGCTGCCAACTTTCAATTAAAGCTTCATGGGCTAAATCAATCCAGATTTCTCCTTTTTCATCTTTCCCAGTAACTAATAAGCGTCCCTTAACCAATCCCGCTTCACCATCTAGCAACTCACTAAGTTGTTGCTGTTGATTGGCATCATCACCTGCAATATTTAATAATGTGGCTTTTGGTTGGCGCTGTCGGGTATCTTTTTCTCCCTCTCCCGTTCGCACTAACCACAAAAAAATCTGCTTAATCCATTCTTTTTCTTGCTGACTGCGTTCTTGAGTTGGATATTCTTTCTCATAATCTTGGTAGTGATAAACATTTTCTGCATGAAGATTTAACACCGCAGTTAATCCTCCCAACTTCTCATACTCTTGTTGGGTTAGTTGATGTTTCTTTTGCTCACGTTTCTCCCAGAGTTTAGTTAAGGCAAACTCTAACAATGGCAAACTCCTTGGTTCTTGTTGAAGATTTGGGAGAATTTTTAATACTCCTGCTCCTGCTTCTTCAACACTATGAACCTGAAGCTTGGCAGGCTTGGCGATCGCCTCCTTTAAATCAACTCCAGTTAAAGGCAGCATAACTGCTGCCTGGGTTGGAATCAGGTGAGTCAGAGAAGGATTATCTAAACAAGATTCAAGAAAATCGCCTCGCATAGTAATTACAACTGCTAACCGCGAATCATGAATCTCTGCTACCCCAGTCAGTAGTTCAATAAATCTCTGCCGTTCTTCCTTATCTATACAAACTGTAAATACTTCCTCAAACTCATCTACCACCAGCAAAAATCTTTCTGTGTTAGCCACAGCCTCTGCATCATTGATAGGTTTAGTCAGGCTGCCGAAACTGTTGTCATTCTGAGCAATTTCAACCACAAGGGCGTATTGTGTCATCTTTTTTGCTAAAACTATTGAGAAATTACCTCTGTGCTTTAAAATACCCAAATTTACTAGTAATTTACCCATTAGAGTTAAAAACTCTAGATTTAAAATTCAAGTAGCGGTTGAGTAATACACGGTAGAAGCACAATATTAAAGTTTTAGTGACTGGGATAAGCTCTATACCTTATGATTTGGTAGTAATTACGGGAGCGATGTCTAAAGGCGGGCTACGACTAGTTAAAAAATTTCAGCTGAAATTGACACCAATGGCCATTACCGTGCTACTACCTTGAGAAAAATCTCACATCGCGCTAGTCTTCATTGACGTAACTGCACGCTGTAACATTAGGCGATGACAAATCAACTCTCTCCAGAAATTCCCTCTTGCACTTGGAGCCGTCCCATCGGCTTAGACTGGGACAAACCTTATACAGTCCGCTATGCAAGTAATATTGATGATGGCCCTTGGCATGGTATGCCTTTAGGCGGCTTTGGTGCAGGTTGCATCGGTCGTTCTTCACGGGGAGACTTTAACCTGTGGCACATCGACGGCGGTGAGCATACCTTCAAAAATGTTCCCGCTTGTCAATTCAGTGTATTTGAATCCAATAGTACATCTTCCCAAGCCTATGCTTTATCTACCCAAGCGCCCGATGATGGCACTCTCAAGGCTTGGCAATGGTATCCGACACCTGCAGACACAAAGGGGACGGGCAATTATCATGCGCTATATCCACGTAGCTGGTTTGTGTATGAAAATGTATTTCAAGCACAGTTGACTTGTGAGCAATTTTCCCCGGTCTGGGCAGGCAATTACCAAGAAACTAGCTACCCTGTGGCAATATTCCTCTGGAATACCCACAACCCGACAGATACACCGATTACTCTCAGTATTATGCTCACTTGGCAAAATATGGTGGGCTGGTTTACAAATGCTCTCAAATCTCCCAAAGTGCAGGTACGCGATGATGGTAGTCCAGTTTACGAATACCAACCGCGCTGGGGTAAAAGTCAAGAAAACTACAACCAGATAGTTGAAAATACACAACAGGTTGGCTGTGTTTTAGGTCGGGTTGGTAGCGATCAACCTTTGCAAGAAGGCGACGGAACTTGGTGTATAGCGACGCTGAAACATCCCCAAGTAGAAGTATTTCACCAGAGCCGCTGGAATCCTGAAGGTACGGGTGAGGAAATATGGGAAAGCTTTGCCCAAGATGGGTCTTTGCTTAATTATGTTGATACTACTCCAGCAACAGAGAATACACAATTAGGGGCTGCGATCGCACTCCGTTTCACTCTCCAACCAGGCGAAACTCTGGAAATCCCCTTTGTCGTCGCTTGGGATTTGCCGATCACAGAATTTGCGGCTGGAGTTAACTATTACCGCAGATATACAGACTTTTTTAATAGAAATGGAAACAACGCCTGGGCGATCGCATCCACTGCGTTACAAGAATACCAAACCTGGCGATCGCAAATTCAAACTTGGCAAAAACCCATTCTCGACCGAGAAGATTTACCCAACTGGTTTAAAATGGCTTTATTTAATGAGCTTTATGACCTCACTAGCGGCGGTACTCTCTGGAGTGCAGCATCAGAACTTGACCCCATCGGTCAGTTTGCAGTGCTAGAGTGCTTAGATTACCGTTGGTATGAAAGTCTAGATGTGCGGTTATATGGCTCTTTTGCCTTGCTGATGCTATTTCCAGAATTAGAAAAGTCGGTAATGCGGGCATTTGCACGGGCGATTCCTCAAGGTGATGATACTCCCCGAATAATTGGCTATTACATGACAATTAAGGCAGAAAGCCCAATTGCAGTTCGCAAAGTTGCAGGTGCAACACCCCACGATTTAGGCGCACCCAATGAACACGTCTGGGAGAAAACTAATTACACCAGCTATCAAGACTGTAATTTATGGAAAGATTTAGGTAGTGATTTTGTTTTGCAAGTATACCGTGATTTTTTGCTCACGGGGGCTGACGATGTGGAATTCCTGGCAGATTGCTGGAATGCGATCGTTCAAACCCTCGACTACCTGAAAACTTTTGACCTTGATGGCGATGGGATTCCTGAAAATTCTGGCGCACCCGATCAAACCTTTGATGATTGGCGATTACAGGGTGTCAGCGCCTATTGTGGGGGGTTGTGGTTGGCGGCGTTAGAAGCTGCGATCGCAATTAGCGATATTTTATTAACTTACCAGACAAGTAACACAGCAGAGTTGGCGGCGCAAAAATCCACTTATGAAAATTGGTTACAACAATCTCTTCCTATTTACCAAGAAAAACTCTGGAATGGGGAATATTACCGACTTGATAGTAAAAGTGGTTCCGATGTAGTGATGGCAGATCAATTGTGCGGACAATTCTACGCCCGTCTGCTGGATTTACCTGATATTGTACCGAGCGATCGCGCTCTTTCTGCTCTGAAAACTGTTTATGATGCTTGCTTTTTGAAATTCTGCAATGGTGAGTTTGGTGCTGCTAATGGTGTTCGTCGTGATGGTTCACCAGAAAATCCCAAAGCTACTCATCCTTTAGAAGTTTGGACGGGGATAAACTTTGGGCTGGCGTCTTTTCTCGTGCAGATGGGAATGAAGGATGAAGCGTTGAGGTTGACGCAAGCTGTGGTACAGCAAATTTATAACAATGGTCTGCAATTTCGCACGCCGGAAGCTATCACCGCAACTGGTACTTTTCGCGCTAGCACTTACTTACGGGCAATGGCGATTTGGGGAATTTACTTAGTTATTAATTGATTGACTATCAAAGTGGTTCTCGTTTTGATGCAACACACGTAGATGTCATTGGTGTCAACTTTAGCTGAAATCTTCTGATTGTATGAGTTTTGCCCTTTCTCCAAAATTGGCAGAAGGGATTAAATTCTCCAGTTCTCCTTCTCCCATATTGGGAGAAGGGGTTAGGGAATGAGGGCATAAGAACCCTTACTCTTACCTAATACCATTTCACAAAATACTTAATACAAATGATTTGTCTCTAACTTTTTCTCTCCTATTCCCTACTTCTCTATTCCCCTGCTGCCTATTTACATCAACCTGAAAGTGAAATGGTATAACTTCTACTTTAAGTTGACACCTATGACAGATGTGCACCCTTACGAACGATCGTGTTCCACCTACCAAATTTAACCTGTCTTCATTTGGAAAAGCAAAGTTTAGATTTGCGATTTTATTTTCCGAGTGTTTCCGGAAGCGAAGGAAAATTTCAGTAATGGTAAGAGTTGAAGCATTGAGAATTTAAGACTAATGTTTCAAAAAATGCAAATATTACTAGCTTTAGCTATAAATATTGCTGATAGTTCCCAGACTACGTTTACAATCAAAAGCTAGGTTATGACATGCCTATTCCTTTACTTAACAGCAAAGTTTATCAGATTGTGGCGCTGTGTGTTTAGCAATGATTGGCCAACACTGGGGCATAGGCTTAAACCCTTACAGCTTGCGTAACTTAACACCAGTAAATCTTACAGGTGCATTTCACCAGCCTTTAGTAGAAACAGCCCAAACTTTCAAGATGTGAAGCGGTATCAGTGAGGACTTATCTTAGTAAGGTGGACTCATACTATAACCCTTGGATAGCTCATTGTCAAGTAATTCATTATGTAGTTGTCTTGAGAGATAAAGGCGATCGCATATTGATTTTTAATCTTGTACAACCATTTAGCCCAATTACTATAGGACTTACGCACACTCTACGATTCTTGGCGTTCTTGGAAGTCTTGGCGGTTCGATAAATTAAGCTTTTTGGCGATTTTTGCGTAAGTCCTATACTACATTTGTAATCTCAATTTTATAAATTTGTTAGATATTTATACATATATAAACTACTGCTGAATTAACTTAATCACATTCTGTGTTAATTAGCTTTCTATCTATTCTTAAATTCTCTAATATTGTACAGACTTAGCTTGCTACATTTTTTGAGTAAAGTTATCCATTTGTGGCTTTTTCTATTGACTCAGCTAAGGCTCTTATAACTATCTATATTATCACTAATCAGTAATTTTATTTTTCAACTGATATATTTTATAATTACTGGCTGATCGTTATGAAATATTTACGGGTGGTTGACAGCGATTATATTTAGTTAGATAAGCTAAAGCTGTAGTTTTTGCAAACCAATCAAGACAAGTCTAATGAGTCTTATTATCTAATCTAACTTATTGAAAAATAAGTTCAATGCTATTGCTTTGAACGGTTTTTTTCTCTATCAAATAATATTTTTACAAGTTGTTTTACATTCTATTTAGTGGTATTGTTTTCTAGTTACTCGACAATAATAAAGGTTTTAAAATGATATCGGGTGAGGGGTAACACCCCTCAAAAATTATAAAGGGGGACAAAACTAAAAGCTGCACAACACACAAGTAAGTATCGGAATATATTCAGTAAATTTGACCTATAAATATACTATATTAGTAGATGACATTAACGACAAAAAATAGTATAAATCCGAATGGTGTTGTTAATGCTCAAAGATAAATATATTTTCTCTATTAGTCTAAAAAATATGCAAACTTCCCGGAAATTGCCTAATTCAACAGTAGTAAGAAATATAAGCATGTGAACCAAGAAAATTTATTTACTTATGGTTTATTATCCATTGTAAACATCAAACACCGCTCCATTGCTGATAATTTGCCATAAGCAATTCCAAATTTGCAAAAAAGGCTAGTGCAGTCCGTACACCTCAATTAAAACATCAACAATCGCAGAGAAGAAAATAGTTTACTTCACCTAAAATAACTAAACACTATGATGAATCAAGACATTGCTGGTATTAGTAGTAACTTAGATAAGACAGTAAAAGCTCAACAATTTGACAAAGTAGTTGAAGCAATTCTTGCTGGAAAGTATTCCTGGGCATGTGTTTTAATGCTGCGATTTGGTGGTTATAATCCTCTCCATTACATTCCATATCGCACCTACAATCGATTGCTCAAAGAGAACTCTCAAGCAGATAGGACAAAACAACAGCAAAGTGAAAATCTAAAAATGTTGAAACATACTCATGATTCCCGGTCTGATAATAATGTGTCATCAAGCTGCTTAAGCAAAATTAAAGACGTTACTTATCTAGAAGTAGTTAGAAAGCAAAAAGCATGAATCAATTCAAAATTCAAAATTCAAAATTAAATACAGCCACCCACTTTCTTGTGGGGTTTCCACCTACCGAGTGAGACAAGGATTTTTTCGCCCACGAATACGAGGTTTTAAACCTAACTTTTTTATAAATCCTTGGTGGAAGTTTAGACCAGAGATTGACACAGCAAATAGCCATTAAAACCAGAAAATGTTCAAGACGTTTCCTTGAAATCTTGTGGATTCAATTAAAAAGTATTTAGAATCAATAGATTCTGCTCTAAAGTTGATTATCTGAAAGCCTGCAATGCTAATTGAAAATTTATAGCATGGCAGGTTTTCTATAGCAGTCATTAATTTGATATTTTTTTGCAAAAATCTGCCAAAATGGCAAATATATACTAATGATATTGGTAAACTAATAACAAGTACAATTTAAACTAAAATAGAGGTGATTTGGCAAGCAAGTTAATTTAAAAAATAAAATCGACTATTAGTTCTGACTATGAAATAAATTAAACTGATTACAAAAGTAGTCAGCATTTCATGGAGTAAATAACTCCTAGACCAAGACCAATAATCCAACCGTTGCTACTGGTGGTTCTTTTTCTGAGAAAGTCTGAGCAAAGAAAATTTGAGGAGGTGGATTCCCCCAAGCCAATTTTTACACAGCTTTCACTGACTGCAGACGGTGCGAGTAATGCTGATAAAACTTTCGATTTCGTGGTTGGTGTTGCTTTAGTTAATAAAGCAAACGCTTAACACCAATTCCAGGAACAGAAATAGAAAAGTTACGGTGAAATTAATTGTTGTCTTTGGCTGGTAGAACTAGTAGCTTATACCTTCTCTTTCGACTATTGTAATCCTAGTCCTCCCAATCTGGATTATCTTTGGTTTCTAAACTTTCAATTTATATAGCAAGACTGGAAGTTCAAAACTTGAATATCTTCCAGTTTTTTATCTGTATAGAAAAAAATAAGGCGGGCAAATTGCCCACCTTATTTTTTGTGGAGAATAGATATCTAGTGAAATTAATCTAGAAGTCTTGTAGAGACGTAGCACTGCTACATCTCTTGTTTAATGGTTAATTCAAAAATGAATTAAACCTTAGCTAATTCTGGAGTAGGACTCTTGCTGTTGCGAATTGCTGTAATAGCCTCAGCATAATCTTTAGCCTTAAACACAGCTGAACCGGCGACGATCGCATTAGCTCCTGCTTCTAAAACTTGCCAGGTATTATTTGCCTTCAGTCCCCCATCTACTTCAATCCACGGGTCAAGACCACGTTCATCACACATTTGGCGTAGCTTGCGGATTTTGGGTAACACACCAGGGATAAAGCTTTGACCACCAAAACCAGGGTTAACACTCATAATTAGTACTAAATCGCACAAATCTAAAACGTATTCAATTAGTTCTAGAGGGCTACCAGGATTAAGTACAACTCCAGCTGTCTTACCAAGCTCTTTAATTTGCCCCAAGGTGCGGTGCAGGTGTGGAGAAGCATTATGTTCGCAGTGTACGGTGATATGATCTGCACCCGCCTTAGCAAAATCTTCTACATACTTTTCTGGCTCCACAATCATCAAATGGACATCCAGGGGCTTGGTTGTAATCGGACGAATCGCCTCCACAATCAGAGGGCCTATCGTAATATTAGGTACAAAACGACCATCCATTACATCAACATGAATCCAATCTGCTCCAGCCGCGTCTATGGCGCGAATTTCATCACCCAGACGACTAAAATCGGCTGATAGGATAGATGGAGCAATTACAATGGGCTTTTGAGATAGGTGGTTTTGGGTCATGGCTAGTGGATTTTTAAGCGTCCTCGTCTGTACGCATTGTAACAAAACATTGAGCAAGACTCATAATTTTGATCCCGGTTTTTTGGAGACTAGGGAGGCAGGGACAAGGAGAATAACCAATGCCCAATGCCTAATACCCAATGACTAATGACTAATGACTAATAACTAATGACTAAAAAATTAACCTGGATATTTTGGGGATTAACTGCTTCTTGTGTAAGTGTACCGGTAATTGCTTCAGCTTTAGAATCTGGACTAGGAACTAACGGCATTGATGCTCTAAAGCTACACAAACCTCCTTATAATTTAATCGGCCGTAAGATTGCTATTGGGCAAGTGGAAATTGGTCGGCCAGGAATGTTTGGGTGGGATAAGGCGGTGTCTAAAAATCGTGCTATATCTGTAGCTGCGGTTTTCTTACGCGATGGCCCAGCTAAGTCTAATAGCGGTGTTGACTCCCACGCCTACAATGTTGCTGGTGTGATGGTGAGTCAAGACAAAGCTTTGCCAGGAGTTGCTCCAGGAGCACGATTGTATTCATCAGCGGTGGGTTCGACTAAAAATATGGGTCAACCAGAAGAGTGCTTATCGGCACAGCACATAGCGCTCCAAAATGGTGGGGATGTCCGTGCGATTAACTTTAGCTTTGGGGAACCTCTGAGCCGCGATCCTCGACCGGAAGCTACTTTAGACGGCAATGCTTTACTAACTTTATGTGTTGACTGGTCTAGTCGCGCTCATGATGTTTTGTATGCGATCGCTGGCAACCAGGGAAAAGGCGGTATTCCTATTCCTACCGACAATTTTAACGGAATAAACGTGGCTTTTTCATCCCGCCGAGGGGGAGTTTTTAACAAAGTAGACGTGGCTAATCTGGCGGGTGTTAACCAAGGGGTGAATGGAAGACTAGCTGGAAGGGAATTTGACCTTAATGGGCGTCGCGCTATCAGTTTGGTTGCTCCTGGTAATAATATTCCTTTACTCAATCCAGATGGCAAATTGAACAAGGTTACAGGTACAAGTTTTGCAACACCTCAAGTTACAGCTACTGTTGCTTTGTTGCAGGAACTTGCAGACCGACAGATGCGGACAAAACAACTTCACTGGAGCGTCGATTCTCGGCGTCATCAAGTGATGAAAGCTGTATTGCTGAATTCAGCAGACAAACTTCTAGATAGCGGCGATGGCTTACGGTTGGGAATGACTCGGACGCTAATTGATAAACAAAATCAAAACTGGCTAGATTCTGATGCTTACAAAGATCCAAAGATTCCCTTGGATGCCCAAATGGGAGCGGGTCATTTGAATGCATTTCGCGCTTATCAGCAGTTTAATGCTGGTCAATGGCAGGCATCAGCTGCGGTGCCAGCTATTGGTTGGGATTATCGCACAGTTGATGTTGGAGCATCTGTTGACTATATATTAGCAAAACCGTTAAAGCAGGGAAGTTTTGTTGCTGTCACCCTGAGTTGGGATCGATTGGTAGAACTCAACGATAAAAATAAAAATCAGCAATATGACGTAGGTGAAAATTTTCGTGATCGCGGTTTGAATAATCTTGATCTCTATTTGGTAAAAGCTGATGCTCAAAATTCTAATACTGGTGCTGTTTGCTCCTCAATCAGCCAAGTTGATAATGTAGAACATATTTTCTGCCCCGTTAGTGCTACTGGCAATTACAAAATCCGTGTCCAGTTTCGTCAAAAGTTCAATGAAGCGACTCAACCCTACAGTTTAGCTTGGTGGAGTGTACCTATTAATTGAAATAGGGCAACACAAAGATCTGTGTAAAATTACAGCGTTTTTCTCGTTCCCATACGGAGCATGGGAACGAGATTTCGTGCCTTAGAGAAACGTTATTCGATCTATAAAACCTAACAAAAGTAGTTATATCATGTGCGGTTGAGACTTATCATTAAGAAGGCAGTTCTTGCTGGGAGCAGAGAAAGAAAGAGTTTTCAGATTTTTGCACAGATGCAAGAATCATAACTAATCAACCGGACATGTATTATTTTATAATTACGTAGTTTACAATACGTTTATACATAAAAATAAAAATTCTTATAAATCAAAATTTTTTATAACTCGTCTCTATAGCCTTCTCAATAAGGAATTAGCAACTCCACAAGTTGTGTTTAATTCCTGTAAGCTACTAATTTGCTGTTACGAAAACTGTAACAGTCCTATTTTTCTATTGGAGTAAATGCAATAGTTAGTCATTGACACAGTATCTGCGTCAACTCTGAGAACAATTGGGAATCTTTGCCAAGTGAGGTAGCAGAATGAATCGCCATAAATTGAGTGATGCGAAAGAAAATTTCCTGCAAAGACGTTACGGTGTTAGCTTGGGCAGACGTTATGCATTAGCTGCTGCAAGTGTTGTTCTATTCAGTGTCTTAGGGTGTTCTCAAGTCGATAGTAATAAAAGTGCCCTTGCCCAATCTAGTTTACCTCAGCCAGAAACTCCATTGCAAAAAAAAACAGCCAAAACTAATACAAAAATCATTGAGTCTAGCAATAAGTTTGGCTTTAAACTATTTTCAGAAGTTCTGAAAAACGATCAAGGTGAGAAGAATATTTTTATCTCACCTTCGAGTGTTGCGATCGCTCTTGCTATGACTTATAACGGCGCTAGCGGCTCGACTCAACAAGCAATGGCAAAAACCCTGGAATTACAGGGGATGAATCTACCAGAAATTAACTCTTCTTACGCGGTGATTTTAAAACAGCTTTTAGATAATTCGGATACGAAAGTGCAATTGAAAATTGCTAACTCACTTTGGGCAAATCAAGATGTTAGCTTTGCGCCAGACTTTCTCAATAGAACCCAGGACTTCTATCAAGCTAAAGTCAGCAATTTAAACTTTCAAGATGCCGCGGCACCTAGTATTATTAATAACTGGGTCAAAGAAAATACTAACGGCAAAATTACTAAAATAGTAGAAAAAATTGAACCAGATCAGGTGTTATTTCTGATTAATGCCATATATTTTAAAGGTAATTGGAGTAACGAGTTTGACAAAAAACAAACTGCTCTATACCCTTTTTACATCACATCTGGTAGACAAAAACAACACCCAATGATGTCACAAGAGGGTAATTATAGATACTATGAAAGCGAAAAATTTCAGGCAGTTAGTTTACCTTACGGGAAAGATGGTAAAATAAGTTTTTATATATTCTTACCTAAAAATAATTCTAACCTCAAAGAGTTTTATCAAAACTTGAATGTTGAGAACTGGGAAAAATGGATGACTCAGTTCAATAATCAAAAAGGATTTATTCGCCTACCTCGCTTCAAAACAGATTACGATATTACACTCAATGATGCTTTAAAAACTTTAGGTATGGGAGAGGCTTTCAGCAATAAAGCCAATTTTTCTGGCATGGGTAAAAATTTTGCCATTAGCCAAGTTAAGCATAAAACTTTTGTTGAAGTAAATGAAGAAGGCACTGAAGCAGCTGCTGCTACTTCAGTGGGAATAGTAGCAACATCTTTGAGACAAGAACCAGAACCATTCCGAATGATTGTCAATCGTCCCTTCTTCTGTGTCATTAGAGATAATCAGACAGGAAACGTTTTGTTTATGGGTTCAATTATCGAACCACAATGAGGAGGCAAGAGGGATTGAAGACTTAATCTTTTTAATCGGGAACTTCCAAAAAATAAAATCCTCAGTGAATATACAGCAGATTTCAAGTTGGTGAGGTACACAAGCTAATACCAATTTGAAAAAAGAATGCGACAGATACATACGGACATACCTTTGTTCGTGTCGGCTTTCTTAATTTTGAATTTTGTTAGCACAGCGTTAGCGAGTCCGCGAGCGTCATTTTGAATTTTGAATTGGTATAAGTCTGTTACCCAGGTATAAAGCGTGTTTTATTCCTGAATTCTGCTGTAAATGATTAATTTGCATTCATTATATGTGCAGATAATACTTTTTAGAAGTCATTATCCGCAAAGGAAACTATGGATGGTGAAAATCTTTTTAGTGATGGGGAAAATTCTAACTTTGCGGCATAATCATCTGTTTGTGATAGTTCCAGTTCAATTGTTTGCTGATCTTTTTCATCAAAAAGCAATTGAATTTGATAACTTGTCCAGAATTGTTCACCTAGTTCATCTTCTAAATCAAAAGGCTGTTCTTCATCACCCCATATATTCGACCAAAGGACTATTTGATTAGCCCGAAAATGGTTTTGACCTTTTGTATCTCCAACTACAAAATATACTTCGACGTTTAAATCAAATCCCAAATCATCGACTTCTGCCTCTGCTATCTGACAGCTAACGATAATTAAACTATCTGGGTTAATATCTAGTACCTGGTGTTGGCGTTGTAATAATTCTTGAAATACAAAATTAGGTAATAACTTTGAATTTTCCTCAAGTAGATTTTTTTGATTTTCTGGTGAGTAAAGGGTTTTTAATTCTTGCGTGATTAAATTTAAAATATCTTCACTGGCTAAATTGACAACTATCTTTTGATTTGCGGGATTTAGGAAACATCCTTGATTAAGATTAATGTGTTTTTTAATTGGCATAGTTCTGTAAAATCCTTTTAATGCAAACGGATAATTCACAAATTAAGCTCAAACAAAAGTAAGGAGTAAATATTACTTTAGCTTCTGTTCTATATTTTTAGCAAGACGTATTTAACAGCAATTGCATCCTTGAAATAAATCATAATTATAAATAACTATGATTGCAGAGCTATAAAATATTTATCAGTTCAGGAAAAAAATGCCATAGACTTCTGCAAGAAGTTTATGAAATCAGTAACTTGTCCATAGCTGGTAATTCAGTATTTTCCACTGACTGATTTGCCAATCCTACGCTCACCATCTTTGCCTTACTCAGATACTGCACCTGGAAAATGTGCGATCGCGAAATTCTTAATCACACTATCAAAACTTTAGTAATTGACTACAAAACCACAAAAAGGCGAATTTTCGTGTATGTTCTGTGACTAAGTGCCTTAGCAATACATTTCCAGGAGCAAACATGGAAGGCGCCATTTCTGCGTTGGGAATCTTAATTTTTATTGGTATATCCTACACATAATTGAGAGTGGAAAAATCTCCCAACGTGCAGTAATTATTACAACTTACGCATTATGTAACTTTGCAAATATCGGTTCAATTGGCGGTATTACTGGCATAGCATCTAATCGCCAGCATGACTTAGCTCGCATAGGTGTCAGGTCTAATGATTGGCGGATTGTTAGCGGGTTTTATCACTGCTTGTATTGCTGGGATGTTGATTTGAAAAAGAATTCTCTAATTATAGATTTTATAAAATGAGCGAACCGACAGTAATTTGGCAATGCCCTACTCATCTGTAGAGTAGAACTGTTGGGCGTAAAAACGGGCATACCGTCCTTCCTGAGACAGGAGGGAGGTGTGGGTACCAGCTTCAACCACCTGTCCTTGTTCGATTACGAGAATGCAGTCAGCCCGACGAACGCTGCTCAAGCGATGGGCAATAATAAACACGGTACGGTTTTGCATCACTCGCTCAAGTGCTTCTTGAACTAGTGCTTCTGATTCAGAATCTAGGGCAGAGGTGGCCTCATCCAGGATGAGAATTCGAGGATCGTTGGCAACTGCTCTAGCGATCGCTAATCTTTGGCGTTGTCCTCCTGATAGATTAACTCCACGTTCGCCTACCCAAGTATGATAACCCTGAGAAAACTGGCTGATAAAAGAGTCAGCATTGGCAATCTTTGCTGCTGACTGAATCGCTCCTAAATCTAATTTTTCCTGACCGTAACCGATATTTTCAGCGATCGTTCCTGAAAAAAGAGTAACATCTTGGGGAACAATCCCAATTTGATGGCGCAGGCTGGTAAGTGTGACATCACGGATATCAATATCATCAACTAGAATTTGACCCATCTGAGGGTCATAAAAGCGAAGTAAAAGGTTAATTAACGTCGATTTGCCTGCTCCAGAAGAACCAACCAAGGCAATGACATCACCAGGAGAAGCATCTAGGCAGAGATCCTTAAGAACTGGCTGGCTGGGATTGTAAGCGAAATTGACATGACGATATTCTACCTTGCCCATAACTCTTGGCATTGTCTGAGCATTCGATTTTTCACTTAAACTAGGTTCCTTCGCCATCAGTTCAAAGATGCGTTCGACAGAAGCTTCAGTCTGTTTGTACTCGTTGTAATTGCTAATCATCAGGTCGATTGGCTGAATCAGTAAAGCCACAGCAGCTAAGAAACTGATAAACCCTTGAGCTGTCAGCCGTCCTTGAGAAATCTGCCATCCTCCCAATAAAAACAGCAGCATAATACTAACTGCTTCCAAAAAACCAACAACCGGAAACTGAATGGATTTAAGTTGTAGAGCGCGATACTTAGCTTGGCGATTGATTTCTGCTTCTTGATTGAATCGCTTCACTTCATATTCTTGGGCTGCAAAAGCCTGAACGACGCGAATGCCGCTAAATACTTCAGTTAGCATCGCCGACAAATTGGAAACCTGATTTTGGCTCTGGCGAGATAGCACGAGCAATCGCTGACCAAATTGCCCAATCAACCAAGCCATTAAAGGAGCCAAAATCAAACCCGCAAGAGTCAGGGGCCAATTCAGGTAGAGCATGTAAATGGGAATTGCAATTAACTGCAACAAATTGGAAAGAAACTGATGGGATAACTTATCTACAATCTCGCCGACGCGATCAATATCTTCAGTCAGGCGATAAGTCAAGTCTCCCGTCTGTGTCGTTTCAAAGTAATCTAATCCAAGTTTGTGCAGGTGAGCATAAACGCGCTTACGCAAGTTTAAAACCATGTTCAGAGCAGCAGCGATCATAAAGACATTCTGCCCGTATTGACAAAGCCCACGAATCAAAAATACTAAAGTGGCTAGTCCGAGCCAGTAGGCAATCTGGTTAACATTTCCCTGACCAAGAAAAAAAGCGACCTGACCTGCTAAATAGGGCACTGCTAGGGTAAATAACACAAATCCTAAGATACAAGCCAATCCCCGAATTAACAGCGGCCATTGGGGCCACAGATAAGGCAACAGTTGCCAGTAACTAGAGCGGACTTTCATAGTTCAATTCTGTATTGTTATCAAATCAGGCAGGAGGTAGGAGGCAGGCAGCAGATCGCGCAGCGTGTCGTAGACAAGGCAAGAGGAAGACTATCCCAGAGGTCAAGAGGTTCCGGCTTTGCTCTTTTTCCTGCCACGACGACTAGACAGGTCTTGGGTTAAGACCCCCACCAAATTGAAAATTTGGCAGCAGTAAGTAAGAATTCAGGACTCAGGAGCAGAGCCAAAGACGCTCCGCCAAGGCGTCAGAATTGAGAATTTAGAAGTAAAGTGTATTACGGCGTTAGCCTACCACACCATGCTGACTTCTGAATTCTGACGCAATTTCTACTCAGTTTCTCCTAGAGAGTTTAGTAGAAAGCGGGCAATTCTCTCAGATGCGCCGGGTGGGCCAAATCGCTCAGGGCCATTTTCTTTGCACTTAGCGAGGTAGTCTGAATCTTGTAAAGTTTCAACTACTCGTTTAGCTGCTTGCTTGAGAATCTCAGGGGTTGCTGGCTTAGTGCCGATGGTTTGGGCAGAAATGCCTAACAGCCGCGTTTGCGCTTCTGCAAATTGATAGGTAAATTGAGGGCCCTCTCCAGGAATCTGAATGATCGGTTTGCCGATCGCTACAGCTAAATCCGCTGCCAACCCTGCCATACCAATGACGAGGGTAGAGTAATATAGGATATCACTGAAGGCATCTGAGTAACATCTCACTTCTACAAGTGGTGATTCCTCAGCAGAACTTCCTAAAGGAGAATAAGTGAGTATGCCTTGATTCAGTTGCCAACCTTGACTTTTAGCAATGTCGTCTAATTGCTCCATCAAATTTGGTAGTAAGGCGGCACGAAACTGGAATCCTAACTCAGGCATCACCTTGGCAATTTCTATCACCAGTTGCAACTGCAAACAGAAATTTCGTGCGGCTTCCGGCATCCGCGACCCTGGTAAGAGTGCGATCGCCGGAATGTCCGGTTTCAGGTACAAGTCTTTGCCAGTGGGGACGAGGCGATCTAAAGCCGGAATCCCACCAAACTGAGCCTTAGCTATACCTTGCCGTTGAAGATCGAAAGCCGTATAGGAATCTCTGGTGAAAACTGTCAGACATCGAGAAGAATTAAGGTCGTGCCACAGCAGTGGATTGAGACGCAATCGCCCTTCATAGAGGGCAGAAAGACAAGAAATAAACGAGACGAAGGGGCGCTTTGTTAAGTAAGCAAATGTTTGGGAGACGAAATCTCCAGTAGACATAATTAAATCGCAGTTGGGAGCATACTGCAACACCGCTTGTAATTGTCGCCACGTTAACCCAATCAATCCCGATTGAAAATCTTTGAGCAAATAGAGGCGCTTCATGTAAAAGAATCCCCCAGAGGGCATTGTTTGTGTGGGCCCAATAATGGGAATATCCAAGCTACGGTAAGCTTTTCCTTCTCCTACAATCGGCATTGCCGCCATTTCAATAGAAGGACACAATTGGCGCAGGGTCTGAATAACATGAGAGGTGTGGTTGTCCTCTCCGTGGCCGTTACTGATAAACAAGATTCGCTTAGAAGACATCTTGGGGTTTGGATAGGTCTAAAATGCTTGTTTAGTGAAATTTTTAACCTACATTGGGTAAGTAGGCTAAGAGATTGATCGTATTTTTACTCTTGAGAGTTTGTAATTTTATAGACAAATCTACAAAGTTACTTTTTCCGGTGTAAACCGCAATGGAATTACTGCTAATCCCTGTTTTTGCAAACGTTAATCTATCAGAGAATACAATATTAAGAGTACAAGCGCTATGGGTACATCAATCTGAGTTCAATTTCAACATGCAGTAATTGTTGCAACTTCCGCATTATGTAACTTCTTTGCAAATATCGTTTCAATATTTTGTTTTGTTAAAATTCAAATTTTTTGTAGATACTCAGGTGGCACACGATCGACTAACCAAACACCATTAGCAGAACAATAGAAGATATAACCTGCCTGATGCATTGCCGCAGTATTTACAGCAAAAACCACTGGTTTTCCATGCCTGGCACCAACAGTTTGTGCTGTTTTTATATCCTTTGATAAATGGACATGATGTCGTGACATTTTGCAAAGTCCTGTTTGCAGAATTAATTCTACAGATTTGCGTCCCGTGCCGTGATAAAGCTGATCTGGAGGAACAACAGCTTCTAATTGTAAATCAACTTTTATACTATGTCCTTGGTTCGCACGAATCAGAGTACCTGTAGAATCAAAAGAAAATCGTTGTTTCTCGTTGAATTCAACTACCACTTGTAATTCCTGGCGGGTAATTGGAAACTTGTTTTGAGCACAAGCGGTAAGTAAGTCATCAATAGCAACCCAACCACCAGGAGCAAGTTTAATTCCAATGGCATGTGGTGTATGTCGCAGATATTTGCTGAGATATTTACTGATTTTGACGAGTCGAGAATCACTCATTTGATATGGTTAGCATTTATACTACAATTAAATTCTTTTATAATACAACAAAACTTTTATTGATGGTTTTATTTTATATAAATTGACAGAATTTGTTTACCCATCATCGCTAATGCCACTCCAATCATTATAATGAGTGTCACCTTTCCGCCAGGAACGAGTGATTGATTTACGCTATCTGAGTTTTCTTGTTCTTGACGTTGTTTCCAACTCATTAATGCCGGAATAATTCCACCTAGAACTGAAATACTAAATGTTCCAGTGTAATCTAGGGCAGTAAAAAAGATGCTGGGGTTAAGCGTTCCGAGAGTCATCGGAGGGAAAAGAACCAGCGAATAGAGGGGTAAGCGGCTAGAAAGTTGCCACTGTGCAGGTAAGAAAATATCTTTGAACAAATCCAGCAACCCGTACACAAATCCAATGAATGATGTGACGATCGCAAATTCTGAAAAAATGGATACTAGCACTCCTAACCATTGCCCGGCACCACCTCCTCGGAGAATTTGTAGTGGATCAAAAACCCTTGTACCATCAGAAGTGCTATGTAGCATATCGGGACTGACGCTTCCTAAAATTACGGCATTCCACGCCAAGAACATAATTAGAGGAATTACAGAACCAATAAAGATGGACTGACGAATTTTGCAGGCATCCCCTTCGAGTTGCTTCACAACTAGCGGCACAACGTTTTGGAAAAACAACGCCACAGACATCACTGAAATGGCACTGCCGAGGGCACTCCAGTTTTGAAATAACAGTTGGGTACTCTGAATATGTCTTCCTCCCAGAAATAATAGTCCTAAGAAAGAAACAATGACAATTCCAACAAAGGCGCTGTTTAATTTCTCAATAAACTTTTCTCGCCCAAGATACATAATGCCACCAAATAAGAGCGTGAAAGCCATTGTGCCCACCCATGTAGGCAATATCTGCATACCCCAGACTTTTGCCGCCGCCGCTCTTAAAATCTCTCCGCCTTCGGTGATGTATGCCACCAACAAAGCATAGTGCATGAATAAATATGCACCGCCAGCAATTTGCGCTCCCAGCTTACCAAGGATTTTCTCAACAACTCCCAAAAAACCTATACTCGGATGCCCTTTTGTTCGCATCGTGTTTAAGGTAACTTCTGCAACCAATAACCCTGACACTAAAGCGTAGAGCCAAACAGCAATTAGTCCAGATGTGGATGGCACAATACCAGATGGCAGCGTAACGGCTGGTAGAGCGAGAATCCCAGCCCCAACAGTGGTTCCTGCAATCAATGCAGTACTCCCAAATACACTACCTGGTTGATGATTGAGTTTGTTTCCATCAAATTCGAGATGAGAAAACAAGCGAGTGACTTGCTCTGAATCTTGGAGAACAGTCTTTATAAGAACCATAGTGAATATCCGTACTTAAACCAAGAAGTTAATATTAACATATGTAAATAATATGTAAATATTCTTTTATTCTTTACGAAAACCCTGATAGGTATCTCGTTTTGAAACCCTTGCTCGTTGATGGCGGCAATGACTATGAGCCGTTCATGCAGTGGGTGATAGAATGAGTGCCGTTGGATTGTGCAGTGATTCTGCGACCAGAGCAAACCAAGGTCTTTGTGTTGCTCAAAAAAAACGCCCTTGTAGTCGAGCGTACTTTTGGTTGGCTGATGGGGTGTCATCAATTCATCAGAGACTATAAGTTATTGCCCGAAACATCCCCGAAACATCAGAGACTTTTATCTACCTTGTCATGATCCGTCTTATAGCGAGGTGACTGACATAAGAGTTGACTCCTCAAAACTTTTCAAACACCTTATTTATCACTATTTCTCCAAGATTTTATGCAACTAGATAGAAAAATAATTCATTCAATATCAATAAATAAATCATTGAAATCGTAAATAAAGAAATTTATCCTAATTTTTAGGAGTTATTAAAAAAGTGTATTAACTCACATTAGAGAAACTTTTTTAATCAATGTTAGAGGCTGTTTATCAAGTAAATCTATACTTTTTAACTTGTTTGTATGGTGGGAATACATACCTATTTCAATGGTTTTAGAGTATTACCACTATAAAATACTTATTTTTTTAAAAAAGTTAAATCTAATTTTTCTAATAGATAACTTTGTTATTTTAATTAAAAAAGGACAATTATGTTTGGTTCACCTATAAGCTGGCTGATTCCTGTGACCTTAACTATAGTCAGTTTAGGCTCATATATGCAAACTGCAAAAGCAGAAGATAATTATAATAATTATACGTTTAGTATTGACTACAAGACATTTGTCACTTTTGACCCAACTTTCAGACCAGACTTAGGAATTATTAGAGCAACTATCAAAGGTGAAAGTACCAAAAAGGCTCCTTATGGGTTAGATTTCTTTCTTAGTGATGACTATGGCAAACTTGAGCCTATTGAAAATCCATCGATTAATAAATATACCTTTAACTCAAACCCAAGCGTGTTTGGTTTAGAGGGAGAACCCGCATTTTCTGATAGGTATTATGGTGGTGCTAATGAATTATTTGGCAAAGCAAGTGACAACGCTGAAATTAATTTTGCTGAAGGCTTTATCAAAGGTGGTGGTACTATTACCATTTTTGGGGGAACAGGTTTATTCCAAAATGCTACAGGCACAATCACTTTTACTGAACAAGACCAACTTAATTCCTCTGGAACCCCTTCTCAAGGTTTAGCTAAACTGAATTTCACCTTGCAAACTCCTCAAGAGGTTCCAGAACCAACGGCGACTACAAGTTTAATTGGTATCGGTTTAATTGGAGCAAGTTTAGTAATTAAGCAACGTTATAAAATAAGTTCTTTATCCAGGATAATCAATTAAATATGGAACTATTTAGAAGCCCCGCCAATCAAATTCACGGCAGAACCATGCATAATGAACCTGGAAACGATGTTTTTAATTACAATCTTACAAAGAAAATAATTTACAAACTTGCGCCAAATCTACATTTCCACCGCTAATGATGATGCCAATTCTCGCCTCTGGTGCTTTCACTACACCTTCGAGTAAAGCGGCGGCGGCGAGTACTCCAGTGGGTTCAACTACAATTTTCAGACGTTCCCACAAGAAAAACATGGTGTGAAGAATCGCTTCTTCCGATACCGTCACCATATTATCAACATAATGCAACACTAGGGGAAAAGTAATTTGACCAAGGCTAGGAGTCCGCGCACCATCAGCGATGGTATCAGGATTTTTGACTGTTTGCAGGGTTTTGGTGTGAAAAGAGCGGGTAGCATCGTCGGCAAGGGCTGGTTCTACGCCGATTACTTTACAATTGGGTAGAAGTGCTTTGGCTGCGATCGCACACCCTGAAAGTAATCCGCCACCACCACAACAAACTAATAGCAAGTCCAATTCACCAACTTCTTGGATCAGTTCTAAAGCAGTTGTTCCCTGTCCAGCAATTACATGAGGATGATCGTAAGGGGGAATGAGTGTCAAAGAGCGATTATATGCTAAATTTTGAGCTAATTCTTCTCGATTTGTTTCTTGGCGATTGTACAAAATTATCTCTGCACCATAACCACGAGTCGCAGTTTGTTTGACAGCAGGTGCATCATCAGGCATGACAATAGTGGTGGAAATATTGAGTAATTGTCCTGCTAAAGCGATCGCTTGGGCATGATTTCCTGATGAATAAGTGAGAACGCCTGTTTGTTTTTCTGCTACCGATAGTTGGGCTAGGGCGTTGTACGCACCTCTAAATTTAAATGCCCCCGTGCGTTGAAAGTTTTCGCATTTAAAGAATACTTGGCTATTGGTGCGATCGTTAACGATTCTAGAAGTCAGCACGGGTGTGCGGTGGGCAATCCCCAAAATTCGCTTTTGTGCTGCTTGCACGTCAGTTATCGCAACGGAATTATGCTGTGGCATAGATGACGCTATTAAATATTATTGCTCTTGTTTATATAGATACAGATTTTTATATTTGCACCTAATATGCTTTATTGAAGCATACTTATTTCAGGTGGATAGCATCATTTACTGTCTCCATCAAAAGAGCTACAGCAAACATTATATATTGCTGTAGCTAAATTTATAAAATTTCAATTAACTAATTTAACTTAGTCATTTTTTGAACATGAATAAAACATCTGAAAGTCGGCAAAAAAAAACTGCTCTCATTACAGGAGCGGCTAGTGGGATAGGCTATCAATTAGCCCAAATATTTGCTCGTCATAGTTATAATCTTGTGTTAGTAGATAAGAATGAACAAAAACTTATTGAAATTCTAGATGAATTCCCCCAAAAATTTGGCATTTTTGTGAAAATTTTTGCTAAGGATTTATCTATACCAACATCCCCAGAAGAAATTTTCACAGAACTACAGCAAGCATCCATTAAGATTGATGTGCTGGTTAACAATGCTGGCTTTGGTACTTATGGAGTATTTAACGAAACAGACTTGAGCATTGAACTGAAAATGCTTCAAGTAAATATGGTCAGCTTGACTCATTTAACCAAATTGTTCCTTAAAGATATGGTCGAGCAAAAATATGGAAAAATATTAAATGTAGCTTCAGCAGCTGCTTTTCAACCGGGGCCTTTAATGGCAGTTTATTTTGCGACGAAAGCTTATGTTTTGTCATTTTCAGAAGCGATCGCTAATGAATTAGAGGGTACAGGTGTCAACGTGACTGTTCTTTGTCCAGGGCCAACAGCATCGAAATTCCAACAAAATGCTGCAATGGAAGATTCAAAGATTGCTAGCGTTAACAGAATGATGGATACGGAAACTGTCGCTAGGATTGGTTATCGGAGCTTAATGAAAAACAAAACTGTTGTTGTTCCTGGGATGAGAAATAAGATATTGACTGAAAGCGTCAGATTTACGCCCAGAAATTTAGTCACAAAGGTTGTTAGAAGTATGCACGAACTTAAAAAAAATAGGTAGTTTGAGATTTTATACTCTTTTTAAGAAGACCCGACCAACGGATTTTTCAGATGAAAGAATCTGTTGATCGGGTTAAGCCATTTGCAAAAAATCGGTTTCTAGTCCAATACGCTTGAGTGTAGATAATTGGTCTTTTAAAACGCGATAAATCGCGTCTCTACAATCAGGTTTATAGTCTATCTACTTTGAAAGTTCTGGTGTGAGGAGAATTTGGCTTTCACTAATGCGATCAAATGCAGGTGTAGGCCAGCGATCAACAACTTTGCCCAGGACTGACATTTCTTGAACCAAGCGGTCAAATTTTTCAGGGGTGAGAGATTGGGGACCATCAGATAAAGCTTTAGCTGGATTGGGATGAACTTCAATCATTAAGGCATCTGTGCCAGCTGCTAAGGCAGCCATTGCCATTGATGGAACATATTCAGACCTACCCGTACCATGACTGGGATCAATCATAATCGGTAAATGGGTTAGCGATCGCAACACCGGAAGCACCGACAAATCTAAAGTATTCCGAGCATATTTGCCATCAAAGGTTCTGATTCCCCGCTCACAAAGAATTACATTAGGATTTCCAGATGCCAAAATATATTCTGCTGCCATTAGCCACTCGTCAATTGTGGCAGACATTCCCCGCTTCAGCAGCACGGGTTTATCTTGAGCGCCTACCTTTTTGAGCAACGAAAAATTGTGCATATTCCTAGCTCCGATTTGGATGATGTCAGCTACTCTCGCTACTGCTGATAAATCGGCAGCATCCATGAGTTCTGTGACAATACCCAAACCCGTAGCTTCCCGCGCTGCTGCTAACAAATCTAAAGCGCTTTCACCATAACCTTGAAAGGCATAAGGTGAAGTACGAGGTTTGTAGGCTCCGCCACGCAGAAACTGTGCTCCTGCTGCCTTTACCCGCTTTGCCGTTTCGACAATCATCGCTTCATTCTCGACGGAACAAGGCCCGGCTACCACCACAATCGGATGATGTTCGCCAAAATAGACATCACCGTTAGGTGTCGGTACAACGACCTCGCTAGCTTCTCCATGTCGGAATTCTCGGCTTACCCGCTTGAAAGGTTGCTGCACTCGTACTACTTGCTCAATCCAAGGGCTAAATTCCTGAACCTGTAATTTATCGATGCTAGTGGTATCACCAATTAGCCCTAGCACAATTTTATGAGTGCCAATGCTTTTTTCTACTGTCACTCCCCAAATGGCACTCAGTTCTTGGCTAATGCGAGTAATTTCCTCAACAGGCGTACCGATCTTAAGTATGATAATCATCTGTTTTTCCTTGTGTATAGTTTGGGTGGGCTAATCTTTACAGGTCGATGCATTGGCATTGCAGGTCGATGCATTAACATTGCGAGTCGATGCATTAACATTGCAGGTCGATGCATTAACATTGCAGGTCGATGCATTGGCATTGCGAGTCGATGCATTGGCATTGCGAGTCGATGCATTGGGATTGCAGCAGGTCAAGGTGTAGGGCAGCTTTAAAAGACTTGCGTGTACACCGTAGCTCCTCATAGGAGAGGTTCGTTTAGCGCAAAAATTCTGCAAGTTGTTCTAGTTTTGTCCAAGCAGCACCGCTTTGCAGAATTTCTTTGGCAAGGGTAATACCTTTAACACAGCCTGCGAAAACATCCGTTTCCCCATGAATGGCTTCACCAACTTGCAGGGCCAAGGCTGTATTCAAAGCAACTACATCCTGCTGCGCTTGCGTACCTTTACCTTGCAAAACTGCCTTCAAGATTTGGGCATTTTCTAGGACATCTCCACCACACAACGCCGCAGTCGGTGCAAAACTCAAACCTAATTCTTGAGGATTGAGCGTTAGAGAACGCACTTTTTTATCTTGAAGTACAGCCAAGTCAGTGACATCTGCCAAACCAGCTTCATCTAAACGTTCCCGTCCGTGGAGGGCGATCGCTTGCTGACATCCCAGTTGGGATAAAGCTTGAGCAATCTCTTCCAGTAAAAGCGGGTCATTCACACCAATAATTTGCCCCGTTGGTCGCATCGGATTTACTAGCGGGCCGAGCAAGTTAAAAACAGTCCGCACCTTCAAAGTTTTTCGCAAAGTAGCGATCGCTTTTAGTGCCGGATGCCAGCCTGGAGCAAACAAAAAGGTGATTCCGACTTCACCAACTGCTGCCTGAACTTTTTTTGGAGTGGCGTTGAGATTTATACCCAAAGCTTCCAACACATCAGCCGAACCAGCTTTGCTAGATGCCGAACGATTGCCATGTTTAGCAACCTTTACCCCAGCAGCAGCAGCAACAAAGGCGACAGCAGTGGAAATATTAAAAGTTGAAGCGCCATCTCCACCAGTTCCACAAGTGTCAATTAAGGGAGTTGGGAATTGGGTACTGGGTACTGGAGATTGGGATTGTAAGACACTGGCCATGCCAACTAATTCTTCGGCGGATACGCCTTTAGCTTGAATTGCGGCTAAAATCGCTCCTGATAGAACATGGGGAATGGCATCTGTGAGCCAACCTTGCATTAAATCCGCAGCTTGGGAAACCGTCAACGATTGCCGATTTAGCAACTGTTGTAATAAAGCTGGCCAGTTATAGAGATCAGGAAGGATGGAAATGTTTTCAGGTGGAATTTGAGTTAAAGCTATCATATTTATTGGGCATGGGGCATTGGGCATTGGTTATCGGTCATTTGTACTGAGAGAAAGCGAACAGCCCCTTGTAGAGAACCTGTTGGCGCAGCCTCTCCAAGAGTTGTATTGGTCATTGGTCATTTACGAAGGACAAAGGACAAATGACGATAAGAAGAAAAAATTAAGGAATTAAGACTTTGGCGACGGTTTGCACATCTTTGTCACCTCTGCCGGAACAATTGATGACGATGCGGAGATTGCCTGTTAACTGGGGACAAAGGGTTTCTAGATAAGCGATCGCATGAGCCGTTTCTAAGGCTGGAATAATCCCCTCTAATTGCGAAAGCCTCTGAAATGCATCTAAAGCCTGTTTATCGGTAACACTGTAATACTCGGCGCGACCATAATCCTTTAAATAACTATGCTCTGGCCCAACACCGGGATAATCCAATCCGGCACTAATTGAATGAGCTTCGATTACTTGACCGTCATCATCTTGCAGTAAATAGCTCATTGCACCGTGCAATACACCTATTTTTCCTTTTGTCAAGGTAGCAGCGTGTTTTTCTGTATTTACACCTTCACCCGCAGCTTCCACTCCGATTAGACGCACCGAAGGTTCATGCACAAACTCATTGAATAAGCCAATCGCGTTGGAACCTCCACCCACGCAAGCCAGTAAAATATCTGGTAGTCCTCCCCATTTTTCTTGGCATTGAGCGCGAGTTTCTACACCAATTACAGCATGAAAGTCACGCACAATCATCGGGTAGGGATGAGGCCCAGCAACCGAACCCAGGATGTAATGAGTTGTTTCTACATTCGTCACCCAATCCCGAATTGCTTCAGAAGTCGCATCCTTGAGAGTTCCTGTACCTGCTTCCACTGGTTGAACTTCTGCACCCATTAATTTCATGCGAAACACATTCAGGGCTTGGCGTTCCATATCTTGGACGCCCATGTAAATCACACATTTTAAACCAAATCGCGCACACACAGTTGCAGTTGCTACGCCATGTTGACCTGCACCTGTCTCCGCAATAATCCGTTGCTTACCCATGCGCTTGGCTAACAAAACCTGAGCCAAAGCATTATTAATTTTGTGAGCGCCTGTATGATTTAAATCTTCGCGCTTTAAATAAATTTGCACTCCCGTGCCATCTGGTCTAGCGTAATTTGCTGTCAGGCGTTCAGCAAAATATAATGGGCTGGGTCGTCCTACATAATCACGCATTAAGTTTTGCAGTTCTGCTTGAAAACTCGGCTCATTGCGATATTGTTGATACGCCGCTTCCAATTCACTTAATGCAGGCATTAAGGTTTCCGGGACATATTTACCGCCGAATTTTCCAAACCTGCCCAAAGAATCTGGTTGCACAGTTGCAGTTTTGATGTTTAGTATGCTTACCACTGGTTAAAATCCTTTTATGTTCAAGTATTTTTTACTTTCGTTCTAATACCAATTCAATTAATGATTGCAACACATCTTTGGGTAAAGACGCGATTCATCACATCTCTACAAATGGTCTATTTGTCGCATTCTTTTTTCAAATTGATATAACTTGGAATCATCTTTGCGTTTTCTTTTCCCCGGTTTGGTAGGTATAGCCCAGTTCCCTGTGATTCAAAACATCTATAGGGCGCACCAAATCGTTAGAGTCAAAATTTGGTAATAGCGATAGTAAATCTCCTAACGCCGTAGCTTTGGGGGTAGACATACCGCCGTCCCAAGGCCACATTAGGTCTTTAAGGTTGTGTCCGTAAGGCTGACTATGACCATCGGGAGGATAAAAATCGCTACCTTGATGACCGTTTTCTTGCCATTCAACCCAGAGGCGGTCTACGTTCGCATGATGCAACCAAAATACTGGGTCATAAGGCGAACTTGGTATATTGCCCATAGTCCCCAAACCCTTAAACTTTATCGGTGTCGTGCTTGCATCTATTTGTACCCCACCGACTAAGCCATGAATGTAATTGTGGATGAATCCTCCGGAGGTGACTTTACCCTGCTCATCTACAGAGATAAATCCTTCCATAGCAGCGCGAAATAGAGAATAGTTATTAAGACTCAGGGCACGCTGAACATCTTTTTTGGGCACAGGATAATCACTGGCAGGAGGTAGTCTTAGAAAGCGGACAAGTGATGCGCCTAAAGATTTGCCAGTATCTGGGTCAATGTTTAATGCTGGATTCATCACCCAGCCATTTGCAGCCGAAAAAGCCCCAGGCACAGCGCCACCTGTAAAGTTTCCCTGATTTGGAATTTTGATGGTTACTCCTTGACCGTTGGAACCAAGAAAGTCATCATTAAAAATTACATTAAGTGATTTGGAGTCTGTCCAATCCCAGTATGGCAGACTAACAGTTGGGTCTACTGCTTGCAGAGCCTGTTCAAATCTGCGGATATATTCTCGATGCCAAGGGAAAAATGCGGCATTTTCATGAGCAAGTTCTTGGACGGAACCATCGGAATGTCCTTTATGGTTATGAATTAAGCGTGTTGCTCCTAGATGTATGGCAACGAATTGGTCATAAATACTGAGCTTGCTACCTGCGGGAATTATAGTTTTTAAGGTTTTGATCGCCTTGACAAAGGCTGTTTTTTCTGTCTGTGTCAGGTCAGTTACGTTCTTTCTTACAGTTAAATAACCCTGTTGTCCTGGTAAATTGTAATGCCAGTGGTACTTATCTTGTCCGTGGTCAACGCGATCGTGGGCGAAGACTGTAAGCACACAAGCACTAACTAGAAGTACGCTATAGATTAATATTTTGACGGATTTCAACAGGAGTTTCATAGCCAAGATTTCCTTTGTATTTCTTCCTTTGCGACCTTTGCGACGGCAGTCGCTCATGGGGGATACCCCCAAGACCGCGCTGCCTCCCCTTTGCGGTTTGTTATTTTTTATCGAACCACAGAGGCGCAGAGAACGCAGAGAGAGAAAAAAGAGCTTTTTTATTTTGCGGAACCAACTTGTTGCAGGGATACTGGTGTAATGGCTGCTTTCAGTTGCTGACAAAATTCTTCTACGGCTTGCAATCCCTCAGTTGGGCTACCTTCAGCTAAACGTTTCACAAAAGCGCTACCAACAATCACTGCGTCTGCTCCCCATTCCCTTACTTGATGTGCTTGTTCTGGTGCTGAGATACCAAAACCAACGCCAATGGGTTTATTGGTGACGCTTCGCAACTCGGTAATTAAATGCTCTACACGGTTTTGGAGTTGAGCGCGGATACCTGTAACGCCTGTAACGCTGACCAAGTAGATAAAACCCTGAGATTGACGAGCGATCGCTTCAATCCTATCTTGAGAACTGGTAGGAGCTACGAGTAAAATTACCTCAATTCCGAAAGATGCAGCAGTTTTAATTAATTCTCCTGCTTCTTCTAAGGGTAAGTCTGGTACTACCAATCCTTTTACCCCAGCAACGGCAATTTGCGCCAAAAACGACTTAATACCCCGGTGCAAAATGGGATTGTAATACATAAATAAAATTATTGGCGCTTTTAGGCTAGGAATCACTATATGCAACATCTCTAGCACTTGCTCTAATTTCGTACCTTTTTGCAAAGCGCGGGTTGCTGCTGCTTGAATCACAGGCCCATCTGCAAGAGGATCGGAGTAGGGAACGCCCAACTCAATAAAGTCAGCACCGTTGCGATCTAAGATACGTAAGGCTTCGGCAGTAGTTTCTAAGTTAGGATCGCCTGCTGTGATAAAGGGGATAAAAGCACACTGTTGGCGATCGCGTAAAATTTGAAAGGAATCGGAGATAGAGGTCATACTGAAAAATAGTTAATGATTGGTTAATAGTATTGAAATAATTAACACTTAGCAATTAGCGATGCCCATGCTAAATTTTTTGTAAACGAGTCTTTGATACTCGTGAATGAGGCTTTTATCTCCGTTAACGAGTCTTTGATACTCGTGAATGAGGCTTTTATCTCCATTAATGAGTCTTTGATACTCGTGAATGAGTCTTTTAGCTCCGTTAATGAGTCTTTGATACTTGTGAATGAGGCTTTTATCTCCGTTAATGAGTCTTTGATACTCGTGAATGAGGCTTTTATCTCCGTTAACGAGTCTTTGATACTCGTGAATGAGTTTTTGAACCTCATTTTTTTAAGTTTGGGATTTAAGTTATAGCTAATGCTTTACGGCAAGGCAGAAACGTTTCTACAAAGACTTCTGGACTTCCGAAGTTTGCAATCGCCATTGCTTTCATACAATTGCCTCAAAGCAAAATAGGGAATAGGTGATACCAATTCAAAATTCAAAATTCAAAATTAAGAAACTAGACAGAACAAAGGTTTGAGAGTATGTATCTGTCGCATTCTTTTTTCAAATTGGTGTGATAGGGAATAGGGGGGCAGGGAAGGCAGGGGAAGCAGAGGGGCAGGGGGAGAGAATAAAGCTTGACCTAAGCTTATTGGGTTAAGCAGGAGCAAGTTTTAGCAAAGTACGCACAGCTTGTTCTACATCGCTTTGTTTAACTAAAGATTCTCCAATCAAAACTGCACGCGCACCAGCCTCAGCGACAAGAGATAAATCAGCAGGTGTATACAGTCCAGATTCGCTGACAACGGTGATATCTAAGCTTTGTAATTGTTGTTGACGCTCTGCTAAAAGTTGCTGGGTTGTTCCTAAATCAAGGCTAAAATCTTCTAAATTGCGATTGTTGATTCCTACTAAATGTAAGTTGTCAAGCTTTAGCACTCGATCCAGTTCAGCTAAGGTATGGACTTCTACCAGTGCATTCATGCCCAAATCGTGAATTACTCGCAAAAAAGCCTGGAGTTCTCGATCTGATAAAATGGCGGCAATCAACAAGACTGCATCTGCACCTGCTGTTCGTGCTAAATAAATTTGATAGCGATCAATAATGAACTCCTTGCACAGTAGGGGTAATGCTACTTTTAATCGCACACTCCGCAGATTCTCAAAACTCCCCTGAAAGAATTTTTGGTCAGTCAGGACTGATAAACAAGCTGCACCGCCTCGTTCATAAGCTTGAGCAACAGCTACTGCATCAAAATCTGCGCGGATAATCCCCCGGCTAGGTGATGCTTTTTTTACTTCAGCAATTAAGCTCGGTTGGTTAGTATTTGACTGCAAAGCAGTCAAGAAATTTCGTACAGTCGGGGCTGCATTTAACTGTTGTCGCAAGGAGGCTAAAGGCAGTTCTTGCTGCATTTTTGCAACTTCTTGCCTTTTGTGCGACACAATATCTTCGAGAATATGGCGGGAAGGGGCAACTTGGTTAGTCATAAACTTGTTAAGTAGCAGGGAAAGCAGGGGAGGTAGAGGGGACAAGGGGACAAGGGGGACAAGGGGGACAAGGGGGAATTATTGAACAAGTAAGTCTCTTCCAAGTCTCCCCCATCTTCCTTGTCTACCTTGTCTCTTCTCCATCCTAATGCCCAATGACTAATGACCAATGACTAATGACTCTTCAACCTGCGTATATGCACGCACGACATTTTTAATTATTTCCAAACCGACTTCTGCCGCTAAAGTCATGATCGATTCTGGATGAAACTGAACGGCTGCGATCGGAAGTGTGTGGTGTTCAATGCCCATAATTACGTCGTCATCAGAAATCGCTGTTACTTTGAGTTCTTTTGGCAAACGTTGCGGTAGGGCAAACAATGAGTGATATCTACCTACTGTAAAAGATTCCGGTAAGTTTTTGAAGGTGACAGAATTAGAATCGGTGACGAAAATCCGTGAAGATTTACCATGTTGAGGATAGTTGAGAACTCCCAACTCCCCATCAAAAGCTTCAACGATGCCTTGCAATCCTAAACAAACTCCGAAAATAGGAATTTGGCGATGCAGAAGGGCACCAATAGTCTGGGGAACTCCAAAATCACTTGGTCTACCAGGGCCAGGAGATAAAACAACTAAGTCAGGGCGTTCTGTATCGAATAGCGATTCTGAGAAACCATGACGGAGTGTGGTAACGCTTGCACCAGTTTGGCGAATGTAATTAGCTAGGGTATGAACAAAGGAGTCCTCGTAGTCTATTAATAAGATGCGTTTGCCAGCTTTTACACCTGGAACTTGATTACTTAATTTTAGAGAACTGGACTCATCAATTTTCTGACTCGTTTGCTTTACACGCCGAATCGTCTCAAATAAAGCAGCAGCTTTGGTAATTGTTTCTTGTTCTTCTGCTTTGGGTATAGAGTCATAAAGGACAGTAGCGCCAACTCGCACTTCTGCAATGCAATCTTTTAATCGGATTGTCCGCAGAATTAAGCCAGTATTTAAATTCCCATTGAAATTTAAATAGCCGACTGCTCCACCATACCAACGTCGGGCGCTCTTTTCGTGCTGTTCAATAAAATTTATTGCTGCTTTTTTGGGTGCGCCGGTGACTGTAACTGCCCATGTATGCGATAGAAAAGCATCTAAAGCATCAAATTGCGATCGCAGAGTACCCTCAACATGATCTACTGTATGTATCAGGTGGCTGTATAATTCAATTTGGCGACGACCAATGACTTGTACTGAACCAGGTTCGCAGATTCGGGATTTGTCATTGCGATCAACATCAGTACACATAGTCAACTCAGCTTCATCTTTGTGAGAGTTGAGTAATTGACGAATTTGCACCGCATCGTCAAGAGCATCTTGTCCCCGACTAATAGTGCCACTAATAGGACAAGTTTCTACTCGCCTACCTTCAACCCGCACAAACATTTCTGGAGATGCACCAATCAAATATTCTCCACCTAAATTGAAAATAAACCCATAAGGACTAGGATTGATTTCCTTTAAAGTGTTAAATAGTTTGCTGGGTTCGTCTTCATAGCCTTCAAAAAAGTTTTGACTAGGAACAACTTCAAACAAATCGCCTCTGCGGAAATAATCGAGTGCAACCTCAACTTTTTTCGCATATTCGCCTACTTTATGGTCAGCAGTTTGATGCGGTAGAAGATGTTTGCCGCGATAATCTACAGACTCACCTGTTCTAGGAAGATTCTTTGTTTTGCCGTGCGCTGTTTGAAAATCATATTGTAGACGAAATGCACGTTGCTGATAGTAGTCAACAACAATCAATTCATCTGGCAAGTAAAGCACCAAATCGCGTTGATCTGTAGAACGATCCAAATGTTGGGTAATTGGTTCAAACTGAAAAACTAAGTCATAACCAAACGCACCATACAAGCCTAAATGCTCATCTTCTTGACTGGAAAAAGTATATAGGATTTCGCGGACAACTGTAAATGATGAAGGCTGTTTACTACGTTCCTCTTCAGGAAATAATTCTTTTGTAGCTTTAATAAAGCCGACGATATTGTTATTTTCTTGGGTGACGTTCTCAAGTTGCTCTGACTGGGATAGGCGCTCTAACAAAAATGGTAAAAGTATTTGACCGCGTTCATTCAATGCTATCAAAGTAAAAGCATTTTCCTGTGTAGTCAATTCTAACGGTGGATTGACAAATCCGATCGCCCATCTTTTGTATCTGCCTGGATATTCGTAGCTACTCTTTAGCAAGCCTCCACGCTGAGAATTTAAATGGAACAGAATATCTTCGAGGGCAGTGTCCATCTTAATTTCAGTGATAAAGCGAGAAACACTTATACCACCAAGGGTTTTGTAAGAACGGGAATCAAAGATCATGATTAATTTCTCTAAAAGAATTATTAGTCGATTATCGATAAGCAATTATTGGTTATTAGTAGTTATTTTTCAAGCAGTAGTAAACTTAGATAATGTGCTGTTAATTTAAATCAACTTATTTTAATTCCTGTATGATTTTTAAAAAATGTTATAAAAATCTTTTTGCTTCTTATTTAAGAGTACTAGATGTCAAGCAAACAATACATTGAATAATTTTTCGATTGGATGTCAATTTATTCGCTTTTTATACTGTTTTTCTAGTACATTTACCAACAATCCGATTTAAAAATCTCTACCTCCCCCAAAAGTAGTAAATAATCTCATAAAACCTCTGCGTTCCTACTCTACGGGAAGGCGTTCGCGTAGCGTCTCGTAGAGAAGCGCCTATGCGCTTCCCTCAGCCTTCTTTGCGTTTAAAAATTCACCTTCACTTCCTGCAACAGCGATATTGCTTGCTTATACAAAGACAAATTAACCTCATGAACCTCAATGCTTTTTCCAATCCTTTGTAAGAGTGTTAAAGTCAACTCTCCCCCCAAATGTTCGCGAAATTCAATTAAACCCCAAAACAAACAATGAGGATCTTCCAATTGTGATAAATTCTTAGCCAGTTCTGGCACATACAACGTGAAACCCAAAGCTAATAAAGTATTTAATATCCGTTGCCACTCTGAACAATCCAGCAGCCCTACCAAATAAGAATAGGTGCTATCTAAAGCGATACCGATCGCAACTGCTTCGCCATGACGCAAGCGATAATTTGTCAAATGTTCCAGTTTATGAGCCGCCCAATGTCCAAAATCCAGGGGACGAGACGAACCCATTTCAAAAGGATCGCCGCCATTGGCAATATGTTCTAAATGCAACTGGGCGCAACGATAAATAACTTGTTGGATAGTGTCCATATCTCGCCGCCTCAAAGCTGCGGTGTGAGAGTCGATAAAATCAAAAAAGCTAGCATCTTTAATCAGCGCCACTTTGACTGCTTCTGCAATTCCAGAACGCCAATCGCGATCGTCTAGAGTTGTCAAAAAGGCAGAGTCATTTATAACTGCATAAGGTGGCGCAAATGTGCCGAGAAAGTTCTTCTTACCAAAGGCATTAATGCCGTTTTTGACGCCAACCCCAGAATCATTTTGCGCTAACACCGTTGTTGGAACCCGAATTAGGCGAATTCCCCGGTGAGCAGTTGCGGCTGCATATCCTACTAAATCCAACACCGCCCCGCCGCCGATCGCTAATATGTAGGAGTGGCGACATAATCCGGCAGCTTCTATTACTTGGTGGATTTGCTCTACTAAAGTGGAATCGTTTTTAGCAGCTTCTCCTCCGGAAATTATCATCGGTTGGGCTGCGATCGCTAGTACCTCTCCATAAAACTTGGTATACGCGACTAATTGCTTCACCAACTCAGGTTGATATTTTAATATTCCTGCGTCTACCACTGCAACTAATCTCTTCGGCTTTGTCTCCTCATCCGCACCAGTTACTTGGGCTAAAGTGGGATTTTTCAACTCAAATAAATTTTGGGTGAAGTAAATCTCGTAGTTAAAAGTCACCGAAACACGTTGATTAATTAATCTACTTTTTTGCTTGATGTTAACTAACATATTTTTCTTTATGTGCATCTTTGGTTGAAAATCTTATTAAATAGCCGCTTTAACAGTTGTGTTTAAAGGTTGTAGAAAAGTGTTGATTTTCTCTTCAAAAAAGCTTTGAGCCTTTTCAAACTCTTGAATTAATGCGTCTCTATCTTTCATCGCTACCAGTCTTGCCAAACTGCTGTAAGTATCAGCTAAAAAGCTAATTGCATCACACCTTTCTTCTGTAGCTAGCATAATATCTACACATAAGTGAGGGTTTTGGGAAAACAAACGTTTAACAACGTCAATTTCTTGACGGTAGTTAGGAGTTGACATTGTTAAACTATGCTCTATGTCAATTTTTGCTTCTGCTAAAAAAACGCCAAGACTAAATCTACAGAAATGTTGAGTCGCTTGAATAATTACCATCATTTGATCGTGTTTTTCAGGTGTGCAAGCAACTAACTCGACCCCTTGACTTTTAAAAAAGTCTAAAAACCATTGAAATGAATCATCGTTTCGACCTGGACACACCACTACTTTTTGTCCAAAAAACGATTTTACATTTGGCCCAAACATTGGATGTAAACCCATGACTGGCCCGGAATGATGTTCGAGCATCGCCTGAGTTGGCTGTACTTTAATACTCGTGATGTCACATAAAGCGGTAGTTGGGGCAAGGTATTTAGCTGCACGCTGAATAATATCAACTGTATGTTCAATAGGAACGCTTACTAATACTAATTCTGCTTGACTTAATAGTTGATCCGCATATTCCCAATCATCATGTTCCAGAACCCTAACATTGCTACCTATTAGGGAAAGTTGCTCTTTAAATAATCTTCCCATCCTGCCGCATCCACCGATGATGGTAATTTGTCGGGGACTGACATGATTTGTTGCATATTTAGGAATCAGAGTAGCATGACAACTATTTAGCAGACCTGCCCAAACAGACTCAGGAATACCAGCTTGAGCGAGTAGGGGAGCGACATCAGCCAGTTGTTCATCTAAAGAAGGTTGTTCTGATGCTGCTAATAATGATATGCGATCGCTCAATAAAGCGATCAACCTTTGGTCAGTTTTTTTTAGCCGATCTGAATAAGAGGATTTCAAAGGCATTTTTCTTCCAATTTTCAAATATCAACAAGTGATTCCTGAGAACTCAATTTGGGCAACATATCCAAAGTTGTTGCTCTTTTGGGAATCATATTAAAAAATAACTCTTCATACCGATCTAGCATTTGCTCAAAGGAATAGTTTTCTACCGCAAACTTTCTTCCTTCACGCCCTAATTTTGCTGCTAGTTCCGGTTGATTATATAAATCCAATACCGCAGTGGCTAAAGCATCTGCTGACTCTGGCTTAACGATAATACCGCCGCCACTTTCTCGAATAGCTTTGGCAGCAGTACCAGTGGCGGGAACTGAACCCACAATTGGGCGACCACTGGCTAACAACAATGGTATTTTAGAAGGCATATTGAAAGAAATCACATTGCACTTTTGCACAATCAACCCGACATCAGCAGCTGCTAACATTTGCGGTAGTTTTTCTCGCGGTTGCAATGGTAAAAGCAATACGTTATCTGCACCACAAGCAAGACAATGTTTTTGCAACCTTTCAAGAGCTTGGGATTCGCCGGCTACAACAAAGACAATATCATTAATATGGCGCAAGCAAGCTGCTGCTTCTATTACTGTCTCCAAACCTTGCGTGAGAGCAATATTACCTGAATAAAGTACTACAAATTTACCATCGAGTTGATATGTAGCTCTCCAATAGTTATTCTTTTTTGGTAAAGGGCAGATAAAATTTAGATTTACCCAATTTGGAATGCAGGCAATTTTATTAACAGGTACACCTTTATTTATTAAATTATCCACAAAGCCATCAGCAATCACACTAATGGTATGTGCATTTCGGTAGGCAAATTTTTCTAAAGCTTCTAGAGCGAGAATCATTAACTTATTTTTAATTAGCCCAACACGCACAGCAGCTTCTGGGAGGATATCTTGCACATTCAGGACTACTGGACAGTTGTATAACCAACTTATTAAGGTTGCAGGTAAGCAAACGAGTAACGGTGGCACTGTTAAGAGAATTAAATCAGGTCGCTCACCCTTAAGAGCTTGTGGCAAACTTGTAAAGACAAAGCTCAACTCTAGTAGTAGCCGATCTACAAGGTTAGGTTTAGACTTAATCCGCAGATAACTACGCTGAATTTTGACACCATTTTTCTTTTCAGTAACGTATAGCTTACGCCGATAGCGATCGTAAATCTGACGCTGAGGATAGTTAGGCATACCTGTGATTACCCGCACTTGGTGCCCTCGCTTCACCAGCCCTTCTGCTAGTTCAGTCATCAAAGGTGCAATACCAATTGGTTCTGGATGATAGTTGTATGAATAAATCAGAATGTGCATTAATCGTTAATGTCCTAAAGATTTGTAGTAAGGACTAAAGTCCTTACTACGAACTTGCTTACCTATTAATTTCACCTTGACAGACTACTAGCACTGTTACTCAAGCATCAGAACTCAGCACTGTTTTTGCAATTCTTTCTCTAAACTGAAAACTGGCTTTTGTTGCCTACGTCTTTGCAATGTGACGGTAGCAGCTCCAAGTCCCAGCAGTGCTAAACCCAATGCTGAACTAGGTTCCGGTACTTTCCTTGTGCCTTCTACGTTTAACACTTGGACACGACCTTGGAAGAAATCGCCCACATAAAGCTTGCCATCTTTGAGGGCTGTCCCACCTGTCCAGTTAAATCTGCCTGGTGTGAGGTCGAGAGGATTGCCAAAAGGAGGGCCAGTTAATGCTGGAGGCGGGACTGGGTTGCCTGATGCATCTAGGGCTGGTTTACCGTAGGAAGTCAAGAAGTTACCGTTTTTATCAAATACCTGAACGCGGCTGTTGATAGAATCAGCTACATAAACATTCTCTTGGTCGTCCACTTCGAGGCCAATTGGCTGAAGAAGCTGTCCAGGTCCGCTACCTGCTGAACCAAATGTGTACAGAGGTTTACCATTTGGATCGAGTACTTTAACGCGGTTGTTATACTGGTCAGCTAGAAAGATATTTCCACTGACTGGGGAAATTCTTACACCTGCTACACCTTGAGTTTCTCCAAGTCCAGTGCCCACCTTACCACCAATGACACCAATTTGCTTTCCGTCAGGTGTGAATTTAAGGATTCTTTCGCCGTTAAAATCACCTACGTAAACGTTACCAGTTTTGTCAAATGTAACACCAGATGGCCCAAAGAAAAGCCTATCATTTATACGAGGGGTAAAATCTCCATTTGCAAAGGATCTAATAAAGTTACCCTGAGAATCGAATTGATTGATGCGGTTGTTGTAAACATCACCTGCATACAAATCCCCTGTTACAGGATTAAAGTCTACAGTTGTTGGCTCGTCAAACTGTCCGGGTCCTGTGCCGCCGGAGCCAATTGCTCCAATATACTGACCGCTTGGACTAAATTTTTCAATTTTGTCACCGAGGTTGTAGTTAGGAGTACCATCCGGGTTAACACCACGTCCGTTAGATATAAGGGTATTCCCTTGGTTATCTACCGCTATGCCTTGGGGAACAAACAGTTGCCCAGGACCGAAGCCAGGACTGCCGATACTTCTGTCGTAATTTAATGTTACAGCCTTGGCTTGGGCTACTGTTGCCAGCACCATGAATCCAGTACCGAGAATGCTGATTGAGAAATTTTTGACTAACCCCATGAGTTTGAAGTCCTAGTTGTATGAGTGTATACTCTTTCCTAGACTAATTTTGTTCCCAGTCCCAGTTTGGGAACCTTGAAATTCGGGCTGCTGCCTCTTGTTTGAAATGCAACTTTCTGTGTGAGGCAGCAGCCTCTTCTGTAAGCATTGCCAGATCAGGAATTAGACAGTCTCTGCTTTGGCTAGCAACTCTTCACCCAACTTTTCTTGGCGTTTGCGCTTGGCGATCGCAGCAGTTGCACCTACGCTAGCAAGTGCTAGTAAGCCGAGTACTGAACTAGGTTCGGGGACTTTTTCGATAGCGACACCATCCACCCGAACAACCTCTCCTCGTCCTGGACCGACACCGCGATTGGTAATATAAATCTTGCCATCAGGTCCAATATCAATTCCATCAGCAGAATCTAGCCCTTGACCTGCGGCAACGAGTGTTGTACGAGTGCCGTCAGGAGCAATTTGGATCAGAGATCCAGGTAGATTTGTGATGTCACCTCCTAACTGGGACTTGTCGCTAAACTGTAAAACTAGCAAATCGCCTTTTTTATCAAAGGTTAGGTCGGTGATATGCGTAAATCCATCCAGAAAAACTTCTGGTTTGAGATCGTCGCCAATACGGAAAATCCGTGATTTACCTTGTGGATAAGGAAAACCCGTATATTCACCAACGTATAAAGCTCCATCGGGGCCAATTGCGCCACCAGTGGGTACTGATTGAATTGCTGTTTTTCCTCCTGGAAGGTCCTCTAATAGCCCAGGAGGTAATTGTAGTCCTGGTGGCAAATCTGACTTACTAATAATGTTTTTCGGAATTGCGATCGCCTGGGATTTGCTTCCATCAAGTTTAATTTTGTAAGCAGTGTTCCCGCCCCCATCAACCACATAAGCATTATCACCATTAATAGTTAGGTCATAGGGATTGGTAACTACATCCCCTTTATCTGGATTTTTGGTGATTTCATTCTTGGCAAAGTCAAAAATACTGCTGAGAGCTCCCGTGTTCAAGTCAACTTTGGACAGTTGTGCTAGAAGCGGTGTATTCAAAACTTTATCGGGTGTTGATGGCGGGAAAGTCGCAAGTTGCTGTGGTGGGAGTGGGGATTTTGAACCAAGGTTAAGTGTTGCTAAATCGCGGTTTCCTGGATAACCGGCAAAGCCAGTCAGCAGATAAGCATTCCCTTTAGAGTCGAATTGTATGTCTTGAATACCAGCGCCTTGGTTGCCAGTGGGTTGCTCTGCTAAAGACTCAAAGTTATTAAGTAGACGCTGTTTTGTACCGTTTGGTGAAACTTTGACTAGTGAACCAGTGTTACCAGCACAGATAGGCTGAAACAACGTACTCGGAGATGGTTGGCAATTTCCATTTCCGCCAATACCTGGCTCTGCTACATAAAGACTGCCGTCAGGGCCAAAGCTAGTACCCCGGGCATTACTAACTCCATCGACAATAGTTGTTAATGTTGCAGCTTGTGCAGATAGTGTTCCACAAATAGCGGTAAAACAAAATGTAACAGATGTAAGAGCAAATGACTTGAGTTTCATACCTTTGGAGATTGAGAGTTAAATAATTTGTTTGTGGAAACTTTTATGGTTTTAAAGACAACGAATCCTAGTCTTCAAAAAACGCAGGGTAAATAATGCCTTTATTGAGAGGCAGTGATATTGGTTTGAAACTCTTTATTTGAGCGCCATGACTCTATTTATGAGAGGTTTGGTAGCTCTCTCTTCTTGTGCAACCAATGGCCAAGGCAGCGATCGCTAACACACCTAAAGCAGAATCAGGTTCAGGAATAGACTTGGTATTCTCAATTTTGAGAATTTGTCCTTCTCCTGGGCGATCGCCTCGGTTGGTGACATATACTGCACCATCAGCACCAATAGTCAGAGCGCTAGGCGACTCTAATCCATTGCCACTCAGAAGAGTTGTGCGTGTGCCATCGGGAGCTATTTTGATTACAGAACCATCAAAATCACCCTTCCAAGCTGACTGATTAGCGTACTGCAAAGCATACAAATTACCCGCAGAATCAAATTGCAAGTCTGTGAGTTGGGTAAAACCATCGGCGAAGACTGTTGGCTTGCCATCAGCACCGACTCGATAGATTTTTGCGCCACCTTCAGCAAAAGGAAACCCGGTAAATTGGCTGATGTAATAAGCGCCATCAGGGCCTTTTGCCACACTTGAGGGTACTGCTTGAGTTGCAAACTGCGATCGCCCCACTTCACCTTGAGATGGAACCTGTGCCGGTTCATTGGATGGAGTATCAGAAGGTGGAAAGACTGGATTCGTCAAGATGTCTTTGGGGAAGGTGGTAATAGCTTGCAAATTACTGCCACCAATGTTGACACCCAGTAAGTCGTTTGCACCTGCATCAGCTGCAACTAACTTATTTCCATCTATGACAAAACCCAAGGGATTGCTATCGACATCACCACCATCGGGATTATTGGCGAGTTCATAGTTAGCTAAATCTGCAACACTCGTCCAGGAATTGGTATTAAAGTCGGGAGCAATGATTTTACCGAGGTCAGTGTTACCCAAATTGCGATCGCGAAAGCCTGGATTAGCTCCATACCCAATCAGAACATAAGGTTTACCTGTAGCATCAAATTGAATATCACGAGGACCAGCGCCTCCACTACCATCAGGTAATGCTAAGGAAGGAAGTCCTGTAAGTATCCGCTTGGTCTTACCATTCTCAATTTTGGTAACTGCACCACTTGTGCCATAGCATAAAGAATCGCCTTGACCACTTGGTGGTGGAACACAAGCTCCACTTCCCCCGATTCCCGCTTCTGTAACATAGAGATTACCATCAGGGCCAAAGCTCAGACCACCGGCATTATATAGACCGTCAGCGATTACCGAAAACGATGTAGCTGACGCAACTTTCATTTCAGAAAAAGTGGCAACACAAAAAGTGATGAAAGTAATAGTAATTTGTTTGAGTTTCATGTTTTGTCCTTTGTCATTTGTCATTTGTCAGTTGACTAATGACTAATGACCCATGACTAATAACTAATAACTAGCTCCTCTTGAGTTTTTGGTAGATAGCTCATTCCCCGATCAAATGATTTTAGGTTGCCTGCTTTGGCTTCGAGTAAACGTTTGATGTTCATACTCTCAGCACCAAAGTCTTCAATCTGAAGTTTCCCGTGGGTAACAGTTCTATCTGCTTTCCAGAATGTGATTCGATGCAAGATAAAACCAGAAGCCTCCGGATCAGCGAAAGCATAGGCAGTTGGAATAAGTAACGCTACAGAGCGTTGATAATATTCGTAGTCTGGGTAAAAGTGTTCTTGTTCAACCAAGTAGTATTTACTCAGACTATGAACTCGCACAGAAACTTTTACCTTCTGGTCATATTCATCTTTGAATTCTCCTGATTCAAGATCAATCTCGCCATTTGGTCGCAATAAATGCGCCCACTCATCTATGTTTCGTAAGTCTTTTAAGTATTCAATGCCAATTTCAACTGGAGCATCAACATAGATGGTGTCAGTATTAATAAAGTGGCGTCCTCTGGCTGCTGCGGTAAGTCCAGCTTTGCGTTCCAAATTACCTTTGAGAGAACGACATTCGGAAGTGTGTACTGTATGAATTCCCTGCATAATCATCTGAGTCTGCCGTTTGGGATCGACAAAGCTCAACCAGTGAAAATATACACCTTTTTCATCTGTTCCTGGCTCGATGTAATCGGTAGGAAATAGCAAAACAGGGTAAACCTGAAAATATTTCTGATACTCTAATCCACAGTGCCACTCAATACCGTAGAAAAGTGGATTTTCTAGTTTTTTAACGTGATAGTAAAGATTTTTGTGATAACCGGATGCACTTCCGAGCCAGGTATCTTCGTCAATTTGCTCTTTCATCCGGCTGTAAAGCGTCCATTCATCTAAATTTTTTAAACTACAAAGGTAGTCAAAGGCGCTTTTTGGTGAAGTTGCAATATAAGCTGATGTAGCAAAGGTATTTTTTTCCATTGTTCACTCCTGAAGATAATAACAACTAGGCTGCGATCGCTGTAGTCTTGGTTCGCTTACTAGTGTTGATCCGGTCTTCTGCTAATCGTCTAGCAGCATCGTTAGTAGTAACTCCTTGCTCTTTAGCAATCTCAAAAATTGCTAATAGCGTGTCATAAATGTTATGCACTTGTTTGAAAGCTTTTTCTTCGTCATAACCAATCATTTCGTTGTAAACATTGATTAGTCCTCCAGCATTAATTACATAATCAGGGCTGTAAATAATCCCTTTTTTAGCAAGCATTTGACTATGTAGTTGCTCATTTTCTAATTGATTGTTAGCTGCACCAGCAATAATCGAAGCTTGCAGGAAAGGAATTGTGTGACTATTAAGAATTCCTCCTAAAGCGCAAGGAGCAAATATATCTACATCAAGTGAGTAAATTTCGGTTGGTTCTACAACAGTTGCACCAAAAAGCCGTTTCACTTCTTTTGCTTTTACTGGATCTACATCGCTAACAAAAAGCTGGACATCATGCTCATGTAAGTGACGACAGAGATTTTTACCAACATTTCCTAAGCCTTGAACTGCAACTTTCATGCCATCAAGTCTTTTACTCTGCCAACGAGATTCTACAGCAGCTTTAATTCCGAGAAAAACTCCTAGTGATGTTATCGGAGCAGGGCCACCAGATTTTTCTGATACCCCAACAACATATTGCGTTTCTTGACTAATCGTCCGTACATCATCAGGAGTAATATTGACATCTTGTCCGGTAATAAAACGTCCATTCAAACTATCAACAAAACGTCCGTAAGCTCTCAACAGATCGTCTGTCTTATTTTCAGGATTAGCAATAATGACTGCTTTTCCCCCACCAGCCGGAATGTTTGCACAGGCTGCTTTATATGTCATTCCACGACTGAGACGAAGTGCATCTTTTAAAGCAGCTTCTTCGTTAACATAAGGCATGAGTCTTGTAGCTCCCATCGCTGGGCCCAAGCTAGTGTCATGGATGGCAATAATTGCTTTAATTTCGGGATTTTTACCATGACAAAACAGAACTTGTTCGTGACCCATTTCTCTAACAGTTTCAAATAGCAGCATTTTCACCTCTCGATATTGTTTGGTATTGGTTAGAGAAAGTAATGAAGATTACAATCTGTAAAGATATAGACACAAAAACAGTCTTGAATATTAAGATAAGATGAAGATAGAAAAAAGTAATCTTCAAAAATAAAACATTCTAGTTTTGTGGGCTTAGTTGTTGCCACTTCTAAACTCATCTTTTATCTTTTGCTGAATGGACTAATCCAAACTACGTTGTAAATTCCGCTTTTTTGCAGTGTTTTAGTGTCTATAACATTTGAGTGAGATTGCAAACTTTTAAAATCAAACCATTGGAAATGAAACTTGCTTGGCTGCACTTTTAGCAGAAGTTGATTTAATTCCTTGTGCTGCTAAACTCTTATTACGTCCACCAGAAGGTGCTGGGCGATCAGCGTCAATCACTACATCGATTAAAAATGGAACAGTTGATGCGATGGCTTGTTCTAATGCAGGTTCAATATCTGACTCTCTGACAACTACAATCGCTTCTGCTCCCATCCCACGAGCAATCATCGCAAAGTTTGTTGGTGGAATTGTTGCATCTGCACCTTTTAATCCCAAGATTTTCATCCCTTGATGACACATGTTGTAACGCGCATCGTTGAGTACAATCCAGATTGCGGGAATTTTGTATTTCACGGCTGTGCTGATTTCGTTATTCATCAGCATTGCTCCATCACCGACAATCCCTACAGCTTTACTATTGTTTGCCAACGCTGCACCCAACACTCCTGTAACAGCGTGACCCATTGCGCCGACTCCGGTGCTGACTCGGTAACGATTGGCTTCGGAAAATTGCAGTAGATGTGTTGACCAAGTAAAGGAGTTACCACACTCCGCCATGACTATGGCATCGCTATCCTCAACAATGATTTTTTGAATTGCTGCCATCAATACTTCTGGTCGCACTGGATAGTCTACGTCTGTAACAAGTTCAATTGCTTTGTGTTCTGGACGAGGTAGGGAGATTGGGGAATGAGGAGCATCTGGCAATTGCTGCAACAACTCTTTGACAAAGGCTTTGATGTCAGAGCGAACCCCGAAAGTTTCAACGTGTGAATAAGCCACTCCTGGTACTTCTGGGTCAATATCAACATGGACAAAGCCTCCTTTTGGAACTAGTGCCGAACTCCAAAAAGAAGTCGGTTCGCCAAGACGGGTTCCTAATACGAGTGTGCGTAGTGGAGGATGCTGTTCCATATAAGTTAAGACGGAAGCATGACCGCCTAAACCTGTGACACCCACAAATTGGGGATGATCTTCGGGGAAGATACCTTTACCACGAGGTGAGCAGATGACGGCTGCTCCGGTTTTTTCAGCGAGTTCAAGGATTTCCTCTGCTGCGTTACGCGCACCAAAACCAACCCAGATAGCAAAGGGGCCAGATGATAACAACTCTACAGATTTAGCGATCGCTTCTTTTGAAGCAGTCATCCCCAACGGAGAAATATCTAGTTGGGGTAAGGCTATATTCTCAACTAAACTTGTCTGTACACCCGTGGGAATACTCAAATGGGCAACAAATCCGCCTGGTTGCGCCATAGCTAATGCAAGTTTACGAAAAATTTGCGGTAGTTGAGATGCAGATTCAATAGTAATTGCATAGTTGAATAACGCTCCTGGGGTAAAAATCCCTCCACTGGGTAAGGTATAAGTGCTGGTTTCTTGAATTGCCCAACGTCCGCGCTGCGGTGCTGAGGTGCAAGCGGACAACAAAATTATTTTTGCACCTTCACCACGAGCCGCAAATAATCCGGTGAGGGAGTTAGTGATCCCCGGCCCTGTTGTGGTAAAAACTACAGTGGGGCGATTATTCGCAAAGTAAGCTTCGGTGGCTGCAAATGCGGCTCCGGCTTCATGGCGGAAGTTCAACACCTCTATGCTGCTATTCGACAGCGCCCCCCAAATGCTTGCCATCGCACCACCTGCGACACCAAAAGCGTAGCTTACTCCCAAATTTTCCAACATCTGAGCGATCGCATCGGCAACTGAGAGAGTTGGGGCTATTTCATCGGTTAAAAAAGGCTGAATTCCCTCATTATTCTCTGATTCATCAAGCTGACGAGAGTCAGACACAGATTCTACATAGCTGTTTGCTGGAAGTTCCTTGTATGGCTCAGTGGTGATGAGAGGATTTGAACCAGTATAGTTTTGACTCATTAGTTTCAGGTAATTACAGAAAGTTACACAAAGGCTTTTTAGTTTACAATCACAGCGATAGAAATATTTAATACAAACAACTCTGTTGTTTCTCACAGCTATGATCTAGTTTGGACAAGAGTAGAAATGGTTGATTGCTCCTGATTGATGCTTGTGAGCGCAGTACCAAAAAATTTTTACCAAAAGCATACAACAGTTGAGGCTGTGCTTCTTGCCACCAGAATAAGGGAGATGAAGACTGTTGTACAATCAAAAATCTTTTGATAAAGATGTCAAATTTTTCGCTTCTATGGTGATGAAAAAGCGTTAAGTACGTACATGAGCGGGAAAAAACTAAATTATCTAAAGGTGTATAAACTAGCAACTAACCTTAATTTAACTATCTCTCATAATCTATACATAACTTAATATAGCTAGCTTTAATAGCGCCGATCTAATTAATAAATGCTTGGAGAGGTTCTTAATTTTTGACGATCGCAATGATGAAGACCTTATTTGCAATGAAAAATCTTTTGATCTGGGTGTCAATTCTTTTGCTTTGATCGCGATCGCAACATTTGCAACTTAGTCACTCTGAAAAATTGATATTCTGCAATGTAGGAACAGTATATTGCAAAATTATAGGAAATCCTTTGATTTGGTTGTCATTTCTTTTGCTTTATAACTTGGATAACTTTTCATCCGAATTAAAGCATGAGAAGATTTAGCAGTCTTTATATTGCTACCAAAAACTCTTTGAGTCAATTATTTGTAACTATAAATACATTCTTTTTTAATATTTGATATTTCCTTTGAAAGATGATAGAGAATTCAGAAAATATTAATTTTTTAAACAAGTGTTTTTGATAATGCATAAATCAGCAATATCTACTTAATACGCAAATACATCTTTCATTTTTGACAAAAAAGATACAACTATGTTGCATATAATTTTACGTGTATTTCAAGATAAATGTACTTCTTACGACAGATGACTAAGCATATTCTTCTATAGTTAAATCCCTGAGAAGGTAGGTTAAGATAAATTAAGAAAATAAGTTGATGAGTTGAAGTTTATTCATTTAACCCAGACCCAGCACTGCAAATTCATTTATGTAAAAAATAAAACGACTGGTATAGATTAGTAGGGGAAACCCAGGAATTTTAGGTTGGTGAACTCTTGTAGAGACGTAAATAGCACTGCTACGTCTTTGCAAAAATTCTTGATAACGCATAATTAATTTGTGGAAATGTCTATTACTTAGTTCTGGTGCAGGGCTAGTTTAGATAGATTAAAAGTTTAAAACTTTTATCTAATAAGTTAAGGTTGATTGACTAATCTAGATTTGATTTGTCTAAATTTTGTGCTGCTATCAAAAGCTGTTTAATTCAATAATATTTTTTTGGAAAGATTTATTTTTTTAGCAAATTTGATTTAAAAATTTATATTTTTCTGATATGATAATTTTTATGAAGATAATTAAAAATATTTTTTAATTCTCTAACTAATTTTATTTTTTAACAGCCGAACAGTACACCAAAGATTTTAGTAAGTTATGAATATTAACTCATTAATGGCTATGGTGCTGATTGATTAGCAAGAGGAAGTAAAAATATGAATTCTGGCAAATATACAGTAGCTAGATCAAACAATCAATGGGCACTACAACCAGAAAGAGAGATGAAGTTTGCTCATTTCCTAATAAATCATGCTGTAGATGCTGCCTTCTGTTTAGGAGCAAACGCGCAGTTTCTTTACGTCAACGATGCCACTTGCCTGATGACTGAGTATTCCCGTGAGGAATTACTTTCCATGAAGCTGCATGATATAGACGTAGATTTTTCTCTGCACAATTGGTCAGATATTAGCTCACAGGGTTCCCTTACCTTTAAATCTCGCTATCGGACAAAAGGAGGTCGGATATTTTTGGTAGAAATATCCATGAGCTATGTTAAATACCAAGATATAGAATTTGGCTGTGCTTTTGCTCGTGAAATAAGTGATGAAATAGTAGAATTGAGCGTGCAAAAGTGGACTGATGAATTAAAAGATGCTAAAGATAATTTGCAACAAGAATTTTCTCAAGTCAAGGCAAAAGAAGTAGAACTAGAAACATCTCTTTCTTTACTTCGTTCTACTCTGGAGTCTACTGCCATTGGTATTGTTGCAGTTAATTTTGAGGGAGATATTCTGAGCTTGAATCAGAAATTTGTGGAGATGTGGCAGATTCCAGAGTCTCTAATACTATCTAAGAAATGTCCTCAATGCAAAGCTTTTTTTGAGAGCCAACTTAAAGATCCACAAACCTTTAATCGGATGATTTGGGAAGTGTCTAGCCAAGCTGATTTCGAGAGCTACGACATTCTAGAGTTAAAAGATGGCAGAGTTTTTGCACACTATTCTAAACCTCAGTTGCTTGAAGATAAAATTATTGGGAGAGTGTGGAGTATTTGGGACATTACTCAATCGAAACAAACTGAAGAAGCATTACGATTGAACGCAACTAGATTTCGGACTTTAGCAGAAACCACAGATACCAGCACTTTTTTAATTCAAGGTACGCGGCTTTGCTATGTAAATCCAGCAGTGGAGAAACTCACTGGCTACACAACCGAGGAACTGACAACAGGCTTTGAACTGCGCCGACTGATTAAAAGCAAAAAACGTAGGCAGGTACGCACTCAGGGTGAATTAGGTAATTTTGAATACCAAGAGATAAGTATTTTGACAAAAAACGGCACGGAGCGCTGGCTAGCTTGCGCGGTTGCCATGCTGAATGGAGTGTTGGATTTTGGAGGAAAGCCAGTTGAACTGATTGCAGGCATCGATATTACCGATTACAAATATGCAGAATTAAATCTAAACCAGGCTTTAGAACAAGCAAAACAACTTAGCGAACTTAGAGCGCGTTTTCTTTCTATGGTCTGCCATCAATTTCGGACTCCGCTGAATATTGTTTCATTTTCTAATAGCTTACTCAAAGAAGAAGTAGACAAACGCACACAGAAGAAAATACAACCATTACTCGATCACATTCAAAAAGCCACCGAACAACTTAGCCAGATGTTGGATGATATTTTGTTCTTCTCTAAGGCAGAATCGGCAAAAATAAACTATGATCCCAAACCGCTTGAGTTAGTTCGGTTTTGTAATGATTTAGTTGCACAAATGCAGATGAGTTTTAGCCGAGTTCCAATTAACTTTGTAAGTCAAGATAACTCTTTGATAGCCTGCATAGATAAAAAATTGTTAGAGCCTATTTTGAAGAATTTGCTCGACAATGCAATCAAGTATTCTACCTCAAACATCGCAATTAATTTGGAACTATCTTGCCAAAACGAAAAAGTGATTTTTCAGGTTAAAGATAAGGGGATCGGTATTTCAGTAGTAGATCAACAACGAATATTTGAGCCATTTTATCGTGGTAGTAATATCGATCATATACCTGGTACTGGATTAGGACTATCGATTCTTAAAACTCTTATAGATTTACATCACGGTCAAGTCACTGTAAAAAGTCAACTTGATGTAGGCACTACATTTACTGTGATCTTGCCATTAATCAAATCAGAGTTGACCACTTCCGAGTTATGAGTTTTGAAATGAAGAAAGTTGTTAATTAACAACTTAACAATCATAACTCTTGGAATGAAGTAATTAATTTCATGTCTATTTACATACTCACCAAAGAGTCTAGTAAACAGCTTCTGCAAAAAGTTATGGTAATAGAAAATTATGTCAGAATCGTCAAAGAAAATTCTCGTCATTGAAGATGATAACGTTACTCGTAATCTTTATTTAAAGGGTCTTGAGGCTAAAGGTTTTGATACAATAGGTGCCGATAACGGTCTTGTTGGCATCCACCAAGCACAAAAGCGTATACCCGACTTAGTGATTTGCGATATTACGATGCCCGATATGGATGGTTATAACGTTTTAACTACGCTACGCCAAGATCCTGTTACAGCAATTATTCCTTTCATTTTTCTGACTGGCAGTAGTACTAGAGCAGACGTTCGCAAAGCTATGGAATTGGGAGCAGACGACTATCTTAGCAAACCCTCGACACTAGACGAATTGCTTAGAGCGATCGCTATTCGCTTACAAAAACAAGCTAATTTTCAGTATTGGTGTACTATGAAGTCGGAGAAAACTCCAAAATTAGTATTTACAGATGATACTCCAGCGATCGCTAAAGATGTTGCCATAGCCTCTGATGAAGAAGTCTTTGATCAAGATCCTTCTAAGTCAATCTTTCCCTGCATGCCTCAATTAAAAGAAGTTTTCGACTTTATCGAAGCCCATTATCATCAAGGAATTACTTTGTGTGATGTAGCTGTTGCTGTTGGTTACTCACCCGCTTACTTAACTAACCGAGTAGCAAAGCAGACAGGAGAAACTGTAAACTGCTGGATTGTCAAACGTCGGATGGCGGGAGCGCGTTTTTTACTCCGAAATAGCGAGCAGACAGTCGAGAAGATAGCAAAAGCATTGGGCTATCAGGATGTATCTCATTTCTCCCGCCAGTTTCGCCAACATCACGGTTTACCTCCCCAAGCTTGGCGCAAAGAACGTCAGCTTGTATCGCAAAACAGATGAAACTGTGGTGATAGTAGATTTCAAACAAATAGTTGTGTAAACTCATATATTAAATCCACCCTACCTTTACGTAACAAGGCTGGATCTAATCTTTCAGTAGTGTTACAAGTCATCAAAACAACTAACCGTTGCTGCATCTGGATACCAGAGTCATCAATTACACTCTGATACAAAGTGCCATCTAGCAAACTCAGAATGTGTTCGGTTTTGTTATTGTATTGCGCTACCTCCGAAGCACGATTTTGCGCTAGATTATCAGCTTCGTTAATAACGATACAGATACGCTCTATGTAAGTTGGTGGAACAAAATTAGCGATCGCATCATGATCTAAAATAAAAATTACATACCCTAAAGGTACAAGAATTTCTTTTGCTACTGCCTGTGTCCACACTGTTTTACCAGTACCTGGTTGCCCATGTACAACAACCGCTAACTGATTTTGATTCAAAATTGCTTGCTGTACAGAATCAGTAAAGTTTTGGATATCTGCGGGAAATGTCCGAATGGGAAATTGACTATGAACTTTGCCTACACGACTTTGATATCCACTCAGCATCACTGCTAAGTCGTAAGTCGCTTTGTTAATTAGTGGCGCGAGATTTTTCGCCATTAAACTATATTGTCGTCGCCCGCGATCGTAGGGATCAATTTGCAACCAAATGTCATACTTAGACCAGTAAGCGTAAACAGTATTAATAACGTCTAAGCGTTCCCAGCTAACAAATTTATCTATCGGAAAATAAAAATCTCTTTCTGAATGATACTGGGTAATAATATCAGGATTACCCAATACACCTAAAACTCGCAGTACAGTAATTTCTTGCAGTCGATTAAGAACATAATCAATGGGAATACTACTACGACTGACAAATTGGACAATAGGCGTTTCCGTACTCAAAACATCTTTGTAGCGATGATCTGGTGATTGAGGATCTGGTGTAATGTAATTCCAAAATTTTTCAACTTCATAGCGGGTATTATCAGATACAACACTTAATAAATTCGCCCACCAAGCATAATTATTCCGTCCTAAAACATCAGCAATGTTACTCGCCAAATTCAAACTTTTTTGACTTAATTCGCGGGAGTCACTATACAACAGTTGCCACAAAAATCCCCAGTCTAATTCTCGGTTAAACGGTCGCCAACCGCAAGCAAGTAAACTTTGCCGAGTATTATTTGTAGGAGTGCCTTCATTGCTTCTAAAATAGTCAAAATCCATATTTATAAGTTATGCAGCGTTAGTTAAGTTATTTTGTATTAAGTAGGAAGTTTTGAAAATTTTTTCTCGTAATATCAACTAATTGCGTGCAAATGGTAATTTTATTTCTACTGTACTGGTGAGGAAGTCTTTTTAATTTAACTCGTTACTCTTGTAATATACCATATTACATCAAAACTACTTGTGTCAACTTTTTTGATAAACCAGTTGTCTGGTAGATGAGCACTTACAGCAGATTTCAAGTTGATGAAGTACACAAGCTAGTCTGAAGGTACAAAGCTTGTTTTACTTCTGTTAGTGCAGCGGGACATAGCCTATTCTGACGCCTTGGCGGAGCGTCTTTGGCTCTACTCCTAAATTCTGCTGTATATCATGTCTGTGGATATTTTTCAGAAGGTTTTATTTGCTGTTTACCTAGCCAGTCTCGAAAGCTGGAATGATAGAGACTGTAATGGGTTTCAGAGGCAATTGGTTTTTGCTGTAAGAACTCTAGCCAATTTTGTAGCACTTCTTCAACTTCATACTCATCAGTATCAATGATTTGTGCGATGCCTGCGGCGGGCTGCGCCAACGCTTCCACTGATATTGCTTTTTGCTGCTGTATTAAAACATTTAACACATCTGTGCTGTGTTCCGTCTTTTGTTCAGATGGAAACATTTTGTGTAAATGCTGCTGATAATATGCTTCTAAACCAGGCGGGAGTTGATTGTACTGGAAAGGTATCGGGTAGAAATTTTCTGCGTTAGCGAAGCTTACCGTTCGCGGAGCGTCTCCGACAGGAGAAGGTATCGCACTTATTATCTGACTGAGATACATAAAATTATTTTCGCTCAAAGTGGTGAGGCGATCGCAGAATTCTTGCTCACTAATCTGGTGATTACTCAGCCAAGATTTAAGATTCTCCCTTAACGAGGGAGAAATATTGCCCCCCTTTTCAAGGGGGGTTGGGGGGATCTCTTGAAGGGTTAGGTAATTTTGAATATATGCTTGGATATCTTGCCGATTTTCTTCTGGATAATCTGCTAAATCAAGACTTTGCGACGGCGTTTCAATTAATAAACCCGACTTCTCCCGCAAAAAAGGTCTACGAGTGAGGAGAAAATAGACCTTATCTGGAAGATAGCGGGGGAGATAAAACAGATTTGTACCAGGTGGTTGGCTGTTACGGTCAATGCAATTCAACCCATCAATGGCAATTATCAGTTTTTGAGCGGGTTCTAACTCATCACTGATTTGCTGGAGAAGAAGAGACAAAAACCAACTCCCCTCAGTCGCATTATCTGGAACTCCCCCTAACTGGGAAAAATCTTGCTCCCTCCTCGCTTGCGGGGAGGGTTGGGGTGGGGTGCTTAAATTATGCAACCAGTCGATTAACTGAGTACAAACAACCTTGAGAAATTCGTCAGCACGATTTTGACCCTCAAGTTCGGCATTGTAATAAATAACTTGAGGATTGTTTGTCACAAATTTGGCGAGGATAGCACTTTTACCGCTACCGGGTGCGCCAATAATGGTGAAGTAACCCTGGTTATGGCTGTGGAGAAAGTTGTTAATAGCTGTGAAAACAAATTCACGACCGACAAAGTTGTGGCTTTTTTCTTGAATGATTTCCTCAAACTCTGTGGGATGTCCTCTGGGATTAGTTGTAATGTGTGATGAACTCATAATTATTTTTGTACCTATTCGCCAGCTTGTTGTTTAAGCAAATTTACTACAGTCTCAGATAACCATAAACCTGCATCACGTAAAGCTTGAATTCCAGGAGATACGCTTAAAATTATGCCGCGTCGTTTTGCTAGTACTAGTAAGCCTCCTGTGCCAATGGTAGTAATGCCCAGCGATTGACCGCAACGCCTTTCTGAAGTTTCCAAAGCTAGACTTAATACTTGTGACTCTCCTAAAGCTAAATCCCAAGCGGCAACTTCAGGGGCTACAGCCGTAATTTTCACTATTTGTATCCAAGAAACGCTGGGTAATTGTCTTGAGGCTGCATCATCTTCTCCTGCTGACATGACTTCTGCAAAAACACCTTCTGGAACGATGATTTCTTTAAATAGTTGCGGGAGTAATTCTGCTTGTTTACTTTTAAATAAAACAATCAGAGGTGAAGAGTTGATAATGATGCGGTTAATCGACATTTGCCATTTATTGGGCTAGTTCTTCTGGAGTGTATTGCATGAAATCAACTCGGTAACGAGATAGAGCATTAATAAATTCTGTCCGTGTTAGTCCAGCAACTTCTGCTGCTTTAGCTTGAGATATTTCGCCTAATTCATACCATTTTACTGCGGCGGCAATCCGCATTTCCTGAACGAACTCTTCAGGGTTCTTGCGGAGAGCCGAAAATACAGTTGATGGTAATTGGATTGGTACTGTTTTCATAGAATTGTCTTATTTACTTAATATTATGTCGAATTAGCAGAGAAGTAGAAAGTAGGAGGCAGTCAGCCCCTTGGGAGAAGTCAAAAGTCAAAAGTCAAAAGTCAAAAATCTCACCACCGTTCACGAAAATATTTATCCCCACTCTCTATTTTGGAGAATAATTAAAAGATGAGGCAACAGTGGAGGTGGCGATGTCTGTACAATTGCTAAGACGGAAATTCACAATTGAGCAATATCATAAGATGGTTGAGTCGGGGATTCTCACAGAAGATGACCGAGTGGAATTGATTCGGGGAGAGATTATTGAAATGTCGCCTATTGGGACAAAACACGCTGCTTGTGTAAATCGACTAGTTAATCTGTTGGTGCAGCTGTTGGGTAAACGCGTTATACTTGCTGCTCAAAATCCGGTCGCGTTGAACAATAACTCAGAACCTCAGCCAGATGTAGCATTACTTAAACCCCGTGATGATTTCTACGCCACTGCACACCCCCAACCCCAGGATATTTTTTTAATAATTGAAGTATCTGATTCGACTGTGATGTATGACTGGGAAGAGAAAATTCCTTTATATGCAGAAGCAAACATAATTGAAGTTTGGTTAGTAGATATTAACGAGCAAATTGTCGAAGTTTATCAACAACCAACAGCCGCAGGTTATCAGCATATGCAAAAGTTCACTAGCGGTCAAACTTTATCAATTCAAACCTTCCCCGATGTGAATATTAGCGTCAATGAAATCTTTGGCAGATAACATTATTTCTCCACTCATCCCTCTATCATGTTCTCAAGACGCAAAAAATGCACCCTACCTGATTGTTCGCCTGCCACAATTGTCATGCCGTCTGGTGCAACTGCACAGCAAGAGATGGGAAATTCCCCTGTGAAAGTGGCAATGACCTTCCCAGTTGCCAGATTCCAGACTTTCAGGGTGTAGTCATGGGATGCAGAAATCACCTGTTGCCCATTGGGGGTGACGGCGACGGCATTTACCGAGTTACTATGACCATTGAGGGTGACGGCGACGGCTTTTACCCAGTTACTATGACCATTGAGGGTGCGGTGCAAGCCTCCCCCTGGTGGCGTTAAGCTTGGGGTTAAGGGACACAGCCAAGGGATAGTTGTGCTTTGCTTTATTTTTGCCAATAATGCCTGAATCTCCTTAGCCATTTTCTGATTTAGTAACCGTCCGTGCAATTGACTCGCTAATTGCCCCTTATCCACTGCTAATATATGCGCTGATAGTTTTAATGCACCTTGAATCAATTTCAGACTTTTGACTTTCTCAGAGTTATATTCTGGGTAATTTAATGTATCTGTATCATCAATCAAATCATAATCTTCAATTAGTGGCTGTACGCCAAACTCAGGATGATTAATCTTTGCCACCAAAAAATCAAAATCAGTCAGGATTTGGTAATACTTCTCTAACTTTCCCGACTTCACCAAGCTAGGCGCTAAACTACCCAAGTAAGCACGTTGAAAAGCGGGACTTTCTGCCGCGAACTTGTCAACAAATTCTCCCATATTACGCCATCTTCCTTACAAGGTAGTCTGCAATGCGTTGATTAACCTCTTGAAATAGCTTTCGTTTAGAATCCAGAACCCGTTTTACTTTCAAGAAGTCTAAAAAACTAGCGTGATAGATGCTGTAGCAGAGTTCTCCCTTTATATCCTGCGGCTTCAAATATTCAACCCACTCCTTTAAAACTGATTGCACATCCAATTCATCCTGTTCAGCAATATCCGCTATCATCTCACAGGGAATTGGTGTACCAATCTCCACTAAAATAAACAGGATAAATACTTTTAATTCTTGGGATTTTTCTTCCATCCCCATGCGCTGCCAATGAACTTGATAATAATCTTGTAAACCATCGGGTAATTGCTTTAAATTCAGGTCTTTATAGTCACCTTTAGCAATTCCTGGCAAAATATAACGCAAGTACATGAAATTATTTTCACTTTTAGTTGCTACTTGCTCAACAAAATCGTTATCAGAAATATTGCGGTCTTGAATCCATTGTCTAAGTGCATTTTTATAGTCTTTATCATCATTTAAAAAGAAGCGAATATACTCTTTGATATCTTCACGACTCAAATTAACATACTGACTTCCCCTTAAATCTAGCTCCTCTACCGGGACATCTGGTGCAGACAAGCGTTTTTTATCTATAGTATAGGGTCGTCTAGTCAGCAGAAAATAGACACATTCAGGAAGTGACGGCGGTAAATCTAAAAGATTTCCCCCTGCTTCTTGTTCTACTTCATCCAAAGCATCAACTACAATTACAAGACGATCGCCAGTAGGCAGTTTTTTGCTAACCTGTTCTAGTAAATCAGCTAAATTAGCCTTCTCGGCATTCTGCAACTGGTAACGCTTAATTAATTGTTTGCGAATACTTTCCAGAAATAGCTCCGCTCGATTGCGACCATCAGAGCGAATATTAAAATAGCATGGTGATTTATTGTCCCAGACATATTTTGCAGCAATGGTACTCTTCCCCATCCCTGCATCACCCACCACTGTGAAGTAACCACTGCGATTTTTGTCGCAAAATTGTTTAAATTTATCGAAAACAAACTTACGACCGCAAAAAGAGCGAATTTTTTCTCTAATTAATGACTTAAATTCTGCTGGATACTCGTCTAAATTCCAATCAGGGAAAGGTTCAAACTCTTTGGATTTGCTTTTTTTGGCAACCTTAATAAATATTTCGCCAAATTCTTCTAACTCAGAGTGCAACTCAATTCTCAATAATCGGATATCATAAGCTAAATCATTCCCCTGCAAAAACTTTTCTACTTGCTTGTAGAAACCCAAGGGATTATTAGAAGTATAAGCACTCCAAAAAGCCTTTTTAATCTCTCTTTCTCGAAAAAGATTGAGAATTGCTTCCGGCTTACCCACGCCATACTCAATTAAAGAGTAAACATAAACCCCATCAACATCTTTGGGTGGTTGTACTGGGTCAAAATCGTATTGTTTTAAGGTTCTGACTACAGTTTCATTGCGTTGAGCTTGATTAATAACTAGAGAAGCCGCAGGTTTAGCAATACTTTTAAGTGCATTAACTACAAGATCAATATTCATCTTTGCTAGCAGTAGATATAACTTTTACACCTGTAACTTATCCTAACGACAGATGCCAAAATTAAGCAAATACACAGTTATATAATAGCGATACCTTTCCTTCTTTACGAGAGACTGCGCCAATGGAACGTTACGCATAGCTTGTTTAAGACTGGGAGTACGATAAGCTGCGCTAAGGCTCCTTCTTCTCTTTTCCTCAGTGTCCTCTGCGCCTCTGCGGTTCGATTCTCAAACTCATTTATCGCAGTATGAGCGCTCACTTATACCTAAAATAAAATGAAATATGGTGCCGCAGCTACGCCCATCGTAGACATTGCATAGACGTTTTCAGTACCAAACCCCAAACTTGAGCTTTTAAACCGCAAGTTTCAGGCTCAAAGGTGCAAGTTTCAGCATAAAAGGTGCAAGTTTCAGGCTCAAAGGTGCAACGTTCAAGCTTAAAGGTGCAAGTTTCAGCATAAAAGGTGCAAGTTTCAGGCTCAAAGGTGCAACGTTCACCCTCAGAAGCTCAACGTTCACCTTCAGAGGCTTAACATTCACCCTCAGAGGCTTAACATTCACCCTCAGAAGCTCAACGTTCACCCTCAGAGGCTTAACATTCACCCTCAGAAGCTCAACGTTCACCCTCAGAAGCTCAACATTCACCCTCAGAGGCTCAACATTCACCTTCAAAGGTTCAACATTCACCCTCAGAGGCTCAACTGTGGCAATAATTAACCTTGCAACCATCTCAACAAGTAGAAACTCCATAGATGCTTGGACACTAAAGATAGCCATCTATGGTATAGAAATGTATAGAATCTTGTAAAGATATAAAATATAGTTTTTAAATGCACACATTTCTAGCTTCTTCCTCAATGCAGCTGTCTGTACCACCAAATCACTTTCAGCCTATGAAGATTGTCGCACTGGGGGATAGCTTAATTTATGGATTCGGCGACCCGGAAAAAGGAGGCTGGATTGAGCAACTACGGCGATGGTGGATGTTGCCGGATAGTGCCGGTCATGTTCTTTATAATTTAGGGGTAAGAGGCGATCGCACGCAACAAGTAGCCCAAAGGCTAGAAGTTGAGTTCCGCCACCGGGGTGAACTGCGAAACCGTGTCCCCGACTTGATTATTTTATCAGTAGGCGTAAATGACTCAGCGCGGTTGGCGCGTCCCGATGGCCGAAGTTACACAGATTTTACCTTATTTGAAAAGGAAATTGCGTCTCTGCTAGATTTAGCACAGCAACTCTGTCCTGTGTTATTTGTAGGCATGGTGCCAGTAGATGAAGCCAAAATGCCATTTTTAGATTGTTTTTACTATAATCATGCCGACCAGTACCGCTACAAAGAAGCAACTCGAATTGCTTGCACCAAACGGCAGATTCCCTATTTGGATATTTTTGAGCAATGGACGGAACGTGGTGAAAGTTGGCGACTCAAACGCTTGAGTGAAGATGGACTTCATCCCAATACACTAGGTTATCAAGCTTTGTTAGAAGATGTAATCAATTGGGATGCCATACTTTCAATGGACTTTGCAAATGCAGCTTACCATTCTAAATTTGATTATCACCTTAAACCATCCTAATAATATAGATGTGTTGGTGCTTTGAGGCTAGTACCGCAAGGCGGAAGTCAAAAGTCAAAAGTCAAAAGTCACGCATAATTGTATTCTAAGCTTTTGCGCCATTTGAAATGGTGAGGCAGTCCGCAGAAGAGGGGGTTCCCTTCATGAGGAACTGCCGTTAGCGCAGCGTCTCGTAGAGAGCGTCACTCGTTCGCCCTTGGCGTTCCCGAAGGGTATGGGTATGTTTATTTCCGCTGTGCTGTACTAGCTAATATTCTCGTATTTGCAATCCTCGTAAAAAGCACCACAATTTTTCTGCATTTTTAATAAAAGCGAGTCTAAATCTATTTAGAAAAACTCTAATTTATCTATATTATTCATAACTCCTAACTCTTAACTCAGCACTCCTATGACACCAACTTTATTTGGTCGCTGGCAAACTCGATTATTATTACTGGCAACTGTCGGCGTACTCGTATCTTTACCTTTTGCAATAGGTTGGATTGGCCCTGGTGCTAACTCGGTTTATTTTTGGATACTTGCTTATGTCGCCATCTTTGGCATAGGCTGGGATGTGCTTTATGACTATTTGCAAAAATACCGTTGGGATAGGGATTGGCCCGCAGTTTATCAACTCTTGGCTGGTATATGGGAATTAATATTTATATTTTGTGGAATCAAACTATTTGGCTTTTTACCAATATCTTTACCTAAAGAAGAACTGTCAACAGGAACTTTTTTATTGCACTATAGCATCGTGTGGATAGCAGTTTTTATTAGTTCCCAAAGCCTAATGCGAATTATTTTCCCCCGTTGGCGTTTTCGGGGTGGGGAGTGGTTGTAAAATCTCAAATCATCGAAACTAATTGAATCAAAAATTATAGCAATTATCAGGTAATTAAACTGTCAGTATCCGCATTTGTACGTACTGACACTCGATTGTAATTTAAATAGATAAAAAAGTTAAAAATTGTAAATTAACAAATTATAAAAAATCATATATGGCGGTTTTAGTTTGGATGCAATATCTTGTATTGACGTACAGTTGTCTGCGTTCCTAAGAATAACATTGCAACTGCTACAACTTTGGAAATCAAAGCAACACATTGCCTGTTGTATCTCATTAAATTAAAAACAGCTATTTTATGCTTACAAAATTGGCACTTGTGCTGATGTATTAATCATATATGAGTAAAAACAGGACAAGCTTTGGAGTCTAGAGAGATTCTTCAATGCAGAGACGCAAATTAAGGAAGTGCAATGTCAAATTTTGATCTGGTTATTCGGCTATTTCTACAACTTACAGTTATTTTAACCACTTGTCGCATTGTTACAATTTTAGGACGCCGCTATTTTGTTCAAACGGATGTTGTTTGCGAAATGATTGCAGGTGTCATGCTAGGGCCATCACTTTTAGGATTGATTGCACCAGATTTTCAGCAATGGCTATTTCCTAAGCTTCCCATCATCACTGCTGTCGGACTTAAGATACCCAGTCCATCGATGTCGATTTTATATGCTATCAGCCAGATTGGGTTGGTAATTTATATGTTTTTGATTGGTTTAGAGTTTAATACCAAACTTTTAAAACATCATATCAAAAGCGCAAGTTTGCTATCTGCGGCTGGGATTATCACTCCCTTTATTTTAGGAGCGATCGCATCTTTTTGGTTTTATCACAATGGTGATTTCTTTCAACCAAAAGTCATGCCTTGGTCAGCGGCTTTGTATCTCGGTGCGTCGATGACAATTACGGCTTTCCCGATGTTAGCTCGTATTCTTTACGAACGTGGTCTTGCACAAACTCGCTTTGGTACTTTGGCTTTAGGTGCAGCATCTGTAGATGATGCAGTTGCTTGGTGTTTGCTGGCAATTGTGCTTGCTAGCGTGAAAAATTCTTTGAGCATTGCCATATTAGCAATTGGTGGTGGCATTTGCTATGTGCTATTTGCAATTTTTCTCGGACAACCTCTATTAAAAGCATTCACACGCATGACAAAACGCGATGTAGGTGTGAACAAACAAACCCTAACTTTGATGTTGATAATTTTGATGTTTTGTGCATGGTTTACTGATGTTACAGGCATCTATGCAATATTCGGTGCTTTTGTGTTGGGAGCAGTGACACCACGCGGAGAATTCGCCCAACAAATTTGCCAATATACAGAGTTTTTAACCACTTCTTTTTTGTTACCAATATTTTTCGTTTTCTCTGGATTAAACACTCAAATTGGCTTGGTAAACACACCTACTTTGTGGGGAGTGACGCTGTTAATTATTGCGATCGCAATTCTTGGTAAAGGTGTCGCTTGTATGTTAGCTGCAAAATTAGCCGGGGAAAATTGGCGCGAATCTGCAACTATCGGCGCTTTGATGAATGCTCGTGGTTTGATGGAGTTAATTATCCTCAACATTGGTTTAGAACAAGGTATAATTACCCCAACTTTATTCACTATTATGGTTATTATGGCAGTCATTACTACTTTGATGGCATCACCACTGATTGCCTTTTTATTGCACGGTACAAGCTATGAGAAATATTCTACATAAGTAAATTTAAATATAAAATTAATTACTTAATAATTGGGAAAAACTCTCTGCTTTGACTCTAACTAGAGCAATTCTAAACAAGTTATAAATAAAAAGATCCCCACGTCTTCAAGAAGTTGGGGAGCTAAATACTTTTAGCAAAGAGCAAATCAAATTACCATATCACTATTTTTTTATGGCGTTTAAGTTGTACTAACAAATGACTAACTATTACCTAAATTTATTAATAATGGTAATTAGAAAGTTATTATCAATTGAGCTACTAAAATCATCAGAATTCATGTTTTACGGCTGAACTGCATCGTAACAATAATTAATATAACAAGAAAGCAGAAATTACTCTTGGTTATATTTAACAAGCTTGACATTTCCCAGTCTTTTAAAGAATTATCTTAGGGAAACCAGATAGTTAATTTTAAGGAAACCATGCACACAGTTATTCTTGTTCTGGTTGAGGTGCTGATTGTTATTGGGCTTTCACGGCTAGTAGGACTAGCATTCCGTTCCATTAAGCAACCACTGGTTATTGGTGAGATTGTCGCCGGGATTATGCTTGGCCCATCTTTATTTGGTTTAATTGCTCCTCATCTAGCAGTTACCTTGTTTCCACCAGAAACTTTTCCTTTTCTGAATGTTTTGTCTCAGGTGGGACTAATATTTTTCATGTTTCTGATTGGGTTAGAACTAAATCCCAAATATCTCGGCGGTCAAATAGAAGTAGCAGTTTTGACTTCTCATGTCAGCATTTTGATGCCGTTTTCTCTAGGAACATTGCTAGCTGTGGTACTTTATCCTCTAGTTTCTGACGCTAGCGTATCTTTCACCGCCTTTGCTTTATTTTTAGGGGCGGCGATGTCAATTACTGCCTTCCCTGTGTTGGCGCGAATTATTACTGAAAACAATTTACAAGGAACGCGTTTAGGAACGTTAGCGTTAACTTGTGCAGCCGTAGATGATGTGACAGCTTGGTGTCTCTTGGCGGTAGCGATCGCAGTTGCTCGGACTGGCGACTTTGCTGGTGCCATACCCACAATTATCGCCAGTATCGTCTACATCGGCTTGATATTGACAGCAGGTCGTTGGTTCCTGCAACGCCTTGCCAAACATTACCTCCGTACGAGACGACTCAGCCAATTACTGCTAGCTGGGATTTATATGGGTGTGGTTGCGTCCGCACTAATCACCGAACTAATTGGGATTCACTTAATTTTCGGGGCATTTTTGCTGGGAGCAGCCATGCCCAAAAATGAAGATTTAGTGCGGGAATTGGCCGTAAAAACGGAAGATTTTGTCTTAATTTTCTTGCTGCCTATATTTTTTGCCTACAGTGGTTTAAAAACGCAGATTGGCTTGCTTAACCGTCCCGAATTGTGGCTTTTGTGTGCGTTGGTTTTAGGAGTGGCGATCGCAGGTAAATATGTTGGTACTTATGTAGCGGCCCGTATCAGTGGAATTAATAAACGGGAAGCCTCGGCACTCAGTTGGTTAATGAATACTCGCGGTTTAACCGAACTGATAGTGCTAAACATTGGTTTAGAGTTAGGGGTAATTTCCCCCTTAATATTTACCATGCTAGTAATTATGGCATTGGTAACTACCTTCATGACCTCGCCACTGCTGGAATGGACATATCCGAAGAAGCTAATTAGGTTAGATGTGGTGGAACCGGAGTTAGAAGCACAAACAGCTACCAGCGCTACTGGTGCCGAAACTTACATTCGTCCCTACCGAATTTTGGTGCCAGTGGCGAATCCGAGTACCCAAAAAGGCTTGCTACAGTTGGCAGCAAGCATCGCTCTCAACTCTCAACATCCCGCCGTTGTTAACCCTCTAAGCTTGATTGAATTTGAAGAAGATTATGCCTTTGAAAGTACGCCAGTTGAAGCAGACCGATTAATTGCCCAGCGCCGCCAGCAGCTAGAAGAATTGATTAATACTCTCGAACCAGTTGAAATACGCTCTCATGTGCGTCCAATCGTTCGCATATCTAGTAATGTTGCACGAGAAACTGCACAGATTGCCGCACTCAAACAAGCTGATTTAATTCTTGTCGGATGGCATCGTCCAGCTTTTAGTAGCAATCGCTTAGGTGGAAGAGTTGGTCAAATGCTCACTACTGCGCCAGTTGATGTTGCAGTGTTTATAGACAAGGGAAGCGATCGCTTAGAAAGCTTGTTAGTGCCTTATTCGGCAAATATTCATGATGATTTAGCGCTAATAATAGCTCTGAGACTGCTAATTAACCGTGAGACTTGTGTGTTACAGGTTTTACAGGTTGTACCCGAAAATCAGCTCAAGGATGAATTGAGTTACGAATTAAATACGATGATGGAGAAATTACCGAGTAGTGTACGCGATCGCATTGAAATCAAAATTATCGAAGCCCCAGAACCAATCCAAGCCGTAATTCAAGCCTCAGAAGGTGTTGACCTAACTATTGCTGGCACCAGCCGCGCTTGGGGTATTGAGCGTCAAACCTTGGGAAGATATACAGATCAACTAGCCATCCAATGTTCCTCCTCCTTGCTGATTACCCGTCGCTACAGTCAAGTCACCGCGCATCTGGCTTCCGTACTTACTGAAGTTAGTAGTCAAGAGCCAACATTGAGGAGTTGAGAACATGAATCATTTCAACTTCAAATCTTTAACTTTTTACGGAGTAGCAATAATTTCAGTACTACTATTGTTTAAAACTGTTAGTGCTTACGGAGAAAACAATCTCAAGGCTCCTCCTCCTATTAGCGGTCGGTATCGTCTGACCCTAGCGGAGAATTTGCCTAATTGTGAAAAATCGGATACTCTGACGTTAAACATTGAGCAGTCAGGTATTTACTTAAATGCCTCTGTATTACCGGCAAGCGCTAAAGCCGACACTGACGAAAAGCACTCTCTGGCAGGCATTTTCAGAAATCAACAATTAAATTTATCTGGGAAAGTAGGCAGATCAATCCTTTGTAATATTCCTCGCCCTCAAAACGATCCTCTAAACTCAGTCACAATTCAAATGCAACTTGTGGATAAAGCTAATATGACAGGTCAATTAACTGTAAATGGTATTCCACAAACTCTAAAATTTACGGCTGTGCCCCAAAAAGCCAATTGAATGGGGAGTGGGTGGAGACGCGACGCCAGTCGCTACAACGGGGGGAACCCCCGCAACGCGCTGGCTCATTAATCGCGTCTACGGGATTGGAAGCGCGAAGTAAACAGCAATGTCAGCGCATTGTATGGGTTTTATGGAGCAAATAAACAGAATGGATCGGAGACTAAAGACTAAGCAATTTTATCAATCAGGCAAGCAGCTATTTAGCATCAGTATATTAGGTTTTTATGCTGTGATCGCCCTCGAAACTTGTACTACTGCTGCTACACCAGGGGCAAAGCTAAATAATTGGCGTTTTTCTCCCAAGACACAGCAACTCGAAATTACCCTTTCAGCAGGCACAACCCCTCGTTATTTCTACTTGGCACAACCCTCTCGTCTAGTTGTAGATTTACCGAATACTAAGTTGGGCAAAATTACCACGCAACAAAATTATTCTGGAGCAATCAAAAGCATTCGCATTTCTCAACTGAACGCGAAGGATACACGCATTGTCTTAGATTTAGCAGCAGGAACTGTTTTTAATCCCAAACAGGTACAACTGCAACCTGTTTCCCGAAAAAACTCCACTCGCTGGGTGTTACGTCCGGTTATTTCTGGTAAAACTACTGCTGTAAAACCAGGAAAGTCCGCAGCTTCAGCCAAGAAACAACCTCAAACACTCCAAAAGCCGCCTAGTAACCCACCCGTAACTACTAATTCACAATCGCCCTCACTCACAGTTCCGCCTCCATCCAATCAACTGCCCTCAACAACTACTAACTCAGGGCAGCCTTTTGTCACCGTACCTCCTTTAAATCCAAATACATCCTCTCAACAACCTGCTTCGATTCTTCCCCCTCCTTCTTTCCCAAATCAACTCGATAATTTAAATAACATTCCTCCTTCGGGAATATCGGAATTTCCAGTTCCAACAATCCCCAATGCTCCCGATCCTCCAGTGATCGAGTTTGGTCAACCTTTACCCAAAACTAAATAAAATATAGGGAATTGGGTATGGGGCATGGAGAAGAGACAAGGAAGAGGGGGAAGACAAGGAGAGAAGTCTGAGCGCCGACTTCCGGCGTTGGCGCAGCCCGCCGTAAGCATCAGAACTTCGGAGAAAAATTGATTCAATAATTCCCCCTTGTCTCCCTTGTCCTCCTTGTCTCGCTATTCCCCAGTCTCCAGCGATCGCATCTTTCTTCATCAGATCGCTCGTACTTAGCACTCCTGAAGGGCATGGGGCATGGGAAATCGAACCAATGCCCCATTTGCTATGCGCTATGCCCTAATAAATGAATTATTTTTTTCCAACTAACTCCTTCACCTTGTTGATGATGCCGACTGGATCGATACCTTGATATGGGTACTGTTCCCACAAACCGCCGCAACCTTCTTTATGAGTTCCAAGATGGGCATATTTGGGAGTCAACCCCCGCTCTAGCAGCCAAGAGCCGAAACGACTACCTAAGCCAGTGCGACGGTTGAAGGGTTCTACTACAAGCACAAAAGGAGCATTACCAACTTTGGTAATTATTTCTTCATCAATGGTGTTTAAAGTTGGTTTGTTAATTAAACCAATGTCTAACCCTTCTTGCTTCAGACGCTCTACAGCATCAACGGCACGGTAGAGAGCATCACCAAAACTGACAATGTAGCCTTGCGTCCCTTCTCGTATAACCTCATCTTTACCAGGAACAAATTTGTAGCCACTTCCAAAGAAGTCATTGCCGTTGCTGTCCTGAATATTGGGCACTTTGGAACGGGTGGAGAAAATAAACCGCAGTCCCGGCTCAAAGAACACAGCTTCTACACAAGCTGTCATTTGATTATTATCTGCCGGGAAGTACAACTGTGTTGGGTAGCCATCATCTAAGCCATTGTCGGCAAACATATTATTTATACCAAAGTGGCAGCTGTTATCTGCCATGTCATCTATACCCGCATGGGAAAAATGACACAGAACATTGGAATAGTTCAGCCGTGCCATCGTGATTTCTGAGATACACATTTCTAAGAAGGCGCTGAAGGTCGCAAAAATACCTTGCTTGCCCTCGTCCATCCCGAATCCGGCCATAGCAGAGAAGTTGCTCCGTTCCATAATGCCGGAGGAAATAAATATTTCTGGGTATGTTTCATGAATTATCTTCAAACCGCAGGAGCCTTCTAGATCGCTATCAATGACCTTGACTTTTTCTTTACGCTCCCCTTCACTCATGCGACTGAGGACACCCACTACGGCTTCACCAAACACACTGCGGTTAGCGCCCCATTTGTCACTGGAACCCAGAAACGTATATGGTTGTTTGGGTTTCTCAATACTTTTAAGGTATTCGACAGCCGCAGTTTGTCCGCGAGATTCTAGATACTTAACTGCTAAATCTAGAGGAATTACATCATGACCATGAATGGAACCTTCTAAACCTTCAATACCAGGACACATCGGGCGTTTATTGATTAGAGCGATCGCTCCGGGAGTATTCACAGCTTCACAAATACGACGGTATAAATCGTCTAAGTCTTCCCCGTCTCCCTGAAGTACTTTCAACCCGTGACCTTCTAAGGTTTTGGCGACACTAAAACCGGGTAAATATTTAGAAGGATGTCCAGCGATCGTGACATCATTGTCATCAATGAGTAGCTTGACATTAAGATGTTGAGCAACAGCCAAGCGAGCAGCCTCGGCATCATTGCCTTCTTGCTGCGATCCATCAGAACCGAGACAGAAAACAGCTTTGCCTGGATTCGCCATTGCCACACCATTGACGTAAGGCCAAATATGCCCCAAGCGCCCAGAACTAAATTTCACACCAGGAGTTAGTTTTAGTTCCGGGTGTCCCGGTAAATTGGAATGTGCTTGCCGATAATGTAAAAGTTGCTCGGCAGGTAAATCACCATGCAATGTTGCCATTAGATATTGGGTGGCGACTCGATGTCCTGCTTCATCAAAGAAAATTGGCACAAATTGCTCCGATGCTCCCCGGAAAAAAGCATCAAGGATCATCACCTCTGGTACTGTATCGTATGGCCCGCCAGTATGACCGCCGACTCCGCTAGCAGCACCAGTCGCTGTAAAAAAGACGATCGCATCTCGGCAAAGTTGAATATTCGCTTTGAGAGTATTTCGTTGTTCATCTGTGAGGCTGGAATTTGCGGGATTGAACGCTAAAGGCTTGTAAGCACCGAGATCAATTGCAAATTGGGTATTCGTAATAGTCATGGTTTCTTGATTGAATAAAAAACAATTTGAACAGACAAAACGGGCGATCGCACTACAAAAAAATTGTTAAAACCCCGATGGGCAACAATTATCCAAGCTCAAACTAACCACTCAGAACCATTGTGGAACCGTGTGATATCATCAAATGCCAAAATTAATACATGCAATTGTGCATGAATGTGCTTGAATTCAATTGAAGTTACGGATTACCGTACAAGAACTTGCATATCAATAAGTATAAACTCACAAACGTGCAATTTCAAGTCCAAAAACGCAATTTCAGGAAAATTAATTATGCTAACTGCTGAACGACGACAATTCATCTTAGAAATTCTGCGTCGTGATAAAAAGGTACTTTCGACAGAACTTAGTGCTGTTCTCAAAGTTTCTGAGGATACGATTCGCCGAGACTTGCGAGAACTGGCAGAAACCGGACTATTGCAACGCGTTCATGGAGGAGCGCTCCTGAAATCTCCAGCCACCGCCAGTTATGCCGATCGCCAAAAGCAAGCGCCAAAAGAAAAGGAAGCGATCGCTCGCACAGCAGCAAAATTAGTTTGTACAGGACAGGTGGTGATTTTAGATGGAGGTACGACAACTCTCCAAGTAACTCGTCATTTGCCTTTAGATTTGCACGCAACAGTGATCACAAATAGTCCGCCAATCGCCGTTGCTTTAGCAGAACATCCCCATATAGAGGTTGTGATGTTAGGTGGACAACTCTACAAAAAAGCCTTGGTGAACGTCGGTACTGTCACAATTGAGACATTACGGATGATTCGTGCAGATTTGTGTATGTTGGGAGTTTGCAGTTTGCATCCAGAAGTTGGGATTAGTGTACCTAACCTAGACGAAGCCCACGTCAAACGAGCCATGATTGCTGGCTCGGCTGAGGTAGTCGGATTAGTAACAGCAGAAAAACTAGACACGGCTGCTCCTTATCTAGTGGAGTCTATTCATGCCCTGACTTACCTAGTAACAGCACCGACAGTACCTAATAATATGCTGAGTGCCTATAAAGCTTTAGGTTTGACCATTATACGTGATGAGTACGAGTGATTTGATGAAAGCAGATGCGATCGCGGGGGACTAGTACCGCAAGGCGGAAGTTAAAAGTCAAAAGTCAAAAGTCAAAAGAAATAAAGCGTAAAGGTTTTGTTGATTTGAAATGGTGAGGCAGTCGCTCAGAGGGGGTTCCCACGCCAGTTGCTTGGCTGTCGGCAGAGCCGCCCAACGTACTGGCTCCCCATGAGGAACTGCCGTTAGCGCAGCGTTAGCAAGCCTGCGTTCGCGGAGCGTCTCGTAGAGAGCGTCACCCGTTAGCGAGTCCTCGAGCGTCAGGGGTTGTTTATTTCCGTAGCACTGTACTGGGGATTAGGGAATAGGGAGACAAGGAGGACAAGGGAGAATTATTGAATCAATCTCTCCCTTGTCTCTTCTCCATGCCCCATTCCCCATGCCCAAATCTAAAATCTATCCGTTTCTTGAGGTGTTCCAACTGCTCCCGGTTGAGCGGTGAAGAGGTTTTGAGCAGCTTCATTTTGATATATACATCTAATATCAGGTTTGTCACTGTCCAAGTTACCTGTGAAACCAAAGGTGTTCAGGCGATTTTTGCAATCTCTTACCTGCTCGGATGTCACTAGCTTACGTTGCTCTAAAAGCGCCCAGTTATTTTGTCGCAGCACGCATCCAGGACGCATACTAGGCTGGGAAACATAGACATTAAAGGGGTTGAGAGTGACAAACAGTCTAGCGTCCATCACCATCGCGCTGGCTCCGTACTGCACGCAAATTTCCGGGTTCGGTGCTTTGGTGTCTATAAATTCACGGGAAGCCACATTTGATGGTGCCAATGTGGTTGTAGAACTAAAAGCAATGCCAATCCCAATTCCCAAAATTAACACCCCTCCCATAATTGCGATGGTGGTGAAGTTAAATAGAGGGGATTGGAAAATAGAGGGTTTAGAAGTAGTAGCCGATCTACCAGTAGATTTACGTCTCATTGTTGCTTAATCACCTTCACGCCGATTTGGGAGAGAGTGGTCTAAAGTTTTCTCCTTCTTTCAGTATGCCTATTCTTGACTGTAATTGCCTATGACTTTCTCTGCGAGCTTCTTGTTAAATGAGAAAAATACTAGTTTATCTAGATGTTAGGACAAAATTTTAATACTTTTAATTGTTATCAGATATAACTAATTGAGTTTTCACAATTAATCTAGTCAGAATGCTTAAACTATCTAACTTTTGTTGTTAATTTTCAATTTTTAGGATGAGATATTTTTGTTACCCTTAGCAATTAATGTGTAAAATAATATAAATTAACACTTAATGAAATTTTAATAAGTAATTGAAAGCACGTGACATCTCAAAGAGCGCTACCTTCGGGCAAAAGGTTCAAAACTTCGCAACTTCAAATCTTCCTAGCTGATAGTCTGACTATTTTTTGGGGAGATTGGTTAGATTTACGCGTGAGAATCCTACCAGTTGCTGCATCAGGCTTAATATCGCCACTGATATATATTTTAGCTTTTGGCTTGGGTTTGGGTAGTTCCATCAAACCCGGTTCAGGAATTAGTGGTAACTATGACAACTATTTGGAATTTATATTACCAGGAATGGTGGCATTGTCGTCGATGACGGTTAGCTTTGTTGGAACGACATTTTCAATTTGTGGAGAGAGACTATTTACCAAAACCTTTGAGGAATTGTTGTTAACTCCTATACATCCTTTAGCTTTGTACATCGGTAAAATGCTGGCGGGAGTCGTGCGGGGTTTGATGACTTCTGCTTCGGTGATTTTGGTAGCGCTGCTGTTGAGTGGAAACTGGAATTTTCTCAACCCACTATTTTTACTGTTAGTGACACTGAATTGTGCGGTATTTGCTGGAGTGGGGGTGATTGTAGGATTGAGTGTGCGATCGCTCGAATCAGTCGGACTCTACAATAATTTTATCATTATCCCCATGTCCTTCTTAGGAGCGACTTTCTTTGACCCTGCTACACTACCAGCGGCTCTGAAAGTTTTAGTTTACCTGTTGCCACTCACCTACGCCAGCATCGGACTGCGTGCAGCTGCCCATCTACCCTTGTCTCAGTTTCCTTGGTACAGTATACCAATTTTGTTGGTAGCTGCGATCGCTCTTTCTTTATGGGGTGGTTATAAGTTTGCTCATCAACAAGATTAAAGCCTTGATTACAAACTGTGCTTCAACTGTTGAATTTTCTGTAAAACTTTTTCCCGATGCTGCGTCAGCTTGATCCATCTGGGTAGGCGACTGGCAAGGCTGCCATTATGCCAGCCTAATGATTCGTCTGGCAAGCGTTCTCGCAACCTTGATTGAACATAGCTTTCCAGGAAGTTCAAATGAGCTTCATTATATGCCCATAGCACCTGACCGCAACAAGAAGTTTGTAGCCACAGGGGTAAGCCAAAAAAATGGTCTAATATTCCATAGCGAGAATTTCTTTTATTCCTGTAATTGTTCTGCCACAGTAACAATGCGGCTTTTCGATTGCCATCCTTTGACTGTTGTTTTGTATAGCTACAGTGCTGACAGGTAATTCTTTTGATGCAACTGAGACTTGATTGCTCAGAGTTTACAGTCAATATCTTGGCAATGCGATTGCATTGGGGACAATGTACTAAAATTTCTTGCTCAAAATCAGCAAGCCGTTTGCCATAGTCTCTAAATCTTATAACCATTTCATCTCAAACCTCCTATGTAGCGTGCCCATAAGTCATTAAGAGTCAGGATAATTACTTATAACTTACATATTGTCTAATCTGTACAATGCATAAGTTCTAATTTGGATTTTTTATAAAGATTGCGTGAAATTACTAGTTATCGTGATAAAGCATTACAAGAATTGCTTTATAAATCAACCTATGAGTAAATATCAACTCAGTGAGCAAGCACACATTAACCGCTATTTATCTAGCAGGTAGATAGCAGTTGAAAAGTGAGTTTTTGCTGTTTGATTTAAATCATCTGGTATAGCATTCTGTTAATCAATATCCAAAGGACACAAATATGACTAGAATTGCCACAAAAATAGCCTTGCCTGTTCTCGGAGCAGCAGGAATTAGTTTTTTGTCTTGGACACCAGCAAGAGCCGTCATTTTTGTAGAACCCATTGTGACGACTAAAAATCAAGATGTACTCGACGCAAAAAAACCAAGAAGCCTTACAGATTACCTACCAGGGCAAGTAATAGAATATGGTGTTCCAGATGTAGCTAATAACTTTCTAAATGCCACTGGTTACGATATAAACAGCTTGGTCTTTGATTTAAAAACGCTGTCCTATAGTAATCCGAATTCTACTCCACCATTTGATAATGAACCTGTGCAATGGGGAGATGTTAATGGAGATGGGAAGATTGGTAACTCTGCTAACCCCGATTTAAAGGATGTTTTTACAGACATTACCATTGCTGGTAGTACTATCACTTTTAGTGGTGGCGTCATCCCAAACGGAACTCTGTTTTACAATCCATTCGCTACCCTGCCTAATCTAGCGCCAGGTGCTGGAATCATTCCACCAATTCCAGCAGAGCAAGAAGATAAAGATGGACCGATCAGAGTGGCTGCTTATTATACCGCCGTTCCTGAATCAACTAATATTTTGGGTGTACTGGTCTTTGGCGCTTTAGGCGTAGCTTTCAAACTAAAGCGATCGCTGCTCTATTAATTCTGTTACTAAGGACTGGGGACTGGCGAAGAAGCAGGGGAGTAGGGAGCAGAAGAACTGGGGACAAGGGGGAATTATTGAACAAATCTTTCCCAAGTCTCCCCCCTCTCCCATGTCTACCTTGTCTCTTCTCAATACCCCATGCCCTCATTCTGTAATTAACTCCCGATACACTGTCATTGTTTCCTGATGAACGCGGGCAACACTGAGCCTCTCTAGGTTTTTCTTTGCCCGCTGTTTCCACTCGTCCAGCATCTCGGCATTACTCAGTAATTGCACTAAAACCTCAGCTAAAGCATGACTATCTTTTGCTGGTACTAAAAGACCTGCTCGCCCGTTGTCTAAAGCTTCAGGAATCCCGTCTACCTGAGTACCGACGATCGCAGTTCCAGTTTCTCTAGCTTCCGAAAGCACCAGAGGGCAAGGGTCACGGTGGGAAGCTAGCACAAAGATGTCACAAGATATCAGATAGCGTTGAGGTTCTGGTTGGAAGCCTTCAAAATGAATGCGTTCCTTTACAGAAGTTGCTTGTGCCTGTGCCTCAAATAGCTGCTTATCAGGGCCATTTCCTACCAAATAAAGATGGGCTTGGGGAAAATCTGAGGCAATTTGTTCAAAGGCAGCAATTAACTCAGCAATTCCCTTGCGTTGATACATCCCGGCTACAGTGGCGATCGCTGGATGCTGTAATGGTAAAGGTTGATAATCTTGAATTTGTCGGGTGCGGGGACTGCCTAAAGTTCCGTTACATACTACCCGCAACTTGTTTTCTGGAATACCACGCCTAATCATCGAATCACATACAGCCTGACTGACAGCAATTACTCTGTCAGCTAAACCCATCAGTAGGCTAGCACGCTGAAATTCATTGTGGATTGTAGAAACTAAAGCATATTTGTGTCCTTTAAAAATGCGTGCTAATATTATCCCCGTCATCATGTGGGCATGAACAATATCCGGTTGAAATTCAGCTGCGATCGCTCGGTAACGTATAGCTGCTTTAATCGTATTTATCGGTTTTCTGCTTTGGTTTAATTGGTAATGCTTGACACCACAAATATCTAGTAAAGCCTCGTATTCCCCACCAGCAGAAACAACCGCGACTTCATAACCAGATTTTGCCTGTAGACAAGCTAGATCCACAGCCACATTCACAATACCGTTACCTATTTCTTGAACGTGGTTCAAAATATGTATGATTCGCATAAGCTTTGAAATGTGTATAAAAAATAAAGATAAGTAACTGAATAGAAATAAACATAATTATTAAGGTCTTCAACGACAACTCAAAAGTAGTCAGTAGTGCGTAAAATTGACCACTTGCTACTTGACTTATAGCGTTTATAACCAGTTACTTAGCTTAAAGACTTATTCAGTAACGCCTTGATAAATCGGGGAAAAACTTCAAAATTCTGAATATGCTATTTTTTGAAGTCGCTACAGCCTTATTTTCTATTTCCCAATACTCTGGTATTGAACTCTAATACATCACAGCAGATATATAAATTCCATTTAACACAGCAGCCAAAACAGAGAATAAAAATCTTTTGATTTTTGAGTTTCAAGTACTCCAGGTTGCAACAAGTCAAGCATCGCATCCTTGTTAAATCCCGCGTTTTGCTCTCTTGGTAACTCAGTAGTTCATTTATGGGCACTCCTGAAACACTGCTTTACAAAAACAGCAATTGGCCTGATGATAGAAAAAGGAAATTAATGGTAACAAATAATTCATTATTACTGTTAATAATTGTGTGAAAACCCTGTAATGACAAAGCTTCAGTCAGTTTGAGTTTAACTCATAACCTTAGTTTAAGGTAACAAAATGGCAACGTTACATACTACACACTTCCACTTAAATTCCGTAATTACCACCTTATATACGCATAACCTGGTCTTCATTGACACGGCAGTTGAAGACTACCAGAGTTTAATTAACGATGTTATTCCCAACACCGAAGTATTCGTTATTGATCCGACACAGAACGGTGTTAAGCAAATTACGCAGATTTTGGCAACTCGCGCTGACCAGAATCTTAGCAATATTCATATTGTTTGCCACGGTGCCCCTGGTAGTTTGCAACTGGGTAACACTCACTTGGGACTTGATACCCTCGAATGCCATAGCCAGCAACTGCAACAATGGCAGAAGATATTTTCCGCCTCATCTAAAACCGCTAAACCATTAGTTACATCTGCTACAACAGTAGCCAATTTACTCATCTATGGTTGCAACGTAGCTGACGGTGATCTGGGGGCAGAATTTATTGGCAAACTGCACCAACTTACAGGAGCAAATATTGCTGCTTCGCGTCAGCTGATAGGCAGTGCGGCATTAGGCGGCAATTGGGATCTGGAAGTCCGCATCGGTGATATGGAAGTGACTCTAGCGTTTTCAGAAACGACGCGGGAAGCTTACGCGGGAGTACTAGCAACCTTTACGGTAAATAGTACCGGGGACGCAGATGATGGCGATCCGAATAATAGTATCACCACACTGCGGGAAGCAATTAACTTAGCTAATGCGACTGCTGGAGATGATGCGATCGCCTTTGGGGGAGTGTTTACTGATACCACCCCAAATGTAATAACCCTTACCTCTGGAAAACTGACCATTACCGATGATGTGAGCATCTTGGGAACAGGTGCATCTCAGCTTACTGTGAGTGGGAATAATACTTCCAGAGTATTCGAGATATCGGGACTAGCGACAGGTGTTACTATTGATGGCCTGGCGATCGCTAGCGGCGGTATTCAAATCAATTCAAATTCCATCCTCAGCCTGACAGGAAGCAGTATTTCTGGGAATACAGAGGAAAGCGGCATCTCTAATAACGGCATCCTCAATCTAACGGGAAGTACTGTCTTTGGTAATACCAAAGGCGGAATCTATAACAGTAGCATCCTCAGCCTTACGGGAAGTAGTGTTTTTGGCAATACGGGTGACTTCGGCGGTGGCATCTATAATGACGGTTCCGGTGCAAGCGTCGGTACTCTCAACATCACGGCAAGTACTGTCTCTGGCAATACGGCAAACTACGGTGGCGGCATATACAATAAAGGCGGTACTCTCAAGATAATGGCAAGTACTGTCTCTGGTAATACGGCAAACTATAACGGCGGTGGTGTCGTTAACGCAGATGATGGTGGCTATTTTGGCGGTTCAGCTACTCTAACTAACAGCACCATCTCTGGGAATACGGCGAATGATGAAGGTGGTGGCATCTATGATTCTGGCAGCTATACAGGCGACGACCTCACTTTGATCAACACCACAATTACTAGCAATATAGCCGATTCAGATGGCAATGGTGTTGGCAACGGTGGAGGTGTTGCAAGTTATGGTAGCCCCATGAAGGTTAGTAACACCATTATTGCAGGCAACTTTGATAATTCCACCTCTGGTGATATACACCCTGACGTGTCTGGTAGTGTCACTGACTCTGGCAATAATTTGATTGGCGATAATACTGGTAGTACTAACTTTACCACCAGCACTCTCATTGGCACAATCGCCAGTCCCATTGATCCAAAAATCGGGCCACTGCAAAATAACGGTGGGGCAACCTTTACTCATGCCTTACTTGCAGATAGCCCCGCTATTAATGCTGGCAATAATTCCCTAGTTCCTGCCGATGTCAGCACCGATCAAAGGGGCGCTGGATTTAACAGGATATCCGGCGTTGCAATTGATATTGGTTCTTATGAAGTCCAGCCTACGATAATTACGCCACCTGATAATCCTGATCCCCTCGTACCCACCATCAGCATCAGCACAACAGATAACACTGCTGATGAAAACAGTGGCAATACTGGCACTTACCGCATCAGCCGCAGTAATAGCAGTGGGACATTAACAGTCAACTTCTCTGCTAATGGAAATGCAAGTATTGCAGACTACAACCTAAGCATAGGTGGCAACTTTGTCAGCGGCAACAGTATTGTGATTGCTGATGGGCAAAGCTATGTAGATATCACCCTGACACCTGTCAATGATATTCAGGCAGAAGCGGCAGAAAATCTTACCCTCAGCTTGGCAGCAGATTCAGCTTACCAAATCGATGATGTGGATTATAGTGCCACAGTAGCGATCGCAGCCAATGATTTAGTAGTGATTAACACCAATGATTCTGGAGACGGGTCGTTGCGGCAAGCTATCCTCAATGCCAATGCTACTGCTGGGGCAGATATTATTACCTTTGCAGGAGTTTTTAGTGATGCCACTCCAGATACGATCACCCTCACCACAGGCAAACTAACAATTACTGATGATATTACCCTTTTGGGGACTGGGGCAGCAAATCTGATCGTCAGTGGAAATAATGCCTCCGGTGTGTTTGAGATATCGGGGACAGGGACAGATGCCAGCATTAATGGCTTGAAGATTGCTAATGCTAACGATCCCTTTGGTGGTATTTTGCTTAATAACAATACTAGCCTCAACTTGAGGCAAAGCATTGTCTCTGGCAACAGGGGGGCGGTAGGCGGCATCTTTAACAAAGGCACTCTCAGTCTGACGGGAAGCACTGTCTCTAGTAATAAGGGTTCATCGTTAGGCGGAGGCATATTTAACAAAGGCAACCTCAGCCTCACTAACAGCATTGTCTCTGGCAATAGTGCATCTACCGGTTACTCCTCTGCCAGCGGTGGTGGCATATTTAATACAGGTACTCTCAGCCTGACAGGAAGCACTATCTCTGGTAATGGGGCTTACGCCAGTGGTCTTAATCGTTATGGGCCTGACCCTTACCCTTCCTATGGCGGTGGTATCTTTAACTCTGGCAGTGTCAGCTTGAGTAATAGCACTATCTCTGGTAATTCAGCACTTTCTGGAGGCGGCATATCTAACTCAGGCATCCTTAACATCACCAACAGTACTGTCTCTGGCAATAGGGCAAGTGGAGGGGACGGTGGCGGTATCTCTAGCTCAGGTATCCTCAATCTGAACAGCACCACGATTACCAATAATACCGCAGAAGACCTTTACAACTGGGGAGGCGGCACTGGTGGAGGTGTTTCCGCTGGCGGCACTGTCATCGTTGGGAACACGATTATTGCAGGTAACTTTAACAATAGGGGTATCTACGGCGGTGACATCAACCCCGACGTTTCCGGCGACTTCACCGACGACGGTAATAACCTGATTGGAGATAACACTGGTAGCACTGGCTTTACTACTAGCACCCTTGTCGGCAGCAGCGCTAACCCTATTGATCCCAGACTCAGCCCCTTGCAAAATAACGGCGGTGCAACCTTTACTAATGCCTTAATTAGCGATAGTCCCGCCATTAATGCAGGGAATAATGCTCTGATTCCAGCAGGCATCACCACCGACCAACGGAGTGCTGGATTTGACAGAATATCTGAGGGTACAGTTGATATTGGTGCATTAGAGTTCAATGGGCTGAATGGAACCAATGGCGCTGATAATCTAGTGGGCAATAATTATAGTGACATAATTAACGCTCAAGCCGGCAATGATACGATCGCAGGTAATCAAGGCAACGACATCTTAACTGGTGGCGGTGGCAAAGATGAATTTGTTTACAATTTAGGTGATGGTGTTGATACCATCACCGATTTTGGTGGACTAGGTAAAGGCTCAAATCCCTCGGCAGCAGTTATTGGCGAATTGGATACTCTAAAATTCCAAGGTGCTGGATTAACTGCCCGAAATCTGCAACTCACCCAGAATAACAACAATCTGGAACTCACCTTTGAAGGCGTAGCTGATGACAAAGTTATCCTGCAAAACTTTCCTCTGGAAAACTTAGACAACCTATGGGCGGTGGGCAATATCCTATTTGATAGGCAAAGCAGCATTCGTGACAGCTTTGATGTCTTCAATGCCAACTCTACTCAAAACACCATTTTCAACAAAAACACAGTCACCTTTCTCAATGACCTAAACAATAATGTCAATGGTTTTGACAACTCAGATGATGTCATTAATGGTCAAGGGGGTTATGACCGCATTGACGGCTTAAGTGGCAACGACCTTCTACGTAGTGGTGCAGGTTACGAGGGGGATACCCTCATTGGTGGTGCTGGCAATGATACACTCTTTGGTGGTGACGGTCTGGATAGCCTCATCGGAGGTGCTGGTAATGACATCCTCTTTACTAGTGGGCGTGGTGATAGCCTGATTGGAGGTGCTGGTAATGACATCCTTGTTGCTGATGGTGTTAAGGATATTCTGACTAGCGGTAGCGGTAATGACCAGTTCGTTTACCAAGCTTCTAGCATTGATAATACGATTACTGACTTTAATCAGAGCGAGGATAAGTTAATCATTACTGACTGGCTTAAAAATCGGGGCTACACTGGCAGCAATCCTGTAAGTGATGGCTACCTACTATTTGTCCAATCGGGTACTTCTACAGAAGTTAATTATAATTACGGTAAGAGTGATTATACTACCAGATTGGTAACTTTGGATAATTTCACAGCTACCAATCTGGTAGTTGGTACTAACGTCATCGTCTAGCACTCAGAAGATTTCTCACCCTATCTGCAACCCTCTGCTTTGTCAGGAGAAGGTTGCAGGTGGCTTTTGTCCATGTGTTGTATTCTTTTTCAAATTGGTATTATTTACTTCTTCATTTCTGTAAAAGCTAAGTTTTTAACAGCAAAAACTATTGTTAACACTTAAAAAGTTACGACTCAATCAACACAAGTTTACGCACCTGAGAATTGTTTCCTTGAGAGCGGCGTGATGAGACAGCAGTTAGTAAAAACTTCCAAGACTGAGGAGAAATTACAGATGCATCTATCATTGAAAGAAAACTCTTGAGATTTTTTTGCTTCAATGCTACTAAAATCCAATGGAGTTTTAGGTAATTTTTTATATCTTGAAAAAGAGGAATCTTTGAGCGATGTTGCTCATTTACCAAAGCGTAAATTTTTTCCTTCATCAAAATATTTGTTGCCAACCGCCGAGATAAAGAAAACTTTTGATTATAAGCACCTGGCCAGATTGTCCGGTAAGCAAGACACTGATTGAAGAAAATAGCATCGCCAAACTGAGCAATCCGAATCCAGGAATCGATGTCATCACAGTTAGCATCAAGTGTGGAGTCCCAACCACCAGTTTGCAGGAAAGCATCACGTTGGCAAGCTACTTGTACAGGCGTGCCAAAGGGTACAAGCTCTAAAAGCATACCGTAGTGAATATCGGCTTGTGGAATATAAAAAGCTAAACCAGGGCCGACTTGGGGGGTGCGAGAGAGTTCAACTTCATTACCATCCACCTGAGCCGCCACACAAGAGCAGATTACAGCATCGGGACGAAGTGCGATCGCCTTTGCCATCTCTTCTATGCAGTTAGGCGCTAAATAGTCATCATCATCTAAGAACTTAATCCAGTCACCAGTAGCTTTGGCAACTCCAGCATTTACCGTTTTTGCATGACCTTGGTTTACTTCATTACGATGATAAACAACCTTATTGCCTAAGCTTTGCACATAGGCTTGGGTGTCATCATCAGAACAATCGTCAGCAACAACCACCTCACACTCCATTGTTTGGTTACAAGCCGAATCAATTGCTCTTTTGAGCAAATCCAAGCGATTATAAGTAGTAATGACGACGCTAAATTTCATAAATTCATACCTGTGGTACAGCATTTTGCAATATAGCTTCCATTTCCAGACTGTTGTATCAGTAAAATTATCAATGTCTAACAGGTAGACTGAAATAGGATTATCAATTTATAATTGACGATCGTGAGTTTTTTTTAAGCAAACTGAAAGACTATGAACGCTCAAGAGATTATCCGCTCGATTGAAGCGGAACAGCTAAAATCAAATGTGCCCGATATATATGTGGGCGATACAGTAAAAGTGGGAGTGAAAATCAAAGAAGGCGATAAATACCGCGTACAACCCTACGAAGGAGTAGTGATTGCCAAGCGCAATGGTGGCATCAACGAAACTATTACAGTCCGCAAAGTTTTTCAAGGCGTGGGCGTTGAGCGGGTATTTCTGTTGCATTCTCCCCGAATTGACAGCATCAAAGTATTACGTCGCGGTAAAGTACGCCGTGCTAAATTGTATTATCTCCGCGATCGCGTAGGTAAGGCAACCCGGATCAAGCAACGGTTTGACCGCCCTTTGTGATTCGTCCTTCAATCATTATGGGAGAAATCTCTTTTCTGCAAGCGGCATCTGCCGCTAACTTGTCTTCCCGACAAGACTAAGGTATGATGTAAATCGCATATTGCGTTAAACTGAAATTTAGTTCAGCGCAATCACTGAATCAAAAACAGCTTGTGCGCTCTTAGTTCAGTTGGTAGAACGCAGGTCTCCAAAACCTGATGTCGGGGGTTCAAGTCCTCCAGGGCGCGCTCAAGAGCAAAAAACAAAGCCCGAAATAATTACGCAGCTGCTATATTAGCAGTTAGCGCTAATAATTTCGGGTAAACTTATTGTATTTGCAGTTGTTTTGCTGATAGTAAGTAAAATAGAGTCGAAACTGCAAACCTAGATGACAATTAAACAGGATCTAGTATAAGAAACGGGGGATAAACGGTCGTGGCCAAAAAAAGTGAAGCAGAATTGCCAGAAACCGCAAATGGGTTTAGCTTTGGCAACTTCATACAGGGAACCAAAGAAGAACTTGAAAAAGTAGTTTGGCCCAGTCGGAAACAGATAGTGAGCGAATCCGCCGCTGTGTTGTTAATGGTGGCACTCTCCGCATCTTTGATATACTTGGTCGATGGATTGTTTCATTGGGCAGCAAAACAGGTGTTCTAATGAGTTTTGCAACAGATGAACCACGCAACTCAATGTTGCAGTCAGAAGAAACAGCAGAAGCAGCAGAAGCCGCAGAAGTAGCGTTAAAAGAAGCACGCTGGTATGCAGTACAAGTAGCTTCAGGCTGTGAAAAGCGTGTAAAGACTAACTTGGAGCAACGTATTCAAACTTTTGATGTAGCTGACAAAATTATCCAGGTAGAAATTCCGCAAACGCCAGCGGTAAAAATCCGCAAAGATGGCAGTCGCCAGCATACAGAAGAAAAAGTTTTTCCGGGCTATGTGCTGGTACGGATGATGATGGATGATGATACCTGGCAGGTGGTACGCAACACCTCTCATGTAATCAACTTTGTTGGTTCAGAACAAAAACGTGGTAGCAGCAAGGGTCGCGGTCATGTCCATCCCATACCACTGAGTTCTTCAGAAGTTGAACGTATATTCAAACAAACCAGCGAACAAGAAGCTGTTGTCAAAATTGACATGGCTACTGGTGATAAGATAATGGTGCTTTCTGGCCCATTTAAAGACTTTGAAGGCGAGGTAATTGAAGTCTCTCCAGAGCGGAGTAAACTTAAAGCCTTGCTCTCAATTTTCGGCAGGGATACACCAGTAGAATTGGAATTTAATCAGGTAGAGAAACAGAGCTAAATACAAATGGCGAAGAAAGTAGTGGCGGTCATTAAACTGGCCCTAAATGCTGGAAAAGCCAACCCAGCACCGCCAGTTGGTCCCGCCTTGGGTCAACATGGTGTCAACATCATGATGTTTTGTAAAGAGTACAACGCCAAAACAGCAGACCAAGCTGGAATGGTGATACCTGTAGAAATTTCGGTTTTTGAAGACCGGAGTTTCACATTTGTACTCAAAACGCCACCTGCATCAGTACTGATTCGGAAGGCGGCGAAAGTTGAAAAAGGCTCAAACGAACCCAACAAAAAGAAAGTTGGGTCAATAACCAAAGCACAATTGCAAGAAATAGCCCAAACCAAACTCCCCGACCTTAATGCCAACGATATCGACGCGGCAATGAAGATTGTGGCAGGAACGGCTAAGAATATGGGTATAACAGTCAAAGATTAGTCATCGGTCATTGGTCATTAGTCATTAGTAAAAAATCAACAAAAGACAAAAGACAAAGCGCAAAGTCGAGCCAGTCGCACAGGAAGGGTTTCCCGACTTGGGCGAACTGGCGTTGAGCGGAGGTTTCCTCCGATGCCTGCGGCAACGCCAAAGGCGAACAGAACTTTGTAAGAGAGGACAAATAACTATAAAATTATCGGGGGAGAGGCGAGGCTTCGGAATTACCCCAGGAGAACAAAATGGCAAAAATATCACGTCGTTTGCAAGGTCTGCAAGCAAAAGTAGAAGATAAGGACTATGATCCCCTAGAGGCTTTAGCCCTTCTCAAAGACACAGCAACAGCTAAATTTACCGAAGCCGCTGAAGCGCATATCAGGTTGGGAATTGACCCCAAGTATACAGACCAACAGTTGCGGACAACGGTAGCACTACCCAAAGGTACAGGACAAATCGTCCGGGTAGCGGTGATAGCCAGAGGCGAAAAGGTAAACGAAGCCAGCAGTGCTGGTGCTGATTTAGTTGGGTCAGAAGAACTGATTGACGAAATCCAGAAAGGTAGATTAGATTTTGACAAGCTGATTGCCACACCCGATGTGATGCCACAGGTGGCAAAGCTGGGTAAGTTGCTTGGACCGCGTGGTTTGATGCCATCGCCCAAAGGTGGAACCGTAACATTTGACTTAGCAGGTGCGATCGCAGAATTCAAAGCAGGTAAATTAGAATTCCGGGCTGATCGAACTGGTATTGTCCATGTTATGTTTGGTAAGACAACCTTCTCGCCCGAAGATTTGTTAGTTAACCTGAAGGCATTGCAGGAGACAATTGATCGTAATCGTCCTTCAGGAGCTAAAGGTCGTTATTGGCGCACATTTTATGTGGCAGCCACTATGGGCCCATCAATTAAAGTTGATATTAATGCCCTAAGAGATTTGAAACTGAGCCAAGCAGGTTAATAAGGGTTAGGAGTTAGGAGTTATGAGTTAGGAATTAAGAGTTATGAGTTATAAGTTTTATTTTTAACTCCTCACTCCTAACTCCTAACTTTAAATTAAATAGACAAAGCCGGAGACAGCAGGTGCTAACAGCTTAATATCCTGCCGAGGTTAAAACTCTAATTGTCAGAATTACCACCCATAAAGGTGTGATAACTATGGCGTCAAGAGTCTTACTACTCAACCCTGGCTATATTAGCTGGGGTTTGTTGTTTAGGCTCAAATTGAGAAAAAACACACAACTAGGGCACTTTCCCGATTGTTTTAAGGAGGTGAGATTGGAATGGGTAGAACACTAGAAAATAAAAAAGAAATAGTCGCTGACCTCAAAGAAACTTTGAGTGAGTCAACTCTGGCACTGGTAATTGAGTATCAGGGACTAACAGTTTCGGAAATCACAGACTTACGGCGGCGGTTACGTCCCAGTGGCACTGTTTGTAAGGTGACGAAGAACACCTTAATGGGCATTGCTATCAAAGACGATGAAAAATGGCAGCCTTTGTCGGAATTGCTCAATGGTTCTTCCGCCTTTTTGCTGGTAAAAGAAGATTTTTCATCGGCAATTAAGGCATACCAAGAATTCCAGAAAGTCACCAAGAAGACAGAACTTCGCGGTGGTGTACTGGAAGGTCGCCTACTCAAAGAACCTGATGTCAAGGTACTAGGAGACTTGCCATCTAAGGAACAACTCATTGCCCAAATTGCTGGGGCTATCAACGCTTTGGCTACCAAGATTGCTGTGGGTATCAACGAAGTTCCTGGTTCGCTAGCTCGTGCTTTGCAGGCTGTGGCTGACCAAGAGCAAAGTGGTGGAAGTACCGAAACTGCTGCTGTCCAAGATAGCAACACTGAAACTGCTGCTGAATAGACTTTGTGGTTCATCAGTCGAAAGTCAAAAGTCTATAGGTGAAAGACCAATGACCCATGACAAATAAATAATCAAAATTACAGGAGTTATATCAATGTCTGCTGCAACCGATCAAATTTTAGAACAACTAAAAGGCCTGTCTTTAATCGAAGCTTCTGAGTTAGTCAAGCAAATTGAAGAAGCTTTTGGCGTGAGTGCTGCTGCACCCGTTGGCGGCATGATGATGATGCCTGGTGGTGGTGGTGCTGCTGCTCCGGCTGAAGAAGCTGTTGAGCAAACTGAGTTTGAAGTGGTTCTTGAATCAGTCCCAGCTGATAAGAAGATTGCCGTACTGAAGATAGTCCGAGAATTGACCGGTTTGGGTCTCAAAGAAGCTAAAGATTTGGTGGAAGCTGCGCCCAAGGCAGTTAAAGAAGGTGTTACTAAGGATGCTGCTGAAGATGCCAAGAAGCGCATCGAAGAAGCTGGTGGTAAGGTGACTGTTAAGTAGTGATAATTCTATTACTAGTTTTTTATTAAGGAGCCTAAGTTAGGCTCCTTTTTTTTTCGTAGAGTCTTCTGTTGCAGATAAAAATACTATTAAGTATGACAACGCTCATTTATTGAAACATCTTCGCGCTCACAAACCAGATTGCTAAGATCAGCATTAAGAATTTAGTCTTGCCAAGCTTATGCCTTCACCATTTCCAGGGATGAACCCCTACCTAGAAAATCCTGAACTGTGGCCGGAAGTTAACAGTCGATTAATTATTGCGATCGCAGATGCAATTGCTCCTCAACTGCGACCGAAATATCGAGTGGCGGTTGAGAAACGGGTATATCAAATGACAGATGAAAATTCTATTTTAGTTGGGATTCCTGATGTTGTTGTAGGACGTTCTTTAACAAACACAGAAAAAGATCCGTCTAATATTGCAGTAGCCGCACCGCCTAAAAAACCGATAACTGTCAACGTTCCCATTCTAGAGGAAGTGCGAGAAGGATACCTAGAAGTTCGGGAAGTGGGAACAGGAGAAGTTGTAACAGTGATTGAGATTCTATCACCAAAAAATAAGCGGACTGGGGAAGGAAAAAAGGCATACGAAAGTAAACGTCAGCAAGTATTAGGTAGCTTCACTCATCTTTTAGAAATAGACTTGCTGCGTGGTGGCGAACCCATGCCAATCTTGGGTAGTCAAATTAAATCAGACTATCGCATTTTGGTAAGTCGCAGTGAATCTCGCCCCAAAGCAGAATTATATCTCTTTGGTTTGCAAGAGCAGATTCCAGCTTTTTTGTTACCCATACATAGAGGCGATACAGAACCATTAGTAGACTTGCAAGCATTAATACATGGCGTTTATGATCGCGCTGGATTTGATTTGGCTATAGACTACACTCGTGACGCAGTTCCGCCCCTTGGAGAAATTGATTCAGCTTGGGCAGATGAGTTGTTAAAAGAGCAAGGGTTACATTAAGTTGGGTTGATTTGCTTTCTTACCCATTGACGAAATGCTCTAAGCGTTGGACTTCTACCTAAAGTTCGGCTTTGTTCGACAAACTGGGGAATTACTTCAACAATGGGCAAGTTGGGAAAAGTAGAACTAATTTCAGACTCAATGTATTTGTCATCCTGAAGAATATTAATTTGTAGCTTGCCATTTTCATATCGCCACAGTTCAGAAACTCGCAATGCTTCGTAAGCATCCAATTGAGTTTTGGAAGTAACATCAACTTCAATTGCAAGGTCAGGTGGCGGGTCAACTCTCAAGTCTATTCGCTCTTTACCAATCATTTGAGCATGATTTTGAATGTAGAAAGAGTCATCAGGCTCTACACTAAAAGCCATATCTTCACGTTTGAAAGTGGTTGAGCCAAATGTTTCACAGTCAATCTCTAACTCCTCCAGCAGAATTTTCACCAAATCCCCAATGATGACTTTGGCTTTTTCATGCTTTAGTAATGGCATTCTTATCTCCAAAGTTCCCTGGCTGTAAGCCAATCGAGTGGCTCGATGGTCGCCAAGTTCTTCTAAAATTGCCTCAAATTCTTGCCAGCTAACATCGTGGAGTATTACTCTATGTCCCGGCGGAACACTTAATTGTCGTAATTGAAGTGTTACCATTACTTACCATTGAAATTTTAGGTTGAAGCTTGCAAAAGCCAATTTAGACTATCGTACCAAGGAATAATGTTGCATTACCAAACTTTTAATGAGAGATGCAAAAAGCAAGTGCTGTTAGTTGAGCTATGTTTCAGGGAAGACTATAACTACAGCTTCTCTATTAGAACAAGATTGAAAAATAATTATGGATTTAAATGGATTAATTTGGACTAAAAACGTAAAACCTATAGATGGTGAACATTGGGCTTATCACAGCTTACCTACCATATATCCAGACTTAAAGATTTTTGCTTTACATTGGAGAAATTTAGAAAATAAAGACGAAATAAATGCCAAGACCCCACAAGAAGGTGAACTGATAATTTTAAGACAACGTAGCAAAGTAACCCACATTGTTCAAATGCTGAACAATCAACTTTATCCTGACGAAAATGCTGGAGATGAATTTAATATTTATCGGATTGTCCAAGTAGTTTGGATGACAAATAATTGGGATCATCCTCCAGATAAGAATACAGTATTTGGTTATGATATTAATTTCCCTCCCAATGGAAAAGCAATAAAGTTGGAAAATATACAAGGATTCCAAGAACGGTGGAATACAGAAGGATTAACGTTTCAACAGCACGTCCAAAACCTATTAAATATTAATTAACAAAAAGCTCTGCACCTTTAAGTACAGGGCTTTGATTTTAAATAAATCCAAAATTACCTGCCCTTTCTATGAATAACTCGTTCAGCAAGCTTTTTCGGCACTATTAGAGATGGTCATATTCTCGGTGGAAAGAACCAACGCCAAGAGTGAACGTAGCAAATAATGTATAATGTATTTTTCATACAATTAAAATTCTGTCAAGCCATTTACCCGATCAGAAAATTTTAGGGCTTTGAGGTTCCTGTTTATGGCTGGATCATAATAGGGACTGCGCCTTTTTCAGAACCAATAATTACCAGCTTAGAATTATTAGATTGAGCTAGCTTTTCTGTGGCTTCAATCGCTCGTAATTGCAGCACTTGGTTGCTAAGTCCACCAGAGAGAATTTTTTGGGAATCAGCTATACCTCGCGCTTCAATCAGTTTTCTTTCTGCCTCTTGACGCTCTTTCTCTAAAACAAATTTCATCTGCTGATTTTCTTGCTCTGTCTTGAGTTTGTTTTGAATTGCAGCTTGTAGAGTATCAGGCATTTTGATGTTTCGTAAAAGAGCTTCCTCAACGATGAAACCCAAAGCTGGTATCTCTTGGGTGAGTTGTTGGTCAATTTTTTGGGCGATTTCTTGGCGTTTAGTAGAGTAAATAGCATTGGCTGGGTAATTTGCCGTGATGGCGCGGACAGTGGAGCGGAATCTAGAAATCACCAGTTGTGTTTCATCAGTTCCAATTGTTTTATATACTGTAGCTGCCTTTTGCGGATCAAGCTTGTACTGAAGACTGACATCAAGATTTAGACTCAAACCTTCTTGGGATGTTGCATCTACATTTTCTTTTATATCCTTAAGGCGAGTAGAAAAATTCAGCACCTTACTAAAGGGGTTAAGCAAGTGAACACCAGGATTAAGAGTAGTTTCAGAAACCTCACCAAAGAAATTGACGACACCGACATTACCAGGTGGGACAATCACCAAAAGCCGAGAAAAAGAATTCAGTACTGCAACACTACCAATCAATATCATAATTGCGCGTATTGCTAAACGTGACTTTTCATCAGATATCCTACCTGTATTGAGATAAACGAGAATTGCAATTAGGCTAGTTACAAGAGAGACTATAAAGCCCATGAGTTTTTTCTATGTAGTCAAGACGAATATGCTTAATCACATAATTCCCAAACGCTTTTATAAAACTCATACCATTTCACACAAGTTAGAGATTTACAAATCTTTTTACAGATTAAAAAGATTCCCGACTTTTCTCAGAAGTTAGGAATCTTAGCTTTGGAGCGATGCCTGCGGCGGGCAAAGCCTACGCTACTCTGCAATTAATTCAAAATCGAAAATTATACCAATTCAATTAATGATTGCAACACATCTTTGGGTAAAGACGCGATGAATCGCGTCTCTACAAATGGTCTATTTGTCGCATTATTTTTTCAAATTGGTATTACTTGCCGTTGCCGTTAGCACCATTGCCATTGCTGTGAATGACACGTTCAGCAAGCTTTTCTGGCACTTCCTGGAGATGGTCATATTCCCAGTGGAAGGAACCAACGCCGAGAGTGAGCGATCGCAGCTCTACAATAAAATTCTGCATCTCTGCTTGTGGCAAGTATGCACAGACATTATCCCAGCCTTGCCAATCGTTTTTTCCCTCATAGCCTAAAATTTGCCCTCGTCTACCACTCAACAGTTGCAGCACTTTGGAGGTAAATTCGCTCGGTGTTGTCACTTCTACCCGCAAAATCGGTTCTAACAAGGTAGGTTCTGCTTGGGGTATCCCCGTTTGCATTGCCAATCGGGCAGCTTGCTTAAAAGCTTGTTCAGAACTGTCAACGTTATGATACGAACCATTAGTCAGAGTTACCGCCACATCAACTATTGGGAAGCCCAAAGGCCCATGTGTCAAAAATTCCCGCACGCCCATTTCTACGCCAGGAATGTACTGTTTCGGAACCACGCCACCGACAATTGTTTCATTAAAGTTAAAACCTGTACCACGTGGTAGGGGCTTGATTTCGAGAAAAACGTCACCAAATTGTCCGTGCCCACCGCTTTGATGTTTGTAGCGTCCATGAACTGAAGCTACCGTTTTACGGATGGTTTCTTTGTAAGGCACTTGGGGCAAGTGGGTTGTCATCGGCAAGTTATATTTACGGCGAAGTCTTTCTAGGGCGACTTGTAAATGAATCTCGCCTTGACCCCACAAGATAACTTCGTGGGTATCGCCGTGTTGTTCCCAAGCAAGTGAGCAATCTTCTTCTAATAACTTGGTAATGGCACTGCTGAGTTTAACTTCATCGTTGCGCTTTTCTGGTGTAATAGCCAGAGCATACACTGGTTCCAACTCTACAGCTTTGGGTAATTTGATTGCCGACTGCTGTTCTATAGAGATTGTATCGCCTGTCTTGATTCCTTCTAAACGGCTCAATGCAACAATTTCACCAGCACTAACTTGGTTAACGAGTTGCTGGTGTTGTCCCATGAGGTGGTAAATTCCACCAGTGCGAATGCCATTGAGGACAATACCATCAGTTAATTTGCCACGCCAAACACGCACGAGAGAAAGTTTGCCACCTTGGGGAGTGTAGTAAGTTTTTAATACCTGTGCTAAAGCTGTATCACCTTTTAAGTTTTTTAAACGACGTTCTGCTGTGGTTTCTGGTTCGGGCGCTTCTCGTAACAAGGCTTCTAATAAAGGTCTAACACCATAATCTTGTTCTGCCACACCAAAGAAAACGGGCACTACCAAATCTGCCCCTAATTCCATTTTTAAATCTTTAAGGATTTCTTCTTGGGATGGTTCGATGTCTTCTAAAAGTTCTTCGAGTAAATGGTCGTCAAAATTTGCTAAGGCTTCGAGCATTTCTGCCCGTGCTGTATGTTCTTCTTCTTTTAAACTTTCGGGGAAGGGAATGGGGTCAGCAGGTGCGCCTGGATGATATTTATATGCCTGTTCGCTCACCATATCGATAAAGCCAGTGAGTTGTTCCCCGTTCATAATCGGATATTGATGCGCTACCAGGGGACGGCTAGATACTGCTTTCAAGGCGTCCAACGTTTCTAGGACGTGAATATTTGCCCGATCCATTTTGTTGACGAAGACGAGGTGGGGAATTTCCCAATCGTCCAGGAATTTAAATAAAGGGGCAAGGGTGAGGACTCGTTCGCGGATGGGTTCGCAAACTACAATTGCTGCATCCACTCCGATTAAAGCATTGTAGGTTTCTTGAGCAAATTCTATACTTCCAGGACAGTCAATAAAAGTGAAGCGAATGCCGTTATACTCAGTGCTAGCAGCGCTGACTTCTACACTCATCTGGCGATCGCGCGACTCAGCAGCACTATCTCCCACTGTATTGCTGTCCTTAACATTGCCTTTGCGGGAAATTGCCCCTGTGACAAATAACAAGCTTTCTAGTAAAGTGGTTTTTCCACTTAAATAAGGCCCAACAATTGCAACGTTCCGCGAACCCGATTTTACTTTTTCGTTCATAAAAACCTCCCTTGCGGTAATTCATTCATAACCGCATGATTCTGTATGTATCAAGGGATAAAAAAATGGTTCTCTGGAGTCAAAATTACCCCTTCTTTAATTCGTTATTATCCTCCCTTTAATCCAAAGTTAAAAAAATTGTAGCCTGTCGTAAGATTTAACTTAAGAAAAATTAAGTATCACAAATTTTTATCCCAAATCAAAAACTTTTGTAAAAAACTTTTGATGAAGTAAATTTAACTGAAAGTGTTGCGAGTCAGAAAATCAATGAGATTATCATTCTTTAAATATCGCATAGCAGGGTTAGTAAGTTTGACTTTGCTGGTTATGAGTATTTCTTCCCCCTCTCTTGCTCTATCTTCTTCTGTGGCCTCCAAGTTGGCACAATCTAACCCTAAAACTGCCGTAGACTGGTTAAACCAAGGCTTACGAGCAATTCAGGCGGGAAAGGTACAAGATGCGATCGCCGCCTTTAAACAAGCAGCTAAATTAGATCCGACATTAGCACCAGCACACTATAATCTAGGGCTAGCACTCCGACAAACCGGACAATTACAACCATCTGCGGATGCATTTTATCGAGCGACGCAAGCCGATCCGAAATTTGCTCCGGCTTTTGCTAATTTAGGCGGAGCGTTGTTAGAAGGCAATAATTTCAAGTTAGCTAACGATTATTTACAACACGCCTTAGAACTCGATCCCAAGCTAGGATTTGCCCACTATAACTTGGGGTTAGTACGAGAACAGCAACGAGATTGTGAACGAGCGATCGCATCTTTTAAAAAAGCTGTAGAATATAGCAAAAATGCACCAGAACCTCCTTATCATATAGGAATGTGTTATCTCCAACAAGGTAAACTTGAGCAAGCAAGAAGTGCATTTTATCAGGCATTAAAAATTAATCCCAAGTATCCAGAAGCTTTCTACAATCTCGGCTCAATCTTTTTTCAACAAAGTAAATTACAAGAAGCATTAGAGGCTTTTAGAAAATCAGCCGAAGCTAACTCTAACTATCCCAACGCATATTATGGTGCAGGGTTAGTTTTCATCCAGTTACAGCAATATGGCGATGCAGTACAAGTATTGCAATTTGCTAGAGATTTATATAATGCTCAGAAGAATCCTCAGTGGGCGAAAAATGCCGAGAAATTGTTGCAACAGGCACAAAATTTAAATTACCAACCTCGCTGAGGCGCAAAAACTTAATATTGCTTAAGATAAAACTATTGGGTTGACTCGCTGGTGTTGTCTGAACTAGTCCCAATTGGAAAAATGTACATGCAAAAGCGCCAGAAAAGTCGATTTTTATTTAGCGATCGCTGGCTTGATCGGCACTCAATTGTTCGCAATATGGAAGCCTTTCAAGACTTAATTGTGATTGTTTTGTGTTTGAGTTTGTTTGCCGTCATGCTAATCCAATTGTGGGGAATAGCGATCGCCCTCACGCAGCCACTAGACTATAAACATATGACTGCAAAAATACTATTTGTGTTGATTTTAGTCGAGTTGTTTCGACTATTAATGGTGTACTTGCAAGAACATAGTATTTCTGTGGGAGTAGCAGTTGAGGTAACAATTGTATCTCTACTGCGAGAAGTAGTAGTTCACGGAGCGTTGGAAATTCCTTGGATTAATACACTTGCAATTTGTGGTTTGTTGTTTGTTCTGGGTGGACTACTCGTAGTCTGTGCTAAAACGCCGCACATGGATTGTATGAGCGCTAACACTAAGCTTTGTCCGATTGTCTATAAAGGAGATAGGGAACGGCAAAACGAGTTGGAATTCCAGTATTCACGTCAATGTGATGAGAATCAACCGCTGGGATAAATTGTTATGAAAATGGGGAGTGGGAGAGACGCGATTATTCGCTTCTGTACTGGGGAGTGGGGAAAATACTTTTTTTCCACTCCCCACTCTTTTGTATGAGACTATATCAGGAAGTTATTTTTGCAAGGTACTTACGACGTATTGAAATATACTCTTTTTGGAAGATGAATCGCTTTTTAAGGGTGAGTATAACGTTAGTTAGAAATTTTAAAAGAGGTTCAAGCAATGGTTACAAATACAGGTAACGGACAATCTCAAACAGCGATTAGCGACTTGGAATATGATTTTGTCACCGTTTTGCACAACAAGGCTGAAGCCGTTAAAGCTTACGATACCTACATCAAAGATGCAGAAAAAGTAGGTTCTCAACCTTGTGTAGAGTTGTTCCAAAAATTGCGGCAATCTGATATTGAACACGCACAAGAGATTCGTCAACATCTACAACAAGTGCTGCAACACGGTAAGATGTAACCCAATTTTTGAAGTGCGATGCTTCTGGTTTAGTGAAACTAAATATAAAAGAGGCGCTATCTACGATGGCTACGCCTACGCACATTTACTATGTGTTTTCTAGTACGTTTTTTAATCAAACAACCACAAGTAGCGTCTCGTAGAGAGGAAGTAATTCAGTTATTGCTTCCTCTTACCGTATCCGTACACCTAATTTTGTATCCCAGTGCAGGGGTTTATCTGCTTTTTGCAGGGGAGACTCTTGCTTTTGACCTACTGAAATGCCGTATTTCCAGTCTGGCGGACAGATAGCAATGTAACGTGCATAACCTCCCAAACCACCTTTGAATTTGGGATACCCAATAGTGACCAATGCGCCTGTTTCTGGCACCTGATCTAGATTTGCAACACCCTCTGCTTGGGTATATCCATTTCTTAACAGCCAAGCTTCTCCTTCAAATTTTGGGGTGCTGTCTGTATCAAGGGGTTCATGTCCGTGAAAAAGAATTTTGCGCTCAAGGTGCAGAAACTGTAAAGCTTCTAGCTTCACCCCAGGAAACTTAGTTCTTGTAGCTAGTTCAGGGTTTGGCCATTCTTTAGACCAGTCAGAGCGAACAAACACAACTGAGCCTTGGGGAATCCTGCCATGTTTGCGTTCCCAATCCTGAATATCTTTGACACTCATATGGTAATTGGGGTCTTTGGCAACTTTATCCTGAATTGGAATTATTACTAGAGGACGAACAGCAAAGGTCGCTGGCAACTCATCGATAGCTGGATAGTCAGGGTTCCAGTGAGCAGGTGGATCTAGTTGGGTTCCTAGCTGATCGGTGGATAAATCGTAATGAGTTGCTTCAACCCCATCCTTTTGGTAAGTGTATGGCTCACCTGTTTTTGGGTTGATGGTAGGCATAAACTTGGATGAACCAAAACCTGACCATACAGGAATTGCCGGAGCGATCGCATGAGTCAAGTCAACATATTTGGCTGACTTAAGTGACTGCTGATAAACTTGCCACAGGGGAGGCTTACGTAATGGTTGTACTGCGTTTACGGATACCAAACTAACACTAAATAGAACTATTAAACAAACAATTCCCCAGAAAGTTTTTTGAAATGGTTGACGCAAAAATCTATCTAGTTTCTGCTTGGGATGTGAATAGTTACATTGCGGCAGTATTGTCATTGTGTTTGAGCTTATTGCTTTTGAAGGCTCTAATTGTTTTACCACAAATTGCTATATTGTTTATCCTGTAGCAATTTTTAATAGTTTGTCTCAGAGCAAGGCTGCTATTTCATGGATACTAATGTTTTAATAGTCATTCCTATTTGATTGATTTCCCCAACCCTTATATATACCGAAATACGTATATTCGAGAGTATAAAAACCAGCGGCGCAAGCACCTGGATTTAGAGTCAAGCGAAAATTGAATATTGAAAATCTATCAAAAATAGTGTGGATGTATCTGTTTCACCATAAAAAAGCAGATGGGAACAGCCATCTGCTTTCATAAAAAATTAATTATCTTCTTTACTTGGATACCAACTGATTAACTGGAGCAATCCCAGCCAAATCTAAAATTGGCGCGATCGCATCTTCACGCTTCACCGCCATCATGTGAACACCTTGACATAATTGCCGCGCTATCTGCACTTGTTCGGCAGCAATTTTTATCCCTTCCTTATAAGGGTCTTTGGCTTTTGCTAATCTATCAATAATATGTTGGGGAATTTCTACACCCGGAACACATCTATTAATAAACTGGGCATTTTTTGCTGATTTCAACAGAAATATTCCTGCTAAAATTGGTTTTTTATAACCAGCGGCGATTGTGTCCATAAACTTTTCTAGCCGCTCAAAATCAGTAATCAACTGACTTTGAAAAAACTGCGCTCCAGCTTCAATTTTGCGTTCAAATCGACTTTGCAAACCCGACCAACTTTTACATTGCGGATCTACTGCTGCACCAACAAATAAATCTAAGGCTCCATCAGTCAAGGGTTTTTCATTGCAATCAACGCCTTGATTCATCTTCCGAATCAGTTGCAGCAGTCGCACACCTTCTAAGTCAAACACTGCTTTAGCATCTGGATGATCGCCTGCTTTTACTGGGTCGCCAGTTAAAGCTAAAATATTACGGATACCTAAAGCATGAGCGCCCATCAAATCAGCTTGTAAACCGATACGATTGCGATCGCGGCAAGCAATTTGACAAATCGGCTCTATACCATTGTGTGACAAAATCACCGACGCCATTAATGAAGACATCCGTAACACGGCGCGGCTACCATCAGTAACATTGACGGCATGAACTCTCCCCTTAAGAGTCGCCGCCATTTGAATCATGTGCGCTGGATCTCCCCCTTTCGGTGGTGCTACTTCGGCCGTAACTAGAAATTCACCTGCTTGGACAGCTCTGCGAAAGTCATCAAAGGCTGTGGGGCTGTGGGTGTGATGCATAACATTAAGGTTTCAACTTATTAAATGGTATAACAAATCACACTTAAAGGTGAAAACTTATAGAGGAAGAGAGTAGCCTAAAGCCGTTTTGACTTGTGATAAGGTTTGATTTGCGATCGCTCTAGCTTTTTCTCCTCCATCTCGCAACACAGACTCCAAATAGCTTTTATCTGCCGTTATCGAGTGATATTTTTCTTGAATTGGTTTGAGAGACTCAATAATTGTGTCTGTCAACAATGGCTTGAATTGTCCCCAGCCCATATCCTGACACTCAACTGCGACATCTTCCTTTCTCTTCCCAGAAAGCAATGTATACAATGTTAACAAATTATTACACTCTGGGCGCGCTGGATCGTCAAAAGTCAGCCCACGAATCGGATCGGTTTTACAACGCTTAATCTTGTATTGAATCTGTTCCGGTGAATCTAGCAAACTTATCCGGCTTAACTCAGAAGGATCGGACTTCGACATTTTGCGTGTACCGTCCGCCAAACTCATCACCCTTGCTCCTTCCTTGCGAATCAAAGGGTCTGGTAACTTTAAAACTGGCTGTTCTGGTCTACCAAATTGGTGATTTAATCGAGCTGCAATATCCCGTGTCAATTCCAAATGTTGCTTTTGGTCTTCACCCACTGGCACTTTATCCGCTTGGTAAAGCAAAATATCAGATGCCATCAGCACAGGGTAATCCAACAAGCCCGCACTCACATTTTCTCCCTGCTTGAGTGCCTTTTCCTTAAACTGGATCATATCTTGCAGCCAGTTTAAAGGTGTAATGCAGTTGAGCAACCAGGTGAGTTCACTGTGGGCTGAAACATGAGATTGTACAAAGATAGTAGAGTGATTTAAATCAAGACCACAAGCTAAATAAAGAGCAGCAAGAGTGTAGGTATCAGCTGCCAACTGTTTTGGGTCGTGTGGCACTGTAATCGCGTGCAAATCAGCCACAAAAAGGTAATTTTCGTATTCGCTCTGACCTTCTACCCAGTTGCGAATGGCTCCCAAGTAGTTACCTAGATGGTAATTGCCGGTTGGTTGAACTCCAGAAAGAACACGTTGCTTGCCCATAAATTCCAACTTAGTTATCTCAAATCTGCGCTAATTAAATGTCGTTTGGTGACAAAAGAGCTTCTCTTCTCTACAAGAAGTTGCATCAACCCAAACGCGCCTAGTGCAAAACTCATTTAATTTTGACATTTTCCAGGTCAACTTGCCGTTGCAGAATTATAGATTTAGTAATGACAGCGGATTTGATTTGAATTTTATAGGACTTACGCAAAAAACCTCTCAACCCCTCATTACTCGGTGTCCTCTGTGTACTTTGTGGTTTGTTTTTCCGTTACCTGTGCATAAGTCCCGTTTTAGTACGATCGCAAAGTTTTTTCCAAGAACGCTTCCTGTCCATCTTAAAGGAGCGATGGCTGTGGTCGGTCTTGCTTACACATTTAGTAATCTGTATTGTTAAATGCAATTAACTACCCAGTACTAGGGTAAATTTTTAGCCCCGAACATATTTTTTTGCGTTTATACCCACTACACAATATTTTCAGTTGCGTAAACGCTCTTAGCGGTGAGAAAGTCGTAGTCTTCTCCCAAGGGGAGACGCTAAAAGCGATAGCGCAGCGTTAGCGAGTCCGCGAGCATCTGGCGGTTCCCGTCGTTAGCGCAGCATAAAGCCTTCTCCTTTGGAGACGCTAACGCGAACGCCAACGGCATAGCTGAGTCGCAAGGCGACACGCTACGCCTAGCTTGCTTCCCCGTAGGGGTAGAGCGTCTTGCAAACTCCCGTTAGCGAGGAACGAGCGTCACCCAAAGGGCTTGTCCTAGACATCGCTTCACCTCCTAATAGATACTATTCTCAACAAGCAATTGAGAGTATGATCATGACTATTCGTTTGACCGAGACAAACTTTAATGAATTATGTGATGATATACAGCTTAATCACTATCAGGGAAAAGTAAAATTTTCTACCTGGTTTGGTCAAGGCAGCAGTCACTGGACTATGCTGCGCCATAACCTTGAGTTAGTAATTCAACAAAGCGATTTTTCTGAAACAGTAATTGTTGAGGGTGAACACGATGATTCGCCTTTTCTAACATCAAAATTTTTGCTGTCTGGTGGGATGAGAACCACTACGCCAAATGTACCTGGAGTCAGCGACGATTATGAAGAAGTTGCAGGCTATAACTACTTATTTTATTTGCCTAATATTCGGGAGTTTGAGCATTTTACTGCCAATCAACACAAGCAGTGTATCAGTATTTATTGGTATCCTGATTTACTTTCTAGTTTCCAGGGTTGCTTTAATGAATTACCAACTATGCTGGTGCAGTTGATCGAAAATCCGACAAAGGAGCGTTTCCATCAACCATTAGGAGCGATCACGCCTGCAATGCGGTTAGTGCTTAGGCAAATATTGCAGTGTCCGTTCCGAGAAACACTCAGACAAATGTATTTAGAAGCAAAAGTTTTGGAACTACTGACGCTTCAGATTGCTCAGTGGGGGGAAAATAATCTTTTATTGGAGCGATCGCTATATTTTCGTCCTGATGAAATTGAACGTTTACATCATGCTAAAGCGATTCTCAATCAAAGGCTCCAGCATCCACCTTCTCTACTAAATTTAGCCATGCTAATCGGACTCAATGACTTTAAGCTCAAGCGAGGATTTCGAGAAATTTTTGGCACTACGGTGTGTGGATATGTGCAATCCTTACGGCTAGAACAAGCACAACAGTTATTACTCGGCACTAATTTAACGATTGCAGAAATTGCTTCTCAAGTAGGTTATGAAAGCACAAGTCATTTTGGCTACCTGTTTAAACGGCAATTTGGCATGACTCCTAGAGAATATAGGCAGCGCAAAGGCTGATCCCGATTCTAGTAAAAAATCCGGTTTCAGATATATGCGATCGCCTAAATTTCCGTTTTTTCCTAAATGTTGTCAAGGGTAGGGATGTACTTCATTCAATTACAATTCGCTATATATCAACTGTGTCAAAGAACTAGTTGAGAAGTTTTTTCTATAAATGATAGTTTATATTTACTAGCAATACTGAAACATCAATGGCGAACATTATTTCACAAGCTGAGTACCAAGAAAAGTTGTACAATTGTAATGAGAATATTCAATACCCAGATCCTTTAGATTCTTCTGACATTATCTACTCATGTCCGGAACAGTTTGGTGTAGGATACGAGCGCTGGGTTGAATTACGAGATATTAGTTTGTTGATTATTAATCAGAAATATCACGATGATTTACAAATAGAATTTGAAGCTGGTCAAGATGAATATGAAGAAATAGAATTTGGTTTTAATTTATCAGGTAGTTATAGTGGTAATCGATTAGATTTTCCATACAATAAAAGCGGTAGGGAAAATTTTTTACAGTGGGATTTTCCCCGTGGGCAGGAGTATAATGCTTTTGTGGAAACTTGGTTTAGAAATGAGCATTTTTTAAAAGTTGATATACATCTTAAATCTTCAGAGGTTTTAAATAATTTTGTCCACTGCGTAAATCAAGAACTACCGCTAGATTTAATCAAACTTATTCAAGGCAAAGGTCAAGAAACTTACATCGAAAATAATCAACTTACTTCGGCGATGTATTTACCACTGCAACAAATTATTAATTGTCCATTTCAAGGCTTGACTAAACAGATTTATTTAGAGGCTAAATGTTTAGAATTAATTGCTTTAAAGTTAGAGCAACTCACAAAAATTGAAAATGCATCTATTAAATCTATAGCTCTTAAACCAAAAGATATTGAGAAGATTCGCCACGCACGAGATATTCTGATTTCTCAACAAGAAAATCCTCCTTCTCTATTAAATTTGGCACAGCAAGTAAATATAAACGACAACAAATTAAAGATTGGATTCCGTGAAGTATTTGGTACAACGGTCTTTGGTTACTTGCATAATCATCGCATGGAAATAGCCAGACAATTGCTGCAAGACGGAAAAATGCGCGTAGCTGCGGTTGCAAATGCAGTAGGATATGCCAATCCCGGTCATTTTGCTGCTGCATTTAAACGTAAATTTGGTGTTAGCCCCTCTGAATGTAAAGCAGGAAAGAAAATATTCGAGTAATTTTAACTTTTTTTCAATATACTCAAAACTGCTTTGCAGTGGACGTTATAGACTCAAAATTAAAATTTGATTCTCCCGCAATGGATCGAAGTCTCCGTGACTGAGTTGATTTGTGCCTGGTAAATTACGTAGATTCTTTTAATTAGCTAATTAGTAAAGTTTGTCTATAGCGGTTTATGGTTTGTGGGGAGAAAATTAGATGAAGCCTAGACGGTTGGATGTGATAAGTTTAGTTAGTTTTGCATTTAGTTTAATTGCAGTATTCACACAATCTGCAACTGGAAGCGAAGTCTCAAAACGACCAGATGACCATCAATTTGTCAAGGATCTGGCTCTACTTTTAGTACAGCAACCTATCAGCCAAGTTGTGAAAGTTACGGGTGTTAAACTCAATAATACAAATACGGGCATTGAATTAATTTTACAAACGTCTCAAGAGGAAGCACTCAAACCTGTTGCTAAAACTGAGATTAATACATTCATTGCAGATATCCCGAATGCTGTTTTGCAATTACCAGATGGTAAAGAGTTTCGTAGTCTCAACCCTGCCAAGGGTATTGTTAGTGTAACTGTGACAGCGCTTGATACTAGTAGTATTCGGGTGACAGTGACAGGAGAAGCAAGTAGCCCAAAGGTGGAGTTATTTGACGACCCAGAGGGTTTAGTGTTTGGTTTTACACCACTTCCATCTGAGCAAGCACAAACTCAGCCGACTTCCCCACAACAACCAGAAAATCAAACACAGCCACAACCCACAGCCCAGGATGATCAACCGATTGAATTGGTGGTAACGGGTGAGCAAGACGGATATCGTGCATCAGAAGCTTCGACAGCGACCAAAACTGATACTCCCTTACGTGATATTCCTGCTTCTATTGATGTCGTCCCCCGCCAACTCATCCAGGATCGTCAAGTTACACGTACTGAGCAAGCCACACAAACTGTAGCAGGGGTACAATCTGCTGGTGGTGGTTATGGAGGGCTTTCCAGTCCTTACCTCTCTATCCGAGGCTTTGCAAGTACTACTACTTACCGGGATGGATTTCGGGATTTTGGCTTCCTCAGCCCAAGTGACGTTGCCAATATTGACAGACTTGAGATTCTCAAGGGGCCTGCATCTGTTTTATATGGACAAAACGATCCGGGTGGAATTGTCAATATTGTCAGCAAGCAACCGCTGGAACAGCCGCGCTACGAGGCTTCCTTTCTTGCTGGCAGCTATAATTTTTATCGCTCAACCTTAGATTTTTCTAGTCCTCTCAATTCTGATAAAACAGCGGCTTACCGACTGAATTTAGCTTACGAAAATGCTGGAAATTTTCGGGATTTTAATCAATCAGAAAGTATTTTTGTGGCTCCTGCTTTTTCCTGGCAGATTAGTAAGAACACCAATATTACTTTTCTGTTTGAATATCAAAACTATCAATATGGCTTTGATCGAGCTTTTTTACCTGAGAGAGAATTTTTTCAAATACCGATTAGCCGCTTTTTAGGGGAACCGGATTTCAACAGTGCGACAGTTAACTATGGGCGTGCCAGTTACATTCTGGAACATCAATTTAGCGACAACTGGAAATTACGCCATGCCTTTGCGGCTGTCTTAAGTAGTGACGATCCCAAAACAGTCTTCCCAGATGGCTTACAAGACGATCGCCGTACCCTTAATCGTAGTGCCAGCCGTAGTGAAGAATCCTCAAGCAATTACACAATTCAAAATGAGTTACTAGGCAAGTTTAATACAGGTTCCGTTGAGCATAGCGTGTTGTTTGGTAGTGAACTCTTTCGCCAACGCTTTAGATATCAGTTTTTCAGTGGCTCGATTGATTCGATTGACATTTTCAATCCGGTTTATGGAGCAAAGCCAAGCGAACTAATCCCTGACAACGGAGACGAATACGGTAATGATGGTTTAAGTGTTTATTTTCAAGACCAAATCACCTTACTGCAAAACCTCAAACTGCTAGCTGGTGGGCGGTTTGATTTAGTCCGCAGCATAGATGAGAATTTCCTGGGTGAAAGGACTGTAGATAAGACCGAAACCGCTTTTACACCCCGTGTTGGCATTGTTTATCAACCAATTAAACCCATTTCGCTCTATTTCAGTTATTCCAAATCATTCAATCCTGTGATTTTTGGCACTAGCAGGACGGGAGCTGAATTTCAACCAGAAAAGGGCGAACAGCTCGAAATGGGACTAAAAGCAGACCTGATTCCCGATAAACTATCTGCAACCTTAGCATTTTATGATTTGACAAAGCAGAATGTACTAGTCACCGATCCTGAAGATTCCCGATATAGCATTCAAACAGGTGAGCAGAAAAGCCGAGGCGTTGAATTCAGTCTGACTGGTAGCCCAATTAAAGGTTGGAATATTGCGGTGGGTTATGCCTATACTGACGCATTTGTGAATAAAGATGTCACAATTCCTGTTGGAGACAAGCTTGCAGGGATTCCAACAAACCAGTTTGGACTGTGGACAAGCTATGAAATTCCAGCCGGAAGTTTGACAGGGCTTGGGTTTGGTTTGGGACTATTTTACGTAAGCGATCGCCAAGCATCTCTACCAAATACGAATGTTGAGTTAGCAAGTTATCTCCGGGCAGATGCTTCTGTTTTTTACCGCCGGAACAACTGGAAGGTGCAGGTTAACATCAACAACTTGGGAAATACACAATACTACAACAGCTACGGTGGATTTCTACTTGTTCCTCAGCCGCCACTCAACGTTTTAGGGTCTATCTCTATCGAGTTTTAATTGTCAACTTCCATTACTATGAACCGCAAAATCATTCGGACGATCGCGTTTCAACTGTATCGCTGGCAAGAAGAACCACTATAAATAGACTATCATCGGCGCAAAGGCTGATAGCAAAAGTAAGATCCCGATTCCGAGAAAAAAAATCCGGTTTCAGATATATGCGATCGCCCAATTTTTCGTATTCTCCTGAATAGAGTTAATTAAGAGTAACTTGCAAGTAGCAAGCTCTGTTTTGAGAAATCTGGTTGGGTGTGTAGGGTTATGAAACTGTTGCGATCGTTTTTTATTTCCTGTTTTTTTGTTGCTGTTCTCATACAACCAATTCAGGCAAAGGAAGTAACTAAAATTCCTAGCGTGCAAGAATTAGACCGTTCTGCAAGAACAGTCAAAGAATGGTTTGCTCAAATACAACAGCAGAACCCGCCAGATCAAAGCCAGAAGAGTGAAGTTGTACAAGTGACTTCAGTCAAGGCAAATCCCACATCTAAGGGTGTGGAGGTGATTTTACAGACATCAAAAGGAGAACAGTTACAAGTAGTTAATCAAAGTTCTGGCAATAATTTTATTGCTGATATTCCCAACGCTCAACTGCGTTTACCCAACGGTGATGCATTCACATTTCGCTCTACAAAACCAATTGCAGGGGTTAGTGAAATAACGGTAACAAACTTTAATGCCAATACTATCCGTGTAAGCGTCACAGGTGAGGCAGGTGTACCAACTGTTGAGTTGTTTGACAGTCCAGATGAGGGTATTATTTTCTCTGTTGCAACTGCTGCATCTTCTGTGCAACCACAGCAGCCAGAGAGTCAAACACAGCCAAGTCAACCATCGACAGAAAGTAATGAACCGATTGAACTCGTGGTGACAGGTGAACGAGACGAAGGCTATAATCCCTCACGAACGAGCGTTGGAACGCGCACTGATACGCCCTTGCAAGATATTCCTCAAACCATTCAAATTATACCGCAACAGGTAATCAAAGATCGTAATGTCACTCGGTTACGAGATGTGTTGAATAACGTCAGTGGTGTTGCCCTCAATAGTGGAGACTATGGTGGGGAAGGGTTTGGTGTTGGTGACTATTCAATTCGGGGCTTCTCGGCACAAAACACACTCAATGGTTTTACAGGCACAGCTTCATCGGGAGATTTTTCTAACGTGGAACAGGTTGAAGTGGTGCGCGGGCCTGCATCCGTATTATTCGGAGCGGGCGAACCCGGAGGTATAATTAACGTTACCACCAAACAACCGCTATCAGAGCCATTCTACGAGTTTGGCTTCAATGCTGGTAGCTATAATTACTACCGAGGAACGGCTGATCTTTCCGCTCCACTCAATTCCGACCGCAGCCTACGCTATCGCTTGAACATTGCGCTTCAGGATTCTGATAGTTTTCGAGACTTTTTGGGGACAAAGCGATTTTTTCTAGCACCTACCATTGCTTGGGATATCAGCGATGATACAAAGCTTACCCTAAATTTTGAATACCTCAATCAAGAAACAGGATTTGATGCCGGAGTCCCAGCATTGAGTAATGGCTCATTTGTACTGCCGATTAATCGTTATTTTGGCTATCCTAGTGCGAATGACATCAATCTCACCCAGCTACAGGGAGGCTACAGGTTTGAACATCGGTTTAATAAAAATCTTCAACTGCGTAATTCGCTATTTATCAGCTCGCAACATTCAGATTTAATAGACAGTGAATATGGCAGTTTGTCTGATGATAGATTCATTACAGGTACGTATGTCAAGGATAAACCTGTATATGAAACCTATGCGATGCAAACAGGGCTGATAGCAAACTTTAATACTGGTTCAGTAGCCCATCAAGTGCTGTTCGGTTTTGATGCAAACCGCGTGACAAATTCCTTTTCACCTTTGACCGCACCCTTGCCGCCGCTGGATATTTTCAACCCGAACTACAATATCGAATTACCCACTGATACTACTTTCAGCCGTTCTATTTATATCACTCAATCCTATGGGGTTTATCTCCAAGATCAGATTAAGTTACTAGATAACCTGCTCCTAGTGGCTGCTGGGCAATTTGATTGGGTGAACAGCACAGGGAGTGACATTATAGCAGGTACTGTTGATAGAAACTACGGTGAAGCATTTAGTCCGCGCCTTGGCATCGTTTATCGACCAATCGAGCCTCTTTCACTTTATGCTAGTTACAGCCGTTCTTTTGTGCCTAACCCTGGTCGTTCTCAAACGGATTCAGCTTTTGCTCCGTCACGCGGTACTCAGTATGAAGTGGGCATCAAGGGCGATTTGCTGGATGGAAAACTGTCAGCACTTTTAGCCGCTTACAACATCACAAAATCCAACGTGTTGACAACCGATCCGGTCGATTCTAACTATTCGGTTCAGGTTGGAGAACAGCGCAGTCGCGGCATTGACTTTAGCGTTACAGGTGAAATCTTACCGGGTTGGAATGTGACAGCAGGGTATTCTTACATTGATGCGATTATCACTAAAGATAATACGTATCAAGTGGGCAGTCGGCTAAGAATTACACCAACTAATTCTGCTAATTTATGGACAACCTATAAAATTCAAAGCGGCAATTTGCAAGGACTGGGCTTTGGGTTAGGCGTATATTTTGTCAGCGATCGCCTCGGCGATCAATTCGATCCGCCCAACTTTAAGCTACCTGCCTACACGCGATTCGATGCGGCTCTATTCTATCGACGCAACAATTGGGAGGTAGCAATTAATGCTGAGAACTTGTTTGATGTGGAATACTACACAAATTCGCGCAATTCTGCTGCAAATTCTCCAGGCGCACCTTTTACAATTATCGGGTCATTAACCGTGCGGTTTTAATTGAGAAAGTAATCTCGTATTTTGACATTATCCAAAGGAGTGTCTACCTTGAGTTCTAAAAAACTGCGTAACATATTATTTACTCTGCACCGCTACTTAGGTCTAGCGCTAGGACTGATTGCAATCATCATTGGCTTGACGGGGAGTTTACTGGTTTTTCACACAGAAATTGACATTATCTATCCACTCCACTACAGCCTTTTAAGTGGTGACATTGGTCTTAAGTTTGTGGGCATTGTGGGATTACTGTTCACAATCTTGAGCATTACAGGCATTATCTTATGGCCTGGTTGGCGTAAGTTGATTGCTGGCTTCAAAATCAAATGGAACGCCCATCCCAAGCGGATGAACTTTGATATTCACAAAGTTGCTGGTGTCATTACAGCCACATTTCTAGTCTTTACCTTTTTCACAGGCTTTTGTTGGAACTTTTCTGAATTTATCAACCCGATAATCTACGCACTCACCTTCTCCAAACCTCACCCAGATTTGGTTTCTGTACCTATTTTCGGTCAGTTGCCGCTAGGATTAAAAGACCAGTTAAAAATCGCTCAAGCTGCCTTGCCCAATGCATCACTTAGTCTAATTGGCTTTCCAAGTGAACCAAAAGAGACTTTTTGGTTTAACTTTAATCTTGGCGATGTTTCTCTTGACCAATATAGCGGCAAGGTTTTACAAGTATCTACGATCGCAACTGCATCTTTAGGCGATGTCTAGCGACAAGCCGCAAAGCGGCTACGCGTTCTCAATTCTTTTAACGATTTACACTATGGCACCTTTTGGGGACTGACATCCCGTATTTTTTACGTTTTTGTTGGACTTGCACCATTAATTTTATTTATCACTGGCTTTGTAATCTGGCGGTATCGTTATCGAACACAAGCTCTGACAAAAAATAGCATTTATACAAGTTCAAATTCACTTTATAAATAAACTTTCCTCACCGCAAAAGCTGATAGCAAAAGCAAGATCCCGATTCCGATAAAAAAAATCCGGTTTCAGATATATGCGATCGCCCAATTTTTCGTATTCTTCTGAATAGAGTTAATTAAGAGTAACTTGCAAGTAGTAAACTCTGTTTTAAGAAATCAGTTGGGTGTGTGGGGTTATGAAACTGTCGCGATCGTTTTTTATTTCCTGTTTTCTGGTTGCTGTGGTTATAAAACCTGGGCAAGCAAAAGAAGTAACTAAAATTTTTCCTATCCAAGAGCCAAATCACTTTGCCAGAACAGTGCAAGAATGGCTGGCTCAGATAGAACAACAACAAACGCCACAAACAGAAGTTGTACAAGTTACCTCAGTCAAAGTTAATCCGACTGATAAGGGTGTGGAGATAATTTTACAAACCTCGAAAGGACAACAGTTGCAACTAATAAATCGCAGTACTGGTAGCAATTTTATCACTGATATTCCTAATGCTCAATTGCGCCTACCATCGGGTGAAGCATTCACATTCCGCTCAGAAAAGCCAATAGCGGGTGTTACACAGATAACAGTGACTAACTTTGATGCCAATACTATCCGGGTGACAGCGATCGGTGAGGTTGGTATACCAACTGTCGAGTTATTTGATAGTCCAGATGAAGGTTTAATTTTTAGGGTGGCAACTGCTGCATCCACAGCACAACAACCTCAAACCCAATCAACTCCCGAACAACAGCCGCCTGAAAGTCAAACACAGCCACAACCATCAACACAAAGTGATGAACCGATTGAGTTGGTAGTCACGGGCGAGCAAGATGGATATCGCGTACCTGATGCGTCAACCGCGACTAAAACTGATACACCTTTGCGTGACATTCCACAATCGATTCAGGTAATTCCACGACAAATAATTGAGGATCAAAAAACAACTAGATTACGAGATATTCTGCAAAATGTCAGTGGAGTAACACCAGGTGCAGGCTATCAAAACTCCTTTGATAGAGTGAGAATTCGGGGATTTACACAAGAAACTACTTTTCGAGATGGAATTCGTGACAATAACCCATCCACAGACTTTGCCAATGTAGAACGGGTTGAGGTACTTAAAGGCCCTGCTTCTGTGCTGTTTGGACAAACTGAACCAGGTGGAATTGTCAATTTAGTGACAAAACAACCTTTAAGTAACCCTTACTACAATGTCGATTTAAATGTTGGAAATTATGCTTTCTATCGTTCAGCTTTAGATTTATCAGGACCTCTGAATACAGACAAAACCTTACTGTATCGCCTCAATGTTGCCTATGAGAATGCTGGTAGCTTTAGAGATTTTATTAGTTCCGAAAACGTATTTGTTGCACCAGTCATTGCTTGGAAGCTTAGTGAAAATACGGATTTAAAGCTATTTCTGGAATACGATAACAGAGATTATAAACCTGATCGCGGAGTCTTCGTAATTGGCGATCGCCCCGGAGATTTTGAGAAATCCTTTATCCTGCCGAGTTATTTTCGCACAGATGCAGCGCTGTTTTATAAACAAGATAACTGGAGGGTTGGTCTCAATTTCAAAAATCTTTTTGACATTAACTATTATGTCGAAACCCAAGGACGCGAAGTTGTTTACCCAGGTGAGCCATTTACAGTGATTGGCTCTGTTTCTTTTACATTCTAAGCTCAATAGGCATTTGCATCAAAGCTACGCATAGAGTGAGTTTATTTTGTTATCTGAAATACTGCGGTGTGTGGAGAGAAAATGAATAAGCAAATGTGTAAATTCAGTTACAAACGAGAGTGGTTGTTGATACTTTTGACAGTTTTACTGGTTCAGCCTGCAAAAGCACAAGATATTCCTAAATTTGATAATCAGTTGAGCGATCTAGCGAAAACACCAATACAAGTCAAACCACCTCAAGTAAATAAAAAGATTAGGCAAGTAAGTGAGCTAGAACCTGTTGTTACCAGCGCCAAAATGTTATTAGTGCAGTCGTCAACACCAGCAAACACGCCACAAACAGAAGTTGTGCAGGTAACGGGAGTCAAGGCAAATCCGACTGCTAAAGGTGTGGAGGTAATTTTACAAACAACCAAAGGCGAACAGTTGCAAATCACGAATCGCAGTGCTGGTAATAACTTCATTGCTGATATTCCCAATGCACAGCTGCGTTTACCTAGTGGTGAGGCATTTACATTCCGCTCAGAAAAGCCAATTGCGGGTGTTAGTGAAATCACAGTTACTAACTTTGATGCCAATACTATCCGGGTAAGTGCGATCGGAGAAACAGGTGTTCCAACTGTTGAGTTATTTGACAGTGCAGATGAAGGTTTAATTTTTAGTATGGCAACTACTGCATCAACAGCACAACAACCTCAAACTCAACCAACTCCTAAACAACAGCCAGAAAGTCAAACACAGCCTAGTCTTCCATCAACACAAGGTGATGAACCGATTGAGTTGGTAGTCACAGGTGAACAAGACGGATATAGTGTACCAGATAGCACAACTGCAACTAAAACAGATACACCTGTACGTGACATTCCCCAGTCAATTCAAGTTATTCCCCAACAAGTGATCAAAAACCAACAAATCACAAGGATTAGCGATGCTGTAAGGAATGTCAGTGGTGTGACTATTCAGGGAGACTATGCCAATTTGTCAGATACTTACAACATTCGCGGCTTTACCACCTCCGCCACTTTGAGAGATGGTTTTTATGCCATTGGTAACTTTGTAAATCCGACAAACATTGAGCGGATTGAAGTACTCAAGGGTCCAGCATCCGTGCTGTATGGGCAGTTTGAGCCGGGAGGGGTGGTGAATTATGTCACCAAAAAACCACTCGATTATCCCTATTACTTTGCTGAGTTTACAGCCGGAAGCTTTAGCACCTATCGTCCTTCGCTCGATTTTTCTGGACCGCTTAACTCAGACAAAAGCATTCTGTATCGCTTAAATGTTGCTTATGAAAATTCCGGTAGCTTCGTTGACTTTTTGAATGAAAAAGTCCTTAGCATTGCCCCTGCACTCACGTTCAAACTTGGGGATGCAACCACGTTAACGTTTCAATATGAATACCTCAACGCCGATCGCACTTTCTACGACGGTTTATTACCCGATCCCAACGTTTTCAACGTGCCGATTAGTCGCTTCTTGGGAGAGCTGGGAGATCGTTACTTGGCTCAATCGCATTTCATTAATTTAACTCTTAATCACAGTTTTAACAAAAACCTGCGGTTCCGCAGTGCCTTTTCTGTTAAGCTAACCGATGGTGATGACTTAGCGTTTCGACCGGACTCTCTTGATTCAGACAGTCGTACTGTGTTACGGCGGTATGCGGTAGATAGAAACCTTTACCGCAACTACTCCCTGCAAACGGATCTGATTGGTAACTTCAATACGGGGTCTGTGCAACATCAAGTTTTGCTAGGGTTGGAGTGGAGTAAAGACCTTTTGGGTTTTGATTATCTTCGCAGTACCAGTTCCCTGACTCCGAGTATTGATTTGTTTAATCCGGTGTATGGTGCTTCCCCACCACCAGAGTTTGATGAAGCCTCAGAGCGCGAGCGCTACGGTCGCGACACGATAGCCTTTTATCTGCAAGATCAAGTTACATTGCTGCCAAATCTAAAGCTCTTAGTGGGTGGCAGATATGACTTTATTCATCGCAAAAATACCATTCAACCACTGGATGCTTTGGGTAATAATCTAATTGGCGATGAGAGCGTTGAGCGGCTTTATGATGAGGCTTTTTCACCTCGCGTTGGCATTGTTTATCAGCCGATTGAACCGATTTCAATTTACGCCAGCTACAGCCGCTCGTTTAATCCCAGCTTTTCGCGGACGGTAGATGGAACTCAACTGCCACCAGAACGCGGCACTCAATATGAAGTAGGAGTCAAAGCCGAACTAATTAAAGACAGGCTATCTGCCACCTTTGCCGCCTATGATATCACCAAAGAAAATGTCGCTACAACCGATCCAAACAATCGTGACTTTTCCATTGCGGCTGGAGAAGTGAAAAGTCGCGGTTTGGAATTTGACGTTTCTGGGCAGATTCTACCAGGTTGGAATGTGATTGGGTCTTTATTCCACAACGATGCTTTTGTGAGTAGAGATAATAGTCTACCAGTGGGCGACTCGTTGGTCAATGCTGCTGGTATTGGGGGGAGTCTGTGGACAAGCTATGAAATTCAAAACGGTGATTGGAAAGGATTAGGGTTTGGTGGGGGAGTATTTTATACAGGCGACAGAGAAGCTGAACTCCCCAACACCTTCAAAATCCCCTCTTACGTGCGTGCAGATGCCACCATTTTCTACAAACGCGATAACTGGAGGGTTGGGCTGAATTTTAAGAATCTTTTTGATACTCAGTATTACGATTCTCAGGGCTACTATCTGCGTCCTGGTGCGCCGTTGACTGTTCTAGGGACATTTTCTGTGCAGTTTTGATTCCTGCAATTTCTGAACTGATTAAGTGCTGTTTGAACACATGTATGGTTGGTGTTTTTGTCATCTGAAATAATAAGGTGTGTGGAGACAAAATGAGTCAGCGAGTATGTAAATTAAGTTACGGAGTGGAGTGTTTGTTGATACTTTTCACAGTTTTGCTGGTTCAGCCTGCAAAAGCACAAGATATTCCCAAATTTGATAATCGGTTGAGTGAGCTAGCGAAAACACGAATACAAGTCAAACCATCTCAAGTAAATAAAAAGATTAGGCAATTAAGTGAGCTAGAACCTGTTGTTACCAGCGCCAAAATGTTATTAGTGCAGTCGTCAACACCAGCAAACACGCCACAAACAGAAGTTGTGCAGGTAACGGGAGTCAAGGCAAATCCGACTGCTAAAGGTGTGGAGGTAATTTTACAAACAACCAAAGGCGAACAGTTGCAAATCACGAATCGCAGTGCTGGTAATAACTTCATTGCTGATATTCCCAATGCACAGCTGTGTTTACCTAGTGGTGAAGTATTTACATTCCGCTCAGACAAACCAATCGCAGGTGTTAGTGAGATAACCGTTACTAACTTTGATGCCAATACTATCCGGGTAAGTGTGACGGGGGAAACAAGTGTACCAACTGTCGAGTTGTTTGACAGTCTAGACGAGGGTATCATCTTCTCTGTTGCAACTGCTGCATTATCCGCCCAACAACAACCGCAAACCCAACTAACTCAGCCACCAAATCAGCCAGAAACTCAAACACAGCCAAGTCAACCATCAACACAAGGTGATGAACCAATTGAATTGGTGGTGACGGGCGAACAAGATGGGTATCGAGTGCCAGATGCAACGACTGCAACTAAAACAGATACCCCACTGCGCGACATCCCGCAATCTGTTCAGGTGATTCCTCAACAGGTGATTAAGGATCAAGGAATTACCCGAATTTCGGATGCATTACGCAATGTGTCAGGTGTCACCAAAGAAGGGAGTTATGGGGATGCGACAGATGTTTATCGGATTCGAGGATTTGTAACCTACGACACTCTCAGGAATGGTTTTAGAATTCAAGACCCCGTTATTAATCCTGCCAGCCTTGAGCGGATTGAAGTATTGAAAGGCCCAGCTTCGGTACTGTACGGTCAATTTGAACCAGGTGGAATTGTCAACTACGTGACCAAACAACCACTCGATTACCCTTACTACTCTGGTGAATTTACTGTTGGGAGTTATGACTACTATCGCCCCTCGATTGATATTTCTGGACCGCTCACGCCTGACAAAAAGTTACTGTACCGCTTGAATACCGCCTATGAAAGTGCTGGCAATTTTGTCGATTTTGTCAACTCTCAAACGTTTTCTATTGCTCCTGTGTTGACCTATAAATTTAGTGAGAGCACAAAGTTAACATTTGAATACGAATACAGCAAACTTGAGCGAGTTTTTAACGATGGTTTACCACCCTTGCCAATTGTTTTTCAACTTCCCATTAACCGATTTTTGCTAGAGCCGGGTATCAACGACGGTTTCACCGAGGAATCAAACAATATTAATTTAACTCTTGACCACCGATTTAGTGAAAACCTACAGCTCCGCACTGGATTTGCCGCCTATTTCCAAAATTTCGGCATTGGCTCTCAATATCTTCGACCTGGTGAGTTGGGTGTAGATGGTCGGACGCTATCTCGTGGTATTGTCACAGACGGTTCTGGTGTCTACTTGAGTTACAATCTGCAAACCGATTTAATTGGAAAATTTAATACAGGTTCCATTAAACATCAGGTGCTTCTGGGCTTTGACTGGAGCTATTACGACTATAAGACAGCTCCCTACACTGGCTATGTGGCTACACCCATAGATATTTTTAATCCGGTGTACGGCTCCCCTCAGTCAAAAACCGAATTTGAATTTTCTAATAATTACACCACCAAGCGCGACACGTTTGGCATTTATCTGCAAGACCAGATCGCTTTACTACCCAATCTCAAGTTACTGCTGGGCGGCAGAGTTGACTTTATCAACCAGAGGATCTTAACCCAGGATCTTGACGGTCAAGGGAATCCCATTAATGATGAGAAAACAGATGCTTCCTATAATACTCCTTTTACTCCGCGAGTTGGCGTTGTCTATCAGCCGATTGAACCGATTTCGCTCTATTTTAGCTACAGCGAATCGTTCAACCCCAGCACATCACGTACAGCTGACGGTAGTGCCCTACCACCGGAACTTGGCACTCAGTATGAAGTGGGAGTCAAAGCGGAACTGATTAAGGACAGGCTATCTGCAACCTTTGCTGCCTATGACATTACCAAGGAAAATGTCGCTACAAGCGATCCCAATAACAGCGATTTTTCCATTGCGGCTGGAGAAGTGAAGAGTCGCGGTTTGGAATTTGACATTTCTGGTCAGATTTTACCAGGTTGGAATGTGATTGGGTCTTTATTCCACAACGATGCTTTTGTAAGTAAAGATAATACTCTACCAGTGGGCGACTCGTTGGTCAACGCTCCCGGTATTGGAGGTAGTCTGTGGACGAGTTATGAAATTCAAAACGGTGATTGGAAAGGATTAGGGTTTGGTGGGGGAGTATTTTATACTGGCGATCGCGAAGCTGAACTCCCCAACACGTTCAAAATCCACTCCTATGTGCGCGCTGATGCCTCTATTTTCTATAAACGCGATCACTGGAGGGTTGGGCTGAACTTTAAGAATCTTACCAGTACTCGGTATTACGATTCTCAAGGCTACTTTCTCCGTCCTGGCGCGCCTTTGACTGTGCTGGGAACAGTTTCGTTTGAGTTTTGACCTTTTATAACAGTAATATCTACCATGACCTCCAAAACCCTGCGTAATTTCGTATTTGCCTTACACCGATATCTTGGGTTAGCAATCGGACTGATTGCGATCGTTATCGGCTTAACTGGTAGCATCTTGGTCTTCCATACAGAAATCAGCGATTTTCAACGGCATCACAAAATTGGAACCATTGTTCCTCAAGGGCAACTGTTATCGGTTGAGACGATTATGAATGCAGTCAAACCGATCTACGCCAACCAGCCTGATGCTGTGCTTCAGGCGTTCTATCTGTCACCCAAACTCAATGAGCCAGCTAATGTTGTTTATGCAACTAAAGCCAATGATTGGATCGAGAACTACGTGAATCCTTATACAGGAGCCGTTTTGAGCAATACGCTCAACCCCGATCTGGTAGAGTCATTTTTTAAACAAGTTTATAAGCTGCATTATGCACTGTTAGCAGGCGATATCGGAGTCAAGCTTGTTGGTATTATTGGTTTGCTAATGTGTATACTCACGATTACGGGAGTGGTGCTGTGGCCGGGTTGGCGTAAGCTGATTTCAGGTTTTAAAATCAAGTGGAATGCTCATCCCAAGCGGATAAATTTTGATATTCACAAAGTCGTAGGCATTGTTGCCGTTGTGTTTCTACTGTTTACTTTTTTCACAGGGTTCTGCTGGAATTTATATGAATTTAGTGAACCGATGATTCGGGCAATCACATTTAGTCCTTCAAAAACTGAGCCAGTTTCTCAACCAATCGCTCTTCAATCTCCACTGCCACTAACCAAACAATTAAAAACGGCTCAGGCAGCCCTACCAGGAGCAAAACTGCAAACAATCTACTTTCCGTCCAAACCAGAAAATACTTTGTCGATGCGCTATAAGTTTCCCCAAGAAGCGGGGGATTACGGTAATAGCTATGTTTATCTCGATCAATACAGTGGCAAAGTTTTGAGAGTCGATAACGGGTTAGAGCAATCCTTGGGCGATCGCGTTCTCAACTCTTTTGGACCCTTGCATTACGGCACATTTGGCGGTTTACTCACCCGTATTTTTTATGTGTTTGTGGGACTTACTCCCACTGTTCTTTTTGTGACTGGCTTTGTGATGTACCACTACCGTCACCGAATAAAAATGACTGCAAAAGATAGCATTTATACGACTTCAATTAGATAACAATTTTCTCAGTAATTACTGCTATTTTCAAAAATACTATTGAGTGTGTGGAGTTATGAAACTGCTGCGATGGTTGTTCACTTGTTGTTTTCTTGTTGCTGTTCTGATACGACCAACTCAAGCAAAGGAAATCACTAAAATTCCTCGCGTGCAAGAACTAGACCGCTCTGCAAGAACGGTTAAAGAATGGTTAGCTCAGATAGAACAACAGAACCAAACACCACAAACAGAAGTTGTGCAGGTGACAGGAGTTAAGGCAAATCCGACTGCTAGAGGTGTAGAAGTAATTTTACAGACATCTAAAGGCGAACAGTTACAAATCACAAATCGCAGTGTGGGTAATAACTTCATTGCTGATATTCCCAATGCTCAATTGCGCCTACCATCGGGTGAGGCATTTACATTCCGCTCACAAAAGCCAATTGTGGGTGTTAATGAAATTACAGTTACTAACTTTGATGCCAATACTATCCGGGTAAGTGCGATCGGAGAAACAGGTGTTCCAACTGTTGAGTTATTTGACAGTGCAGATGAAGGTTTAATTTTTAGTATGGCAACTACTGCATCAACAGCACAACAACCTCAAACTCAACCAACTCCTAAACAACAGCCAGAAAGTCAAACACAGCCTAGTCTTCCATCAACACAAGGTGATGAACCGATTGAGTTGGTAGTCACAGGTGAACAAGACGGATATAGTGTACCAGATAGCACAACTGCAACTAAAACAGATACACCTGTACGTGACATTCCCCAGTCAATTCAAGTAGTTCCCCAGCAAGTCATCAAAGACCAACAAATCACAAGGATTAGTGATGCTGTACGAAATGTCAGTGGCGTGGCGGTGCAAGGATCGTTTTCTAACCTTACTGATAACTACATCATCCGAGGACTTGTAACATACAACAACCTGAGAAATGGTTTTGCAGTTCAAGATAACTATATCAATCCGATCGCTGTTGACCGAATCGAAGTCCTTAAAGGCCCTGCTTCGGTGCTATATGGTCAGTTTGAACCGGGTGGTATCGTTAATTATGTCACCAAACAACCACTCTCCACTCCCTATTATGCAGGTGAATTGACAGTCGGAAATTATGATTTTTATCGTCCCTCAATTGACATTTCCGGGCCACTTACCCCTGACAAAAATGCGTTGTATCGCTTGAATGCTGCTTATGAAAATTCCGGTAGCTTTATCGATTTTGTGAATAGTGAAGGTTTCTCAATAGCACCTGTATTATCTTTAAAACTTAGCGATGCCACAACTTTGACTTTGGAATACGAGCATAGTACAGTTAACCGGACTTTATATGATGGTTTGCTACCTATTCGTGAATCTTTTCAACTTCCCATCAATCGTTTTTTAGGAGAACCAAATACCAGCAACTATAACTATAAATCTGATGCAGCTAGCTTTACTTTAGAGCATCGCTTTAGTGATAATCTCCGGTTGCGTAGTGCTTTTTTAACTAACCTCTACCATGCTGATTATACAGCCATTCGACCAGATTCATTAGAAGACGATGGTCGGACAATATCGCGAACATTCGCAGGAGGTCTTGATTACTATAAATCATTTACTCTGCAAAATGAGCTAGTCGGTAAGTTCAAAACTGGTTTTATCAATCATCAATTACTGCTAGGTTTAGAGTTGAATTGGAACTTATATGGAAATGATTTCATTCGGACTCCTGCTCCCGGTATTGATATTTTCAATCCAGTTTATGGGGCAATATTGCCAACTAGTTACAACACAAATGCCAATGACGAAACAAAACAAAATACCGTCGGTGTTTACTTACAAGACCAAGTAGTATTATTTCCTAATTTAAAGCTGCTAGTTGGTGGAAGGTGGGATTTTATCAACTATAAATTTAGAGAATTAGATTATAACAACAATCGGTAATTAACTTCTCAAGATGAGTTTGATAATGATGCTTTTTCGCCTCGTGTGGGACTGGTTTACCAACCCATAAAACCAATTTCACTTTATGCCAGTTATAGTCAATCTTTTGTACCCAACAATAGCAGAACAGTTAGTGGAGAATTGTTAGAACCAAGTCGTGGAACTCAGTATGAAGCAGGGATTAAAAGCGAGTGGTTGGATGGTAAGCTTTCAGCAACACTTGCAGCGTATGAGATTACAAAAACTAACGTTGCTACAACCGATTTAACTAATACTGATTACTCAATTGCAGCTGGAGAAGTTAAAAGTCGGGGTATTGAACTCGATATCGCTGGGCAAATTTTACCTGGATGGAATGTGATTGCTTCTTTTGCCTATAATGATGCCTTTGTTAGTAAAGATAACAGCATACCTGTAGGTGATAGATTAGTTGGTGCGCCACGAAATAGTGCTAGCTTGTGGACAAGCTATGAATTTCAAACTGGTTCTTTGAAGGGATTTGGATTTGGTGGAGGACTGTTTTTTGTGGGCGATCGCGAAGCTTTACTACCAAATAATGAAGTTGTTCTTCCCTCCTACGTGAGAACTGATGCTTCTATTTTTTATAGAAAAGAAAATTGGCGAGTCGGTCTTAACTTCAAAAATCTTTTTGATACCAATTATTACGATTCTCATGGTTACTATTTACTTCCTGGAGCACCACTAACTGTTTTAGGAACGGTTTCAGTGCAGTTTTGAACCAGCAAAAATAAGAAACAAGAGTTTTTTAGTACTTTAAAATATGAAACAATTCTTTCATTATTGCTTCGATAAATTAGGGTATAAACATCAAATGAAAAAGTGAATATATGAACCATAAAAAACTACGCGATACTGTTTTTTACCTACACCAATATATCGGTCTTTTTGTTGGACTGGTGCTGGTTATCGTTGGTCTGACAGGTAGCTTGTTAGTATTTGAGCAAGATTTTGACCATTTTGCGATCGCTCAACAGTATGGACAGATTACTCCCCAACAGGTGCAGTTAGTATCCCCAGAGTCTGTAATGAATACAATTAAGACGAAGTATGCTGCACGAAGCGATCTCCATCTTTTTCGGATTTATTTGCCAAATACTCCTGCTTCTCCCTACGTGGGGCAGTTGTCAACAACTAACGATCAAAGGACAGAAGTTTTTCTCAATCCTTATACAGGCAAAATTATTGGTGAACGGATATCAGATAACACTTTCATAGGTACGATCCTTAGTCTGCACTACAGCCTAATGGCTGGTGAAACTGGAACTATAATTATTGGCATTGCTGCCTTTTTTATGTGTGTCCTCACCATTACAGGTTTAATTCTTTGGCCTGGTTGGCGCAGATTGATTGCAGGCTTCAAAATCAAGCTTGATGCTCATCCTAAACGCGCCAACTTTGATATTCACAAAGTGGCTGGTATCATCACTGTGGTTTTTTTATTCTTTACTGGCTTTACGGGTTTTTGCTGGAACTTCTACGATTTGACTGAGCCAATTATTTACGCTGTTACATTCACCACAAAATCATCCGAGCCAGTCTCCAAGCTAATTCCTGGGAAATCGACTTTAAATCTAACCCAACAGCTAAAAATTGCTAATGCTGCCTTACCTGGTGCTGTTACTAAAAGCATTTATTTTCCTAGTAAACCAGAAGAAGCTCTACAAATTCGCATGAAGTTGCCGCAGGAAAATGTAGAGTATGGTAATAGCAATGTTTATCTCGACCAGTACAGCGGTAAGGTTTTACGAGTTGATAATGCTTTAAAGTTGCCGTTGGGCGATCGCGTCCTTAACTCTTTTGTACCTTTGCACTACGGTACATTTGGTGGCTTACCCACCCGTATCCTCTATGTATTTGTTGGGCTTGCACCATTAATTTTATTTATCACTGGCTTTGTGATGTGGCGCTATCGTTACCGTACAAAAACAACTACAAAACATAGGATTTATACAAATTCAAATTGAAACTTACGAATTGGCATTTTTATTTATTTAGTGGTTTGGCGACCGCGCAGCCAAAATCAAAGGCGATCGTCTTGATTGTGCGGATACGCCATTATACTAATATTGCACAATATTTCGGTTGCACTCGCTTTCTCTACTAATAGATACTATTTCTCAATAAGTAGTTGAGAGTATTACCATGACTATTCGCCTAACTGGGACAGAAGACTTTGGCTTCCCACTCCTTACTCCCAGAGTAATCTCGATATGCCGATTTAGGGTAACTTCCATCTCTACTTCTCCACAATAATTTTATGAAAAAAGTTAGGTTTAAAACCTCGCCCCTCGTGGGCGAAAAAATCCTTGTCTCACTCGGTAGGTAGAAACCCCAACCCTTGTAGGTGGCTGTATTTAATTTTGAATTTTGAATTTTGAATTTTGAATTGATTCATCTTTGATGATCGCGTCATCTAAATTTTATTAAAGTTAAAGTGCGATCGCTGATTCTCAAGAATTATCAATGATGCCTCTGCCTTCATCATGCAACTCAGCCAAAATCTCTCGGATTTCATTGTCATCTTCGCTAATTTGTGCTTGTCCCCTTGCTGGTTTATCTATCAGCAAAACAACATCAGGCTGTGGTTCATTGTCTAAATCCAAGCGCACAGTAGCATTATCACTTAGCGCTACGCCTAGAGTGAAAACTTAATAAACTCCCAACCAAGTAATTAATTGTCCATGAGGTTGACCATGACTTCTAAAACGTAGAGGTGATGCCAAGTAGACGACTCCTTCGATTAATTCTGCTTTTTTAATATGGGACATTGCTGTATAACGGCGCTCGAATTCGTGGCGAGTTAAGCGATCGCCACTTTCTTGAGGAAGGATGGAAGCGCTATCATTTAACGGGACTTAAACAAAAATTAAGCCCAAATGTAGCCCAAACTGGCTTTATAGGCTGCAAACAGGTCACGATTTAGGGTCAACCAATGGAAAAATCGAAAGGAGATAGCTGTTCTAAAGGCGTTATTAGCTTCAGTAAATGTGTTTAAAGATTTGTTCGCCCACCTACGTCTTAAGCCTCCTGTTAGTTGATGCCAAAGAATAAAAGTATAGGCACAGAACACTAAGCTCCTAAATACTTTAGGTAGCGATTTTCTAACTTTAATAAGAAACTTGTGTTGTTGCCATATCCAGCATCTACAATTACTATTCCTGGTTGATAACCACGGCTTAATGTCAGGTCTATTAATT
>NZ_JBALDA010000006.1:0-59715 GCF_036917535.1 Nostoc sp.
GCTGAGAACATCGGAAGCTGGGTGCGGTGAAAGTCGCACGCCCAGATTTAACTGAGAGGTGCGGGGAATAATAACCCCCATCGACTCAACCAGACAAAATCAACAAATTAGACAACAGCAACAATTTAGATTACAAGAACAGAGACGACAGCAAGAACTTAGACAACAGAAAGAAAACCTGTAAAGTGCTCAAAATTTCTGTTGAAGAAAAGTTTAGAATCCAGAATTCTGAATAAGAAAGTAGAGAATTACCTTGCAAAAAGCAAAATACTGACTCACCTACTAAATAGATCTCTTGCATGAATCCTCAAAACCCCACCCCAACCCTCCCCTTGCCAAGGAGAGGGAGTAAACTTGCTTAATTTCCCTTCTTTATAAGGGGAAGGGGGGATTAAGGTTCTCAAAAGTAGGTATTTTGTATTTGGTCGTTTTTTGTCTATTTCAGCCAATGCTTAAATCCTGAAATAGTAATGAATCTTTCTACTTACCTGTCACGGGTTTTTTGTGCCTTTTGATGTCTATTTTTCAAAAATAGACCTTTTTTAAAGATTGACATAATTTAGCGTTATGCTTTTGCAAGCTATAGACAACAAAAACTTATCTTTGACCTTGCTTAAATAACTAGTCACCTCTTAAGATTGCTTTTTTATGACTTTTTCAGCAAACCCTAATTAGAAGGATTAAATATAGCACAAGGCAGAAGGTAGGAGGTAAAACTATTACTATTCCTAGTTTTCACGCTTTCAAATTGCCCTAAACTATGTGACTACGGCTATACTATTTAAGAAAGTAAGTTTTAAAATTATATGAAATTTTTCCAGCATTTTTTTATAGCATTATTGACTGTATTACTCTGTGCGTTTTTACCATATTTTTTTGATTCATTTAATTATTTAACAGCAGCATTTGCAAAATCTAAAGTTGGATTTGATTCTGTTTTAGCAACTACACCTGCTGTCAACCCAACCCAGACTTCTAGCTTAGTACAGCAAAGTCAAGCACTTTATGAAGCAGGACAGTTTGTAGAAGGGGTACAACTTCTCAAAAAAGCAGTAGCTGAATTTAAAGCTACTAATGATGTATTGAATGAAGCTATAGCTTTAAGCAATCTTTCTTTAGCCTATCAGCAATTAGGACGATGGCAAGAGGCAACTGAAGCTATTACACAAAGTATTAAACTATTACAAAATCTCAAAGATGCAAATTCTTCACAAATCTTTGCCCAAGCTTTAGATGTTCGAGGTGGACTGGAATTAGAACAAGGGCAAACTGAAGCAGCCCTGAATACTTGGCAATCAGCAGCTGAAATTTATCAACGCTTAGATGATACATCTGCACAGGTTCGCGATCGCGTTAATCAAGCCCAAGCAATGCAAGCTTTGGGAAATTATCTCCAAGCAGATAAAACCTTAACCTCAGTCCGAGAAATTCTCCAAAAACAACCAGACTCTCCTGTTAAAGCGACAGGATTGTATAACTTAGGGAATGTCCGGCGAAGTTTGGGTTATTTAGACGATTCGCACACAATTCTCGAAGAAAGTTATTTTATGGCTATAGGAGTGAAAGATGCGATCGCCCAAAGTAATGCTTTACTTAGTTTAGGTAATACAGCCCGCGCTCAAATCTATGCTCAACTTAATTTGGGTAACTCAAGCAGAGCCAAAGATTACACTCAAACAGCAATTCAATACTATCAACAGGCAGCGCAGATTGCATCTGCAAAACCTACTGTACGTCTTTTGGCTCAACTAAATTTATTAAGACTACGGGTAGAGCAAAAGGAATTTAGCACAGTAAAGGCATTATTACCTCAAATTCAATCTCAGATAGACAGTTTGCCTCCAAGTCGGACGGCTGTTAATTACCGAATTAACTTTGCCCAAAGTCTGAGCAAAATGAGACAAAACTCAGTTGGGCCAAAAGATGTTGCTAAAATGCTAGCGCAAGCTGTCCAAATAGCTAAGAGTTTAAAAGATGAACGAACTGAGTCTTATGCCCTTGGTACTCTTGGTGGTTTGTACGAACAAAGCGGACAGCTAGCTGATGCTAATAGCCTGACACAGCAAGCTTTGGTGAAAGCCGAGTCTGTTGATGCTCAAGACATTGCCTATCAATGGCATTGGCAGATGGGACGGATACTGCAAAAGCAATCCAATATCCCAGCAGCAACAGCTGCTTATAATCAAGCTTATAATGCCCTCAAATCCCTTCGTAATGATTTAGTTGCAATTAATCCTGACGTACAATTTTCTTTCCGCGAAAGCGTAGAACCCGTATATCGACAGTACGTTGATTTACTGCTGCAACTTCCGGAAAATACTCTTCAAAGGCCAGATAATCTCGTTCAAGCCCGTCAGGTAATTGAATCTCTCCAGTTAGCAGAACTAGATAATTTTTTTCGTTCGCCCTGTTTGTTACCAAGAGTTGACCTCGATCAATTAGTTGAAAAGCAAAAATCTACGATTGTTATCTATCCAATTATTTTAGATAATCGACTGGAAATTATTACTAGGTTGCCAGGGCAAGATGCAATCTACCGTAAAACAACTAAAGTCCTTAAAGATGTATTAGAAAACGTTGTAGAACAACTACGAAAAGAATTACCCATTGTTAGCCGAGAGCCTGATGTTAAGCAGCATTCGCAACAGTTATATGACTGGTTAATTAAACCTATTGAATCAGATTTAGCAAATGCAGATATCACGTCTCTAGTGTTTGTGCTTGATGGCTCTTTGCGAAACATTCCAATGGCGATTCTTTATGATAAAAAACAGCAGAAATATCTGGTAGAAAAGTATGCTATTTCTTTAATGCCTGGACTGCAACTCCTCGATCCTAAACCTTTACACAACATGCGGCTAAACGCTTTAATTGCTGGGGTTGAGCAAGAACGCTTGATTGAAGGTAAATCTTTTCCCAAACTCTCAAATGTCACACAGGAATTAAAACTAGTCCGATCTGAAGTGAAATCAACTAAAGAACTCTTAAATCAAGAGTTTACTATAGCTAATCTGCAAAAGCAAATTCAATCTACTTCCTTTTCAGTAGTGCATCTAGCTACTCATGGGCAATTTAGTTCAGATATTGAAGAAACCTATATTCTTATCTGGGATAAGTTACTCAGGGGTAGAGAGCTAGATAATTTACTTCGAGCTAGGGGTGAAAATCGACGGGGAACAATTGAATTACTCGTCCTTAGTGCCTGTAAAACTGCCACAGGAGACAAACGAGCTGCTTTGGGGTTAGCTGGAGTAGCAGTGCGGGCGGGCGCACGCAGTACCTTAGCAACTTTGTGGACAGTAGATGATGAATATACTCGCGACTTTATGGGTGAATTATACCGGCAATTAGATGCTGGAGTAACTAAAGCCCAAGCTCTGCAACGCGCCCAACTTGCGATTTTAGCTAAAGAAAATCGTCCATATTTTTGGGCCCCTTATGTTCTTCTGGGCAATTGGTTATAATTTTTGAAAAAATCTGCCAATCAATGTTTTCATAAAGAACTAACGCAGCTAATAATATTGCTTTCATTTTAAAATTTTATGCGATCGCAGATGCCGGAATATTACCTCATTTAGAAATATCAGAAGTTTTCATTGGTCTATTGCAACGGTATCTTTAAGAATTAAGAGACATTTTCATAGTCAACCCAACCTAAATAATCTAGTTACAATAGATAACGACTAGGATTATACAGCACAAAACCGATAGGTATATAGTATTTGAGTGAACAAACTTATAACACAAGGTAGGAGGAAAGAAGTATGAATGAAAACAAACTTTAGTTTTGGCTCATTACCCAGTTTGAAAAGAACAATTGGTATCGAGCGGAAAGTGCCGCAAGATACAAAGCGTTTACAGCCTAAGTCCCATACTTTTAAGCGTGGGGTTACTCCTGCCTCCTGCCTCCTGACTTTTACCACTGTTGTTAGCAAAAGTCTGATTGAGAAAGTAGTTACCGTACACTTTATTTAGCACTGTGATAGATTCTAATGTCCTGATAACACATCCTTCAACCACCACGATCGCCCTTGTTGGTGCTGGCTTTAGTGGTTCTTTAGTAGCGGCTCACCTATTAAAAACTGCCAACCGCCCTCTATTGATTAAACTGATTGAGCGCAGTCACGACATTGGCAAGGGAGTCGCCTACAGCACCGATACCATCAGCCATTTGCTGAATGTATCCGTAGGCAAGATGAGTGCCTTTCCCAACGATCCTAGTCATCTGCTGCGCTGGTTAAACTATAACCGCAGTGAGTTAGGGACATTTCTGCCCAGTGATTTGAATGCCAGCAGCTTTATTCCCCGTCAGATATTCGGGCTTTATATCCAGTCGATTTTGGAGGAAGCTGAAGCCACGGCAGCAAGTAACGTCCGGCTAGAGCGCGTCATCGATGAGGTGGTGGCAGTGGAGCCACAAGCCAAAGGTGCGATCATCTCCTTGAGTAGCAGCCGTACTTTCGTGGCAGACAAAATTGTACTGGCACTGGGAAACGCCCCTTCTCCCCCTCCAGGATCGCAATCCTCTGAGGACAATGACACCCCCTACCTACGTCATGCCTGGTCAGCCGAGGCGTTGGCAGATCTGAAGCCTGATGCGCCTGTATTGCTGATTGGCACTGGACTGACGATGGTGGATATGGTGGTGTCACTCCACCATATCCACCATCAAGGCAAAATTTATGCCGTGTCTCGCCGGGGATTGTTTCCGCTACCGCATCAATCGACTAAACCCTACCCCGCCTTTTTGACCCCAGATACCGCGCCGAAAACAGTTCGCGGCTTGCTGCGGCGCATTCGCCGTGAGGTGCAAACGGCAGCAGTGCAGGGCTACAACTGGCGATCGGTGATTGATTCCCTCCGTCCCATTACCCAGCAACTCTGGCAACAACTGCCCCTTGTGGAGCAAAAACGGCTTTTGCGCCATATCACCCCCTATTGGGATGTACATCGCCATCGAATTGCCCCCGAAATTGGCAAGGTTGTCCAGGCAATGCTGGATTCTGGGCAACTAACTATTACCGGAGGGCGTATTCAGCGCTATCAGGCGGCATCTGACGCGGTGGCAGTGACCGTTCGCCAGCGCCAAACGCAAAAAAATCAGGTCTTGCAAGTCAGCCGCGTGGTGAATTGCACCGGGATACAGGCAAATTATCAGCGATCGCCCCAATCCCTAATTGCCAATTTACGCACCCAGGAATTGATCCGCCCCAACGATATTGGCTTGGGTTTGGATACTACCCCCGATGGTGCTGTATTAGATGCCCAGGGTAAACCTTCAAGCCTACTCTATACTTTGGGCACTCCCCGCAAAGGCAATTTGTGGGAAACGATTGCTGTTCCCGAACTGCGCGAGCAGGCCCAGGCATTGGCAACAACAGTGTTGCATTCGCTACCAATGCGGGTGCGTCCTGTTTCGCCCATTTCTCGCACCGCTGAACAAGAATATAGCGACCTTCGACTTGCCATACCCCAGTCAACACTATTGTTTCGCCAATTCTTTGACCCAGAATCTAGCACCTACACTTATCTGATTGCGGACAGTCAGACAAAAGATGCGGTGCTAATAGATACAGTATTAGAGCAGGTTGACCGTGATTTACAAGTGCTGGATGACTTGGGGTTGAGTCTTTGCTACTGTTTAGAAACTCACATCCATGCTGACCATATCACTGGTGCTGGCAAACTCAGACAACAAACAGGTTGTCAGGTGATAGTACCCCGAAATGCCACTGCTAGGTCTGCGGATCACTCCCTTGCCGATGGCGAAACCTTAATCGTGGGGGCGGTGCGGATTGAGGCGATCGCTACACCAGGGCACACCGACAGCCATCTGGCTTATTTAGTCAACAATACCCATCTGTTAACGGGGGATGCCTTATTGATTCGCGGCTGTGGACGCACAGACTTTCAATCGGGCGATGCAGGTACTCTGTACGAGACAGTGACGCAACAGTTATTTACTCTCCCAGAGGACACCCTGGTTTATCCCGCCCATGACTATAAAGGGCGCACTGTTTCCACTATTGGTGAAGAAAAACGCCTCAATCCCCGATTTGCCAATCGCAGCCGCGAGCAATTTATCGCAATCATGAGCCATCTGGGTTTGAGCTATCCCAAAAAGATGAACCAAGCCGTACCCGCCAATGAATACTGTGGCGATTTCATGCCCGAAGAAAGTCTGAGCAATGGCACGAGTTCGGCGATTGATGTAGATCGTGAAAAAGTAGAAAAAATGCTATCAACTAATACTGAAATTTATGAGGACTACTTTGCTATGTACATTTAGGAGTATCGTGGCTAAGCTGTTACGCATTTAATTTGTATATTTAGTCGTGAGAGTTGTCATTGGTCATTAGTCATTTGTATTTCAAAGTCCAGATGACCAATTGACTTAGAATCTATCTCAAAATAAGTAAACCAGAATGCGAAAAAAGCTAGATGAACAAAAATTAACCTGCATTCGATAAACGCCAGCAACGACGATACCAGAGCAAGGTACAAGCTATCTTGATTATACCAAGATAGTTACACGCCTTCTTATCGTAGCGTACCAGGAGTGCTCGGCACTTTGAGAGCCAACCCAGTGTTCGTTCTACAACCCACCGACGAGCAGGATAGCGTTTTTGGTGCTGCTCATCTAACTTCTCTTCGCCAATGCGACGAATATGCGGAATGTACTGATGTTTTTCAATAGCATTGCGACCTGTAGGATTGTCATAGCCCTTATCTAAGCACAAATGCTGTTCAATCTTTTGTAGACTGGGACGTTCTACGATGATTGCTTTCAGGGTTGATTCGAGCAACTTACAATCATGAACATTGGCAGCACCAATCACAACTGCAAGCGGACCGCCGTCGGCTTCGACTAACACACTTCGTTTGGTTCCGGGCTTTGCTCGGTCTGTGGGGTTCGGACCTATTTCATCGCCGCCAAATCGCGCCTTTGCCATTGCTGCATCTGCGCTTTGCCACTGCCAATCAACACCGCCCAGTTCATCGCACTCCTCAACTAACGTTGCCCAGATTTGGTCTAACACACCGTTCTGTTCCCAACGCTGAAAAGTCCGATGAACGGAACTATCATCAGGAAACTCACTTGGCAGTTGGTTCCACTGACAACCACTGCGAAGCCGAAAAATAATCGCGTCTAACGCGGCACGAGCATCAATGCGTTTACGCCCAATCGGATTGGGTGGGTCAGATTCCTCAGTAGAGTACCCATGCAGCAGAGCTTTCAGGACTGTTTTACCAGTGCGCTAGAAAAGAACAATTCACCTGTTATGTTTTTGGCTCAACTTCAACATTGACAAAATGACGCTCAAGAATTGCTGGAATATCTTTGACTGCTAAGCGAACGTGCCAATGCTTCTCTGTGAGCATCTGCCGCTTCAACTTAGTTGGCAACCATTTGGGAGCAATGCCCTTGATTGGAGTCACTAACGCAACGGCTCCAACTTCACAACGGTCTAGACAACCCGAACAACAAACTTCAACACGAGGTTCCAACTGTCGCTGTCTAATTTCATCCACGAAAGCTTGGTAAATTGAGACCGCATCACGGTTATAGCAGCATCCCCTAGAATCATTGAGATCGCGCTGTTTCGTGCAGACAAAGACTCGATACCGAGTAGCGTTATCCATTTTGTTCTCCAATAAAAGTTCATTAATACAAAGACAGATTTATCGTGCTCCTGACCCTCTCATCACTTGGGCAAAATCCTCAATTTTCATCTGGGGTTGACCCAATTCGTTCCAAGTTTCCCGCGATACAAACTCATCTTTGGTCTTTGACAAAACACCAATTGCTTCACTCACCAATTGCATTTGGTCTGAAAAAAGCCCCAACATCTTGACTAGAGCCAAAGGAATTGAACTCACTTTCAAAGTCGGGTCGTAAACCTGAATAAATCTCAATGCTGCTTCTTTCATGGTCAAGGGTTCTAAGCCTTGAATTGCATACCTTTTGTTATGTGCCTGTTCACTTTTTAGAGCGGCAACAACTTGTTTTCCATAGTCTTCTCCCGCAATCCAGTAGAACGGGTTGGCAGGATCACCAATGAGCGTCAAGGACTTTCCGCGAATCAACATTAACAGCGTTTCCATGAAAAACGTCGGCTGAAAAATTGTGTAGGGAATTCCAGATTCGATAATTGCCTGTTCAGCTTCAAACTTCTGCTGATGTTGCCACCATTTCGTTTCGTTGACCTTTCTCGTTCCTAATCCAGAGATTTTGCTAATGTGTTGAAGATCAGCCGCCTGTGCTGCTTGAATTACATTTTTTGTTCCATCTCTTTCAGGATAGAAGGCTGCCTTGCGACTGGGTGTAGTTAGATTCAAATACACAGCATCCATTTCATAGAAAGCCCGTTCAAGCGAGTCAACATCCTGTAGATCACCCTTGATCACTTCAACCTCCTTCACCAATAAAGATTGAGCTTTGACGGGATCACGCGCGATCGCACGAACGAAAAAACCTGCTCGAACTAACTCCTGCACCACAGGTTTGCCTAAACTGCCTGTAGCGCCGATAACAGCTATCCTGCTGAGTGAACTCATCTCAATTTTCTCCTTGACTTCGATTGACAAAGCAGTCTGTAAATTAAGATAAGCTTAGAGACTATAGACAAACAATAAGTAAAAAGCCAATACTATTAAGTGTGAGTCCAATTCTTGATGCTGGCATTAGACCCCCTAACTGAAGTTCTGCAAACGATGCACCTAGAGAGCGTACTTTTGTGTCGTTCCATATTGTCTCCACCCTGGGGAGTGCGGCTACGCGCAGAGTACGGAGCTAAGTTCCATATCGTTACAAGTGGGCAAGGCTGGTTACGAGTTGAGGATTTGGACACGCCCGTACACTTGTCATCTGGAGATTTAGTGGTCCTGCCACATCGGGTCTCGCACACGCTTTGTGATGCGTTGACTAGCCCTGTCACTGATTTGGAGGAAATTCTTTCGCTTGAACCTGTTAGCGGCTTCAAACTTCTCAAGTACGGTGGAAATCAAGAAAGTGGAACAACGGTGATTATTTCTGGCGGAATCAACTTTCATCATACGCCAACCAATCCACTACTTGCTGCTTTGCCCTCGCTCATTCATGTCAAGGGTGAACAAGGACAATCATTACCGTGGCTAACGACAACGCTACAATCGTTTGATTGCGAGACGGCTACTGATTTACCGGGTGGACAAACTGTGCTCACGCGACTTGCTGATATTTTATTCATCCAAGCGATTCGCAGCTACATCGCTCAACTACCCAATCATCAAGGCGGGTGGTTACGAGCGCTGCGTACACCAGGAATTAGCAACGCTTTGAGTGTAATGCATCGCTATCCTGAGCAAGATTGGACAGTCTCTTCGTTAGCTCAACGTGCATCCATGTCTCGCTCTAGTTTTGCGGCTCGCTTCACCCAATTAGTTGGAGTGCCGCCGTTGAGGTACCTGATGAACTGGCGAATGAATAAGGCTGTGGAGCTATTACAGGATAAACAGCTAACGATGAAAGAGATTGCCGTCCAGGTGGGTTATTCCTCAGAAGTTGTATTTAGTCAGGTGTTTAAGCGTTGGAGTGGCTATCCTCCTGGGCTGTATCGCCACAAGCACTTAGAGTTTTGAGATAGATTCTTAGTACAGCTTTGCATAAAATCGTGGCGAATTGAGGGTTGAAATTTAAACGCATAGGCGCTTCGCCTTCTCGCAGGGTAGGAGCGCAGAGGTAAGCGCAAAGGTACACAAAGAATTCGGTACGAATTAATGAAATGTTGTACTTAGGACGGTCTGAATGCAAAAATGTACAACCTACACGCGCATCAGCTTACCTAGAGAGTAACTGTGCATTTAATGCTTTAGTAATGCGATCGCCAGAAGCTTCTAAGTGAGCTAAGGTGTAAAGATCGAGGCTTTTTTGGTCAGGATGAGGCTCGTTCCTCGCTAACGCAGTGGTTTCCAGGGAAGGAACCCCGCTAATGATCTGTTCGCCAAGTTGTTTGAGTCTGACATCAATGGCTTTTTGCAGTTGGCGCAATTCATACCAAGCCAATGTCCGACCATCTTCAGGTGCATTAGTAGTACCCAACATCATCTGTAACAAAATATTCAGATGTTCCCGTTGCAATGAACGGCGGATGCTAGAAATTGGCTTTGGTTCTCCTGGGGCGAAAACTTCTGTCCAGATGCCTGTTTGCAGGGTGTCGAACAATTCTGGTATGGAAAGCGCTTCTCCAGGCAGAGTTTTTAATTCTATATCTTGTAACCGATTTAAGCGATCGCTGTCTAATAGCGATCGCAATATCGCACTTTGAAAACTCAAAATGCGATCGTGAATTGGATAATCAAGGCGATTATTAGGTGCAGAACTACCCCAGTGTTCCCAACGTGACGGTGCTAGTTGATTGAGCAATTGTGGTGAAAAGCTGAAAGCATCTTCAGCAAATACATACTCTTGTAACTTTGTCAATACCTGACGTTGTTTTAAAAGTGAAACTGGTACAAATGCCCAAGCATCGTCACTGGTATGGAGACGCCGAAAGGATTGTCCACCAATGTATTTAGAAAGCAAAGTGGCGTTCCGAAAATAATATTTAAGTACTCTATTAAATTTAAGGCGTAGGTTACTATAGCTTTCTCCTTTCGATAAATAACCCTGATCAAGACGCTGCCACATAAAACGAGCATTATCCATTTGCCACTGTGAATAAAGTAGCACATCACTACTCATATCCCAAATATTTGCCAAAGGATTGATATCCCAGATATCTTCATCAGTTGCGTAAGATAATTCTGGTTGAGGCGACGCTAGTGCAATCTGGTCTAAAAAACTTTTTTCTGATTCTGGAATCGTTACCTCAAGTACTGTTGCTGGAAATTTTTTATAACCATACTCAATTGCCCATTCGTCATAAGGCCCAATAACTCCTGGGAAATAGTCACCTTGCCGTACTCCCTGTGGTGCTATATTCACAGGTACATAGTCCATCACCGAACCTACTAAACCTCTGGTGTGAGTGATTTCAGTATTATTTAATTCTTGTGGCGCTAACATGGTGCTGCCATAAAAGTTGTGACGCAAACCCAGAGTGTGTCCGACTTCGTGAGCGATAAGAGAACGTAAATATTGATGTACATACTCCTTCATCGTTTCACTACTAGGTGTAGTGTTTGGCAAAATTGACAACGTTAGCGCCCCCATAGCTGCTTGATTTGAAGACTCCATACCATAGCAGGACTCAGAGGAAAAAAACAAAGCAGAGGAAGATGATGCAAAGAATCTATCCAGATATTTTCTTGCGTGTTCATGTCCTTTCATCTTTTCTGGACATGAATTTGCCTCCATTAATGCATGATATTCTTGTTGAACTAAACGCACCATATTGGCATCCACAATAATATCTGCATCCAATATTTCCCCGGTGAATGGGTTGACGCGCATCGGGCCTTTGGCAAAACCTGCATCTAAAGAATTGAACCAGCGAATAGTGTTGTAATGTACATCTGCTGGTTTCCAATCAGCATCATCTGGCATTTGCTGCACTTCAATCGCATTTTGAAATCCGGCTTTTTCAAATGCTTTATTCCACATCAAAACGCCTTCACGAATCGCATTTCGGTATTTTAGCGGTACAGCATTTTCAATCCAATATACAATTGGTTTTTTCGGTGGAGATAAAGGGGCATTAGGATTGGATGGTTCTAGATGCCAGCGATTAATGTAACGTACAAATGATTCGCGAGCATTATTATCAGAAAAGTCTTGGAAAGCAGTAGTAAAATATCCAACTCTATCATCGGCAAGTCTGGGAATATAACCATTGTTTTCTCTCAACTGAGAAAAACTGTAGTGTACCTTTAAAGTGAGTGCCCTACTATCGGGTACGGTGATTAAATTTGAGCCTTCTAGTGATGAAAAACCATAAATCGAATCAATCTCTATGTTTTCTGGGAAACTGTTAACATCACCAAAATATGACTTGCGTGCATCTAAGTGGTAATCAGCTTGCAAGGAGTATTTTAATAAAGAAGTTAATCCAGGAAAATCCTGCATTAGCAGTCCATTCAGGTCGATCAGAATATTTTGATTTTTTGGATCGATAGTAGCTATTTCGAGTGAATAAAGAACTGAATCGCTAAATGAACGAGCAAGCGATCGCTGTTCTGCTATACTGTCTGTACGGAATTTTACATTACGCACAACAAAATGCAATCTATTATTTATTCTTCGAAAATAAAAAATAAAATCAGAAAGAGGTAATCCACTATAAATCCCACTTTCCCCAATGCCTGATTCTAATGTTACTATAGCTAGGTAGTTTTTATTTAGCTGCTCTGGCTTAAGTTCTAAGAAAACTTTTCCCGAATCCTCGCTGCAATAAAGTGTGAAGAGTCCTTCTAATTTATCTATCTGATTTACAATCCCATTAAATCGGCAAAAATCTTCCTTTTTAATCTCAGCAAGATTCTTGTCAGCACTTGCTACGTTTTCAACTCCTGGCAGTGGATTTAATTGCTGTATATCAATATTAGAAGTATTTGAAAGTTGGTTTGCTCCTGCATAATCATTTGATAGCAACAAGCTATACAGTAATACTATACAGATTGCTAATTTCGTTATCCAGTATTTCATCCTTTGGCTTTCCACCTGAAGCAATTCTCGTGTTAAGGAAAAATATCGAGTAGTTTTTCGTCTGTAAGCCCTTCAAATATCTAGGAATTACAATATAAATTCACTCGGTCAGATAAACAATGCCTCTAGTACAGCACAGTATAAATCCAGCTACCATCTTAATTAACTAGACAAATTGTTCAAGCAACTTGTTAAAGGTAGGCAAACTTCCGCCACAGTGTACAAGTACATCACGGCATAAATAAACATACCCCTTCGGGTGACGCTCGCAGGCTCGCTAACGCTGCGCTAACGGCAGTTCCTCATGGGGAGCCAGTGCGTTGGGCGGCTCTGGCGACTTGAAGCAACTGGCGTGGGAACCCCCAAGACCGGACTGCCTCACCATTTCAAATGGTGCAAAAGCCCAGAAGACAACTCTTTTGACTTTTGACTTTTGACTTCCGCGCAGTGGTACTAACCTAAAAGTCATGTGACTGTTGATTGTTATTAGTAACTATTTAGGAATTATCCATAAGCATCTATCTTTTAATGTTGATAATTTTTACAACCAAAGATATATGTTTTTTTTTACTTCTACCTGTATTAAAAACCAAATGTTGTATGAAAAATGTATTTAGTGCTACATTTAGCAACCCAAGGAATCTCAAGCATGATTTATAAACAAAGAGTAATACTGATAAGAAAGCGATTATTGAGCATTTGAATGCTTTTTTTCGGATGAATTTTGGAAATTTATGCCATCTCAACCGTTTTCTCACATAGTCAATTATTCTCAATGGTCTTCAAAGCGTTATTACCACGCAAAATCAGCTTTTTTGCCTAAATATCGACATTTTGCTCTAGGCAACCACAAACCAATTTTGAGTGATTTGGAGTTATTTTGTGTACAAGCAAAAGTGAGTATACCAATTTCTACCGCTTGGGTGATGTCAAAATCAAGCAATCTATAAAAAATATCATGGTTAACTAAATATTGCAGTTAACACACATCTGGCGAAATTAAATATGCGTTATCCAGAACCCTTGTAGAGACCTAGCATTGCTAGGTTTATAGATTCTTTTTCACCTCGAAGAATAGTTTGATTTAGTTGATTTGCTTGCGGATGATTGGTATAGTCTCATCTAAGATGTTTCATAACTGAGATATGCCTTTTGTTAGAAGGATAATTATTTTTTTATAGCTAATCTTTATTTGTACTCCAAAAAACAAACTAATTCGGCATGATAAATTTGATTTCTAGGACTATTAGTCAAATCAGTTCCCTCCTTAAAGGACTTCAAATAAAAGGTTTTTTGGCTGTTGTCATAGTTGGTTTTCTAATGCTGACGACGAATATTGCTGCTGGGCAAAATAACACAGGCTTAAAAGAAAGAGTTCGCGAACAGATACAGCAAAATGATTCTCAAAGACCGAGAACACTAGGGGAGTGGAATAAAGAAGCTCGTGAAACGGAAGGTGCTCCTGGTAAACGACTTGAAAAGATTGGAAAAGAGTCAGCAGAAGCCTTTAAACAATTTGGATCTGGCTACGTAGAAGGTGCTCAAAAAACTGCTAATGATGTCGGGGACAGTGCAGCACAAACAGGCAAAAAAATACTTGACTAAGTTCGACGTTAAATGCATTCCAATCTTTACTTGGCAGTAAGTACTAATAACTTTTCGCCAATAAATGAGTAATATTAGGAAGGCTGGTGTCTAACCAACAAACTCTTCTAATATTTGGGTAAAAGCGTTCACCTTTACTGATGATAGATTGTAGCGTTTCGTCAGTTGCATTAAATATAGGTTTTTATTAGGGGCGTACAGCTAGCTGTACACCCCTACTGCGTATTATAATTTCATGTCCGTTTGATTACTATTAAACTCGAAGAATCACAAAGACTCAAAACTATACTTTGTTTACCGTTGCTTTGGCTTATTAGAGGCTGCGACCTACTGATTTGACTAAAGACAGTAACACATTTACAAGAGGATTACAATGCAGAGCCTTCCAACAAGATTTAATCCACAGTTGGTTGCTTCTGTCAATGCGTAAATCATAAATTTAGCCTTTTCAAAGATTAATAAGTAGTGCTTTACCCACTATTATAATCAAGCTAACATCTATCCAAGGAAATACCTTTTAATAATCTTTTAATTTGGCAACAGACTTATAATTGCTAACTCTTTCATTTGGCACTTGTCAAGCATTATTTTGGCTTTGAACAATATTCTTTATGATTTTAAGACATCTGTCTTCAGTAGGGTAAAACTTCAAATGTACATTTGATAACATTCTTAAGAATAAATAAATAATTGCGATTTGGAGTTAATCATGACATCTACACAAACCAACGATCCAACTATTCGCGAACACGTTCAAGCTTGGCAAAATTTAAATGTAGATCAACAACTTGCTTTGTTTTGGTTTGTCTATAAAGAAATGGGGAGTTCAATTACTCCAGCCGCTCCTGGAGCCAGTACTGTTTCTCCAGAAATAGCTGAAGGTTTATTTAATCAAGTTAAGGAATTATCTCACGAACAACAATTACAAGTTCAGCGTGATTTGATTAATAAAGCGGATACCCAAATTTCTCGTGAATATGGCTCTTTGGGTGATACTACAAAACTCCTATTTTGGTATCGATTATCTCAAGGGATGGAAAATGGTACTATAATTCCTGTACCTGATGATTATCAACTTCCTTCTGAAGCTAAACCATTGTTTAGCAAAATTCAAGGATTAGAGTTTGAACAACAGATTACTCTTTTCCGCGACTATGTTTCGCCAATGGGTACTGAAGCAAAATCAGGTGCTGAAATTTAGCACTCTTGAACTTTTGAGGATGCTTAAGGGTATCTATTAAGTTATTTATACCCTTCTTTTAAAGCTTGCTAGATTCGCCAGTCGCTTAATATAAAGCTAAATTTTGATGACTGGCGTATTTAGAAATTTTTATTTTATTACTTTGAGATGTTTACGACTTGTAAAAACATCAAATTTGTAGAACAAAGTGTATCAGAATTTGCGAATTTAGATATAGAATATCGCTTGACAGTTATAGGTTAATTGTATACTGAAACTACTAATGCAATTCCAGCGATCGCTCAAATAATTAGCTTGAAAGATTGAAGATGTGGATAAGTTTAAGTTGATTTTAGTAAGCTAGCAGAATTAACATCTAAAAACAACGTCGCTTGGGGTTGTTGACGGAGAATAGAAGCCGGACAGTCTTTACCGACATAATTTTCCAGCATTTCTTTTACTACATTCGCTTTACGTCTTTCTGGAGCAAGACAGATAATTTTTTTAGCTGAACAAATTGTTGGAATGGTGACGGTAAAAGCATACTGTGGCACGGATTCTAAATTCGGAAAGTGACCTGTACTTACTTGTTGTTGACGGTTCACAGTATCCAGTTTTACCAGTTTAACTCTGTAAGGATCTTGAAAATTTGCTACAGTCGGATCGTTAAAAGCTAAATGTCCATTTTCGCCAACACCAAGACAGCATAAGTCAATCGGTTGTGCTTGCAATAATTTAGTGTAGCGATCGCACTCTGTTACTGGTTGTAATGTATCACCTTCTATATAGTGAAATTTTTTAGGATTAACTCGCTTCTCTACACGTTCTCGCATATAACGCCGAAAACTAGCAGAATGGTCAGCAGTAATTCCCAAATATTCATCTAGATGGAACAGAATAATCCGTGACCAATCTACACCATCTAATGCAATCAAAGCATCAAGAAATTTGAGTTGGGAGTTACCTGTAGCTAACAATACAGCAGCTGTATCCTGCTGCTTGAGAACTTGTTGTAAATACTTTTGCACGATTTTGGCAACATCCTCGGCCATTTCAACTTCAGAGTTGTAAATCTGCACTAGTAAATCATCAACACGAAAAAAGTTTGTGGCGGCTACCATTTGCTTACGAAGAAGGTTATCGATTATACGGCAGTTTCCCCTGAGGCTTTATCTGTCTGCCCTTATATGCCCTATCCAGTATAGATTTTAGGATTTAGCAGATTAATTTCTGACTCTTGAAATTTATTCTTCAGTCCTCAATCCTCGTATTAACGAAGGATCAATCACTAAAGACAAAAAACAATGTAAACTATTCAAATTAAGTTAACAATTATTTACATTATACCCAATAAATCATGCTAGCTGCAATTCTCTTTGACCTAGACGGCACTATTGTCAACACTGACCCTATACATTACCGAGCTTGGCAGGAAATGCTGTTAAATTACAGCATAGAAATAGATGAAACATTTTATAAATCCCGAATTAGTGGAAGGCTAAATCCAGAAATTGTTAAGGATATTCTGCCACAATTATCAGCATTAGAAGGGCAAAGATTTGCAGACGAAAAAGAGATGCTTTTCCGCAAACTCGCCCCAGATATCAAACCGCTAAGTGGATTTTCTGAAATACTAGCATGGACAGATGTATATCAATTAAAACGTGCATTAGTAACTAATGCCCCTAGACTAAATGCAGAATTTATGCTAGAAGTTTTGGGTATCAAAGAAGCTTTCCACACAGTTGTTTTAGCGGATGATTGTATTGCAGGTAAACCCGACCCTGTACCCTACCAAGTTGCCCTGAATAAATTGGAGATTACAGCAGAAGAAGCGATCGCTTTAGAAGACTCTCCTTCTGGTATTCGTTCAGCGGTAGGCGCAGAGATCCGCACCATTGGCATCGCCTCCACCCACGATCCGCAAATTTTACAGTTAGTCGGTGCATTTATGGCAATACCAGACTTTACTGATTTGCAATTGTGGACATTCCTAAACTCACTCATTGAGCAAAATTCAAGTGCGATCGCTTCTAATTTTTGAGAGCATTGGGCATTGGGATTGAATCTTCAATTTTGAATTTTGAATTTTGAATTGATTTCTCCCTTGCTCCCTTATTCCCCATCCTCAAAAACTCCACTTTTTAACCGAGCCATATCACGCAACGGTGGTGCACCGAATAAGCGACTGTATTCACGGCTGAACTGTGAGGGGCTTTCATAACCCACGTAATGACTAGCTGTTGCCGCATCCATACCTTGCCCCAGCATCAGGCGACGGGCTTGTTGAAGCCGAAGCTGTTTTTGATATTGCAAAGGACTCATGGTGGTGACTGACTTGAAGTGATGATGCAGGGACGAGGGACTCATGCACGCTTCACGAGCGATCGTATCGATCCGAAATGGTTTTTCGTAGTTCCATTTTAGCCAGTTGATCGCTTTGCTAATTGCTTGGAGTTGTTTATCGACTAAAGCAATCTGTCGCAATCTAGCACTGTGTTCGCCTGATAACAAACGGTAGAGAATTTCTCGAATAATCAAAGGTGCGAGAATAGCAATATCTTGAGGTGTTTCCAACAACCGTACAAGTCTTATTGCTGCATCAAGCAGTTGGGGGCTAACAGGATTAATAGACAAGCCCGGTTTTAGTGGTTGGTTAGCGGGAGCGTCTAGTTTTGCCTCCATCATCAGTGTACTGAGTTCTCCCAGATCTAAATCGAGCCGAAGGCACAGATACGGAACGATTGGCGTTGCCTCAATCACTTGACTGACGACAGGCAGATCGATGGATACCACCGAATATTGGTCTTGACTATAAACATACAGATTGTCTGCCAACATTACCTGTTTCTTGCCCTGAGCGACGATGCACAGGGCAGGCTCATGCAAGGCATGGAGAGGCGCAGTCGGTTGTAAAGAGCAGATCAGGAATAACCGCTCGATCGCTGTGGGATGGACACCATCTCCATTACTGTTCTGTGCAATCAGAGCGGCTAGCTCGGACTGCTGCTTTCTAACAGTCTGTTCCATAATGTCGTTTAAAATCCCTATGAAACTAACATTCAAGGCAGCCGCAATCTATTCAGCCGCTTTGGTCAGCTTATCTTTTTATGATAAACAATAAAGGAAAATGCAGGATTAGGCAAGAATTCCGCAGGTTCAGATTACCGCATCAAGCTTTGACTCTCTTAGATTAAAAGTGTGCTAGAAAGTACAACCACTTGCAGACATGGTTTTATGACTACCAACGAAAACACTGGCAAAGAACAGAAAGTCGTACTAATTACAGGTGCAAGCAGCGGTATCGGTGAGGCGACAGCACGTCTACTCGCTCGTAAGGGCATCCACGTCATCCTGGGCGCACGACGCACGGAGCGGCTAGAAACCCTCGTGGCTACAATCCGCTCTGAGGGAGGCTTGGCGGAATATCAGACCCTTGATGTTACTCATCGCGCTGATTTCCAAACCTTTGTAGAATTTGCTCAGAGCAAATTTGGCCGCATTGATGCGATCGTCAACAATGCAGGCGTGATGCCGCTCTCGAAACTAGAAGCACTGAAGGTTGATGAATGGGACTGGATGATTGACGTAAATATCCGTGGCGTACTCAATGGCATTGCTGCTGGGCTACCGCTGATGAAACGCCAGGGATTTGGCCAATTCGTCAACTTGTCCTCCATCGGGGGACATGCGGTGTGGCCAACCTCCGCTGTTTACTCGGCTACCAAGTTCGCCGTGCTGGCAATTTCGGAGGGGCTGCGTCAGGAAAATACCGACATTCGCGTTACGGTTATTTCGCCGGGTGCAACAGAGTCGGAATTGGCAGATAGTATAACTGACGCAGAAGCTGGCAAAGGAATGGAGGAATTCCGCAAGATTGTACTTCCGGCTGACGCGATCGCCAGAGCGATCGCCTTTGCAATCGAGCAACCGGATGACGTTGATGTCAATGAGATCATTGTCCGCCACACAGCCAGTCCATATTAAAAAGAGTTTTAAACCCAGCAAAAAAGCAAAACAACTGAAAATCTAAATATGACTACCCAAAATCAAATTCAACCTCGCCAACTTGGTTCTAAAGGTCTAACTGTTTTCCCCCTAGCTCTCGGATGTATGGGTATGTCTGGTGTGTACGGTGCAGCAGACGAAAACGAAAGCATTGCAACTATCCAGGCAGCTCTCGACCACGGGATGACATTATTGGATACTGGCGATTTTTATGCCAGCGGGCACAATGAGATGTTAATTGGTCGAGCAATCAAGGATCGTCGAGACAAAGCCTTGGTTTCAGTGAAATTCGGCGCTTTACGTACTCCCGATGCCGGATGGCTTGGTATAGATTCGCGTCCCTCTTCGGTGAAAAACTTTATCGCTTATAGTCTTACCCGATTGGGAGTAGACCACATTGACATCTACCGCCCGGCTCGATTAGACCCGCAAGTTCCCATTGAAGACACCATCGGCGCGATCGCCGAGCTAGTCAAGGCTGGCTATGTCCGATATATTGGGTTATCGGAGGTGGGAGCGGACACCATCCGCCGCGCCCACGCTATCCACCCCATCAGTGACCTACAAATCGAGTACTCCCTGATTAGCCGTAGTCCTGAGAGCGAGATTTTTCCTGTACTGGAAGAACTTGGTATTGGCGTGACTGCCTATGGCGTGCTTTCACGAGGACTGTTGAGTGGCTCCACTCCAGCCACACAGGGCGATTTTCGTGCCTATTTACCACGCTTCAGCAAAGAAAACCTTGCCCAGAACCAACGCCTGATCGAAGAACTGAAGCAAATTGCCGCCGAGAAAGGAGTTATTCCTTCGCAGTTGGCTATTGCCTGGGTACTTGCCAAAGGTAGAAACATTGTGCCAGTCATCGGGGCACGCAAGCGCAGCCAACTTTCCGAATCGTTGGCGGCTTTGGATGTAAACCTATCCCCAGAGGACTTAACCCGCATTGAAGCAGCAATTCCCGCATCTGCGATCGCAGGTACTCGTTATGATGAACATCAGATGCAAATGCTAGACAGCGAACGCTAATGCGTAACAAAGTACTTAGAGGGTTTGTAGTGAGTTAGGGCGTTCTGCTCTACGAAACGCTTCGTAAAAGTTTCCCCATGAGCGACTAACTTTCCCGTTGGGTAAGCAGTTTAGTGTTTAGAAAATAAAGACTAAAATCCTTACTACGAGCTTCTACTTATTTTTCAGCCAGAATCGCATAAATTTCCCGTTTAACTTGCTCTAAAAGCTCCCGTACGCGATTTACCCGCTCCATATTGCCACTACGAGCAACCTGTACCACCGCAGCAGCTAACTGTGTGGCGGCATTCCGCAACTCAATAAACTCTTGGGGTTTACCTGTAACAAAACTTTTGAAGGTATCCCAAGGAGTGTCTGAAGGTTCTTGTTGGGCACGTTCTGCCAATAATTGTTTGCCCTCATCCGTAATCGTATAAATCCGCTTGCCCCCTTCCTGTGCGCTCTTGAGATAACCACCTTCTTCCAACAATTGGAGTGTTGGATACACTGAGCCAGGACTGAGGCGACGGAAACCACCAAAGCGAGTTTCCATCTCTTTAATCAGGTCGTAACCATGACTAGGATTCTCAGATAACAATTCCAGCAGAATGAACTTGATGTCACCCCGACGAGTCCGGTATTCATCTCCCCAACCACGACCAAACATTTCATTATCAAAGCGTTTGTCATGATGTCTACCATGATGCTTGCCATGTTGAAACCAAGACCTGACAAATAATGAATCCTCTTCGCTAACTCCTGCCCATGCAGGCGCGCCAAAACGTGACCGAAAATGTCTAAACATAAGTGAATCTCAAATCAACTTTCTCTAATATACGATATATCGGAATATATCACGATATATCGGAATAAAATTTTGATGAAGATTTGTAACGAAATCAACTTCGACTAGCTAAGAGTCCTGACGGGGCGACAAAAGACTTTATCTACAACGCTTAATCGTTGATTAGGCATTTTTGCTTAACTATGAAGTAAGAGGTGTAACAAAGAGTTCGCTCCATAGACCAAACCCTGTATCCTTACATGGTTTGGTTTTTTCATACCAACTTACTTAATACATCTTGTATTTCCAGATAAAATATGTATAAATACCAGATATTTTAGTTAATATTTCCTTGAGATTGGTGCTAATTACAGATGTAAATATAAGAATTTATTGCTAGTTAAAATTATTACAACTAATTTTATAAGTTTATAAAATACTTTACTTTTTTGTATAGATTGTGAACTTAACTTGGGAATACTAAGAGTGAGAAAAGTTAAAGTTATACAGAAACTGATGATTGCTTAACTTTTTTTAATAGCATTCACTGCTAAATAATCTAGATTCCTTTTTTGAACTACAGTAGGGAACTAATCAGGTTCAATCGAAGCTGACTAAGTTCTCTCAAAACTCTCATAGAACCCAACAACAGTTTATTTACACTTGCTTAATTCGTATACCAACCATCTAAATCAGTTTTTAACTGCTTATTACAGCAATAAAACTAGTAGATGCCTATATCCCGTTTAGTTAAGACTCACTTTAGGTTCAATACTATTCGGATAATATAAACTCGCCTGGATTCAAGGGAGTGAAAGAAAAAAATAGTCTTCTTTTAAAAGAAAGCCAGTGTGTTGCCAACTTTCCTAAATCTATAGAAACAGGTGTTAGCAAAGCTTACCACCAGTTTTCTATTGAAGAAAAGCTGATTAAATATTTTTGTTTGGGTTAAGATAACAATGTTAGTAACTGACAGTGGCGAACGTGGTAGTGGCAGATAGGACGAGTATAAAGTTCTCCCTCGATTATTTGCAGGAATTTTTGAGTGTTACGGTCAAAAAAGTGAAATCTCTCGTACTTTAGTCGGGAGATGAACTTAAATCGCGGCAATGACTTTGCTAATGGCACAATTGAATGGTGTGAGTTCGACTTGACGAGTGCCTTCATGTCCATAAGTCAAACTCACGCTCAGATAACTATCTGGCTTGTAGGGTAATCGTTCTGCCCATTCAACTGCCACAATTCCTGGTATGACTTCAACACCTTCCCAGTAACTTTCTAAATTTAGGGTTGCAACTTCTTGCGGTTCTAAGCGATATAAATCTAGATGGTAAAGGGGAAAGCGCCCTTCTGTGTACTCATTAATCAGCGTGAAAGTGGGACTGACAATGGGTTCAGCAATTCCTAAACCTTTACCAATGCCTTGAACTAAAGTAGTTTTACCAGCGCCTAAATCACCTTCTAGTAAAATTACACTGCCAGGTGTCAGGGATTCGCCAAGAGTAATACCTAAGCGCAGCGTCGCTTCTGTATCTGCAAGAAAAATTTTCATGATTTGTCATTTGTCATTTGTCATTAGTCCTTTGTTTATAGAACTTACGCAAAGAATCGCCCAAAAGCTTAATTTGTCGACCGCCTTTCCTTCTCTACGAGAGGCTGCGCCAACGGAACGCGTAGCGTCTCGTAGAGAAGAATTCGTAGAGTGTGCGTAAGTCCTAGTTTAGATTAATGACTAATTTTCATTTTCCTTAATTTTGAATTTTGAATTTTGAATTTTGAATTCCCCGAAGGGGTTGACTTCTACCGTACCACCGTAATAACACTTGTGCTAGTTTCTGGGGATTGTGACGTACAAAACCTGTTTCATCTTCATACAAAACATTAGCTGGAACAATCCGTCGCCCTAGCTGAGTTACTGCTTCTCTATCAAGGAAAACGGGATGAGAGTTTTGTTGGGCGTAGCGGATGAGTGATTGCTCTGAGGGGGATTTTTTGTGTATCAATACAGCATCGAATAGCCGTCTTTGTCCACAAGCAGCATCAATTGCTCTGATGTGGTCGGCAACAGTGTAGCCTTCAGTTTCTCCTGGTTGAGTCATTATATTGCAGATATAAATACGGGGGGCATCTGATTGAGCGATCGCATCGGCAATTTCTGGTACTAATAAATTAGGAATTAGGCTTGTATAAAGGCTACCTGGGCCAATAATAATGTAATCAGCTTCTTTAATTGCCTTAATAGCTGCTGGTACCGCCGGAGGATTAGCCGGAATGCAGCCAATTTTGACAATTTTACCGCCAGCTTTGGGAATACTAGACTCCCCCTCAATCCGACGACCATCGGCTAATTCTGCCCAGAGGCGAACATCACTGAGAGTTGCTGGTAGTACTTGTCCTCGCACCGCTAGAACTTTAGAACTGGCTGCAACTGCTTGTTCTAAATCTCCAGTAATATCACTCATTGCCGTTAAAAACAAATTGCCAAAACTGTGACCCGTTAATCCATCTCCAGCCCGAAAACGGTATTGAAACAATTCTGTTAATAACTTTTCTTCATCTGCTAGTGCAGCCAAACAATTGCGAATATCCCCTGGTGGTAGCACTCCAAATTCTTGACGCAAACGCCCAGAAGAGCCACCATCATCGGCAACAGTGACAATTGCAGTAATATTAGCGCTGTAGGTTTTCAGCCCCCTCAACAACGTGGAAAGTCCCGTACCACCACCAATTACCACTATTTTTGGGCCTCGGTACAATCGACGATGGGCCAGCAAGACATCAATGAGTTCCTCTCCGCCTTCTGCTCTTAGTACCTTAGTAATTGAGCCTACGGTGCGAGTTTGCCCCCAAAGCACTAACAGCAAGCCGCCAAGCAGCACCAAAGGCCCACTGATATAGTTCGGTAAGAGGTTGGTGATCACTCCCAAAAAACCTCTAACCAACTCAATCATCCAAAAAATTGGGGTCAGCTTAATCCAAATGGCTAACCCCAAACTCGCCAGCAGTACACCCCCAACACTAATCAATAACCAACGTTTTACCGATAGTCCAGGGGATAACCATTTGAACCACTGGTTAACCCGATAAGAAGTACGAGAGCGCGACTGCTTTTGCAGGGCGTTGAGGGCTTGTCTAAGAAAACCAATTGACATACCTGATTTGGAGCAGTGCTACAAACAATAATTAACAGAAAATCTACACCACTTGGTTTAAAACACCAGGCGTGAAACTATTATATTTGTCAATCCTATTAGACTAAAAGCAAGTCGTGAAGATTGCCAGTATTTTTAGTTAAACAATATCCTGGCTTGGTAAAAGTGAATTTAATGGAAAAACGAATTTTAGGATTAGATCCAGGACTGGCAATTTTAGGATTTGGGGCAATTAGCTGCACACAAAATCTCAACAAGGTGCAAGAGACTACAGTAAATATGCTGGATTTTGGAGTCATTAAAACGTCAGCAGATGTAGAAATGGGACAGCGCCTATGTACCTTGTTTGATGATTTACACACCCTGATAGAGGAATTTCAGCCAGATTTAGTAGCGATCGAGAAACTATTCTTCTATCGTATGTCAAGTACAATCCTGGTTGCACAGGCGCGGGGTATAGTCATTTTAGTGTTGGGTCAGCGTCGTCTTCCTTATGTAGAGTTTACTCCGGCTCAAATTAAGCAAGCTTTAACAGGTTATGGCAATGCTGATAAGTCAGAAGTGCAAGAAGCGGTGGCGCGGGAGTTGGATTTAGATGAAATTCCTAAGCCGGATGATGCTGCGGATGCTTTGGCAGTGGCTTTAACGGCTTGTTATCAACTGTAAGTTTGTAAAAAGAGAATAAAGTTCTTAGTAGACAGCACGTTATAGGCTACTAAAGCAATGCAGAAGAGAAACAAAGCAGCTTTTGGATAGCCTAGTACCGCTGCGCGGAAGTCAAAAGGAGCCAGTGCGTTGGGGAGACAGCGCCGTGGTGAGGCAGTCGCTCAGAGGGGGTTCCCCCCAAGAGGAACTGCCGAAAGGATTTCCCGACTTGAGGCGACTGTCGTCGGCTCTGCCGACAGCCAAGCAACTGGCTCTCAAAAGTGTTGTATTCCGGGCTTTCACGTCATTTTGAATGGTATGTTTATTTACGCCGTGTTGTACTAGCGTATTAATCTTGTAGCAGAGATTTTCTATCAAGACTTGAAACCTTATTTCAAAGCCATTTTTTCAGCTGATGCCTGGTGTGCTACGTGTACTGATGGATAGACTTTACAGACGACAAAGCGAATCTTATTAACTACTGTGGAGAAGAATAGATCGCGAGTGTACTGCGTTTTGGCACTACGAACAAAAATAGTTCATCAAAGATTTGGGTTTGGGGACATAATGCTTTCTCTAAAAGACCACGAACCATCACCGATACTGGACTCTCTTTCATAAAACGCTCAAGGGCTAGTCCAGATAATGTTACTCAATGCGATCACCTACGGTGGCCGGTTACGCCATTGCAAAAAGTTTTACTAAATAATTGTAATAATATTTAATATGAGTCTAGGTTGTCTAATTTAGATTAACTATTGCAGAGAAATTCTCTCAGACTGAGTAAAATGACAAATACAACGACGCAACTATTTTATAGATTAGTTACCCTAGAACTGAAGACTATGTTTTCAGTCCTGAGTTACTTCTGTATTTTGCCTCTGAGGCATACCAATTTAGACCACACCAAATCCTTCATTTAAGAGCTCCCACAAATCATAATGCCTGTGATTGAGAAGAAAAGAACTCGCGATCTGCCCCAAATTAACGAACGAATTCGCTTCCCGAAAATTCGGGTGATTGACACTGACGGTGCCCAACTGGGAATTATGCCCCCACAGGAAGCACTACAACTAGCAGAAGAAAAAGAGCTAGATTTAGTGCTAATCAGCGATAAAGCTGACCCGCCAGTTTGTCGAATTATGGACTACGGGAAATACAAGTTTGAACAGGAAAAAAAGGCGCGGGAAGCCCGGAAAAAGCAGCACACGGCTGATGTCAAAGAAGTTAAGATGCGCTACAAAATAGAAGAACACGACTACAACGTGCGTGTTAAGCAAGCAGAGCGCTTTTTGAAAGATGGCGATAAAGTCAAAGCGACTGTGATGTTCCGGGGTCGAGAAATTCAACACAGCGACCTAGCAGAAGATTTGCTCAAGCGAATGGCAACGGATTTGGAGCCTTTTGGTGAGCTTCAACAAGCGCCCAAAAAAGAAGGACGAAACATGATGATGCTCATCTCGCCTAAAAAATAATTCTCTAACTGTTTAATAGACCAAGTTTGAAAATCCGTTGACCTAAGCCGGAAGGTCGCCCTTCCGACTCGGCTACAAAACCGTACGTGAGAGTTTCCGCTCATCCGGCTCCTCTGCAAGTTGACTCTTGGCATGGGTACTAATTTGCGCTGTGGGGCTGCCTTGTCCTTGGTGTATCCGATCATGACAGTGACCATGAACGGCAGTCAAGTTTTCTTTCCGTCTGTTGCGGTAGTTTCCATAGATATGATGAATTTCTACACGGTCATCCGGGTGAAAATATAATCCACATTCGGCACATTTGCCTTTCTGCTTCCTGAGCGTCATTGCGACGGTCTGGGAAATTCCAGGGATGTACCTTTGCGCTGACTCCAGTATGTCCAGTTTCCGTCATAAGGTGAGGCGTTGCCTTTGACCTTGATGTATCGCTCTACCTTGATGTTGGCAATGACTATGCGATCGCAGTTAAAGCAAATCAAAAATACTTATATCGCCAAATTCGACATCATACGGAGAACTCCAAACCAACAAGTCGGTAGATCACAGTTGAAAAAACTCGAAACCGAGTCACAAAACGTACTGTAGAAGTTTTTCATGATTTAACGATCATTAGACTAGTTCCCGGTGCGAAACTCAGAAGGCTCATTCTATAAAGCCTAAAAACCTTGGTTTTAGTTCCTGGAAGTATCTTAAATCCGTATCCTTATTTTTTGGAAATTTAGTTTCGCACCGCGAACTAGACTATACGTATGGGTAACGCCCCTGCAAATATGTCGGTGATGCGAACGATGCCTTCAGCAAGGCTTCGCCAACGCACTCAATATTTTGCGCCGAAATGGTTATTCCTCCATCACCCAAGCCCAGAGATTTACCTCTAATGATATTGACAAACTCTTATCCTTTGTGCAATGAAACAGCCCTGCTTAGCAAGGGGGAGTTAGAGGGGGTGAGGAGGACTTGTGTGTACACCGTAGCCCCAAAGCATCGGGGAGGGGTTGAGGGTGGGGTGTTAGGGACTTTTGTAAGAGGTCTACTAAAGTCTTCACTACAAGCTATTGGTTTTGTGAGTATGAACTATTTACGCTTAAACAATATTACCAAACGCTTTGGGTCTTTTATTGCTAACGATAATATCAATCTCTCTGTTGCATCTGGAACTATTCATGCAATACTAGGAGAAAATGGTGCGGGTAAGAGTACTTTAATGAATATTATTAGTGGACTCTATCAACCCGATGCTGGTGAGATTTATCTCCAAGAAGAACCAATAAAAATTACCTCACCAAATGAGGCAATTAAATTAGGCATTGGCATGATTCACCAACACTTCATGCTTGTAGCAAAATTGACTGTTACAGAAAATATTATTTTAGGGACTGAGAAAAGTTGGCGGCTAAATCTCCAATATAAACAGCAAGAAATCGCCGCTTTATCTCAAGCTTATAAGTTAGAAATTGACCCCACTGCCAAAGTTGAAAATTTATCTGTTGGGGCACAACAACGGGTAGAAATTCTCAAAGTTCTCTACCGTCGAGCAAAATTGTTGATTCTTGATGAACCTACAGCAGTTTTGACACCACCAGAAGTAGAATCATTAATTGTTATCTTGCGCCAATTGGCAGCCGCAGGCAACACAATTATTTTTATCAGTCATAAATTAGAAGAGGTAATGAATCTCTGTGATTCAGTAACAGTTTTGCGCCAGGGAAAGGTAGTAGCAACAACATCAACTGAAGCGGCAACACCTCAGCAGTTAGCAACATTGATGGTAGGACGGGAAGTCGCTTTACAGTTAAATAAAAGTGCTAAGTTTCCAGGAGAAATTATCCTGTCTGTGCAAAATTTACAAGTTGCTGATCAAAGAAATATTCTTACTGTAAATAACGTCTCTTTTGAACTGCGGGCAGGAGAAATTTTAGGAATTGCTGGTGTCGATGGTAATGGACAGCGAGAATTAGCTGATGCCATCGCTCTTTTGCGGACTATTAAGCAAGGTAAAATTGAGTTTACGCCTAAGTATTCCTCAGTGGGCTACATCCCAGAAGATAGGCAGACAATGGGATTGGTGTTGCAATTTAGCATTGCCCAAAATTTGATTTTAAAAGCTTTTAAATATCTGCCATTTTGTCGGCGTTTTTTGTTACAACAAGAAGCGATCGCTAATCGTGCCCAAGCTGCAATGCAAGAGTTTGATATTCGGGCGAATGGGATTGATATCAAGGTAAGTCAGCTTTCGGGAGGAAATCAACAAAAAGTGGTGTTAGCGCGAGAATTGGCACAAGCACCAGCTTTAATTATCGCTATGCAACCCACAAGGGGGTTAGATGTTGGGGCGACAGTAGCCGTCCAGTCTCGAATATTAACAGAACGCGATCGCGGTGCCGGAATTTTGTATATTTCTACTGAGTTAGAAGAAGTGATGACAATGAGCGATCGCATTGCCGTAATCTACAGAGGTGAGTTTGTGGCTATTTTGGATGCACAGACAGCGAAAGTGGAAGAAATTGGTTTGTTGATGGCTGGAGGAACAAATAGGGAGTAAAATACTAAATCTTTTTGGAGTCTAATTACAATGGTATAAGATGAAAAAGTATTGAACTTTTCAAAGATATCAACACTGCTGATGAGCAACTCTGTATCTTTTCAGACAGTTATTGAATATGTAGAGGCTCTGTCAATCGAAGAGCAAGATTTACTACTTGAACTAATTTTTAAAAGACGCATTGAACAACGGCGTAAAGAAATTGCGACAAACGCTGCACAAACCCAGAAAGCAATTAGAACAGGTACAGCCAAGCATGGTACTCTTAAGGATCTGCGGGCTGATTTGTTAAGTGAAGGATGAGAGTTCTTGTTTGGGATAGTAGCTTTAAGCGTGCTTTTAAACGAGTTATTCGTAAAAATCCTCGCTTAGAAGAAACAATTTTTGAAGTTGTAGAATTACTCGTAAGTGATCCATTTGCACCTACTTTAAAATCACATAAGTTAAAAGGTGACTTAGAGGGTTTGTGGGCTTGTTGGTGTCGAGTATGATTGCCGTATTATTTACACGTTTCAGCCCAATCCTGATGAGGATGAAGATATGATCGTGCTAATTGATATTGGTACTCATGATGAGGTTTATTGAGAAATCCAGAGAAGGCGATCGCTTTAGGAAAGTTTCAAAATGCAATTTTCTATGTTTCCAGTTATGCCTCAGTACAAGCGTTCTATTGGGTTAGGCTTGTGCTGACATTAATTAATCGGATTCATCCTAGATTGCTGCCTATACTATCACCGCTCATTGCCATTACCTGCGCCCTGATCGTCGGTGCTATCCTCATGCTAATTGCTGGGGCAAATCCGATCACTGCATACAGCATCCTATTTCAAGAATCTCTCTCTACCTACTTTGGATTTGGTAACACCCTCACCAAAATGACACCGCTACTGTTCGCTAGTTTAGGCGTGTTAGTAGCATTGCGGGCTGGGCAATTTAATATCGGTGGAGAAGGACAAATTTATCTGGGTGCGTTGGGAAGTACTTTAATTGGGTTGTACGTGCAAGGATTACCTGCGGTGATTCATATCCCCTTAGCATTTTTAGCAGGATTTTTCTTTGGTGCAGTTTGGGGTTGGATTCCTGGTTATCTCAAAGCCATGCGCGGAGTGAATGAGGTGATTACTACATTATTGCTCAACTATATTGCCGTAAATTTAGTTAGCTACCTCGTACAAAATCCATTAATGGCGACAGGTGCGCCTAGTCCTTATTCGCCATTAATTGCCAAAACATCGCGTTTACCGATTATATTACCCCAAAGCCTCGCCCATGCTGGGATTTTATTCGGTTTAATTGTCGCAAGTATTTTATGGGTATTGTTAGTGCGATCGCCTCTAGGTTATCAAATTACGGCAGTAGGATTTAACCCGATTGCCGCCCGTTATGCCCACATATCTGTTGAACGTACCATTATGCTAGTGATGGCTGCTGCGGGTGGTTTAGCTGGGTTAGCTGGGAGTTGTGAGGTGATGGGGTTGAAATATCGGCTATTTGAACAAGTTTCTCCAGGTTATGGATTTGATGCCATTGCCATTGCTTTTTTAAGTCGTGGTAGTGTTGTCGGTGTAGTATTAACTTCTTTGTTTTTTGCAGCGCTTCGCAGTGGTGCGAATGTGATGCAGCGTAGTGCAGGTGTGTCGGTAACTGTAGTTTACGCGATTCAAGGGTTTATGGTGTTATTTATTGCTATCAGTTTTGCAGTGGAAAGAGAAATAAGAGTAAAAACGCAGAGGGACGCGAAGGTTTAACGCAGAGGAACACGGAAAAAACTTTGCGATTTGCGCTTCCCTCTGCAAACCTCTGCGTTAAAAAATATAGTCGTAGTCACAACCTTTAGGACATCATGACAAGCGTAAATGCTAGGAACAGTGATAGTTTTACCTCCTGCCTCCTGCCTTCTTCCTCCTGCCTCCTGCTATAACTTTATGAATAATCTCAACTTCTTCTCTGATTACTTAATAGCTACTTTGCGTCTAGCCGTCCCTCTAGCATTTGCAGCCCTTGGAGGATTGTACTCGGAACGTTCGGGGGTGTTAAATATCGCCTTAGAAGGAATGTTAATTACTGGTGCTTTTACTAGTGCTACGGCTACTTTATACACTGGTAATCCCTGGCTTGGTATCCTTGTATCCTTGATTGCTGGAGGATTAGTCGGACTACTCCATGCTGTTTTATGTGTAACTTTGCGTGTCGATCAATTAGTATCTGGGCTAGCAATTAATCTTGTCGCAGCTGGATTAACATCGTTTTTGGCCCGATTAGCGTTTAGTGGCAGTAGTACGCAGCAGTTACCTGGAATCGGGGCAATTATGATTCCTGGTTTAGCTAATATTCCGTTGATTGGGCCGCTACTATTTCAGTCAGATATTTTAGTATATTTCTTATTTATCTTAGTTCTTCTAACTACATACATTTTATTTAAAACTAGCTTTGGACTGACATTGCGGGCAGTGGGTGAATCTCCAAAAGCTGCTGACATAGCTGGAATTTCCGTATCATTTGTCCGTTATATCGCTGTGGTGATTGGTGGCACTCTTGCGAGTTTAGGAGGTGCTTATTTAGCCTTGGTACAGGTAAGATTTTTTGCCGAAGGGATGAGTGCTGGTAAAGGATTTATTGCGATCGCAGCATTAATTTTTGGCAGATGGCATCCTATAGGTAGTGCTTTGGCTTGTTTGCTATTTGGGGCTACAGAAGCTTTACAACTGCGAATTCAGGCATTAGGGGCAAATATCCCTTACCAATTTTTAGTCATGCTACCTTATGCGATCGCTTTATTAGCATTAGTGGGTAAATTGGGGAAATCTACACCCCCGAAAGCTTTAGGTACTCCCTACTTTGGAGAAAATCACCACTCAGACTAATGGTGTTCGCAATAGCAGAGTAGAGATAGCTGTACATACGTGTCAATTTAAGCTTAAACGCCTCGTTTTACGTTTTACCCCACCCTAACCCTCCCCGTATGTATTGGGGAGCCACTGTGTTGGGCGGGCAATGCCCGACTTGTTCGCGCAGCGTCTGCCCTTGGGAGAAGCAAGTGGCGTGAGGGAACTAGATTTCTTTTTTCCCCCTTTCCAAGGGGGATTAAGGGGGGTAACTTAACTTGTGTGTACACGGTAGTTGCTGAGGGGAGGGGAAGTTTTGGCTTTAGACAAAAATGGGGTGACGCGGATAGCGATGGTAAGTGAGTAGACAAGCTAATCAGGGAAAAGCAAATTGGGCGTTAGCACAGCTAGCAAAATCAGCACATAATACAATAGCTAGTGTCCAGCAAAAGCCACTCATGCCGCAAAATAACCAAACCGCCGTCGAATTTCGTGATGTCACCTTTAGCCGCAACCATCGCTCATTGGTGTCAAATCTCAATTTCACCATCCGCCAAGGAGAAGCACTGGTATTACTTGGGCGCAGTGGTAGCGGCAAAACCACGACAATGAAGTTAATTAATCGCTTATTTACACCTACACAAGGCGAAGTTTTATTTAATGGCATTCCCACAACTCAATGGGATGAAATTAAACTGCGACGAAAAATTGGTTACGTCATTCAAGAAATTGGTTTATTTCCCCATTTCACTGTCGAACGCAATGTGGGTTTAGTCCCATCTTTAGAAGGTTGGCAACCAAAACAAATTAAAATGCGGGTTTATGAATTGTTGCAATTGGTAGGCTTAGAACCAACACAATTTGCGGGACGTTATCCGCACGAACTTTCGGGAGGACAAAGACAAAGAGTTGGTGTAGCCAGGGCTTTAGCAGCAGATCCGCCAGTGTTGTTGATGGATGAACCATTTGGCGCACTCGATCCAATTACGCGGCTAGAACTGCAACAAGAGTTTCGACATTTGCAGCAAGAGTTAGGTAAAACTGTTGTGTTTGTCACCCACGATATTCAAGAAGCCTTGGTGTTGGCATCGAGAATTGGTTTAATGTCTGGCGGAGAATTGATAGTATTGGGGACGAGAGATGAATTTATGCGATCGCAACATCCAGAAAGCCTCGCCTTTCTCCAATGTCTGCGTTCCCTGCAAGATACTTTATGAAAAATTTCTTCCTCGTTAAGTATGCCCCAGAAATTCTTCAGCATACTCTAGAACACTTATTTTTAGTAAGCATTGCAATTGGAATTGCCATACTTGTAGGCATTCCATTAGGTATTTTAATTACACGTAAAACCTATCTCCGTCAACCAATTCTTGGCATAGCGAATATTTTCCAAACTATTCCTAGTTTGGCGCTGTTTGGCTTACTCATTCCTATTCCCATAATTGGCGGCATTGGTGCAGTACCAGCAATTGTTGCCCTGACTGTATATTCTTTGCTGCCGATAATTCGTAATACTTACACAGGTATTGCTAGCATCGATCCAGCGATTCGAGAAGCTGGGAGAGGCATGGGAATGACAGATAGACAATTGTTATTGCAAGTTGAGATTCCCTTAGCGATGGGAGTAATTTTGGCAGGAGTGCGAGTCGCAACGGTAATTGCCATAGGTATTGCAACTATTGCCGCAGCCATTGGTGCTGGTGGTTTGGGAGTGTTTATTTTTCGCGGCATATCAGTAGTAAACGATCAGTTAATTTTAGCTGGTGCAGTTCCGGCGGCAGTAATTGCATTACTAGCTGACTTTGCAATTGGTTGGATGGAGAATAAATTAAAAATTAAAAATTAATGAAAAGATTTTTCATGCTTTGCTTGTTAACTTTTGCCTTGTTATTGTTAACCGTTAGTTGTACGCCGAATTTAAATAGTAATAACGATGCTAATATTATCGTTGCTTCCAAAGATTTTACCGAACAAGATATTTTAGGTGAACTTCTAGCCCAGCAAATTGAGGCAACAACTAATTTAAAAGTGGAGCGCCGTTTCCGTTTGGGTGGTTCTTTCATTTGTCACAGTGCTATTACTTCTGGAAAAATTGATGCATATATTGAGTACACGGGTACATCTTTTACTGGGATTTTAAAGCAAAAAGCAGTTAATGATCCTAAAGAAGTTTATCAGAAGTTAAAACAACTTTATGCCCAGCAATTTAATTTGGAAGTGATGCCAAGCTTGGGTTTTGAAAACACTTTTGCGATGATTATCCGGGGTGAAGATGCCAAGCGTAACAATATCCAAACTCTCTCTCAAGTTTCTCAATATACACCTCATTGGCGCGGCGGTTTTGGCTATGAATTTTTGGAAAGGGAAGATGGTTTTCCAGGATTAGCTAAAACCTACGGGTTATTTTTTGCTAAACCTCCCCAAATTATGGACTTGGGTTTAGTATATCGTGCTCTGATTCAAAAACAAGTAGATATGGTGGCGGGTAGTTCCACAGATGGGCAGATTTCTCGCTTAGATGTAGTAGTACTAAAAGATGATAAAAAATATTTTCCACCTTATGAAGCTGCACCAATTGTTCGACAAGAAACTTTAAAAAAATATCCCGAATTAAGAACAGCGATCGCATCACTTGCCGGAAAGATTTCGGCAGATGAAATGCGACATTTAAACTATTTAGTTGAGGGAGAATTACGTAATGTTAAAGATGTTGTCCAGGAGTTTCGGAAATCGAAGGGATTAGGTTTATCTCAAGGATAAGTATAGCAGTCGAACTACTACTCTTGTTCATGCAAATAGTTCCTTAACCACCTAATGACTTCACTTGTTGTTTGCTCATTGGCCATTTGGAGACATTGCTGTACAATTTCTCCGACGTTAAGAAAGTAGCTGCTTTCTGTAATTACATAACTTTCTGCCTGCAACCGATAAATTAACAATCGATTACTCTTTAATATCCAAATTTCTGGCACTCTATAGGGCAAGTAATCATTAATATCGGTGTAGCTTGTCACATCTATTTCAATTGCTAAATCTGGTGGTGGATCTGATTCCCAATCAATTCTTTTTTTTCCTACTACTGCTCTGCAATTTTCAATGTAAAAGCAAAAATCTGGTTCAATGCCACTAATTTCTGGCAAGCTCATGGTAATAGGCGTAAATGATTCGTACGCGCGGTTTAAATGATCCAGCAAAACCTTAGCAATATCTGCCAACAAACTCGCATCTCTTCCATGCTCTGGGAGGGGTGCCATCAGTAAAATTTCTCCTGTGCGATATTTAATCCGAGGCGAGGAGCGATCGCCTAGTTGCTGACTCAATACTTGATAGTCTTTCCAATCTCCCAAAAGCTTCAACAGCGCGCCAGGTGGTAACTGGATTCTATCTTGTGTAATTACAGTATCCATAATTAGCTCACATTTGAGATATTAGCGTAGACGCGTTCGCGCAGCGTCTCGTAGAGAAGCGGCTTGTCGCCAGACATCGCATTACATCGAGGATAAGATTAAACAACCACAAAATTGTTGTTCGTGAGTGACAACCCAGGAGATAATCCGGCAAATTGTACCTGAGTAAATGCGCCTGCACTACCATCAGAGTCAAAGAACAATGCACCTGTAGTGGAGTTATAAATAAATCGCTGGCTGCTAGTAGTTGCAGATTCTCCAAGTGTAAACTGATTTGCCTGAAGTACACCTGCTGATAAACCGCCACCAAAACCAGCAGCCGACACTTGAATTATTTCATTAGGTTCATTAATCGCACCGAAGTCACGTATCAAATCGAGACCTTCATCAAAACTATTAAAAACAAAAGTATCAGTACCACCTTCTCCAAACAGCCGATCATTACCCTTGCCACCGATGAGGATAGCATCGCCACTGCCACCTCTGAGGGTATCATCTCCATTGCCACCTTCGAGGGTGTTATTACCAATGGCACCAGAGGTTATCAGCGAATCATTACCATCGCCCCCATCTAAGATGTTGGCACTTGAACCGTAAATCTCCAATGTATCGTCACCAACACCACCGATGAGGGTGTTATTACCTGAGGTATTATTGGCTGTCAGAGAATCATTACCATTGCCCCCATCTAATAGATTATCGTCTGCTGAACCGTAAATATCCAATATATCGTTACCAGCACCACCGTTGAGGGTGTTATCGCCAGAGGCGCTACTTCCAATGTAATTTCCGAATTCGTCGTAAATATTACTCCGGGCTTGTAAAGAATCATTGCCATCGCCTCCATTGAGGAGGTGATTCCCTTTTGAAAAACTAATATCCAATAAATCTTCACCAGCGCCGCCATCTATTGTATCGTTACCATTGCCTGGGCGGAGCGTATCATTACCATTGCTTCCCAAAAGATAATCATCGTAGTTTGTACCTGTGATATTCAATTGTTCGATATTCTTGTAGCTAAACACTGTTGTGTCCGCCGTTGTCGAAATTTCTGTAATGTTAGTAGTCGGATCAAAAGTCGAAGTAATTCCGGTGGTAGCACTGCTATAACTCAAAGACAAGGTGTCGTTACCTGTTCCCCCGTCTACTGTTTGAGTCACTGATGTAGATAGGGAGTAGAAATTTAAAGAATCATCGCCATTCCCGCCATTGACGGTATTATTGCCATCGCCACCATCGAGAGTATCATTGCCATCGCCACCGTTGAGAGTATCATTGCCATTGCTACCCCTCAAAATGTCATTGCCACTTAAGCCTTCAATAATGTCATCACCTCCTTGACCATTGATCACATCATTGGAATTGTCAAATCCACTAACATTGTTATCGAGGTCGTTTAGGAAGGTGACTGTGTTTTTTTTAAAGACAGTGCTTTGGGTGGAGTTGGCATCGAAAACATCAAAGCTGTCGGTGAGCGTAGTTTGCCCATAAAACAGAATATTGCCCAAATCTACAGTGGCTCCAGTAGATAAGCTTAGGTTATCCAAGTTTTCCAGGGCAAAGTTTTCCAGGATAAATCTGGTATTACCATACCCTTGAAAGCTGATTGACAAACTTGTGCCATTCTGGGTGAGGAGCAAATTGTCGGCAGTGAAGCCACTATTGTCCTGAAATATCAGAGTATCCACTTTGGCTATGACTGCTGCTGTGGGGTTTGTTCCTTTACCTACTCCAGTAAAATCGGCGATTGTATGAGTGCCATTATTAATCGTGTCGTTACTTAAGCCTTTGTAAACAAATTTATCCTTACCACCGCCGCCTGTAAGACTATCCTTACCACCACCGCCTGTAAGGCTATCATCACCATTACCACCGTTGAGGGTGTTATTACCAGTGGCACCAGAAGCTGTTAGAGTATCATTGCCATCGCCCCCAGAAAGGAGGTTCTTGCCAGATGAGCGGGAGTCGAAGTAGGAGTCAGTATATCGGTAAATATAGCCAGAAATATCTAGAAAATCATTGCCATCGCCACCATTAAGCAGGTTATCGCCATTTGAACCACTAGCGCTTAAGGTATCATCACCAGCACCACCATTGAGGGTGTTATCGCCATCTGAGCGAGAGTTAGACGCTGTATACTCCTCACTACTTTCAAACCCAGAGATGGAGAGAGAATCATTGCCATCGCCCCCATCTAAGAGGTTATTACCTAATGAACCGCTAGCATTTAAAGTATCATCACCAGCACCACCGTTGAGGGTATTATTGCCTAAAGAACGATCGTTGTATTCTGGTGCGTAGGTGTTGTATTCGTCGCTGCCAGAGGTGGAGAGAAAATCATTGCCATCGCCACCATTAAGCAGATTATTACTTGAGGGTGAGTCAGCATACAAAGTATCATCACCAACACCACCATTGAGGGTATTATTGCCCGCGCCACCCCTCAATATGTCATTGCCACTTAAACCTTCAATAATGTCATTACCTCCCTGACCATTAATGACATCATTGGAATTGTCAAATCCACTTACATTGTTGTCGAGTTCGTTTAAAAATGTGACTGTGTTTTTTCTAAAAACAGTGCTTTGGGTGGAGTTGGCATCGAATACATCAAAGCTATCGATGATCGTAGTTTGCCCATAAAACAGAATATTGCCCAAATCTACGCTGGCTCCAGTGGATAAGCTTAGGTTATCAAGGTTGGACAGGGCAAAGTTTTCCAGGATGAATTTGTATTTACCAAACCCTTGAAAGCTGATTTCCAGATTATTGCCATTCTGGGTAAAGAGCAAGTTTTGGGCAGTAAAACCACTATTGTTCTGGAAACTTAGGGTATCCACTTCGGTAATGACTGCTGCTGTTGGGTTTGTTCCTTTACCTACCCCATCGAAATCGGTAATCGTATTAATATAGTTTGAGTCGCTGTCAAAAAATATATCGTTGCCACCGCCACCAGTTAGGGTGTCATAGTGATCGTAGTAATCTAAAGTGCCCCGTAGGGTGTCGTTATCGCTGGTTCCAATAATAATTGCCATAAGTTTTTCCTGATTGAATCGATTTTTAGAGTAACTTTAGTTGTCAATAATCGAGTTAGTGCTGTTTGAGCGCACAAATAATGTACCAAAAGTTGAAGCTTTCAGGAAACTTTATTCACTCTTTAGATAGAGTTGCAAATTGTTCATTAAAGATTTCCCTTTAATTCACCTGGAAACATTACTTATCCCAGTATTGAGGATTATTTAAGTCTTAGGCACTACACAAAATTTAGTTGGTTTGTCAATGCATAAGTTTTACCCTGTTCAAAGAAGGGAACACTTGAGACAGCATAAAACAGGAAATCTTTATGCATTTGTTGTCGGCAATCGCCCTTGAATTTCTATCTAGAAAATAGGAAACATCAAAATAACCCAACAATAACTAAATACCGAATATTTACTTAGATGTCTATCTTTTCCAAAAATCTTTGCATACTCTTTATATTTATAATCGTTCAAGTGGGGAGGGGTAAGAGAGTATTGGTGTCAACTTTAATGTGAAAGCCAGCCTAGAACCAGCTTTTAGATATTGTCTCGTTGTCTGGTTTGTCTCGTTCCCCGTCGGAGACTGGAAATGCCGTCCTAGAGGCTCCGCCTCAAGATTTGCGGCTCTGCTGCAATGATGTGCATTTCCAGCCAGAGGATGGAAACGAGATTTGAAAAGGGTTTTAGCTTAAGTTTTAGCTTAATTAGATATTGGTGATCGCATTACATCGAGGATAAGCGATCGCAGGATTCATAAATTTAATTAACAAATTATTAAATTAAAGGCTTTTGCTTACAAATACAAAGCCACGGCTCTTCTTTGATGAGGGATCATTTGTCAGCATTGCTTTCCATAAATCTGTTGTTTTTACCCACACTGGTGGATATTTGTAACGAGAAACATCAAGAATTAAAAATCTATCTGTTTGCTCATTATATGCTGCTACAGGGGAAATATGTCCGCCTTTCTCTTGACCAATTTCTCTGCGTAAATAGTTTACTAAAATAAAGTTTTGCGGTTGTTTTAAATTTTCTGCTGCTTGTTTGCGGAACTGCTCTAAAGTAGTATCGGCAGCGTGGTAAACGTTAACTTTAACGCCATAGCTAGCTAGAAATTGACCTAACTGATCTAGAGTCATACCTTCGCGAGACACAGCTTCAGGAGTTAGGACTTTTTTGGTATTATCATTGCTAAAAAAGTTTTCTTGAGTAAATACTCGATATGGCTTGTACTGCGGTGCTTCTGGTGCTGGAATTTTTAGACTATTCAGTACCATAACCATACTAGCAACACCACAATATGCCTGATTATTTTGAGTGATGAATTGCATACTCAGTGGAAAAAAATCTTCTTTTGATTTACTCTCAACTAAAAATCTTTCACCTTCAGGGGTATTAAAACCTATTAAGTTAGAGGAAAGCGGTAATGTTTGAGAGAGAACGCTTCCACTAGATATACATAATCCAATGGTTAAAGCTTTGAAAAATGTTTTACTTATTTTTTGTAACATAGCATTTATAAGTACTGTAAAATTTTCAAATCAGATCGTATTAATAATCTCACACCAAGATGCTAAATAAGTATAAAATTTTCGGAGAAATGGGATAAAAATGTTTACTGTTGCTAAACCCAAGCGAGTTACGAGCGTAATTTTTTCTTTCACCATCTTACTTTACAGCCAAGTGGCATCAGCCGCCTTAACTTTACCCTTACGCAGTAAGAAGGGAATGGTGGTTTCAGCCCATCCTCTAGCAAGTGAGGCAGGAATTTCCATGTTACGCAAAGGTGGTAATGCAGTGGATGCAGCCGTAGCTACAACCTTTGCAATTTCTGTAGTTGAGCCTTTTTCAGCCGGAATCGGTGGCGGCGGATTTTTACTGATGCACTCTGAAAAAACTGGCGACATGAAAGCGCTAGATTTCCGGGAACGCGCACCCCTGAAAGCTACAAGAAATATGTATCTTGACGCTCAAGGAAAGGTGCGTCCGAATGCAAGTATTAATGGTTATTTGGCAGTAGGGACACCAGGAACAGTGGCGGGACTTTATGAAGTGCATCGTCGCTATGGTAAGCTTTCTTGGCAAGAGGTAATGAAACCTGCGATCGCACTTGCTAAAGATGGCTTTGTCCTCAGTCCTCAAATTACTTGGCGTTCGCTCCCAGAGTACGAAAACCGCAAGCAAGTAATTCTCAACAATCCAGCAGCGCGGGAAATTTTTACTCGCAATGGTGAGTTTTATCAACCAGGTGAAAAGCTGGTGCAGCGTGATTTGGCACGCACTTTAACAGCAATTGCCGAAAATCCCCAAAGTTTTTACACCGGAAGTATTGCTCGGGCGATCGCTTCTGATATGGTAAAAAATGGTGGTTTAATTACTCTTGAAGACCTGAAAGCTTACAAACCAATCTGGCGCACTCCCGTTTGTAGCAACTTTCGCAAAGCTAAAATTTGCTCAATGCCACCACCTTCATCGGGAGGGGTTCATCTATTGCAGATTTTAAATATTATTGGTGACACCGATTTGAAATCTTTGGGATGGCATCATCCCGATGCTATACATTTAATGGTAGAAGCAATGAAAATTGCTTATGCCGATCGCTCTGAATATTTAGGCGATCCTGATTTTGTCAAAGTCCCTATACAAGAACTACTTAGTCCAGCTTACGCCAAAAAACGTCGTCAAGAAATTAACATGCAAGTGGCTCGACCCTCGACCGAGGTCAAGCCAGTAGACAAAGAGACACTACAACGTTTCAGTCAAGCTAATAGTCAGAAATGGGGAGAAAATATCATTCCATCATCCCTTCAGTCTCTACAAACAAACGCAAGTCGGCATGAATCTCCCCAAACTAGTCATCTTACAGTTGTAGATGAACAACGCAACGTCGTAAGTCTAACTTTTACGATTAACCTTGGTTTTGGTGCTGGTGTAGTGACACCGAGAACTGGAATTGTCCTCAACAATGAGATGGATGATTTTGCTTCTGCACCAGGAGTGCCTAATGCTTTTGGTTTGGTTGGTAACGATGCCAATGCGATTGCGCCCCGTAAAACTCCTTTATCCAGCATGACTCCCACAATTGTCACAGAAAATGGTCATTTCCGCATGGCAACAGGTGCGCCTGGTGGTAGCACAATCATCACCCAGATTTTGCAAGTGATCCTGAATATGCTGGAATACAATATGGATGTTGGTGCGGCTGTTTCTGTTCCACGCATACATCATCAATGGCTTCCAGATGAGTTGCGCGTCGAATCCTGGGGTTTGGATGCTTTGACTATGCAAGACTTACGCCGTCGGGGACACAAAATAAAGGAAACTACGCCTTGGGGTAATAGTAACGCGATCGCTGTTACATCTGATGGAACTTTAGAAGGAGCCGCCGATCCTCGCGGTGAAGGTTCCCCCAGAGGTTTGTGAGCGAGTAAGAAACTAGGGAGACGCAGAGACGTAAAGAACAACTAATGACCAATGACAAATGACAAATGACCAATGACCAATAACTATTGATTTTGGATTGTTGACTCTGTGTAACTGCTGCTGCCAAACTCGTTTGCTCGTGCGCTAGGTACTAGTGTCCAACCTGCTTTCAAAAGTTTTTGATAAGTTGCCCAGCCCTTAGAACCACCTGGTATTTGATAATCTGGGACTGCAAAATGTCCAAAAGCTGTGTAGGGACGCCAGGGTTGATTGGGTTCTGTCTGCAAATACAAAATTTTCTCTCCGTCGCCACCAGACTTAGATAACCAACACATTTGTCGATGCATTGCAAACTCCTTTGCTTTTAGGTAATGATGCATAATAAGTGACTTTTGTCAAGCTAATTAGCGCCTTTGAAGATAATTTTTTGCCTAATACTTTAGACAAAATGTAATTAAGTTCTATCCACTGCGGGAAAATAGCTTAACAACTCATAGCCTGGAAGACAGCTGCTAACGGGACGTAAAGATAAACAGCTTTGCCTCACCTTGCTTATCGGGTGAGATTTTTCTCATGTTATCCGCGTTTTTTGCGATCGTGTGTAACAATCACTACTGTTTTAACTGAGGCTCGCAATCGGACTATTTGTTTTTCTGCTTAGATATATAAGCGCAGATTCTAAAAGTTAGTTATAAAGCAATACGCTTGGCTTTGTGAAAAACTTTAGTAGCGTGTCAAAGCTTGGTAAGGGGGGACTACAGGGGGGTTAAAACGATCTCAAATTCTCAAAAATTATTTAGGACTGCTATATAAGCAACAGATACCTCGAAGTCGTGTTGAGGTACTCCAAAGTCGTTTTGAGGTACTCCAAAGTCGTGTTGGAGTACTTCAAACTTTGTCGCACCGCGATCAAGTACACAGGTGCGTAGGCGTAGCCTGCCGTAGGCATCGCTTTCATAAATCTCCACAAACAAAGCGATCACTTGACTTTTAAAACAGTCGCTACAAATATTATTGAGTGTTTAACCAAACCTGATATTAGAGTATAAATAAAATTAATTGTAGGGTGAAATAACACTTACTTAAGCTATATTTAAATACCCGATTTCTTCAAGAAATCGGGTATCTAGACAGTAATTTCGGTTATTAGAAGGATGGAACATACAACTTATCGCCAACAATCTGGCGAATTGTCTCTACTATTTGGCTGTATGCAAAGTTAGATAAAACTGGTTGTGCTGTTTGCAACTCAATTTGTCGATCTAAATCAATCCATGACTTGCAGCCAGCGTATTTAGCGTAATAGGGAATTTCTTGCTCTTGCGGTAGTTTATATGTCCGCAGAAGCAGAATATAAAGGGGTTGACGTGCTTTCCATTTGAGGCGATCGCTAATAAAATGCTCGTTCCAAATATGGAAGGGAAGTAAGCTGTTGACAATAGACTCGTCACTACAGGGCAAAATATCTGTAATTTCAGCCCAACTGCCAATGCGAACAGTTTCAGGATGCCAGCCTGATGTTACTGGATAGACATTATTGGCATATTCAGCTTTCAGCATAAAAGCTTGTTGATGTTCATAAGTAGGGTAAAGCAAAATTTGCTTGTGGGCAACTTGGAAATGTCCATGTCGTTCGTGGATTCCGCCTTTGCGGAGCAACATAATTGTTTTGCCACTTTCTAAGGCATTTATGGCAACTGCCCATTCTTTGAGAGCATGAAAAGTTGTAGTCAATTCCATCGGTATCTACTGTAACTCTGATTTAATTTGAAGCTAAGACTGATAAAGTATGAACCTGTCCAAGGCAATGAATTAGGGAGCAGTTATGGAAAAGCGATTGCTAGGTACAAGTGAAGTCAAAATCACACCCATTCTAATGGGAACTTGGCAAGCTGGTAAAAGAATGTGGGTGGGAATTGAGGATGCTGACTCGATTAAAGCAATTCGAGCAGCATTTGAGGCTGGGATCACAACAATTGATACTGCTGAAGCTTATGGTCAAGGACACTCTGAAAAGATTGTAGCTGAAGCTTTATCTGATGTGCGCCATCAGGTGGAATATGCCACAAAAGTTTCTGCTAACCATCTTAAGTATAAACAAGTCATTGAAGCTTGTGAGAGTTCCCTAACAAACTTAAAAACTGATTACATTGACGTTTACCAAATTCATTGGCCTTCCGGCAGTTTCAATAGTGAAATAGTACCTATCGAAGAAACTATGAGCGCTTTTAACCTGCTCAAAAAGCAAGGTAAAATTCGAGCGATCGGTGTTTCCAATTTTTCTGGCGTCCAGTTAGCAGAAGCAGCAAGTTATGGACGTATTGATAGTTTACAACCACCCTATTCTTTATTCTGGAGACAGGTAGAACAAAATGCATTGCCCTATTGTATCAAAAACAATATTTCTATCCTTGCTTATTCGCCTTTAGCTCAGGGGTTGTTAACAGGAAGATTTGCTTTCGGTCATAAATTTGACCCAACAGATAACCGTGCTAAAAATAAACTGTTTCAAGGCGAAAACTTTGAACGTGCCCAACAAGCGCTAGAAAAACTGCGTCCTATAGCCCTTCTTCATAATTGTACTCTTGCTCAATTAGCTTTAGCCTGGTTAATTGCTCAACTTCAAACAAATGCGATCGCTGGAGGGCGTTATCCCGAACAAGCACGAGACAATGCATTAGCTGCCCAAATCAAGCTTTCTACCGCCGAATTGGCAGAAATTGATGCTATTGGCCGTATTGTCACTGACCATCTAGATGACAATCAGATTATGTGGAATTGGTGACAATGCAGTTTGGTTACTATGATTAATCTATACAAAATACCTTTAACTTTCTTTAAAACAGGGTTGGGGATTAAATTTCTGATTTTATATTGCAAAATTTAACAAAACGTCAACTTTAGTTAACCAAGGGTTGTAACTCACAAATGTAAGTGATAATTTAGATAGTAGGACACCAAAAGAAATAAAACCAAACAAAAAGGGTTAATGACTTAGTGTCCCCTTGTCATCAACCCAAGCAAATTTCAGCAGTTCAAATGTAATAGAAGTGGCAAAAAGCCTAATGTAGAAAGCAAAGCCAAATCCTAAAGCGGAAAAACGCAAGAATGCTGAGTTTGTTAGTTTTTCAGTCCACCCTAGTTATTAACCTTCAGTTAGTTAATTAGTTTAAAACTTGAAACCTGTAAACTCAATAAAACCTGGTCAACCTCGACCAGGTTTTTGGTATTTTATTGTAATATGATTTTCTCTGTACAGCAGCGAGTGCCAGTGGGACTTTGTTGGGTTGAGCTTTGCTTAACCCAACCTACAATTTTTCACAAACCCAAGCGTATTGGATGGACTCTAGCTAATTTTCCAGCAGGAAATAAAATAAGACAGCAATATATCCTGCAAGGAGAATTTGATGATAAATTATCGCTTTTTAAATAAGATTACTACAGTTATGATTGTAGCTGCCTTTCTTTTTCCTGTAAGTCTTCTGTTAGTAGAAATGCAGAACAGGCAAAAGCAACTGAGAAACCGAAGCCACAACCAAATCTTATATATGGCGATTTAATTATTAAAGAACAATCATTTTTCTAAAAATTCTTAAAGACTCGAATGATGATAAAAAGTTTACAAAAGAAGACAAAACAAATTTTGTGAAGGTTAATCTTGATAAAATTGGCATGGAAACTGAAATTCTTAGCGACCAAATAGAGCAAGAAATTAAATCCTACGTTTTTAAATAAGCTTATTAGTAGTAAGCAGCGGAAGCCGCTTACTACTAACCTTAAATCATTCATGTTCGCTTATTTAGACAAAACCCAATCGCGTAAAAGTTGATTTACTCCATCGGGTAGTTCATCATGGGGACAATGACCTGCCATTAAGAAATGCTCTGTGAGTTGAGGACAGTATTGACGAAACTTTTGAGAACGTTCTCTAGCATTCATCCACGGATCAGCTTCTCCCCATAACATCAATAATGAACAAGTTAATTGCTTTAGTAATACATCAACTTTTTCTCCTTGAGGACTGCTAAAAACTGAAACAAATACATCCAATGCACCCGGATCAAAAGCAGGACGATAAATTTCTTCTACCAATTGGTCTGTAACTGCACTTTTATCAAGGTATATCTTTTCTAAAGTTTGGCGAATTACCCAACGTTGTCGTACATATTGAAATAATACAAACTGAGCTAAAGGTTGTTGAAAAATCCATTTAACTGAGTCACCTAAAAGTTTCTCTAAAGAAGAGGGTTTTTTGGGTGGCTGAATTTCGCTTTGTAAAGCTTCCGGTTCAGATGTCGGCTGGTTTTCACTGAAAGGCCCGGCACTATTGAGCAAGACTAAACCAGCTGCACTGTCGGGACATTGTGCCGCAACACACAAGCAAGCATAACCACCAAGAGAATTACCGGCTAATACTGCTTTTTGACCAATCACTTCGCTGATAAAATCATGGAGTTGATCGCGCCACAAATCGCCACTGTACTCCAATTTTGGTTTGGCTGATCGCCCGAATCCCAAGAGGTCGATCGCAAATACTTCAAAATCTTGACACAATCCTGTGATATTCTTGCGCCAGTGGTCTGTAGAAGCACCAAATCCATGTACTAAAAGCAAAGGCGGACGTTGCATTTGTTTCTCTCCCGCACGCACGTAATAAACGTTGTGCCCACGCCACTGCCAATATTTGCCAGGAATTGGAGTTTTAGAGGAGGCTGTAGTTGCCTGCATGATTTAAATAAATGTTAAGGAGCTTTTAATAATTGTAGGCTAGGTGGGGAATAGGGAGCAGGGGAAGAATAGCTATTGGTTATTGACTAATCCCCCATGCCCAATGACAAATGACAAATGACAAATGACAAAAGAAATTACAGGTAAAACTAAACTATTAGGAGTCATTGGACATCCGGTAGAGCATTCGCTGTCGCCAGTGATGCATAATGCTGCGATCGCACAATTAGGATTAGATTACATTTATCTTCCTTTTCCGATTGAACCACAAAATTTAAAAGTGGCGATCGCAGGTTTAGCTGCTGTTGGGGTTGTCGGCTTTAATGTGACAATACCTCACAAACAGGCAATCATCCCCCTACTCTCAGAAGTTACACCCTTGGCTCAAACTATTGGAGCAGTGAATACTGTTAGCCGTCAAAATCACCAATGGGTAGGTACAAATACAGATATAGAAGGATTTATCGCCCCTTTACAGACAACATACAAACAAGATTGGAGTCAAAAAGTAGCGGTAATTTTAGGCAATGGTGGTGCAGCCAGAGCAGTTGTAGCAGGTTGTACTCAGCTAGGTTTTGCTCAAATTTATGTTGTTGGGCGCAATATGCAGAAATTAGAAGAATTCCGCAATAGTTGGAGCAATTCACCTTTAGCTGAGAAATTCCAGGTTCATCAATCGGAGAAATTACCAAAGCTCATTCCCCAAGCAAATCTGCTGGTAAATACGACTCCAATTGGCATGTATCCCAAAGTTGATGAATCGCCTTTGAGTGTAGAAGAAATCGCGAATTTACCAACAGGTGCGATCGCTTACGATTTAATATATATTCCTAAACCAACGCAATTTCTAGAGCAGGCACAAAAACAAGGTGCAATTACGATCAATGGATTAGAAATGCTAGTCCAACAAGGGGTAGCAGCATTAAAAATCTGGTTACAGCAGGAAACTTTGCCTGTAGAAGTGATGCACCAAGCGTTACAAAATCACTTGGGTTTAGAGGAATGATAAAACTACCAGATTTCATATCTCGCTATTACCCACCTTGCAAAGAGGGGAAGCAAGAAATCTAGTTCCCTCCCCTTTCCAAGGGGAGGGTTAGGGTGGGGTAAAATTTAGCGTAAACTCAACCATTGACTAAATTTTCTACAGTATCGGCATCGTTTGGTAATGCGGCTGTTAAAACTTCGCTGCCTTTTGTAGTAACTAAAACATCATCCTCAATGCGGATTCCGCGCACATCGGCAAATTCAGATAAACGCTGCCAATTTACCACATTCTGATATTTTGAACGCACATTAGCATCATTTAAAATTGCTGATACTTGATAAAAGCCAGGCTCAATTGTGACTAACATTCCTGGACGCAGGGGACGATTTAAACGGAGATAGCTTAAGCCAAAGCGATCGCTTCTTTGGCGTCCTTCTTCATACCCGGCTAAATCGCCCAAATCTTCCATATCATGCACATCTAAACCCAGTAGATGGCCGATACCATGAGGAAAAAACAGCGCGTGAGCATCCATTTCTACTAAATCTTCGGGATTTCCTTGTAAAATGCCTAACTCTACTAAACCTTCAGCGATCGCTGTAGACGCTAGCAGATGAATATCCCCATACTCTACACCAGGCTGGATTTTGGCAATACAAGCATCATGGGCTGCCAACACCACATTATAAATATCTCTTTGGGTAGATGAAAATTTACCCGAAACTGGCAAAGTGCGAGTCACATCACCTGCCCAACCCATCTCAGTTTCAGCGCCAACATCGGCAAGCAGTAAGTCACCTGGTTGCAAACTATGGTGATATTGCTCGTTATGCAAAACTTCACCGTGAACAGTGACAATACTGTTGTAAGAGGTAGTCATATTGTGGGCAATAATTACCCCTTCCATTGCTGCCCGAACTTCAGCTTCTAGTTTGGCTTGGGGTGTTACTGCCATTCCAGCTTTGTGGGCTTTGACAGTGACAGCCGCAGCTTTTCGCAACTCGGTTAATGCACCATCATCGTGAGTGAGGCGGAGAGAAACAATCGCCTTAGCTAACTCCAAGTCAATTCCTTGGGGAAGACTTTGTGGTAAAACCCATCTATTTAATAGCTGCGATTGCTGCGTCCAAGTAGCAGCATCTTGGACGGCAAGTGTAGCGGCATCTTCTAGCCAAGACTCTAATTCTGCCATTGGTCGAGCCACATCCGCCCCAATCTTCTCGGCTATTTCTTCGCGCGTTGGTGTTTCTCCATGCCAAAGGGCGCTGCTGGGTGAGGGGTCGTCGATGAATAGTTCTAGTTTGCCTGCTTCTAGACGAATTGCTGCCTTTGGTAATGGCAGTCCAGCGAAATAAAGGAAATGACTGTTAGCACGAAATGGAAAGGTATTGGCAGGAAAGTTGCGCGGATTATTGCTACCCGACCACAGAATTGCTGGAAAATCAATAAGGTTGGCTAGTTGTTGCCGTCGGTGGCGTAAAGTATCGCCCAGGGAAGTAGAAGTTTGTTGGATAAGCATAAATGTAAACTCAAAGAAAAGAATAAAGGTGATAGTTTTGCCTGTACTTAGTCGTTATCGTCTTTATCGTCATCTTTTTTATCATCCTTGCGATCATTGTCATCTTTGTCCTTTTGCTTTGTCTGCTGAGGCTGCTGGGTAGGTTGTACGACTGGTTTTTGTTGCTCAGTGGGAGTAACTGGTTGCGGGGCTTCAACAACACAACTGACTAATCCTCCAGAAATTAGCGCTAAGTTGACAGCAGCAAAGATGCTTCTGAAGATTTTTATCCTCACGTTTTCGGTTTGCTTTAACATTGACCCTAGTTTTTGGAGATTGTATTCCTAATTTCTAAGGTACTGTATATAGTGGTTCTCATTAAACAAGTAGGGGCACGGCATACCATGCCCCTAATATATTGCTGTCTAACTTTCAAGGTGACTCTATCTAATGGGACAAATCATTACTCAAGTTGATGCTTTTACCAATACACCTTTTGCAGGTAATCCTGCTGCTGTCTGTGTTGTGTCTACTCCTCAAGATGAGCGCTGGATGCAGAACATAGCGCAGGAGATGAATTTATCTGAAACAGCTTTTCTAGTCAGACAGGATGATGGCTTTAATCTGCGTTGGTTTACGCCCACGGTGGAAGTGCCGCTTTGTGGTCATGCAACTTTAGCTAGTGCCCATGTACTTTGGTCAGAAGGACATTTGTCACCTGATGAAGTTGCACGTTTTTATACCAAAAGCGGAGTGCTGATTGCTAAGTTGCAAGGTGAGTGGATTGAGTTAGATTTTCCTGTGAATCACTCACAAGCAACAGTCGCCCCTCCAGAACTCAAGCAAGCTTTGGGTGTACCCTACAAATCTGTCTTGCACAATTCATTAGGTTATCTAGTAGAATTAGAATCTGAAGAATTAGTACGGCAAATACAGCCCAATTTTCAACTACTTAAAACGTTACCGATTTCTGAGATCATTGTCACCAGCCTCACTGACTTTGATTCTCAATATGATTTCGTTTCTCGCTTCTTTGCACCGGGATTAGGTATTAATGAAGACCCAGTTACAGGAGCGGCTCATTGCTGTCTTGCTTCCTTCTGGCGCGATCGCTTGCACAAAAATGAATTTTTGGCTTATCAAGCATCCAACCGCGGTGGAGTCGTGAAGGTGTATTATGACGGGGGCGATCGCGTCTTTCTCGCTGGACAAGCGGTAACTGTACTGCGAGGTGAGTTATTTACCGCATAATGTCGCTGCGTGCCGCGACGCTCTCGAGTCATTGACGGTAACTGCGGTACTCCCACATCCTCTCCCATGACAAACAGAAATCATCTATATCGCAGAAAATCTGGGTTACATCTAGGCGAGATACAATTGTGGACATAGCTGAGAATGGACATCACAATCGTTTGTACCGTTGATCGTTAACATCGATGTAACATACTTTTTAGATCTTACTCAGCAAAAAATTGGCGTTGCATAAAACAGGGATGAATTATTGAACCGTGAAGACGTAAAGTGCGCGAAGGAATTAGGTTTATTAATTCGCAAAAATTAAAAAACATCCCGCAAATATGCAACGCCAAAAAATTTTACCTAACAGAGGCTAACAACTCAACTATAGTTGTTAGCCTCTATTTAGATACTAAACTCTGACATTTACATAACGAGCAGGAACTTTGATTTTAACCCACCTGTTACCACGTCGTACTGTTTCCCAATGTGCAGGAATTAACTTTCGTTCAAATCGGGCAACACCAGGTCTATGCACAATAACAGCTCTATGAACATTGGGTCTGACAATGATTTCTGCTGCTGATGCTTGTGACGGTAAGGAGGAAATTGCAAATGGCAGAGCAAGTAATGTACCTAATAGAATGTGTTTCATATTCAAATCTCCATCAATTAATTTTCTTGAGTTTTATACAGCATTTATCAATAATTTGTGAACAGATGTTCTTACTGATTAACTTTACAGTAAGTTTTGTTTGTTACACGAATTAATTAATTTGCTGTATTGTTCTCAGTTTAAATTGCTGAATAATAAAACACAGTGTAATAAAGTCATAATTTCAGTATGACCTTATTCACATTTTGAATTTTGGACAAAAAAAGGGAGTTTAGAACTCCTCTTATACTAGTATTATTTGTTACTTATTACGAATGTTTACTGGATTTTGTATGCGATCATCCCGATTAATACAGCAAGACCTAGCGCTCTGCGAAAATAATTAACGCCTTGAAATAGCTCCATCCACGCCCAAGTAAATAAGGAACCATTTGCCAGAAAATCTAACATTGTATTGATTTTACCAGTTGTAAAAACTAGAGTTAGTAAACTAGCAACTATCCAAAGAATCAGTGGTGGGTTTGGCATTTGACCCAAAACAATGTTGCCATTGCTGTCACGGAAAGTTTTATCAATTAATGTATTTTCCATTGTTTGAAATTGCTATTTAGGTAAGAATTATTAACTTGCAAAAATTACAGGCATATTTATTAATAATAGACTGAAATTTGATTGCAAGTTATTTAATAACATTAAAACAATAAAGCAAATCTATTTACACCTATCTAATTGCTGAGATTAGAGGGATAAAAGATGTTGAAAAATTTTGCAGCACTATACCAATTCGCAATGACGCTCTCTACGAGACGCTGCGCTAACGCAACTGAGAAATTTAGATGCAAGTAAGGCTTTTCCGGCTTACATTTGTTGCCTTATTTTAGAGAATTGGTATTACTCTCTACTCGTAACGTCTGCAAAACATAGAAAAGCCCCCCATACTGGGAGGCTGAAAAGTTAGCGGAGACAACTTGTTAAACTACAGCGATCGCTCCTCCCAATGCAGAGAAAAGTGCGGAGACGAATGCTGTGGCAAACAGCCACCACGCTGCTGTAGCTGCGGCTTTGCGGGTTTCTTCTGCTTGCCGCTGTGCTTGATACTTTACCTGCTCTAAACGACGTTGGGCTTCCTGCTGTAGGCGTTCTGCACGTTGCAATACTGTGTTGCGTGCCCGTTCGATTTGGTCGATGATCCGGTTAGCATCTTCTTCGGAGATGTCCTCACGAGAACTCATAATTGCCACTAGGGTATCACGGTCAAAGGAGGACAAGCGATCACGCAGGGCATCGAAACCCGCTTGGGGATCGTCAAAAACTGTGCGAATATCGCGCTTAATACTATCATAGTTAAGTTCCGGGCGATCCAGGGAGTTGAGATAGTTACGAATGCGGGCAAAAACCCCATCAATTGCATCTTGAATGCCGCGTTGGATGCTCCGCACTTGTTCAACAAATTGATCCCTTACGGACACTATATTATCGGCAATCCGCGCTGCTTCTTCATCAGAAATATCTTCCCGAATTTTCAGCAGGGCGATGATCGTAGAACGGTCAAACTGTCCAAGGCGATCGCCAAGACTTTCTACGCCAACTCGCGGATCGTGCAATAATAATTGCAAGTCGCGTTTGATACCCTCTGGGTTGAGTTCTTCTTTGCCAGTTTGGCGCAAATACTCTTCCAAATTATTTGTGAATGTTTCTACTCTTTGCTGTGTGCGGCTAGCTAGGCGACGAGGCGCACGCACAAAGTTACGAATCGAATTTTGGGTGGAATCAATGATTTCATTGACTTGTTCTTCACTCAAGTCTTGGCGTTGACTGAGCAATTTCACTAGTGTATCCCGGTCTACCTGCGACAACCGACGGCGCAGTGCGACGGCTCCCTCTTTGGGATTTTCAAACAATCTGGTCAAATCTCGCTGAATACCTTCTGGATTCAGTTCTTGTTTCCCAGTATTCCGCAGATAATCTGCGATCGTTGTCGTCACAGAGTCGTATTGCTCTTTAGCTTTATCGACTACAATTTGGGGTGTGTGGCGAATATTGTACCAGGACTCCTCAGTAGCATTGATGATTTGATTAACTTGATCTTCACTCAAATCTTGCCGTTGACTCAACAACTGTACTAAGGTATCGCGGTCAAAGCGAGACAAGCGTGCCCGAATTGAGTTAATTCCAGCTTCAGGATCTTCTAGTAACTTTTTGAAGTCGGCGCGGATGCCATCAGGATTCAGTTCTGATTTTCCGGTGTTACGCAGATATGATTCTACATTTAGCCACAGAGTTTCTGCTTGATATTGTGCCTGTTCTGCTAGCCCTTTGGATTCTACCAAGACGCGATCGCGTTGTTTTTCCAACTCATCGACAATGCTATCTACTTCATATAACTGGACATCGTTACGTTGTAGCAATATCTGCCGAATTTCTTGGCGGTCAAGGTGCGCTAGTCGCAATGTCAGGGTTTCATAATCTGCCTCTGAGTCTTCCAACAGTGGTTTAAAATTCTGCTCAATGCCTTCGGCTGTTAAATCTGCCTTCGGAGTAATGAGCAGATAACTTTCTACTGCGCGTTGCAAGTCTTGGACTATATCTCTTTCTTCAATAGCTTTCACTGTTACCAACACTTGTTGGCGGACAGTTTCTAGCTGATTTGCAATGCGCTGAATTTGACCTTGGGTAAGCAATCCCCGTTGTTGCAAAATTTTGACGAAATCATTACGGGATAGTCGTTCTAGTTCCCTGCGGACAATGCCAGGGTCAGCTGCTGGGTCATAGATAACATCATGAAATTCCTGGGCAATTCTTTCTGGACTTAGTTGCCAAGCATAAGTATTGTACAGGTAGTTTTCGACATCAGCCCGAATTGGACTATAGGTTTGTGATCGTGTTGGCAACCCTAGCTTATCTGCCTGTTCGGTAACTTTATCTTTAGCGCTAGTGAGACTACCCAAGATTTTTTCCACATCCAAATCAGACAAATCTGTGCGTCCCAACACAATGGCGCTTAAGGCAGATAATCCTTGCTGGAGTGTACTTTGAATTGGCCCGCTAGCGGTTTTTTGGTCAGATTCCTTGGAATCACGCTTTTCTGCTAATAACCGATCCAGCTTGGCATTGAGTTCATCTGTCTTGCTTTGTCCTGGTGGAAGTGATTTTAGATAATCTATTAACTCACCCAAACGGTCTTGAGTAGGTGGTTGTTGATTTACCACTTGCTGCCAAACTTTATACAAGGTATCAGCAATCCGGCTAACATCTTTTTTGGAAAGATCGGTGCGGCTGCTGACTAACTCGATAAACTTTTGGCGGTCGATGTTGCGGATATCTGGAGTCCCGGCGATCGCTTTTAATTGCGGATCGTTGAGTAAATTTTCAAAATCACTCCGAATCTTTGACACATCTAGCTCTGGAGGACGGATCTTTTCTAAGTAATCTTCAATGTTTTCCCGGATACTCACGGGGTCGATGGCGCTTCCTAGTTCTCGACGGACGGCAGCAGCGGCGGCTTCAGCTGTGGCTACCACTTGGTTACTCACAGTTTTAGCGCCTAGTGCAGCGGTAGCAGTCCCCATAATTGCCTGAAATCCAGATGTTGCCGTATTGACAACTGAGCCGATTAAGGAGCCTACGGTGGTGGAACTTACCCAAACTAGGAGCAAAAAGTAAGCACCCCAAATCACTAAACCGAGAATCGCTCCCAATCCTCGGTCTGAAATGACAAGGCTCAATTTTACTGCCAGGAAAGAAGCGATTAATAAGGCGATCGTTACAGTGGCTAATGTCCAAATCCCTACTGCTGTGCCGATTTTGCGAATGCTGCCGCCCAAACTTCCAACTTCCCTATTATCCGAATCCGAGTCAGATGAGTGCCCCAGGTAGGAAATACCGAATGCAAGGGAGAGATTAGTTAGAACTAATTGGAAAGCAAAGGCAAGAATCACACCGGAGATTAAAGCCACAAAAAAGCGCGGCCCGGAAATGAGAACAGATGCTTGTTCTGGTGTGACGTTTGAGCGTTCTACTGGAACCTGTGCTAACCACAACAGTGGTTTATGGAGTCCCACCATAATTTCCGTACTTTGGAACATTGGATTTCCTTCTACTAAGTTTTAATTTAGGGAATTAAGAATTTCTTGAGAAGCAACTCTTAGTATGTATTTATGTCTGTACCTATGGCAATACCTAACTCTGTTTAGCTCAGAATCGTAGACTTGAGCTGTTTAAAGCATCTCTCGAAAGGCTGAAACCTATATCCAGCAAAAGATATAATTTTATTATCTAACTGTGAAAATGTTCAATATGAAGTTAAAAAGCTGGCTAATTATTGGCTGCCACTTTTTAATTTTAATTGCTTAATCACAAGGATTGATTTTTCTGCAATTATTGTTTAATTACTAAAAATTTACATTTCTTTATATTTTGATTTTTATCACTCTCTCAGGGTGGATTTATCGCACCAATATGTTGTCTGATTATGTACTTGTAGTTTGTGCCTACAGGCAGAAAGCAGTTTAGTTATTAATAGCTACATTAAAGTTAACAAATGAATTGTTAAGGATAACGAAGATGGCAACTTGTTCTTCCAGACAGAGATTTGTCAATAATTGCAGCAGAAGGTAATGGTTGCGATCGCTAATGATTTTCTGTTTGGCTGGACTCCCCAAGCTGAAATCTGGAACTGTCGTTTAGCAATCATTGGCTTCCCTGCCTATTTACTTTGGGATTTAGCTGGCTATAGCGTTCTGCGCGACGTTTTACATCTGATTGGCTACTAGAAATTAAACACTTAAAACGCTACTAGATTTTGGAGAAAAAATGGCAACTAAAGAAACTCGTTCTTCTACTGATTTACCAGTTGTTGCACCCGAATACAACGGCGTAGATCGCAATGCATTTTTGTTTGGCTGGACTCCCCAAGCCGAAATTTGGAATGGTCGCTTGGCAGCTATCGGCTTTCTTGCCTATTTACTTTGGGATTTAGCTGGCTATAGCGTTCTGCGCGACGTTTTACATCTGATTGGCTACTAGAAATTAAACACTTAAAACGCTACTAGATTTTGGAGAAAAAATGGCAACTAAAGAAACTCGTTCTTCTACTGATTTACCAGTTGTTGCACCCGAATACAACGGCGTAGATCGCAATGCATTTTTGTTTGGCTGGACTCCCCAAGCCGAAATTTGGAATGGTCGCTTGGCAGCTATCGGCTTTCTTGCTTATTTACTTTGGGATTTAGCTGGCTATAGCGTTCTGCGCGACGTTTTACATCTGATTGGTTAGTAGAAATTAAACACCTAAAACGCTACTAGATTTCGGAGAAAAAAATGGCAACTAAAGAAACTCGTTCTACTGACAATTCTTAACTCCTCGCTAATCTCGGTTTTGGTAGGCAGAACCAAAATCGAGAACTTATTCCTAAATAGGATCGCCAAGAAATGTCATAACACTGAGGATTGCTTGCCAGTTTTCTATAGCCTACCTCCTGAACTTTAATTGGTTGCATAGAAGCGAAATAAGTCACCTAAAACTAGGTGACTTATCTATGATTAAAATTTGATAAAAATTACTGAAATTTTAAACAGTTATTATTCATCAATAGAACTGGGAATACCCAAAACAGCACAGGGAAAGTTAGAACCTAAAGCCTTAATCATCGGGTGATTGACAGAGTTACAACCTAGAAACAGAATATCGGCAGCTTCTGATTCAACAACTTTGTTAAGTTCTGTGGCAATGGAGCCAAAGCGCAGATGAGATTTGAAGGAACCTTGCCATTCTTCAGCCAAACTCCGTGCTTGCCAGAGAATTATATCTGCTTGTTGTAGGGGAGCGATCGCTGTCTGTAATTTGGGTTGAGTTAATACCTGTGTGACAGACTTTGATACTTCACTGACTTGACATTCCAATGAAGGCTGTTGTTGTGGAAAACTCAAGATATTTGGATACTGAATACTTTGATTATCTTTGAGCACATAAACAGCTTGGACTGTAACTTCTGCATTAGTGGCTAAACGCGTTTGATGGGCAATCCAAAAAGCAATATCTAATGCTGTATGACTCTTAGGAGATGCGTCATAAGCAACAATTAGATTAACTGCTTTCGCCTTTAAAAGTTGTTTAGAAAAAGGTTTTTTTGGTTCTGGCAACAGTACCATTTGTTCAATTAAATCATCTCGACCTGTGGCACTTTGCAGACGTGCTAACATTGGCTTAATTTGCACAGCTTTACTTCTCCTTATGAAATGAATTAGCAATGAGAAGCAGGGCGACCAATTTGAGATTTTAGACTTCAGCTACGCTCAGTCAAACGATTTTGCATTTTAGATTGAGTGACGATAACCAAAATTTAAAATCTTAAAATCAGTTAAGGAAACCCCAATAATAACTGTATTACAGCCAAGGTCTTGGGGGTTCCTTCCATTGCCTACGGAGTTAGCTGACGGGTTAAGACTGGAAGGTGTCTCTCTCTTAGGAGTGCTGTTAGCTCTCTGCGGGGCGTTTAGCTCGTGCTGAGTGTTGAGTTGAAAGTTAATTATTCTTCACTTTTTACTCTAAAATTGCCGCTCTCTACAAGATTAACCCCAAACATTGGTTCCTCCGTTCCAAATCCAGCTTTCATGAATTTGAATTAGGCTACCCACTAAAAAAATGATAATCTAATTTACTCGTCTTGAGCAAAATATTGATCGAGGAAATTTAAGGCATGGTTGCGGAGTTCAAAATACTCTTTTGAATTTCGCATGGCGGCGCGAGCCTCTTTCAGAGGAGCTTCGCTAACGCGCGGACGCTCAAAAGGAACTTCTAAAATCTCCCCGATACTAGCAGCCGGGCCATTGGTCATCAAGACGAGGCGATCGGACATATAAATTGCTTCGTCTACATCGTGGGTAATCATCATCACTGCTTGACGATTATTTTCCCAAAGATCCAATACCTGCTGCTCTAATTTGCCACGAGTTAGTGCATCTAGTGCCCCAAAAGGCTCATCCATCAGCAACATTTTGGGACGAATTGCTAAGGCTCTGGCAATACCTACTCGTTGTTTCATACCTCCAGAAATTTCATCGGGATATTTGTCAGCCGCCGCCGTCAAGTTTACCATTGCCAAGTGTTGATTTACAATGCTGATTTTTTCAGAGCGATTAGCATTTTTTAACACTTCATCCACGGCTAAACGGATATTTTCTCGCACTGTTAACCAAGGTAACAGCGAATAGTTCTGAAATACCATCATCCTTTCGGCTCCCGACCGACGAATTTCTTGTCCATCTAGCCTGACTGAGCCAGAAGTTGCTTTTTCTAAACCAGCTACTATCTTTACTAGAGTTGATTTCCCACAACCTGAGTGACCAATTACAGAAATATATTCATCTTCACCAATCGTCAGGTTAACTCCATCTAAGACAACAAAGTTGTCTTTCTCAGGTGTCGGATAAGACTTGACTAAATTTTCAATTTCTAAAAATCCAGGGCGGGGCAGAACTTTGTTCTGAGTATTAATAGGTAATGAGGTATATTCCATCATCAAATGCTCCGCAAATAATTTAGTCAATCAATATTTCAGCTTGGGATTTAAGACATGAAAAAGCGAGTGGGAGCGTTAGCCCTGATGGCAAAACTATTCAGATAACCCATAGGATCGCTGGGGTCGAAGCCTTTCTTATCTATAAATACTTCTGGTAGTTCGACCTTGTAATCATCCTTGGGACATTTAATTCCCATTTCCGATGCTATCTCCCGATATAAATCTGTTCTCCAACCTTTTTGGGCAAGTTTCTCGGCATTTTTGGGGAATTTATGAATTTGTCCCCACCGCGCTGCTTGTGTCATCAACCAGATACTTCTGGATATCCATAAAAATGTTGAGTTTTCTCCTGGCTGTTTAGGAAGATTGTCAGGGATATCGAAGAAAATCGTAGTGTCAGCGGCTTTGATAGTGCGATCTTTGCCGTCAAAACCGCCATAGTTATAGTTGCCGAGAATTCCTGGACCTGTAAATTTCGCGATTGGAGCATCTTTCTTTTTGGGTCTAGCACCTGTAAAGGAACGTTCTGTAAGCAGTTCGGCGACTTCTTGACGGTTTTCTACTTTGCTGCAGGCAAGCTTCAATCATCGCCTTAACTGGGGAACGATAGGTTTTGGGATATTTGTCAATGAAAGATTCCATCACCCCCAATAAACGATCTGGGTGTCCCAACCAGACTTCTTTACTTTGTACAAAGGTAAAGCCGATGTTTTCGTTACCTGTTATTGCTCGTGTATTCCAAGGTTCTGCAACCATGTAAGCTTGCATTGCACCAATCCGCACGTTTGTTACCATTTGGGGTGGCGGAACAATGATCGCACGAAACTCTTTAAGCGGATCAACACCAGCGGCGGCGGATACATAGCGAACAAAGTATTCGTAAATGGCTGAACTCAAAACAACCGCCCAAACTTTGCCTTCTGGCGGTTGCTTGTCAAAATAGCCTCGGAAATCACGCCCAAAGGCTTCTAGGGCGCCATCACCATATTTTTCTTGATACTCATACCACGGACGCAGCCCAAAATCCCACATGGCTTTGTTCATCGTCATGGCGTTACCGATGGATAGTCATGGCTGCACACAAGGGGGCGTGGCGTGCCTTCGGCACCAATTCTAGCGTTGGTGACGGCACCGGATACTACAGGCGAAGCATCCAGACGACCAAATATTAAACCGTCGCGGGAAGTAGCCCAACTGGCTTCGCGGTTAAGTGTGACGTTCAAACCATATTTGCGGAAAAAGCCTTTTTTCGGCGTTGCTGAATGAAAATATGAATCAGGCGGTCGCTGCAATCAGACGAGTGGGATACATCTGAAGCGGCACTGAACCATACCTGAGATAATAGACTTGTCGCTTAATAAGGTAAAGTAACGATTGGCGATTGGAATGAGACAGAAAAATGCTAAACGTCAATCAGGTGATGAAAAAAGACC
>NZ_JBALDA010000007.1:0-71622 GCF_036917535.1 Nostoc sp.
TAAAGTTGTGAGCAATTCTGGTGTTTTGCCGCCCTGGCTGGTTTTAGATCCACTCTTGCGTGGCTGGTTGGTGGAGGATATTGGTCGAGGCGATCATACTACAAATACGCTACTAGTAGAAAATGTGACGCTAGGCTCTGCGAAATGGATAGCTAAAGCTTCAGGAATAATTACTGGCTTACCAGTTGCAGCTAGAGTATTTCAAATATTAAATGAAAAGGTTAGCTTTGTGACGGTTGTGCCCGAAGGTGCATGGTGTGAGTCGGGACAGGTCGTAGCTGAAATTCATGGTTCGCTGGATGCGCTGCTGATGGGGGAAAGAGTTGCGCTCAACTTGGCTATGCGGTTGAGTGGGATTGCGACGCTGACTAATATATATGTGGAGAAAATTGCTGATTTACCTGCTCAGTTGGTGGATACGCGTAAAACTACACCAGGGCTGAGACTGTTGGAAAAGTACGCAACTGCTTTGGGTGGGGCGATTAATCACCGCATGGGGTTGGATGATGCAGTGATGATTAAGGATAATCACATTGCGGCGGCTATGGGAATTGGAGAAGCTGTTACTCGTATTCGTTCTCAGATTCCTTATCCCTTGACTATAGAGGTAGAGACCGAAAGTTTAGAGCAGGTAAAAGAAGCTTTGAAGCACAAAGCTGACATTATTATGTTGGACAATATGCCTTTGGATATGATGCGTCAGGCGGTGCAATTGATTCGCCAGCAAGATAGCCGGGTGAAAATTGAAGCTTCGGGGAATGTGACTTTAGAAACCATTCGCAGTGTTGCAGAGACGGATGTGGATTATATTTCTAGCAGTGCGCCAATTACTCAGTCAAAATGGTTGGATTTGAGTATGAGGATTATACATTAATTGTCAAAATGCCAGTAAAACTCTATAAGCGCATAGAAAAATATATGTAATGCAAAAAATTTTACTTAAAGGAAAAAATCAAATGAAAGACGATTAGTTGACAAGTCCCAGAAAATAACGATCGCCTCAAATAACAGGTTTACTAATTTTCAGTCCCATAATTACTAAGTCCCGTTCAACGCTGTCAATTTCGGCAATTTTAGGCAAATGTCCCCAACGTTGAAAACCAAATGTTTCAAAAAGTTTTAAACTGGGCTGATTGTGAGCAAAAATAAAGCATACTAAGCTCTTTATACCCAAACTAGGACTTTCACTAATTGCTTGTGCTAAGAGTTGCCGTCCCAAGCCACACCGATGAAAGCTAGGGGCCATGTAAATACTAATTTCCGCAGTTTTATTATAGGCGGGTCGCCCATAAAAGGATTGGAAACTAAGCCATCCAGCAATTACTCCGTCTACTTCAATTACCCAAAGTGGGCGTTGTGAAGGCGATCGCCCCCTAAACCAAGCAAGGCGACTTTCCACGGATACTGGTTCTAAGTCAGCGGTTGCCATGCGGCTAGGAATTGCAGCATTGTAAATTGCCACAATAGCAGGCAAGTCAGTTTCAGTCGCATGGCGAATAGTCATTGCTACTGGGTCAAAAAAATCTTCAGATAATATTCAAAAATAATACTGTGTTAACACTAGCAATTTTATGATTTCTATCGTAATTGTCACAAATACTTTGCCAGGTAATAGCCTCCTACCTTACATAAGATAATGGCTAACTCTACTAGCAAGTGTGCGGTGCACCACTACAAAAGACACCACAATTGCTATAACTGGAGGGAAATTACAACGCACTACCTACAGTATTTTGTGTAACGGAGAAATTTTATAACTGCTTACTTTTTAATTCTAAGTTTTTATTCCTAACGCATCATTCAGTATTCATCCTAAATAAATAGATTATTTTACTATATCAGAAAAACTCAAGTTTTTTCTGAAGTTTTATAACATACTAATTTTGTCAAATTGAGATAATTTAAATTTTTAATTCAATAAATATAAAAGTTTTTAACTTTATTCATTTAAAATTCTGTATTATAAAATACGAAACCAAATATCTTTATAGCATATTTATAAATAATTTCATTAGGACTGGATAGACATATAATCTATGCTTGTATATAACAATAAGTTGTATTTTTTAGCCATATTTATAATAGATAATTTTAAATTTGTATTAATTATTACAATTGCCATTGTATCTAGCTAAAGATAGAGGTGAGCACCATGTATTTGTATTTAGAATTAATTTAAGCATAAACTTATATGCACGAATATTATAATTAGAATTTTATGTCTATTAATTGTTTTAAAATTAATAATAAAGTAAAGCAAGATATTAGTCTTTCAAATATTGTTGAAGTAGCGCTTTTTATAGATCAAATTAAAAGTAGTATTTGGCTTTTTGGTATTCCATCTTGGCTTTTCGGAATAACCGATAGAAGCATAGCTGCATTTGCTGATGGTTATTTATCTCCTCTAGAAATATTTCAGCTATTTACAGCTTCTTTCTTTTTTATGAGTTGGCTATATCTAAAGCCAGAAGAAAGCTTCAATAGCAATGATTTAGGCCCCAGCCAATATCAAGAATATCTCGATCGGACTCAAGCTAACAAGCTTCAAGTAAAAAAGCTCCACATGATTAGTCAGGAGTATATTTTACCGTTTCCTTATATTTGCCAAATTTATCATCTATTGAACTTAAAACATTTAGAAACAGTTCATAACTTTAGCCTTAATAACCTAAAAATTTTTCAAATTAGCCACTTTCAGCCCACAAACAATGGTGGAATAATCAAATTCCAAACAATATTAGACTCGCCAGCTAATCCTTTGAGGATTTGGCGACAACCTATTGTAGAGGTAGATTTAATATTACATACCCCCTACACTGTTGAACTAAGTATTCCAGTCTACAATAACAAAAGGATAATTGTTATATTTCATGCTTTCCCGTTAAATGACTTAGAACATCATTTCTTTATAGATATTTATAGTGACCTAGAGTGGCCAAAGCCATTCTTACAAATAATCTTGCATTTTGCTTCTTGTTTGACTCTATTTGAAGATTTACCATATTTAAGAGCTTTAGGTGAAAAAAATATAGGGCGTTTATTCAACCTAAGTAGGACTTCAAATCACGAGACTGCATTGTTGTTTAAAAGATTTGTTGAGCTATATGGTTCGAGTGGAGAAGCAACTAAATTACTTGAGGGAAGAGAAGAGAGTTAGGAATTTTAAACTCATTAGGACTTACGCACACTCTACGAATTCTTGGCGTTCTTGGCGTCTTTGCAGTTCAACAAATCAAGCTTTTGGGCGATTTTTGCGTAAGTCCTACTCATAACTCCTGATAGTTAAGCGCGTGCTAGTAACGGAGCAGCAGCTAGTAAAGTTTTGGTATAAGGGTGCTGAGGATTAGCAAAAATCTTTTTTGTAAGACCGAGTTCGACAATTTTACCGCCATTCATTACGGCAATGCGATCGCACAAAAATCGAGCTAACCAAAGGTCATGAGTGATGAATAGATAAGTCAACTCAAACTCTTCCTTTAATTGCAACATCAAATCTAGCACTTGCGACTGCACGCTGGCGTCTAACATACTCACGGGTTCATCACAAATTAAGAGTTTAGGATAAGTAATCAAAGCACGAGCGATCGCTACTCGTTGCTGTTGTCCACCAGACAAATCCGACGGGTAACGCTCATAATACACTTCTGGCGGTGTTAAGCCAACTTTACTTAGCATCCACAAAACCTGTTCTTTTGCCTTAGCAGGATTGGCTAAATTGTGGATAAATAAAGGATCTGCAATACTTTGTCCCACTGTCATCGCTGGATTGAGACAAGCATGAGGGTCTTGAAAAACCATTTGTATTTGTCGCCGCGAGGAACGAATTTCTTGACGCGACAGTTTAGTCAAATCCTGTCCTAAAAACTCAACTTTGCCACTAGTGGGACGAACTAGTTGCAATATTGTTCGTGAGAGTGTGCTTTTACCACAACCTGATTCCCCGACTAAGCCGAGAATTTCTCCTGAATAAAGATCCAAGTTGATCCCATCTACTGCTTTAATAGTCTGCGCTTGTGTGTTAAGCAGTCGTTCGATAAAGTTAGGTTCTATGGTGTAGTGTTGCTTAAGTTCTGTAACGCTCAAAATTGGAGATTGCTGCTTCATAATCGGTAATTGCTTTTCTGGGTCATTGGCAATTATCAATTCTCCACTATCAGTTACTGCTTGAATGTGTAAAGCTGCTTTTAAGAGCGATCGCGTGTATTCATGTTGAGGTTGCCTAAATACAGTTTCTGTAGAACCCATTTCCACTATCTTACCGTTGTACATCACGCCAATGCGATCGCAATACTCAGCCACCATTGCTAAATCGTGAGAAATCAGCAGCAATCCCATGTTTTCTTCACCGCACAGGCGAGTTAATTCTTGCAATATCTGCGCGGAGACAGTGACATCTAAACTGGTGGTGGGTTCGTCAGCAACAATAAACTTGGGGTTGAGGAGTAAAGCTAAAGCGATCGCTACCCGTTGGCGCATTCCGCCGCTAAACTCATGAGGATACTGATTCCAACGATTAATCGGAATATTCACCTTTGCCAAAGTAGCAAGTGCTTTTTCTTTGGCTTCTCGCGGTGATAATTGTGGTGAGTGCGCCTGGAGGGTTTCGATACAATGCTTACCAATGGTCATCAACGGATCAAGGCGTGTCATGGGATCTTGAAAAATTAAGGCGATCGCCTCCCCCCGAAATTTACGCAGGCGTTTAGGTGTTAATTCAAACACTGACTGTCCTTGAAACGTCACCCGTCCCTCAATACGGCTAGAGGCTGGTAGTAAACGCATTACTGCCCGTCCGATAGTTGATTTACCACAACCTGACTCTCCCACCAATCCCATTCTTTCACCTGGTTGCAACGTGAAAGATACATCATCAACCGCCCAGCTTGCTTCTTCTCCACTCCGCCCAGGATAGGCAACTCGCAGATTTTCGATACAGAATAAGGCTTTACTCATAGTTAGTTATCAGCCCTGAGCTACCAGTTTTTATAATTTCAAATTTAGGATAGTCTATCAAATTAAGTCTTAGACCTGTTTTATAAAACTTGCCCAAACCTAGCCAAACTTGATTTAGTGTACCCGTAGCGATCGCGTTCAGGAGGCAGGAGTAACCTATGTTTAAAAGCATTGGACTTAGTTTGTATCTCACGGCACTTGATGCTCGTACCAGATCTTCTTTTTAAACAGGATAATGACCCACAACTAAAGTAATCAATAGTAATCAATCATAATTCTTTCCTCCTGCCTCCTGCCTCCTCTTAATTGGAGACAGGTATCGATATTCTTGATAACCACTGCTAAAGTTGATACAGCACACAACTATGATGTTATAAGTGCAAAATTTAAATCTGTAGGAACTAGAATCAAAATCAAGTCAGTAAATCAGGATTTTCAAGTTAATATTATGGAGCAAAATCAGCCAGAACAGAGGCGCGCTGCCGATCAAGTGTTTCAAGAATCCCTCGAACAGTTGGAGGATATCTTACAAGAAAGTTCGACTGAGGAAGAAGAGATCCCCCAATTGCATACTAGTAATTTTACTGAAGTCGAACTCGATCGAGACTTGACAGATATTGATTTAGCAGCTCTTGAGGACGCAGTTGCTGATATTGAACAATATCTTGAAGAAATAACAAAAACCCAATTGGGGTAAAAAGTTAAAATTTATTACTGACAAATTAGTTGCCGTTGAGCTTCGTACAACATTAAAGCGGCTGTGATCGCCACATTCAAAGATTCCACCCCAGGACTCAAAGGAATTTTGACTTGCCGATCTGCGATCGCTGCTAAATTTGCCGATAATCCAGCACCTTCATTTCCCAGTAAAATCATACTGGGTTTTCGCCAGTCTACTTCCCAGTAAGTTAAAGTCGCACTGGGTAAGGTTGCCACTACCTGCATTCCTGCCTGCTGACTTTGTTGGACTGTCGCTTTTAAATCTTCGGTTACGGCTGTTGCTAGGCGAAACCATTGCCCTGCGGAAGCACGTAGAACTTTAGGGCTATCTAAATCTACACTATCTCGACTGACCCATAACCCTGACGCTCCGACGGCAGCGGCAGTGCGGATCGTTGTACCCAAGTTGCCGGGATCTTGTATCGTCTCTAAAGCTAGCACTAAACCAGTAAATGGTAGTTGAGTTTGGCGTTGGCTTCGTTTTGCTGTTGCTACTACACCATCCGGTTGGACTGTGGTAGCGATCGCATCCAAAACTTCTTGACTGACAATTTCGGCGCGATCGCATCGGCTACAAGCTTCCTCCCACAGCGAAGAGTGAGCTACTTGCCATTCTGGGGTACAACACACTGTTTCTAGTGGGTAATTGACCGCACAAGCTTCTTCTAACAGGTGTGTTCCTTCCAGTAAAAATAACTGCTGCTTGTGCCGCTCTTTGGTAGAGTGCAGCTTGCGAATTTGTTTGACAAGAGAATTTTGTAAACTGGTCAACATCAAAAACTTAGGAATTAGAAATTAATAGTTAGGAGTTAATTTAGTTATCTTTTAACTAATAACTCTTGACTTGTAACTCCTAACTTAGATAGTATGCGGAACCCGGGACTTGAACCCGGAAGCCTTGCGGCACTAGAACCTGAATCTAGCGCGTCTGCCAATTCCGCCAGTTCCGCTGGCATTTTTGCTTATCGACAATTTCTTATTATTACGTTATGTTTTACCTTTGTCAAGTAAAAGCATAACGCCTCGTTAAAAGTCTCTAACTGTAAACGAGTTTTTTAGGCACGAGGTCGAATCAAAATATTAACTGAAAACTATAGCAGTGATTTTTAGAGAACACTTAAGTTATTTTACTGAGTATTTATTTTTGCTTAAAACTACTACTTATTCATTCTTTTTTTTAAATTTTTTAAAAAGCTCAAAAACCCTGCTATTGCTTCTTCTCAGCCCGGATTTTTCACTCAAAAAACAATTTTTTTATACAAAACACTGCTTTAAAACGTGGACATTTTGAATCTTTACTGTAGAATCAAAACCAACTTCAAACATATAAAATACGTATTACTTTTGGAGGTAGGCTTATTAATCCTTCTACCAGCTTACCAGATGCCAAAATTGCTCCAGAAGCAGACTCCTCAGTCTTGCAAATTTGGGGTGGGCATCCTTTGCGGGGTCATGTGAAAATTAGCGGGGCAAAAAATTCAGCACTGGTAATCATGGCTGGAGCCTTGCTGTGTCCGGGTGATTGTCGTATCCGTAATGTCCCTTTGTTAGCGGACGTAGAGCGGATGGGTCAGGTGTTATCAGCTTTGGGTGTGCAATTAACCCGACAAGGCGACATTTTAGACATCAATGCCAGCGAGATTAAAACATCAAAAGCTCCCTACGAATTAGTTACCCAGTTGAGAGCGAGTTTTTTCGCCATTGGAGCCATTCTGGCAAGACTAGGAGTAGCACAGATGCCTTTACCAGGCGGTTGTGCGATTGGGGCAAGACCAGTTGACTTGCATGTTCGAGGACTGCAAGCAATGGGAGCAGAAGTACAAATTGAGCATGGCATTTGTAATGCCTATGTTCCTGGCAGTAGTCGGAGATTAAAAGGTGCGAAGATTTACTTAGACATTGCCAGCGTTGGAGCGACGGAAAACTTGATGATGGCGGCTACTCTGGCAGAGGGTGAAACGATCATCGAAAATGCTGCTAGAGAACCGGAAGTAGTCGATCTAGCTAACTTCTGTAACGCGATGGGAGCGAAGATTCAGGGCGCAGGGACTAGCAGGATTATTATCAAAGGAGTCCCCAAGTTGCATTCTGTTGACTACAGCATTATTCCCGATCGCATTGAGGCTGGGACGTTTTTGCTGGCAGCAGCAATTACCCGCTCAGAACTTATTCTCTCGCCAGTGGCTCCAGAACATCTCATCCCAGTAATTGCCAAGCTGCGGGATATTGGAGTAACAATAATTGATGAAAAGCCTGACCAATTACGCATTCTGCCAGCGGAAACCCTTAAGGCAACGGATATTGAAACTCAATACCATCCAGGTTTTCCCACAGATATGCAAGCGCCATTCATGGCTTTGCTGGCAGTGGCAGAAGGTGACAGCGTAATTAACGAATCCGTCTTTGAAAATCGCTTGCGTCATGCCTCAGAGTTGAATCGTTTGGGGGCAGATATTCGTGTCAAAGGCAATGCTGCTTTCGTTCGGGGAGTACCAAAATTATCTGGCGCACCAGTATTAGGTACAGACTTACGAGCATCGGCAGCATTAGTTATCGCCGGACTAGCGGCAGAAGGACAAACCACAATTCAGGGTTTACAGCACCTTGATCGCGGCTATGATCGACTTGATATGAAGTTGCAGCAATTAGGGGCTAAAATCCTCCGTGTGGGCGAAACATCAACAGATGCAGAAATCGCTCCCAGCATCAGTAGCCTGTCAAGTTGAAATTGATCGGTTGAGACTGATGCTGGGATAAGAGGAACAAGGGAGACAAGGTAAAATATTCTCCCTTGTCTTTCTTTATCTCTCCCATCTACACCTTGCAATCTGCGGAATTATCCTGATAGATAGAGGCTTTTAAGCTTTGCTCATGTCTTTTTTTGATGAATATTCTGGAAAAATCTGTGTTGGCTGTTACAATATTGTTAAGAAAAGTTGCCCGTTGCATCTTGGGAACGTGCAATTGGGTTTTAACTCTCTTGAGAAGACAACACAAGAACATTTTTTAGACCGGCTGTGGGAGGCTGGTCTTTTTGTATTTAAAGTCTTCATACATTATATTTATTGCTTTGGGTATAATACTCATACTGTTTTATTAATTACTTTTGTTGATTTGTAATACATTGGTTATTCAGTTACCAAATCGCCTCAAGGCTTAAAATAAGGCAAAGTTGATAATTAACGCATCCATAGAAAAATTTAAACTTGAATATTCCCATAAAATTTAATATATAAGCGATCGCGCTCCCACATTTCCAAAGCGATCGCTGATTGTATGATGGCATTGTGGGCGATCGCCTTACAGAAACCTTAAAAACAAAGCGTAGACGCATAGTAGCTTATCGTCATACATCGCTGTGGAAAAGTAGTACGTTAGCGTAACTTACCGTAAGTATCGCTGTGTATATTTGACTTAAAGATAAAAAATTATAACAGTGAGTATCAAACCCCTATTTGTTAGAATATTTTTTATTACTAAAGAGAGAGAAGTTATCTGGTGGACTCTACATTTAACTGGAAGCTGGAACAGACTTTACTAGAAAAAGTCATAAATCTGGCTAGTGAACGAGGGCAATCTCCTGAATCAATTATCAGCGAAGCTGTTAGGCTATATCTTGAAACCCAATTGCTAGAAACAGTTGATAATGCTGTGTCTGACCCATTAATTGGCTTATTTGCAGGAACACCTGATTTAGCTACAAAGTCGGAAGATATTCTCCAACAAGAGATTACTGAAAAATCTGGTTGGACGTGGAAATAACCTTAGCAGTAGCTGATACGGGTTTTGTTGTAGCATTGTTGAACCGTTCGGATGCAATGCACAGTATTGCTGCAATAGTATATACACAACAAAAACAAATTCTGTTACCACAAACAGTATTGGCAGAATTAGCTTATTTGGTAGGACGTAATGCAGGTGTAGCTATAGTTGTAGCTTTTTTGCAAGGACTATCTGCGAGTCGATTTAGTTTAGTAGCTTTAACAGACCAAGATGTAATTCGTGTGGCGGAAATCTTGAATGAGTATGCAGATAGTCGGATTGATTTTGTAGATGCAAGCGTTATGGCTATAGCTGAACGCTATGGTATTAAAAAAATATTCACCTTAGATCAGCGAGATTTCAGATTATATCGACCTCAGCACTGCGATAGCTTTGAAATTTTGCCCTAAAGAAAAATAGTTAACAAAAGAGCGATCGCCTTGCATAAAACCTCAAAAATAAAGCGATCGCCTGTTGTCCAAGAGTGAGCGATCGCACTTCATGTTGTCATCAATTAGGCAGATATTAAACGCTGGCTCAATTCAAGAATTGAACGAGCTAGTTCTTGAGCAGTTTCAATCCATTTCTGCATTTATACTAAAAGTTCTACAGCTTTTACCTGCTCTACAACAGGCTTAGGTAAAGGCATTAATTTAACATCAGGGTCATCAATATCTACTCCATGTGCGCTGCTGTATTCTCGTTGAATCTGTGCAGTTTCTTCTTCTGTCATTTTGTCAGCTGCAATTAAGTATGCAATCAGCTTTCCTCCTAAATTCTGTGCTTGTTGTGCCCTAGCCATTGTTCCTCCTGGAGTAACAAGCACATTTTTCCAAACAGATAAAGACATAGCCCAGTCAATTTGATCAGCCCGTCGCACAGCTTCTTCAAGGCTTATACGATTCTTACGTGTTGCTGCGATCAGACCTTTAAATAAAGCAATCTGTGCAGCTGCCTTAAATAGTAGTGAGTATGGGTGGTCATCCTTACGCATTTCTGGAATTTTGCTGCTGTCAGAGAGTGCTTTCTGGTAAGCCTGTAACCCCTCAAGCACTTTATTCCAGAACTTTTCAACATATTCATAATATTGTTCCAGTTCATCTTCTGAAGGGCGAGAGGTAGTATCATTGGGCACACCGTTATCACTAAGAATAAGCTTTACTGTTTCGTAGACAACACTTATAGTTGTCAACTTCGTGCTACGAACTGCAATAGTATTGTTCTTCCACTCAACGATTACATCACTACTACCTTTGACCCTTACACCTAGGGGAGCACCATCACTTAGTAATTTCCGCGCAATGATAGCGCTACGATCATCTTCACTGGTGATAATATTGTCACCGCGACTAGTTGGTCTAGCATAGCGGTTAACTTTATTGAAGATACGCCGCGTTTTTTCATTGCTTTCGTGAGCGAGAAAAATGACGCAAACATCATCGTTTGGTACTTGCTCACGGTACTCTCCTATTACTTCGCCTTTCACCACTTTTTCAAGAGCTAGAAGGCGATGTTGACCATCGAGCATAATCAGAGCGCCACCCTCAATAGTAATGACACCTATATTATCTGCCACGGATTGGTAAACGTGCGGGGCTTCTTCACTGACCCATTTTTTGATGCTCTCAAAATAAATCTGTCCCTTATAAACAAGCACAATCATGGAACCGAAGAAACGATCCTTCGCTTCAGCAATGTAAGGAGCAATTTGTTCTTGAATTCTTTTAAGGTCAGGTTCCCTTTGCAATCGATCCTCAATGCTCATTGTTGTCCATTCATCGAGTTCGTTTGCTGCACGTACTCCTTGCACTAGGTCACGAGCCTTTATCGTTGCTTGATAAAAGTTGGTGTCACCCATTCGTCCTTTTATACCGGCGATGACTAAAGCCATTAACTACCTCCAACCAAAATGTATTATGTTTGTACAAACATAGCACATTTTAAATTAATTATTTTAATAAATACACGGTATTCAACTAAACAGTACCGTGTAAAAGCTAAACTGTTTTTCAAAAATAGTTTAGCTTTTCATTTTGACTGTAACTGTATGAGGAAAACTTAGTACTTCTTTTATAAGAATGTCTGGAATTATACTATTTGCGTTGATAATCCATTCTTGGATTTGAGTCTCATCCATGTTTTTAAATGAAATAAACTGCTCTATGCCCATACGTGTTTTTATTCTGATAGCTAGACCTACTAAGTATTCTTTTGATATTGTTAGTGTTGCTTCCATATTTTTGAATTTTGAATTTGGTATATACATTACCAAACCAAAAGAGCAATGTCAACTTTTTTATTAAATGCCAAAAAATTATGTAAATATCTGGCTTTTCACACTCAGTCATCAAGCTTCCAGAATGATGGACTTTTCCATAGAATATCTTCGATGTTTCTATCTGAATTAATGAAAACATCTAAATACAAATCAAAATTAGGGATTAAGAAGCCTTCTAAACAATTTGTTTTATAGAAAGCAAAATATAGATGTAAATCTATTATCACCTTTTTTAAAAAGCTAAAATAAACCTATTCTTTATTCCTTTTTTAATTTAAAAATGTATGATTACTAAATTTTCACAAAAAATAATATGTATTATTAATTAACTTTTTAGACAAACTTTCTAAGCATTCAATAAAATATATGGCAAAAACTTAACTTAATTATTTTTTTGATTAAGAATCTATCTTTTTCTATATTTTACTATGAAGAGAATTCTGTCTGACGAATACTATGTTATATTTTATCTTAAACATCGGTTTTGTTTGTGCAAACAAAACCGATGTTTTTTAATTTTTAAGTATTGTAATTTATGAGAATGCAAGTTGAGAAAAGTCTTGCAAAAATATGAATAACATTACTTAGTGTTTTTTATACAAAAACCCGTAGAGACTTAATACATGATGTCTCTACAGGTCTTTAGATTATATTAATGAAGTATAGATTACTCTACTTATTTCCTAGTCTATCCCTTCAATCCGGTCTTCAACCTCTTGGTACAACTCGCGTAGGCGGTCTAAATTCTCCTCGCTAGTCTCCCAATAACCGCGTCCATTCACTTCTAACAAAGTTGATACAACCTTGCGGAAAGAATGGGGATTAAGGTTCATCAATCGTTTCTGCATTTCTTCATCTTTGATGAAGGTTTCGTTAGTATCCTCGTAAATCCAGTTATCTACAGCGCCGGCTGTCGCACTCCAACCCATTGTGTTTACCAATCGCTTGGAGAGTTCGCGCACACCTTCATAACCGTGATTCAGCATCCCCTCATACCACTTAGGATTTAACAATTTAGTACGCGCATCCAAGCGCACGGTTTCTGTTAATGTCCGCACTTGAGCGTTAGCTGTAGTTGTATCTGCAATATAAGATGCTGGTTTTTTACCATCACCCCGCAGATTTGCTACCAGCTTTGTGGGATCGGAATCAAAGTAATGGGAAACATCCGTTAAGCTAATCTCAGAAGAATCGAGATTTTGGAAAGTTGCATCAGCAGTTTTTAATGTACTTTCAAAAATCTGCCGGGATTCGTCCATGATTCCGGGGTTATCGGAATTGAAGGCGAAAGATTTGCGATTGAGATACATTTCCTGCAACTCGGCTTCGCTATCCCAAGTGCTGTTTTCTACTGCCAAGTTGATATTTGACGAATAGGAACCAGAAGCGTTGGAGAAGACGCGCGTCGCTGCTTGACGCAGATTAACCCCCATTTCCTCAGCTTGTTGCAAAGCGTGTTTGCGAACAAAGTTCATTTCTAAGGGTTCATCTGCCTCAGCTGCCATCTTCACGCCTTGGTCTAGCAGGTTCATTTGGTTGATGAACAAGTCGCGGAATACACCAGAACAGTTGATTACTACATCAATTCTGGGGCGTCCCAACTCTTCTAAAGATATCAATTCCAACTTGTTCACCCGTCCCAAAGCATCGGGAACTGGACGCACGCCCACCATCCACATAATTTGGGCTAGGGATTCACCGTAAGTTTTGATGTTATCGGTTCCCCAAAGGACGCAGGCGATGGTTTCGGGCCATTTATCATCGTTTTCAGCCTTGTTACGCGCCAAAAGCCTATCTACGACGATTTTGGCTGATTGTACTGCCGCTGTTGTAGGGATGGATTGTGGATCGAGTGCATGGATATTCTTACCCGTGGGTAATACATCCGGATTACGAATGGGATCGCCACCAGGGCCGGGTAGGACGTATTCACCTTCTAAGCCTTTGAGTAATGCTCCTAGTTCGTTGTCGGCACATACTTGTTGCAGGCAGAATTCCAAATACTCAAATAGGGGTTTGAGGGCTGTACCATCGACTTTGGGATAACCTGCTTTATGCAATGCTTCTACCCAAGGTTCTTTTTTGCCCATATTGAAGAAATTCAACCGGGAAACCAGAGAAACTCGTCCTTCCGCGTCGATTTGCTCTTGCACAAGAGCAGTAACTGCTGCACGGGTTGCCAAGGTGATATCTTGCAATAACTGGACATCTTCTAAAATGCCTCGATCGCTATTTTGGTAAATATCGTCAATGTTACGCCCAATGCTGTTAGCGATAATTCCCGGTAAGCCTTGAAGTTCTTCTTCTTGACGATCTAGACTGGCAATATTGACGAGAGTTGCGATCGCTTCTTCTGCACTTGGTGGTTTACCAATGACGTGCAACCCACAAGGCAACAACCGAGACTCGATTTCCATCAACTTGCGGTAGACGTTGCCAACTATATTATCGCGATCATCGGCACTCATGTCTCTAGCATCGGTTTCTGGCAGGTGAATATCCTTATCCAGATTCACGATCCGGCATTTATCCATGATGCTATTGACAATGGAAACACCGCGTCCACTATCTTTCAAGGTTTGATAAGAAGCAATTAATTCGCTGAGTTCCTTTAAACCTTTATACAAACCAGCATTTTCTGCCGGAGGTGTCAAGTAAGAAATTGTTTCGGCATAACTCCGACGTTTGGCAATTGTCGCTTCACTCGGATTATTAGCTGCGTAGTAATATAGATTAGGAATTGAGCCAATCAAGTTATCTGGATAACAGTCGCCAGACATCCCCATCTGTTTACCTGGCATGAATTCCAAGGAACCGTGTGTACCAAAGTGCAGTACAGCGTCAGCTTTCCAAACTTGCTCTAGGTAAGTGTAGTAGGCAGCAAAACCGTGGTGAGGACTAGCTGAACGAGAGAACAACAGCCGCATCGGGTCGCCTTCGTAACCAAATGTGGGTTGGACACCGATGAAGACGTTACCGAATTGCTTACCATAAATCAGCAGATTTTGCCCATCACTGTTGAGATGTCCGGGAGGTGGACCCCAGTTTTCCTCTAAACGTTGAGAGTAAGGTGTCAGCGCCTCATACTCAGGAACGGACATTTTGTAGGCAATGTTCAGTTCTGGGCTATTGTACTGCGCTTGGGCGTCGTGGATGACTTCTTGCATCAACGCTTCGGCTGATTCTGGTAATTGCGGTAAGTCGTAACCGTTATTTTTGAGGGCTTTCATTACCTCGTAGATGGAGCCGAATACATCCAAGTAGGCGGCGGTTCCCACATTGCCTTTATCTGGCGGGAAACTGAAAACGGTGATGGCAACTTTTTTATCCAGCTTCGGCTTGCGGCGGAGGTTAGCCCATTTTAGGGCGCGTTCGGCTACAGCTTCCATACGGTCTTGGAGAGCGATCGCTTTCCCTGTAGTCCCATCTCTACCTGATAATATAATCGGCTCAATTGCTCCATCCAATTCCGGAATTGCAATTTGCAAAGCTACTTGAATGGGATGTAACCCTAAATCGCTATCCATCCACTCTTCTGTGGTTTGGAATACTAAGGGTAACGCCACCATGTAAGGACGGTTTAAGCGTTTGAGTGATTCAATTGCCTTGGGATGGTCTTGTCTGGCTGGGCCACCCACTAAAGCAAAACCAGTCAGCGATATTACTGCATCTACCAACTGTATATTAGTAGTCGGTTCATAAAAGTATGCATCCACAGGCTTGGAGAAGTCCAAACCACCAGCAAATACAGGTAGTACCCGTGCGCCTAGTGCTTCCAACTCCTGCACCATCGCTACATAATGGGCATCATCCCCTGTAACTAGGTGAGTGCGTTGCAATACTAACCCGACACAAGGAGCTAACGGATCTTTGAGATCGCTAGAAATATCCTTACGAGCTGTATACCAATTGAGATACTCTCTGACATCTTCAAACATACTGGGAGCCAAAGGATGCCAAATCCCTAAATCGGGATAAACCACTGGCTGTTGATATGTAGAAGGCTCAAAATTTTGTTTGTCTAAACCTTTAAATACATATTTATCAGCTAGCATCAGTAAGAAGTTCTCCAGATTTTCTGGTGAACCACCTAGCCAATACTGAAAACTGAGCATAAAATTTCGGGCATCCTGTGCCTTGTCCATCGGTAAAAACTTCAGCACTTGCGGCAGGGTTCGCAAAAGCTTTAGCATCCCATCTTGGAATCCCGCACCAGATTTTTCTTTGCGTTTCCGCATGAATTGGGCGATCGCACTTTTTGACTGACCCAACTGTGCCAAGGAAAAGCTGCCCATTTTACTCAGGCGCATTACCTCTGGCATCGAGGGAAAGACAACGGAAACGTCCAAGCGATCGCGGTGTGGTTCTACTGCTGCTACTACTTTCTGTGCTAAGTCTTCAATAAAAATTAAGGAAGCGATGAAGATATTCGCACTCTCAATTTCTCGTTTGAACTCTTCATAATTCTCTGGGTCGCGGAGTTCCTCAATCAAGTACCCGCTGATTTCAATCGCCAAGTTGGGATTGTTCGCGTTAATCGTGCGAACTGCTTGCGACAATGCACTCTGGTACTGGGACTCAAGCACGACATAGACCACCTTGATTAAATTACGTCCGCGTAAGTTATCAGGCGCAATGTGTCTAATGGTGGACTTGACGTGTGTGAACATGCTTCTTCGGCTCCTTTGATGCGTGTTCTCTGAAGGAAGTTCCTAGCGGCATTATCAGCCACAGGTAACTTGTGATCTTTAGGCAATATGTGTTTTTTATCAGAAAACGCTTGCCCAGTGGGCATTTTATCCCCTATCTGACACAAATCGATATAAAAAACGAAATATTTCTTCGTAATTGTTGACTTTATCAAAAGTCTTGGCTCACTATTTGTAAACTTTTTGCAATAATTATTTTTAATAGTTAAATAGCTATTTGGATATATTATTGTATTGCAAAATAAAACCTGCTTGTGTGGGTTGTAAAATAGGTTCTGTTTGGCGAGATGCGTAGCCGATCATAGACATCGCCTAGTTTATATTTGTTCAAAACCTGCCCAAGCGACTGGCTTTACTTTCTGTTTAATCTCCCACTAATTGATTCTGAATTCTTCACCCTTCCCGCACCATCCAAACCAACATTCCCAACAATATTTCCACTGGTGGAACAGGATAATCATTCAAATCAATACTCAGTGTTTGCTCTTCTAATTTTAAAAATCGCCAAGCTGTACCGCTGCTGACGCTGCCATAAATTGTTTTAATCGGTATATTATTGATTTCATTAAATTTTTGTGCGGCAATCATTTCTGCTGCACATTGCCCCAAACCAGGTTTTAAATCACCTTTTTTTGCTTCAATAATCACGATCGCAGGAGCTTCAATAAATATTTGTTCGGGGTCCTTCAGAAGCAGCTGTTGACAGTCAATCAGTGCAAACAGCAACTATGATTTCAATCGATGTCGGTTATGACGCTTCTTAAAAGATACACGGGCGTAAACGACATTTGACCGTTGATTTACTAGGGCTAGTTTTACGGGTTTTGGTGACATCTGCTAGCCTTCCAGAGCGACAAGGAGCAAAACTTGTCCTCCAACGAGTTCATGACACAGGTAATCAGGTAAAACGATTGAATACCATTTAGATGGATGGAGGATATCGAGGAGAAGAATTTATGCGGTGGGTGATGGATATGTTTCGGTGGATTGTTGAAATCGTACTCCGACCCCTGGAACAAAAGGGTTTTACCATATTACCAAAGCGTTGGGTTGTGGAGCGCACTTTTGGCTGGCTTAATTGGTGTCGGCGTTTGAGTAAGGATTATGAACGCCTTCCTGAAACCTCAGAGACATTCATCTATATTGCTATGATTCGTATTATGGTCAGACGACTTGCATGATTTTTGACTAGTTCCAACTTTTAAAACATCCTCTGAGAATGAGAGCGACAGGAGCGATCGCTTTGTCCAAATAAGCGAGCGCCCTTTCTTACCCAGAAGTCGATAGAGTTTAGAGAAATGCGATCGCAATTCCTTAATTGAGCATATTTACTGTAATTCCTTGAGCTTTTTATTCAAGCCCTTCTTGCAGAATATCTTGATAAATCACAAATTCGCGCATGATATCTATCAATCGGCTTGATTACCGAGAGTTTTGACTTGTAATTGTTGAACTTGTTCAATAGTTAAACCTGTGACATCTACGATTGTTTCAATATCGATACCTTTGTTAATCATTTTGATGACAATTTCTTGAGCTTTTTGTTCAATACCTTGTGCAAGCCCTTCTTGCAGAATATCTTGATAAATCACAGATTCGCGCATAGTATTACTTTGCAAAATTCTTTTAATCACGTCTTTCTTTAATACTAACCCAGCTAATACTGCTGTTGATGCAGCAACATTACTGCGGATTCTGGTATCATTTAGTGCTTCAATAACTTGAGTAACTTCTTCTAAGATTCGCGTTTGAGCGTCGGTTTGACTTAAAGCTGCAAACGGTAGTAAGCCTGGAGAATTAAAAAATACTTCGGTTGGCTGTTCCTAAAGTCGAATTACTTCAAATCTGTGCAGGCTGTTTTCTAGAACAAATTCTGTTTGATAGACTAGCTCAGAATCGCTTGGTTGTAGGTAAATAACTATCTGACGCATTCGTTTATAAGGAAACTTTCGATACACCCGCAAACGATAATCATTCATCCGAAAGGGAATATCTGCTATTGTAGCGATTGCTCTGTGAATTTAAATAACTATCGTTGCGCCTATAATCGATAATTCAGCCATTGCAAGTATTTTCTGAATGCTGATGCAGTTAAAATTTGGAATTTTAATTTATCGGATAGGTAATTCAATCACAAACTCTGTACCCTCACCTTGTGTTGAATGGCAACTTAGCTTACCGCGATGATTATTAACTACAATTTGATAAGCAATAGATAAACCTAACCCTGTTCCTTTACCGATAGCTTTTGTAGTGTAGAAAGCATCGAATATCTTTGTTAGGTTTACTTCGCTGATTCCTGAGCCGTTGTCTGCAATTCGGAGAATAACTCGTTCACCAACTACCTCTGTTTTTATCCAAATCACACCAATATGCCGAAAACTTTCATCAAAATATTGATTCTTTTGTATTTCTTCAATTGCATCAATTGCATTGCCGATTAAATTCATAGAAACTTGATTTAGTTCGCCTGGATAGCACTCAATATTTGGTAATTCTCCATATTCTTTAATTACTTTAATTGCCGGACGATGACCATTTGCTTTGAGTCGATGTCCAAGAATAAGTAGCGTAGTTTCTAACCCTTCATGCAGGTTAGTCAGTTTTTTCCCTGCTTCTCCGTGTCGAGAAAACTTATTCAACGATGATACAATTTCTGTAACGCGAGCTGTTCCTAGTTGCATAGAGCGAATAATTTTGGATAAATCATTTAACAAATAGTTTATATCTTTTGTTTTAATAGCATTTTGAATTTCAGTCGGTGGTTCAGGCAGATACTTTTGATATAGTTCGAGTAAATTAACAATCTCTTGAAAATACTCTTCAATAAAATTCAAGTTGCCAGCGATAAAATTGATGGGATTATTTACTTCATGGGCAATTCCTGCTGTCATTTGACCCAAGGTTGCTACCTTTTCTGCTTGAATCAGTTGGGTTTGAGCCTGTTGTAATTCTGCGTTTTTGGCTGTCAGGGTTTTCATCAAATTTCTCAGCTTCAATTGGTGCTCTATTCGCACTAATACTTCTTCATACTGAAAAGGTTTAGTAATATAATCTACGGCTCCCAATTGCAATCCTTTAATCTTATCGGCAGTATCTGAGAGAGCAGTCATAAAAATGATCGGAATATCCTGGACACGAGGATTGCTTTCGCTTTTTAGGTATTTACAAGTTTCAAACCCATCGATACCCGGCATCATGATATCAAGCAAGATTAAATCAGGTAAATTATCATTGTCTAATCTCTGAATGGCTTTTTCACCACTGCGAGCTGTCCAAACTTCAAAACTAGACTGATCTAAAAAGCTTGATAAAACTTGTAAGTTGGCAGGGTTATCATCAACGACTAAAATAATTCCTCTGCTAGGATTGCTATTTAGGGGATTTTTCTGATCGCCTCTAGTTGCTGTCATAATATTTCTACTTTATATTGATTCACGTTGCTTCTTTGCAAGATGTTAAGGAAGCGCTCAAAATTAAAAATTCACGTAGTACAACTACCATAAATAAATTTAGGGTAATTAATACTTTGATTTTTCGCTCAAAAAGTTGAGAATTAAATCTTCGTCAAACTGCCTTGCTAGCTGCCGTAATTGGTTAGCAAAGGGAGCGAATTTTGTGTCTGTTTCCTCTAGTTTATCTGCCCATTTGAGAATGTCATTGAAGTTACCTTTACTGGCTAAATTTATCAGTTCCTGTAATACATCGGCAGAAGGAAGAGTCAATTTATCTGATGAACTATCAAGTGTTGTAACCGAAGAATTAATTTTTTGTTCCTCAGACTGCTGGTAAATCCATGTCAAACCTAAATGGCACTCTAATTGATGCAGTAATTCATCTGCCTGTATCGGTTTGCTCAAAAAGGTGTCACCTCCTGCTTGCAGACTGCGATGTTGGTCGGCTTCAAACACACTAGCGGAAGAAACGATAATTTTGACATCCTCGATATCTGGGGTATGACGCAGGTGTTTAATCAATTCAAATCCATCCATTTCTGGCATGAGCAAATCTGTAATTACCAAGTCTGGTTTCAGGGCGATCGCTTTTTCTAAACCATCTTTACCGTTATTAGCTTCAATCACATTGAAACCCAGTGGTTGTAATAAGTTTGTAATTACTGTGCGATTCTCCCAGCGATCATCCACCATCAAGATGGTGCGGGGGCTACCTGCAAAGCCAATGATTTGTCCCTTGGATACAGCCATAGCAGACTGTACCCATTCGCTGGCTTGGGCAATCGCAATTTCAAACCAGAAAGTACTACCCTGACCGATCTCACTTTTAACGTGGATATCGCTACCCATCATCTGCACCAACTGCCGAGTAATAGCTAAACCTAGCCCTGTCCCTTCTATCTGATGCTTTTTTTCACCTACTTGTTCAAATGGCAAAAAAATGTTACCCAATTGAGTTGGAGTTATGCCAATTCCTGTATCTTTTACACTAAAGTGAATGCGATATTTCTCTGTCTGCTCATCAGCAGAAAGTTGATCGACTACCTCAACCTTAAAATTAACCTTACCCTCATCAGTAAATTTAATCGCATTTCCCAGCAGATTCAAGAGAACCTGACGTAACCTTTTGACATCGATATGAACCCCTGTGGGTAAGTTGCTGGCGGGTTCATAGACAAACAAAATGCCTTTTTGTTCTGCCCGAATTTGGCAAATTTCTACAATCCCCTGTAAAAAAGACGGAAAATGCAAATCTTGAGGATGTAGTTCCAGTTTTCGCGCTTCAATTTTGGAAAGATCCAAAATGTCATTAATTAAAGTCAGCAGATGAGAGCCACACTGTTCAATGATGTTTAGATGATATTGCTCTGGCTCTGACAAACCTTTAGAACGCAGCAAAATTTGAGCGCAACCCAAAATACCATTCAAGGGCGTTCGCAGTTCATGGCTCATGTTGGCTAAAAATTCGCTCTTAGCCCGATTTGCGGTATCAGCCGCTGCTTTAGATTTTTTCAGTTGAGCTTGTTCAAACGCTTGCACCTGCCACAAAACAGCGATCATCGTCACTGTCAATCCGCCCACAATTAGGGCAATCAGATCGAGGAATTGTAGCCGAGATTCAATATTTTGGCGCGGAATTACCAAAGCCACAGACCAATTAGCTTCTCGCAATGGCACATAAGCAACGTACTTTTTAGTGCCGTCAATTTCCATCAACTGAATTCCCTGTTGTTTGTTTACCATCTGCTGCGCGATCGCATTTAAATTGCGATCTGGAATTTTCAGCAGGCTGGGTGCAGGTTTTTCTACCGTTGACATTAACTTTGAATTGGGATGGACGATCGCTTCTCCTTGGGAATTGAGGGCGAATGCATAGCTGTTCTTGCCGTAGTGCAACGAGTTGACTACCTCTGCAATGTGATCGACTTTAACATTGCCGTGGAAGACCCCAATTGGTGAATGATTGGTAGGAGAATTTGACCAGATTGGGGTGGCGATCGCAATTAAAGGAATGCCTGTGGAACGGCTGATAAAGGGATCGGAAATGTTACTTTTTCCGGCTAGTGCTTTTTGAAAGTAGTCTCGATCCTTAATATTCTTATTTGACCGACCAACCTTAGTATTAAAATACGAACCATCCGGCATAGCCATTAGGAAAAAGAAAAATTCATCGATCCGCTCAATTTCTGACTTTAAATAAGGTTCTGCCACAGACCAGTCTAAGGAGCGTACAGTTGAAGTATGAGCAAGGGTTTGCACCTCCACTTTCCGAACATGTAACCACTCCTCAATTTCATCAACCCCTCTCTGTACCTCTAAAAAAGCTTTTTCTCTCAGGTCTTCTAGCGTTATTTTTCGAGCGGCCTGATAGCTAAAATAAGCAGAAATACTTACAATAAGAGTAGTGCCGCCAAGAATAAATCGGAGCAGTAAATTGCGCGAGGAGTATATTTTAGGAGCAGATGGGCTGGAGTTGCCTTTGATCACAGGGTTCACCCTCTAAACAATGGGTTTGATAAGCAAAAAAAAGGGCTATATATATTTAGATTGCCCAAAAAATTATTGATAATCGCAGCTAGGATTGTTACCCATAGCTGCGATTATCAATACCCTAAACTTTGCTGACCATCAAGCCCACATCAAACAGGCAAAAGTGCAAGTTAAACTTTCTGAAAAACTAACTAATAGTAGCAACAAATTGAATCTGGAACAGATTATCAAATATCACTAACAAGCTACAGTATATACGTATAACATAGTAAATAATTAGGTAACATTTGCCTTTTAACTAATGACTCAAGTAGATATTCTGATCCTTTCAAATGGCCCAGGTGAAGTAACAACCTGGGTGCGTCCAGTAGTAAAGGCGTTGCGGCAAGAATTAGGGGATGACCATTCTTTAGTGAGGATTTCTGTAGTATTATCACCTTGCTCAAATGCCAGTGGTAAAGAAGCAGCGATCGCTCTTTCTTATCCAGAAGTAGATAGAGTTCAAGGAGCAAAACATTTTTGGCAATTTTTGCTTTGGGGCAAAACATTTGAAAATTGGGATTGGAAAAGTCGCGGTGTTGTTGTTTTTCTAGGCGGCGATCAAATTTTTCCAGTGATTATAGGCAAAAAACTTGGATATCGGACAGTAGTTTACGCCGAATGGGAAGCCAGGTGGCATAATCGGATTGATCGCTTTGGAATCATGAAACCCGAAGTTGCAGCCCGTGTTCCCCAAAAATATGCTCACAAATTCACTGTTGTCGGTGATTTGATGCTAGAAGCACAAGAACAAGTCAACACTCCTTACTCCCTATTTTCTACTCTGCATTCCCCAATCATTGGTATACTCCCTGGATCGAAAGCAGCAAAATTAGCTCAAGGAGTACCATTAACTCTAAGTATTGCCGAATATGTTCATGCAAAAAGACCGCAAACTAGATTTGTGATTCCTGTAGCCCCAACTTTGGATTTACCAACTTTAGCTAGTTTTGCCGATCCCAAAAAGAACTTTATTGCTGAAACTTTTGGCTTTGATGGTGCTTCCTTAATTGTCCCAGAGGACGCTAAAAGTAAGCCATTGCTCAAAACAACAACGGGCTTAACTGTTGAACTGTGGCAAGAAAACCCTGCATATCATTTATTATCCCAGTGCTGCATTTGCTTGACTACAGTGGGGGCAAACACTGCCGAACTTGGTGCTTTAGGAGTGCCAATGATTGTTTTGCTACCAACGCAGCAACTTGACGCTATGCGTTCTTGGGATGGTTTACCTGGATTGTTGGCAAATCTGCCAGTAGTCGGTACGCCCTTTGCTAAGGTGATTAATTGGTTATTCTTAAGATTTGTGAGACGCAAAGGTTTATTAGCATGGCCAAACATCTGGGCACAGGAAGAGATTGTGCCAGAACTGATAGGTAAACTTCAACCGCAAGAAGTTGGGGAAATGGTTTTAGACTTTTTGACGCATCCAGAAAAATTGGATGATATAGGCGCTAAACTCCGTAAGATTCGCGGTGAAAGCGGTGCAGCTCAGAAGATAGCACAGATTGTTGGTGAGGAAATTGGGAAGTCATGAGAGATGAGGGAGTAATGGCAGCAAGCAACATCCCCCTGATTTTTACTCTGGCTTAATCGGAAGATTCTCCATCCCTGCGCCCAAGTTCATAAATACCCGCACCCATACAAGCTAATATACCTGTACTAATTCCCCAACTCTCACCTAAACTAATTTCCAGAACCCAGTTACATAAAGCGCCGACTACCAAAAAAGGCACAATGCTAAACAGTGAGGCGTAGAAAGCATTTTGGGATTCTCTGGCTTTACGAGTCTTTTCAAATTCCGACTCGCTGGTGTAGAGCGATCGCTCGGCAAAGTTAAACCAGCGATTGAGTTGCTCGATAACCCATTCATTCACTCTGGAAAAACCTAGATATAGCGCTAATGACCACAAACTCGCTCCAGCGATCGCGATCGTGTCTAACTCAAAACGGAAAGGCAAAATTTCAGTCAGCATTAGCTTGGGGGAGTCCTGCAAAGGGTCAACTTTAGCTGTCAGTAGATGCTAAATAAACCTCTTGTGCAATTTTAAGCATAAACGTTAACAAGATTTCAACTACCTATAAAATCTCCCGCTTCTTAGCTTGTTTACACCAGTTTTACACCCATTCTCTATATAAAGGTATCAAAATATGCCCTAGATTTTAGCCAAAGCTACAACAGTTTTTCTATATAAACTAGTACATACAAACCACAAACCCCTTGAAATTATTGGATTTCAAGGGGGTTTAAGAGAGTGCCAGGAACCGGACTTGAACCGGTGACACGAGGATTTTCAGTCCTAACTCAATATTGTTCAAAATGCTTAACTGGTAAGCAATACGTGTTAATTACTTATTCATGTTAATCAAATTTATGTCAGCTTTATGCCAGAATAGGGTAAACAAGTAAGTAAAAATAGTGGGTATGCGAGAAATTACACCAAGAGATAATAACGGTTCTATAATCCTCAGATTTTCTTACGCTGGTGAACGATACAGTTTCAACCCTACTCCTGGCAGTAGCTACTCTGACAAACTAGCGATCGCTAAGGCTGAGGAAATTGCTCATAGAATTTATCAGGATTGCATAACCGGATACTTTGACCCCACGTTGACAAAATATAAGCCCAATTCCCTGAAAGGGAGAACTAAGGAAGCTGCTTTACAAGATGCCGAAGAGGCAAGGGAAATTATCGCTGCAAGGTTATCAGTGAATGCGGTTGACTTATTGCAATTGTTCGAGGACTATACACAGTTCAAGTCTAAGACTTTAAAAGCTAACAGCATGATTGACTACGACCGTATTAAAAACAAGCTTAGAAAATGCCCTCATAAGCTGGTGAGAGATGCCGTAGACATTATGCAATGGTTAGTAAATGATCATAAAGGAGTATCCACTAGCAGTGTTGAGAAGCAATGGAAACTGATAAACGCTTGCTGTAAATGGGGAGTAGCTTGCAAGAAATTGCAGTCAAATACATTTGACGGACTAAAGAACTTGATACCATTTACAAAAAAATCAGCTACTCAGGAAGACATTAATCCCTTTAGCGATAGCGAACGGAAGCAAATTATTCAAGCATTTTACGCTAGCAGCAGTTATAGTTACTACGCTCCACTAATAGAATTTTTATTCATTACTGGCTGTCGCCCAGAGGAAGCGTTAGCGCTGCAATGGAAGCACATCAAGGGTGGAAAAATAACATTCTGTCAAAAGCTAACAGCAAGTGGTGAAATAGAAGCAGGTACTAAGACACAGAGTAAACGTTCTATTACAGTCAATGAACGAATGGCGTCTGTTGTTAGCGAGATTAAGCCAGAGAAATATTCACAAGATGATTTCGTATTTCCCGCGAAAAAGGGTGGTTTCATAGACTGGCACAACTTCGCTAATAGAGCATGGAAGTCAGTACTTAAAACTCTACCAGATATCGAATATAGGAACCCTTATCAGATGAGACATACCGCTATAACAATGATGGTGAAAAATGGCGTTGATAGCGTGGTTGTAGCCAAGTGGGTAGGCAATTCACCCAACATGATTGCCAAGAGATACCTGGGTGACGTTAGCGATATTGTGATGCCAAGCAATAACTAGTCATACCCCAACCAACAAAATACCCCAGGATAGTGCAATGCTACCACTGGGGTATTATTTTTCAGAGTGTCACTTTTAAGTGACATTTAAAGTGTCATCAAAATATGTCACCTACAGATGTCATTTTCTGCAAGGGGTTACGTGAATCTGTGAGTAGTTCAAGACAATGACTTATTTAGTCGATGCCAGTTGTGTTGAAGGTTGGAAATTATGAAACGCTTTTGGTTTATTGTTATCAGTGACTATCAATTGCACTAATGGTTGAACAGTTGTATCACCAGCATGATTATTCATTCCCGGTGTTATACATGTCAATCCTGCCATTATGCAAACGTTAGTATTGTAGATTTCATTTATTCGCCATTGTGTAGCACCTCTTACACCATATTCACTTTGTAGAGCAACGGTATAATTTTGACGATATCGATGCTTGATATTGCTCTGAACAGCTTCTAACCAACTTACATCACAAGTCTCACCCGTAAGCAACCATTTGTTACCAGTTAATTTGAATATGCCTCTGAAGGGAAAATATTTTGTGATGTTTAATTTGGAATCGTAAAAACTTGTACACAAAACTGGGCAGAGACTTTGTGCATATAGATTATCTCTGGTTTTCTTCACTTCGATCATTCGCCAATTGCTATCTGTATCGGGAAATTCACCTTTAATAGTAGTTACTTGACTATCAGGTAAAATATCATTTGATAAATTATTCAAGTTCTCTATTTTGTTAGAACTGGGCTGACTGGACGTTAATCTTTCATACTCACTTTTGAGAACATTGTATTCTGCATCCAGTTTACAATTTAGTACATTGCCGTTTGCACGAGCATCTTTCAAAAAAGATTGCAAAGTCACATATTTTATGTCGTAAGCCATTTGATAAAACCTCTTTTTTGGTCGAGATGTAAATAGTATTAAACCAAGTATAGAACACTTGTTAAAAAAAGCACAGCTTGACCTTGCGTAAGTGAGCAAACTTTTAACACCTAGCGCTAAAATCGCCTTTAGGGTACTTGTACCAAGTTGACGGTACGTTTTCATGTTTAAGGGCATTCGTGGTCATTCATGGCGCTCGCAGACGGTGGATTTGTAACGCTAGATCAAAAGTCGGGTAATGAAAAATTTGAACGTTACTTTTTAACCGCGAGTTCAAAAACCCCAAAAACATCGAGCCATACAGCCTCTAGAAGAAAAAGTTTTTCCAATACCTTAAGGTTTTAGAATATCTTTTTCTGTTGCCTTGCTCTTGCCGTGCCAACAAAAAAGCCCAGCAGTGATGTGCTAGGTGTAAGTATTAATTCAATTCAACATTCTTTTAGCGATCGCTACACCATTTGATTACTGCTTCCCAGAAGTCTTTACTTCCACCACGAACACTTAAGTCACGATGACAAGCGTTGTTAAATGGGTGAACCTGTAGAGTGATGTAATCTCTGATGTCTTTTGGCTTGTGCAACAAAGCAATTTCATCCAGTACAGAGAAAGGGTAACATCTATCTCGGAATACTAAAAGTGCTTTGTTTCTTAGTGCGAGATTTTTACTACAAACATTTTCAGTGATGGACTCATTGATTGATGCCAAATTATGGTCAGTATTGTCGCAATACATCGACGCATAGTCATAAGCGGCAGGTAATCCATTTGTGTTACTAGAGTTTAGAAAATTGTTAGTGTTGATGGATGATAATGCTATCATGGTTTGATTGTTAGACATTTTTATTTTGCTTTCCCTTTGATAACTGGTAACTACCAAGGGGAAAATTGAGTTAACAGACTAGACGGAATTAATCATTTACAAGACTTACTAGGACTACAATCTCTTAGGTGTTGCCATTTCGGTAACACCCTTGTTTTTTTTGTAAGTAGCTTTTAGCTATTAGCGTTCACCTTGGTATTCCCAATCCTGGGCAATACTTTTAAATACCTTATGTCTGCAAAGTGACACTTAAAAGTGACATAAAAATATGACATTTTTAGTGTCACTAAAATATGACACTTCAAAAATATAGGGTACAAGGCTAGAGAAAAACTTAGTCGAGGATATTGATTAACTCATGATTCATTCTCCTGTTTGTCATTTTCATTGTCTTGTGCATAAATACCGCTAGCATCAATTCCTAGCCTGTTCAAGAGAAGTCTAAGCGCAGTGACAAGCTTTCGTGCTTGCTCATAGCGTGGTGAAGTCCTTTTTTCTTCACAGATTTTTTCCCACGTATCAACCTCTTTCTCAAGGTCAATCAAGAGTTGATAAATGTCATCCAGCTTGTCAGCAATAGAGATAGGGACATACTTTTGCATTACCTCTCCAGCGTATTTTTTTTTCCTCCCCGAACCTGGCTTTCTTGTACCTGCCTTTGGAACACCTCTAGGCATAGATTAAAACCTCATTACTTTTAGACTTTGTTGTACATCCCACTAGCGCTAACCAGTGGAATGCATTGTTTTTTACTTATAGATTGTTGGGGAAAATTCAATGTTTGACTCTAGTCAGCACTTAGAAAATGTTCACTTACTTATGTTTGACGCAGGCACGCAAACGATCTTCATTTACATTAGGGTAATTCCCGCCGATATAAGAAGGCTGTAACTTTCCAGTTATTATTGCCCCAGTAATTGCCATCGTGAACTTCCAGATACCACCCTTGTAATCGATACAATAAGTCTGTCCGGTAACAATTCCCGTGAACTCGCATACAGAAGGATAGTCCCCATCAATCCACTCAACCTGCTGACCTATTTTGTAGAGAGGAGCGGGAATAGACACGACGGAAGGATGTACAGTAACTTGATTAGCGGTCATAATAGTTTTGCCTCTTGCGTAGTAAAGGTACGTGAGATGGAAGTCGTCATCCTTTGAGTTGTCCGCTCATTGGGTGGCGCATTTTATTGTGTGTATCAATCAGTAGTCGAACAAATGACGGTCAGGATCGTGACCATTGTCTAAGCTGTTGCGAACTACATCAATTTGACTTTTCAGGGATTGATAGGCTTTGTCTAGTTCAGTGAACTGCTCAACCATCGTGCGAGGTGTTACCTCATCTGTTAATCCAAAGACAAGCCACCCTAAGTCTCGTGACTTAGTGATTAACTCGAATGCATCAGTCTGAATAGTCTCTAGATCATAATCGGGGGATAACACAGTATGTTTCCTAGATTGGGTGTACCAGGCATTAACAGCGCTATGGAATCGATAAATCTCTGAATCCCTTGCTGTTGTTTGCTTTTCTTATTTGTAACAGACAAATAAAAACTTGTCAATTATTTATAACAGATAAATAAGAATATAAGCTGAAACGTATACTGTGACTAGTAAAAATCATATTTACAAGTATCTTGGCAATACTGGGTATACCCCTATGTTTTCCTAGATGTCATTAAAAAGTGTCATTAAAAGTGACACCTAAACATGTCACCTACAGATGTCACTTCACACACTAAGGTATGGATTACCTTGCTTTACCCTGTCAATTATTTCTTTGACCAATAGCGACTGTTGCATTACTTCGGCATTGGCATCACGATACGCTTTAGCCTCCACTAGTAGCTCTTGCATCACACTTTGTAGTTCACGTCTTTTGCTAGCCAGTTCAGTCTCAAGTTCCTTGATTTGTTGGCGTGTTGACACTTCTTTGGACATCAACTCTGAGAGTCTTTTACCAGTGGCAAGTTGAGCTTGATGTGGTTTAGCGATCGCGCCCTTAGCTATACGTTCGCACTCTAGAAAGTACTTGCGAATGACCTTGCCTTGCTCTGTGCCTGCCATCATTGCAAGACATTTAAAACACTCAATACTAAGTAGTAAAACTTCAGAAGGTCTACCACCATTGCTTTTCGACCCTCCCCGCAAAAAGTCTTCATTGATAATGAAATTGCTTTTAACCATGTCAGCGCAGTTACGCTTATTGGTGTACCCCAGCCATTGCCATGCATTATTCAAGTTGATAGGAAATTGTTCATCAGACTGATACAGAGAAAATGCAAGTGATTTGTCAAAAGTTAAGTTACTCATTTTTTTTGTTGTCAATCTTGTGTGTATTGAAGTGATGTTAAAACCTGTTACTGCTTTCCACATAATAAAGTCGTCACCCTCAAATGACTTAGCTAATGTTGTGTTGCTGTAAGTGACATTTTCGGATGACACTTAAAGTGACACTGAAATATGTCACTTTCTACGCAAGGGTACCCTATTGTGATTCATTGGCATAAACTGACATAAATACCTTGACATACGAGATAGCGTGTTACCTCGTACCAGTGGCGCGAATATTACTCATACCCGTATGAGTCAGTTGCAGCTATTCGTGATTAAGCGAGAATGCTGCAATCTGTGCGATTCTTATCGGATAAGGTTTTGAGTTTATTTTCTTTTAAAAAGATAATACCAAGGATTAACCTACCTAACTTAGTTGGTAGAGTATTTCTACCTTTATGTCAGTTTTATGCCAGTTTATGCCTTATGTCAGAACTGTTTTTGTCTGTAATCGATGCCAGGAACCGGACTTGAACCGGTGACACGAGGATTTTCAGTCCTCTGCTCTACCAACTGAGCTATCCCGGCTAGGGCTTTTGTAAGCCACGATTAATTAATATAACAAACATATAAGAATATAGCAAGTCTTTGGAGAAAAATAGCTATGCAGCTTTCAAAGTCAACTTAAACCAGATGAAGACGGCTACAAATAGTAGAAACTGGACAAGAACAATACTTGGCCCAGAAGCAAGGTTGAAAAGACCTGAGACAATGATGCCAGCAATGCTGCTGATAGAACCAACTATCACTGACATGACTAAAAAGCGGCTAAAGTGGTGACTGATCAGTTTGGCGGTAGAGGCGGGAATGACCAAAAAGGCGTTCACTAATAAAATACCAACAGCTTTAATAGCAACAGCAACGGCAAGGGAAAGCAAAATCACAAAGGCGTAGCGGTACAATTGGACGGGAACGCCTTGAACTTGGGCTACATCGGGGTTAAGGGTCAATAAAATTTGCTGTCGCAGAGTTGATAGTAAAAATATGCTGCCTCCTACAAGAATTAGCAGAGTCAAAATCAAATCTGTAGTATTGATCGCTAGAATATCCCCGAACAGTACAGCCATCAAGTTGCCACGATATCCTTTAATTAGGCTCGTGAGAATTAAACCAATCGCTAATGCCCCAGATAGCACGATGCTAAGTATGCTATCGCTAGCTAAGTCGGTTTTGTCGATAAAGTAGAGGACAATAACCCCAAAAACTAAGGTAAAAGGTAATAGCATCCAAGTAGGATTTATTTGTAGCAACACACCTAATGCCACACCTACCAATGCTGCATGACCAACCGCGTGACTGAAAAATGACAACTGGCGCAAGGTAACAAAACTACCCAACATCCCGCCAAGTATTCCCATCAAAGCAGCACCGACGATCGCACGCTGTATCGAAGGAAGTTGTAACAACTCTAGCAAGTCATTACTACTAGCGATCGCTAACCAAGTTATCTGACAATCATTGAAGAAATTCATACTTATGAGCATTAATGTTGGTGCTGGTAGCGACTGAAACCTGGCCCGTAGGTTGCTAACAGGTTTTGCTGTGAAAGGGCAATTTCTGGCTTACCAGTACAAACAATGCTTTGGTTCAGGCAAAGCACGCGATCGCAATGGCGATTGACCATATCAATATCATGAGAAACTTGTAATACTGTCCAACCTTCCTCTTGCTTTAATTCATTGAGCAAAGCGTAAAAATCTGCTGCACCCTGCACATCAACACCAGCAAAGGCTTCATCTAGTACCAAGAGTTTCCGAGGCATTACCAAACAATAAGCCAATAAAACCCGTTTGAGTTGACCGCCACTAAGAGTACCAATAGCTTGATGCTGCAAATGATAAGCATCAGTTCGCCGTAAAGCTTCTGTTACCGCTGCCGATTTTTCTCGGTCTTGTCTCCACAACTTGGAGAAAAATGAACTCTTTTTTTTCCTTTCCTTAGTCCATCCCAGTCCCACTAATTCGCTGACAGAAATAGGAAAGCTGCGGTCAAAAATGAAATTTTGCGGCATATAGCCCAACGTGTGGCGTAAATGCCCTAATCTGGAAATTGGACGACCCAAGATTTCAATCGTACCAGCACTTCGAGGTATCAAATCTAAAACCGCTTTTACCAGGGTACTTTTACCAGCACCATTGGGGCCAACAATGGCTGTATCTGTTCCTGGCAATAATTCAAAGGAAACATCTTGAACAGCTAGATAGCTGCCTTGATAGACAGTTAATCCTTCTACTTTCAAAATAGGAATGTCATTAGTCATTGGGCATTGGGCATTGGGCATTGGGCATTGGGCATTAATCATTTGCAAAGGACAAATGACAACTGACATAGACGCGCCAGCGGCTTCCCGCAGGGTAGGACAAATCTATTTATTACACGATGTTTCCAAAGTTTGCAAATTAGCTTTCATTGCCTTGAAATAATGCTGTGGATCTGTTTCGCCAGTTTCTAGAGAATCCAGAGTACGCAAATTTAATTTCAAGTCTTTAGATAGACTGTTCAGCAGTTTATTATCTACTCCTGGTTCGCTAAATAAAGCTTTAACTTTGTATTTTTTCACAGCATTAACGGCATTTTGGACATCTGTTGGTGAAAGTTGATCTTCGGGAATTTGCACCACAGCAACTTGCTTGAGGTTATAGCGTTTGGCTAAATATGGAAACGCATCATGAAAGGTAATAAAGGTGCAACTGGGATTTTTTTGCAAAGTCTGCTGAAATTCACTGTTTAAACTTTCTAATTCTTTAATATAAGCCGTAGCATTTGCTTTGTAAGTAGCTTTGTTCGTCGGGTCGGCAGCAATTAATCCATCTCGAATATTGATTACCTGCTGTTTTGCTAAAACTGGATCTAACCAAACGTGAGGATTACCCTGACTATGTTCGCGATCTTTTTCATCTAGCGTCGTTTTTACAACAGGTGAAATTTCATTTAAGGGTTTAATACCTTTACTAGCATCAATTTCAGTTAATTGGGGATTTTGGGCATTTTTGACAGTACCTTCCAGAAATTCCTCTAAACCTAAACCATTTTTTACTAACACTTTAGCAGTAGCGATCGCTTTGACATTTGCTGGTGTCGCTTGGTATTCATGTACCTCTGTACCAGGTGGCACTAGAATTTCTACATCTGCCACATCCCCAGCTACTGCCTTAGTAAACAAATATATAGGCAAAAATGTTGTTACTACTTTAGTTTTTCCTGACTGCGCCACTGGGGTAGACCCAGCTTCCTGTGCTCGCGGCGACTGTTCGGAAGTTTTTCCCTGATTTGGATTCGATTGACTACACCCAGTAGCCATCGACAACATTAGCAGAGCAACTATGGTCAAGATGCCACTTCTTTGCCTACCTGTTCTAAGTCCTCTGCAATTCACAATCACAATATTTCTCCTCCAAACGGAATTGACAATGGGAAGTATTCTAAATTTTATACTATAATAATTCTCATTCTCATTTTTAGCACATCATATCATTCTGGGTTTGCTGTGTAATGAGTAACAACAAAACTTTTTTAGAAGGTACAGCCCTCTGCAATTTAGTTTTCCCTGAATAATTAGGATTTCTTGACTTTTTTGTTAAAAAAGTTGCTGATTTCTGATAAGATTACTGACAAATATTTTCATGAAATACACGTTAAAAAAAATGTGGTTTGGGTGTGAGTTGGAGATCAATGTGAGGATAAAAATGCAAAAATTCTGTAAATATCTGCTAGTTAGTCCAGTAATCTGCGGTGTAATGCTATTTGTGAATACTGCTACATTTGCAGGTGAAATATCCAACACGTCTGAAATCAATCAACCACAAGTTTTAGCTAGTCCAGACAGAAAAGCTGAGAACATAGCGCCAGATCAGACAATGGCGCAAGTTACCTCTGTGTCTCAATTTTCCGACGTACAACCCACTGACTGGGCATTCCAAGCATTGCAGTCCTTAGTTGAGCGCTATGGCTGTATTGCAGGATACCCAAATAGCACTTATCGTGGTAATCGGGCATTAACGCGATATGAGTTTGCTGCTGGTTTGAATGCTTGTCTTGATCGCGTTAACGAACTTATTGCTACAGCCACTGGCGATTTAGTTAACAAACAAGATTTAGCCACATTACAAAAGCTGCAACAAGATTTTTCCGCAGAACTGGCAACACTCCGAGGTCGTGTGGATGCGGTAGAAGCACGCGCTGCTGAATTGGAGGCGAATCGGTTTTCAACTACAACCAAACTGAATGGAGAAGTAGTAGTAGCGCTTGCAGATGTTATCGCTGGGGATACAGTTAATGGTCAAGAAGTCAATCAAAATACTGTTCTTGCAGACCGGGTGCGTCTAAACCTCGATACCAGTTTTACTGGCCAAGATTTACTCAGAACACGACTTCAGGCAACAAACCTAGACCCCTTCTCTCAGACTGCTACCTTTACACCAGAAGGTGACTTGCGATTTGCTGGTGGTAACAATAATAATGGAGTTGTGATAGACGCACTGTTGTATCAGTTTCCTCTCGGTAAGAAAACAAACATAACTCTGGAAGCAAATGCAGGTGCAATTGATGATTTCACTAACACAGTCAACCCGTATTTAGATGGGGACGGTGGTACTGGTGCTGTTTCCCATTTTGGGACTCGCAACCCAATTTATTATCTAGTCAATGGTACTGGTATAGGAATAAAACACGAGTTCAGCGATCGGCTGGAATTAAGCTTTGGGTATTTAGCGAATGATGCTGCTAACCCTCAGCTAGGCTCTGGACTTTTCAACGGTGCTTATGGTGCTATGGGGCAGTTAACTGTTAAGCCTACCAATCAAATTACTCTTGGTTTGACATACATTAACGCTTATAAAAATACTTTTTTTGCCAATGGTAGTGGTGGTAGCAATAACGCCAATGACAACATATTGCAGAATGCTACCAGTAATTCCTATGGTATAGAAGCATCCTTTCAACCTAGCTCAAAATTTGTGATTGGTGGTTGGGCTGGCTTGACTAAAGCTCGCGTCCTTTCAGTTGGTGATGCTGACATTTGGAACTATGCCGTCACACTGGCTTTCCCGGATCTTGGTAAAACAGGTAACATTGCAGGCATTATTGTGGGTATGGAACCTAAAGTTACCGGTGTGAGCAATTCTCTCATCAATGCGGGTATCAACAAAGATCCAGACACTTCATATCATATTGAAGGTTTCTATCAATATAAGCTGAGTGACAACATCAGCATCACCCCAGGAGTTATCTGGCTGACAGCACCAGACCATAACAATCAAAACGACGATATTGTGATTGGTACAGTGAGAACCACATTCACTTTCTAATTTTGAAAATCTTAAAATAAGACGCAAATTTATCTTTTGCGTCTTATTTTTATGTATTATTTAGAAATAAAACTCAGCATTTTTACTGAAATTATATCTCAAAACAACGTAAGTTCGACGGTTAGGAAAGGTCAAAAAGGTTAATAGATAACCTGAGTTCGGAATAAGAAAAGGGACAGGTAGTAAGCTGAAAATAACGTCAAATCCAACACCTGTTCTATGTTTAGTTTAGATACTTTATTTTGCGATGTAGATAATTTCTGTAAAGCTTTTGAAGCTCAACGGCATCGAAGCTCCCGTTAATTTTTGTGTTAATGTTTTGTGCGGATTAATCGCTTATTGCCATCAACCTAACAAACCCAGCCTTCAGATGGAGTGGCTTTTACCCCAATCTGCTTAACCCGAACTCAGGTTAGTTACTGCTGATGCGATCGCCTCTAAAACAAAGTTCAATGGTAGAGATCCGAAAAGCAACATTATCGGCGTTTGGTTAACAGTTTCCCACATAACCAGCAAAGCGATCACACTACTAAAGACAAAGCAAAGGTGCTTTCTTAATTTTTGGTTAGTTACTACGGATCAATACTTGGCTCGATATTTGGTAAAGGTGCTGGTGGCTCTGGGATAAGCTTGTCTCGTCGTGGGAGAGGGTTTCTGAATTTAAACTTGTCTAAATTCTTGAATCCAAAATTATCGTCAGAGTTTTTCTTTTTACCCATAGGTATCATCTTAAATTAGTACTTATATACTATATATCTTCCCTAAGCGGCGATAATACTCTCTGTGGAGATGAAGCTTACCATGTGGATTAGCTCACAATCAGCCATTCGCCCTGATTGTTTGGGTTTCAAGGCTTTCGTTTTTTCTCGGTGGCGGGAAATATAGCGTTGACCCGCAATCATGGCATACTACCCAAGACCCCATCAATATTACAATTTATAAATAGGATTATAAAAGCTTGAAGCAAACAACACTTGACGCATTATTGCGGGTATATGTAAAACTTGAGGAAATAACAAAAGAACTATACAACCTAGCAGATGATGCTGTAAACCAAGGAGATTATGACGACGCAAGCTTACTCCAAGCAAGAGCAAATATACTTTATGAACAGATGGAAAATATAGACATTGTAATTTCAGAATTAGGAGGCTGACCTAAGATGCCATCAACAGTAGAGCATGAAGCACTCAAAGCCAGAATAAAAGAACTCAGCCTAAAAGCCGCTCAATTAAGCAATCAGTCAGTAGAAGTTTCTAAAGTGGATCGTAAAGTTGGACTTGATTTAATGCGGCAAGCTAGAGACGCTAGTAAACAATGTCTTGCGTTGATACAAGAATTGAAACGGCTACAAGCAGTATAAGCACCGTGTCGGTGTCGAGCCACGTATCTCGGCAGGCCGACAGTGGGTCAAAATGTCGTGAAATAGTAGTTTGAAGTCCCGTTGATTTTTGTGTTAATGTTTTGTGCGGATTAATCGCTTATTGCCATTAACCTAACAAACCCAGCCTTCAGATGGAGTGGCTTTTACCCCAATCTGGTTAACCCGAACTCAGGCTATATATGAATTTGCTCAACTGAACATCCATGCAGCCTGAAAAAAGTCGCGCTCACAAAACATCGCATAACGATAAGTTGAATGCACAACAGAATTGGTGGCGGCATAATTGTCAACTAAATTTTCTAATTGTTGTGTTAGTGGTTGAAAGTCTGCGCTGCTATAAGTACGAATCCAGTCTGCATATTGATGATTAGGAATACCGTTACAAGCCAATTTTTCTCCTAAAAAGGCATACAAACGCATACAGGGAGACATCGCCGCAGCAGTTAAACCGACATCTTTGCTCCAAGCAGTTGCTAACAAAAAATCAGTATAGCGACGGGTGGCAGATGCAGGTTCTACAGCAAATAAATTGACTCCCCACTCAGAAGCATAGCCACTATGCATCTGTAGTTCTTCTAAAACTCCACTAGCTAAATTATGAAATGTGGTGAAACCTAACCAATCTGGTGCTTTAGCTGCAGCGATACTGTAGGCACGCGCAAAAGCTTCTAAGAAAAAAGCATCTTGCCCTACGTAGTAAGCAAATTTAGCTCGCTCAAGAGTACCATCACCAATGCCGCGAACGAAAGGATGCTCTAGGCAAGCTTGGGCTAAGTCTTGATTTGCTGCCCATAATTCGTTAGATAAAGTCATTTGTCATTTGTCAACTGTTATTATCTTCTTTAAAAAGGGAAGAACTGGAGCAAGACTGAGCCAATACTTCCCAAAAAATCAACAAAGTTGGGCTTACCAGTACTTACCTTATCATTGATGGGTGTTTGCAGTTCTTTTATAAAAGCTTGGGCTGTTAGAGTTCCAGTACTGTTGTTTTGGGATGTAAACAATTTTTCTGCAACTTGAGCATCTTGGAATGCACCTTGTCTATCTAATATTTGGTAACGGCTGACACCACGAGCTAGATAAGCATCTGCATATTCTGGTTTAATTGCGATCGCTTGATTAAAATAACTGATTGCTTGCTGTTGGTTGCCTTTTTGCCCTTCTGCTACACCCAAAGCATAAAATTCTGCTGGTGAAGCAATTTGTGATGGTATTGCAACTGCACCTTGAAAGTTAGTCCCATTCAAGTAAGCGCCAGTTAGTTCTACATTTGCTAAATAAGTATTTCTCAAATCAGCACCTGTCAAATTTGCCCCATTAAATTTAGCTTCGCTCAGGTTAACGCCAAATAAACTCGCGCCACTTAAGTTTGCACCTCGCAAATCTGCGCCGCTCAAATTTGCGCGGCTAAGGTTAGCACCTGTGAGATTAGCACCGCTCAAATTGGCTCCAGATAAGTCAGCCATCACTAAACCTGCACTTGTCAAATCACAGTTTTGACATTGTTTGGTTGCTAATAACTGTTTAACATCTTCAGAATTTGCTGCTTGTACGGTTGTTGTCAAACTAATCGTGGTTAAAAATGCAACTGCACTTAGAAGCTGGCTTTTCATACTTGTGTAATATTTTTTACTTAATAGCAATATTGACTGAGATGGATTTATACCTCAGCATTATGATATGAGCAATCTCAACAATTTGCCCTCTGTAGTTGCCTATATTAGCGAGAAATTGGCGATACCTTTCCTGTGGAAGTTTACGCTAAAGGATTATAGAAAAGTCGTGAAAGTATAAATTAAGCCGATATTAAGACTGATAACCCCAGCAAGAATGATAAATAAGCATCATTCGTTAAGAGAAATTATACACTCCACTATAAGCGAAACTAATGTTACCAAATTAAACTCACTGCAAAATATCGCTTCAAAGAAAGTATCTGTAACATCGAAATAATTAGTCTTTTTTAAAATCAAGTAAATTAGTAGAGCAGTATCCAAGCCTAAAACTTATCTTGATAACTGGATTAGTCATTGTCATCAGGGATGCTCTCGCTCAGGAGCAAAATAATATATTTGCTTTTGGATACCCTGATTTTAAATAAATATGAGACTATAGAAATATTAAGGCAGTCAGAAAAACGTGAGTCAGCAAGACAAACTCTTAGAAAAAATTCTCTCTGGGACTTCTGATACAGATATCCCTTTCGCCCAACTGTGGCAACTTTTATATACACTAGGCTTTGAAGAACGGATTCGTGGCGATCATCGTATTTTTGTCAAAGCCGATGTTGAGGAAATATTGAACTTGCAACATAAAAAAGGAAAAGCCAAAAGCTATCAAATTAAACAAGTTCGGGCAGTGATTCTCAAACATAAACTAGGAAGTAAAAATGATGTTTCGGTATGAAATTATTCTCTATTGGAGTGAACTAGATCAAGCTTTTATTGCTGAAGTCCCAGAATTATCAGGCTGTGCTGCTGACGGTGATACTTATCAAGAAGCCCTGCATAATGTAGAATTAGTTGTGCAGGAATGGATAGAAACTGCTAAGGATTTGGGGCGTCCAGTTCCTGAACCTAGACCACGTTTGATGTACATTTAGTTGATATACAAACCAAGTTAAACTGATTTTTTCGCATTATTCAGAAATATTTAATACCATATTTAGATACATATTACGGCGGGAAACGCCGCTCAACGCCAGTTCGCCCAAGTCGGGAAACCCTGACTGTGCGACTGGCTCGACTTTGCGCTATTTACGTCGTGGCGTACTAGGGACAAGGCAATGCCATCTCCCTATGAGTATCTGTATTCATCTGTGGTTAATTGTTTTTGTCTGTACCTTACCCATGCGGGAATCACGGTATACACCAAGGTTCTGTAAGTTCAGTATTTTGAAGATGACAGAGCAAGTTTAAGTGAAGAACTTAGTTACTAGTACAGCACGGCATAAATAAACCACCCCTGACGCTCGAGGACTCGCTAACGCTGCGCTAACAGGTGAGGCTCTCTACGCGCTCCGCGAACGCAGGCTCGCTAACGCTGCGCTAACGCCTCTGCGTCGCGCCAGTTGCTTCTCCCAAGGGGAGACGCTGCGCGAACAAGTCGGGGAACCCGCCCAACGCACTGGCTTCTCTGTGGTTCGTTTTCCGTTACCTGTGCGTAAGTCCTAATAAAGAACAAAGATGTTCTCTATCTCACATTCCCCGCTCTCAAACAAGCAATTGGTTTTTTACAATCAAAGTACGAGATAATTTTCCAAAGATACAGGGGTGAATTGCCGTGGTTCAGCAACCAGAACTCCAGGAAACTTCGTCGATAAAGTCAACCCAGCGCGTGCTTAGAAGTTTAAGCACTTACCGGTGGACTTCACTGGCAGCATTAATCAGCCTGTTGCTGTTGACGATCGCCAACGCTGTCACTCCACAACTATTTCGGTGGGGAATTGATGAGGGGATCGTACCAAAAAATCTCCAAATTGTGCTATACAGCGCCGCTTGGATGGTAGTTGCGGCGATCGCTCGTGGTGTATTTAACTTTGGACAAAGCTATTTAGCAGAAGCAGTGTCTCAGGGTGTTGCTTATGACCTGCGAAACACAATTTTCAGCAAGATTCAAAATCTCAGTTTCAGCTTTCACGACAAGGCGCAGACTTCCCAATTACTAACCCGTGTCACCAGCGACATTGAGCAGATTCGTACCTTTATTGGCACTAGCTTAATTCAGGTTGTCGGTTCAATTGTGACATTGGTGAGTATTTCGGTGCTTTTGCTGGTGATGAACTGGCGATTAGCCCTAATTACCCTCACAGTAGTACCTATGACCGCATGGTTGATGGCACAATTCATCAACCGAAATAACAAACTTTTTCGGCAAGTACAAGAGCAACTGAGCAATCTGAATGCTGTATTGCAAGAGAACTTGCTAGGAATCCGGGTAATGAAAGCTTTTGTACGGGAGTCAACCGAAAGGTCGCGTTATACAACTCTGAATGATGGCCTAGTCAAGGCAAACTTGAAGACCATTAGCGCCATCCGTGATACCTTTCCATTGATCTTTTTGCTGAGTAATTTGGTAACACTGGCAGTTTTCGCCTACGGGGGAGCGCAGGTGATTGGAAATCGGTTCTCCATTGGCGAACTGGTGGCGTTTAACTCCTACCTAGCGTTGATTCTGCAACCGATTTTGTTAATTGGATTTGCCGCACCCGCGATCTCTCAAGCTGCGGCTTCTGCGGAACGAGTTTATGAAGTTGTGGATGCAGAAGTAGAAATTAGCGATCGCCCCGGTGCTGTCCCATTTGACACCTGCGGTGGTAGAATTACCTTTGAAAACGTTTCTTTTCGCTATCCAGGAGCGATAACCGAAGCTCTTAAAGAAGTATCCTTTGAAACCAAGCCCAACGAGCTAATCGCCGTTCTTGGAATGACTGGTTCAGGAAAAAGTACAATTATGAACCTGATTCCCCGCTTTTACGATGTCACTAATGGGGCAGTTCGCATTGACGGACGAGATGTAAAAGATTTCACACTCAAAAGCCTTAGATCGCATATTGGCATTGTCTTTCAAGAAACCACCCTCTTCTTTGGCACAATCCGGGAAAATATTGCCTATGCCAAATCTGATGCCACCTTAGAGCAGGTGATTGAAGTTGCCAAAACTGCTCAAATACACGATTTTATTATCGGTCTACCCAATGGCTACAACACGTTTGTGGGTGAACGGGGCGTGGGCTTATCTGGTGGACAAAAACAACGAATTGCGATCGCTCGTACCTTACTAACCGATTACAGCATTCTGATTTTAGACGATAGTACCTCGGCTATAGATGCCAAAACTGCTGCTCAAATTAAAGCCAAACTAGATGGCTTAATGCGCCAAAAAGCTTGTACAACTTTTGTAGTAGCTCAACGCATTAGCACCATCCAGAATGCTGATCGCATTTTTCTCATCGATAAAGGACAATTGGTAGCACAAGGTACTCATGAGGAATTGATGCAAAGCAGCCCACTTTATGGTGTGATTTTGGAATCTCAGGTAAACCCAAAAGAAAAAAAATGATCTAATTAGCATAATTAATTTTGCCTACAGCCTTGTATTGAAGAAGAATTCAGAATTCTGAATTCTGTATTCGATTGAGCGCTGACGCCGAAGTCTCCCATTCGTACAGAATAGTTAACTGAATTCTGACTCCTGACTCCTGACTCCTGAATTCTGTTTTGATAAAGACTTTTAATCCCAAATCTAAAATCCAAAATTTTTATGAAAGGCACTATTCCCGATGTTGCATCTGAGCAGACAAGTCAGCAACTTTCCACCTTGCGGCGCTTTTTGGAATACGTGCTACTCTATCGCAAAGAAATTCCCATCGCCATCACATTAGTATTGATTGGTGCCATAACCCAGGCAATTGGCCCATTCTTTATCGGCTGGTCAATTGATCATCTGATTGCACAAGGGAATTTGCAAGGACTGCTGATGTTGTTAGGGCTACTAGGGCTGAACTATGGACTTGGTATCTTAGCAATTCGGGGTCAAATTATTCGAGTCGGCTGGATTATGCAGCGATTGCTGGCTCAACTGAGACAAGACATTTTCATTAAAATCCAAAGTCTGCCAGTCAGCTTTTTTGACCGTAGCGAAGCAGGCGATTTAATGAGCCGTTTGCTGAATGATGTGAATACCGTGAATCAGGCATTTGGACTGACGATTGCCCAAATGCTGGGCAACACTTTCAGTTTAGTTGGCATCATCATTGCAATGCTCTCAATCAACCTGCGACTTGGTTTATTGAGCAATCTGGTTGTACCACTGATGATTTTTACCACAAGCTTATTTGCACGTTGGGCAAGAGCCAGATTTCGGATTACGCGACAAACTATTGGGGAGCTTTCCGCCAAGTTAGAAGAAAATATTGGCAGCGTGCGAGAAGCACAAGCATTTAATCGTGTACAGATGAATATCGCAGAATTTAACATTCTTAACATCGCCAATAGAAATGCCAACGTTCAAGCTGTGGCAATTACTTCAGCCTTTTTGCCCTCCATCGATTTTCTCAACACATTAGCAACCGCAGGCGTGTTAGCCTATGGCGGTTATCTAACGGTAACAGGAGCTGCAACAGTAGGTGTAGTGACATCCTTTTTACTTTACGTCCAGCAGTTCTTCCGCCCTATCCAAATTCTTAGCCAGTTTTACACCCAAGCTCAATCTGCTTTCGCCGGATTAGAACGAATCTTTCTATTACTAGATGAACCGTCAGAACTCAAAGATGCACCCGATGCCATAGAAATGCCGCCAATTCAAGGTGAGGTGACATTCGAGAATGTCAAATTTGGCTACAACCCAGAGCAACTGGTTCTCAAAGGAGTGAATTTGCACGCCTATCCAGGGCAGATGGTTGCATTAGTAGGGCCGACTGGTTCGGGAAAAAGTACAATTATTAACTTGATTTTGCGCTTCTATGATGTGTCTGGCGGTGCAGTGAAAATTGACGATATTGATGTGCGTAGCGTGACTCAAGCAAGTCTGCGCCGTCAAATAGGCATCGTCCTGCAAGATAATATTTTATTCACCGGCACCGTCGCCGAAAATATAGCTTTTGGCGCTCCTTACGCCACTCAAGCTGATATCGAAGCGGCTGCACAACTAGCAAATGTGCATGAGTTTATTACCTCACTGCCACAGGGTTATACAACTCAATTGGGCGAACGGGGAGCGCCCCTGAGTCAAGGACAGCGACAACTAATTAGTATTGCTCGTGCGGTATTAATTAATCCGCAAATTCTGATTCTTGATGAAGCCACTAGTAGCATTGACACGCGTACAGAAGCGCTAGTGCAAAGTGCGATCGCTCATTTGCTTCAAGGTCGTACCAGTTTCGTAATTGCCCACCGTCTCAGTACAGTTACTCAAGCAGATCAGGTATTAGTAATTCAGCAAGGACAAATTGTGGAACAAGGTACTCACGCCGAACTCGTTAATCAGCAAGGTGTCTATGCCAACCTTTATGCTCTGCAACTGGGTGCAGCAGACACAACGGTTCTCCAAAATGAAAAGTAAAATAGATATATAGCTCGAATTTAGCAATTGCCAGCAAAAAAATGAAGCTACCTAACCTCGATTCACAAACCATAGATCGCATCATTGAAATGGCATGGGAAGATAGAACATCTTTTGATGCCATTGAAGCTCAGTTTGGGCTGCTGGAGAAACAGGTAATTGCCCTAATGAGACGCGAAATGAAGGAATCTAGTTTCCAGATGTGGCGAGAGCGAGTCACCAAACGCAATACAAAACATTTATCTGGGCGAGAATTTGTTGTAGGTCGGTTTAAATCGCATAATCAAAAAACGTAAGTAATTGGGTAAGCGTAGGTGTAACCCGTCGTAGACATCGCTATTTTGTGATATGTTCAATTAAAATATCGTCTAAAATCATCAAAGGCTAAAATGCTATAAAAAAATACTTACCTGCGCTCGCTTGCACTAATTGAGTGAAAACTCCCAAATTCACTAAGCACAATGACGAAAGTTACACTCTACATTGCAGCTAGTTTGGATGGCTACATTGCTCGCAGTGATGGCAAAATTGAGTGGCTATCAATCCTGGATACAGAAGGTGAAGACTACGGTTACACTGCTTTCTACGAATCGATTGATGCGATCGTCTTAGGCAGCAACACGTATGAAGTAGGGCTTGGTTTTGATAAATGGCCTTATCCAGAAAAAAAATCCTTCGTATTCACTCAGCGTCCTCTTCAATCCGCTCGTGAGGACGTTGTGTTTATTTCTAACCCAGTAAAACAGGCGTTAGCTAATATAGAAGCTCAAGGCTTTAAAAATATCTGGCTAGTTGGTGGCGGAAAATTAATCAATTCGTTTCTTCAGCACAGCTTGATTAACGAATATATTATTTCAACTATTCCAATTATCTTAGGTGGCGGTATACATCTTTTTCCACCATCTAACCATGAAGAAAAATTGGAGCTGATTAACTCACAACAATATCCAACTGGTTTACTTCAAGCACATTATCGGCGACAAGGAAATATTTAAAATAATTCGTAATTCTTAATGATGTGTTCTAAGAATTACGAATTACGTAGTTTGCTTCTCGCCTTCTCTACGAGACGCTACACGAATGGCGAGTATTACAAATTAGCTAAAGAAGCTTCTGAACAGCATTGCTAAAGTCTTCGTAAGCAGAAACTCCCACAATGGTTTCTGCTAAAATACCATCTTTGAAAATTAAAACCGCTGGAATACTGCGAAGACCAAATTGTTTGAAAATTGGCTTATTGTTGTCAACGTCTACCTTAACCACTTTAGCGCGACCTTTGTATTCTTGGGCAAGTTGATCCATTAACGGACTGACTAAGCGACAAGGGCCACACCAAGTAGCAGTAAAATCAACAACAACAACTTTCTCTTCACTTCCATTTAAAACAACATCAAATTCACTTTCTTCAACGTAAGCAACTATGTCAGTATCAGTAGACATTTTTTAATTCCTTAGTGTCAAACTAAAATTTCAGCAAAAAGCTAACTATACAAACTATACTCCCTTATGAATATTAGATTCATTAGTTATCTACATTCATTGGGGAAACCCCACAGATGATTTTTGCTTTCTATGGTATATTTAATAACTTATACTCTTTGTACGGAGAGTGCGATCGCATAACGCACCCTAGCAACCAACCTAATCCAAAAACCTATACCTTCAAGGCGTAGAAGCATCAATACTCATCCTGCCGATCAAACAGTTCTAACAATCCAATTGTGCCTACAAAAAAAGTATAAGTAGCATATTTGATTGGCATCTTTTGTTTTGAAGGTGCATAAAAAGCTGCTATAATGCCTTCAATAAAATGGCTTATTATAGCAAAACGCTCAATCCAAAAAATAGGATTAAGGCTACTCGGCACATTAATATTAGTTATTACTGCATAAATATTCCATGATTCCAATCCAATTGCGCTTGTTATAAGCACTGTAGATATAATTTTTACAAAGGTATAAATCTTTTTCTTGATAAACTTTAAGTCCATACTGCTTCCAAAAATAATATTTAACATATATACAATACTTCAGGAGATTTCAGCTTAATTTGATACCAATGCACAGATGTACACCCTTAGATGGGATGTTTTTTCACTGGAAGTCTGTAATTCAATATTGCCAAAATTTTGAGAAGAATAGAACAGGCTAAAAACTATGAACATCAAGATTAAATCATCAACATATTTAAAAAATTACAAAAGTATGGAATAATACATAGGTGGAAAATTTAATCGCACTCCATAGATTGATAATAAATGTAAAGCTATGATTGCTCAACATTACAACTCAATTCATATTGAAAGTAACTTGCTTAAACAAATCAAAATTAAAGAAAATCAGCTAAAAATTGCACAAGAGTCTGATATGCTTCATGTAGCAGAAGAATTGCAGAGTCAATTATTAAAGCTACAGTCTCAAATATCAGAGCCGCAAGAGCAAGACCTTGAAATACAAGCATTGATGAGTTTGCTAGACGATTAAAATTGTAAATTTATATTACAAAGTTTATTGATAATGCAAAATCCTGTACCCAAAAGCAGAACATAGTAATTCTGATGCCTGGGGATGTAGGTTATGTACTACAGTTTAAGAATTAACAGGACAAAAAGGAGCCGTAGAAGGGTGATGATTCTTACTCAAATAAAACGTTGGGGTTTTTGCTGAGTATGTGGTTTCTTGCTTTGCGGCACTAAATCAATCTTAAGAAAAGGTTTAATTGGGCGCTGTTGTCTTTGATTAAGAATTTGAATTTCTCTCTCAATTGAATCCTTTCCTCGTCTAAAAAAGTCTTGAGAATTATATGGAACCAAGTCACGAGATAAATGTTGAGCTTGTGCTGGCGTCAAACTAGGAACAGCTTGTTGAGCATTGGCAGAAGTCTGTACAGCCAATAAAAAAGCTGTTGAAACAACCAATAGTTTTGTTTTTATACATCTGGTAAATATTAAGTTTGACATAATTGATACATCTGTTGTAAAAATACAGTTTCCAACCATATTAGTGTTGGTCTGATTATAAACAAAGTATACTTATTTCCTTGCTAATTACCTCCTACAAATGGATGAATTATTCAGATCAACTATTAGTACAATACAGCTACCATCTAAATTAACCAGAGAAGTTGCTCAAGCAACTGGTTAATTTTAGACAAATCTTCTGCCACTTGAAGTTTCGATGGATGTTGAAAGGAAGAGAATTGTGCTAGATGTAAAGTGTTATTCTGTAGTGAATGGTATTTTCGCCTTTTGAAACACCTGCTCAACAGTAAATTGCAGTCCTTCAAATAAAGAATCTGTGAGTAATTCTTCTCCCATATAAGTTTGTGGTGCTGCATCTGGATAAAAAACAGTAATACTTCTGGCTTTACTATCTAATACCCATACCCGCAGTACCTTAGCATCCAAATAGTCTTTGGCTTTAGCCGCCATTTGTCCAAAGGTTTGTCCTGGCGAAATAATCTCAATCACCAAATTAGGAGGAACAGAACATATTCCTTCTTGCTCCCAATCAAGGGGTAAACGTTCATTAGAAATATATAAAATATCAGGTATTGGCATCCAATCTCGTCCTCGACGAGTTAATGCGACAGCTAATTCTGGGCAAACTTCTCCTTTGCCTTCACAGCATTGCTCAATTAAATTGAGAAGGGCACGGGTAAGTTTCGAGTGGAATTTTTTTGGTGACATCTTAGGACTTGCTTGACCATCAACAAGTTCATAGGTGATATCTCCCTCGCCTGGTGGAAGATTCAAGAACTCTTGCAAAGTTAATTGATTTTTGGCTTGGAGTATCATGGCTTATTAATTCGTAATTGAAGAACAGAGCAACTAATACCAATTCAAAATTCAAAATTCAAAATTCAAAATTCATGCATTAAGAAAGCCAGACAGAATAAAGGTATGCCCGTATGTATCTGTCGCATTCTTTTTTCAAATTGTTGAAATTCCTCGCAAAACTTGTCGAATAATATCCGATGATACTTCATCAGTAATTGTTACTACACCAATCTCTGTTGGTAAAACAAACCGCACTTTCCCGGCTTTGACTTTCTTATCTAACTGCAACGCCTCAATGATTGCTTCAATATCTACCCCATCTGGTAATTGAGTCGGTAAACCAGTTTTTTGAATTAAAGCATTTTGACGTTCTGTATCTTCCTTTTGCCACAGTCCCAAATCCACAGCAATTTGACCGGCTGCTACCATACCAATAGCTACCGCTTCACCGTGATTCACTAAACGATAACCAGTCAAACTTTCCACTGCATGACCGATGGTGTGTCCATAATTGAGAATTGCGCGTAATCCGCCTTCTTTCTCATCTTTGCCGACAACATCAGCTTTAGCTTGACAAGAACGCGTTAATATGTTTTTTATTAGGTCAGGTTTGACATAGCGGAGTTGGTCAAGGCGTTTACTTGCTTCCAACTGGGCAAACAATTCGGCATCCCAAATCACACCATACTTAATCACTTCTGCCATCCCTGCTCGAAACTCACGCATAGGTAGAGTTTTTAACACATCTGGGTCAATCAAAACCAAGCGCGGTTGATGAAATGCCCCAATTAAATTTTTACCGTGGGGATGATTCACGCCAGTTTTGCCGCCAATTGCTGAATCTACCATCGCCAATAAAGAGGTAGGCACTTGGACAACATTAATACCGCGTAGCCAAGTTGCGGCTGCAAAGCCAGTCATATCGCCAACTACACCTCCGCCCAAAGCTACCATCGTAGAAGAACGTTCTAGGCGGTTTTCCAAGGCGATATCGTAGAGTTTTTGGATGGAATTGAGGGTTTTGTAGCGTTCACCAGGTGGTAGATTGCAGCTAGCAACTTCAAATCCAGCAGATGTTAGGGATGTAATTGCTCTTTCACCAAAATGCTTAAAAATTGTCGGATTAGAAACCAGCAATACCTTCTTGCCCAACTTGAGACTGGCCATCTGTTGACCCAGTTGATCTAAACTTGAAGGTGCGATCGCAATCTCATAAGACTGCTCTGGTAGATTTACATTAATTACAGAAGTCATTGCCCAACCCCAAACAAGCGCCCGTGGGCTGTATTCTATCGCAATCTAAGAAATGGGCATAGGGAATTGAGAATTGGGGATTGGTAAGAACCAGGGAAGTAGGGGAAGATGAGAGACAAGGGAGACAAGGGGACAAAAGGACAAGCAAAATAACCATGCCCCATGCCCAATACCCAATACCCAACAACTAATGATTCAATAGATTTAGGAAGTATTCTGGAGAGCAATAAATGTTTGCAATTGTATCTTATATCGTCTTCTTGGGTTTATTCTTTGGTTTAGCTGTAGGTTTGCTGTTCGGTCTGCGGACTGCCAAAATAATTTAATTCGAGAGGTATATTCAATCCAAGACTCTTGTGGGGCGGGCAAGATGCCTGCCCTCTATTTATCAATATCCTATAAAACCCTTACTTTTTCACCAAGTACACCTTGGCGAACTTGGTAAAAGTGCTGTAGGCTTTAGTCTGTTGGTACTTACTCTCTGAATGTTGACAAGAAGTTAATTGTTTTTTCCTAAAGTATTGTTACCGCATCGTGATATGATTCAGCTGACTGAATGTGCAGTCATCATATTTAACTGTACTGGTTTCAAGTCCCGTGAGCTTGTCTGACGAATCAATTGCGCCCACTCCGACAACGCAACAAGATGCTAAAACTGGTTCTGAAGACACAGAATCAGGTAACTCCATGCAAGAGTTCTATCAACTCTTTCAGCGATTGTTGGTAATCACGCTTGTCTTGACGGGGGTTATTTTTATCTCTGTGTGGATTTTTTATTCCTTAAACATTGCCCTAAATTATTTAATTGGGGCGTGTACAGGTGTGGTTTACTTAAAAATGTTGGCTAGAGATGTTGAGCAGCTCGGTAGTGAAAAAACCAGTCTGAGCAAAACTCGTTTTGCTCTGTTTATTGGAATCATGATCGTGGCAACTCGGTGGCGTGAGCTACAGATTCTGCCCATTTTTTTGGGATTTCTAACTTACAAAGCTACGCTCCTCGTCTATATGGTGCAAATTGCGTTCATTCCTGATTCTTAAAAAGTCAGGCTCACAAAGATAGTAATCCCATCCTCGCTCGTTGGGGAAAATGCTTGAAGAATGCAAATGCTTAGTGTCTTAAACGCCTTTAATTCTTTTCCCCTCGCCGAATTAGAAGTAGGTCATCATTTCTACTGGCAGTTGGGCAATCTTAAAATTCATGGGCAAGTTTTTCTTACCTCATGGTTTGTGATTAGTATTCTAGTAGTGGCTTCAATAGCTGCTACTCGCAACGCACAAAGAATTCCCAAGGGCATCCAAAATTTGATGGAATACGCCCTAGAATTTATTCGCGATTTAGCCAAAAACCAACTCGGTGAGAAAGAATATCGCCCTTGGGTGCCATTTATTGGCACATTGTTTTTGTTTATTTTCGTATCGAACTGGTCAGGCGCACTAATTCCCTGGAAGCTCATCAAGCTACCTTCAGGTGAATTGGCAGCTCCCACCAATGACATCAATACGACTGTTGCATTAGCACTGCTGACCTCTTTAGCGTACTTTTACGCAGGTTTTAGCAAACGGGGTTTAGGCTACTTTAAGAAATATATAGAGCCAACACCTGTTTTGTTGCCGATCGCAATTCTAGAAGATTTCACCAAGCCCCTCTCCCTAAGTTTCCGGCTATTTGGTAATATTTTGGCGGATGAATTGGTAGTAGCGGTATTGGTGCTGCTAGTTCCTCTATTTGTACCTCTGCCTGTAATGGCCTTGGGTTTATTTACCAGTGCCATTCAAGCCCTGGTTTTTGCCACCCTTGCCGGAGCATACATTCATGAGGCAATGGAGGGGCATGGTGGAGAAGAACATGAGGAGCATTAAACTTCTCAGTTGATAGCACGGTTCCAAGAGCATTTTCGCTCAAAACATCGCAAAGCGCGATCAAAGAAAAGAACTCATGTGCAGCGTGAAAACCACGTTTCTAATTGTTAACGTACTTTTGTTAGTTTTGTAATCAAAGCAAGGAAAATCAACATGGATCCATTAGTTCAGGCCGCTTCAGTTCTCGCTGCTGCTTTAGCGATTGGTTTAGCTGCAATTGGCCCTGGTATTGGTCAAGGAAACGCTGCTGGACAAGCAGTAGAAGGTATTGCTCGTCAACCTGAAGCAGAAGGAAAAATTCGCGGTACTCTGCTATTAACCTTGGCATTCATGGAATCCTTGACTATCTATGGTCTAGTAATTGCCCTGGTATTGCTGTTTGCTAACCCCTTCGGCTAATACCTGAAAATTTTTGTGAGTGTGGAGACGTGAACCATCACGCCTCTACAATCAAAATATTTTGGGTGTCGTAATAGTTTTAATGTTCAGTTGACCCTTATTGGCTATGGGTTTCTAAAATATCAAAGGTTGGATGATGTTGCTAGCCACGAAAACTGCTACTCCAGCCAAAGAGGAGACAAATGTTTGATTTCGATGCTACCTTGCCCTTCATGGCATTGCAATTCCTGCTACTAGCAGCTTTGTTGAATGCAATTTTCTATAAGCCACTGACCAAGGTACTAGACGATCGCGATAATTATATCCGAACGAATACCTTGGAAGCCCGGGAGAGCTTGGCTAAAGCCGAGCGCTTGGCTACCGAATACGAGCAGCAACTCGCAGACGCTCGCAAACAATCGCAAGCTACTATAGAAGCAGCTCAACTAGAAGCTAAGAAAATTACTGCCGAGAAAATTGCTGAGGCCCAAAAGGAAGCTCAGACTCAACGAGAACAAGCTGCTGTTGAAATAGAACAACAAAAGCAGGAAGCTTTTCGCACCTTAGAGCAACAAGTTGATGCTCTAAGCAGGCAGATTCTAGAAAAACTATTGGGACCAACTCCAGTTAGATAAACTAACTAGAATTGTTCTGTGAAAGCATACGCGCAAACTGGTCCCTAGTCCAGAGCGCTTAATTAAGTGTCAAAAAAAGGCACTTTTTCCCCTTCTGGGAAAAGATACTTAATTTCCTTTCGAGGAAAAGATACTTAAATTTCCTTCGGGAAAGATACTTAATTTACCTTCCGGAAAAGATAATTAATTTCCCTTCAGGGAAAGAAACTTAATTTCCCTTCAGGAAAATACAACGTATTAGCAAGCGAGCAGCGCACTTGTAAATGGGTATCATGGGGACATTCTTATTACTTGCCGCAGAAGCGAACGCTGTTCACTCTGAATTTGCAGAAGGCGCAGCAGAAGGTGGTTTCGGTCTAAACGTAGACATTTTTGAAACCAATCTGATTAATCTAGCGATTCTGATTGGCATATTATTCTACTTCGGACGTAAAGTTTTAAGCAATATCCTGAACGAGCGACAATCCAATATTGCCACCGCAATTCAGGAAGCAGAAGGGCGCTTAAAAGAGGCAAAAACTGCCCTTTCCCAAGCGCAAGAGCAATTGAAGCAATCTCAGGCAGAAGCAGAACGTATCCGCCAATCTGCCACAGAAAACGCCCAAAAGACGAAAGAAGCCTTGTTAGCGAAGGCAGTGCAAGACGTAGAACGCTTGAAACAAACAGCAGCAGCAGATTTAAACACCGAAACTGATCGAGCGATCGCTCAACTGCGGCAAAGGGTAGCTACACTAGCATTGCAAAAAGTCGAATCGCAACTCAAAAGCGGGATTGCCGACGATGCTCAACAAAGTTTAATTGACCGCAGCATCGCACAACTGGGAGGCAATGTATGACAAGTCAGGTAGCGGCAATCGAAGTAGCCCAGCCTTATGCACAAGCACTTTTGTCAATAGCTCAATCAAAAAATTTGACAGAAGAATTCGGGGAAGATGCGCGTACTTTCCTGGGATTGCTCAAAGCAGACAAACAGCTACACAACTTCTTCAGCAACCCGTTTATTCAGTCTGAGAATAAAAAAGCTCTGATCAAACAAATATTCGGTGAAAGTGCTAACCCCTACTTACGCAATTTTTTGCTGGTACTGGTAGATAAACGGCGGATTGCATTCTTGGAAGAGATTTTTCAACAGTATCTAGCGCTGTTGCGGCAGCTGAATCAAACCGTATTAGCGGAAGTAATTTCAGCCGTTCCCCTCACAGAAGCTCAACAGCAGGCAATCATCCAAAAGGTCATCGCCATCTCAAATGCTCGCCAGGTAGAACTAGAAACCAGGATAGACAGCGAGTTAATTGGTGGTGTGATCATTAAAGTAGGCTCGCAGGTAATTGACGCTAGTATCCGGGGTCAGTTGCGCCGCCTTTCATTGCGCTTAACTAATAGTTAGAAAATTGGGACTGGGGACTGGGGACTAGGAAAAAGATTATAATCAAAAATTCTTTCCATCCCTAATCCCCAGTCCCTAATCCCCAGTCCCTTTTACTTTTGTCTCGAAAGCAAAAAAGATAGACACATGAGCATATCAATTAGACCTGACGAAATTAGCAGTATTATCCAACAACAAATCGAGCAATACGATCAAGAGGTCAAAGTTGCTAACGTTGGTACTGTTCTCCAAGTTGGTGACGGTATTGCCCGGATTTATGGTCTGGAAAAGGCTATGTCTGGGGAACTTTTGGAATTTGAAGATGGCACAATTGGCATTGCCCAGAACTTAGAAGAAGACAACGTGGGTGCGGTGCTGATGGGTGAAGGGCTGGAAATTCAAGAAGGTAGTTCTGTAACTGCCACTGGTAGAATTGCCCAGATCCCAGTAGGAGAAGCCTTAATTGGACGAGTTGTAGATTCCTTGGGTCGTCCTATTGATGGTAAGGGAGACATTAAGTCCCCAGAAAGCCGTTTGATTGAATCTCCAGCACCCGGTATCATTGCCCGTCGGTCTGTACACGAACCCATGCAAACGGGTATCACAGCTATTGACTCAATGATTCCTATTGGCCGTGGTCAACGGGAGTTGATTATTGGCGATCGCCAAACTGGTAAAACTGCGATCGCGATCGACACCATCATCAACCAGAAAGAAGAAGATGTAATTTGTGTCTACGTTGCGATTGGTCAAAAGGCTTCCACCGTGGCTAACGTGGTACAGACACTGCAAGAAAAAGGCGCACTCGATTACACCGTCGTCGTCACCGCTAGTGCCAGTGAACCAGCTACCCTGCAATACCTTGCTCCCTACACAGGCGCAACTATTGCTGAGTACTTCATGTACAAAGGCAAAGCTACCCTGGTAATTTATGATGACCTCTCCAAGCAAGCCCAAGCTTATCGCCAAATGTCACTACTGCTACGTCGTCCACCCGGACGCGAAGCGTACCCCGGAGATGTATTCTACATCCACTCCCGCTTGTTAGAAAGAGCCGCAAAGTTGAGTGACGAATTAGGTAAAGGTAGTATGACTGCCCTACCAATTATTGAAACTCAAGCTGGTGACGTTTCAGCATACATCCCCACCAACGTAATTTCTATTACCGATGGTCAGATATTCCTCTCTTCTGACTTGTTTAACGCTGGTATCCGTCCGGCTGTAAACCCCGGTATTTCAGTATCCCGCGTGGGTTCTGCGGCTCAAACCAAGGCAATGAAAAAAGTTGCCGGTAAGATTAAATTGGAACTAGCCCAATTTGACGACCTGCAAGCCTTCGCACAATTTGCTTCTGACTTAGATAAAGCCACTCAAGACCAGTTGGCACGGGGTCAACGGTTGCGCGAACTCCTCAAGCAGCCACAAAATTCGCCACTCTCGGTATACGAGCAAGTAGCAATTTTATACGCTGGTATTAATGGTTATTTAGATGATGTACCTGTAGATAAAGTCACCAGCTTCACAGCAGGTCTACGTGAGTTCTTAAAGACTGGAAAAACCCAGTATGTCCAAGGAGTACAAGCATCTAAAGCACTAGGTGATGCAGAAGAAGCTGCCTTGAAGGAAGCACTTACCGAATACAAGAAGACCTTCAAAGCTACAGCGTAATAGAGTGCTGTTAGCGGTAGCGGGGCGTTAAGCCCGTGCTGAGTGTTGAGTGCTGAGTGAGAAGAGGAGTCAAGAGTGAAGATATATGAGCATGATGCTTACAAGTTCTCACATTTCCAATTCCTATGAAGCTTGGCATTCAGCACTTTCTACTACTCAGAACTCAGAACTCAGGACTCAGAACTTACAGTTATGGCCAATTTAAAAGCAATACGCGATCGCATTCAGTCGGTCAAAAATACCAAAAAAATTACAGAAGCCATGCGTCTGGTAGCTGCGGCTAGAGTGCGTCGGGCGCAAGAACAAGTGCTAGCAACTCGCCCCTTTGCCGATCGCTTGGCACAAGTATTGTATGGTTTGCAAAGCCGTCTGCGCTTTGAAGAAGCAAACCTACCACTACTGAAAAAACGCCAAGTTAAGTCAGTTGGGTTGTTGGTTATTTCAGGCGATCGCGGTCTATGCGGCGGCTACAACAATAACGTTATCCGCCGTGCAGAAAACCGTGCTAAGGAAATTAAGGCAGAAGGTTTAGACTATCAATTTGTGATTGTTGGACGCAAAGCTATGCAGTACTTTCAACGTCGCAATCAACCCATTGATGCAACTTACAGTGGCTTAGAGCAAATTCCTACCGCAGCTGAAGCTACTCAAATTGCTGACCAACTGCTTTCCTTGTTCCTTTCAGAAGAAGTAGATCGTGTTGAGTTAATTTATACCAGATTCGTTTCTTTGGTTAGCTCCCGTCCTGTAGTCCAAACCCTGCTACCCCTCGACCCGCAAGGACTAGAAGCAAACGATGACGAAATCTTCCGCTTAACAACCCGTGGTGGTCAATTTCAAGTAGAACGGGAGAAAGTGACTAACCAAGTCCGCACGTTGGCTCCTGACATGATTTTTGAGCAAGATCCTGTGCAGATTCTCGATTCTCTATTGCCCCTGTATCTGAGTAACCAGTTATTGCGGGCGCTACAAGAATCAGCAGCTAGCGAACTAGCAGCGCGGATGACAGCTATGAGTAATGCCAGCGACAATGCCGGTGAACTGATTAATACTTTAACCCTGTCTTACAACAAAGCCCGACAAGCTGCAATTACCCAAGAACTCCTAGAGGTTGTAGGCGGTGCTGAAGCACTAGCTTAGGGTATAGCTAATTATTTATTTGTAGTGTGTTGTAGTATATAGCCAATTGCTAATTATTTTAAGATTAGCAATTGGCTATTTTAGTATTTGGGACTTTCAACATCAAGCAAAAAATTTTGTCTATTAACACATTTCAAGAATTGCGTATTATAATTGAAGTATGAAGCGCATGGGTCCGTCACGGTTTCGACAGGTTGGCGAACGCTGCTCTGTGATTCAGGTCGAGAGTGAGTCTCCTCTCGAAAATCAAAGGCTCGAAAAAAAAGTAAATGCGAATAACATCGTAAAATTTGCTCGTCGGGAAGCTCTAGTAGCAGCCTAAAACACCTTTTACAGGTTCGAGCGTCTTTAGTTTGACTCCGTTAAGGACTGAAGACCAAACCCCAACGGATGCTCTAGCAAGCGTTCTCTGGTTGGCTTGCTGGCTAAGATTAAATCAGAGCATCCTACGTTCGGGATAATGAACGATTCCCGCCTTGAGGGTCAGAAAGGCTAAACCTGTGAATGAGCGGGGGGTCAATACCCAATTTGGACAGCAGTTCGACTCTGCTCGGATCCACTAAAAATAGTTAACAAGTCCACTTAACACTGTGATGTGTAAGTGGACTTTGTTTTATGGGAAACTTTCATCAGAATTTTCTATAATGCACAGCTAACTTGAGTTCAACAGTTAATATAGCAATACCGTTGAGTTAAGCCCAAAATTTTTGGTAAAAATGCGAAACTGGACTATTATACCAATTCAAAATTCAAAATGACGCTTTCTACGAGACGCTAAAAGCGTAGCTTGCAACTCTTACAGAGTACGCGGACTCGCTCTAAGCGAACGCGAGTGCGTCTCTAAGAGTTGCCATGCCGTTGGCGAAGCCTCTCGTTCGCGTAGCGTCTCCCCTTGGGAGAAGAGAAGGCTTTACGCTGCGCTAACAAAATTCACGCATTAAGAAAGCCAGACAGAACAAAGGTATGTCCATATGTATCTGTCGCATTCTTTTTTCAAATTGGTTTATCCAGTTTCTTGGCAAACCTTAAACCAAAAGCGTGTAGACCTCAACAGCGCCCAAGCCCAAGTAACAGAAATAAACGCAACAAGTACTATCTCTGCACAAAGCAGAACTTGTCAAGAAGATAATCTTGATTGTCAACCACAATCTAGCGATCGCTACCTAAACGAAACAAGTGATTCGAGTCCAAGATGATTTAATCAGCTAATTATGCTGTTTCTGAGTTTGTGTGCGTGCGCTTCCAAACTTCCTTCCCCTTTCTTTCAGTACCCGTCGTAGTCGATCTGCACTCAAGTTTACTTGACGCTCAGATGCGAGTTTTTTTGCTAATTGTTTAGAGTTATAAGTCTCTGATTCTTGAGCTAAACAATTTTCGAGATAAACCAAATCTGATTCTGAATATCGAGGTTTTCCTCCTCGACCAGGAGCATCCCATAAACCTGCTAAACCCATCTTTTCCCAGCGATGAAGGGTTTGACGCACTGTTGAAATCGCCCAGTTCAAGCCTTTTGCAATTTGCTCATTTTTTAAGCCACGAGTATTCAGCAGTAAAACTTGAGCACGATCTTTAGTACGTTGAGGAACATCTTTGGCTTTTCTCAACTCTTCTAAAGTCAGCTTTTCTTCTTCTGTGAGAAACACTTTTAATCGACATCCCATAAACAATAACCTTTTACACAATCAATTTTTGTCATTTTTGTATCTATTTACGTCTGTATACTGACTTACTTGGGTATTTCATCACACATTCTAAAAAGCTGAACTACAAGTATTAAGGATGTCGGCGTCTATAAAGCTACTACGTAATAAATATTGGTTTGAGAACACTATCAAACTTTGCAATTTTTCATCAACAATGGATTTTATAAAAACTTAGGCACATTGATATGACACTATTAACTTATATAGACAAATTTATTCGATAGCCTGAAGCTGTAGCTTGTAGCTATAACAATAAGTATTTGTTAGCGTTGTCTTGATTAATGTTTAAAGTCGATAATAAAAAACTTTATCATTAAATTCCTGAGATTATTCCGATGCTTACAGAGGTTTATCGAAACTTTAAGAATTATTTTTATGCTAGTTTCCATTTAGATGAGCAAAAATATATATACAAGCCTGGTTCCTTTTTATTCAACTAGTCTCTGGAAATTTGCTTTGATTATTTCCAAAAAAATATCTCTTTTATCAACTTTACATAAAGTTTATATTATATGCCACTATATTTTTGGTTAAGACAACAACATATTCAATATTCATTGAATAAACTAATTTTAACAGCTTATTTGATGCTTGCAGAAATCTAATGTAGTTTGTCCTACTTTTCCCACCTTTCCTACTTTTCCTACCTTTCCTACCTTTCCTACTTGTCCTACTTGTCCTACTTGTCCTACTTGTCCTAATTAAGAGAGTATCCGAAAAAAATAAATTTTTCTCCTTTATAAATATATTTTCTGAGAATATTAAGTATTAAAAGTAATTTAGACTTGTAGCTATACCAGCAATATAAATATTGTTTAAATTATACTTTTCTAGTTAAAAAATATAATTACTATGATATTTTTGAATTAAGCTCAAAGCAGAGTAATGGCAAAAATAAGTACTCAGTAAAATTTAGGAATAAGTTAATATTTAGGATATTTTTTGAGTTGTATTTTTTTTGCTAAAAAACAGCAATAATGGATACAAGCTAAAATTTTCTAAAACTGATATTTATTACAACTTCAAATAAAAATAATAGAGACAATGGGGGCAGAATAAAAACCTGTTAATTTGCGCTCGGAGACGAATAATGGTAGCGATCGCAGAGAACGTTCAACATCGGCTAACTATACAAACTGTAGAAATTGCCCCTAACACAACGGCGATTCGCTCTCTTGACTGGGATCGCGATCGCTTTGATATCGAATTCGGACTGCAAAACGGTACAACCTACAATTCATATCTAATTAGGGGTGAACAAACAGTTTTAATTGATACTTCTCACCAGAAGTTTCGCGATCTGTATTTAGAGACCCTTAAAGGTCTTGTTAACCCCAAAACAATTGATTACATAATTGTCAGCCACACAGAGCCAGACCATAGCGGCTTAGTAGAAGATGTCCTCCAGTTAGCTCCTAGAGCCACCGTTTTAGCCTCAAAAGTTGCGCTTCAGTTTTTGGAAGGCTTAGTACACGATCCTTTCTCGAAGAGGGTTGTGAAAACTGGCGATCGCATCGATATCGGCAAAGGACACGAAATGGAATTCGTGAGTGCGCCTAACCTGCACTGGCCGGATACAATCTTTAGCTTTGACCGCAAAACCCAAATTCTCTACACCTGTGATGCTTTTGGGATGCACTTTTGTGACGATCGCACCTTTGACGAAGATTTAGAAGCGATCGAAGCTGACTTTAGATTTTACTACGACTGCTTGATGGGCCCTAACGCTCGTTCTTTGGTGAATGCCATGAAGCGAATGAGCGAACTAGGGAAGATTAATATTATTGCCAACGGTCATGGCCCATTATTATACCACCATCTAGATGTTCTAACCGGGTGCTACGAAAATTGGAGCCAAAGACAAGCTACAGCAGAAACTAGCGTAGGCTTATTTTTTGTCTCAGAATATGGGTATGGCGAACGCCTTGGTCACGCAATTGCCGAAGGTATACTAAAAACTGGCATTGGGGTAGAAGTTCTGGATCTGAGTACTGCCCAGAGCCAAGAAATTCAAGAACTAGCTGGGAGAGCATCTGGCATCATTATTGGTATGCCGCCAACTACTTCCGCCGCCGCCCAAGCTGGTATCAGTTCGGTGCTAGCTGTCGCCAAGAACAAACAATTGATTGGGCTGTTTGAATGTTACGGTGGGGATGATGAACCCATTGATACACTCCGCAGACAATTTCTTAACTCTGGCATCAAAGAAGCTTTCCCACCGATTCGGATTAAAGAGGCTCCCAGCGCATCAACATTCCAGTTGTGTGAAGAAGCGGGTAAAGACATCGGACAATTGCTGGTGCGCGATCGCAACATCAAGCAAATCAAGTCCCTTGATGTCAACATGGAAAAGGCTCTGGGTCGCATTAGCAGCGGACTATATATAGTCACTACAAAAAAAGATAATGTCTCAAGTGCAATGCTGGCATCCTGGGTAACGCAAGCGAGTTTGCAACCCTTAGGATTGACAATTGCTGTTGCTAAAGACCGCGCCATTGATTCCTTAATGCAAATAGGCGATCGCTTCGTCCTCAACGTTTTGGAAGAAGGCAATTATCAAGAACTCAAGAAACACTTCCTCAAGCGCTTGCATCCTGGTGCTGACCGCTTTGCGGGAGTGAAAACTCAAACCGCGAAAAACGGTTCGCCGATTCTAACTGATGCTTTGGCATACATGGAATGTGAAATACAGACCAGCATGGAATGCAGCGACCACTGGATTTTATACTGCACCGTCCAAGAAGGTCGTGTCTCTAAAAACGATGGATTGACAGCCGTTCGCCATCGCAAAGTAGGTAATTACTACTAAAGATTGGGCATGGGGCATAGGGCATAGGGCATGGGGCATAGGGCATGGAGCATAGGGAATGAGTTATTTTCCCTGTCTCCTTCATCCTCCTTATCTTCCCCAATGCCCAATTCTCAATTCCCAATGCCCAATTCCCAATGCCCAATTCCCAATGCCCAATTCCCCAACTTTTAACAGCTATGACCAATTCCAAGCCACGCGACGTACAAGTTTTACCAATTGCTACCAATACTAAAGCTATTAGAGCACGTAGTTGGTCACGTCTGCGGTTTGAAATTGAATACGCACTTGAAAGAGGTACTACCTCCAATTGTTATTTAATTGAAGCTGATAAAACCGCACTTATCGAGCCACCGCCAGAAAGCTTTACCGAAATTTATTTAGAGGCATTGCGGCAGACTTTAAATTTGCAAAGTTTGGATTATATCATCCTGGGTCATTTTAGTCCCAATCGAGTTGCAACCCTCAAAGCAATTTTAGAACTGGCACCACAGGTAACTTTTGTCTGTTCTCTTCCCGGTGCAAATAATTTGCGTGCTGCTTTCTTAGAGCAAGATTTAAATGTCTTGGTGATGCGGGGAAAAGAAACTCTGGATTTAGGCAAGGGTCATGTTTTGAAATTCTTCCCCACTCCCAGTCCGCGTTGGCCAGAAGGACTTTGTACCTACGATCAGCAAACCCAAATTCTCTACACAGATAAGTTATTTGCAACTCATGTCTGTGGTGATGAAGTGTTTGATGATAACTGGGAAGCGCTCAAAGAAGACCAGCGTTACTACTTTAACTGCCTGATGGCTCCCCAAACTCCTCATGTGCAAGCAGCTTTGGAGAAAATATCAGATTTGCAGGTGAGAATGTATGCTGTGGGTCACGGGCCCTTGGTACGCACTGGCTTAATTGAACTTACCAAAGCTTATGGAGAGTGGAGCCGTTCTCACAACGATCGCGAGATTTCTGTTGCTTTACTTTATGCTTCAGCTTACGGAAATACAGCAACTTTAGCACAAGCGATCGCTTTAGGACTAACGAAGGGTGGAGTCGCAGTCAAATCGATTAACTGCGAATTTGCTACCCCTGATGAAATTCGCATCAACCTCGCACAGTCAGAGGGTTTTATCATTGGTTCTCCTACCATTGGTGGTCATGCACCAACTCCCATTCATACTGCTTTAGGGATTGTGTTATCAAGCGGTGACAACAGCAAACTCGCTGGGGTCTTTGGTTCTTATGGCTGGAGTGGGGAAGCATTTGACTTAATTGAAGGTAAACTCCGCGATGCTGGATATCGCTTTGGCTTTGACACCTTGAAGGTGAAGTTTAAACCTGATGATGTCACTCTCAAGTTCTGTGAAGAACTAGGTACAGACTTTGCCCAAGTACTGAAAAAAGCTAAAAAGGTACGCGTACCCCAACAAGCCGCTACCCCAATGGAACAGGCTGTTGGTCGGATCGTTGGTTCCGTCTGTGTGGTGACAGCTAAACAAGGAGAAGTGTCTACCGCAATGTTAGGCGCTTGGGTTTCTCAAGCCACCTTCAACCCACCCGGACTAACTGTGGCGATCGCTAAAGACCGAGCGATCGAATCTTTGATGTATCCAGGCGGTAAGTTTGCCTTAAATATTCTACCTGAAGGCAATCATCAAGACTACATGAAGCATTTCCGTAAATCTTTCGCGCCTGGGGAAGATCGATTTGCCAACTTTAGTACAGCAGTTGCAGATAACGGCTGTACCGTCTTTACCGACGCTCTAGCATATTTGGAATGCTCAGTCAACCAACGTCTGGAATGTGGCGATCATTGGGTTGTGTATGCAACTGTGGACGAAGGGAAATTACTCAAGCCTGATGCTATTACTGCCATCAACCATCGGAAAACGGGCACTCATTATTAGATAATGAGAAGTTTAACCTAACTAAACCGCTTTTGACAAAAATTATCTTTTTTCTTGTGGGATAGGCATCTTGCCTGTCCTATTTTTTTGTTGATATGCAGAGTTGGTTCAAGCAAATTTTAGATTATATACAATGTATTCTAATCCCACAAAATCATTTTTTGTTCTAAAGGCACTTCAATAATACTCTGGTAAATTTCTGAAATGAATCACCACTGACTAATAACTGTATTAACAGCGATCGCTCAGTGCATCTGACGCAGCTTATGTCCAATAGTAATACTAAATTCGTAATTCGTAATTCGTAATTAAGAAAGTTAGATATGGCATGGCTTTCGGGGTTTGAATGTGTTGCCTCATTTTAGAGAATTGGTATAAGAGCATCGAGTCAAAGGTTTTTTGTGCCCTACAACGAAATTTTCATCGCCTAAACCCCAGAGTTATCAAGGAGTCTAAACCAAGTGAATTCCAGTGACAGCAACATTGAGAAACCATCTTTAGAAATCAACGCTTCTCGCCAGTTTAACGCTTGGCTGTATGAGCAAAACCTTAGTTTGTCCTTCACTACCTATCAAGCGGGGAAGTTATTTTTCATCGGCTTGCAACCAAACGGCAAATTGTCTGTATTTGAACGTAGCTTTGAGCGGTGTATGGGGTTGTATGCCAATGGTAACAGTCTGTACATGAGTTCTCTGTACCAACTGTGGCGATTTGAAAACATTATCCAACCCGGAGAAAACCACCAAGGCTATGATGCTCTCTATTTACCCCAGATGAGTTATGTGACAGGAGATTTGGATATTCACGATATCGCTTTGAGTAAAGCAAAAGAGAAAGATTTAAACTCACAAAAGCTATTATTTGTCAATACCTTATTTAGTTGTTTGGGAACAGTCAGCGAAACCCACAGTTTCATTCCTCTATGGCAACCAAATTTTATTAGCAAACTAGCGGCAGAGGATAGATGTCACCTGAATGGGTTAGCAATGCAGCAAGAAAAACCCAAATACGTTACTACTGTCAGTCAATCGGACGTAGCCGAAGGCTGGCGGGAGCATCGGGCCAATGGAGGCTGTGTTATTGACATAGAAAGCAATGAAATCGTCTTGCAGGGGCTGTCTATGCCCCATTCCCCACGCTGGCATCAGGGAAAACTCTGGCTGCTCAACTCAGGTACAGGAGAGTTTGGCTTTGCCGACTTAAAGCGGGGAGTGTTTGAACCAGTCGCCTTCTGTCCAGGATATCTGCGCGGTTGTACATTTTATGGCAACTTTGCAGTAGTGGGAATTTCCCAACCCAGGCATAACAAGACCTTTAGCGGCTTGGCTTTGGACGAGAAATTGCATCAGAAAAACGTTGAGCCTCGCTGTGGGTTACTAGTGATTGACCTGAGAAGCGGCGATATTGTGCATTCCCTGCGAATAGAAGGGGTGGTACTGGAATTGTACGACGTAGTAGCACTTTTGGGGGTACGTCGTCCAATGGCGATTGGGTTTCGCAGTGACGAAATTCGGCGGGTGATAACGGTGGGATGAGAAGCAATTTAAAATTTAAGAGTAATCAACATCAATGGCATTTAATTTAGCAACAGTTATTACTATAAAACCAGTCTTTTCGTCTTCGTGAAACTGACTCTAAATTCACAAGTTAGTAACAGAAATTACAAGTTTGATTGTGTACGCCCTTATTAACGAATCCATAGCATAAATTTCGTGAAATGGTAAGTATGACTTTTCACGGGATATGGAATCAGAAAAATGGTGTGTGCAATTTCAGTATTAAAGCGGAAATAACATAAATGAACTTGCTGAAATTCCGCAATTGCCACAAAGACAATTGCAAAAACGCAGGGTAGCCTTTAACTAGAAAAACAGTATCAGGCAATTGCTAGACAAAACTTTTATATTATTTTTGTTGTTCTTATGATTCCAAAACACACTAAAATTAAATTTCCTATTTGGCAGTATCTGAACCAGCCCTTATTTAGTCGTAACACTAAATTAGTATTGAATCCCCAACGCTTTGTATTGATCTGGCGTTTGCAACTTTTAGAACGCTGCTGGACTAAAGAATGTGACGCCAAGGGCCCTCAACAGCATTAGATATTTGAAAAGCTGCTGAACTCAATTAAAAATTGGCAAACTAAGCCTCGTCTACAGAATGACGTGGCTTTTTGCCGTCAAGTAAAGCACTAACAGTCATATCTCCCATAACATTAATCGCGGTGCGGCAGCGATCCAAAAACCAGTCTACAGTAACTAGCAAAGCAATGTACTGGGTAGGTAAGCCGACAGAAGTGAACACTAGTGTCATTGTTACCAGTCCCGCATTGGGAATATTTGCCGCACCAACAGATGCAAAAATCGAGGTAAGGATGACAACTAACTGCTGTGTCAGACTCAGATGTTGTCCAATCAGTTGGGAAATATACAACGCAGACATTGCTTCATAAAGGGCAGTGCCATCATTATTAAAATTTGCCCCGACTAATGACCCCAAGGCAGCAGAAGATTCCCTTAAACCGACTTTTGTTTGCAAAACTTCAAAGGTTACGGGCATTGCCGCCGCTGAGGAAGAAGTTGAGAAAGCTGTCAAAAAGGCATCAGAACCGCTAGCTAGGAATTTTAACGGGTGTACCCAAGAACCAAATTTTACTCTGGTGAGGTAGTAGCACGCTTGTAATACCAGTGCTAACAATACGGCTACGATAAATGCACCCAAAGATTTAAACGGTGCAAAGCCCTGCATCGCAATAGTTTTAGCTACAATCCCAAAGACTGCGAATGGTACTAAGGCAATTACCCAGTTGAGTATGCGGACTACCGCTTCAAATAAAATTCCAATGACATCCTCTATCGGCTGGAATCCATTCTTGCCTTGGGCGATTTGTTCAGATTTTAATCCCCGCAGGACGATGCCAAAACTCAGGGCAATCACAATCAACTGGATGACATTATTATCAACCAATGGTTTGAGGACGGCTTCTGGTACAGCATCTTTAAGTATTCCCCAAGGATCGAGACTCTGAGCAGTTATTGCCGTACTTGTTGAGGTGCTAACATTGCCCCAAGTCCCGGGACGCAGTACATTCGCTACCAAAAGTCCCACCAAAATAGCTACGGTAGTGTTGGTTAAAAGTAATACTGCTAACCGCCGTCCGGCTGTACCAGGGATATTGGTAGTCATCAAAGTATGCAGCACCGCTACTAGAATCAGGGGTGTAGCCAAGGCGCGGAGAGCCTTTAGCACCAATTCTGCCGGAATTGCTAAATTGTTAATTAAAGCGGCGTTGCTGGGATTAGGATTCCCCGCACCAAGGGCAATTCCGACACTGACTGCCACTACTAAAGCGATAAGAATTTGCAACGTGAGAGGGATACGCTGCCACCAAGGGCTAGCTTTGGTTTCAAGCGAAGTTGTTCTCTCTGTTTGACTCATTGGCTAGATACTGCTTAACTGTTGTAACTATTAAAACAACACTAATAATAGTGATAATTCCCGAAAAAGAACAGCTTTAATTTTGGTTAAAAACTGTTAATCTAAGATTCCATTGCTTTGCAAAATTTGGCTCGAAAGGGTATACCACAAGGTAGGGCCCCTAGAGGTGTCTTGGCTTGTGGTTGGAGATGCTTATGTCCTTTGTACCTTTACATATTCACAGTGACTATAGTTTGCTTGATGGGGCAAGTCAGCTACCAGAGTTGGTGGATCGAGCGATCGCACTGGGAATGAAAGCGATCGCTCTTACCGATCATGGTGTCATGTATGGAGCCATTGAACTGATCAAAATCTGCCGTAGTCAAAATATTAAGCCGATTATCGGCAATGAAATGTATGTAATTAACGGCGATATCGAGAGACAAGAACGTCGTCCTAAATATCATCAAGTTGTTTTAGCTAAAAATACTAAAGGTTACAAAAATTTAGTTAAATTAACCACAATTTCTCACCTTAAAGGTGTTCAAGGGAAAGGAGTTTTTTCTCGTCCTTGTATTAATAAAGATTTATTAAAAGAATATCATGAAGGCTTGATTGTCACCAGCGCTTGCTTAGGTGGAGAAATTCCTCAAGCTATTCTCAGTAATAGACCAGATGCAGCCCGAAAAGTTGCTCAGTGGTATAAAGATGTATTTGGTGATGATTATTATTTAGAAATTCAAGATCACGGCTCTCAAGAAGATCGGATTGTGAATGTTGAAATTGTCAAAATTGCGAGGGAGCTAGGAATTAAATTTGTTGCTACTAATGATTCACATTTTATATCTTGTTTTGACGTTGAAGCCCACGATGCTTTGCTATGCATTCAAACTGGCAAGCTAATTATTGAAGATAAGCGGATGCGTTATAGCGGCACAGAATATCTTAAGTCTGGTGAAGAAATGCGGCAGCTATTTCGTGACCATTTATCGGATGATGTAATTGCAGAAGCTGTAGCCACTACTGGAGAAGTCGCCAATAAAGTCGAGCCTTACCATATTATGGGTGAGCCTCAGATTCCTACACCTCCTATTCCCTCTGGTCATACTGCTGACACTTACGCCGAAGATGTTGCATGGAGCGGACTTTTAGAACGGTTAAATCGCAAGTCTCGCCAGGAAGTCGATTCCGTCTATAAAGAAAGATTGGAATACGAGCTGAAAATGATTCAGCAGATGGGTTTTTCCAAATACTTTTTAGTTGTATGGGACTACATCAAATTTGCTAGAGATAATAACATTCCTGTGGGGCCAGGTCGTGGTTCGGCGGCTGGTTCATTAGTTGCTTATGCAATGCGAATTACTAATATTGATCCCGTACATCATGGGTTACTATTCGAGCGTTTCTTGAACCCAGAACGGAAATCCATGCCTGATATTGATACAGATTTCTGTATTGAACAACGGGATAAAGTGATTGATTATGTAACAGAAAAATATGGTGCAGATAGAGTTGCCCAAATTATTACTTTTAACCGTCTAACTTCTAAAGCAGTTTTGAAAGATGTCGCCAGAGTATTAAATATTCCCTACGGGGAAGCTGACAAAATGGCGAAATTAATTCCTGTGGTGCGGGGTAAACCAACTAAACTCAAGGTGATGATTTCCGATCAAACTCCAGAACCAGAGTTTAAAGAGAAATATGATAGAGAACCCTATATTCGCCATTGGCTTGATATGGCAATGCGAATTGAAGGAACTAACAAAACCTTTGGTGTTCATGCAGCCGGTGTGGTAATTTCTGCCGATCCACTTGATGAAATTGTCCCACTACAGAAAAATAATGACGGTTCTGTGATTACCCAATATTTCATGGAAGACCTGGAATCAATGGGTTTATTGAAAATGGATTTTCTGGGTTTACGGAACCTAACGCTGATTCAAAAAACCCTTGATTTAATTCAAGAAACAAGAGGATATCGGGTTGATCCTGATGAAATTCCTCGTCAGGAAAGAAAAGCCCAGAGGATATTAGCTAAAGGTGAACATAGCACTTTGCCAAAAGATGTACAAAAAACTTATGAATTATTAGAAGCAGGTGAGTTAGAAGGGGTATTTCAATTAGAATCTTCTGGGATGCGTCAGATAGTACGAGATTTGAAGCCTTCTAATATAGAAGATATTTCTTCAATTTTGGCACTTTATCGACCGGGCCCATTAGATGCGAAACTGATTCCTAAATTTATTGACCGTAAACATGGTCGAGAACAGATTGATTATCAACACCAAATTCTAGAATCAGTATTAGACGAAACTTATGGAATTATGGTCTATCAAGAGCAAATCATGAAAATTGCTCAGGATATGGCGGGATATTCTTTAGGACAAGCTGACTTGCTGCGTCGGGCGATGGGTAAAAAGAAAGTTTCTGAGATGCAAAAGCAGCGAGAAAAATTCGTAGATGGCGCAGCGAAAAATGGCGTTCAGAAAAAAGTTGCAGATGAGTTATTTGAGCAAATGTTGAAGTTTGCGGAATATTGTTTAAGCTATGACACGGAAATATTGACAGTAGAATATGGATTAATGCCGATTGGGAAAATTGTTGAAAAAGGCATTGAATGTACTGTGTACAGCGTTGATAATAATGGAAATATTTACACGCAACCTGTAGCACAGTGGCACGATCGCGGGGAACAAGAGGTATTTGAGTATTGCTTGGAAGATGGTTCATTGATTCGGGCAACAAAAGACCATAAATTTATGACTGTTGATGGTCAAATGTTGCCAATTGATGAAATATTTGAACGTGAATTGGATTTAATGCAGATTGAGAGTTTACCGAATTGAGAGGACGGGCAGTGGGAATTATACATTCTCGGCTTGCTATATGAATGAGATGTCTGACTTTTTTTATAGAACTTTTCATATAAAATGGACGATGGTGAGGATATTACAGAAATTCCTTTACGACCTCTGGTTTGGATGGGAGACTCTCTCAAAAATATTCGCTTATTTCCTGAAGAGGTGCGTGCATCAGTAGGCTATGCGCTGCAATTGGTGCAAGCAGGGGAAACACCAATGGATGCCAAGCCTTTTAAAGGGGTTGGAAGCGGCGTGTATGAAATTATCAAACGCTACGATACCGATACTTACAGAGCAGTCTATGCAGTAAAGATTGCAGAGAAAATCTTTGTCCTGCACGCTTTTCAGAAGAAATCAAAGCAGGGGATTAAAACCCCACAAGCTGATGTTGACCTGATTAAACAACGCTATAAGGATGCAGTCGCAAGGGAGAAACAACAATGACACAGGAACCCGTTTTTGAACAAAGCAGTGGGAATGTGTTTGCTGACCTCGGTTTGTCGGATGCTTCGGAACTTTTTACGCGAGGCAAGATAGGGATTCAGGTATTGCGCCTCCTCTCTCAACGCAACCTGAAACAGCGCGAAATCAGCGAACTTCTTGGCATTCCCCAGCTAGAAGTATCTCATTTGATGAAAGGAGAGTTTCAAAGGTTCAGCGAGGGCAAACTCCTCATTTTCCTCAAGCGCCTCGATATGGAAATCAGCTTGCATCTTCGCCCTCGTCATGCGCCGGAACAATCTGCTGAAACTGTGATATCGCTATAGGGTAGGATAGAAGCAATGTTGGGTCTTGACAAAGTAGTAGTGGGGAGTAGGCAAATGAGGGGGATGAGGGAGCAGAGGAGCAGAGAGAAATGCCCAATGCCCAATAACTAGACTATTTGCGGTTTTCCCCAAAGTATGCTTTCCTGCTTGTAAATGGCAATTCCCGGTTTTGCTCCTTTAGGTTTGTAGACGTGTTTTGGCTGGGTGTAAACTACTGGCACTTGCTCACTCTGACGGGCGCGACTGTAGTATGCGGCAAGGTTAGCTACAAATTGCAAATCAGCTTCTTCTGCAACAGTACCCGGTTCTAGACGTAGTAATACATGACTCCCTGGAATTTCTTGAGCGTGGAACCATAAATCATAATCCCCAGCTACACGAAAGGTCAATTGGTCATTTTGGCGATTGTTACGACCGATTAATACTTCAAAGCCATTGGGAGTAAGGTAACGATGAAAGTTGGTGCTGGGGGGTTCATTGGCACTGCGGCTGCGGTATTCTGGATCTTCTAGATACTTTTGCCCAATCAACTCTTCGCGGATTTCTTCTAAAGCTCGCAAATCCTCTGCTGTTTGATAGTTATCTATTTGGCCGATCGCAGCTTCTACTTGCTCTAAATACTCAATTTCTGTCTGTACTTCCAATAGTAGTGGTTCGACAGCAGCACGAGCGCGTTTGAGCTTTTGGTGCTGTTTGTAAAGACTTTGAGCATTTTGGACGGCGTTTTTATCTGGTTGGAGAGCGATCGCTACTGGCAAATTTGTCTCAAAATCAGCAATGATAATTTCTTTCATCCCCGGTTCCCAGTTTTGCAGATGAGCCATCAATAAATCAGCTTTTTGCCGATACTCATCGGCTCGATCTGATTGCTGCAAGCGCGTCTGAAAGGTTTGAGCTTTATTGTGTAATTTCGCCAGAATATTATTCAATTTCTGACTCAACTGATGGCGCAATTGGGAAAATAACTGTTGGTCGATCTGGTTACTGTAATAGCGGTTGAGCAATTCCTGGATATTTTTGACCTTTTCAACTGCACCCCAACCCATTACGGTGTAACCATCTTTTGTCCAAGCGGGTTGAAATTTACTAGAATCCAAGGCTTGCAGCCATTCTTGCCAACGCTCAAACAGCCGTCGCCAGTCGTCGGGGTGGAGAGTCTCGGTAGATGTTTCTGGTGCAATATTTGCTTCTAGCAGCATTAAATCTAGCAATGCTGCACTCAAGCCACTATAACTTTTGAGCAATTGCCGCTTGATTCCTCCCGGTACTAAACTTACCCGTTCTTGCCAACGTTCTTGGGATTCGCTCAAACTAGGGATAGTTCCAGTCAGTTTCGGTGGTGTTTCATAAAGTTGTCCGGTGAGTATGGGGCGCACACTAGATTGTTGCTGACTGACTTGATGGGCGGCGGTGATAATTATATTGTTAGCGTCGGTGAGTATGACGTTGCTATACTTGCCCATGATTTCTGCATAGACATGATATAGGGCGCTTTCTCCAGGACGACGGGCAAATTGCAAATCAATAACACGCTCCCAAGGTGCGATCGCTTCAATCGCCACCAGTGCTAAACCACCCAATTGGTGAATCAGTTGTTGGCTAAAGGTAAAGGTATCTGGCGATCGTGGTGGCGGATCGCCGATACAAATATGTGCAGCTTGGGGATGCCAAGAAATCTGTAGCCAATCTCGCTGTTCTAGGGTGCGTAATGCCATCGCAATCGTGTAGCGATCGCGCTGGTAAACTTGTTCTAAGCGTGATGGTAGCCAGTTAGCGCGGATTTCGCTACAAGCAGCTGTGAGAGTGGTAAAGTCAACTGGTTGCAAAGCGATTAGTTGTTAACATTCAAATAGTAGCGATCACTATGCTCTTATTTTTGTTTAGTTAAAGCATAACAGACCTCACCTATCATAGCGGTTATACCATTTCTTTGTGAGGCTGCGCCAAACCCTTTTAACTTCTTCTTTCTTTGTGTACTTTGCGCGGCAGCTGCTTCAAATCGGGGAACCCGCCCAACGCACTGCCTTGTCTTTGCGGTTCGTTTTTCTTTCTCATCCTTAAACATGGTTTAGCGCATCTTCATACAGAATTTGTATTACTTGGTTTGGTGATAGCTGCAAATAAAAAAACACAGAAATTATCATCAGATAAGTTCTGCGTTTAGGTAATAAATTACGTTTAATGTGAATTAAGCTTTGAAACCCTTGTATAGCAATCGCCAAGAGAGTTAGGACATATAATGTAAACAGTCTGCGTTCAAAAGGTAATTGAATTGCGTTATGGCAAAAGCCTACAGTTATGA
>NZ_JBALDA010000008.1:0-19586 GCF_036917535.1 Nostoc sp.
TGCGATATCTGGATGTTCTTCTCCCAGCAGCTTGCGCCTGAGTGCCAAAGCTTGGATGTAAATGGGTTCGGCTTGGCTGTATCTGCCTTGGGAGTCGTAGAGTCCCGCTAGGTTATTGAGGCTAGCTGCGATATCTGGATGTTCTTCTCCCAGCAGCTTGCGCCTGAGTGCCAAAGCTTGGATGTAAATGGGTTCGGCTTGGCTGTATCTGCCTTGGGAGTTGTAGAGTCCCGCTAGGTTGTTGAGGCTAAGTGCGACAGATGGATGTTCTTCTCCCAAGCGCTTTTTAGTGACTTCTAAACACTGCTCATACCAAGGTAAAGCTTGGTTATATAAACCTTGACCATTGTAAAATTGAGCGTTGCCAACGAATACCCAAGGTAAATCTTCATCGCCTATATATTGAATGAGATTGTTGGCTACTTCTGCTAAATGAGTTATGGCGGGGGTAACATCGTTGATTTGCTGAAGGGTAGGCGAGTCAGGAATATCTTTAGCAACTGCTACCATTACCTTGCAAAAATTTCGCTTAAATTCCTCTGCCTGTTCTAAACCTGTAAGCTCATATTGGAAAAACTCCCGCAACAGTGGATGCAATTGGTAGATTCCCTCACCTTTGCGCTGGAGTAAATGCAGATTCAGCAAGCTATCGTCTCTAATTTCTTCTAAATCTTCGGCATCTTCTTCTGGTAAACACTGTTCCACCAACTTCCAGGGTATAGGTGCGACGGCAAATAAACTCAATAAACAACCCAATTGCTTTTCGTCGTCTTCTAATTCTTGCCAACTCAACTCAAAGGCTGCTAACACTCCTCGCTGTGCTGTCATATCCGCTTCCGACTTAGATTTAGAGAGAGAACGCTCATCTAATCGCTTGTTCTCCAACCGCCGCAACATTTCTGTTAGAGATAAATCCTGTTTCCGCGCTAGATAGCGCCCCACTAATTCCACACCCAAAGGTAAATATCCCAGCCATTCACACAACTGATTTGCTAAAGCTAATTCTCGCTCAATTCGCTCTGGTGTTTCTTTGAGTAAAGACCTTAATAACTCCAGCGCTGCTTCTGGTTGCAGCACATCCAAAGATAACTGTGCGATGCGTCCCAACTTCTGGCGCGTAGTCATCAACACTTTAAACCGAGAAGATAGCGACTGGAAGTAAGGCTTGACTTGCTCGTAGTCGCTGACATCATCCAAAACTAACAGCACATCACCTTCACGCCAATGCCGCCAGCAATATTGCACTTGGGCGAGTAAATCAAAATCTTCTGGTGGATTTAAATCAAGCTGCGTTCTGGCAAATTGCACAATTTGAATGCCCACATCCCCAGTTTTTGATAGCAACCAGCAAAGCCCACCGTTGTATGTTTCGCGGTACTTGATGGCATATTGTAAGGCGAGTTCTGTTTTACCAACTCCACCCATACCGGCAATAGCTGCGATCGCAACTTGTTTATTATCCTGCAAAAGTTGGTGGAGGTTTTGAAGTTCTTCTTCACGTCCGACAAATTCCACCACCCCACTCAGGGGCAAATTTTGCAGTATTTCAGTAGAGGGATTTAATTTTACCCGTTCCCGTTCGGGCGGCTGTAGTCAATCAGGGGGATGATTATTGTAATTGATAGTAATTGGACTATTGTCTACACCTTGAAACGTAGGAGCTTTACTATCATTGCTTTGAAAACCTTGACCACCGTAAACATTCTGGACATTTTTACCTTGAACCTTGCCAATATTAATTTCTTGGTTAATTTCTTTAGCAAGGCTTTGAACTTCTTCACAAAATTGGGTGTCGGTGTCCATCTCCACTTGCAAGTAGGCAGCCACTAAGTTTAAATCTTCTTTAGAACCTTGTTCAGCTTTTGTTAAGGCTTCCTGTGCTTTCGGCTTACTTTTGAACTTATCCCAAATTTTTTGACGCAGCAGTTTTAGCTTGTCCAGCGTACTTTCTGTTATCTTCTCTACAGTTTTTTCTATAGCTTTGGTGATGACCAAAGTTGCGATCGCAGCAGCTGTCAATGATACTGGCTCCATAAGTTTCCCAAAATATAAGAGATTTTACTTATGGCTCTCAGTTTAACAGCCTCTTACCAGTTGTACATAATTCATTCTGACTCCTGACTTCTGAATTCTGTTTTGATAAAACAAATTAAGGGACAACTCCAACAAGTGAAATCGTCCCTTTAAACTTATAAAAGTGAAATATTCTCTATCTGCTTACCCGTGCAGGTTCAACCCACTCATCCCAAGAGCTATCGTAGCCATCATAAGTAATTTTATAAAGATCGTTACTAACTTCTAAAACCTGCCCTGGATACCATTTCCCCTTCCACAAAATTCTCACTGCATCTCCAGCTTGAAATGATGCGCGAAAGCGTGCAGTGCCAACCCATTCATTCCAGGAACTATCATAACCATCGTAGGTAATATAGCACTTATCATCATTAACCTTAAGTACCGTTGCTGGATACCATGCTTCCTTCCAAAGAACCTCAGCCTTTTGTCCTACAGAACAGGGTGAGGCAGCAAAAGCGCTAGGTATTAATGTTCCTACCCAAGTTGCCATAAAGATGGCACCAAACAATACTTTGTTTTTCATGATTATTTCTATCCTCAAACAGTAAAACCAAATTTTGATGATGATTTCTGGAAATCTACTTCAAAATTTGCAACTAACTGTTACTATTTTTGTGGGATTTGTTTAGCGATCGCCTCAGCAAAAATTATGAAATTTTACCGCTATTTGTGAATATATCTCATTTAAAATTAGCAGTAACTATCAATTTTACTTACTTGAAATTTTTAGATCCCTGACTTCTTCAAGAAATCGGAGATCTATTAGTGTTCCTACTGAAACTGGACTTAATAGTTGATTCATTTTCGGAAGTTTTCGGCTCTAAATCTAATTTCATAAAGTCCGAGCAAGCCTGCTGCTACTAGCAAAGGTAAGAAATAATAGACTCCCCGATAAGCTAACATTGAACCCAAAACTACCGCCGCTGAAACTTTTGAGGAAAGAATCAGCAAAATTATAGTTTCAAATACTCCCAAACCTCCAGGAACATTACTAATCACACCTGCAAACATCGCTAGTAAATAAATGCCTAAAAAGTCCAGATATGACAAAGATATATTGCTAGGAAGTAAAGCATAAAGAACTGCTGCCGCCAAAATCCAGTCAAAACTAGAAATTGCTATTTGAGCCAGGGATATTTTAAAAGAAGGAAATCGAAATTCATGTTTACGAATTATTAATGGTTGTTTAATAAAAATACTTCCTAGTAAATAAGCCGTAACTAATAGTAGAAAAATTACGCCGATGGGACGCACAGTAGCAAAAGGTAAATGTAATTGAGTAGGAATCTTCAAGGGGTTGATGAGAAATAAGAAACCTGCAACAGCAAACATCCCCAACCAAAAAGTAAAATTGGCGAAAGCAATTACTTGAGCGATCACAACTGCTGACACTCCCCAACTAGCATAAAATCGATAACGGATAGCACTGCCAGTTAGCAAGGCAAAACCGATGGTATTACTAAATGCAGAGCTAATAAAGTTAGTGAAAGCTATCTTATTCCAACTTAAGGAACGATTAATGTAGTTAAAACCTAAGATATCGTACCCAATCATCACTAGATAACCGAAAGCTGTCAGCCAAATTGCCCAACTTAAGCGACTTTTGGGAATAGCAGCTAGAGAGTTGAGTATATCACGATAATTATACTCATGCAATTCGTGAGCGATCGCCCACAAAGAAAGCACCAGCAGTAACAAGCCAAACAAAGAACTAAAATTGAGTTGCAGCTTTTTAAGCATTATGAAGAAACTTATCCTAACTCTTGACTTTTAATTTACAACCAGTCGCAAAGTTTCCATTCTGTTGACACAGTATCGACATATCATTTGCATAAGCTTTTGAAGGCAAGCATCAATTACTCAATAATGCTCTATTTAATCAATGCCCTTCAAAAATGAACTATAAACAATCTAAAATTTTCTGGCTATTTTCAGTATTAACCTTAGTTGGCTGTAATTTATCCCAAGGTGTCGTCGCCAAACCACCGCAACAGCAAGATTTACAAACAACGCCTTCCGTTCTTCCAACCCAGTCTAGTAACTTAGCGACTCCTCTAACCTATAAATTTGAAACATACGATAGTAAAGTAATGGGTGCAAGTCGCACTTATGGCGTTTCTTTACCTCCTGGCTATGAGCAAAACTTAAAACAAAGGTATCCTGTAATCTTTCTCCTTCACGGTGGACATGGCGATCCCAGTAGTTGGTTTATTCAGAGTAAGGGACAAGCTCTCAAGACTGTAGAACAACTTTATACTACAGGTAAGTTGCCACCCAGCATCATCATTACACCAGATGGCAACGACAAGCGTGGCTCTAGTCCCTACCGAGATCCCGAATATATCGATGGCCCTAACGGTAAAGTCTCTACAGCCTTAGGCGATGAGTTAGTAAAAGTTGTACAAAGCCGTTATCGCACAATAAATAATCCAGATTTTTGGGCGATAGGTGGTTTATCTTCTGGTGGTTGGGGAGCAATTAATGTAGGATTACACAACTTAGACCGATTCTCAATTTTATTTAGTCATAGTGGCTATTTTCAAGATAAAAGCGGCCCAGCGAATAGCCCAATATCTTACATTAAAACCATTCCTCCACAAGCTCAAAAAAAGCTGAAAATATATTTAGATTCGGGTACATCAGATACTGATGAACTCGCCGAAGCAGAGCGATTTAGTAAAGTACTAAATCAGTTGAAAATTTATAATTCATTTCGTCAGTTTCCTGGCAGTCACACTTGGAAATACTGGCGGCAACATTTAGCAAATTCATTGACATTTGTCGGCGAACAATTTCGAGCTTCCGAAACAGCAAATATGGCTAAGAGAAACTTAAGTATTAATCAGAATAAAAATGCTAAAAATAATTGAAAATCTCTAATGCTTTGTCAAGCTATAGCAATTCTGATAAAATTGTGAAAATTTTTGTTATGGTCGTCCTTGGTAACTTCCAAAAATTAAATTATTCAATGACAATGAGCGAAGACGAGCGTTAGATTCTTTCTCCCCTGCTTCCCCAACTCACCAAAGCGGTGGGTATTTTTTTAGTTGCAAGTCCCTTAGTCATTTGTTCTACCCTGCGGTCATCTGTCGGCGTGTCATTAGTCGATTTGTGATTATAAACGACAAATGACTAATGACTTATGACGACCAACCCCAAAAATATTTCACAAATGTTTTAGGACTGCTATAGTAATGACAAGTTTGTAGTAAAAACTTAAGTGCTTAGAAAATTAAGGACTAAAGTCTTTACTATGAACTTACTTGCCTATCAATTTCAACTTGACAGACCACGAGTTGAAATAATACTATCTTGCCCACCAGTTGATATTTAGAAGTCAAGGTGAAAAATTATACTGCCATTTTTCCAAAGATTAATTATAGTAAATTCTAATGGAGGTGATTTTTTTTAAAAGTTAAAATAATATAAAGAATATGAAAATTAATAAATTATTAATTAGCTTGGCAGGAGCGATCGCACTCCTTACTGGCGCTGGTTATTATTATGTATTCATCTTAGGTGCGCCACAACTAGACCCACCTAAAGAAGAGGTAACTGCTGGGCTAAAATTTCAATTAGCAACTTTTAACTCCCAAGCAATGGGTGCAGTCCGTAACTATGGAGTAATTTTGCCCCCTAGTTATAGCAAAAATCCGCAAAAGCGCTACCCTGTGATATTCTTACTACACGGAGGTCATGATGATGCTCGTGCTTATGCTGATAAATACGCACTTTTAGACGTATTGCATCAACTTTATCAAAGTGGAAAATTACCGCCATCGATTGTGATTACACCTGATGGTAATGATAATCGCGGTTCTAGTCCTTTATACGACCCCGATTACTTTGATGGGCCGAATGGCAAAGTGGGGACTTTGATTGGTTCAGAATTAGTACAAGTTGTCAAGTCGCGCTACCGTACTTTAAAAGAACCCCAATTTTGGGCGTTAGGAGGTCTATCTTCTGGAGGATGGGGTGCATTTAATATCGGATTGCGCTATCTCAACAACTTTCAGATTTTGTTTAGTCATAGCGGTTACTTTACTGATGACAGCGGCTCACAAAATAGTCCTCAAGAAATTGTACAACAGCTACCAGTTCAAGATAGGAAGCGATTGCGTGTTTATTTAGATGCGGGTGTGAACGATACTAATTTGCTAGCTTCTACCAAAGCTTTCAACGAAACCTTAAATAAATTAGGTATTGCTCACGTATTTTATGCATTTCCTGGAGGTCATGGTTTGTCTGGTGCAGATATAGGCTGGAACTATTTTCACAAACATCTTAAAGATTCACTATCCTATGTTGGAGAACAATTTAAAAAGTTAAAGTAGGACGCGACGCCAGTCGCTACAACGGGGGGAACCCCCGCAACGCGCTGGCTCATTAATCGTGTTTGTGCAGGAGTTAAGAGTTTTAACTCCAAAACGAATGACAAATGACTAATAACAAATGACAAATGACTAATAATTTAAAAACTCAGATTGGACTTTGGAGTGCAGCTTTCCTAACAGGTTTAGTCGGAGTAGTAAATTTATTATCAGCCGTGACACCTAACCTGTATGGACGAAATCAGTGGTTAAAGGAACTTTTACCATTTGATGTTCGTGCTAGTGGTCATATATTTGCAGCATTAACTGGGTTTATTTTACTAACACTTGCTACTAATTTATTACGCCGAAAAAGAATAGCTTGGTTACTAACCATTGCTCTACTAGTAATTTCTATTTGCAGCCACTTGCTAAAGGGACTGGACTATGAAGAAAGTTTACTCTCTGGAGTTTTGCTAGTCCAATTAATTTTGATGCGCCATTTTTTCACGGCACAATCAGACCGTCCTTCCATTGCACGGGGAGTTAGAGTACTGATAGGCGCTTTATTATTTACCCTGGCATACGGAACTATTGGATTTTATTTGTTAGATGGCAAATTTTCAGAGAATTTTAATTGGCGGGAAGCGATAGTTCAGACATTGGCGATGTTCTTCACTGAGGATAATTGGGGACTGCAACCAAAGACTCGATTTGGAGATTTTTTTGCTAATTCTATCTATATTATTGCCGCAAGTACTATTACTTATGCAATGGTAATGCTGTTGCAACCTGTGTTTTGGCGGAATTTAGCAACTACAAATGAGCGACAAAGAGCTAAAGAAATTGTCGAGCAATATGGATGTTCTTCTTTAGCAGCGCTGACACTCTTAAATGATAAAAGTTATTATTTCAGTCCTTCAGGTAATAGTGTAATTGCTTATGTTCCCAAAGGACGGGGCGCGATCGCCTTGGGAGATCCCATTGGCCCCATTGAAGACCGCAAAGAGACAATTATTGCTTTCCAGCAGTTTTGCCAGCGTAATGACTGGTATCCTGGCTTTTACCAAACTATGCCTGATGATGTTGAGCTTTACAAATCGTTAGGGTATAAGGTACTCAAGATTGGAGAGGAAGCGATCGTTGACCTGAAAAGTTTTACATTACAAGGTAAAGCTGGTAAAAACTTTAGACCATCAATCAGTCGTTTAACTAAGCTAGGATACCAAATCGACTTTCACCAACCACCCATCACCAATGATTTATTGCATCGGCTCAAATCTGTGAGTGATGAATGGTTGAAAATGGCCCAAGGTTCAGAAAAACAATTTTCTTTGGGTTGGTTTGACGAAGCTTACCTGCAAGAGTGCGAGATTGCTGTGGTATATAATCCCGAAGGTCAGATTAGCGCTTTTGCCAACATTATCCGGGAGTACCAACTTAACGAAGCGACTATTGACATGATGCGACACCGCTCATCTCTTGAAAATGGCACAATGGACTTTCTATTTATTTCCCTACTCCAGCATTTCAAAGAGGGTGGTTACGACAGCTTTAATTTTGGCCTTTCTGCCCTTGCTGGAGTTGGAGACAACCCGGAATCGCGCCGCTTGGAAAAAGTATTGCACTATCTTTACGATCATTTAAATCGCTTCTACAATTTCCAAGGATTGCACGCCTATAAAGAGAAGTTCCGTCCCCGTTGGGAACCGCGTTATTTCGTTTACCCCAGTTTAGCCACCTTACCAGATGTAGTTGTAGCATTAATTCGCGCAGATTCAGGCGATCGCCTCTTCGATTATTTCAAACCCGGAGCCTAAATGTGCGAAAAAATAACGTGCTGGTTCCTTGCTGTTCTCCTGAATTGGATATTTTAGCCGATTAGGAACAGATATATCAAGCGATGCCTACACAACTGGACATTTATATGATACAATTGTACTATAAAAATGAATATCCGGTAAGTATGCAACGCAAAATATAGCTTTGCCTAAGTTCGTAGTCAAACTTTGTGCTCCTACTTTGCGGGAAGGCAAAGCGCCTATGCGTTTAAACTTAAACCTTTGATTATCACAAATTTACGAAACTGTTTATAAAGTTTCGCAATCAAATTATTGTCTATTTACTTTCACCTTTACACGGTTATAACAGATTATTTTGTCAAAGTAATAGATTTTAGTAACAGTGGTTTGAAACGATTTTTAACCTTTAAATGGAAGGTAGCAATATGACAAAGAATCAGATTTCTCTAGTAGAACTAATCCAAATTTTTGCACAATACCGCAATCATCTTATAGTCAATCTTAAGCACTTACAAGAACATTATCAAAGAACAGGTATTAAACGTATTAGAGGTGTTAGAAACGAAAATGGAGAACTGCTCCAACCTTGGTTGATAACAGAATATATGGATGATGCTGATTATGTTGGTATGGGCGAATTTCAGTTTAACCGCAATACTGCTACTATCAATATGCTTGTCAAACGTAGAGTTAAACTTGCTAAATTTGAAGACCAAACTCCTACCATTGAAGTAGCAGGGTTATTAGTAAATGACCTCAACACCTTTAATAATTACACAATTGTAAGTGACGGCAAAATCAACGTAAATTCATTACAAGTCAAAATTAGCAGTAAAAAAGTTTTTGACTTACTCAAAGAAAAAGGCATACTGAATGCAGAAAAATTTGACTTTCAAGCAGAACATACGATTCAGTTAAATAACTTGCCACTTGTAGCGGCTAATAGTAGTTACAGCAGTATTAATGGACTATTCAATGAACTAGCAGAAATTAAAGTACTGACTAGTATTATTTGCGCTCACTTGAAAAAAGAGTCAGATGTATTTATTGAGACACAATTAGATGAGTTTAAAAAGTACTATCTGTCTAAAAATATTTACATCAACTTTCCTACAACTAACGAATACACTGATATCAACGAAGCTTTAGCTAATGGCACTCTTGAATCAAAATTAAGCTATAAAATCGATGTCGGCAGTCAAGATATTCTGAACCTGAGTAAGTTACCTTCTGCTAACAAGTTTCTCAATAAAATGTATCGTCTTTATGACAAAAAAACTGGAGAAATTATCATTAAGCCGAGTTTTGAGATGGTATTTAATCAAAATCTTGGTGTTAGGCATAGGTTATTGTCCTCACGCACCAAGATTACAAAAGTTGACGAGTTGATGAAACCAATTTTTGAGAATTTTCTTGGGCTTGAGCAAAATGGTATTGTTGGAGATATTCTTAAGAAAGTTGGTGCTGATAGTTTAGCACAGTTATTGCAGGATAAACATGATGGGAAGCAGATCGGCAAAGAAGAAATGGTTGCAGCTTTAACGGTGACAAATAACAAGTTAGAAGAATATGCAGAAAATATCTACCAAGATAAAATATCTCCTTTAGTATTTTACATTGGTTCTACTGGACTATTACCAAATGAAATCGAAGCAAAAGCCATGACTGCTGACGAGGCTGCCGCGAAATACCCAAATTTGCAATTTTCTAAAGATGAGCAAAAAGGTACTTTTTTTGCAGTTTGTGATAGTATTATTAGCATCTATGCAAAAACTGAATATTACAGTAAAGTTCTTTCTACCAGTATAAATAATTAGATTATATAGCTTTTACATAGGTAATTGCCCATCATGAGAAGTTTCCTAAACTACAGTTAGAGCTTGGACTAATTGCAGAAGTAATTGAATTTGTGGGTGATGATCTCAAAACAATAACACCGCTTATAATCTGTAAAGACAGAAACAAAACAAGACTGTAGTAAATTACTTTTAATTTTTTATTAATGATTTGCAAATAGCGCTCTATAAAGGAAGGATAACCTACAATTCCCACAGAACTAAAGCTTCCAATAATCAATAATCTCATCAATAAATCAATGGAAGAGGTAAACGGCGATCGCTCTTGATTCCAACAAGATATAAAATTATCTTTTTCAGTTCCCAAGTTTCCTAGCACAGATTGAAAAACTACTGGTTGCACTGGTATATTTTAGAAATCAAAATTTACTACTTTTATTAATCTCAGTTGATTTGACAGCTCAAAAAAACATCTCATAACACTTTAAGAATTTTTAAACCTGGTAATAAATACGTATTTATTTTAATTTTTAGTATATAAAAATTTTTTATATTGAAAAACTAAAGAAAAGTTTTTCAATATAAAAACACACTTAAAATAAATAAAATTACAAATCACAGATAGATCAGCTTTATTTGTATCTAACTGCATCTATAGTTTTATGTTTCTCTGACTCAAAATAGAGTCGCTATTGTCTTATTATTTTGATATATCACTTTGCAAAGTTAATTTTATTACCTGATATAGCTATAGATTTACTAACAATCTTTAAGAAAATTACGCAGAAATCAGTTTCAATGAGACAATCTGACCTAATCTTCTCAACCTAAAGGAAGACATGAACGATCGCACAAAGGCTCTCCAGGCTCTCGCCGCTGAACGTTGGCGAATATCCCTGATTCTCAGTGGAGCCATGATGTTTATTTACTTCGGCTTTATCTTATTAATCGCGTTCAATAAGCGGCTGCTGGGGTCATTAGTAGTTCCTGGTCTCAGCCTGGGAATTTTGTTAGGGGCGTTGGTAATTGTCTCAGCATGGGTACTAATTTTTATCTACGTGCGTTGGGCAAATAGCAGTTACGATGACCAAATCGCAAGGCTAACACGCAAGTGAAAATTGGGTATGGGGATGAGGGAGATTAAGGAGTAGGGACTGAGGACTGGGGACAAAGGAGACAAGGGGACAAGGGGAAATATTAAACAAGCCTCTCTCCGAAGTTATGAGCGCCGGAAGTCGGCGCTCATACTTCTCTCCTTGTCTCCCCCGTCTTCCTTGTCTACCTTGTCTCTTCTCCATGCCCAATGCCCAATAACTATTAGCAATTTCTAGTCCCAAATTCAAAATACTAAACCAAAAAAAAGCATGAATAGTGTATGGTTCGATCTGCCACTAGCGGCGGATATTACCAGTCTTGGTCAGTTTAATGCATTGGCGATCGCTTTCTTTTTTCTGTTTGTTGCCAGTTCTTTAGGCATTACCTATTGGGCAGCGAAGCTCACCAAAAATACGGCTCAATTCTATACAGCTGGCGGTAATATCAGCGGTTTCCAAAATGGGTTGGCCCTAGCAGGAGACTTCATGAGTGCGGCTAGCTTTTTAGGTATCGCTGGGCTGGTGGCACTCAACGGCTTTGACGGCTTAATTTATTCTATCGGCTTCTTAGTAGGCTGGCCGATTGTCATGTTCCTAATTGCCGAACCACTGCGAAACTTAGGTAAATATACTTTTGCTGATGTCGTGGCTTATCGCTTGCAGCAAAAACCTGTACGTATCGTATCTGCAATTGGAACGCTGGTAGTAATTAGCTTTTACTTAATTGCCCAGATGGTAGGTGCTGGGGAGCTAATCAAACTGCTGTTTGGCTTTGATTATGAATTAGCTGTGGTCATCGTCGGTTGCGTGATGATGGCTTATGTGATTTTTGGCGGGATGATTGCCACCACTTGGGTACAAATTATCAAAGCAGTTTTGTTGCTTGGCGGAACTGTCTTACTAGCTATCTTGGTACTGGCACAATTTGGCTTTAACCCGATCGCTCTTTTCGCTGCTGCATCCCAAAAGTATACAGGTGTATTAGCTCCAGGCAAACTGGTTTCTAACCCCTTTGATGCTATCTCTTTAGGGATGTCGTTGATGTTCGGCACTGCTGGATTACCCCACATCCTAATGCGTTTCTACACAGTACCCGACGCTAAAGCAGCGCGGCTCTCTGTTACTTACGCCACAGCTATTATTGGCGTTTTTTATCTCCTTACCTTTATCCTGGGCTTTGGAGCGATGGTGCTGGTAGGTAAAGATGCCATTGAGAAAATTGGTACTGGTGGTAATATGGCTGCGCCAATGTTGGCAGAATTTCTCGGTGGTGATGCTTTATTAGGTTTTATCGCTGCTGTTTCTTTTGCAACGATTTTGGCAGTTGTCGCTGGGTTGACACTCTCAGGTGCAGCTGCATTGTCCCACGATTTGTGGGTGAACGTGGTGCGATCGGGTCATGCTGACGAGTCAGAACAATTGAAGGTGGCTCGTGGTGCAACAATGCTTTTGGGCTTAGTGGCAATATTTTTGGGTATCTTGTTTAAAGGGCAAAACGTAGCTTATATGGTAGGTTTAGCATTTGCGATCGCTGCGAGTGCAAACTTCCCAGCGTTACTCTTATCCATGCTTTGGCGACGTTTCACTACTAATGGTGCAGTTGCGAGTATGTTAGTAGGTACTGTCTCCTCTTTAGTGCTGATTTATTTGTCACCTACTATTCAAGTAACGATTCTCAAGCACGCTTCTGCACCCTTTCCTCTAAAAAATCCTGGATTAATCAGTATCCCACTGGCGTTTATTGTAGCGATTGTCGTTTCACTATTAAGTACTGAACAGCTGGCACAGGAAAAATTTGCGGAAGTTGAGGATCGCATTCACATTGGTTCTGGAATGTGATTTTGTCAAAGCATAAACAAGTCTAAGCGGCGAAAGCCGCCGCTCAGAATTACTGTCAGTAGTTCAATTGATGGTTTTTTGTCGCAAGTGAACGATTAACATTGCCGTAAAGATTTAAGTCTTTTCTTCAAATGAATTCATACACTGAAACAGAATTTTTTGTTGGTGATATTCCGTACCAAATGTACGTTCAATATTACCAACCCAGACCAAACCAAAATTCAGTTCCTATTGTGCTTTTACATGGTGCTTTTCATACAGGTACTTGCTTTGTTAAAACACCCGATAATCGCCAAGGTTGGGCAGTATATCTGGCAAAACTTGGCTATTCAACCTATATTGTTGACTTGCCAGGGCATGGTCGATCGGGCTTTGTGCCAGACTTCCCCCTGATGTCATATCAGAGGATAATCAATGCTACTGTCGCGCTACTCGAACAGATTGGCCCGGCTGTTATTCTTACCCACAGTATGTCTGGTGTTGTTGGTTGGCAGACAGCAAAAACTCATCCCAAACTTGTTAAAGCTATTGTAGGCATTGCACCAAGTCCACCAGCCGATCTATTACCAGCGACCACAAAAAAAAACTCTCACGAGGCTTTTCCCGAAGACCGTCCACGTATTCAGTCGCGTGAAGATACTAAGAAATACTTCACTAACTCAAATACTTTTCCGCAAGAGAATTTTGAGAATTACTTTTGCAGTTTGGTTGCTGAGAGTGCGCGGATTAGCAACGAACTTAGAAATGTTGAAGGACAAGGGCTTTATATTTGCCACCCCCAGGTACTATTTGATATTCCCATATGTGTGATTACAGGCGACCAAGACCCGCGCCATCCTCGTGAGGTAGATGCAGAAACTGCAAAATACTTTCGGGGTGATTTTATTTGGCTTCCTGAAGTTGGACTCCCCGGTCATGGTCATATGCAAATGCTTGAACACGGTAACTTAGCTATTGCTGACTTGTTTATTAGTTGGCTGCATAGCAAAGGTCTATAGCGGTCCCGACCTGATGAGGTACGTTTTTAAATCTGCTTAGTCTCTTAAGGGAATTTCATCTCTATACATCCCATAAGGGAGAAATTAATGTGATAGGTGAGGGTATTACAGCAACATGGACTATTCGTGTTTTAAAACGTGCAGGCTTCCAAGTTAATCAAAAGAAAAATAGCTTACCAATCTCAGTAGAAGTGATATCCAACTATAAACAAGTTTTGTGGAAAATCACAAACAGCCAGATTGTATATACTTATCATTCATTGTATGAAATGATTGAATTTTTGAATTATTTATAGAAGCATTGTATCCAAAGGAAATAGCAACAGTAGTAAATGCAAAAATTAGTTTATGTTCTGGTGGCAATTTTTGCAGTCGATTAGTATAAGCTATATTACCATTACTAATTTTAAGCAGCGGCTTTTCCTCTTTTGACCAAAGTTAGTCATTTTACTTCGGTTAAAAATTTAACCATGTAAGATAATGTTAACAATTAGAAAGTTTGCTGGTTTAACGGAATTACAATTACAAATTCTGTCCCCTGGCCAGGAGTAGAAATACATTGTAATTTTCCCCGATGTTTTTGAGTGATAATCTGGTAACTAATAGATAAACCTAATCCAGTACCTTTACCAATTGGTTTAGTAGTAAAGAATGGTTCAAATAAACGTTTTTGTACATCTTCTGGAATACCCAAACCATTGTCGCTAATGCAAATAACTACTTGCTTTTGGTTAGTGAGTTGAGTGTGAATGCGAATTTGTCCTACCCTACGGGAAGCCGCTGGCGCGTCTATGCCAGTTGCAAACGACGAATGACTAATGATTAATGACTCTTCTAAAGCATCGATCGCATTTGCGAGAAGATTCATAAATACTTGATTCAGTTGTCCAGCATAACATTCTACTAATGGCAAGTCGCTGTATTCTTTAATCACCTCAATTGCTAGATTGTTAGATTTAGGTTTGAGGCGATGTTCCAAAATCATCAATGTATTATCTATACCCTCATGGATATTCACAGCTTTCATCTCTGCGTCATCTAACCGAGAAAAGTTTCGCAGAGATAAGACAATTTCTGTGATTCGTTCCGCACCAACTGTCATAGAAGTTAGCAAGTTGGGCAAGTCTGCAATCAGAAAATCTAAGTCGATCACTTCTGTTTCTTGTTGAATTTCCTTTGCTGGATTAGGATAGTTTTTCTGGTATAATTGCAGCAATCTTAATAAATCTTGGATATATTGATTGGCATAGGTGATATTGCCAGAAATAAAGTTGACTGGGTTGTTGATTTCGTGCGCTACACCTGCTACTAACTGCCCTAAACTCGACATTTTTTCACTATGCACTAGTTGAGATATTAGCTGCTTTGCCTCTTGGCGCAATTGTGCTTCTGAGTACCGCAATATCTGCTCTGCTTGTTTGCGCTGGGTAATGTCGTGGAGAATCACAACATATTCCTGAAAATCCAGATGGGGTCTATCTGAGATGGAAACTTCCAGAGTCCTGTTTTTCCCATTACCAATTAAAATTTGTTCGCTACGCTTTGTCCACTGCTCTGGATAGTAGACTAATGCAGGTAGCCATTTGTTGAGGTGATTTCCTCGCAACTCAGATGGGTTGACACCAAAAAATGATTCAGTAGCTGGGTTAGCTTGCCGAATAATGCCTCGATCGTCTACAACTAAAATACCATCTTGGGCGACAGTAAATAGGTGTTCGGCAGCAACTCTTGCTTCTGCGATCGCTACCACTTGCGGTAAACTTGTCCAACAAGCGATCGCTACTCCCACAAATGCGACGCTCATTAGTAGCACCACAAATATATTCTCACCGCCCGCAGTTGCCACTTTATTAAGTTTGACACCAAATAACCAGCCAACTGCCACAGCGCTGCACAGTAAAAAAATCAGGATGCTCACCTGAAGAATTACTGAGTCTTTGATAATTACTACAGGGCGAGTGCGATATCGCCGCATCCACCAATCAGGATGGAAAGCAGGGAAGTTCACACGGCGAATTACCGCATCTATTCCTATAACACCAATGGGAAATAATAGCCCAATCAATAAGTTGAGCCAACCCCAGGCAAATCCGCCCACCAACAGCACTACAACTTCTAACACCAGAATAGCCAGAGATATGCGAGGAAACAAAATTTCCGGGCGATCGCGCCGCAGCCAAAGCCCCAAATGCAGTAACATAAAGGAGACAAACCAACCGATGTTACCAACAGCGACGATTCGCGCCACATCTCCCCAAATCAGATAAATTAGGCACAACACCAGTGTTAATGTCAATGCTGGGACAAACACACCCCGACGCGAGACAACGGAAAATACTGGTGAAATGTGGTTATCTAACGCCAGTTGATACAAAATTCGCGGACAATTAGAAACCACCGTCGCCGAACCTAGCAGACAAGCAGCTACTAGTAAAAAAGAAACACTTACACCAGCGAATCTTCCCCAAAAGGGCCGGGAAGCTGCCACCAGATTCAGAAAAGCATTGTCTTTAAGGTTGGGATTTGTTGCTAACCGCATCACTACCCAAGACCCTCCCAAAAAGATGGGTGGCATCATCCAGGCGGCAACGTCTAGAAAACGTAGCGTCTGGGTGGGATAGCGACTATCGGCGACAAAAGAAGAAGCCGTTTCACAGCTGTAGGTTGCATAAGTGACGAAAAAGAACCACTTTGCCCAATCCACGAAGCTCAAAGATGACCAACTGCTAGGAAAAAACCCAGGACTAACGGGAGAAAATGTTAACCAGCTAAGACCTTGAACGCAGAAGGTCATTAGCAGTGCAAAGGCTGGAATTATAAAAAACAAATGTAAAATACTCAGAGCGCGAGTCCCACTAAACGCCACAATAAAGGGCAACAGTGTAAAGCTAATATCCAGAAATATGTCTGGACAGGTAATACCCAACGTCTCTAAATTTACTTTAATTAAATCTCTGAGTACGATTGTATTCACTGAAAGGTAGGAAACCCAATTGAGGAGATATCCAATTGCTGCATAGCGAGCTAGTCCTGGGTAGTGTTGCAGTAGCTTGGTAGCATAGTTAGGTGTTCCTCCAGCTACATTTATGAAATGCAAACCTAAGCGTTTTACCTGATAGTTGAGCAGCATTCCCAAAATCACCGCAGGTATCCAGACAAAAATAGCTTGAGAACCGAGAGCAGCATGAATTGCTGGAACTAATGCTGTCCAAGAAATATGAGCTGTCAAACCAAAGCCCCAACTTTCAACAGCACTCAGGCTTCTAGTCAAGCGAGGGTAAGAAGATTGGCCCAATGTGGAATGAGCAAAATCGGCCATGATTAGCAGTGTTCGATGGGATACTGTAATTAAGCTTATTACCTAGAGTTCCCATCTCCTAAATGTTCTGAACAAAAATTTTCTGCTCAGAATCATACTTAGATGTTGAGCATATCACCAGAGAAAATTACCTTCACAACACAAGCATTAGACTTCTTGCAAAAGTATCTAACGACTGAAGTCGCGGCTACAAAAACGAAGTCCGCCTGCGCGGACTAAAAACCTAAGCGCTTGAATGATCACCGTTACCAAATTGAGTGCGAAAATAGTATGAAATGGTAGATGTCCGCAGGTTAATCGATCGAGTTTAGAACTTGAATGATGAAGATTAAAGCCGATAAACTACAGCGCCTCTATTACTTGCTCTAAATTGCGGCGATACACCTGTTGGGCGTATTCTTGCGACTCTTTGTCTGACAAGTGGGGTGAGCGTTTTAATGTTGCCTGTTGGACGTATACCATCAATGGGCGACGAAGACACTCATATTTCTCGAAGGCTTTGGCTATAGTTTGCAGATCGTCCCAGTTGTTCTCCTCGGCAATTTTAGTGATGAGTGTTGTAACTACTAGCGCATCTTCAAATCCTTGATTAGCTCCTTGACCGATGAAGGGAGGCATTCCATGTGCGGCATCGCCAACTAATACGATTCGCCCTACACTCCAAGGTGGTGGAATTTTGGCAGGATCATCTTCAGTATTGAGGTCTGTTGGATTAGAAACTCGTAGAGAATCCGAAATGGTAGCGCGATGAAGGTAGTATGGACGCTGCTGTATCTTGGTAGGAGGAGATATACGTACTAATTGCTTAAGTGCATCAGGAAAGCCTGCCTTCTCCAACTCCTGGAAAGCTAAGTCAATTAAAGAACTTTCAGACTTTCCTTGCAACGAGTCTAAAGGCAAAGCAAGATGTATTATGTACCCTAGTTCACCAGTTGGTCTATGAAATAAAATTATCCTGGTGTTATTTATATAAACAGAATTTCCAGATATTTCATCATTAGTGACAGTTACAATTGTTGAGTCTTGAAAGAAATCTTCTAGTTTCGTCCACAGTTCCTTTGCTATCTCAGCTATTTCCCTACAAAATATAGCTGCAAAGCCAGAGTATTCAGGTTGGGCAAAATCATGGTATTGAGTATCTGTGTAAAGTAGCCTACGAACTGTAGAATTAATCCCGTCTGCTGCAACAATTAGTTTAGCTCTAATCGATTTTGTTGCTGATTGTTGGAGGGTAACATCTGAGTTTTGGGACTGGGTGTCATTATGTTTTTGGTCATCTGTCCAAAACGCATAGGGGTTGGCTTCTATTCCTGTGTCACCTACACAATCTATCCGGACACAACCTTTTTCCGGCTCATTCACAACATTAATACAACGGTGATTAGCTTTAACTCGGTCTTGGGGAAGTAGGTGTCTGAGGGTTGTCTGCAAATTGTACCAAGAAACTGACACTCGACCCTCGCCATAATCTTTAAACCAGTCATCGAAACTAAGCGAGGTTGACCGAATTATCTGCCCCTGTAAATTTTTAGAAACCCATTGGGGTGAAGTCTTTAGAGGTTGTTGCTCTTGAGTAGTTTCGACAGTTTTCTGGACATTAGACTGCTTGGGATTCAAGAAATCAAATCCAATTTTTTTGACTTCTTCGTAAGCGTTAGGATCTAAATGTTTAAGAGCTTGTAATCCATTGGGGAGAAGATCCAATGTTTGTCCAACTTCACGAAAGGCGCGAGTTTGATCAACAACAAGGACATTTTCAATACCACGTTTACGTAAGCCAATAGCAGTTGCTAACCCAATTGGGCCAGCGCCAACCACTAAAACATCGTAGATTTGCTCAGGAGCAGAAGAGGAGACAACAGATGCAGCTAAGGTATCAGCTTTGGTTGATGTGTTTGTATCTGTATGATAACTTGATTTAGTTTTTGGCATATTTATACACAGGAATTTTAGATAGAAGCTGGGTAATTCGGCAGTTCGTGTAAAAAGGTGCAAGCTTCGAGTTCAGAGATAAAGCGATCGCACACCTACATTGTTATCCCATTCAAGATTACAGCAAATAATTTGGCGATCACCATTGGCCAATTCTCAAAAAAGACAAAGCGATGTCTTTGATGGTCACTGAGCTTGCCCTACCATTTCGTGGAAGCAAGCTACGCGGAGCGTCTCGTAGAGAAGTGCGAGATACGTCTACGCCTTTTGAACTCGACAATTAATGTTCAAAGGTGCAAGTTCGAGGATAAAAGGTGCAAGTTCGAGGATAAAAGGTGCAAGTTCGAGGATAAAAGGTGCAAGTTCGAGGATAAAAGGTGCAAGTTCGAGGATAAAAGGTGCAAGTTCAAGGATAAAAGG
>NZ_JBALDA010000009.1:0-74134 GCF_036917535.1 Nostoc sp.
CCGAGAGTTCAGCCTTTAGTGTCAGTAATCTGCTGACGGGCTGGATTAGTTATGTACGGACTGATTACCGTGATTCACTAATCAACGAATCGCACGAGTTGTTGATCTTGTATTCTCAATTGTTGCTGTCGTGTAAATTCTTGCTGTTGTAGTCTTGTTTCTTGCTGTTGTAATCTAAATTGTTGCTGGCGTATCAGTTCTTCCCGTTGTCGTGTAAAATCTTGCTGTTGTATTTTCTGTTGTTGTAGTTGTTGTGGTTGTTGAAGGTTTAGGCGTAGCCATGTATCCTTAAATTGCTCTTGTGTTTGCTGAGTTCGCTCCTCTTGTTGTTGTCTCATTCTTTCTTGAAAAGACTCAGGTTGCTGAGGAATCGGTTGAATTATTTGTCCATAGGCAGGAGAATTCATCGGCAAAGCTTTTGCAAGAACAATCGCTAGTAGCCAAAGTTTAAGCGTCAATGATCGATTCAACATACAGTTACTTGTTATCGGTTGGGTTGAGCGATCGCTTAACCTTAATATAACAATTTCTACCGCTGCCTTATTGCACCAATTGGGACTAACGTCAAGATATTTGTGAGAGGATGTTTGAAAAGTCCTCAAGCGTATGTTTCACTACCCTGGCTACCAAGAAACTGCTACCAGAGAATCGGAGTTTTGGGATTTGAGAGTGTACCCCTGAGTCATACTTGAGGCTCAAGCCAACCCTTTTCAAACAACCTCTGAGATTAAAGTAATTAAATTTACTGACTGCAACAGATTTAATTCTTACTTGCTCTTAGTTGCCCACAAGCAGCATCAGCTTCTAAACCACGGGAATAACGGACACTAACAGCAGTATTTTGCTGCTTGAGAACGTTCACAAAAGCTTGAATGCGATCGCGGTTGGGGCGTTTATAGTCTACTTCTTGGATGGGGTTATAGGGAATTAAATTCACATGACTTTGGAATCCTCGCAAGCATTTTGAAAGTTCTAATGCATGTTCTGGTAAATCATTAACACCAGCAAGGAGAATATATTCAAAAGTAACCCGGCGCCCAGTGATTTCTACATATTCTCGACATTCAGCCAGTAAATCTTCCAGAGGATAGGCGCGGGCGCTGGGGACGAGTTTTTCTCGTAGTGCTTGGTTGGGTGCGTGGAGACTTACAGCCAGAGTGATTTGCAAATGGTTTTGCGCGAACTGACGGATGCGATCGCGAATCCCCACTGTAGAAACTGTAAGCGATCGCTGCCCAATACCGATATCTTGATTGAGAGATTTCAGGGCTGCTAGGACATTTTCAGTATTCAACAACGGTTCACCCAGTCCCATAAACACCACATTGCTAACTCGTTGCTGAAAATCTTCTTGCACAGTCAACACCTGATCGATAATTTCGTGCCGTGCTAGGTTGCGCTTGTAGCCTCCTTTACCAGTAGCGCAGAAATCACACGCCATTGGGCAACCCACCTGAGTAGAAACGCAAACTGTCAGACGGGCTTTTGGGCCTTCTCCCCTTTCTGCGAAGGTGGGAATGCCAACAGTTTCAATAATTTGCCCGTCTGCTAATTGTAAAAGATATTTCACCGTACCGTCGGGAGCCTCAGAGCGGTAATGTAAAATTGAGCGCCCAATAGGGATTTCTGCTACTTCTTTGCGCCATTGCTTGGAGAAGACAGAAATATCAGCTAGCGATCGCACCCCTTTGTCATAAATCCATTCATGCAGTTGCTTTCCTCTGTAAGCAGGTTGTCCTTGTTGCTGCACCCAAGTAGTTAACTCTGCCAGAGAAGCACCTAGAAGGGGAGGGATGAATTCTGATTTTTCTGGGTTGAAGTCAACCTGAGATACTAGAGGCGTAGCAGACATAAAAAGATCGCGAGTTGATGTTGGATCTCTATCCTACACCTGCTAGATCGAGTTAGTCTTGACTAAAGAAGATGAGGAATTAACCAAAAGTTGTGCTATTCCACCCCCACATTGCACCCTTTGCGTCTGCAAACTCTATGTAAATGCGATTTTTCGGTACACTTAGAGTTTGGTTAATCTGCTGGCAAAAGTCTTGACTCATTGCTGCGGTTTGCTCTGGTTTCATCGTGCCAACGCTCTTAATTTCAATGTAGCAAACTGGGTCTGTATTTCCTGCAAAAGTCATAGGAATTCCCGGTTCAAAAGCAGTCATTACATAGGATTCTGGTTTTCCCAAATGTTTCGCTAACTTGGCTGATAGGTTTAAAAGCATTGACTCAATTTCAGCTTTTTCAGGAGCAGATGCAGAAGTTTGCACTTTAATTAATGGCATAGTACGAAATTAGATTTTTGGATTTTATTTACATTGTTAAGTTTATCAAACGCAGAGGCACAGAGTACAAATATCAAGGAGATAAAGAGTAAGAGATAAGAGGACAAGGGGAATTAGATACTCGTTCATCCACCTTTGATACTCATTAATGAATTTCTAGATGCTCCCAGGACTGAAGTTGATGTTCGATTCGGTTAGTGCCTGATGCGTTTGTTGAGGAAGTTAACACTATCAGTTTAGATGAATTGAATGAACGTGGGTTAATTATTTGGGTTGAGGATCTTGATAGTGGTGCTGTTATTTTAGCTGAGGATTTGGAGCCAATTAATAACGAATTACTGAACTTTACAACAGTTTTTGCTTCCACTGGGAATTATCCTGTTGTGTTTAATGACAATAGCAGTCATTTTTGAATCCCTGCGTTAAAAATTGGAGGAGTGGCAAGTTAGGAGTTAGCAGTTAATAATTGCCTCTCTTATCTCCCCATCTTCCTCACTTTCCCTTGGCATCTAAAAACTTCAACTGGTGGTATAAACAGCTAATCTGCACTAAATCCACACCTACTGCTTGGGCTTTTCGTAATGGGTTGCCGAAAATTGCTTCTATCTCCAAGGGACGATGTTCGTCGTAGTCAATTTTCATACTGGGGCGGTAAGGTGTCATTTTGACAGTATAATCGAGCATTGTTTGAATGAAGCGATCGCTGATAATCCGCCCATAACTTTTCGCCCCCGCCGCTACTTCATACATCAACTGTTCAACTAACTTGCTAGTGTACTCATGCGCCATTAATTCATCTGTTCTAGCATTGAGAATCACAGAAAGCCCATTGTACGGGATATTCCACACCAACTTTTTCCAACGTGCTAGTAGTAAATCTTCAGCTAGTTCAATTGAGATACCAGCGCTTTCAAAGTCATCAGCAATTTGCTGCATCCTCTGAGTTATCCCACTAGGCTGATAATTAGGAGTATATTCACTGAAGGTAATTTGCCCATAGTCTAGATGATGTATATGCCCTGGCCCCACTTTGTTAGAACATAAAAAGCACAATCCACCGATAACAGTTACATTATCAATAATTTCAGCGACTTCCTCTTCTACACCAAGTCCATTTTGTAATACCAACACCGCCCCATTATCTTTAACTACAGGTGGCAACATCTTTGGTAGTAAATGGTTTTGCGTCGTCTTCAGTGCCACCACCACCACATCGCATTGTGGCATCTTTTCTACGTCGTTGTAGGCGTGGACTTTGGGAAGGTTAAAGTCACCGTCTTTGGACTCTACCACTAAACCATATTTCTTTACCTGTTCGTAATCACTCTTGAGCAAAAAGTGGACATCCAACCCAGCTTTTTGGAGTCTAGCGCCATAGAATCCACCTAATGCTCCAGTTCCCAGAATGGCATACGTGCGATCGGACATTTTTTCTCTAACGGAATTTTCCTAGAAACATCATAAGGTGATGTCTGACGGGAGTACGCGTCTAGGTGTAGTTTATTCAACGCCTGATTTTAAATTTATTTTGTTTAATAAAACTTAAAATAGGTTTATTATCCTTTAAAATTGCAGAGATTTAGGTAAGATATATGGCTGATATTGTTGATGTTGCAGTTACGGCTGAGTCGTTTAAAACACTAGTGGCGGCTGTACAAGCTGCTGGTTTAGTAGAAACATTAAAAAGTCCTGGGCCGTTCACTGTCTTTGCACCAAATGACGATGCTTTTGCAAAGTTACCAGCGGGAACTATCCAAACTCTGTTACAAAACATTCCCCAGCTAACGCGTATTTTAAAGTATCATGTCGTTCCAGGAAAGCTACTACAAAGTGATTTGGCACAACTCGGTACGGTTAATTCTGTAGAAGGTTCACCGATTAAAATTGATTCTTCTGATGGTTTTGAAGTTAAAAATGCCACAGTTTTAGCAGCAGATATTGAAGCTGACAATGGTGTGGTACACGTTATCGATACAGTGATTTTACCGGGTTAATTCAGCTAGGGTGGGTGTTTTCCACCCTACTTATCCAAAATCTTTATAATTAACTAACTATTGAGTAGTATCAAAACGCAATTCAATATTTTAATTTATGTTATGTTTGCAATGTGATTACTCACTCATCTGTTAATGTAAATTTAGTTATTTTAAAATAAATTAAGTTCTTAAAAAGCCAACATCTATCCCAAGAAAATTAATGCTCGATTTTAACACCTTAGTAGAGTTCTCTCGTGGCAACTGTATAAGTATTTGTGCGTTTCTCGTACCAGCAAACTTAATTGTCACAATTTTAACGATGAGCCTAGTAGCCTTACGTCGTCCATCGTATCAAGTGTGGCAATCTGCTGGAATTGCCGGCTTTTTCGCTTCTGTAATGATACTGCACGTATATACTTGGTTCATGATTGGTGTGGTGATGGCTCCTACTTATATCTTAATGTGGCTAGCAATCACCTGTTTAGTGACTAATTTGGCAGCAATTCTTTTTCAAAGACGCTACAGTAATAACCCTAGTCTTTCCAACAACGCCTGAAATCTATACATACTCCCGTTAGTTGTATTGACACCTCTTTCCATCCACAAATCAAACCATCATCGAATTTACTCCAAAAAGGGGAGAGAGGCCGCCTTGCAAAAAGCGAAAAAAATTCGGGGGTATGGTAATGGGGTATGGTCGCTCCCCCGACCGAACACCGAGCATCCAGTTTTACGCCACTCCACACCACGCTAAACCAGACTAAACTGCTTTCGGGGTTTTAAAGTTACTGCTAAGGCAAAATGTTGACGAGGTTCTTCCCCTTGCAATGAAATCTCTGTTTGCAAAAAGTTTTTGGTATCTTCTTCGCTATTCGGGCCAAAGGTTAAATAACACACAACTTTAGGATCGCTAGCGTATTTATGAACTGCTGGCCAATCTGATTCTACAAAGTCTCGCAGTATGAGACGTTGGGTTTCTAGTGGTAGATTCACTTGGGAAATTCTGCACATAACTGATTGACTACCCGATCTAGTCCTATAGAATGGGCGGCTTTGAACAATAAACGATCGCCTGTTTGCACAAATGTCTTCAACCTAGCCACCAACTCGGCATGAGTTGCAAAACACTCCGATGGGATACCTTCAGCACTAAGAGCGATCGCTTCGGCATCTTGTCCATCTACCAAAACCAACAAGCCGTCTAAATTCAACTTTTGCACTGTTTCTCCCACTCGCTGGTGCAACTGCTGCGATCGCTCTCCCAATTCTTTCATTGCACCCAATACGGCAATCTTCCGCTTTCCGGGTGTATCTGCCAATAATTGTAATGCTGCAATCATAGCTTCTGGTGCAGCATTATAAGTTTCATCTAAGATTACCACATCATTGGGTAAAGTAAATCGCTGCGATCGCCCTGTGGGCATATCCACCATTACACCTGCTTTTAAGGATGCCCAATCGATCCCTAACACCTTTGCCACCGCTAAAGCTGCCAAGAAATTAGTCGCATTATGACGACCTGGTAGAGGTAGAGGTAGTTGGATTCCTGCGACTTCTACAGTCTTGTTATCAATTAACTGCCCTTGAATATCCCCACCAGAAAAGCCGTAAGTTAAAACTTCTCCATGCCAAACTTTCGCCGCTGTGGCAATTAATAGGGGATTGTCGTAGTTGAGAATTGCCACGCTATCAGCAGACATTTTTGCTAATAACTCACATTTTGCCTCAGCGATCGCTTCTTCCGAACCCAATAACTCAATATGTGCCGTTCCCACATTAGTAATCACTCCAATTGTTGGCCGTGCTATTTGCGTTAGTTCGGCAATTTGTCCCCTACCCCGCATCGCCATTTCAATCACGGCATAGTCATTTTCGGCGCCAAGTTCTAGGAGAGTTTTCGGGACACCAATTTCGTTGTTGTAATTTCCATAAGTTTTGTGAACTCGTCCTTTTGTTCCTAAAACTGCGGCGATCAATTCTTTGGTTGTAGTTTTACCCACCGAACCAGTTACACCAATTACAGGAATATTAAAGCGATCACGCCACCATCTACCAAGCTTTTGATATGCCTTAAGGGTGTCTTTTACCTGTAATACAGGAAATCCCGGATTTTCATATTCAAAATCTACGATTGCAGCTATTGCACCCTTGGCGATCGCAGTTGGCACGAATTCATGTCCATCAAACTTATCGCCTCGGAAAGCGACAAATATTTCACCTGGCTTCAAGGTACGGCTATCTGTTTGGATACCGCTAGTTACTTGTGTTAAAGCAGTTTCAGATAAGTTTACAGAATGGGCAAAAATAACTTCAACCAGTTGGATTAGGGTGGCAGAACAACGCATAAGCAATTTACAATTTAAAGTTCAAAATCATAAAATCGAATTATGACATAATATTGTTGAGATGAGATAATTTATACGATCAATATAGAGACGTTGTAATGCAATATCTCTAAGAGGATGTCTGAAAAGTTCTTGATAGGTAATTTTAGTCACGCAAGTTGCTTGAGCATTAGACGAATCATAGGCATTCGCCACGCGCAACCCGCACTATAGCAAAGTGCTGAGTGCTGTTAGCGTCAGCGGGGCGTTTAGCCCGTGCTGAGCGGAGCCGGAGACTCCGAAGCTCCGGTCTGAGTACAAACCCAGTGAAATCAAGGCTTTTAGCAATCAACATTGTCCTAATCTATGTGGCTACGGCTATATAGGATGGCATTAATGATCGCCTGCATATCAACACTACGTTTTCGACCACCAGTTTTTGGCTGAGGAATTAGTCCTGATAGTAGTTCCCACTGTTGTAAAGTCAGATTACTTGGATACGATGGATTCATAGCTCTGGTAACGCTGTCATACTTAAGTATTTTTTCTACTGACAGGATACCGTTACGTGGGCTTTCTTACTTCTCAGACATCCTCTTAGTAGTAAGCGATGCTGACGGCAGGCACTAATAAACTATAAGTTTTTATACTATACTTATAAAATTGCTACAATCGTGCTTAGTCTTTTGAGTTACTATTCATGGTGAGTCGTTTTTAACTAGTGTTCAGTTCATAAACTGTCACTCACTAGATCCCCGGTATTGTTGCAAAAGAGATATTCTTAGTTAGTGCAAGGAGTGATACCATTTCACCACATGTTTGTCACAAGTTATCCCCGTAATACTCTCTTCTCAGGGAGTGTTGCAGAGTTCAAATTTTGCATCAAACGAGTGAGTTGGTATAAGCTTTTACGGAAAAGCGCTTGAGTGAGCAAAACTCTCAAGCGCTTTTTTGTGTATAAATAAAACAATCCAACTCTCTGCCCGATCGGATAAATGTTTTTAAATACACATACACCAGAGAAATCAACTACTGCTAAAAGAGTTGTTGCAACATATACTTGACGACTTTAGCATTTGGTGTTCCATCAAAACCTTTTTAAGTAAGTGGATGTACTACACGAATTAATTTTCTTTGCAACGATTCTTCTGCTGTTACAGCCTCATCTATCTGTGCTGCAAATTGTTACCAATTACGATTATTCGTGCAAACAATAATACTGAAGTGGTTAGAATCACGATGATACAAACAGATAAAATCAACTTTGTTGATACTTAATATTGAGCATTCTTGACTTATGGCAAATGCTAGTATTTCCCGATCAGGTATAGAAGTTGTTGTTCTAACTCTTTGAGTGTCACAGATGTAAATCCTCTGATGTTTTGTCAGGCTACATTTACAATTTTATCGATTCTAAGTACAACATTTTATTAATTCGTGGCGAATTATCTGCGCCCCTACCCTGCTGAAAGGCGAAGCGCACCTGCGTTTAAATTTAAACCATCAATTCGCCACGAATTTATGCAAACTATACTTAGCTAACTACAAAATTCACCAACTTTCCAGGCACTACAATTACCTTTTTAATCTCTTTGCCTTCGATGTAACGCTGGGCAATTTCTGATTCACGGGCATACTTCTCCTGTGCTGCTGCATCTGCTTGTGCTGGCACTTGAATTACGCCGCGAGTTTTGCCATTAATCTGAATCGCCAGAGTGATTTCATCAGCTACCAAAGCAGTCGGGTCAAATGATGGCCAGGTTTGAGTGTGAACTGAATTACTTTCACCTAATAAATGCCACAATTCATCAGCAATGTGTGGTGCAAAGGGTGCTAGTAACACCACCAAAGTCTGAATTCCTTCTGCGTAAATTGGTGAATTTTTCGTTTCGGCATCAGTTAAGGCATTACTTAACTTCATCAATTCTGAAATAGCTGTGTTGAATTGATATTCGTCTTCTACGTCTTCTGTCACCGCTTGAATAGCCATGTGAATTGCCCGCCGCAACTCCTTTTCTGCTTTAGTTAAATCAGAGAGTTGAGCTTTTTTACGAGATACCCCAGCCGCAATATAATCTGTTACCAAACGCCAAACCCGATTTAAAAAGCGGAATTGTCCTTCCACATCGGCTTCATCCCATTCCAAATCTTTTTCTGGCGGCGCTTTGAACAAGATGAACATCCGCGCTGTATCTACACCGTATTTGGAAATTACATCTTCTGGTGCTACACCGTTGCCCTTTGATTTAGACATGGTAGCATAGAGACGTTGTAACGGCTCACCTGTCTGGGGGTCACGCGGATCGGCTGAATTTACCAGATTAGAAGGAATCCATTTATCTTTACCACCCTTATTAGGATTTAGGTAAGTTAAACCTTGCACCATACCTTGAGTTAACAGGCGTTGGAAAGGTTCGTCAAAGTTTAACAAACCTCTGTCCCGCAGAACCTTAGTAAAGAACCGCGAATACAACAAATGTAAAATCGCGTGTTCAATCCCACCCACATACTGATTGACTGGCATCCAGTCATTGATTTTACTTGAATCGAAAACCTGTTGTTCATTCTTAGCGTCAGGGAAGCGCAAAAAATACCACGAGGAATCAATAAAAGTATCCATCGTGTCAGTTTCCCGCTTTGCCGGAGTGCCACAAGTCGGACAAAGTACATTTACCCAGTTCTTTAACTGAGTCAAAGGTGAACCGCCACGTCCAGTAAATTCTACCTCTTCCGGTAACTGTACAGGTAAATCTTTGTCAGGAACTGGTACTATCCCACAGTTGAAGCAGTGAATTACAGGTATCGGTGTGCCCCAGTAACGCTGCCGCGAAATCAACCAATCCCGCAAGCGATATTGCACCCGCACTTTACCAAAACCTTGTTGTTGGGCGTATTCAATTATTGCTTGTTTAGCATCTGTGGAAGTCATACCAGTAAAAGCCCCAGAATTAATTAAAATTCCTGGTTCAGTGTATGCCTGATTGTATTCAATTTGAATAAGTTGTGTGACTTCATCAATCTCTGATGTTGGGGTTAAGTCAAAACCTGCAACATCATCCGGGGAAACAATGACAAAATCAACTGGCAAATCGTAATTTTTGGCAAACTTAAAATCCCGGACATCGTGTGCTGGTACACCCATAACTGCTCCAGTACCATACTCATACAGTACATAGTCAGCAATCCAAATCGGCACTTCTTCCCCTGTAAATGGGTTAATTGCCTTACCACCTGTGGGGATACCCCGCTTGGGTTTATCTTCAGAGGTACGTTCCAACTCACTTTGATGGGAGACTTCTTTAATAAAGGCTTTTACCGCTGCTTGTTGTTCTTTTGTAGTGACGCGCTTTGTTAAGGGATGTTCTGGTGCTAAAACTAGGTAGCTGACACCATAAACTGTATCTGGGCGTGTGGTGTACACTCCGATTTTTTCATCTATCCCAATGATGGGAAATTCTAAGTAAGCGCCTGTAGATTTGCCAATCCAGTTTGCCTGCATCGATTTGACGCGTTCTGGCCAACCTGTCAATTGATGCAAGTCATTGAGTAATTCTTCGGCATAGTCGGTAATCTTGAAAAACCACTGGCGTAATAATTTGCGCTCAACTATTGCCCCACTCCGCCAAGAACGTCCTTCGTTATCAACTTGCTCATTTGCCAGTACAGTTTGATCAATCGGGTCCCAGTTTACAGCTGCTTCTTTTTGATAAGCTAATCCTGCTTGCAAAAACTGCAAGAAAATCCATTGTGTCCACTTATAATAATCTGGTGAACAGGTAGCAAGTTCACATTCCCAATCAATGGATAAACCAAGACGCTGCAATTGTTGCCGCATCTGAGCCATATTCTGATAAGTCCACTTTGCTGGTGGTACACCACGGTCAATGGCGGCGTTTTCTGCTGGTAAGCCAAAGGCATCCCAACCCATTGGGTGTATTACCCGATACCCTTGCATTCGCTTGAGGCGGGCAATCACATCGGTAATCGTATAATTACGGACGTGACCCATGTGTAGGCTGCCCGATGGATAAGGGAACATGGAAAGAGCATAAAATTTTGGCTTGTTACTAACTGTAGGTGTTTTATCTAAGCCAAGTTCTACCCATGTTTTTTGCCATTTTTCTTCAATTGCTGCGGGATTGTATCGGGAATCAACTGATTTTGGTATTTCCAATGGTTTCATGCCTATTACGCTTTATTTCTACTAATCCTAAGTATTTAGCTGTCTTTAGTACATATAAACTACTAAATAATTTTTATGTCTAGTAATTTTGAAAATTAAATTATAAAATAAATTTATAAATCTCCTATATTTTGTATTCTTATCTATCTTATATCGCTAAAGTTCTTAGGCTATCAGGGACAGTCTTTATTTGCCTATCGCGAAGTTTTATAAAAAACTCCCCATTGCTGAGGAGTGCGTTATGAATGCTGTAAGTGTGGACTACTAACTCACCAGTGCTATCACCTGTTCAAGCCTCATCTTAGCCAGATGTAAGTTCAGCAACCTTTCTTGCTCAAATCTATCTGGGTAACTCATTCGCCTACCTTCGAGTGTGATTTTAATCAGCGCTATTTGCTCATTAGTAGGTGTACCCATCTCATCTATCGCTGAACTAAAAACCTGGACAGAAGCAAGGGAAGGTGACTTTAACCCTCTCTCTATTTCCATCTGTTGAATCGCTAAAATTGGGAATGCCATTAAAGAAGTGATATAGCTTGCTTTGTACGCTGCACTCCCTGTAGGGCGAATACCGTATAGACGGCATAAATCCTGTAATTCAGGAACAGTCTTTATTTCGAGTTCTGAACGTGTAAACATAGAGTTACCACTTCTCAAAAGTGGTATCGGTGGTGAACCATTTGTCAGGTGAGAACACCACCGATTTAAAACTCTCATTGCTCGTTTGCACGCAGTTCAAGCTATATTTACATCTCTCAACAATGCCTAATCCTAAGAGTAGTCCAGAAAATTTAAAAAATTTCACTACAGACAGAGAGGAACCATTAACGACTACTATTAGTTTCCGTGCTACTGAAAAAATGAAGCAAGAGGTGAAAGCACAAGATGACCCTGCTGAATTCTGTAGAGAAGCGATTCAGAAAGCACTGGATGAAAAAAAAGGAAAGTAGTACTTACACTTAATTGTTTAACTATTAATTACCCGGAAAGTTAAATTGATTCTTGGTTGAACCCGCTTCGATGTCTTGGGGATTTGATGCTGCCAAAAATGCTGTGTTGCACCTGCCATCAAAAGGAAGCTACCATGTATTAACTCAATTTCAGCTTTTAAATCCTGATTGTGTTTATGCCTAAACATAAACCTTCTTGCTCCGCCAAAGCTAATAGAACCAACTACTGGATTGTTCCCTAGCTCTGATTCAGCATCTGTATGCCAAGAAATTCCATCCTTCCCATCTCGGTAAAGATTCAGTAAAACGCTGTTAAACTTAACTTTTGCAATCTTGTCAACTTTCTCTTTTACTTGTAGGAGTGTAGGTATCCAAGGTTCTGGATCAAGATGAATCCCTGAGAATTTATATGACATATTTCTATCTCCATACCAAGCTGTTTTTCTTGGTAAGTTTACTTCCTTGCCATAAATTTTCATCTTGTCTTGTCGCCATTGTATTTCATTAAGCAAGGTCTGAAAAAGCTCATCGCTATCTTGCTGATTAAAAAAATTTCTATAGAAACTAACATCTGCATCTGGCATAGATAAAACTTCTTTATGCATGCTCTCTATTGTCTCATCTACAACGGAGTTAAACCCGGAAAATAAGTCTCCCTGAATTGCATTACTACCTAGTCTATTTTTCATAAAGTTTTTCTCAAATTTTTATAAGAAACTGCCTTTCATACCTTTGTATTCTGCTAAGTTTAAATTTTCCTGTATTATTATAAAAAATCTCTTGGTAGATTGTTTCATCTGAGTAAAAGGAATTTTTAACTATAGTATACTCGTTGAAAAGTTGATAAAAACTATCTATTTTGTAATTCCTTCTATTATTATATGGACTTGTACAAATAATCCGATTAAATCCTGAAAATGAATTGATTATTAGCTGATATAGCTTATTTAAATCGAAATCTTCAACATCTAGTATATTTGAAAATAGATGAATCTTAATATTATTATAATTTGAAACCAAGTCACTATAATTTAAATTATCTATACGCTTGTTAACAGTTTGGATTAGAGAGTTATTAGAAAAAGCAGGTTGTAATATTTGGCGAATAAAGCTGTAGCCGCGCCACAGGGCAATCGAAGATGGCTCTATGAGTATAATTGATTGCCACAGTCGCTCTCTCTGGGTTGGGCTTGGGTTTATTTAATGACTTTAGAGAAAGTTGAGCAATTAGGAGGATTCCTCCAACCTGGGGGCTGGTGGAGCGGCTGTGGTTTAACCCCAAAGTACAGTTACGATCTTTAAACTGTTAACTTTGCGATTAGTTTATGTCCTGTTTGGGGTCGTGTCGTTGCGGCTGTACCTGATAAATTGAATTTTCTGGAGAGGCTACTGCTGCTTTCGGAATTTCAATTACCGGGTTATTTAGTCCCACCATCAGCGGCGAAGGGGGAACTATAGACGCTGAGGACGTTTGTATAGGTTCTCTTTGTGGTCGTTGTGCCAGCTGTGGCACCATCGAACCACCACCTACTAAGCCTGATACTGCACCGATCGCGCAAGCGGCAATGGCTGCAGCTCCCACCATCCAGTTTAAACGGGAGCGACGGCGCAAACGTGTCAATACTTGCTGAACTGTTTCTTCTGACGACTGCTGGGCTGCTGGCACCGGGAGCGTCCGCAAGCCTTGGCGCAGCTTTAACAGTCGAGCATACAGATATTGAACTGAGGCATCATTTGCTAGCCATTCTTCTACTTGCCTGCGTTCGGTGGCTGTGACTTCACCATCCAGGTAAGCACTTAATAATTCGAAGCGATCGCGCTTCACCATATCCATAAGACCCGTTGATTCATTGGTATGCTTGGCCATTCCATCTGACAAATCTTGAGGAAGTTGCAAAGGAGAACGGTCGTAAAACTGAGAATCAGTAGTCATCTTAACATTATTACCAATTCATACACGGGTAAACTGGGCGGGAATTTCGGGAAAATTAGCCAATTTTCTACCTTTAGGCAGATACTATCTATGTCTTTCTAGTAATTTTTAATCTATGCTTAAATACTACCCAATGGCAGAGGCAAGATACTGTAAATTAGGAATCTAGATAATTTTGCAAGTGGGCTTGCAACCTCGATCTAGCTCTGGCTATTCTTGACTTCACAGTTCCTAAGGAAACTCCAGTGATTTCGGCAATTTCTTCATAAGCCATGCCTTCGATTTCTCTGAGGACAATGGTAGTACGAAAAACTTCTGGTAAATCCGCGATCGCTTCCCGCAATTGCTCGTAAAATTCTCTAGTTGTCAGTTCTTCCTCAGGACCTGGGGTATCGCCGGCGATTTCCCAATCCATCTCGCCGTCCTCTAAGGAACGGGGAGCATCCAGTGACAAAGGACTCATAATCCGCTTGCGTTTCCGTAACTCGTCGTAAAACAAGTTGGTGGCAATGCGGCTTAACCAGCCCCGAAATTTAGCAGGCTCTTGTAATCGGTTAATATTCCGATACACTCGAATCCAAACTTCTTGAGCCAAATCAGCTCTGTCAGGCCAATCTGGAGCCAGGTGGTATAGAACTCGATCAACTTGACTTTGATAGCGGCGTAATAGTTCCGCAAAAGCAGCACGATCTGGTCGCAGTCCGGCTTGACAGCGCAAAATTAAATCGTGGTTAGGGAGTTTGTCAACTTGCACTGATGCTTCTGGATACTTTGCATCAACCGTTGACCAGGATACAGTAATCGATTGACTCATAGATCGTACTGGCTCTAAATCATCCCTATCTATTAGACCTGCTAATGGGACAGAAGTTCCATGCTCAGGTGACGGATTTATGACTGGAACACTGAAGCATACAATTTTGGATACATTTATAGCAATAAGCAGAGCCACTTTTCCTTATACTGCTCCCATAGTTGCCTAAGACCCATCAACGAACAAGGGCACGACACGATGCACATTTTAGTATTTTTAGCAACTGGATATATACGCTTGATCAAAATAATTAAATTTGGCTATAAAAATGAAGATAAAATTTTGTAATTTTAACTTCTTGATACCTTTAAAATTTGGGTAATAATTTCTGGAAGTTGGGTTGCTGTGGTTGCTAAGATGGTGATTTAATTTTTTGATTTTGTTACCAGAATAGTTGCTGATTGTTCTGCTTGTGGCCCGAAGGCAGCACTAGAGTTATGTTGCTCTGGTACGCGAACTTGAAAAAAGAAATTTAGGGAAAATGTAATTGTTACCGCTAGCAACAGTTTTTCAAACATGATTTTTCATCCACCCACACGATTAATGATTGATTGCTACATTTCAAGAGTTCCACCAAAAAGTCCCAGGAGAGGCTTACGACCCTCAGAACTTTTGAGGAATGAGGTTGCTCACTTGTTGGAATTTTGCTGCTGGGACAATTTGCATAGTCTTAGTTTGCCCAAAGGTGTTGGCAGATTTACAGCAGAAATGATAAGTATTGATAAATTTTTGATAATCGGATGATGAACTCATCCAATTGCTCAGCAGCTGGATATGTCAGGGATAAACAATAGGCGATGGCAATGGTAAGAAATGAATCTGTAGGGCGTATGGTAATGCTGCTTTGTTTTGGCACAGCATTTTTATCCTTAGCTGTCCATTGGCGCATTAGTACGGCGGAACGGCAATATGAGAAGTCTGCATCTACTTTGATGCGGCGAGATCCTACCCGAACCAATATTAAGGGAAGCCGGACAGAGGGAGTCTACAAAAATCTTTCCCAAGTGAGTTTGGGAGAAATTGCGTTGGCTGGATCTGTGCCACCTGATGAAGTTACCCAAGGCTCGACTGCCCAGAGGACGTTTACACCAAAGTCCTCTGTTATTAAACCTAAAACTAAATCAAAAATAATTAAGAAGAATCTAGCTAAAACAAATACTCGTAGAGTTTCTAAACTCAAGTATTCTGCTATTAAGTCGCAAATAATTAAGAAGAATCTAGCGAAAGCAACTACTCGTAAGCCTTCTACCATTAAGCCTCAAACTCAGCCCCAAACTATTAAGAATAATGTAGCTCAAGCAAGCAACCAACCAACTCAGACGCAGCTGGTGGCGCAAGTAGAAAGACAAAATCAAGTTGCGGATAGTTGGCCAAAAGGTCTGTGGTCTCAGGCTTCAGCCCAACAAATACCATCTAATAGGCTGGCAAATGTCAAGACGCAAGTAGTGGTTGATTTAAGCGATCGCCGCACCTATGTATATGCAGGAGACGAGGTGATCGCCAGCTACCCCATTGCTGTCGGTAAGAAAGGTTGGGAAACGCCTACAGGCTCTTTCCAGGTGATCCACATGCGACACTATCCAATCTGGCGTCACCCGATTACTGGCAAAGTATTTCAGGCTGGTACAGATAGTCCCTTGGGAGATAGATGGATTGGTTTTTGGTCAGATGGACGAAATGAAATTGGCTTTCATGGCACGCCGGATATTGATCTGGTAGGAACGGCTGTATCCCACGGCTGCTTAAGAATGCGTAATTCTGATGTCCGATTGTTATATGAGCAAGTGAGTTTAGGGACGAAAGTGTTAGTACGTGATTAATTTGTTAAGAGTTAAGAGTCATTAGTCCTTTGTCCTTTGTCTAAAACAAATGACCAATGACTAATGACAATGACTCTTAAAATTATAATTTTTGCTCAAAATTAGGTGCGTATGTTTGGAGTAAAGCACTAACTTGGCGTACAACCTCATTGCCAGTGTTTTTGCCCAAGGCTTGCCGTTCTGGGAAGAAATTGGGTCGATCGAGGTAACGGTTAATTGCCTCACTTATTTGTTGAGAAATTAAGTCTTGCAGTTGTGCCTGAGCTGTTTGGCGCTGGAAGTTAGCACCTTCTTCTGTAGTAGCATACAAAGGTGGTAGGCGGTTAAGAGCGTAAGCAGCAATATCCCCAACATCTAGAGAACTTTCGCTGGTGGCTTCAATTTCTGCAACTCGGGCGATCGCTTCTGTCAGTACCAATTCTTCCATAACGTTAATGAATTGTTTGCGAGGTACCGCCACTACCTCACCAGTCAATAGCGCACCCATCAGCCGATCCAACGCCATATACTCTTCAATTGAGAGTTCCGAGGCGTTATCACAGATTCTACCGACTTCTGCTTCCATTGCTGGTGTCAAATAACCATCCTGGAGAGCTTGTTCTACAATTTTTTCGATACTCATAACACTTATCATCACTTATGTTGGGCAAGCAAGGTAGGGACGGTATCAATCCAATTTATTTTGCCTAATTCTCAGCAAAAAATACACAAATTATGCAAAGACAAGATCGATTCTGCCTCTACTAGTTAATGACCTTAGTTCGCCAAGGTGTTGGATCAACAGATTGTCCGTTGACATACAGACCCCAGTGTAAATGTGGTCCCGTGGCAGCACCTGTTGAACCTACTGCACCAATTAGTTGACCAGCTTTCACAAAATCACCTTCTTTAACGTTAATACGACTCAGGTGCATGAAAATACTGGTTACTCCTTGACCGTGATCGATGCCAACTACGTTACCGTGTATCCGAAACCCTTGGGATACCCTACCTACCAAAGCAACTCGCCCAGCGGCTGGAGCAATTACCGGTGAACCGGCAGCACCAGCGTAGTCAAGACCACGATGATAGTAGTCTTTTGCAAATGTACCATTATAGTAGCGACGTACACCATAGTTTGTACTCATCCGCCCTGCATTTGGCTTCAGGAATACTCCATTCCAATACTTGGATGGTGTTTGTAGCGCCTTAAAAGCCGCCACACGCTTCAGTTCATACTCTGTGGCATCCACTCCAGCTTTGCCAGGTGGCAAAGTAATGCGTTGTACGGGGAATTTACGATTAAGCACATTCACGGCCAAGTTTCGCACTTGACCATCCCCTGCAACCCGAAGTGTTCTAGTTCCAGCTTTTTCTAGTGGAGTTGTGGGAACAAAAGCCCGATACTGATTAGGTGCAATTTCAAAAGATGGGTATGTATTTTTACCACTGGCTACTCTTGGATTTGTACGATTCTCTGGATTATCTAGATTAATCACTACCGAGAGTGTATCCCCTAATTTAGGATTAGTTGGGATCACCTTTACTTGCAAAGCATCTACAGGCAATGCCAAGGCGATCGGGAGAACAGCAAATATTCCCTTTAACATATCTATTGCACGGCAATTGGCTGTCAAAGTTTTGACATCAAAACCGAGCAACTTTTTGTTTGAACTAATAGCGCTATTCTCAATAATCATAGAATTATAAAAAACCCTTGCTTGTATTGGAAAATAGATTAGCTTATTATTGCTAGTGTTTCCTGCTTAAAGCCAATGTTGCTGACAACCATAAATTTTTGGAAATTCTTCAGGTACTTATGGATTGCAAGGGCGAATCATTTTATCTGTAATTTTAGGAAATTGGTCTTAACTCTAATAACCAAGGTGTATGACATTGGTAATGAGCATAAATTTTAACTGTTATTACATAAATAGTACTTGAAGGAAATCTTGGAATCAACTGGACACTTTTTCAACTGGACACTAATATCACATTGTTCGGTTGAAAGCGGTATGTGGAAATTACTTAAACTATGTTAAGTAAGTCAGTAAGGATAAATTAAATTATATATACAACTAAATATTTGAAAATTTGCTCATAATAGCGCTTAAATTAGCAAAAAACAATGATAGTAAAGCAGAAATAGGAGTTAGCCTCGCCTCACTTCAGATTTACTTTATAAATCAACTCTGAATATGGAATACGCTAATCAACTTTAGGCTGATAGTATTACTTTTGACTTGAGTTTGCCATCTTCCATCTGAACGATGCGATCGGCAATGTCTAAAATGCGGTTGTCATGAGTAACCATCAAAATGGTACAGCCTTGTTCTTTTGCCAGTTTTTGCATGAGATTGACTACATCTCGTCCTGATTGACTGTCAAGGGCGGCGGTGGGTTCATCTGCGAGGATTATTTGAGGATGACTGACTAAAGCACGAGCGATCGCAACTCTTTGTTTTTGTCCCCCAGACAGTTGATCGGGATAGTAATACAAATGATTTCCTAATCCTACCTGCTCTAACATCTGGGCTGACCTAGCTTGCATTTTTTTTAACCCAAGATGTTTGTGCAATTCTAAAGCCATTTTGACGTTTTGGAGTGCTGTTAAACTACCATGCAAGTTATGTCCTTGGAAAATATAACCGTTATGGCGTCGTGCTTGCACCAATTCTTCAGCACTAGCACCACAAAGTTCTCGTCCCAACACTTGCAAACTACCAGATTGGGCAGAACGCAACCCACCGACTAAGGTCAACAAGGTAGTCTTTCCAGAAGCAGAGGGCCCAGTCATGATAATAATTTCACCAGCGTTAATCTCTAAGTTGATATTACATAAAACTTGCTTGCGGAGTGAGCCGTGACCAAAGTAGTGGTCGAGATTCTGGATAGAAATGATGGGAAACATATTTTGATTGGATTGGGCATTGAGCATTGGGCATTGGGCATTGTTAAGTATTTCCATGCCCTATGTCCCATGTCCATTTTTTAAAACATATCAGCGGGATCGGTGGCATGGAGTTTGCGAGTGGCGATCGCACCGGAAATTGTACACATAATGACTGTCAGTACTAACACCTGCAATGCCCGAATCGCAGTCATGTACATGGGCAAATTTGTCGCACTACGAGTCAGTTGATAAAGCGCTAAGGACACTCCTAATCCAGGGAAGAAGCCCAGTGCTGCTAAAATCAACGATTCTTCAAGCACCACACTTAGCAAGTAGTAATTGCGATATCCCATTGCTTTGAAGGTGGCGTATTCTCGAACGTGGGCATTAACATCGTTAGAAAGTACTTGATAGACGATGATCACGCCCACTACAAACCCCATTGATACACCTAGACTGAAAATAAACCCAATTGGGGAATTTGTTCTCCAAAAGTTATTTTCAAATTCAATAAATTCGGCGTGGGTTAATACTCTGACATCATCTTTAAGGTAGGCTTTGAGCATTGCTGCTACTTTTTTCGGTTCATAACCTGGTTTTAGAAGAATCAAACCTAGACTGACACTGCTGGACTGTCGCCCAGAAAATAGCCGCAAAAAATTTTGATCGCTGGTAATCAGGTTGCCATCAAAGCCAAAGGAAGCCCCGACTTGGAATAAGCCACTAATGGTAATTGTGCGCCGTTCTATTTCGGTAGTCAGGGTTTTACCTTGTTCAATTTGAGCGATCGCTTTTTGATAATCTCCTCTTGCACCACGATCAAACAACACGGTATCCGGTATTTTGATCGCTTGTAATTGCTGGTTAACATCTGGTAAGTCAAAAGCTGGTTTGTCTGGGTTAAAACCGATAACTAACACCCCTGTTTCACGATGTGTTTGGGGATTCTTCCAAATTGTGTTGTTAAAATACATTGCTTGGGCTGACTTCACTCCTGGTATATCCATTGCTTGGTAAAGTCGCCGCCGAGAAAATATAGACAAGCTTGCTAAGTTACGGGCTTGGGGACTGGTTAAAACAATGTCTGCTTGCAAACTGCGATGTAGTCTAGTGTTACTGTCATACAGCGCAGTCTGAAAACCTAGCTGCATGAACATTAGAAGATCCGCAAAGGCAATGCCTGATAATGCCACTAAAAGACGGCTTTTTTCATGATTCAGTTGCAGCCATCCTAGAGGAGTTCGCCGTTGCAGTTGTTTGAGCAATCCCATCATAAGAAGTGGGGAGTGGGGGGATGAGGGGACAAGGGAGAAAAATTAATAACCAATGACAAATGACAAATTTCACAATTCAATTACTGCTTTAACTTGCATATTGGTTAAGGTGGCTGCTTTTTGGCTGGAAGTTTCATTTAATCGGATGTGAACTTCTACTACTCTGTTGTCAATATTGCTGACGGGATCTGTGTTAATGACATTCTGCCGTCGCACTTGCAAGCCTTTGCGATCTACAATTCCCTGCAATTCAATTGGGAGAGAATCACCAAGTACTTGCACTTGCTGCCCTGAATGCACTTTGCCGATATCGCTTTCGTAGACTTCGGCGATAACATACATCTGGCTGGTTTGTCCAATATCTGCAATACCATCATTTGATACCAATTCCCCAGGATGGGTATGGATCTCAAATACCTGTCCATTTTGGGGCGATCGCACTACAGCCTGTTCGAGATTGACTTTTGCCAGATTCATCGCTGCTAGGGCACGATTAACTTCTGCTTTAGCAGCTACTACATCCACTCCACGCACTTCGGCGATTTCATCAAGTGTTGCTGTGGCTTGTTTAACTTGTTGCTGACCGGTTGATTGGGTACGATTTAACTGTGCTTGGGCTTCTTGCAAGCTTTTTTGGGCGGTTTCCAAGTTTAAACGCTTGCTATCCCGTTGGGAGGCGGAAATTGCGCCTTGTTGATATAGTTGCTGATAGCGTTCGTCTTCTGCTTGGGCGTTACGCACTTCTGCTTGAAATCGCTCAATTGTCGCGGCTTGGGCATTAATATCACCTTGGCGTTCGGCTTCTAGACGAGCGATCGCAGCTTTTTGGGCGGCAATTTCACCCTGTTTAGCACCTGCTTGGATGCGGTTTAGATTTGCCTGGGCTACTTTTACCTGTTCCTGTGCCTCTTTAAATGCCGCTTGTAAGCGATCGCGGCTGTTCAAAATTGCGATCGTCTGTCCTGCCTTTACCCTATCCCCCTCCTTTACCAACAACTTTTCTACCCGACTTCCTTCCGCAGACACCGCAGCAGAAAGTTTAATTACCTTTCCCTGTGGTTCGAGTCGCCCTAAAGCTGTTACTGTTTTTAACTGTGGCAATTGTGTTGCTGGTACTTGTGCCTCTTGATTGGCATAATTTTGCCCACGTTTTACTATATAAAAACTTATGCCGCCAACCAATAAAGATATAGTTATACCTATAACAACGGATGGACGCAGAATAGACTTAGGGAACATTCTGTACCCTAGCTTTGAGTTTCGCACCATAGATTACCTCTTAACTAGTGGCGCAGAAAAAAGAACAGATTAAACTTTTATCCTTACTTGTTTGTTAATTCCTACTTCTTGAGTCAGTTATTGTTGATTTATCACTTCCAAGTCCATAAAATAATTTGGAATTTGTTGAGATTTTACTTAGATAAAGTGATTTAGCTGGTTAGGATAACAACGAATATCTCTACCAAATTAGAGGTTTATGTTTTTAGCAAACTACTTTTGTTTGATGAAAGTACTCAGGTATAGTAAACGGTTTTAAAATTCCGGGTTGTAACAGCGCCAACAATCATAATCAAATTAAGTAAATAACAAAAAATGTTTAGTGTGATTACGAGCAGTGGAAATTTACAGCAGTTTTCATTTGCATGAAGTACTTTCGTTACGGGTTTGGAGGCAGAAGGCAGGAGGCAGGAGGCAGGAGGCAGGAGGCAGGAGGGAAGAGGTAGAAAATCTTTATATCTGATAAATCAGTCCTGGATTTTGTACCTCATTTACTTGCAATCTGCTGTATATCAAATTTTGATGATAATAGCTTTTCCTAATCATGTTAGGTACATCATATTCCCCTCTTTGCTTGCGAGGAGGTTCTTTTACCTTATAAAGATCAAGAACTGCTATAATCCAATTCCAAAATTAAAACGTTAACCAAACCGGATTGGGACACCTGTAGCTTGCAATTCTCACAAATCAAATAGGATTGCTGTATTAATTATGTTTGCTATTGGGAATTATAAAGATAGCGATACAAAACTTTCACAATAGTTTTGACGTATATCTTTTATAGTACAAAAATACTATCAACAATTGTACAGCCATGCAACCTCTTCAGCCAGTTAGCGGATCGGATTTGCAAACATTTTTGTCAGCACCAGAGGAGTTATTGCAACAATCAGTAGCGTTGCAATTAGCTGTTGCTAGTTTCCACCAGACACCGCAAAGTCTTTTAAAGATTCTATCTAGTTAATAGTCCTGATGCACAAGTAGCAGAAGCAGCAAGCTTACACGTAAATTTGGCAGGAGAAATAACAGACAACTGGCAGCAAGTAGTTGATGAAATCCTGCAACAGCGTCAGCTAGGGCAAAACGACTGATTGGCTGTAGAATTACTCAAAATCGGGCCTGTACCTCCTTGCTTTTTCAGTGAATGGGTTCCAGCCGAGAGACTAATTCAAGGGTTGGGAAATTCCCAAATGCCCTTGCGTTATCGGTTGCAATTATTACAACGACTCTCACAGGAACCAAGCCTAGAAGCAAGGTTACAGGTAGCAGAGTCGCCAGAAACGCCGTCAACAATATTGGAACAGTTAGCGGGTGATTTAGAATTACCAGTGCAGTTGGCGGTGAAATTTAATCCTAGTTGTCCACCATCATTAATTGAACTAGTGGAAGGACAGTATGCCCTTGCATTTGACTGGAACACTGATAGCGAACAATTAGCAATGCTGGGGCAGAGTCGCTGGGCGGATCAGGTTGGCTGTGGCGCAAAATCCCTCAGCAACAGCAGAGACGCTGATGCAGTTGGCTGGGGATGCGGTGTACAAAATTCAGTTAGCGGTAGCAAAGAATCCAGAAACACCGGCAGATGTTTTGGCTGTGCTAGCAGAAAATCAAGATAAAGCGATACAAGCAGCTGTGGCAGAACATGGGAATGCAACTGAGGAGATATTGCATCAATTATTTCCAACTCAGCAGGAACTTTTGGAAAGAAAGAAAAATTTACCAACTAGTATTTTAGAGAGGTTTTTTAACGGAGGGAAATTTTACAACATTTGACACAATATCCTAATCCATATATACAGCTAGCCGTTGCTCAAAATTCCCAAACACCTGAAGCCTTGCGAGATATGCTATTACAACAATTAGCAGTAGGCTCAGAGATAGATATTCGGCTTCGACTTGCAAGCAATCCACAAACTCCTATCGCAATTTTAGACAAGCTGGCGGGTGTATCATCTTCGCTCAATACCATAATGGAAATGTTGCACCAAATTGCCCCTGATGCAACACCATCGCTGCTTAATCTTATCAAAACATTTATCGATAATCATCAGTCACCAGAATTAATTATTTTTTGGCTGCAACAGGGTGAAGAATTTCGCAATTCTATCTTAAAAGAATGGGATGATTTAATCGACGCTCTTAATGAATCAGAACAACAAACACTCGCATACTTAGCTAGCCAAAAATCATCAATCAAATGGGAAGGTAAATTTACAGCAGAAAGACGCGATCGCCCAGAAAAAAAATCAGTGCCTAGTGATGCTAGATTAGCAGCAAATTATCAAATGCTAGACGGACTGTTGCATTTATTAAATAGCTCTTACAACAGCGCTCGCAGCAATTTAGAAGTTGTAGCAGCATTATTAGGTAATCCATCTACACCAGCAATTTTACGAAAGCGATTGTGGCAACAATGTCAAAAAAGTCCTGACGAATTTGGCCGCTACTTAGAGGATACTGACCTTCGTATGGCACTAGCTCTTAATCCAAGTGTACCTGAAGCAGAGCGTAATGAATATTTACAACAACTGATTGCGACAAGCAACGACTTACGCGATAAATTAGCCAAAAATCCGGCTACACCTGAATATCTTCTCAGACGAATTGCAGATGAACGCAAAGAGTATTTATGGAGAAGATTGGCGGAAAATCCCAAGACTCCTCCTGATTTATTAATACGGTTTATACATGAAGAAGTTGAAAAAACGGTTTATAGTAATGAAACTATATTTGACATAGTTATTGCTAATCCCAATTTACCTGTTTTGGAACGTTATCGATTATTATTAGGTAAAGAAGAAGCTTAAGAAACCGCCAACGCTAATCAATTAATGGCGCGTCGCACTGATAGTCCTTATGCTTTGGGACAGGTTCTAGAAAAAGGCGATCAAAAAGCTCGTATGATTGCAGCAGGTAGCAATAAAACCCCCATTAATATATTGCAACAATTAGCAAAAGACGCAGATAAAAACTTGCGGCAAGCTGTCTCGCACAATCCCAATTTACCCTTCAATAACTTGCTAGAATTGGCACGAGATAAAAGTGTTAATGTACGCTCAACTCTTACTTACAAAGCATATCATAAGAAAACACCTACACCTATTCAACTATTAGAAATATTAGCACAAGACGAATCTGAACGAATCCGAGCTAGAGTTGCAGAACATCCCGATTCATCTGTTGAAATATTGATGCGGTTAGCCAACGATACCAGCCGTGAAGTCAAAACGAAACTGACTGCTAACCCCAATACTCCTGTGACAATTCTCACTCGCTTGGGCTTAGAAGAAAATCTTGTAAATCAACGCAATCTTAATACACCAGGAATTGTGCTTGCTCAAGCGGTTAAAAGCATGAATGGTAAAAATCTCGCTGATTTTATTAAACATCCTGTCACAGGTTCACAAATGCCTGCTGAAACTTTGTCACAGTTAGCAAGTCACACCGATAGTTCAGTGCGTTATCGAGTCGCATCTCACCCTAATACACCAGCCACCGTTTTAAGACAGTTAGCTAGAGACTCTTATGTAGCTACAGTTCGTGCTGTCGCCAGTAATGCTAATACATTTCCTGAAACTTTAGAAGTGCTAGCTAGTTACCCAGATTTTACAACTCGTTTGGAAGTTGTTCGCAATCCCAACACACCGCCTCGCACACTTGCTGAAATTGTTCTGAGTACCCAAAACTCAGGAAATACGCCAAATCAAACAGTGGATATCCTGAAAAGTGCATTTCCTGGCAATCATAATGATGTGCTGCAATCAATAGCTGGTAATCCTCGCACACCTATAGAAGCATTGGAGATTTTAGCAAGAAGAGAATTTATTGGTACAACACCCGATCACCACTCGATTCTTCCGCCGACAACCGATGATAATATAGTGCGATCGCTTGCATACAACCCCAGCTTAACACCACAACTACTGAGCATTCTTGTCCAAGACCCTTGTGTAGAAGTGCGGGTTTATTTAGTTCGACATCCCAATTTGACAGAGGCGTTGTGGTTGCAGTTAGCGGAAGATGCGGTAATATCCGTACGTGAAGCTGTTGCTGCTACAATTAACGCACCTGTAAGCGTTTTGGAATTACTGGCGCAGGATGAACAAGTAGAGGTGCAAACCAAAGTAGCGACTAACCGCAATACACCAATTACTATTTTACAACTCCTTGCAGGTGATGAAAACTCCAGTGTACGCACTGCTGCGGCTAGCAATTCTGGCGTTGCATAATGGCGGTATGAATTGAGGTGAAACTAGATGGAATGTCCGCGTTGTGGGTCGTCTCATATCCGTAAAAACGGAAAGAAAAGAGGTAAACAGAATCACATTTGCTGTGATTGCGCTCGCCAATTCATTGATCGCTATGAACCACCTCAAGGATACAGTGATCAAGTGAAACGAGAATGCCTGAAAATGTACCTCAATGGCATGGGATTTCGTGGCATCGAACGGGTCAAAGGTGTGCATCACACGACATTGATTACTTGGGTAAAACTTATGGGCGAACTGCTGCCTGATGCCTACCATCCACAGGCAATACCAGAAGTTGGTGAACTCGATGAATTAGAAACGTTCGTCGGCTCAAAAAAAACAAAATTTGGCTTTGGACAGCAGTGAACCACTTCACACAAGGTATTTTAGCGTGGGTTTTGGGCGATCATAGCAGCGAAACTTTCAAACCCTTATGGGATATCGTCAGTACTTGGCAGTGCTATTTCTATGTTACAGATGGATGGTTGGTCTATCCTAGCTTTATTCCAGAGGGCGACCAAATTGTGAGCAAGACTTATATGACGCGGGTTGAGGGGGAAAATACGCGCTTGCGTCACTATCTAGCTCGATTACATCGCAAGACGCTATGTTATTCAAAGTCAGCACAAATGCTGAGATACTCGGTTCGATTATTACTTTACTATCTGAAATTTTGGGATGTTCCAATTCCTCAATGATTCATACCGCTATTATGCAACGCCGCAATTCTAACCTACCTGAAACAATCTTGGCACAACTGGCAAATGATGAAAAAGTCGAAGTCCGTCGTGCAGTTGCTCAAAATCCCAACACCCCTGCACCCATCCGCGAAAGCCTCCGCGATTTGATTTTACAACCCACCACCCGCCAAACCAGTCCCACGTTGCGCGGACTCAACCGCCTCTACAACCCCAGCACTGATGATTTAGTAAGCATACTTGCAGAATACGCAAGTTCAGAAAATGCCTTTGTGCGGTTTGTGACACTCCTACACCCGCTAACTCCCTATGAAGTGCTAACTCAAGGAGCGCAGTCTGCATCCTGGCTGGAACGCTACGCCGTTGCTGATAATTCTGGGACTCCAAGCGTTTTACGCCAGCAACTTGCTCAAGATAGCAACCGAATTGTCCGCGCAGCCGCTAGAGTTTAGTTGTGAATAATTGAGGATGTTGCAGATGGCATACAGTGATTTCACACTTGCCAAAGTTCGAGAGACTTTTCAGCTTGTAATTGATGAAAAGCGCAATCTGTTTAAAGAAGTGTTGCCTATTCAACCTTCAGCCACCTTAATAACGCTCTTAGAAGAATATACTCAACTAGCAACTGCCATCAACACTGAAAAAGCCCGTTCAGAATTACTAATTATGCCAGTTTTAACGGAAGTTAGGCGGCAGTTAAATTATCAAATATCACTGTTTTCTGGAACAGATTTTGATGTAGATAGTAGTAAAGGATTGAATGGATTTTGTGATTTCATTCTCTCTGGTTCTGAAGAACAGTTTTATATTAAAGCGCCTGTCCTGACAATTGTTAAGGCGAAAAATGAAAATATCAAAGGTGGTTTAGGACAATGTATTGCCACTATGGTAGCTGCCCAATTATTCAATCAAAATACTCAACAAGAAGTTAAGACAATCTATGGAGTTGTCACTAGTGGAACAAACTGGCGGTTTTTAATGTTTGAAGGACTAACAACATACATTGATATAGTTGAATACTACATCAATGATGTTGATAAAATTCTTGGCATTCTGTTGCAACCATTTCAATCAGCTTTACTACAAGCATCTTTCTAAATCATTCATTTAATATAGGGAATAGGTGCAAAAGGAAAGTATACTCCTGATGTACGAAAGTATTTGTCAACAAAAAAATAAATTATACCTATTACACCATGCAAACAAAAACAGAGCAAATTCTAGCAACACTACAAGTTATTATTGAACCTAAATCAGGCTTTAATTTACCTGGACATGAAGATGGTGGATATATTTCTCCATTTGTTTGGGAGGTATCCCAAAATGGTGAATTTAATATACTGAATCTTAGCCGTTTTCAAGGCTGGTTAAAACTTACAGATAGCGATGTTACAATTAAGAACTGGCAGGCAATGGAATATGTAAATAAATTTAATGATTTTGCGTTAAATTCAACTGAGAAAATTGCTTGGTTAAATAAAATAGAAAGATTATCTCAAATACTGAGTAAGAGTTTGCAAGACCTGGAATGTTTTAAAGTGAATTTGTGTATAATCCCTAATTTTAAATCAGACACTTCAGCAAAATAACTTATACAATCCGAAATACAAAAACTGCTGAGTACATTAGAAATACTCTGCTCGGATTGATTCTTTGGAAAACCGCAAGCCAAGGTTAATTTAACATTTGGAATTTAATGATTTCTGAAGGTTTTGTTAATCTTAGCAACATAGAACTTGCTTTTAAGCATTGCCCCGACAAAATTCCTATAGCAATCCTATTTGATTTGCGATCTGCTTAAGATGCTGCAACAACAGCACGGTCATTTACTAACTTGCCATCTTCCATATAAACGATGCGATCAGCAATATCTAGAATGCGGTTGTCATGAGTAACTAAGAGAATAGTACAATCCTGTTCTTTAGCTAGTGTTTGCATCAAGTTGACCACATCTCGTCCCGATTTACTGTCAAGGGCGGCGGTAGGTTCATCCGCTAAAACAATTTTAGGATTACTAACTAGAGCACGAGCGATCGCAACTCTTTGTTTTTGTCCCCCAGATAAATCATCAGGATAATAATTCAAGCGGTCTCCTAATCCTACCTCTTCTAACATTAGGGCTGACCGGGTTTTCATTTCTGCCGCCGAAATATTATTATGCACTTCCAAACCCATTCTGACGTTCTGGAGCGCTGTTAAGCTACCGTGCAAGTTGTGAGCTTGGAAAATATAACCGTTATTGCGTCGTACTTGGGTAAGTTGTGCTTTGTTAGCGCCACACAGTTCTTGTTCTAATATCTGCAAACTGCCAGATTGGGCAGAACGCAAGCCGCCGACTAAAGTGAGAAGTGTAGTTTTACCAGAACCAGAAGGCCCAGTCATAATAATAATTTCGCCGGCGTTAATATCCAGGTTGATATCAAAGAGAACTTGCTTGCGGAGTTGACCATGACCAAAATAGTGATCGAGATTTTTCACAGATATTACGGTTTGACTATTCATAAATAGCTTAATTACTAGTAATGCTCGTCATTTGCAAATGACCAATGACCAATGACAAATGACAAATTTAAAACATATCTGCGGGGTCAGCAGACTGTAATTTACGAGTAGCGATCGCCCCCGAAATTACACACATGATCATCGTCAGTGTTAATACCGTCAAGGCCCGTGCTACGGTCATGTAAACTGGCAAATTGGTGGCATTACGAGTTAAATGATAAAGTCCTAAAGGTGCGATCGCTCCTGGGATAAAGCCTAAAATTGCCAAAATTATCGCCTCTTCAAACACCACACCTAATAAATAGAGATTGTTATACCCCATTGCTTTGAAAGTGGCGTATTCTTTGATATGAGAATTCACATCTGTAGAAAGAACTTGATAGACGATAATCACGCCCACCAAAAACCCCATTGCTACACCCAGGCTGAAGATAAACCCGATTGCTGTATTTGTTTTCCAGTAATTTATTTCAAATTCGAGAAATTCTGCTTTGGTTAAAACTTTAACATCATTATCTAAATGAGATTTTAAAGCTGCTTTCATCTGTTTTGGGTCATAGCCTGGTTGCAGCTGCACCAAACCTAGACTGACACTGCTCGCTTCTTGTCTAGGAAATAGTCGCAGAAAGTTCTGGTCGCTGGTGATTAAAGTACCATCGGCTATGAAAGAAGCCCCGACTGAAAATAAGCCGCTAACGGTAATTGTCCGTCGTTCTATTTCGGTTGTGACAGTTTTACCTTGTTCAATTTTGGCGATCGCTTCGTTGTAATATCCTCTAGAAGCGCGATCAAACAGAACGGTATCTGGTAACTTAATAGCATCTATTTGGCGATTCACATCCGCTAAGTTCAACACTTGCTGATCGGGATTGAACCCCATAACTAATATTGTCGTTTTCTGATGTGTTTGGGGATTTTTCCAATCAACAATGTTGACATACATTCCTTCTGCCGACTTTACACCTGGTATATCCATTGCTTGATATAGCCGCCGCCGCGTAAAGCTAGACATATATGCTAAGTTACGTGCTTGGGGGCTGATGACAAACATATCAGCCTGCATACTCCGATGCAGCATTGTGTTGCTTTCAAACAAGGCAGTCTGAAACCCTAGCTGCATGAACATCAGAACATCGGCAAAGGCAATACCTGACAATGCCACCAAAAGACGACCTTTTTCATGACTCAGTTGCAGCCATCCTAAAGGCGTTCGCCGCCGCAGCTGCTGGATAAATCCAATCACAATTCAATCACCGCCTTGACTTGTAAATTAGTTAAGTTAGAAGCATTTTTGCTGGATAGTTTATTTAGTTGCACATGCACTTCCACTACTCTGGCATCAATATTGCTAGAAGGATCGGCGTTGATCAGATTTTGCCGCTTTACCTGCATACCAATCCAATCCACTCTTCCCTCTAATTCATTGCGGAGAGAATCACTGCTTACCAGCACTGGTTGTCCCGGACGCACTCTCTTGATATCACTTTGGTAGACTTCTACTACTGCATACATCTGGTCGGTTTGACCTAAAGCCACAATTCCTTCATTGCCAACAGTTTCTCCGGCTCGGGTATTAATCTCCAAAATTCGACCGGCTTTAGGAGCCAGAACGTATGCCTGTGCCAGTTCTGCTCTAATTTTCTCCACAGTGGCTTGAGCACTGTCTATCTCTGCTTGTGCATTTGCTATATCTGTGGGACGAACTTCAGTGGTTTGATTTAGGTTAGCTTTTGCTTCGTTAATCTGCTGTTGCAAGCTGGCGAGGGTTTGATTTTGGTTAGCTTTTGCTTCGTTGAGCTGCTGTTGTAGGGTCGCTACAGTTCTTGTCTGGGTGGCTTGGCTTTCAATTAAGGCTTGAGTAGAAGTTTCCGCGCTTAGGCGTCTTTTATCAACTTCTTCGCTAGAAATTGCTCCTGCTTTGTATAAAGTCTCGTAGCGCTGCACGTCAGCTTGGGCATTACCTTTCTCGGCTGCGACGCGAGCCACTGTTGCTTGCAAGCTGCGTTGTTGCCCAAGGAGTTCTGCTTCTAGACGATTAATTGTAGCTTGCTGAGTTTTAATGTTTCCTTGTAGTTCTACTTGTACACGATTCACTGTAGCTTGACGCGCTCCAATTTCTCCCTGTTTGGCTCCAGCTTTTACCTGGTTAAGGCGGGATTTGGCAACTTGAACTTGTTTTTGTGCTTCAGCCAAAGTCGCTTGTAAGCGATCGCGGTTGTCCATAATCGCAACTACCTGCCCAGCTTTGACCTGATCGCCTTCTTTCACCAATAGTTGCTCTACCCGATTTCCTTCACCTATTGAAGAAGGTGCTGACAGTTTTATTACCTCTCCCTTTGGTTCCAACCGCCCCAATGCTGTTACTGTTTTTACCACAGGCTGAACTGCTACTGGTGCTTTTTGCTTTTCATTACCTGTAGCCTGAAGCTTCATTACTGTATAAACACTGAACCCACCTATGGCAAAAGATGCAATCATTGCAAGTAGAAGAGGCGATCGCAAAAGATTCTGAGAAGACCTTAAACCCTCTGAATTCCTGTATTGCTCCATACTATTTTCCCCTGACCACCAGTAGCAACTTGTACTAAACTGTACAGTTCAATTTATGCTAAACTAAACGGACTAGTTTAGTCAACATAATATAACTAAACTTGTTAATCAATTTGCTCGGCATTATGCAGCGGAATGCTATTTTTTATTGGAATTGATTGTTTACTACAAGAAAGTAGAACAGAGGAAAGCTGATAAAAGAGGCTGTTGAGCTTTATCGAAGGGTAAATAAGTTGGCACAATTAAACTAAACTATGTGAAGAAAAATAAACTACACTAAAACCCCCTTTCTGCCTTATTTCAACGACAAATTTTGATGCCGACCTACCTATGTTTATTTTCGCAATTTTGTACTGGGGCATTTTGCAGCATCTATTAATATTGTTTATAAGAAAGGATAATTAATAAATGATACGTATCAAAGCTGACGAAGTGGATCGAGACAATTCCGTTGATAAAGTGGAGCAAATTCTGCAAGGGGCAATGCAAGAATTCCTTCAACATGGTTATGCTGGTACAAGTATGGATCGGGTAGCAGTAGCAGCAGGTGTTTCTAAAGCGACAGTCTACAGCCACTTTCAAGATAAAGAAGGACTTTTTAAAGTACTGTTAGAGCAACTGACAAGCAAAAAGAACAGCTCCATTTTTGGTACAGAACCGATTGAGGGAGAACCAGTTGCCATACTGCACCAGATAGCAACCAAAGCATTAGAGCAAATGCTTAACGACAAAGAACATAGTGCTTTTATGCGAGTACTAATTGGGGAATCTGGGCGTTTTCCTGAGTTAGCTCAAATTTGTGTTCAAGCGATGATTAAGCCAGTAGCCCAAACTCTCACTCAATACTTGGCGGCTCCTGAATTAAACATACCTGACCCAGAGGCAACAGCGAGAATTCTCTTAGGAGCATTGGTGCATTTTCATCTTACTCAAAATGTGATGCATGGCAAGAACATTGTACCAATGGAAAGCGATCGCCTAATTAATGCCTGGACACACCTAATCGCTAAATGTGCTGATTAATTGGTTATATCCCGGTGCGTGGCGCTTGTCTGGTCGGAAAGTCAAATTTAGCTTGAGTAACAGTTGACTGTTTTTTCCATAGAAGCTACAGTGCTGTCCTTGGCTTTTTTCGTTCCTTACAAGCTGCCACAAATACATTCTCTAGCGATCGCCAGATAACTAGGCAGGAATGACTTGAATAACTAGGGCGCGTTTATCCAGTGACTGGATTTTACCTACTTGACTGAGATCGTTTGCAATTCGGTCTAGCATCTCTCCCGCTTTGTCACGATATTGATGTTCTCGGCCTCGTAAACGAATGGCAAACTTGACAGAATCGCCTTTACTCAACCACTGACCTGCTTGTTCGATGCGTAAATTGTAATCAGCTACACCCACATTTAGACCGAATCGAACTTCCTTTACCGTGGGTCTAGAACTTTGGCTTTGACGTTTTTTCTTTTGATACTGAAGCTTGCCATAGTTGAGAATCTTCGCGATTGGAGCGTCTTTACCTTGGGAGACTACAACTAAGTCAAGCTCTAAGCTTTCGGCTAGCTGTAACGCCTCATTGGTATCGATCAGACCACGATTGTTATTCTCATGGTCAATCAAGAAGACGCTAGGTGATTTGATTTGTGAATTAATCAGTTGCTTTTGGATTGCGATAATGAATTTCTCCCATTTGTTCAATACTTTGCTTTACAAGCAGGTAATGCCAATTTAACACAACACAGTGCCTGGCTTTGTGCCCAACCCCAATACTAACCCCGAACCAATCCTAAATGGACGGCAACACAGAGCCAAACCTGGAGATGATAAGTGTCCGGCTCGTACTCCTAAATCTTTACCACAGACATCGGCTAAACGTAAAGCAGCGCCACCTGCCACCAATGGCGAGAAACCTAGCGCTCGTTCATCGGCATCGCGCCGTTGTGCTAAACGCAGAGACTTTTAATCCAATACGCTGTAATATCTGTCACATACAGTTGTCGGAATGCAGTTAGCAATGTCATAAAGAAAAGGTGAAGGTTAACCTGTAGGGTATAACTTACCTTAAAGTTGCTTGACCTATAGCTTCGATGGATCGGATCACACTCATGACTGAACTCATGCTACGCCTACAAGAAGGAGATACCGAGACAACAATTGCAGTTGACCAAGATGTATTTACGATTGGTCGTTTGCCGGAATGTAACTTGTACTTACCTTTTGGTGGAGTATCCCGCAACCATGCTCGCTTGGTAAAAACGGCTGACGGTGTGTGGACTATTGAGGATCTGGGCAGCAAAAACGGGACGCAAGTTAATAAATATCTTGTTAACTATCCCCAAGAGTTACATCACGGCGATATCGTTTGGCTGGGCAATATCAGCCTAGTTGTACTGCTTACAACCCCTGTTTCTCAACCAACACCTGAGTATCCCGAAATTTCGGACATTAATGAGCAAAGAACAATCCTTCATAATGTTGAACAACTACAACAGCAATGGATTGCACCTGATAGTAAAGATGGCGACATCAATAATAAGGATAAAACCATTGCCCGTCTCAAAGACTTAGTGGACATAGCAAAAAATCTCTGTGCAGCCGCGTCTATAGAAGAGATTTTTTCTCAGGTGCAGCAAGTAGTTTTTCGTTACCTTGATAGTATTGATCGCTTGGCATTATTAATTGATGTCAATGGTCGCGGTCAGTTGGAATTAATGAATGCTGCCACTAGAAACGTTTCCCAACAGAAACATCTCCCCTCTGATGGTAGTTGGATTAGTCGTAGTATCTGTCAAAAGGTCTTTGACGAAAAAGTAGTCATTCAAACTGCTGATACTCATCAGGATGAACGGTTTGCTAGCGAACAGAGTATTTTAGTCAAAGGCATTCGCAGCGCGATGGCAGTGCCTTTATGGGATGAAAATAAAGTTGTGGGCGTACTGTATGCCGATGCCAATCTTTCTTCTTACCATTGGGCAAATGAAGGCGAGGAAGAATTAAGTTTTTTTTCAGCTTTAGCAAACCTTGTAGCTTCTAGCGTGCAGCGTTGGCTATTAGTAGAGAAACTCAAAACTGAAGAGATGATTCGTCACCGACTAGAACGCTATCATTCTCCAGCAGTTGTACAGCAGTTGATATCTATAGGCGGATTACCGAGTGGTCGTTTAGCTCCCACCGAAAGCGAAATCAGTATTTTGTTTGCTGATTTAGTTGGCTTTACGGCAATTTCTGAAAGGTTAACACCAACTGCGATCGCTCAACTATTAAATAATTTATTTGAAGAAATGCTAAAAGAAGTGTTTGCTTGCGGCGGCACTTTAGATAAATATATTGGCGATTGTATTATGGCATTTTTTGGCGCTCCAGAACCGCAAGCAGATCATGCCGATCGCGCTGTTACTGCTGCCAAAGGAATGCTTACTCGTCTCGAACATCTTAATTCCAATGGTTTTTGGCACGAACCCCTGCAATTACGTATTGCAATTAATAGCGGTAAAGCTGTGGTGGGAGATGTCGGTAGTTCCCAAAGGGTAGATTATACGGCATTAGGCGCGACGATTAATCTTGCTGCTCGGATGGAAGCAGTTTGTCCCCCTAGTGAATGCGTGATTAGTGAAGCCACCCATACAATGCTTTCCCAACCCTCAGACTTCCAAGAAATGGGAGATTATCGTTTCAAAGGTATTGAGCGATTAGTTAAAGTTTATCAAACAAAATTGCAGCCAGTGCCAACAATCATTGCTCCAATCATTAATTTTTAGGGATTGGGCATAATGGGGAATAAAAAATCACTAATTATGAATTACCTTAAAGGCTTCCAAATAAAAAATATCTAACTATCCTGGTTAGGATAAATCTGCTATACATAGCTGTGACAGCCTCTCTCTATGAAAAGTTGAATAGTTTCATGCTCAATTTAGCTGACTGTGCCAGCGCGAAAAATTTGCTCTGCGGTCAAATTAAACTCTGGAAATGTTGGCGACTGGATACGGTCATCTCCTCGAAACTTACTAACGCGATACTCACCTTCTTCTAAACAGCAAACCAAAATAGTAGGTTGTTTGGGCTTGCCAATAAATTCTCTACCGCCTAATGCAGCATAATCAATAATCCAGTATTCAGGAATTCCCATTTGTTCATAGTCGGCGTATTTTTTTAGATAATCATCACGCCAATTAGTACTTACTACCTCAACCACTAAAGAAATAGATGCTGCTTGAGTAACAGTTGATTCTTTTTTCCACTGAGGTTCATTAATTAAATTAGGAAGATTTAGGAGTAGCACATCTGGCGAGTAAGCTGATTCGTTTTCAAGTGGTTTAACTAATACTGTTTTTGGTATACCATAGGGCAGACTGAGGCGACTATATTCTAAAGTAATTTTTGTAGATAAAAATACAACAACCTCTTCATGGCCGCCTGTTGGTTGGGGCATTTCGACTACCACTCCGTCATATAGTTCGTAACGTTTAAGAGTGTTATCTGGATATTTAGCAACGAATTCATCAAATGTAACTAGTTTGCGTAAAGCTTGAGTCATAGCTTAATTCCTCTATGGCTTGCATGGTTGAGAATTGAAATGCTGCAATTGTCTGAATTCTAGCAACTCTACTTGCATTTATTTTATCACTATTAATACTTATTGATTGGTATATTTTATTTCTAAAATAATTGCAAAATTGTAATATTCAGCAACCAATTCTGGGTTATAAGACTAGAATTTGGGTGGTAGCTTCCAGAATTGATCTGTGTAACACTAAGAAGCCTAACAAAGCTATTTTTTAACGGGAGGTCAGGTAATGGCGATCGCCACCATTAATCCCGCCACTGGGGAGACGCTCAAAACCTTTGAGGCGCTCAATGATGCAGAAATCAACGCTAAACTCGATTTGGCTAATCAGGCTTTTGAACACTATCGCCAGACTAGTTTCTCTGAGCGAGCGCAGTGGCTGCAAAAGGCTGCTGATATTTTAGAGCAAGATAAAGCAGAATTTGCTAAGTCGATGACTCTAGAAATGGGTAAACCATTTAAAGCTGCGATCGCAGAAGTCGAAAAATGCGCCCTCGTCTGTCGCTACTATGCCGAACACGCCCCTGATTTTCTTGCTGATGTCAGTATAAAAACTGATGCCAGCCAAAGTTTTGTACGTTATCAACCAATGGGTGCAATTCTCGCGGTGATGCCGTGGAATTTTCCTTTTTGGCAAGTTTTTCGCTTTGCGGCACCAGCCCTGATGGCGGGAAATGTCGGCTTACTCAAACATGCTTCCAACGTGCCGCAGTGCGCCTTGGCAATTGAAGATATTATCCGACGGGCAGGTTTTCCTGAAGGTGCTTTTCAAACTCTATTAATAGACGCTGCCAAAGTTGCCGATTTGATGGCTGATGACCGCGTAAAAGCTGCTACCTTGACCGGAAGCGAACCAGCCGGCGCATCCCTCGCCGTCGCTGCCGGCAAACAAATTAAAAAAACAGTTTTGGAATTAGGAGGAAGTGACCCATTTATTGTGTTAGAAAGTGCTGACTTAGAGACAGCAGTTGTCACAGCTACTACAGCGCGGATGTTAAATAACGGGCAATCATGTATTGCAGCGAAACGTTTTATTGTCACAGAAGCGATCGCAGACAAATTTGAAAAATTGCTTTTAGAAAAATTTGAGGCGCTGAAAGTAGGCGATCCTATGCAACCAGATACCGATTTAGGCCCACTAGCAACACCTGGGATTCTCCAGGATTTAGACCAACAAGTGGAAGGTGCTATTAGCAGCGGTGGTAAAGTGATCATCGGCGGACATCCTTTATCAGATCGTCCAGGAAACTTTTATCCGCCAACGATTATCATAGATATCCCCCCTAACACACCAATTGCCAAAGAAGAATTCTTCGGCCCAGTAGCCTTGTTATTCCGGGTTCCAGATATCGATGCTGCCATTAAACTCGCCAATGACTCACCCTTTGGCTTAGGTGCAAGTGCTTGGACAACCAACGACCAAGAGAGCGATCGCTTGGTTGAAGAAATCGAAGCAGGTGCCGTGTTTATCAATGGTATGGTCAAATCCGATCCTCGGTTGCCCTTTGGTGGCATCAAGCGTTCTGGATATGGCAGAGAATTGAGTATCCAAGGTATACATGAGTTTGTCAATGTTAAAACTGTGTGGGTGAAGTGATTAGTCATTAGTCATTAGTCATTGGTCATTGGTCATTAGTTAAAGAACAAAAGACAAATGACAAAGCGCAAAGTCTGAGCCAAGGCTTCCTTGGATCAGAACTTTGTAAGAGAGGACAAAAGTCTTATTCGTTAATAGAGTTGTCAGAAAATAAAATGAATACAGCAGAGTTATTGGTGCAGTGCCTAGAAAATGAAGGAGTGCAATACATTTTTGGACTTCCTGGTGAAGAAAACCTTCACGTTTTGGAAGCGTTAAAAAATTCTTCGATTAAATTTATTACGACTCGTCATGAACAGGGTGCAGCATTCATGGCCGATGTCTATGGACGCTTAACAGGAAAAGCCGGAGTGTGTCTTTCTACTCTTGGTCCTGGAGCAACCAACTTGATGACTGGGGTAGCAGATGCTAACCTCGATGGTGCGCCTTTAGTAGCGATTACCGGTCAAGTGGGAACAGATAGAATGCATATTGAATCCCATCAATATTTAGATTTGGTGGCAATGTTTGCACCTGTTACCAAGTGGAATAAGCAGATTGTGCGACCGAGTATTACACCTGAAGTAGTACGAAAAGCATTTAAGCGATCGCAATCTGAAAAACCCGGTGCAGTTCACATTGATTTACCAGAAAATATTGCTGCCATGCCTGTAGAAGGCAACCCTTTGCGTAAGGATAATAGCGAAAAAACTTATGCATCTTTTGCTAGTATTCGGGCAGCAGCAGCTGCAATTTGCCAAGCAGTTAATCCATTAATCTTAGTTGGAAATGGGGCAATTCGTGCTCATGCCAGTGATGCAGTCACGCAATTTGCCACCTTACTGAATATACCTGTTGCTAATAGCTTCATGGGTAAAGGCGTGATTCCCTACACACATCAACTAGCTTTGTGGTCAGTGGGGTTACAGCAAAGAGACTTCATTACCTGTGCTTTTGATAATACAGATTTAGTAATTGCGATCGGCTATGATTTGATTGAGTTTTCCCCGAAGAAATGGAATCGTAATGGTGAAATTCCGATTGTGCATATTGGGGTAAATCCGGCAGAAATTGATAGTAGTTATATTCCCAATGCCGAAGTTGTGGGAGATATTTCAGATTCCCTTTATGAAATTTTAAAATTAGCAGATAGACAAGGCAAACCCGATCCCTTTGCTATTAGCTTAAGGTCAGATATTCGCGCTGATTACGAACAGTATGCCCATGATGACGAATTTCCAATTAAGCCGCAAAAGTTAATTTATGACTTACGGCAAGTGATGGGCCCAGATGATATCGTCATCTCTGATGTTGGCGCACATAAAATGTGGATGGCTCGTCATTATCATTGCCATAGCCCTAATACTTGCATAATTTCCAACGGCTTCGCAGCTATGGGTATTGCTATTCCTGGCGCTTTAGCTGCAAAACTCGTTCATCCCAAGCGCAAAGTCGTTGCTGTCACAGGCGATGGTGGCTTTATGATGAATTCTCAAGAATTAGAAACAGCCTTGCGTGTCGGTACGCCCTTTGTCACGATAATTTTCAATGATGGTGGCTATGGGTTAATTGAGTGGAAGCAAGAAAATCAATTTGGCAAAGGAAACTCATCCTTTGTGCATTTTAGCAATCCTGATTTTGTCAAATTAGCTGAAAGCATGGGTTTAAAAGGCTACCGAGTTGAATCGGCTTTAGATTTGATTCCCACTTTGAAAGAAGCCCTCGCTCAAGATGTACCTGCCGTGATAGATTGTCCCGTGGACTATCGGGAAAATCACCGCTTCAGTCAAAGAGCCGGCGAGTTGAGTTGTGCGCTGTAAAAAGTTAAAAGTTAGGAGTTAAGAGTTATACCGATTACCTGTGAGGTTGCATAGAACAATTTGCTCAAGCCCCAAGTCTTACCAAGCCTAATTTTGTGCAGCCTCTTAGAAAATTGGTATTAGGAGTTATTTATTCCTAACTTCTTTTTATTTGTACTCCCCATAATCGGATGCAACACAGGTATTGGTGTAAACTTGAGCTTACCTACCAATCCAGTATTCCCCTCAGTCCCCAAATCAAGTTAAATGCCCAACACATTTGGCCAGTTGGTACGCTGTTGTAACGGTCTTGGTAAGCTAGATTGGCATCTGGCTGAGTAGCAATATTGACTATGCGTTGATAAATAGTTGACTTTTAGCTGATTTATTGTTGACTTTAAGTCTCTTAAAAGAGCTAGAATATTAAGTAGTATTTCATATAAGGAGTAATGGCGCGATCGCTCCGAGTAGCCCCAGAGTATATTAATAAAGTTAAGTCAGCACCTCAGCGCAATGGCTATCGTAGCCAGCAATCATTGGCTGATGAATTAGAAATTTCTCTATCCACAGTCAAAAAGTTTCTTAATGGCGAACCTGTTGACTATCAGAATTTTGTAGAATTTAGCAAAAAGCTGGGGTTAGAGTGGCAAGACATTGCATACAAAGAACCAGAAACTCAACCGCCTAAACCTCAGCCAATTAACGGGGAAGCATCACCCTTCATCACTGGCGCACCCATCACCCAACCACGTTACTTTTTTGGACGAGAGAAAGAATTAAAACGCCTCTTCAACTTACTCAAACGCCATCCCCTACAAAATGCCGCCATTATCGGCAAAAAGCGTAGCGGTAAAACATCCCTGCTGCACTACCTCAAAAATATCACCACCACCCCAGCAGAACAGTTGCGTCCTGAGCAAAAATCTGATTGGCTACCGCATCCAGAAAATTATCGTTGGATTTTTGTAGACTTGCAAGACGCACGAATGCAAAGCCGAGAAGGACTACTAAAGTACATCCTAGAATCACTGAAGATGCAAGTGCCGATACCTTGCGATTTAGATCGTTTCATGGATGTAGTCAGCGATAATTTGCATTCTCCCACAGTCATCTTATTAGATGAGATTGGCGTTGGCTTGCAACGCTGTCCAGAATTAGATGATGGCTTTTGGGAAAGTTTGCGTTCCTTAGCAACTAACCATACAGGAGGGAATCTAGCATTTGTCTTAGCTACCCCTGAATCACCGATGGAACTGGCGCATAACACAGGACACAGTTCACCCTTTTTCAATATTTTCGGCTACACCGCATATCTGGAAGCATTGACTCAGACAGAAGCGCGGGAATTGATTGTAAGTTCGCCGATTGCTTTCACTGATAAAGATGTAGAGTGGATTTTGACACAAAGTTGTTGCTGGCCACTGTTGTTGCAAATTCTGTGTAGAGAAAGATTATTTAACTTAGAAGAAGGGGAGAATGATGATAATTGGCGGGAAGAAGGCTTAAGACAGATAAAGGCGTTTACTGATTTATTTAGTTAAGCGCTACGATAAATCAGTACATCTTAACATCCATAAGTCAACTAAAAGTCAACCAACGATTCAGCTATAATAAGCTTTATTATAAAGATGTAAATGAGTAAACCTAATTATGCTTGCGGTTTGCACAAAAAAACTAGGAGAGTCGTCACCTCGCCTAGTGAGTAGTCAAATACAGACATAACAATTGCTAAACCAAGCTAGGCAAGGTTACTTATTCATCTATCGCTTTTACTAGGTGGCTCCTCAATCTTAATCAGTTCGATAACAACTGGAATAAGAACAGGGTCATTTAATTTGATGTCACCAGAAATGACACCATAACCTAGCATCGCGATAATTAACAGTCGGTAAAAACGAGACACTGAACTCTCCTTATCTTTCAAAAGTTTTTAGACTTCTGGACTCAGCCCTTAAGGAGAGGGTTCAGAGGCAGCATAAGTGCCCGTGCCTGATTAAGTTGGGCACTTTTGACTGTTTACCTGAATTAAAAATAGCACAGTCATTAAAAAAGTCAACTAAAAATTAATCATAAGTTAGCCATATCTAAAACTTAAGTCAGCTAATAATCCAAAAACTATTAGGTTTCTTGATTACATCGCTGATTTACGTAGGCGCAGAATTATTCTCAAATAGGATACAAAAGCCCAAACCATAAAAATCCTGTAACAAAGGTAGGGAAATAGAAAAATCGACATGACACCTACTCGTGTTACAGATAATGCCTATACTCACGTACCCCAACACTACCCAAATTTGATACTGGGTAGCCTGCAACTACTTTTCTGGCTGTTTTTCCGTCCTTCAGCGTTGCGTAACCACCTTGAGCGTATCGACCCTGCTTTAGACTCTAACTCCTCTCTAATTATCTTGTTGAGACAAGGGCAATGGCGGAACCTTGCTCTGTGGCAGCTCTTTATCCAGGGATATTTTATCTTACCTATCCTAGTTAACTTATTATTGGGCTTGGTGCTGTGGACATTGGGTGAACCAATCGCAAATATAGCTTTTTGCGTAGCATCAGGCGTGGCATCAGGCGTGGCGTCAGGCGTGGCGTCAGGCGTAGCGTTTGGCGTAGCATTCGGCGTGGCGTCAGGCGTGGCGTCAGGCGTGGCGTCAGGCGTGGCGTCAGGCGTGGCGTCAGGCGTGGCGTTAGGCGTGGCGTTAGGCGTGGCGTTAGGCGTGGCGTTAGGCGTGGCGTCAGGCGTGGCAGAAAAAATTGATGATGAATATTTCAATACGCTGATGATAGCAGGCTTGTTCTTCGGTATACCAGGAGGTCTAGGCTTTGGTGTAGTTGGTAGTTTAGTAGATGGTGTAGCGTTAGGCATTGTGTATGGTGTTACTTCTGCTGTGCTGTTCTTTCTAGGTATCACTATCAACTTATGGCGACCAGTAGTTTTATACCCATTACTCCAATTATGGAATTTAGCACTTTATCGGTTGGAAAAAAACCGCATCAACCAGCCTTCCATTTTCTTAAGATTGTCTAATATATTTCCTTATCGAATTAATCAAAGGCTCAACAATGAGACATTTCCAGAGTCAATATTACCTTTCCCTTCTCAACAAATTGAGAGAAGTACCGATGAGTATTCAAGTTCATTACGCTATCATTCAGCCTTTTGGGATCAATTGCAGCGCATACCTTTATATGGCTTAGAGAAGTACTTACTTTTAGTGATAGAACATAACCCAAGTGAGGGTGAAGCAGCCATTGATTATCTCAATGAAAGTCTCCAAAATTGGGTTGTTCAAATTTGCAAAGATGCACTAAGCCTAAGAAACTGTGGTGATGTAGAAGCTATACGTCAGGTTCATCGCACCATAGAAATTGATGAATTAGGGAACTCAATTAATTCTGTGCTACGCATCTTTACTCGCATCAGTCAGGATGTAAACGCAGCATTAGAACAAAGAAGTAATTACAACCAGCGTATAGCTCTTAAAGCTGTAGCAGAAAAGTTAAATGAACAATTAGAAAGCTTCAATCGTAGTAATAATAAATATGCTCCTTTCTTTCTACCTTTTGCTAAAAGATGGCTGGAGATAATCAACAAATATATAGAAGAACTGGCTATCAAAGTTGAACAAAACAAAGAAATTGACAACCCTTATCTTATTGGTGTACCGCTCACACTAGAGCAAGAAATTTTCACGGGGCGTGATGACATTGGCTTACGCATTGAGCAGTTGCTTTTAGATCGCCGTCGTCCACCTCTGCTACTATACGGTCAGCGACGTATGGGTAAAACTTCCCTCCTCAATAACATCGGAAAGTTACTACCCAATTCCATCATCCCAATGTTTGTAGACTTGCAAGGCGCACCTTCATCAGCTAGTGACCATGCAGGTTTTCTCTACAACCTGGCTAAAGATATGGATAAGTCAGCGAAAAAGCAAGGTGTAACTCTACCGTCTCTAACCCGCGAAGTGTTAATAGCTGACCCCTTCACCTATTTCGATGAATGGCTAGATAAAGTAGAACAGGCTCTAGAACAAAATACCGCCTTACTAGCGCTAGATGAATTCGAGGTGCTAGAGAACGCCATAGCCAAAGGTCGCTTTGATGAACAGGATGTTTTGGGAATGCTGCGTCACCTTATCCAACATCGTCCCCGCTTCAAGGTGTTATTGGCTGGCTCCCATACTATCGAAGAATATCAGCGCTGGGCTAGTTATCTTATTAATGTCCAAGTTGTGCATATCTCCTACCTCAAAGAAGCGGAAGCACGACAATTAATTGAACGTCCCGTCAAAGATTTTACTCTGCGCTATGAACCCAACGCCGTTGAGCGAGTGCTACAGCTCACCCGTTGTCACCCGTTCTTAGTACAACTACTCTGCGCGGAAATTATTGTCCTTAAGAACGAACAAGACCCCTCTATCCGGCGATTGGCAACTTTAGCAGATGTGGAAGCAGCGATACCAGCAGCTTTGCAAAGTGGTGGCTTTTTCTTCGCTGACATTCAAAACAATCAAGTAGACGCCACTGGACAAGCTATTCTACGTTTTATCGCCGCTCAAGGGGAAGGGGCTATAGTTAGCCGCCAAACTTTATTGCAACAGTTTCCTGATGCTGATATTACACTCAAATTGCTGTTGCAACGGGAGTTAATTGAGGAAGTTAACGACGGCTATGGCTTCCAGGTGGAGTTGATTCGCTGCTGGTTTATTTGAATCATGTCTGATAAGTTAACTGATGACAAATACTATTTGTGCTGACGTAATTGCTCTACTATATAGTCTTCTAGTTCTTGTTTTTCTCTATTACTAGCATTTCGTTGATAAGTTCTTCCAGTTTCTTGAATAAACCTACGTTTCTCGCTGGGAGAAGATTTGAGTTTACCTCCAGTTCCTTGCAGCTTTTGCTGTAATTCTTCCCAAGTCTTTTCACCCACACTTTCACCTAGTTTGACCAGTGCCTTTGGGAGTAACATTTTTGCTTCTCTTTGAAAATCTTCTTCTGTCTCAAGGGAAGCTAAATCTATATTGCTGAAGTCGATATCGATTTGAAACTTACTCATAGAATTGTATTTATTCTGTTCAAAATTATTACTCCAATCGGGGGAAGATGGGTTTTCAATTTTCAACTATGAGCGCCAGATAGTATGATTGTACTGTCTGAAGTTGATAACTGAATTGAAAACATTAATTCCGAAAGTTAATTGAATACTTCCGGTAGTATAGCCCTACTTAATCATTCACAACAAGATTCCCGACTTCTTAAAAGTAAGTGGGGAATCGGAGCCTTTTGATTTTCATTTATACAATAAGATTGCTATATCTTCAGAAAGAAGACATATCACTAATCTTCGTACAACCAAGTTAGCAATATTAGAAATGCTATCTTAAAGGCAAAGTCATTTGCTCAAACTTTGAGGATAATACTATGACTACAACGCTCAAAGAGGCTAATTCTATTGAGTCATTGCTAGGTAAAGAGGCTGAAGACCTGCTTACTTACAAAGCAAAAGTTTCTCGTGATTTAATACATTTGCCGGGCCCAGACTTTGTAGATCGAATCTGGCTTAACAGCGATCGCAATCCTCAAGTATTGCGTAATCTCCAGTTACTTTATTCTACTGGTCGTCTGGCAAACACAGGTTATCTCTCGATTTTACCGGTAGACCAAGGGATTGAACACTCAGCAGGTGCGTCTTTTGCGCCCAATCCGATTTACTTCGATCCAGAAAATATTGTTAAGTTAGCGATCGCCGCAGATTGCAACGCTGTTGCTACCACTTTGGGAACATTAGGTATAGTTTCGCGCAAATATGCCCATAAAATTCCCTTTATTGTCAAAATCAATCACAACGAATTGCTAACTTTCCCCAATCAATTTGACCAGGTATTGTTTGCTGATGTCGAACAAGCTTGGAATTTAGGGGCCGCCGCCGTCGGTGCGACAATTTACTTTGGCTCAGAGCAGTCTACCAGGCAAATCCAAGAAATCAGCCGAGCTTTTAAACGCGCCCATGAACTCGGTTTAGTGACTATTCTCTGGTGTTATCTGCGGAACAATGCTTTTAAACAAGATAAAGATTACCACCTTGCAGCTGACCTCACCGGACAAGCGAATCATTTGGGTGTAACAATTGAAGCCGACATCATTAAGCAAAAGTTACCCGAAAATAACAATGGTTACGGTGCAGTTGCCAAAGCCAGTGGTAAAAGTTACGGCAAAACCGATGAGCGTGTTTACACAGAACTGACAACTGATCACCCAATTGATTTAACTCGTTACCAAGTACTGAATTGCTACTCTGGGCGTGTGGGGTTGATTAATTCTGGTGGCGCGACTGGTAAAAATGATTTCGCCGAAGCAATACGCACTGCCGTAATCAACAAACGCGCTGGTGGTTCAGGATTAATTTCTGGGCGAAAGACCTTCCAACGTCCTTTTGAGGAAGGTGTAAAACTGTTTCACAGCATTCAGGATGTTTACTTGTCGCCAGATGTGACGATAGCTTAGGAAGTCAAAAGGTAAAAGGCAAAAGTAAAAAGAAAAGAATCTTTTGCCTTTTTACTTTTCAATGTCCCATTGTCCTACTTCAAACCCAGAATATTTAAGACTATATACAAGCCCCCTGCGTATGTAGCAGAACCAAGCAGTACGCAAACTGGCAGTGTCAGCACCCAGGCTAGCAGCAAATTTCTCAGAGTGTCCATTTGCAAACCCGAATGGTTCGCCGCCATTGTACCTGCTACACCAGATGACAGCACGTGAGTAGTGCTGACTGGTAGACCAAAGTAATCCGCAGCACCAATGGTTGTCATAGCTACTAACTCGGCAGAAGCTCCTTGAGCGTAAGTAAGGTGGTCTTTGCCAATCTTTTCACCTACTGTCACTACGATCCGCTTCCAACCAATCATTGTGCCAAGACCTAGTGCAATGGCAACGGCAAATTTTACCCAATTGGGAATGAATTTGGTTACTTTATCCAACTGCGTTTTATAACTGGTAAGCACCTCTTCTTGTTTGGTATCGGTTAATTTTTTCTGTTTGTCCAACTTTGCAATTGTTCCAGCTACTAGATACATATCGGTTCGTAATGAGCCAAGCTCATCCTTTGAAAGCTGCTTGAAACTAGTCTTACCAGCAAGCTTATCTTTGATTGTACGACTCTTGGCAGCAAGGGCTGGTAATGTTTTTTTGGTGGCTTCGTTGCTTGGCTTGAGGAAGTCGGAAAGCTCATTTGTGATGTTTTGGTTGTTTGAGAATGTTCCAAGTACTGGTTGTTGCAGCACTGAAACTACAGAGTTGGACGTAGCAGCCAACTGAGCGATCGCTCCTGCATTAGTATCTATATTCAGTGCAAACATCCCTGGAAGAATGCCCACTAAGATGAGCATAATCAGCCCCATACCTTTTTGACCATCATTTGAACCGTGGGCAAAGCTGACACCAGTACATGTCAAGATTAACAAAGCACGTATCCAAGGCGGCGGTGCTTTACCATGATCTGGCGCACGGTATAACTCTGGTCGTTTGATTAGTATCTTCGCTAGTATTAACAGCAGTGCGGCGCAGGTAAATCCAACAATTGGCGAAACCAGTAGCGATGTGAAAACTTCCTGTGCCTTTGACCAATTTACACCCTCGCCAAAAATATGACCTGAAGATAACATTGAATTTGCTAAACCAACACCCATGATCGAGCCAATCAATGTGTGTGAACTGGATGCAGGTAAGCCCAAGTACCAGGTTCCCAAGTTCCACATGATTGCTGAAATCAAAAGTGCAAAAACCATTGCGAAGCCTGCACTTGAGCCAACATTGAGTACCAACTCAACCGGAAGCAGGGCAATAATACCAAAAGCAACGGCTCCAGTTGATGTCAGCACACCAATTAGGTTCCAACAGCCTGACCAAACAACGGCAATATTTGGCTTCAAGGTGTTAGTGTAAATGACTGTGGCAACTGCATTTGCAGTATCATGAAAGCCGTTGACAAACTCGAAGCTGAGTGCCAGACCCAGCACCAATGCCAGAAATAAGTATTCCATTTAGCACTCCTACTAAAACACAAGAATGCAGCCTGATAAAAATAATCTGTGTTGCAAAAAACTATTAAAACTGGGAAAAAACCTGGAGTTATTGTAATTCAGCGAGCTATACAAAAAGTTATGGTTATAAATACAACCTTTTCCTGAACATACTCTTTGATTACATCTGTTATCTTGAAATTAAGAATGGTTCTAATTCCAATTGAAGATTACAGTAGTTAGGTTAAGAAATAAATAAGAAACAGTAAATAATAAATTAAGAAATTTCAAATCATATTTGCAAAGAGTGAGGGAGCAAGGGGAAATTATAGCAAGTCTTTCCCCTCTGCCTTTTTCCATGCCTAATGCATACCTTATTTGGTAGCACTCGCTTGTTGTTATCTAACGTTTCTCACTAAGAAATCTGGCTGACCACAACTTTTTTGCGATCACTTTAAAATCTCGGCGCTACAAATACCAGGTTCGCCGTTTTTGGAATAACAAAAGAAGACTTCTTGCAAAAATCTTCCTGAACCTGAACAAAAAGGTGCTACACCATCAGCAGTAATTTGATTATTCGCACTCACAAATGAATTTTTAAAATTTGTAATTGTGGTACGTACGGGTTTATTAGGACGATTATAAGCTGCGGGAATAGCGATCGCATCTTTTAATTGTTTACTCAATCCCAAGTATTCCGCAGGAGTTTTCCCCGAACAAGTACCGTGTTTTTCCCACTCATGATCGTAAAGTTTATTACTAGGATACAAATTGGGAAACCGCCGCTTTACTTCCGACGGTAATTTTTGCGTGGAACAATTAGCAGGATAACCAGTTTGATATTGCGGCCACAAACCATGTAGTACAAAACCAAGTTTCCTTCCAGAACCGCACTGCTGCTGGTCACGATTACCATTTGTCGCACAATAATCCGGCGACCAAGAGAGTGTAAGGACATAAAAATCAAATTTACCCGGAGTACCGCGATTTTGAGCAATGGCAGCATTAGGTATAAAAAGACCAGTAATTAGCAGAGAAGATGCAATTAAAAGTTTCTTAATCTGCATAAAAACAGTTAGTTTCCACTAAAAATAAAGTTATATACGATACATTATCAAGAGTCAATAATCAAAGTTCAGAAATTCTTTCCCAGTCTCCAATCCTCAACGAATTCAGAAAAAGCAAATCTTGGTAGGGATTCTGGGATATCCTTAAATAAGTGAAAGATTTGCCAAAAATAGTAAGAATGAAGCTGGCAGCAAGAGTAAGTCAGGTAACACCTTCATTAACCTTAGCGATCGCAGCCAAGGCTAAGGCACTGAAGGCAGATGGAATAGATGTTTGTAGTTTTAGCGCTGGAGAACCAGATTTTGATACTCCGGCGCATATTAAGACCGCAGCAGTCAAAGCTTTGGATGAAGGCAAAACCAAGTATGGTGCAGCCGCCGGAGAACCAAAGTTAAGGGAAGCGATCGCCCACAAGCTTAAAACCGACAACGGTCTTGATTACAAGTCAGAGAATGTGATTGTCACCAATGGCGGTAAGCATTCTCTATACAACTTAATTGTGGCATTGATCGATCCAGGTGATGAGGTAATTATCCCCGCTCCTTACTGGCTAAGTTATCCCGAAATGGTGACTTTGGTCGGTGGAGTTTCAGTGATTGTCCCTACAGATGCAACGACGGGTTATAAAATTACTCCTGAACAACTCCGTAAAGCAATCACACCAAAGACGAAGTTATTTATCCTCAACTCCCCATCTAATCCCACAGGCATGGTTTACACACCAGATGAAATTAAAGCACTGGCGCAGGTAGTAGTTGATGCAGATATCTTTGTTGTCTCTGATGAGATTTACGAAAAGATTCTCTACGACGGTGCAGAACATATCAGCATCGGTTCTTTGGGGAAGGAAATTTTTGACCGCACTTTGATTAGTAATGGGTTCGCGAAGGCTTACTCCATGACTGGGTGGCGTATCGGTTATTTAGCAGGGCCTGTGGAAATTATTAAAGCAGCCAGTACCATTCAAGGGCATAGTACATCTAACGTATGTACCTTTGCCCAATATGGTGCGATCGCGGCGCTACAGAGTTCTCAAGATTGTGTCGAAGAAATGCGCCAAGCCTTCGCCAAACGCCGACAGGTAATGTTAGACAGACTCAACGCCATTCCCGGATTGAGTACTGCAAAACCAGATGGCGCTTTTTATCTGTTCCCTGATATCAGCAAAACCGGTCTAAAATCTCTAGGATTTTGTGACGCTTTGTTGGAAGAACATCAAGTTGCAGTCATTCCCGGAATTGCTTTTGGCGCTGATGAAAATATCCGCCTTTCCTACGCCACAGATATGGCGACGATTGAAAAAGGAATGGATAGATTAGAGAAATTTGTCAAGTCGCGTATTTAGTTGGTTGTCATTTGTAAGGAGAATTTATCAACTCTTATACTTTTTTACTCCACTTTTTCGACTCAGAAAAGGTGGAGTTCATTTTCAAGCTTGAAGTTCCAAACCTTAAGTTACGTTATTGTATTCTTGATTCGTTGCAATCAAACGAATAAAAATAATTTTAATATCATAACTGCGGATTTTGTTATGACTGAACGTCACCGTCCCCCGATACTTAAACCAAATGAATTCTACACATTCCGCAGCTATTTCCAAATGAAATTCGCTCCCGCTGATATTTTGCGGGAATTAGGAGTAACTTTAACTAAATCTTCAATCAATTTACCTGTCGCTGCTTCAGAATTACTGACTCGACTACCAGACTTACAACAACGGCTAGAAGAAGCGATCGCTCGTGTTAGTTTAACTAGTGAAGCGGCTAGACGAGAGGTACTAATCGCACCCATCTTATTAGAAGTAGCCCACATCACAAAAGCAATAGTTAATATTGAGTACCCGATTGAGGTTAACCAGTATCTTAGAGGTGACTTAGATTACTATCTTCAGTCAAAACACAATGTCTTAGTGGTAGAAGCAAAACAGGCAGACTTAACACGGGGATTTACTCAGTTAGCGACGGAGTTGATTGCCTTGGATACATGGGTAGAATCAGATGAGCTAATCTTGTATGGTGCTGTAACTACTGGGGATATTTGGCAGTTTGGTAGTTTTGATCGCCAAGAGAGGAAAGTGAGTCAAGATTTAATGTTGTATCGGGTACCAACTGATTTGGAAATCTTGATGCAGATTTTAGTAGGAATTTTGATGCAAGGCTAAATAGATAAAGTCGAGCTAATTACTCATTTTTAGCCAACCAAACACCTGAGCAACTGTTAACTCCAAGTCTATCCCGACTAACACTGGCAAACGCTGATCACCCTGCAAAAGTTCTGGTTGTTGATTGGGACAGAAGACCAAAATGGAACGATCTTCTGGGTCTATCAACCAACCTAATTGGCAACCATGATCTAAGCAATAGAGAATATTGCCTGTGACTCGATTTGAACTTTGTTCTGGGGAAAGAATTTCAATTGTCCAATCTGGAGAAAGCAGAAAATCATTAGGTACTTCCCCATCAGCAGCAAAGGGAATACGCGACCAGATAAAGACTGCTACATCAGGTACTATTGAACGGATACCAAAACTACAGCGTAGTTCGGGAAAGGCATAGGCACTCTTGAGACTTTCGGTAACATCATTGATACTGTTGCACAATCTTAACTGCAATCGACTATGCTTCCCTTTTGGCATTGGCTTAGTAATAATCTTACCGTTGATATATTCGCTGGCAGGTTTTGTTTCTGGTAGGTCGAGAAACTCCTCCAGTGTCAAGGATTGCCTAACTACTGTGGACATGGCTCCTGAAGAAAAGCAAACGGGAATGCTTTTAGTCTAGCAATACCTACCCTTGGCGATTAGAAATCGCTTGGTGCAAGAAAACCATCAAAATCATCCTGCACAGATGCAACACCTCAAGTATCTACTTCTGAAGTTGGTTGATGATTTCCAGTGTTTTTTGGTAATCCTCTATTTTTCCTTGTTGTTTAAAGATATCTGCGGCTTGTTGCAAGTCAGTAATTGCCCCGTTGTTATCTTTAAATTTAGCGCGGACAATGCCCCGATTGTAGTAAGCTATGGCATCGTTGGGATTAATCCGCAAAGCTTGGTTGTAATCTTCCATTGCCCCTTTGTTATCTCCGAAATGAACGCGGGCAAGACCCCGGTTGCTGTAAGCTATGGCATAGTTGGGATTAATCCGCAAAGCTTGGTTGTAATCTTCCATTGCCCTCTTGTTATCTCCCAATTTAGCGCGGACAATACCCCGATTACCGTAAGCTTCGGCATAGTTGGGATTAATCCGCAAAACTTGGTTGAAATCTTCCATTGCCCCTTTGTTATCTCCGAAATGAACGCGGGCATTTCCCCGATTGTAGTAAGTTTGGCCATCGTTGGGATCAATCCGCAAAGCTTGGTTGAAATCTTCCATTGCCCCCTTTTTATCTCCCAATTGGGCGCGGACAACACCCCGGTTGGTGTAGGCTTCGGCATAGTTGGGATCAATCCGCAAAGCTTGGTTGAAATCTTCCATTGCCCTCTTTTTATCTCCCAAATCAGCGCGGGCATTTCCCCGGTTGTAGTAGGCTAGGGCATAGTTGGGATTAATCCGCAAAGCTTGGTTATAGTCTTCGATTGCTCCCTTTTGATCTCCCAAATCAGCGCGGACAACACCCCGATTGTAGTAAGCTTGGGCATAGTTGGGATTAATCCGCAAAGCTTGGTTGTAATCTTCGATTGCCCCCTTGTTATCTCCCAATTTAGCGCGGGCAACACCCCGGTTGATGTAGGCTAGGGCATAGTTAGGATTGAGGCGAATTGCTTCAGTATAAGCTGCGATCGCTCCTTGCAAATCTCCTTTCTTTTGCTTATCCAAACCCTGATTAAAAAAGTCTTTAGCCGTAAGTGTTACAACTTTGGGAGCATCAGTTAGACGAATTCCCAAGAAATTTATGTCGCTAGCATAACTAGGCTGATTGATGGTCGCAGTAGTAGTAAATGTAGTCAAGGTTGCTATGGCAAAGGCTTTTGCAACCCCTATCGACAATTGAGGAAACAAGAATTGTCTTATAAATAACATAAAGAATAAATGTTATTGTTGAGTATTTATACAAAATAATACAGGCTTACTAAGGAACTTTATGCCGATTTATCTCTAAGCACCACAATATGTAAGATCGTGCATTACGCTACTGGACATTTTTTTAATTGCAAGTCTTTTAACCTGATGTTCAGGGTTCTCAGCCTTATGTTTTCTGTTCCGAGCTAGTAGTTCCGAGTTCTAAGCCTGAAGTTCCGAGTTCTAAGCCTGAAGTTTTGAGTTCTAAGCCTGAAGTTCCGAGTTCTGAAGCTGAAGTTCCACTTTCTGAGACTAAACTTTCAGCTTGCGAAGCTGAAGCTTCATGTTCCGAACTGGAACTTTCGAGAACCAAGCTTGAAGTTCCACGTATTTACACAAACAACCGCGCCACGCTGCAAACAAAATTTGGTAACAGAGGTGAAGAGAGGTCATCTGTTGCGAATAATGTTGCCACTAATTTCAGAACTGCTTTTTCTCGGCGATAGACTTCAACTTGTTGTAATTGCCAGTTCAAAATCCAATATTCTTGAACTCCTCTAGAAGCATATAATTTTAACTTGACTTGGCGATCGCGTCGCTCGTTTTGGACTCCAGGGGAAAGTACTTCTACAACCAGTTCTGGCGCTCCCGTTAAATGTCCTTCATTATCAAGTAAAATGGCGAGGCGTTCTTTACTTACCCAAACCACATCAGGAATAACGTTATCTGCGTCAGTAAAAATAATTCCTGGATTAGGAACAGCTTCACCAAGACCTGATGAGAGCGACCAACCTCTTAATTCTCCACAAATATTTGCTGTGGCTTTTTGATGTCCCCAATGAGGTGCCCTAGTCACAAATAATTCCCCATCGATAATTTCGTAGCGATTACCGTTATCTGGCAATAACTCTAAGTCTGCACTTGTCCAGCGTATCCGTTCATCAATGGTTTGGCTCATCGAAACCTCTGAAATATTGATAATAATATCTTAATGTCATTTGTCATTTGTCATTTGTCAATGCCCAATGCCCCATGCCCAATGCCCAATGCCCTACATCAATTTCATCTCCTGCAATCCCTGGCGTAGCCTCTTCGCCTCTTCGGGATTATACCTTTCATGAAGGGCGATCGCTTTGTTAAAAGCTGTTAAACTATCTTGATGATTGCCAATTTTCAGCAATACTACTCCTAAATTTTGATATGCTTCGGCATAGTTAGGATTTAAGGTGATTGCATGTTGATAATATACGATCGCATCTGCAAATAAACCCAAAGCCTTAAATGTCATCGCCAAATTATAATGTCCAAAAACAAAAGTGGGATCGATTTTCAAAGCTGTGGTATAAGCAGTTTTCGCGCCGTTGAAATCTCCTGCTGCTTTGAGTAAGTTACCCAAGTTGTTGTATGCTCCTAACTTGAGCATGGGATAAATTGGCAATTTGATCGCAGCTTGATAGTGAGAAATTGCTTGTGGGGATTTTTGCAACCGACTGTAGGCAATGCCTAAATGATAGTGGAGTTCATATAAAATGTCGTAGTTGTCTTCAGCAAGGGTGATTCCTCGTCTCAGTAAATCCATACCTTGAGAAATTTTCCCAGTTTGCACATACAACGCCCCTAATTTACTGCAAACATAGGGATCGTTAGGATGAGTTGCAAAAAACCCTTCCATCGCCGTAGCGGCTTTGGCATATTTGTTATTTTGAGCGATCACACTTTTTTGATATCCTGTATGTACAAGGGCAACGCCAGGTAAATAACCTATTTGCCAATGGGGTTCTCTGGTTAAAATTTCTGACACACTATCATCTACCAAGGCATGGTAAGGACGGTCAAAACGAATGTCTGGATGATTGCGGAATAGCCTGGAAACCAGAGAATAGGGAGATTGTTCTGCACCAACTTCCTGGCGGACGAGGTTGATCAGCAAATATTCATCTGTTGCGATCGCCTCTCGTAACTGCGGTACAATTGCTGGAGTCAGAGTTTCATCAGCATCTAATACCAAAATCCAATCACTAGTGACATATTTGAGAGCCGCATTGCGGGCAGCACTGAAGTCATTACACCATTTAAAATGATGGACTTTTGCACCGAGTTGTTGGGCAATATTAGGAGTGCGATCAATTGAGCCTGTATCCAAGACTATCATTTCATCCACTACTTTTCTCACACTGCTCAAGCATTTAGGCAGTGTTGCTGCTTCGTTTTTCACAATCATGCATAGACTCAAACTCATAATTTACAGCTTGGGAGTGGGGATGAGGGAAATGAGGGGGTTAACAATTCAAAATTCAAAATTCAAGACATTTTGAGTTGGAGATTTAAACCCCGACTCAAAATATGCTACGTGTATGGTTGGGGTCTTGAACCCTTGAATGTACGATAAGGGAGATGAGAAAGCAATATCTCTACTTCCTATTTTCTTTGATAGTGATAGACTCTACATAGTGGAAAATTTGCTTTGATTGTGAAATGTTACAATCAAGGCTTTTGAATAAGACAGAAACACTGACAACTAGTGTCAATGATGACAGTGTAACGGAAAACTGCCAACCTAATATAACCAGTGTCAATTTATGCTAATCCATCTAATTTTACAGGTAATATAAAATTGCTAGCGTAGGCGTAGCCCGCCCTTAGACATCGCATCAGGGAGTGTTACCTGAATCTTGATTGGACTAACTATTTAGCTGTTCTTACCCATTTTTTTGGATTATATAACTATAATACACATTATCTAAATAGTCATAATATATGTAATGAAAAACTCACTTAGCAGAACAGCAAAATTACTCCGCCAAAATTTCCAAAAATATTTGCGATCGCTTAACCGTTGGTTTTTAGATACACCAGAAAGAGCACTTTTAGAAGCTTACCAAGCAGCTCAGAGAATTAAAAACATTGAGACCGAGCATTTTGATAGTAAAAAAATATCTTCACAATCAGTAAAATATACTGAAAATGTTATGTCTTATTGGCAAGTATATCTTAATAAAAACCTAACTATTATTAAGATCAGGCTTGCAGAATTCCAGCTTAGTCGAGGAATTATTAATATCTCTAATCCTGTCTTGTTAGAAAAATTGAAGGTGATTGATGAAGTAGTAGAAAAGTACGCTATCAAATATGAAACAATTGACGAGCTTTCATTATCTTCAACTTATCAGCCTTTAAACATCAATGAGAAAGAAATCAAAAAAAAGTTAAAAATACCTAATATAGATGAAATTAAAGTTAAACCTCCAATTCAAAAGACTGGAGCGGCTCCAAGCTCTATTGGCAGAAGAATTAATAAAATTCAAGCAGATTTTGCACCGCAGACAGAAGAAGAGTTTGTCAGAAATTATCGAATTTCTAAAGGTAGAACAATAATTGCCCTGCGATTTTTGATAGTTCTCATTATTGTACCACTTTTAACTCAATATTTATCTAAAGAATTGATAGTAACTCCAATATTAGAAAGGGTTAGAGGAGATAATACAACTAAAATATTCATCAATTCTGACATGGAAAAAGAAGCTCTCCATGAATTACATAATTTTCAAGAAGCATTGAGATTTGAATATTTTATTAATCAAGCACCACCAATTTCTTCAGAGCTAACACAAGAAAAAATTAAAAGTAAAGCAATTGAAATATCTGAAGAATTTAGCAAAAAAAGTAATAGTAGTATTAGTAATGTTTTTGCTGATTTAATATCACTCTTTTCTTTTGGTATAGTTATCGCCATGAGCAAAAGAGAAATTGTGATTCTTAAGTCTTTTATGGATACCATTGTCTCTGGTCTCAGCGATAGTGCCAAGGCTTTTTTTATTATTCTGTTTACAGATATATTTGTAGGATTTCACTCACCAGATGGGTGGGAAGTCCTTCTTGCGGGATTTGCAGAACATTTAGGTCTACCAGCCGATAGAAATCTAATCTTTTTCTTTATTGCTACATTTCCTGTGATTTTAAACACTATCTTTAAATACTGGATATTTCGCTATCTCAGTCGTTTATCTCCATCGGCATTAGCTACATTAAAAGAGATGGACGAGTAATTTTTAATTATTTAACATCCAAATTCACTTACTTTGAGCAAAGAATATATTTATTCTCATAAATCAATTAATTACAAATTACGAATTATTTTCACGCATTTGTCTTTTGATTCGCTAGGCTATGTATATCCTGGTTTTTCCGAAGTATACTATGGATTTTGAAAGCAAAGCTAATGCCTCAACTCCTACAGACAACATAGAGTTTGCTCAACCAACTACTACCCGTAAGCCGCTGGAACTGCTGCGAGATACTGAGGCTTTGCTTCGTCGCCCAACTGTAGCGAAACTGTCGCCGATTTTGCCACCAAAACTGAGCAATAGATTCCAAGCAATCTCATCTTTGGCAGATGACTCCTTTAAGGAACTGGCAGAAATTGACCTAAATACTATTAGTGATTTTGAACTGCGTTCCGCACGAATTCTTGTTGGCTTAAGCCTTGTTGGTTTTGGGGCACTCATGATATTGGTACTGCTGCTATACTTAAACACATTGCATCCAAAAACCAGTACAGTTGTGCATATTCGGCAATATTGGTATCAATATATTTGGTTTGTCTGTTTAGGGATTACAGGGATGTTTATCTTGGGACGTGAAGCAATGCGTCCTATATCAAAGCGACGGAAGTAATTCGTAATTAAGTTTTGTCATTGAGATATCAGTAAAAAAGAATGTAGAGAGGTAACAATGCTATCTCTCTACAAAAGTTCTGAATAACGCATATTTAATTTCACTCCTATCTCTAATAGGAATTTACAAAAAGTCACAAAACTAGTTGATGACCAATTCTGGGAAGTTAAATCACCAGAATCGGTTAAAAGTTATGAATTTTGAATCAAAATTTTAATAAATTATAACTTTCAGGAATTAATACTTCAAAATGTGCTTGTGTATTAAGTAGCTGTAAGGAGACTTTATACATGAATCATGATGCTTTCATTGTTCCGCCAGGTTCAAATATTTCTCTGAAGAAAAACTATGACCCAGCTTATAAGACTGATTTTCATCAAAAAAGTGATGCTAAAATCAAATTACAGGCAGATATTCAAAGACTAGCTAATTACCAAAATATTCTCTATGCTCAAAACACCTATGCTTTGTTAATTATTTTTCAGGCATTGGATGCTGCTGGCAAAGATAGCACTATTAAACACGTGACCTCTGGTGTGAATCCGCAGGGATTTCAAGTGTTTAGTTTTAAGGGCCCCAGTGCGGAAGAATTAGACCATGACTACTTATGGCGTTCAATGAAAGCTCTGCCAGAAAGAGGAAGAATTGGCATTTTCAACCGTTCATACTATGAAGAAACACTAGTGGTTCGCGTCCATCCAGAAATGCTGCAAAAACAACAACTTCCTCACTTCCCTAATGGAAAAAAGATATGGAAACAGCGTTTTGAAGAAATTAATAACTTTGAAAAATATTTGGTTGATAATGGTGTAATTATTTTGAAGTTTTTTCTAAATGTCTCTAAGTCAGAGCAGAAAAAACGCTTTTTAGCACGGATTAACTCTCCTGAGAAAAATTGGAAGTTTTCAGATAATGATGTCCAAGAACGAGCTTTTTGGGATGATTATATGAATGCTTATGAAGATGTTTTTAATAATACTAGTACTAAATGGGCACCGTGGTATATTATTCCTGCCGATCGCAAATGGTTTACCCGCCTGATCGTTGCCAATATCATCTGCACAAAATTAGAAGAACTCAATCTGCAATACCCAACAGTTAGTGAGGAACATAAGCAGCAACTTCTGGAGGCGAAACGTTTTCTAGAGCAGGAAGATTAACCTGTGAATTTGATAGATATAGCAAAAAATGCTGAAGTAGTTCAGATATAGTGTAAAATATAAAAAAGGATAAAGATTTTTAAATTTATTAATATTATTTGTAACTAAAAAAATTACGCAAATAGTTAATAGGCGCAAAATCATGATTGAGATGGCAGAAAATGCCAAAAATCATCCACCTCACTTTACTAATGCTGCCTTTGATATAGTGGCGATCGCAGCCTCAGCAGGCGGACTGACTGCTATAATTCAAGTGCTATCACCTCTAAAAGCAGAATTTCCCGCCGCGATCGCCATTGTGCAACACCTGGCTCCCGAACATCCGTCGTTTATGGCAGAAATTCTTGATCGGCACACGGATATTATCGTTAAACAGGCAGAAGAAGGAGATTCCCTTACCTTAGGAACAGCTTATGTTGCCCCACCCAATCGTCACTTATTGGTTAACGGTGACGGTACACTTTCCTTATCACAGTCGAAATTAGTACATTTTTTACGTCCTTCGGCTGACCTATTATTTGAATCAGTTGCAGCTACTTACAAAGACAGAGCGATCGCCCTTGTGCTAACTGGAACGGGTAGCGACGGCGCAATGGGAGTAGAAGCAATTAAAAAAATGGGCGGTACTGTGATTGTCCAAGACGTAAAAACCGCCGAGTTTCCTGGGATGCCCTCCGCCGCAATTCAAACTGGCAATGTAGATTTTATTCTACCTCTTAATGAAATTTCTACCACCCTGGTAAGGTTAATCATGGGAAAATTTAACTAAACTGAGAGGCATAGGCACAAAAGAGCAGAGGAGATACAGCATTTTGCATCTAAATGAAGTACATCCTTAGCCCCCTTAATCCCACGCCACTTGCTACAACGGGGGGAACCTTTGCAACGCAGTGGCTCCTTGATATATTGGTGGGAAATTCCCAATCTAGTTCCCTCACCTTGACAACTACGGTGTACACACAAGTCTGAAATAGCACCAGGGTTTTACCCCACCCTAACCCTCCCCTTGTAAAGGGGAGGGGACAAGATTTCAAGTTTTCCCCCAATACATCGGGGGGATTAAGGGGGGTAATTCAACTTGTGTGTACACGGTAGCCTCTTGATAAGGGAAGCCACTGCGTTGGGCGGCGAGCCACTCTTGTTGCAATTGGCGTGAGGGTTAGGGAGGGGTATTTTTGTACTTCATTAACTTGTAATCTACTGTATGTATTAGAGTGCAATTAACTTAGCGAGACTTAAACATTTTTGAGGAATAAATAAACCTCAAACCCTTGCGGGGTAAGGGAAATACACCAAATGTCCGAAAACGCCTGAAACCCAGATATATTAACAAACCAAGCAAAACAATGTCAAAACCCTTTGAGATATACGTTTGAGGTCATTTTATCGGTGTTTTTTGCCTAAGTCCCATTAGTGTCAACATAGTTTAATAAGTCTTTATACTCATTAATGAGTCTTTGATACTCGTGAATGAGTCTTTGATACTTGTGAACGCAAATCAGAACTCCACTCCTTCGCCCCTGCCCCCTGCCCTCCTAAACTATGACTTCCGCAGAAAAAAATTCTAAATTTGAAAATCTACTGATTTATCTTAGACAAAGCCGGGGATTTGATTTTACAGGCTATAAGCGCTCGACTTTGATGCGTCGGGTACTCAAGCGGATGCAGTCATTAACCATAGAAAATTTTGAAGAGTATCAAGACTATCTAGAAGTTTATCCAGAAGAATTCAATTATCTTTTCAACACCATTTTAATTAACGTCACTGCTTTTTTTCGAGATTCATCAGCTTGGGAAGAGATGGCAGAGCAAATACTGCCTAATCTGATTAACAATAAAAAAGCATCCGAGCAAATCCGCATCTGGAGCGCTGGCTGTGCTTCTGGGGAAGAAGCTTATACTTTGGCAATGTTGATTGCCCAAATTTTGGGAGCAGAGGAATTTCGCCAACGAGTAAAAATCTACGCCACAGATGTAGATGAAGATGCTCTCAACCACGCTAGGCAAGCCGTGTATTCAGAAAAAGATGTCCAAACTGTGCCAGATGAACTGCGGCATAAATACTTTGAAATTGTCGGGAACCGCTATGTTTTCCGCCAAGACTTGCGCCGCTCAGTGATTTTTGGTCGCCACGATTTGCTTCAGGATGCACCCATTTCGCGCTTAGATTTATTAGTCAGCCGCAATACATTAATGTATTTTAATTCTGAAACTCAAGGGCGAATTCTAGCCCGGTTTCATTTTGCACTAAATAATAATGGCTATCTGTTTTTAGGAAAAGCAGAGATGCTATTGATGCATTCTAGTCTGTTTACGCCGCTGGACTTGAAAAACCGAATATTTACTAAAGTATCGACGGTGAATTTACGCGATCGCCTCTTAGTTATGGCAAATTCCGTAGATGACGAATCTAGCAACCGTTTGACTCGAAATCTCCGACTGCGAGATATGGGTTTTGACACAGCTCCAATCGCCCAAATAGTCATTGATATCAATGGCACTCTGGTAATGGTGAACGAGCAAGCGCGGATTTTGTTCGGCCTTTTCCCCAAAGATTTAGCTCGTCCCTTCCAGGATCTAGAACTTTCCTATCGGCCTGTTGAATTGCGATCGCTAATTGAACGGGCTTATACTGAACGCCGCCCTGTGAGCATAACAAATGTAGAGCGTTATGTGTCCAACACAGAAATTCAATATCTAAATGTACAAATTACGCCTTTACAAGAAACAGATAACAGCTTTTTAGGAGTCAGTATTTCCTTTCATGATGTCACCCGTTATATTAAACTCCAAGATGCCTTGAAACGTTCCCAACAAGAATTAGAAACTACTAACGAAGAATTACAATCTACCAATGAAGAGTTAGAAACTACTAACGAAGAATTACAATCTACCAATGAAGAGTTAGAAACTACCAACGAAGAACTCCAATCTACCAATGAAGAATTGGAGACGATGAATGAAGAACTCCAGTCTACTAATGAAGAATTACAGGCAATTAATAGCGAACTGAACGAACGTACCACAGAACTAAATCGCACAAATATTAGTCTCATTTCTATTCTCAAAAGTCTGCAAACAGGAATAGTGGTAATTGACAGCAGCTTTAATATCTCTATTTGGAATTACATAGTAGAAGATTTATGGGGCTTGCGAACTGATGAAGTAATCGGCAAATCTATCTTCAACTTAGATATTGGGCTACCCGTCGAGCAGTTGCGATCGCCCATTCGCGAATCCCTATCTGGGAAAAAGCAGTTTCAAGAAATGATCGTCAATGCTACCAATCGTCGGGGTAAGCAAATAGAATGTTATCTGGCAATTACTCCGCTGCTTGGTGCTGAAATGCAAGGAGCAGTTTTGATGATGGTAGATGTAGAGAAAGCCAGTAGTATGATTTCTACTCAAGAAATCGAGAAACGGCAGCAGCAAGAATGAAGGGGGCAGGGGGCAGGACAGTTTTAGCGATCGCATTTGTTGATTCGGCGTTCGCATTTGTTGATTTGGCTTACGCATTTGTTGATTTGGCGTTCGCATTTGTTGATTTGGCGTTCGCATTTGTTGATTTGGCTTACGCATTTGTTGATTCGGCGTTCGCATTTGTTGATTCGGCGTTCGCATTTGTTGATTTGGCTTACGCATTTGTTGATTCGGCGTTCGCATTTGTTGATTTGGCTTACGCATTTGTTACAGCATTTTGCATCTAAATTCTGAAATAGCTGATTAACCAGGGTTTTACCCCACCCTAACCCTCCCCTTGTAAAGGGGAGGGGACAAGATTTCAAGTTTCCCCCCTTTACAAGGGGGGATTAAGGGGGGTAATTCAGCGTCACTACGGTATATATTGGGTTTTAGCTGCTACTTATTTCGACAAAGAAATTGTCATGCAACGGCTTGATGAATTAGCAATTGTTGAAACCGAGTTGCTAGCGATGCACCCAGAACCTAGAATTCACAGTTAGTAGACTAACCCAACAGATATGAAGCTTCAGCTAACACACCTGAGACTCCTTGTCTCCAACTACAAAGATTCTTTTCTGTTCTACCGGGATCTGCTGAAATTTAATGTCGATTGGGGCGATGAAGATAGCGGATATGCTGAGTTTAATAGCGGATATCTCAAGCTGGGTTTGTTCAAAAAAGAATTAATGGCTGAAGTAGTCCCAAGAATTGAACAGCCTTCATACGTTGCCAATCGAGATAAAATTATGTTAATTTTTGCAGTCGATAACGTGGATGAAGTCTACGAGCAAGTAAAAGCTCAGAATGCGCTCGTTGTGACTCAACCACAAGATCGCCCAAGCTGGGGAATCCGCACAGCTCATTTGCGCGATCCTGATGGCAATCTGATCGAAATCTACAACAATCTAGGAATTGTCAGTTAAAAGTTTCTGCCAACAACCTTATAAAGTAATTAATCATGAAATGGCTTTCTATTGTTGGCATTGGAGAAGATGGATTACAGGGATTAAGCGCGATTGCTCTTTCTTTACTCGCTCAAGCCAAAGTAATTGTCGGAGGCGATCGCCATTTAGCAATGCTCCCTACAGACGATCAACGTGAGAAACTAGTCTGGACATCTCCCATTAGTGCTTCAGTAGAGGAAATCATCCAACGTCGGGGTCAGTCAATCTGCGTACTCGCAAGCGGCGATCCGATGTGTTATGGCATTGGTGTCACCTTAATCCGGCGAATTCCCGTCTCTGAAATGACGATTATCCCCGCACCTTCAGCTTTCAGCCTCACCTGTGCCAGGGTAGGATGGTCTTTGACTGAGGTAGAAACTTTGAGTTTGAATGGTCGTCCATCCTCCCTACTCCAGTCTTATATTTATCCGGGAGCGCGGCTATTGATTTTGAGTGAGGGTAAAGACACACCAGCGCTCGTTGCTCAAATTTTGACAAATCGCGGCTATAGTGGCAGTAAAATCACCGTATTGGAGCGTATGGGCGGCGCTCATGAAAGAATTGTGGAAGGTACGGCTGCATCTTGGAATGAAACTGAAGTTGCGGCTTTAAATGCGATCGCAGTGGATTGTATTGCTGATGCTGGGGTTATGCCATTACCAAGATTACCAGGATTACCAGATAAAGCCTACCACCACGACGGGCAGTTAACGAAGCGTGAAGTTAGGGCAATCACCCTTGCAGCTTTGGCTCCCACACCGGGAGAATTATTATGGGATGTGGGCGCGGGTTGCGGCTCAATTTCAATTGAATGGATGCGGAGTAATGCTCAGTGTCGAGCGATCGCGATCGAACAAAACTCCTCTAGACTACTGTACATTGCTGATAATGCCGCCACTCTCGGAACTCCAAATCTGCAAATCATTGAAGGTAAAGCGCCCCATGCTCTGAAAGATTTGCCAGCACCAAATGCCATTTTTATTGGTGGTGGGGTGACAGCAATGGGACTTTTTGATGTTTGTTGGGAAGCTTTGCGATCAGGTGGACGTTTAGTAGCGAATGTTGTCACGGTAGAGGGTGAGCAAACTTTATTTCAATGGTATGAACGAGTTGGTGGCAATTTAACTCGTATTGCCATCCAACGGACGGAACCTATTGGTAAATTTTTAGGTTGGCGAGCAATGGCGGCTGTGACGCAATGGGTAGTAGTGAAGTCTTAAATCAGTGAACAGTAAACAGTTATCACGGCGTATGGTGAGGGGCAGATAAGCGCCACCAACGCATACCACCAATTGGTGGGGGACTTAAACCCAAAGATAAACACCATTATCTTTGCTGATAACTGATAACTGATAACTGTTAAAATGTCAAATAATGCTGGTATGAATCGTTGCAAAACTGAAACATCCCAAATAGATGACTTACAGCGATCGCTTTTTCATCACTCTCTAAAAATAAAGATTGTTTTGCGTTTTTGAGCTTTAATAAGCGGATAATAAAGTTTTAAGAGTTCTCGCCGTCGGGGAGGATTGAGAAACTTGTCAGGACATAAAGGAAAAATCCTGGTAGTAGACGATGAAGCCAGCATCCGCCGGATTTTGCAGACACGTCTTGAGATGATTGGCTACGATGTAGTAAAAGCAAAGGATGGCGAAGAAGCTTTGTTAGCTTTTCGTCGAGAAGCTCCAGACTTAATAGTTTTGGATGTGATGATGCCAAAACTGGATGGTTATGGTGTCTGTCAAGAAATACGGAAACAATCGGATGTACCAATTATCATGCTTACAGCTTTGGCAGATGTCGCAGAGCGAATCGCTGGACTGAATATAGGCGCTGATGACTATATGACGAAACCTTTCTCACCCAAAGAATTAGAAGCCCGAATTGCCTGTATACTTAGGCGACTTTTACAAAAAACCAGTGTCAATGTCATTGATAATTTTAGCCTAATCCATCTGGGCAATCTTAAAATCGATACAAGTAAGCGGCAAGTCTATAAAAATGAGCAACGCATTCGCCTGACAGATGTGGAATTTAACTTGCTAGAGTTATTGGTGAGTCATTCTGGAAAAGTTTTTTCCCGATTAGAAATCTTGCAGCAACTATGGGGCTTTGTACCAGAGACTAATGCAGATACCCGTGTAGTAGATGTGCATATCTCCCGATTACGGACAAAAATAGAATCTGACCCAAACTTGCCAGAGTTGATTGTCACAGCAAGAGGTAGTGGTTATTTTTTCCCACGAATTATTTCTAAGAGAGCAGGAATAACAGAAAAATATGACTAAGCTCATCTTAATTACAGGTATAAGCAAAGGTCTAGGTTATGCGATGACCGAGGGTTTTATTCAAGAGGGACATACTGTTATTGGTTGCGCTCGTTCATCAGATGCTATCAATAAAATACGCCAGAAGTTTAGTGCGCCCAACGATTTCACATCTGTAGATGTGGCAAATGAACAGCTTGTAAAAAAATGGGCAGAGCACGTACTTCAAAAATATGAACCGCCAGATATAGTGATAAATAATGCGGCAATTACTAATTACCCAGCACCTTTGTGGGAAATACCATCCGAAGAATTTTCTGATCTAATAGATATCAATATCAAAGGAGTAGTGAATATAATTCGCCATTTCGTACCAGCAATGGTAAAAAACAAACGGGGTATTATTGTTAATTTTAGTTCTGGCTGGGGACGTTCTACTTCAGCCCAAGTTGCACCATACTGTGCTTCCAAGTGGGCAATAGAAGGATTAACTCGTTCTTTGGCACAAGAATTACCGACTGGTATGGCAGCTATACCCCTCAATCCAGGGATTATTCATACAGATATGCTCTCTATTAGCTTTGGAGAAGAAGCTGCTAATTATACACCTGTGTCCGATTGGGTATTGAAAGCTGTGCCATTTATTCTCAAGTTAAAACCAAAAGATAACGGGATTTCTTTGACTGTACGTTAACCTTCTCTCAATTGTGATCGTTGCAATTAAGTCCCGATAGTTGAATCATCGAAGAATTACATGAATACTTAATCGCATATTTAATTTTGGATTTTGAATTTTGAATTTTGAATTGATTCATATCCTCTACACGAAACGCGGATTTTCTCCACTTTTTTACGGTTCAAATGGGGGTGTGTTCAATCACACTCCCCTTTTTTTCTTGAAAATCTAAAAAGTCGACGAAGATTAACAAAGAGATGAAAATCAGAATTAGGCGCGATCGCATTGTTTCCTCTTGGTTGGCAAAGGCTTTAAACATTAGCTAAAGCTTCTCCCGACACTAACTCTACTTTCATCCAGCCTGGTTGTCGTTGGTCAAACGCCTTGTATGCGTCAATCACTGACATTAGCGGTTCGATTTGAGTTAAAACTTTTGAGGGGTCTACTGTGCCATTACGAACCAAATCCACCAAAGTAGGAATATACTTGCGGTGATTACAATTACCCATGTTGATTGTGAGATTTTTGTTCATTGCCATGCCGATGGGAAAGAAATTGTGGGTTGGCGGATAAACTCCAATAATCGAAAGCGTCCCAGCTTTGGCTAATGCTTGAACTGCCCACTCCAAAGCTTGAGAAGGAGCATTACCGGGATTCCAATTGCCATTTTGAGGGTTGGTTTTAGGGGCAATTTGTTGTAACTGCTGCTGAAATTGTTGCGCTTCTTTTTGAGCTTTTTCGGCTGCTGGACCACTGTCAGGAGCATTCGCATCTACACCGACTGCTTCAATTACCCTATCCACACCAATTCCCCCGGTAAGTTCGCGGATCACCTCAATTGGGTCTTCGGCATTATAATCGATGACTTCTGCACCTAAATCACGCGCCATCTCCAAGCGCGAGGGAATTGTATCCACTGCAATGATGCGTCCTGCACCAAACAGTCTAGCGCTGACAATTGCAAACTGTCCAACGGGACCACAACCAAAGATGGCTACTGTATCTCCTGGTGTAATCTCTGCAATATCAGCTCCAAAATATGCTGTAGGAAAGATGTCAGAAAGAAGAATTGCTTGGTCGTCTGTAACTTCTTTTGGTAGTTTGACTAACCCGACATTAGCATAAGGAATTCTGGCATATTCTGCTTGCAATCCATCGAAGGGACCAGCTGCTTCTGGTCCTCCAAAAAAAGCTGTCCCAGCATTATGTCCGTGGGGATTAGCGTTATCACATTGAGCATGATAACCTGTACGGCAGTAAGAACAGTAGCCGCAGGCAATTGTTGAGGGAACGACAACGCGATCGCCTACTTTCAGATTCCGCACATTGGAGCCAATCTCTTCAATAATCCCAACACCTTCATGTCCCAAAATTGTGCCGGGTTTCATTCCTGTGAATGTTCCCCGAATCATGTGTAAATCTGTGCCACAAATTGCACTAGAAGTTAGTCGAATGATGGCATCTGTCGGCTCTTTAATTTGAGGTTCTGGTACGTTATCTAATCGAATATCTCCAATTCCGTGGAAAACAACTGCTTTCATTGTAAATATTCCCAACTTATTATGATGTTTATATTTCAGAAGCAAACAAACCGTGTAGCTGGGATTTTTAGCTATTAGAAAATCGCCAAAAATCATTATGCGATATAGTGGGACTTAGACAAAAAGTAGCCTTAAAAAACCATCAAACCTATATACAGAGTGACTTTGACATCGTTTTACCTGCTTTCTTGATATATCTGGGTTTCAAGCGTTTTTGAGCTTTCGGTGTATTTCCCTTATCCTGTATAGGTTTGAGGCTTGTTTCTGCCTCAAAAATGTTTAAGTCCTGCTAACACAAAACTTGCCGATTATAGACCGGAAGACTTAAACCCACGGAACTACTTAAAGAAAATCTCTTAATTAGAGTGTCGGATAGGTAATAAAAGTCAAAATGGATAACTTGACGAAACTAGAGTATTACCGTGCGGAGACTAGACACGAGTTTAGCTTATTAGGACAGCGAGTGAGTTGGTATGTAACTTGTCAATCGTTTCTAATCATTGCCTTTTCGTCAGGGATGAGTAATTTAAATGTTTATTTTAGGTTAGGCATAGGTTTCATACTTCCTACACTTGGCATTATTACCTCCATACTGATAAAGCCTTCTATTGATGGAGCGATCGCTATTATCAATAAATGGGGAGTTAAGGAATATGAAGTACTGCAAAATGAAGATTTAAAGGATTTTAAGATCAAAAGGGCATACGAAAAAGTAAAGTCTAGCTCTCACAGAGAAGTTGAACAGAGAACGGACATAATACAAAGAGAAAGCCTTAAGTTTGCCAAACTCGTTCCTGTTGTTTTTATCTACGGGTGGATCTGTCTTTGGATTTTAGGTGTCGCTGTAAACCTGAAATTTTAAAGCAAATATTAAATCCACTCAATGTAGTATGGCAAAAGCAAGTATTAAGAATATTAAAGGCGATCCTGCCTTTTGGACTCATTACAAAATACAGCAGTTTGCAAGTAAATTAGGTAAAGCATTAACTTAAGCTAGATGCTTGTCTTGTTAGGAAACGGTTTAATGGAGATAATGAGATTGTCTTTGCAGTCTGACAACTGACAATCTCCATTGAGAGATTAACTATCGAATCCTAAAGACACAAGACATGATGAATCAAGGAAGCGTCATATCTCTCGGCAGTGTTAATGCTGATTTCCAAGTACGAGTCGATCGCCGTCCAGACCTAAATGAAACGCTCCTTGCTAGTGATTTTTTGCAACTGAGTGGAGGCAAGGCAGCCAATGTTGCCTATCTTGCTCGCAAACTCGGTTTTCCTGCTATACTCATTGCTCATGTCGGTGCTGATACGCTGGCAGAACAGGCGCTCAAACCTCTGCGGGAGATTGAGGTAGACCTGAAATATGTACATGCGATCAAAGGCAAACCGACGGGTGTTTCCATGATTAGCGTGCCTCCCGATGGTAATAAGGGAATTATTTTAGCTGGAAATGCAAATAACATCTGGGCAAAGGAAGATGTTGCCACTGTGCGAGATGCGATCGCCAATGCGCCTTCTGGTTCAGTACTAGTCGTTGATTACGAGATTACGCCATTCATTGTTGAACCTGCGATTAATGCTGCCTGTGAGCGAGATTTTCCAGTAATTCTCGATCCATCTCCAGCCGATCAAGTAGAGCAAAACCTGTTTTCACAGGTGACTTATCTGGTTCCAGATGCAGGGGAAGCAGAGAAGTTAACTGGTATTGAGATTGATTCGGTGGATTGTGCGATTCAAGCTGCACATCGTTTTTTAGAGCGAGGGGTCAAAAATGCTTGTGTGAAGCTAAAAAACGGAGGCTGTGTGCTAATTAATCACGATCAAACGTTGCATATTTCTCCAGTTCCAGTGGATGTTGTTGATGCAACAGGCGCGGGGGATGCATTTGCAGGCGCACTTGCTATAGCGGTATTGGAAGGGCGATCGCTTCAGGATGCTGCCTGTTTTGCAACGGCGGCTTCCCACGTCACCGTAACCCGGTATGGTTCTCAACCAGCCTATCCGACGCGCTCAGAAATTGATTTGATGTTTCAACGACTCACACCCCAAGCTTATGTTCTTTGATCACAACACTTACGACTCCAAAGATGCTTGGAGCCTTGTTTTTGATGGGTACGAGCCAAAGGATGAAGGGCATGGGGAAGCACTCTGTGCGCTGGGTAATGGCTATTTATGTCATCGCCTCAGTGCAGCAAAAATTCTCGCCCGTCAAAATGGTTATAAAGGTGCAATGTTTCCCTGGCGCAGTGCCAGTACCGGACGTGAAGAAACACCCCGTTTTCAGTTCAGCCTGCTTTCAGGGCATTGGATGTGCGATCGCACAAACTTGCAGCATCACATTAACGCTATCATTGCCTGTAATCTGTGGCGCTACTATAACCTGACGAACGATCTTGCCTTTCTGATGGACTACGGGGCAGAGATGATGGTTGAGATTACCCGCTTTTGGGCGAGTATTGTCACCTATAATCCCGATCTCGATCGCTACGAAATTTGCGGTGTGGTTGGGCCTGATGAATATCACACTGCTTATCTAGATGCCAAAACTTTCGGTATCAATAATAATACCTACACAAACGTCATGGCAGTCTGGACGCTCTGTCGAACGCAGGAAGTCCTTAATTTACTGTCACCTTCCTGCCGTCGTGAATTCTGCGATCGCCTCAACCTGAGTCAAGAAGAAATCAACCAATGGGATCTTGTCAGCCGGAAGATGCACATAGTTTTTCAAGACGACGGTATTTTAAGCCAGTATGAAGGGTTTGATCGCTTGCAAGAATTTGAGCTCCAGCCGTTCTGCGATCAGCAGTTTAATTTAATCTTGGAGGCAAAAGGGGATAATATCAATCGCTATCACGTTAGCAAGCAAGCAGATACCGCGATGCTGTTCTTTTTACTGTCCCAGACAGAATTGACAACATTACTAGAGCGTAATGGTTATTTCTTTAATCGGACACAAATGCAGCGGATGATCGCTCATCATCTTCGGTATACAGTGCATGAGTCCAGCCTCTCCCGACTTGTGTATGCTGGGGCACTTGCCAGATGCGATTGCGAAAAATCCTGGCAGCTATTCATGGAAACGCTGTTTGCCGATTTATCGGGGGCGAGTAGTCAAGAGACAAAAAATGGTATCCACTTGGAAGCAATGGCAGGCACACTCCATCTTCTTCAGCACCATTACCTTGGGTTACACGCTTACGACGGTAATATTTGCCTCGAGCCATCCCTGCCAACTTCACTAAAGCGATTTCACGTTAGCCTTCAGCATCAAGGGAACGATTTAGAAATTGAAGTCATTGACAGTCATCTGAATCTAATCGCATCGCCAATTAACTCATCATCCGTCCAAATTGTTTGCTGGAGTGATGTGATGGATTTACAACCTGGTACTTCAATCACTTTTAACCTGCTAGATTCGGTTTCTTCAGTTAAGCTGAAGTTCCCTTTTAACAAAAAAGTGTAGTGTATGCAAATTTAAAAAAATCTTAAATTACATCGGTATAAAAATTTGATAATCAAGGCTTGTATTCATTGCCCAATAAGCTTATTGGGCTTTTTTGGTACATCCGTATAGGGGAACTTCAGATTAAAAGTTAAAAATTAAGAAAAATAATAATTTTTAATTAATTTTAGGTACAAGTCCCACTCTTCGGGAAGTAAAAACGCAAAAACCGGAAAGAAGGCTCTTTAAGTTGTACGGAGTTTTTTCATGCAATCAAAAATTTGGGCGATAAAAATGTAGAGACGCGATTTGTCGCGTCTCTACAAGGGTTTACCGTTTTTTGATAGACGCGATGAATTGCGTCTTTATGCAGGGTTAGGTTGAGTTCGGCTTTGAAGTAGCTGGATAATTGCAGCTTTTTCTAAGATTCCAACTAGGACACCATTCTCACGAATCACGGGAAGCACAGATAGTTTTTGTTGTTCGAGTAACTGCATGACTTCCAGCAGAGGTTGATCTGATTGGACTGTGGTAGATTCGGTAATTGGTCGCATGACTTCTTTAACTTGAGTTTCTGACCACACTGCTGTGGGGATGGTTCTTAAATTATCAACTGCGATCGCACCTAATAATTGTCCATCATCATCAGTCACTAAAAACCGATGCCAGTTTTGCCCACTTATGACTCGCTCATCGGCAAACTCTCTCAAAGTAAGATTAGCAGATACAATCGGGCTGTCATGAGTTACAGCATCTTCAGCTGTCAAACCTGTGAGTTTTTCTTGCACTCTGGCAAATTGAGCCGAATTACCAGCGTTTTGCAATAAGAAGAAGCCAATTAATAAATTCCAAAAGTTACCTGAGTTGCCAAATAATAGTAGGGGAAGTACACCTGAGAGAATTGCTACCCAACCAAATATTTGTCCAACTCGACTAGCAAAGGTTACACCTTTATAAGGATTACCTGTAATCTTCCAAACAATTGATTTCAATATATTCCCCCCATCCAAGGGCAAGCCCGGAATCAGATTAAATAGGGCTAATGCTAAATTAACAGCAGCTAGAACGCCAAGAATTGCAGCTAACGGCCCTGATGCGGCAGTAGTAACACCAATAGTTGTAACGATGGCGCACAATAATAAGCTTACTATTGGCCCAGCGATCGCTACCCAAAAAGCTTCACCTGGGGTTTTCGATTCTTTTTCTAAGTTTGCTAAACCGCCAAATATAAACAGTGTAATGGATTTGACATCAATTCCCTGACGAATCGCAACGAAACTGTGGCCTAACTCATGGGCGACGACAGAGGCAAATAACATTAGCGCTGTCATCAATCCTAGTAGCAAAGCTAATCCCGCAGACAATTGGGGAAATTGCGCCGCCAGTCCACTGCTATAGCTCCAAGTTACTAAACCCAGAACTAAAAACCATGACGGATGGATATAGAAGGGAATTCCGAAGAGATTACCAACGCGAATTGTGCCATTCATGTCGCTCACCTTTGATTTCAGCTTCGAGAGGTTTGCTTTCGTCCTTCTCGATGTTTTTATTGTAACGAAAGGTTAAGAGATTTTAATCTTAATGGCGGTAGTGGTGTCCGTCTGTAAAGGTGTGGTTATTGGTAATATTGCGAGCAAGAGTAATGACATCTTCAAGCGGTTACTACAGGACTAGTACCGCAAGGCGTTCGAGGAAACGGAATTAAAAACACCCATATCAACAGAATTAGTGAGAGTCCGCCATATCCTCGCACGAGCCAAATATGTAGGTTCCACCAATCAGAGTTATAAAAGTAAGCCAGTCCAACACTGAATATTTGGATTATTAAACAGAGATTGAAAAGCACTGCTGCGATCAAAAAACTGATTTGAATCCAGCGCCCGGATATCTGTGTGTCATCAATGCCAGAATTTACAGTCATGTAAAGTAATTCAAAAAACCAAACAAATTAGTCATTGGTCATTAGTCATTAATAAAGAGTTTTTTGGTACATACTTTACAACAGAGTGGGCAAAAAAACTAAGGACTAAGGACTAATGACTCCGCGAAGCGGTTTGATGTGACTAAAGCTAAGATAAGTCTAGTTGCAATACTGCGCCTAGACCTCGAACGAGTACACTTTGCAAATCATGGTTGCCTTACAAGCTCTATTTCATGGAATTGCTCAAGCTCAAGATGAACAGACTTTGCGATCACACATATCCACAGAAATGAGTGAGTATTTTTCAGCTACACGATGTGGGCTGTTTTTCTTTGCTCAAATTTCTTTAGTTGACAGCAAGATTCAAAAAGCACTGCAAATTGCATTATCACCTCAACACAATCCAGTTGCACGCTACTTGCTAGAACGCCATGCCCCTGTTCACGAAGCTTTGGTAGTAGAACCTAAAACATGGAAATTGATTTGTCCTCGTGCCGATCACTGGCACGTCATGGCAGGGCCAATTGTCAATAATGGTGAGTTAGTGGGTGTGGTAGGTTTGACGCGTCAGCAAGGAATGCCTGCATTTGATTCACAAAATCTTACAGATTTGAGTGCGATTTGTCTGCACATTTCTACTTGGGTGGCAATGGCGCAATTGCAACAACCACTATTACAGACAAAGCGTTTAACACCTCGTGAAATGCAAATTGCTTCCTTGGTGGCTCAAGGACAAACCAATGCAGAAATTAGTGCTGAACTTTGGATTACTGAAAACTCTGTTAAGCAAGCCTTAAAAAGGATGTTTCGCAAGCTGGAGGTTTCATCTCGCGCTCACATGGTTGCAAAGCTTACCACAGTTTCAAAATAAATGACCTTTTATTCGCCTCATTAATCCTGGATTTCTCTCCTCATGTCACCAAAGAAAGCCAGGAGATTTTAGAAAAGAATTTTCTCTGGAGGCAAAATGGTCTGAGAGCAACTAAATTTATTTATGAAAAACAAAAAAATTTCCCTTGCTTACTCGCACTTACTCTGATTTAGATAAAGCAATTACAGAAGCCTTTGAAACTATTAATTTAAGTGACATTATTGGTTGGTTCAAACATTGTGGTTATTGTATTGCAGTCAACTGATAACCGCTATAAAAGTTTTACTACGTGCATTTAACCGGATTTGATATTACTCAATAAGTCTAACAAACAAAAAAAGCCCGAAGCAGTGAAGTGAGCAAGGGGCTGATTGTTTGAGTTATGAAACCTGGCATCGAGCTATTTTTGCGTAGGGCAACCCCTAAACTA
>NZ_JBALDA010000010.1:0-44445 GCF_036917535.1 Nostoc sp.
TTTGGAAACTGGGGAGGATGAGCGGACTTTCAAAGGTCATAGCGACTTCGTAAGAGCAGTAGCCCTCACCCCCGATGGCAAGAAAGTGATTTCTGGTTCAGATGACAACACACTCAAACTTTGGAATTTGGAAACTGGGGAGGATGAGCGGACTTTCAAAGGTCATAGCGACTTCGTAAGAGCAGTAGCCCTCACCCCCGATGGCAAGAAAGTGATTTCTGCTTCAGATGACTACACACTCAAATTTTGGAATCTGGAAACTGGGGAGGATGAGCGGACTTTCAAAGGTCATAGCAACTCGGTAAGTGCAGTAGCCCTCGCCCCCGATGGCAAGAAAGTGATTTCTGCTTCAAATGACAACACACTCAAATTTTGGAATCTGGAAACTGGGGAGGATGAGCGGACTTTCAAAGGTCATAGCAACTCGGTAAGTGCAGTAGCCCTCGCCCCCGATGGCAAGAAAGTGATTTCTGCTTCAAATGACAACACACTCAAATTTTGGAATCTGGAAACTGGGGAGGATGAGCGGACTTTCAAAGGTCATAGCAACTCGGTAAGTGCAGTAGCCCTCGCCCCCGATGGCAAGAAAGTGATTTCTGCTTCAAATGACAACACACTCAAACTTTGGAATCTGGAAACTGGGGAGGATGAGCGGACTTTCAAAGGTCATAGCGGCTTCGTAAGTGCAGTAGCCCTCACCCCCGATGGCAAGAAAGTGATTTCTGCTTCATTTGACAACACACTCAAACTTTGGAATCTGGAAACTGGGAAGGATGAGCGGACTTTCAAAGGTCATAGCAACTCGGTAAGTGCAGTAGCCCTCACCCCCGATGGCAAGAAAGTGATTTCTGCTTCATTTGACAACACACTCAAACTTTGGAATCTGGAAACTGGGGAGGATGAGCGGACTTTCAAAGGTCATAGCAGCTTCGTAAGTGCAGTAGCCCTCACCCCCGATGGCAAGAAAGTGATTTCTGCTTCATTTGACAACACACTCAAACTTTGGAATCTGGAAACTGGGGAGGATGAGCGGACTTTCAAAGGTCATAGCGACTTCGTAAGTGCAGTAGCCCTCACCCCCGATGGCAAGAAAGTGATTTCTGCTTCAGGTGACAACACACTCAAACTTTGGAATCTGGAAACTGGGGAAGAAATTGCCACTTTTACAGGAGAAGCTCCATTTGGTTGCTGCGCTGTTGCAGAAGATGGGGTGACAATTGTCGCAGGGGAGTTGTCAGGGAGAGTGCATTTTTTGCGGTTGGAGAATGTCGAATAAAATATGAACACTTCACCTCGACCGCCAACGCCAATCAATTCCCCCTCCTACCCCAGAGAATTCCAACAAATCATTCTCGAAAAAAGCCAAAACTTTGTTGGTCGTGGATTCGTCTCCACCGCTATATCCAACTTTCTCCAGCGTCATGACCGGGGTTACTTTACCATAATTGGCGCACCCGGTAGCGGCAAAAGTGCCATCCTTGCCAACTACGTCACAGAAAATCCCCAGGTTCTCTATTACAACGCCCAACTCCCTTTTCAAAATCGTGCTGAGGAATTTATTGCTACTATCTGCACGCAAATTGATCCGACATCTCAACAAACTTCTCTACATTCTCTCCTCCAGCAAGTCAGCGACAAGCTAGAACCTCAACAAAAGTTTATCATTGCTATTGATGCCTTGGATGCTGTTAACCGCACCGACCAAACCCCAGGCTCAAATCTCTTTTATCTTCCCAGATATCTCCCGCGTGGCGTCTATTTCCTTCTCACCCGCCGTCCTTATGTGCGAAAACAATCCGGTTTGTTGATAGAAGCACCTTCCCAAATTCTCGACTTAGCAGAATACCCACAACAAAACCACGAGGATATCGAAGCATATATTAAACGATATGTCAACAATGACGAAGAACTCACAGCACAGCTAATAGCCAAAAGCGAAAACAATTTCATGTATCTCAGTCAGATATTACCTGCTGTCTCTAAGGAGGTTGACCGACTTACCCCTGATTTAGAGGCGTATTATCAGCAGCATTTCCACAAGATGATTCCCCCTAACTCCCCAAGCCAAGAGAGGGAATTTAAATCATCTGTGCTGAATGTATTAGTGCAAGTTTCATCAGTAGTATCAGCAGAAAGCATTGCTAGTACAATTGATGCTGATGAATATGATGTTGAAGAAGTTCTGGAAAATTGGCGTGAGTTTTTAACACTCCAGGAAATTGATGGAGAAATCCGCTACAGTCTTTATCATTCCAGCTTCCGCGATTTCTTAAGCAAGCAAGTAAATTTTGGTTAGACTTTATACCGTTTCTCAGTTCGGTCTAATAAAGACCTAACCCCCAACCCCTTCCCTATATAAGATTCAAAGCCTCTCTCCTTTTATGAAAAAAGTTTGGAGTAAGGTCAAATTGTACTGCTTACAAACGAGCGATCGCAATCACAACCCATCTGCCATGCACGAAAATCCTTGAGAGAGTTGACCTGGGGAACATCCTAGAGTCAAGATAAAAGAGTTAGATATCTTGTAAAAGTACTAAGCACATCTGATATCGCCTGATTTTCTTTCATTTCCCTGCTTTTGGGGTAAAAAGGAAGGCTATGGGCGACACTTATTAATGCGACAAAAAACTTAAAAAAGTATGCACGGATTGCTAAGACGTGCCTGGACGCAGAGGGTTAAGCCGTTGCACCCCGATGAAGCGTCAAGAAATAGCTGATTAAATCAAATTCTAAGCGATTTAATCATATATTTTGTAGCAGCTACTTGTGGAAAAGAAAATGCTAGGTGTAAATGTTGTTATGAAAATTGGCGATCGCGTCCGCGTTAAAGAGTCAGTAGTGGTGTATCATCATCCTGAACATCGGAGTCAGCCTTTTGACATCAAAGGCACAGAAGGCGATGTAGTAGCCATTACCACCCAATGGCGAGACAGACCAGTAAGCGCTAATCTGCCGATTTTAGTCCAATTTAGTAAAAAGTTTAAAGCCCATTTACGTGAAAATGAATTAGAAATCATCTAAATCACTTATCGGCGGCGAAACCACTGAAAAATATTCAGTTCGCCGCGCATTTTTTTAAGGTCTTGGCGGTTTTGTTCTGCTGTAGTATAATACCAATCACAATAACGTTTGAACTCTAACCGTGACCGAACTTCGTGGTAAAACTGATGGGTTGTTTGGTAAGAGGCAAAAGCTTCCTCAACTTGGGGTTGAGCAGCTGGAATAATATAAGGTAAATTTTTAGACATAAAATTAAGAGTAGTAGAGACGTGATTAATCGCGTCTTTTTTGAATTCAGCTAATTACTGCACTTCCTAATTAATAACTCATAATTCATAACTTATAACTTTCTAACAACTCCTAACTTTGAATCGAGCAGGACCACAGATTTATCAAATGGTTAGCCAAACCAGGAATGGGGTTTAAATCATTTAACACAGCAAGACGAACGATAAAGAGTTACAAAATTATGCACATGTTCAAGAAAGGGCAAATTGAAACAGTCAACAAAAGAGCCGTCAAAGAACGGATCAAATTTATATCTGAAATTTTTGGAGTGATAGCATAATCCATCTCCTTGCAAAGGAGTTTTTTGTCCTAAATTAGTTTTTGTAACACAACCGTCGCTCATGGGGAGCCAGTGCGTTGGGGAGACAGCGCCGTGGTGAGGCAGTCCGGTCTTGGGGGAAACCCCCAAGAGGAACTGCCGAAAGGGTTTCCCGACTTGAGGCGACTGTCGTCGGCTCTGCCGACTTGAAGCAACTGGCGTGGAAACCCCCTTGGTGCTAGCCTCTCCCTTCAGGAGAAGACCGCGCTGCCTCTTTTTTGCGCCCTTTAGGGTTCGTTCCTTATATAATTTGGCGCATCTTTATACAGAATTGGTATGACGGTGCGCCGACAAAGAGTGTGCAAAAACTACACTTTTCGCACACATCAGATTTATTAGGGGGGTAGAGGTAGCGAACCTTATCCCCCCTGCTCCTTCAATCCCTACCTCTACAAATGCAGGTGTACGCGTAAAATTCCTTGAATTACCTGTTGTACAACTTCTTTACTCAAGCTGCCATCTACCCGAACAATTCGTGAAGGATGGGATGCTGCTAAATGTGCGTATCCTTGCTGAACACGCCGATGAAAAGCGATTGTCTCTTGTTCAATGCGGTCTAGTCCTACTGGGTCTGAGAGTTTGCGGGCTAGTCCAACTTCGACATCGACATCTAGCCAAATAGTTAGATCGCTTTCTAAACCACCAGTAGCAATATTGTTAAGCTGATTGATTAAACTCATGTTCAGACCGCGACCATATCCTTGGTAGGCAATGGTAGAGTCAGTGTAGCGATCGCATAAAATATATTTTCCGGCTTGTAGTTGCGGTTTAAGTTCTTGTTCAACGTGTTGCGATCGGTCAGCAGCATACAACAAAAGTTCTGTCACTTCTGCAACTGGTTTATCCTCTGACTTTTCTAGTAGCAAGCGGCGAAGATGTAAACCTAACTCTGTTCCCCCTGGTTCACGAGTTACCATTACAGAAACACCTAGACTTTCTAACCACTCAGAACAAAGCTGCATTTGGCTGGTTTTGCCACAGCCTTCTACCCCTTCAAATACAATTAATTTCCCACCCATGCTTTTTTGTTCGCTGCTATAAACTGATTCGCTGACGTTTCATCAGATCAAGAATAACGCGAAGTGTAAAATCTTAAACTGCAATGGCGATCACTCTAATTCATACTTCTATTCTGCAACGCCAACTTTTGTATGCTTCTTGACGGAATTCTCTTAATTGTGCAAAAACATCCATAGCGGTTGATGAACGTTGGTAGTGCTTCTTTCATCTTCCGCTACAGGGGTGCTTGTTTTTACAGGCATCCCTTCATTTTTTGCAGTCCCTCTATTTACCGAGCGCTCTCTTTTAGTCTAAAGTCCAGAAGGTAGGTTTAAAGCCAAAAGCATCTGTCTATCCGTCCAAACTATCCGGGGGACAGAAACAGCGAGTAGCGATTGCTCGGGCATTGGCAATGGAACCAGAGATGATTTTGTTTGATGAACCCACCTCTCTCTGCCCTAGATCCAGAAATGGTTAAGGATATGCTGGAAGTGATGAAAGCTTTAGCATTATCTGGAATGACAATGGCGATCGTTACCCATGAAATGGGCTTTGCAAGAGTTGTTGCCAATTGGATTATGTTCCTCGACCAGGGAAGTTTAGCAGAAGATACCACTCCTGGCGAATTTTTTCAAAATCCTCAGTGCGATCGCGCCAAGCAGTTCTTAAAAAAAATGCTTTAGAAGAATTGAAATTTGCCACTTTTCTTTTATTACTGAAACTTTTTAATTTCAAAAAATCATGTTTTTAACATATAAGTATTGTGTTATTTCAAAATGAATAAAGGTTTCGGAAATATTTATTAATATATTGCTCGACTTCTTTATCAAAAATTTATATGAAATATTTATGTGATTATGGTAAGTTTTTTTTAGTGTTTCTTACCAAGCCAATAGTAAGGATAAAAGAACATATTTGTGTTGAGCCTACAGGTTTTTCACATTTGTTCTTTCACTTTAACTTTTCAAACGATCAGAGCAAGCTTGCGTCACTACTTATCTAAGGATTGCTAATCAAGTTTATTAAGGTTCATAACCGATACTACGATAAATTCAGAGATCAAAAGCCCTAGATTCTGACTCCTGAATTTAACGAAAGAATAGGCATTCGGAAAACATTTCCGAAATCGCGTTTATTCATTCAATAATTCAAGGTTTATTCATGAAACTTCAAAAATTTTCTGTATTGCTTGCGATGGTGACTTGTTCATCCATTCCCTTTGTGTTTGCAGTTTCATCCGCTCAGGCTGCTGATTTCGCATTCAGCGCGAATTTTACTAATGGATATTCAGCCGAAGGTTCGTTTACAACTAAAATTAATGCTCCGACTTCTTTTTCAGAAATTAGTCCAGGGTATAGTCCATTTTCAACTCGATTTTTGGAATCTCGGTCGCTATCCATTTTCGACTCTACCAATACACTTCTTCAAAGTGGTAGTTCGGTTATAAACGGCATTTCAACTGACAAGTATTTACGTTTGGATTACGATAACTCTCTAACTCATAACCTTCCAGTATTAGATGTCAGCACCGAGACACCTAGTCAGAATCCGTACTACTTCATCTCCAATAGCGTTGATCCCAGTGGTAACATTGTTGCAGATGGTAGCACTAATTACAACCTATTTTTGTATGACAGAATAACTGAAATATATACTTTCTTAGGTGACACAACTAGCATTAAGGCAACACCCGTCCCTGAATCTTCTTCAGTAATCAGTTCACTGGCAGTTGCTGCTTTTGGTTTTGGTTTTGCTTTTAAACGGAAGCTGAATAATAAGACTGCATCAAACTGTTCCCCAACCAATGTTGCTGTTATCTAGTCAGTTGTGAATCGTTCTGAACTCACCAAACCCAAATATGAGTATCAAGTACAATCACATACCATAGTCATGTGGATGTGGTCTTAATTACCAAGTCATTTGAAGTAGTGTCTCCAGTCTCTATCTTCAGTATTTTTACTTCAAGTAGCTGGATATTTTGAAGCAGCAATTCCCAGAGCTTATTACTTCCGTATATAGATTAAAAAATATTAACTATGTAAAAGTAGTCAAGATTTTTCACTCAGATATTTTTGTAAGCTGAAGTCAGAAATTCTTAAATTTGTTGTTTTCTTGTAAAGGCTAGTTCTACAAATATTAATAAAGGGAGCAATCATGAGTCGTTTTAATATTAAAAACATTGTTTCTAATATGTTTGTTGTAGCAGCTTACCTCGCGTTTTGCTTGCCAACAGCCTCACTTGCCAATAAACCCAAACCAATTCAGGTCATTCTCGACACCGATGGTGCGTTTGAGTCTTCCTACACAATCTTGGTTCTTGCCCTTGCCTCCAGTCAATCTTCGCCGCCTGTTAAGTTAGTTGGAGTAACAACATCACCCACTGGAGAAGCTTACTGCAACAACTCTAACGCCTATCCAAATTTGAAGCGAGATATGTTAGGGTATTTTAGTCCTGAAGAGGGAGATGTTAATGGTTTAACACAAAAGATTTTGTCAATTGCTCACTATAATGAAGCAAAAATTTATTCTGGCTGTGACGAAAGCGTTGCCGTAATTTCTGTTCCAAGTCAAGCTGATGACTATGGAAGACCGCTGCCAAACGCGAAGTTTACAAGTTTTCGCTTTCAGCTTCCATACGGTGGAAAAAAGGCGTTTGAGCCTTGTTTATTTCACCAAGAGTTTAAGTTTTCTCAAAATGATGTTGTATGTTGGAACGAGTTTAATCGTCCATTTCGGGATGAAACGTTCAAATACGTCCTTCCCACGGCTCAAAATATTTTAAACAAGTATAACCTGCCAGAGTTAAGCCTGATCGACCGTAAGAAAAAGGCTTCTGATTTCCTTGCCGACTCGATATGTGCAGCTTACGTAAAACACGAGCAACTCACAGTTCTCAGCGTTGGTCCAGCAACGAACCTAGCAAGAGCTTACGAGAAAATTGAGAATAAACCTAATAAGTACGGTTGCCCGGAATATCTGCAACTTTCTCAGTTGAAGAATGTCATTTCAACCCGGTTTATCGGTGGTGTGTGGGATACCAACAAAGCTGATAATTTCGATGCAAAAGGAAATTATCGTCTGAACGAACCTTACCCAACCTGGACATCAGGGAACATCTATTTTCAGGATGGCTCACATCTCTTTAGCGAGCATCATCTGCCATTTCCCGGTACAGATTTTGAAAACATTCAAACCGGACAGCACAAGAAAGCCTTTAACTCGCTTAATAATGCAGAAGCCAATTTCTGGATTGATGCCGTTGCGATCAATAAAATCTTAAATTCCGGCATTCCGGCATATATCGTTCCGTTAAATGCAACTAATGAGGCCAGGCTGACTGGGTTTGCTGACCGCCTGCAAAGCAATCCCCGATGTGCCACACCTCCGGCTCAGTTCATGAAGAATCTTCAGCTTTCTAATCAACCCACTCCAGGAGTTTATGTGTACGACACATTATTCTTCTGGGATACTCTGGCAGCGACCAGTATTTGGAAAGATTACGTTAATTTTGAGAATTTTTCTGACCTTGAAATTACAACTTTGACAAATGGAGATCCGACAACTGTGACGGGACAAGTACCGATTGCGGAACTGTTTCGTCGAGATATCGGTAACCTGTTTCGGCGGGGACGCTACAACCATCCGGTCAAACTGGCGCTGTCTGCGAAACCAGCAGAAGGCGATCCTGACTTTAAAACAACGATTCAAAACTACGTAATCGGTCTCGCTTGCACGGCAGGGCGGCCGCATCATGTCAATAAGTAGAGTATATTCTCAATAAAGTCAAACTTTTTGTCATTAATTCTTGCTTATTGCGAAAGTTTTAGGTGTTGGCGTAGCCTGCCGCAGGCATCGCTTTGGGGCTTAAAAAATAATCAAACACGAAATTCTGATTTTTTCGTTGCTTCTTAACCTTCGTTGTAATCAAGAGTAATTTAGATAAGTTTGCCCTAGCTTGCACGGCGAGATAGTGGGCGTGTCCAAAGTATTCTATTTGACTGAAGTTCCGTAAAATTAGGGAATTAACAACACGTAATCATTCAAAAGTGGCGGTTCATGTAGCTAAAGCTTTAAATAAAGATGTGGTCTGTTCAACTTAACTGACCACTTTTTCTTCACAGTCTTACTCTCACTATACATAACGTCTGTACAATTCGCAGTTAAAATTATTGTTAACTTTTATACCATTAAACCCACTGATAGATGCGCTCTGATCGCCCACCGTTAGTCTAAACTCCAGATTTAGTTATCTGAAAATTACTGTAACTTAGACGGTATAGTATCTCGCCAGCCTTGGGCACTATCAATATGCCTTCGTCCTCTCGATTAGCCCATTCAGTGGGTCGAATAGTCGCGGGGTCATGATAGTTTAAGTTATGAGCAGCACAGCGTTCAGCAGAAATACCAGTAGCTAAAGTTACGCGAATCCGCGCTTGTTCTCCTTTTATCAGATCAAAAGTACCCGTCCCTTTTAAGTGAGTACTATGGGCCAGCACTCCAGCAGGATACTCTTGGAATTTATCCCACTGTTTGAGAAAGTAATCTCGCACATGATAGCCAACTTGGGAGAGAATTTTGCCGTGTGTATAGCTAAACTCGGTAATGTGAGGCGCATATATAATTACCTCGCCTCCATCGGCTACTACTGGCTCTAATTTGTACATTCCTTTTGCTGCTGTCCAAATGTCATCATACATTTGGGGCATAACTGAAAGCACTTGTTTAAAAGACCGATCTACATATTTAATATGCAGTTTAGCTGATAATTTTGCAGCAGCTTCCCAGGCAGATTCTGGTTGATCTATATAAAGTCCAGCTAGCTGATTTGTTTTCGGTGCGACCACCATCGCTAAACAAAGCTTTGGGGTAAAAATCAGGTCAGCGGCTCGGTTAATCAAACGTCGGACTGGTGTTATTCCGAGTGTACCAATAATTTCGTAACAAGTAATTAAAGCACCTAACCAGTGGGAGAGATTAATTACTTCTTGACCACCAATACCAGGAAAAAAATATTTATTTCCACCAGAAAAACCGACAACTTCATGGGGAAAAACTGGGCCGCAAATTACGATCAAATCGTATTCTGTTACAAGCTTATTAATACGCACATCAACTGACTGATGTAGCATTCTACCGCTAATTTCTGCTATCTCGTCTGCGGAAATTACTCCACAAGAAATAAAGGTATCCGGCTCATTCCAAAGGTGGTTAAAGATGCGAATTTTTTGAAAAGTTGTCTCTCGCTCTTTTGCTGTTACTCCTACTAAGTGATTGATTTGTTCCTCACTCATGGGATTATGTGTACCCAGAGCAATTAAAAAATCTAGAGCTGCTACTCTTTGACTCAACTCCTGATGCAGCAATCGAAACATTTGCGGGATGGGAGCAGTGCGGGTACTATCTGGAATTAACACCAAGATGCGCTGTCCATCTAACTTAGAGTCTGTGAAAGCTTGATGAACTAGCCCAGAAACTTGCTCATCTGAAAGTGTCCTGTTATTGACAGCCAGTGAATACATGATTAAACTCCACTGTAGATACTAAATCCACCATCTACTGGCACAACTACGCCGTTAACGAAACTAGAACCAGAACTACATAACCAGATCAAAGTGCTGAGTAATTCATCTGGTTTTCCAAAACGTCTGGCGAGGGTATGGTCAATAATTTTTTGCCCACGTTCGGTCAAACTACCATCAGAATTTAAGAGTAAATCTCGATTTTGTTCTCCAATAAAAAAACCTGGTGCGATCGCATTTACTCGCATTCCATCACCATACTTTTGGGCGAGTTCTACAGCTAGCCAGCGAGTAAAGTTATCTATCCCAGCTTTCGCGGCTGAGTAGCCAACCACACGGCTAATCGCTCGAATGGCAGACATAGAAGAAATATTCACAATGCAACCGTGAGGCTGACTTATTTCCACCATTGCTTGACCAAAAACCTGACAAGGTAGGAGAGTACCAACTAAGTTGAGGCTAACCACTTCCTCAAAGGCTGCGTGTGGCAGATCAAAAATAGTCGCATCAGAAGAAATTGTGGCAGCCGGAATATTACCGCCAGCCATATTTACCAAGATATCTATTTCACCCCAACGTTGTATAATAACATCCCTAGCGATTTCTAATTGGGAGCGCTCGCTAACATCTGCTACCACAGCGATACTTTCTCCATCGTTAGCAGTAATCTCAGCCACCACCGCCCCCGCCCTAACTTCATTGCGACCCAAAACGACCACTCGCGCTCCAGCCAGAGCCAAACCCTTAGCCATAGCCCCACCAAGCACACCAGAACCACCAGTAACTACCGCTATCCGCTCCTTTAAGCTAAAAAGTTTACTTAAAATCAACTCTGCCATCAACCACTTCCCCGCTAAGTAAAATTCTCTGCGTACCCACCGAAGTTCAGAGCGGCGGAAGCCGCCGCTCCGACTTCTCTGTGCGCTTCCCTCCGCGCTCCTACCCTACGGGAAGGCGAAGCGCCTATGCGTTTAAATTTCACTCCTCAACTCCTCACGATTTTACCCAAACTTGTAAGCAACCTTAGCGAGGTCATAAGCCAAAGCACGAGCCATATCATACCCTTCCTCTTCCTCAACCAATTCCCGTGCTACCAATCCAGCCAACTAATTACAAGCTACTCGCCGCCAGACATTGTGACGAGCCGGAATCGAAACGAAAGCCCGTGTATCATCATTAAACCCGGCTGTATTGTAAATTCCAGCAGTTTCCATTACCTGATTGAAATAACGCTCCATACCATTTACGCTGTCATGAAACCACCAAGGCGGCCCGAACAACACACTAGGATAATGACCAGCTAACGGAGCCATCTCGCGGCTATAAGTGCTTTCATCCATGCCAAAAATAATCAAATGGAAGCGCGGATCGTTACCGTAAGCTGACAACAACGGGCATAAATTTTCAGTCCATTCTATTTGTACAGGAATATCAGCGCCTTTATCAGCTCCAAATTTCTCAAACAAAGCTGGATTATGGTTACGCATCACACCACAATGCATTTGCATCACCAAACTATCTTCTACACTCATCCGCGCCATTTCCATAAAGATATGACCAGTAAAATTTTCTACATCACCTGTATTCAGCTTGGCGGCTAATGCTCTTGCAAATATAGCTTCAACTTCTTGGTCAGAAAGACGTGTCGTATAAGGTGTAGCTGCACCTTGATCGGTAGCTGTCGCCCCCATTTTTTTAAAGAAAGCTCGACGTTCTTCGAGAGCTTGCACAAAATTGGCGTAAGTGTTAATTTCTCTACCGATAGTGCGTTCTAATTTGGTAAGATTTTTGCGCCAACCAGGAGCATCCAGATTAACTACTGCATCGGGGCGAAAAGTTGGTCTGATTTGAGTAAACCCTTCTTCGTGGAGCGATCGCTGATTCTCTAGGTTATCACTGGCAGCATCGGTGTTAATAATGGTGTACTACTTCCGCGCTGTACTAGAAAAGGACATAAAACGCGGTTTTCCACAGTTTTTTCTTCTAATAAATCAAGTAACATTTGCATGGCTATGCCACCAATTTCTAACATTGGCTGACTAACTGTAGTTAATGCCGGCGTAACGTAACAACCCAGAGCAATACCATCAAATCCGACGAGACTCAAATTTCGCGGTACTAAAATACCTAATTCTTGGCAAGCTAACAAAGCACCAATTGCCACCATATCGTTATAACAAAAGATGCCTGTTACTTCCGCAGTCAAGAGTTTAGATAGCATATTTTGCCCAGTGCTAACATCGCTGGTTCTGGTATCATATTCGTCACTAATTGAAACCCAATCAGTATTTGGTGGAATCCCAGCTTCAGCAAGGGCCATTTGATATCCTTCTAGGCGCTGCTGGTTCGATCTGCTGCGATCGCTTACACCCAGATAACCAATAGCGGTGTGTCCCAAACTGATTAGATGCTCTGTAGCTAATTTAGCACCTAAGCGATCGTCTATTGCTACTGAGTGAAATATTTCGGATTGATTTTCAGTCTGACTATTAATCAAAACTGTTGGTACAGCAATTTGTGTGAGTTGTTTAGTATGCTGTTTACTAATTCGCGAGTCGGCTATTAATATCCCGTCTACTCTCCGGCGATGAAAGGTATCAATAGCTGCCATTTCCTGCTCAAAATCTCGGTGTGAAGCACTCAATAAAACACTCAAACCTGCTGGTTTGGCTATCTTCTCGATTCCCTCTACCACCTCTGCAAAAAAGGGATCAGAAATTGAAGTTACTACTACACCAATGGTATTAGTACGTTTATTTTGCAAGCTTTGAGCAATAGCATTTGGCACATAACTCATCTCCTGCGCCAGCCGCTTAATTTCTTCTCGCACTTTTGGGCTAATCAGAGCATTATCTCGCAAAGCGCGTGAAACTGTAGAATGAGAAACGCCTGCTCTGCGGGCAATATCTTCAATTGAAATTCTTCGTTTATTCATTGTTTTATCTCAGTTTTTAATGTTTGCACACGTGTGCATTCGTATGTATTATAGAAAATAATCGTTATTTGTCAACAGATAATACAACTCACAGATTACAACTACAAGTTACCAATTACAAATTCCAAATTAGTTGAACTTTTATTAAGAAAAAAAATGATTATCCTCGTAATGGGCGTCTCTGGTTCTGGGAAAAGCACTATCGGAAAACTGCTAGCAGACTCTTTAGAATGGGAATTTGGCGACGCTGATACTTTCCACTCGCCAGAGAATGTTGAGAAAATGCGGCGTGGTATCCCTCTGAGTGAAGATGACAGAATGCCTTGGTTACAAGATTTGCAAACAGCCATAAAACATTGGCTGCAAGAAAAAAAAAATGTGGTGCTGGCGTGTTCGGCTTTAAAAGATAGCTATCGGCAATTTTTGGTATTGGATAAGGAACGCATCAAGCTAGTTTACCTCAAAGGGTCTTATGAGTTGATTCAAATGCGCTTGCAACAACGTAGCAATCATTACATGAGTGAAAAACTGCTCGATAGCCAGTTTTATACACTTGAAGAACCAGTAGATGCTCTATGTATAGATATTGCACAACCACCTCAGATAATTGTCCGAAACATTAGAACGGCTTTGAAAATTTAGCTTATTGGTGACAACCGTAATATTAAGATTAATCACGTATCTAGAAAAATACGAACTTTTGGCAACTAAATCACACCAGATATAAGTCTAAAGAAATATCAAAGCAAGCAGATAACTGTAATGGTAGGAGAAAACAAGTGTTTGTAAGATTAGCCCAACAACATCAGCAATTCGTCCAAGACTTGGTAATGAACCTGCAAGCCTTGACAATTATACTTGAGCGGCGTGGTTATACTGCGTCTTGTTATACATGCGGCAACCAAATGAAAAGTGCTTCATTTATAGTTAGCCTGAAAGAAAAGCACCTGATTCGGTTTTTGGTGTCTGATTATGGAATTACTTGGATGGAATTGTGGGACGATCGCGAATTAATGAAGTTGGAAGGTGCAGAAGCAATAAACCAGTTACAAGAGTTGGCTAATCTTGTTAAGTATTCCACAACTGTACAATTGACAAATTAATACTAAGCTGGTTGAATCAGACATGAAAATTAATAACTATAGCTTTTGCACACTTGAATAAACTAAAAGATTAGCTTATAGTTAGTAAATTCATGCACGGATGTGCAAAAGCACTATTTTTAATCTGAATTAAACAGATTGAATAAGACACTTAGGGAAGTAGATTGTAAATAGATGTGTAAAGACGTAATGAAACTTAACGATTAGTTTTGCACACGTGTGCAAAACTAATGAACAAGACATATTTTGCACACCTGTGCATATAAGTCCGAAAGTACCATTTAACTACAATATCGACAAATAGGAAGATATGTCTCAAACTCTAAATAATACTATTTTTCAGATTCAAAACAATCCCTTACATTCACTAGAAGAATGGGAAGAAGACTTACTTAATCGCTATTATAATCCAGATAGCATAGTTAAAGAAGGTAAAACTACCAAAGAATATAGGAATTATGAAACGACTATTAGAGATACAGTGAAAGAGTTTTATCGGTTAAACCATATTAATCAAACATATAATTTTGTACTTCAAAAAGAAAAAGAGTTTTTAAAGTTTGATAAAAAAGAAATGTCTATTTGGGATGCGGTCGAATTTTTGAATCAGTTGGTTGATGATTCCGATCCCGATACAGAAATGGATCAGTTACAACATCTATTGCAAACATCAGAAGCTATTCGCGCCGATGGTCATCCTGACTGGATGGTACTTACTGGCTTCTTTCACGATATGGGGAAAGTGCTTTGTCTATTTGGTGAACCTCAATGGGCTACCGTAGGCGATACTTATCCTATCGGTTGTGCATTTTCTGAGAAAATTGTTTTCTCAGAATTCTTTAAAGAAAATCCTGATTATAAGAACCTCGATTACAACACTAAATATGGCATTTATGAGCCTAACTGTGGATTGAGTAATGTACACATGTCATGGGGTCATGATGAGTATTTTTATCAGATGATGAAAAACTATTTGCCTGAATCTGCATTATATATGCTTCGCTATCACTCCTTTTATCCTCAACATCGTGACAAGGCATATGAATATTTGATGGATAAACACGATCAAGAAATGTTTAAATGGGTAAGTTTATTCAATCCCTACGATTTGTATTCAAAAAACCCTATTCCTCTTGATTGGCAGAAATTAAAACCATACTATGAAGATTTAGTGGCTAAATATTTACCCGCAACATTAAAGTTTTAAAATGTATAAAAATATATTCATTTAGGAGTCAAAATTCAGATGTGAAAGCATAAAACAGGTAGCAAATATTTTTGCTTCTAAATCAAGCATAGAAATATTATCTTGTTTACTCCTCTATTGTCTTCAAGTGATAAAGGAGTAATAACAGGCAAGCACCCTGGCAAGTAAATTTGAGTGAATTTAGAAAATCTAATCAAAAAATGTTTACATTTCTCAAAATCTAGCATTCAAAACAAAAAAAGCTCTTCTCATAATCCGCTCTTTTCGGAAGTAGATTTATTGCGAAATGTTACCGATTTCAACCTTTTCATAAATCTTAAATTTGCTGATGACTGCAAATGCTTTACTATAAACACTTTAGATGATGTGCAAGGAGATATAAATGCTTTTTTATTTGTAAAGTTCGATAAAGAAAAATAATTTTTGCCAGCGATCAAGATAAACTTAAATAAGTCAAAACAAAATAAAGTTTTACAAATTTAAGAAAACTAATTTTTGAAAGTTTTACTTAAAAGCTCTTTTCAGACTATGTACTACCGAAGTAATTTCACTAACAAATAATGCAATTATTTGAAATAGTGTGGTATTCATAGTTTTGCTTTAAAAATAAAACATCTAGTTTCGGGAAACAAATAACAGTAACTCCAATGACGTCAAGTCATAAGACCTTTGGAGTCAAAATTACACAAGTTAGTAGTATCACTAGGTTAGGTCTAAAGGTTTCAAACCTAGTTCATATTGTGATAACTGTGCATCTTTATATTCTGCTGACCTTTCTCAAATTTAAATCCGTTGTTATAAATAGATGAATATGAAGAGAATCTCGCTCATAGTTGGTATATTAGGTTTCGCAGTTGTTGGTTGCACAAATGGTGCTCCAAATAACAACACGGCTACTAATACTAATAACAGGGCTACTAATATAAGTGCAGAGAATCTTAGTACTCCAAATAGAAAATTGCAAACAATCGGCATAGCTTTGGGTGACTTAGGCAATCCCTTCTATAATGCAGTGCAGAAGGGGGCTGAAAAAGAAGCCCAGAAAATTGGAGGTAATATCAAAGTTAATGCGGTTTCCAGTGCCTTTGACCTAAACCAACAAAGCAACCAAATCGAAAATTTTACAGCTGCAAATACCGATCTAATTATCCTCAGTGCTGTTGACAAAAAAGGAGTTAAACCAGTTATCGATCAAGCAAGGCTTGCAGGTAGGGTTGTAATTGCAGTAGATTCAGCTGTTGATGCAGATGTGGATGCGATGATTAGTTCCAACAATACCCAAGCTGGAGAGATTGCTTGCCAATATATTGCCGATCGCCTCAAAGGTCAAGGTAATGTAGTCATTCTCAACGGTACTCCGATGGACTCAATCAATCAGCGAGTGAGTGGTTGTAAGAATTCATTATCTAAATATTCTGATATAAAAATCATCTCAGACCAAAACGCCGAAGGGACCAGGGATGGAGGACTTAGAGTCATGAGCGATTTGCTGACAACTTTCCCCAAAATTGATGCCGTTTTTGCCACTAACGATCAAAGCGGTATAGGCGCAGATTTAGCAGCTAGACAAGCAAGACGCAAAGAATTTTTTATTGTTGGGGTTGACGGTTCACCGGATGCAACCAAAGCAATGGAAGATAAAGATGGTGTATTTGCGGCAACTGCTGCTCAAAATCCCGCACAGATGGCGCAAAAAGCAGTTGAGATTGGCAACAATTTAATCCAGGGCAAAAAACCTAGTGATTCCGAGATTTTAATTCCAGTCAAGTTAGTTACTAGAGACAACCTCAGCACTTATGAAGGCTGGTAAGTAAGTATTTAATTACCTTGAGGAGATATATGAATGTGAAAAAAATTGCGATCGCAGCTAGTATATTAGGTCTGCTCAGTAGTACTGTTATTGGTTGCACAAATAACTCTCAAAATGGCAACACCGCTAATACTAGTGCAGCAAGTAAGGGTGTTGGAGATGCAAAATTACGAGCAGTTGGCTTTACCGTTGGCGATTTAAGTAACCCCTTCTTCGTCGTTATGGGACAGGCGGTTGAGGCAGCAGCAAAGAAATTTGGGGGTAATGATGTCAAAGTTATTGTCGCTTCCAGTGCCTATGACCTCAACCAACAAACCAATCAAATTGAAAATTTTATTGCGGCGAATACTGACATCATTGTTCTGAATGCTGCTGATAAAAGTGGCATTCAGCCAGCAGTTGAAAGAGCGAAACAAGCAGGCAAAATTGTGATCGCGGTAGATACAGGTGCTGACGGAGGTGTGGATGCCACCATTACAACTAACAATGTCAAAGCAGGAGAACTGGGTTGCCAATATATTGCCGATCGCCTCAAAGGCAAAGGCAATGTAGTCATAGTTAACGGCCCTCCGGTGGAATCGGTGCTTCAACGAGTTAGTGGTTGCGAAAAGGTATTGTCCAAATATCCCGATCTAAAAATACTTTCTAAAAACCAGAATGCAGAAGGGAGTAGGGATGGAGGACTTAGAGTCATGACTGATTTGCTGACAACCTTTCCGAAAATTGATGCTGTTTTTGCGATTAACGATCCGAGTGGGGTGGGAGCAGAACTAGCAGCTAATCAAGCACGACGTAAAGATTTCTTTATTGTTGGGGTTGATGGTGCGCCAGAAGCAATCAAAGCGATCGCTGACAAAAATGGTATATATGCTGCAACTGCTACTCAAAATCCCAGAGGTATGGCTACAGAAGCAGTTAAGGTTGGTAACGACATCTTGAATGGTAAAAAACCTAGTAATTCCACCATTCTGCTCACACCCAAGCTGATTACAAAAGACAACGTTAGCACAGAGAAAGGTTGGTAAGTAATCACAATTGTGAAAGTCAGCGATCGTCAGTGGTAAGTTTTCTAAAGATGATTTTGTAACGGCTTTCATTTCATATCAAACTATGATTTTCGGGAATTTTTAACTTAAAAATACACATTTTCAATTGTTTTTACAGGTACAGCTGATGACAACAAATATTGAAACCTCTTTTCCTCATGTACCAACTGCTACCCCTGTATTAGAAATGCAAGGGATTGCTAAACGATTTAATGGTGTACCTGCCCTGCAAAATGTTAATCTCACGATTTATCCAGGAGAGGTTCACGCCCTCATGGGTGAGAACGGAGCAGGCAAAAGTACATTGATGAAGATCCTGGCTGGGGCTTACATTGCTGACGAAGGCGAGATTCGCATCAATGGTAGCTCGGTAAAAATTACCGATCCGGCTTCAGCACGCAAGGCGGGTATTAATCTCATTTATCAAGAACTGAACGTTGCACCTAATTTAACCGTTGCCGAAAATATTTTTATGGGTAGCGAGTTGCGCCGAGGTCAGCTTTTAGACCGCAAAGGTATGGAGCTGGAAGCAGAGAAAGTGCTTCAAAGCCTGGGAGCCAGTTTTACACCACAAACAGTAGTTGGTAGCTTGGTAGTCGCCGAACAACAGCAGGTAGAAATTGCGCGGGCGCTGAAGGACAATAGCCGCGTTTTGGTAATGGACGAGCCAACAGCAGCACTATCTGACCGCGAAACAGAGCGCTTGTTTGAGGTAATTCGCAGACTAAAAAGTGACGGCATTGCCATTATCTACATCAGTCACCGCATGGAAGAAATATATGCATTGGCTGACCGGATTAGCGTGCTGCGCGATGGTCAATACATTGGCAGTTTGACGCGGGATGAAATTTCTGCACAGCGATTGGTGCAGATGATGGTCGGTCGCTCGATGCAAGACTTTTACGAACATCAACGGCAAACCAATCCAGGGCCAGTGAGATTGGAAGTCACAAATATCAGTGATGGACGCAAGGTTGAGCCAACTAGTTTTCAACTTCGCGCTGGCGAAATTGTCGGTCTCGCGGGGCTAGTTGGTGCAGGACGAACGGAAGTATGCCGGCTGATTTTTGGTGCCGATCGCAAAACAAGTGGTGAAGTCTTCCTCAATGGTATGAAACTTAATATTAATAGCCCCGGTGATGCCATTGCTGCTGGAATTGGTTATGTCCCAGAAGACCGCAAAGACCAGGGTTTATTTCTGGAGATGAGTTCCCGTAAGAATATTGCCATTAACACACTCAAGCAGGATGCAAAGGCTGGTGTCGTCAACTGGGGTTCAGTCAATCTATTAGCGACGCAAGCGGTGGAAGACTTCAATATCCGGCTGGCGAATTTGGAAATCAGAGCGGTGGATCTTTCTGGTGGTAATCAGCAGAAGCTATTATTGGCGCGTTGGTTAGCGATTAAGCCGAGAGTACTGATGTTGGATGAGCCAACACGCGGCGTAGATATCGGTGCTAAAAGCGAAATTTACCGAATTATCAGCGAGTTAGCAGCCCAAGGTGTTGCAGTTCTGATGGTTTCCAGCGAACTACCGGAGGTTGTGGGCTTGAGCGATAGCGTTTTAGTGATGCGAGAAGGGCAGCTAGTGGGCGAACTTGACGGCAGTCTTGGTAAAGAAATTACTCAAGAAAAAATTATGCACTATGCAACAGGAGCATCGGAGGTACCAGCATCATGAGTCAGACAATAAGGCCAGTTAATAATAGAACAGACAAGAATTCAACGCAACGCAACCGCAAATCAATCAGCACTCTGCTTGAGGTTGCAGGTATTCTGCCAATTCTAATAATTATCTGCATCTTATTTACATTCCTTTCTCCCAGCTTCCTTACAGGGGCTAATATCGTTAATATCTTGCGTCAGGCATCAATCAATATTGTCTTAGCAACGGGAATGACGTTTGTAATTCTGACTGGAGGTATTGACCTTTCAGTTGGATCAATATTGGCTGTTTCTGCCGTAGTTACGGTGCTGGTATCACTACTTCCCGCTATAGGTTGGGCGGCTATACCTGCTGGTTTGCTTGCAGGATTGCTTTTGGGTTTAATTAACGGCGCTCTGATCACTTTTTTGGATGTGCCACCTTTTATCGTCACGCTGGGTTCACTGACTGCCTTGCGAGGTGTTGCCTTTTTAGTTGCCAATGGTACAACGGTTATTAACCGTGAGATAAATTTTGCATGGATAGGCAATAGCTATGTCGGCCCCCTTCCTTGGCTGGTAATCATTGCCCTACTGAGTATAGTAGTGAGTTGGTTTGTCCTGCGACAAACGGTTTTAGGGGTGCAAATATATGCAGTAGGTGGTAACGAGCGAGCAGCACGATTAACTGGAATTAAAGTTGATCGGGTATTGCTATTTGTCTATGGTGTCAGTGGATTACTGGCAGGTTTGGCAGGAATAATGAGTGCTAGCCGTCTTTATAGTGCTAGTGGCATCGTCGGTACTGGTTACGAGTTGGATGCGATCGCTGCTGTTATTCTAGGTGGAACCAGCTTCACAGGTGGTATTGGCACCATTGGCGGCACTCTTCTCGGTGCATTAATTATTGCTATTCTCAACAACGGTTTAACTCTGTTGAATCTATCTTACTTCTGGCAACTAGTCGTCAAAGGATTAGTAATTATTTTAGCAGTAATGATTGATCGGTTACGCAGACGTTCTAGACGGTAAAAAAATCAATGTATTTGGGCATTGGGCATGGGGCATTGAGAATAGGGGATGAGTTTTTAATAACTCGTGAATGAGTTTTTGAACTCTATTAATGAGTCTTTAATACTCGTGAATGAGTCTTTGAACTCCATTAATGAGCCTCTAAACTTCATTAATGAGTCTTTAATACTCGTGAATGAGCCTTTGAACTTCATTAATGAGCCTTTGAACTCCGTTAATGAGTATTTGAACTTCATTAATGAGCCTCTGAACTCCGTGAATGAGTATTTGAACTCCATTAATGAGCCTTTGAACTCCATTAATGAGTTTTTGCTTTCTACTTCTCCTACTCCCCACTCTCTCATCTCTCTCATCTCCCCAATGCCCAATGCCCAATGCCCCATGCCCAATCCCCAATATATAAACTATGTCTTCCACTACTGTTCGTCGTAAAGCCAACACGTTTTATGTAATTTTGATTGCTGGTGCTGCGGCACTCGGCGGGTTTTTATTCGGTTTTGACACTGCTGTAATCAACGGCGCGGTTTTATCTTTAGCAAAAGCTTTTAATACCAGTAGTTGGGTAACAGGGCTGGCAGTGTCCCTAGCGTTGCTGGGGTCTGCAATTGGAGCCTTCTTTGCCGGACAGATTGCAGACCGTTATGGTCGAGTCAACGCAATGGTAGTTGCTTCGGCGTTGTTTACTATCAGTGCCATTGGCTCTGGGATAGCCTTCACTATCTGGGATTTTATCTTTTGGCGATTATTGGGTGGAATTGGCATCGGCGTTGCTAGCGTTATCGCGCCGGCTTACATTGCCGAATGTTCTCCCACCCATTTGCGAGGAAGGTTAGGATCTCTGCAACAATTAGCGATCGTAGTCGGAATTTTCATCGCCTTATTGAGCGACTACTTTATCGCTGTGTCAGCAGGTTCAGCAGACTCGCCGTTTTTGTTTGGAGTTGCAGCTTGGCGCTGGATGTTTTGGACAGCAGTCCCGCCAGCAGTATTCTACGGGATGGTGGCTTTAACAATTCCGGAATCCCCCCGTTATTTGGTTGCTAAAGGACGAGAACCAGAAGCTGCTAACGTTCTGACCAAGATTTTAGGGGGTGACGTACTGCCAAAAATCGAAGAAATTCGGCAGACAGTGCTGCGCGAACGCCAACCTAAATTTTCTGACCTCTTAAGCAGAAGTGGCGGACTCTTACCAATTGTTTGGATAGGAATAGGCTTATCTGTATTACAGCAATTTGTTGGGATTAATGTCATCTTCTACTACAGCAGTGTTTTGTGGCGTGCTGTGGGATTTTCCGAAAAAGATTCCCTATCAATCACGGTGATTACAGGAGCCGTCAACATTATTACAACACTGATTGCGATCGCCTTCGTGGATAAATTTGGTCGCAAGCCCTTACTCATAATCGGGTCAATCGGCATGACCATAACCTTGGGGACGATGGCTTATCTGTTTGGCAATGCTCCCCTCGATGCTGCTGGCAACCCCAATCTTACTGGAAGTGCAGGTACTATAGCTCTCATCGCAGCCAACGTCTATGTATTTTGCTTTGGTTTCTCCTGGGGGCCAGTGGTTTGGGTGCTGTTAGGAGAAATGTTTAATAACAAAATTCGAGCCGCCGCACTTTCGATTGCTGCTGCTATGCAATGGGTTGCCAATTTCCTCATTTCCACAACATTTCCTCCGATACTGCAATATTTCGGTCTAGGTTCTGCCTATGGACTCTATACAATTGCAGCAGCTACCTCATTCTTTTTCATTCTCTTTTTTATTAAAGAAACTAAAGGAATTGAGCTGGAAGATATGTAATTGGCATCCATCTAGCACTGCTGTGCGTAATTCATAATTCGTATCTCTGTGTCCTCTACGTCTGGAGCGGTTGTTAAAAAAAGACTTTGACAAATAGTTTTAGCCTTATACCGATTACCAGCTTTGTTAAATAGAGCAAGGGGCATAAGCCTCTTGTCTCACCAAGCGTGATTTTGTGGAGTTTTATAAACAATTGGCTTGGGATTAGATGGGGTTGATAGCAACAGATAAATTTCAATCTTCTGCCTTCTGGCTTCTTCACAATTGATGACTGCAAAGTAATTGAAAAGTATGCAGCAGTGTGTTTATAAATACAGCATTTTCCTAATTATTATTAGGAATGTGTATTCCTATCTGTGATGCTACATCCCAGAAAAAATATTAGACAACAACTAAATACAAACTCTCGCTTCAGTGAATCAGTAAAAAGATGGAAACTATCAATACGGCTCTTTGTTATTCTGGTTTATCCGGCATGATATTTCATGCGCCGTTTATTGATTTGCATCCCGGATTTAAATTAGTCGGTTATTGGGAAAGAAGCAAAAAGTCATAGCGTTGCTTTAAATAACCTAAAATCTCAGATCGAAATATGTAACTTTAATGCTGATTAGCTTAGAAGCTGGAAGCTTTAGTTCGAGTGCGATCTATTTAGTTCCAAATTCAGAATTAAACCATTTTCAAATAATAAGCCAATGCTAAAAATTATTTTTCATAGCTTTTTTCTTCTATTTTTAGCAATTCCAGCAGTTTGGGCAGCACCTCCAGAAGATGATTCTAATGCAGCAGATGTTAATCGGAATTTGCAGGGACAAGTAAATTCTGTTTCCCAGTTTTCTGATGTACAACCAACTGATTGGGCATTCGCTGCATTGCAATCGCTAGTGGAACGCTACGGCTGTATTGCAGGTTATCCCAACTCCACCTATCGCGGGAACCGTGCCTTAACCCGTTATGAGTTTGCCGCAGGTTTAAATGCTTGTTTGGATCGGATTAATGAGTTAATTGCCATATCTACTAGCGATTTAGTTAATAAGCAAGATTTAGCAGTGCTGCAAAAGTTGCAGTCAGACTTTGCCGCAGAACTAACAACTCTGCGCGGACGAGTAGATATCCTAGAGGCACATACAGCAACATTAGAGGCGCAGCAGTTTTCCACTACTACTAGGTTGAATGCTCAAATTATTACCGCCATTAGTGATACCTTTGGTGATAGAGTAGGTGGCGAAGATGATGAATCCAATCTCTACTTTGCAAATCGGGGTCGTCTCAACTTTGAGAGCAGTTTCACTGGCAAAGATTTATTGCGAGTTCGGCTAGAATTTGGTAACTTTGCGAATCCCACCAATGGTACAAGCCAAATTGCCGCAGCCACAGGCACAGGGATGACACGCCTGAACTTCGATTATGACAGCAACGAGACACTTTTTGTCCCCCACATCCGTTATTACTTCCCAGTCAGTGATTCCCTTAACTTCGTTATTGGGCCTACAGGCATTGGTTACACCGACATTTCCACCACCGTCACTCCCCCCACAATCGCTGACGACGGCAATGGAGTTCCCTCACTATTTGGCTCATACAGTCCCTTATTCCGGCGAGGTGGTGCCGGTGCAGCCGCTAACTGGAACATTACCAAAGACTTGGTTCTCACGTTGGGCTATTTAGCAACCAGTCCTAATGTGCCATCGCCTAGCAACGGATTATTTGATGGCGGCTACAACGCCCTAGCGCACTTAGCTTATTACGGTAAGCAAGGAGCAATTGGTGTTGCCTACTCTCATGGCTATAGCCCTGCTGGAGTAATCGAACTCTCAGCTGGGACGGGTAGCGTCCTATCAAACGCTCCTTTTGGCAATAACATTGCTACTTCCAACGATATTGTCGGCACACAGGGATACTATCGCTTCTCCCCGAATTTCCAAGTCCACGCTTGGGGTGGATATATTTGGGCAAATGCCGAGAATTCTGGTTTGAGTAATATTTCCAATGGTAGGGGTGGAACAGATTCTCTGTTTGTAAACAATGGTGACAATGCCAATGCCTGGTTTGGGGCGATTGGTATGTCATTTCCTGATGTCGGTGGTAGAGGCAATCTGCCGGGAATTCTCTTTGGTATACCACCGCATATCTCTAACAGTGATGTCCGTCAAGACCGAAACAACGCTTACCATATCGAAGCTTTTTATCGCTACCGCCTAAATGACAACATCTCAGTGACTCCTGGTTTTTGGATGATTCTCAACCCGGAAAATGACAGCAGAAATGATACGCAGTATATGGGTGTGCTTCGCACAACCTTCGATTTTTAACTGAATGTCAATGGTTTGCTTACCAACAGAGTGCTGAGTATTCAGTACTCTTTAGGGACTTCTAGTGAAAAAACAAAAATTATTCTTCTGTGACTACCAAATTCCACAGCGCATCAATCCCATCGCCTACATATTTTGAATCCTGGTGTTGTGAAATCCATTCGGCGACAATAGCAGTAACATTGCTGGAGTTTTTGCCCAACTTGCCTAATGCAGAAGCAGCAGAGTTACGCACACTCTGACTCTCATCTTTGACTAAACCCAGCAGTGCTTCAACTACCTGTGGCAAGGCGTTACCAAACTTGCCTAATGCAGAAGCAGCAGAGTTACGCACAATCTCACTCTCATCTTTGACTAAACCCAGCAGTGCTTCAACTACCTGTGGCGAGGCGTTGCCCAAGTTGCCCAATCCTAAAGCAGCAGAGTAACGCACAATCTCACTCTCATCTTTGACTAAACCCAGCAGTGCTTCAACTACCTCTGGTGAGGCGTTGCCCAAGTTGCCCAATCCTAAAGCAGCAGAGTTACGCACAATCTGACTCTCATCTTTGAGTAAACCCAGCAGTGCTTCAACTATCTCTGGCGAGGCGTTGTCCAAGTAGCTCAATATAAAAGCAGCAGAGTAAGACACTATCTGACTCTCATCTTTGAGTAAACCCAGCAGTTCTACCAATACTTCCTGTTGTTCACCTAAAGCTGCTCGATATTCTCGCACTCGCTCTTTATCCAAATCTGCTGGTGCGTTCAAACATTCTAATGCTTGAGCTTGAAACCGGGTTTCATTTAAATTGCAAAGAATTTGAAAAACTTGTGATTTAACTTTCCTACCTACTTGCTGAGAATTGCTAACTTCAAGCTCAACTAATTCCTGCAAAATATCTGTAATCAATTTGCCATCAGATAATTTTAAATCTTCAGCTAAACAAGTACCTACAAAGAAAAGATTGCGGTGCAGCCATTCTTCATAAAGAGTCTCTTGTTGCAGAATTGCTTCAATAATTTTTTTCGAGTTATTTTGATTTTGTTGAGCTATTAACAGCAACAACACCTCTCGCCAGTGGGAATTGTGTAGATAATCTTGAATATGATTTAGTACTTCGTTAAAGTCTCCTGATTGGCGATCGCGTATTTCTTCACCTGCTAAATATTCCTGAAATGTCTTATGCACAAAGGCATATCTATCTTGACCTTGTTCGTTTAATAAACCACAGCGTTCTGTAATATGGTCAACTAAGCGTTTGGCTTCTTCTTGAGCTTGATGTTTCTGAACTTGATAATTACATTCACGAATATATTGGCTTAATTGCGTAATTAACTCATCTCTCTCAATCAGCGTCCCACCTTCTTTATCGCCAGTTTCACCTTGAGAATGAATCCAGTAAGCTAGGCGTTGCATCAATATTTTGATATCGTCCAATTTAATATAATTCAGCTTCCAAGACTCAATGCCCTTGTTGACATCCCAGTTAATCAATAGCGTATCAACTGCCTGTTCATAGAGTTTATATCGCTGTCTAGGCAAATGTGCGTCATAGCGATGAATCAAGGCAATGATTGTGAGTAGTAAAGGATTGCGTGCTAATAATTTGATGCGTTTTTGTGCTGCTAATGCTTTTTTTAAGCTTTCTTGACGCTGTTGTGCTTCCTCTGGGTTGTTTGGCAGTCTGCTGTTATACCACTGCTGAATAAATAAATCAATTTGACTATCATCAAATTTTTCTAGCTGATAATGAGGGAATTCATCTGTACCAAAAAACTCTCGACTATAACCTGCTGGACGCGAAGTTATAATTGCCCGATTTTGAGAATATTGTCCGAGAAAGCTGTGAATTATCCTTACAAATTCATAGCGATCGCTTGGTTTAGCGATTTCATCTAAGCCATCAAGTAAAATTAACGCTCTCCCATCTTCTAACCAATGTTCAAAGAAACCTTTGGGCAATTCTTCTTTAACATGAATATTATTGGCAAACTTGCGTACATATTCTAAAAGATTCTTGGTTGAAGCTTTGTCTAAATCTCTAATTCTAATCAAAATTGGCAGTAACTCTAAATCTGCTGATAAACCGGGTTTTTCAGTCTGCTGTTCAGCCAGTATCACAGCAAAGTAACTCATCAAAGTTGTTTTACCAATTCCTGGTTCTCCCAACACAACAAATTTATTGCGCGTACTTTCTTTTAGCAATTTTTGGGCTGAGAATTTCTTGCCACTACTTTGTTGTTCCCAAAGTAAATTTTGCTGACGTTGTTGGTTGACTGTCTCTTCCAAAGCCAAATCTAGATTTAATTTTAAATCTTTACTTTCTCTAGCTTCTACCTGCTCAACTACATTAGGCATCACAAAAATTTGTGGTAGTTTAGCAAATTTTTCTTCTTCTTTTGTTTTTACCTTTATCCCGACAAATTCAACTCCATCAAAATAGCCTAATAGTTGTTTGAGATAATCTGATTTAGCAAATTGAAACTTTAAATATGTATTAGTGTGTTCAAAATAAGTATCTACAAACTTTTTCAGCCAATGTTCAATACTCTCATTGCGAAGCTCTAAGTTTGGCTTTTCTGATTTGATTTTGTGGAATATTTGAATTAAAACTTGTAGGTTTGGGGTTGTTTTCTCTATAAAAGGCTTCTGTAGTTCTTCTTGAACTCCTGTATCTTTGAAAAACCTCTCTAAAAGTTCTCTCGCATCCTTTGGCGTACAATGAAAAAACAAATGCTTATGAGAATCTTGATTAGAATCCCACTCTTCAGCAAATTGTACACCTGCTTTCAAAGCTTTTTCTAAGTCTGTAGGATTTAATTCACTATTGATTTTCTTAACAATTTCTGGAAATACTGCTTTTCCTACTGAGCCAGCAATAGTTAATAACTCTGTACTCATATTACTTGGGATATATAGTATATATACATACTACACGCTTATTAGCTTTGTCGTCGCTGTGGGAATTTTACAACTGATACAGGGACGGGGTAATCCTGATTTACCTGCAACTGTTGCTTTTTTCGATGAGCAACAGCAATGAACCTATCCTACTATTCTAAAAATCCCTAATTATTGTTGTAAAATGTGCCTGAAAACTTTGATTTTTCGTTTTTAGTGCTCACTCAGCTTAAGAGGTTGTTTGAATAGTAGTTGGCTGTGATTTTAATCACATTATTACCCCCCTTAATCCCCCCTTGTAAAGGGGGGAAATAAGAAATCTTGTTTCCTCCCCTTTCCAAGGGGAGGGTTAGGGTGGGGTAAAACTAACGCGAACCAAGTGAGTAAGCTATTTCGGCGAACGCATTTGTTGATTCGGCGAACGCATTTGTTGATTCGGCGAACGCATTTGTTGATTCGGCGAACGCATTTGTTGATTCGGCGAACGCATTTGTTGATTCGGCGAATGCATTTGTTGATTCGGCGAACGCATTTGTTGATTCGGCGAACGCATTTGTTGATTCGGCGAACGCATTTGTTGATTCGGCGAACGCATTTGTTAATTCGGCGAACGCATTTGTTGATTCGGTGTTCGCATTTGTTAATTCGGCGTTCGCATTTGTTACTTTGGCGTATTTTAGCCAATACGCGCTACTTCTGCATATTCCGTTTCATTTGTTCTAATTCATCCTGAGTTTCCCAGCTACGGAACTTCTCTTCTAAGTCATCAAAACCACTAGAATAATTGCTAGTTTGATTCGACCAGCCAATGGTTTCAAAACGCTGCTGGGTTTTCCTAGAGGCTCCGCCTCAAGACTTGCGGCAGAGCCGCAATGAAGTGCATTTCTAGCCTTTGGCTAGAAACGAGGTTTGAAAAGGGTTTTAGCTTAAGTTGACACCAATGAATCTTGCGCCTCTACAACAGGTGTGGTACAAGTACATGAAAACTGCTGTAATCAGGTTTTATTTGCCCTCAATGAAGATTACCTATTGAATTAAAAGGGTGCGATCGCTAATAAGTTTACTATTTGCCTCCAGAACTATCAACAACGGGTAGAGCAAGCGTTTGCACTTTTAGCTGCTGATCCCAAATCGATAATTGAGGCGATCGCAACTCGGTCAGCATCTTTTTCAATCCCAATCACCTGAACGTTGTCCAATAGTGGAAACAAAACTAGTAAATTTCATGGTGCTGAATGTGCCGAAGTAATGGATAAAAGCAATAAGGACAGTCGTGCATATTGTTTACCTCTGTAATTGCTCATGGAAAAACAATTTTAGGGGCTGCCGCATGTCCTAAATAAAGATAGGCTGCGGAGCGCAACACAATTTCAGAGTAGAGAATCTTTTGGATGTCTAAAGAAGGCACACGTTTTGCTGTGAAGTTGTAAGCCACAATTTCACCTTCCAGGCTGAAGTCACTATCCGTCAAATAGTGATCGTAATCGTGCATTCCTTGAAAAATAAAGCCATAGATAGGATTGGGATAAACGGAAGAATCGTAACTATCGGCGGATACCCAAAGTTGTCCTCGCTCAATATCAACAAACATCTCTTGAGCGTTGTTGTAACGCATGTAATCTGAAAATTGCAGATTTAAAGGTAATTGGTGGAACTCACCCATAAGCCAATCGCAAAGTTGGGCGATAGTTTCGTCAGAAATCTCTGCTGGCTTGCCTTCTAGGTAGAGTTTGGCAAGAGTTTCTATTTGAGATGTAGTTGTGTTTGTTTGCGCGATCATATTGCTACCCTCATACCCTTTAACTACCTTTACTCTGACAATTTTCTTAATAATTTCTTTGAGCTAGTTCATAGTTGTAAGAGATTACAGCTTGATTAGGCTTCAAACAAAGGTCAGTCCAAGCCGCGTAGAACTGCTTTATCGTCTTCACCTGTGGAGGCTGTTAATCTTTTTGAGTGGTGCAGACATCTCGGTTGGATATTCTGCACCGCTTAAAATTAGTTCAGTCACTACTGCATAAGCCTCGCTCCATGCCTGCTCAGTATTAGGTGTCCACGCACTCTCTAAGCAAATCGAAAATGCTTTTAACAACGTACTGCCTACCATTGGATAATGTTCAGGCAGCACTCCATACTGAATATGACGAGTCCCTAAAGCCTTGAGTGCATTAGCCAATACATCGGGGCTACGGAGACTGTCTACAACTAGGACAAGCGATTTGAAAAGTTTCTTGGCTTGTTTTTTCATATCGATATTGACAAACAGTGGCTTGACCTCTGGATAGTCCGCAAACAAATTAGTATAGAAGTGAGTCGTAAACTCAGTTTCCTGTTCTTTAATCTGTGAAAAACTGGATTCCAACAATTCAATATTTAAAGACATACAGCAGTCCTCTTGTTTACTGCTTATAGTTTGTCAAATCCTGGTGAATCCATCTATGAGTTAGCTCATAGTTGCAAAAGAAAAAGTTAAATTGGAAGAGAAAAAGTAAATCTTGCTTAATTAGGCGGTTCAACGATGCAAGTCACGGTTGAACAACTTCAGCAAATTCCATTCTTTTCTAGACTCGATCTAGACCAGCTTGCACAGTTGCAAACTCATGCTATGGTTAAGCAATACTTGCGTGGAGAAATTATTCTTCATGAGGGTGATCGCCTGCCTGATAAACTCTTCGCTGTTGTCAGTGGAAGAATAGAAGTTAAGAAAACCGCTTCTACAGGCAAAGAAACGATTTTGCGGACGTTACCTGCCGGAGAAATATTTGCTGCACCTGCACTATTGGGTAATGGCTCATCCCCCGCAACCGTCGTGGCACAGCAAGATTGTCAAATTCTCACGATTGAACGCACTGCAATACTTGCGCTGATTCAAAACGCTCCAGAAGTTGCCTTGCAGATTATTGCAGTCCTCACGGAGCGCCTTCAGCTTCTCCATCAAGCAGTGCATGGATTAGTTTCAGAACGGGCGCTCGTGCGGTTAGCGCAATACATTCAGCAGGCGGCGATCGCAGAGGGAACAGACGCAACGCCACAAGGAGTATTGTTGCGATCGCGTCTGCCTTACTATCAAATTGCTCGCAGCATTGGGATTACCTACGAAGAATGTGTACGACTGTTCAAACAGATCCAGGCGATCGTCACTTACCATCGAGGCGGTAAAATTCTGGTATTAGACCGAGCGAAATTAGATGCGATCGCCCAAGGTGAATATGATGTTTATAGGTAAATAAAATTGCCAGTATGACAAAACTTTTAAAGAAAATCTTTCATGATTTTTACAATCCTAAAATATTGGTGAAAAATTTTCTCACTTTTAAAGTGGTAACAGGTTGAGAGAATTTTGTAGAGATTTCTCCTGTATGTGTTCTCTCCACCAAATATGCAACTCCCCGATAAATTAATTGATAAGTAACTGGTGGTGTAAAAACTTTTGCAGGCTCAATATTCGGGTCAATACGATAGGTTAGCCCACGATAAATCAGGTTATAGGTAGAACCTTTACGAGCAACTGGTGCAAATGGTCGTGTTACTTTTTTGGCTGCTTCTGTTAAGTTATATTCGTAAACAAGACCGCGGTAGTAAAGTTTCATTTTTAGCTCCTAATCTATTTATTGTTACAGGTAAGGACATACCGATTTGGTGTTTCCTTAATTGGTGCGGGTTTCATTCTGGGTTTAACTGTGGGATAGCAAGAGACATATACAACAGAGTTATCTGTCCAAGTGAGTAGATAAGATTTGTTGCCAAGTTTAGTCAATCCTGGTGGAATATTTGATGCCGTAGCAAAAGCCTTGAAGTTAACTTGAGATGCAGCAATTCCTAAAACAGAAGTGCCAATAACTAAACTAATACTTGCTATCCAAGCTGTTGATAGTTTCATCAGAGTTTCTCCTTAGAAATTAAACGTTTTGAGTTTCACCCAGTTTTCTGTTCATTCTGTTTGTGAATTATTTCCTGACATTGGAGCAGTAAAGACTTTTCACCATAGTTGTTACTTTGCTAGATATGTTTGTTCAAGCAAATCTAGGCGATCGCCAATTACCATCGCAGTGGCAAGATTCTGATATTAGACTTGTCTGTAATAGATTAATTTCAGGAATGAACGGCAATTGACTGGTTTATAGACCGTTTGCTGAAAAACAGCTGAGTCATTCGCTCATAGTGTTCGCAGAGATTCGCTCCTTAAAGAGCATAGTCAACAATTGGACTGCCATAAGGTGGCTTAATGAAGTTACCAATATAGCTATAGGCAGTTGCATCTAAGGTTGTGGATTGCTCTCTCATGAAAAACGGTTTGTCTGCTAAAAAGTCTCAGAGGGCTTGGAAATCAGCACAGATAATCTGAATGATTTACTCACTGCTATGACAACCCATTCCATGACCATACATTTGAGAAAGTACCTATGATTTTCTTGGCATTGAAGCAACGCTGGTTTTAGCCTTGAATTTTGGAAAACCAGCGTTTTGCCGCAGGCTACTTGACTTGAGTAATTTTCGCTGAGTAGAGATGCCATCTACGCTGCTTTGAAGTGGAGCCAGGAACATCATTGACTCGTCGCAGCACATAGCTGCCGCGAAATCGCTGTGGAGTTCCATTGGTGGTAACAGTAGTAATAGTAACCGGAATATCAATGTAGATTGAGCCTGCACCTGGGTCTGGTCTACCGGGTTTTCCAACTTCTACAGCAACGGATGTGGTATTGGCAAAACCCTGCTTGAATTGCTCAAACGATTGCTTGCTAGCAGCCCCATTTCCCTCCCAAGCCGAGTAAGCTTGTTTATAGTCTCGACGGGCGATCGCACTATAATAGTCACGAATTACTTGGACTGCTTGCTGCTCAGGGCTTTGTGTTGCAGAGACCGATGCTGGGGTTGGACTGGACGCAATCAGATTTGCAACCGATGGAGTATTCGCAGCAGGTAGTTGTGATTTGGCAGAGTTATTACAGCCTGCGATGGCGATCGCGAGTAGCATTCCGCCAACGGCTATAGAGTGCTGTTTTAACCAGATATATAAATAAAAGTAAATCTTTGACAAAGATACCTCCTTGGGATTCCACATACTGGAAATGCAATCGATACAACCATTGACAATTTTAGATGAGTATGCGTTTCTAATCTTTACTTGTAGCGTAAAAATCTATAAATATATCTGGCTAAAGGTTTCAGCATCCTTGCAGTTAGTCTAATTTCGCTCATTGCTGAGGATTGATATTTACAGTTGGCTACACCTGCGGTAGTTAGGCGCTGAACCCTCCATCAATCATTAGGTTTGCACCAGTGATGTAAGCTGCCTCAGACCCAGCTAGATAAGCGACCATCCCTGCAACTTCCTCAACAGTGCCGTAGCGGGGCAGTGCTAGCTGCTTTTTAGTCATCTCGGCAAACTCACCCTCTGGGGGATTCATATCGGTAGCGATCGGCCCGGGCTGGACGTTATTGATTGTAATTCCGCGCGGGCCGAGGTCACGTGCCAACCCTTGCACAAGACCTTGTAGAGCAGATTTGCTCATGGCATAAACAGAGCCGCCAGCAAATGGCACACGTTCGGCGTTGGTGCTGCCAATGTTGATGATGCGTCCGCCTTCTTGCATATACTTGACTACGGCTTGAGTCGCCACAAATACGGCACGCACATTAATGGCAAAGGTGCGATCAAAGTCCGCAAGCGTGAAATCATCGATAGGGGCCATCGTTGCCACGCCCGCATTATTGACCAGGATATCAATGCCGCCAAATTTCTCCACTGTCTGTTCAACAGCAGCCACCACCTCACTAGCTTCGGCACTATTGGCTTGGATGGGCAAAGCCCGAACGCCCAGCGCCTGCACTGCTTCGGCGATTTCCTTGGCGTGATCGGGCGAGCTGGTGTAGGTGAAAGCAACATCAGCGCCTTCAGTTGCCAAACGCTTAACGATGGCGGCCCCGATACCGCGACTTCCTCCAGTGACAAGTGCGCGTTTCTTTTTGAGTGTGTAGTTCATATTCGATACCGTGGATTAGAAATTGGATAATTTGCTGTGCGTCTAAATGGGTAAAAGCTGTAAATTCTGCCGTAACAACCTAATCTACTCATCGTGAAAATCACAATTAATCTAAATATACCCCTGTTCTGTCACTTTGGGAAAAGCCAATGCCTAAAAGCCTTTGAGAGCTTTACTTTTCAGTTTTTAGCTATAAATTTGAGTTTCTGTTAGAAAATAAAAGCTCAAAACTTTATTAAATCAAAGTTTCAGAGTTTCGCTCCGTTGATTGTTTTCCGCAAGTGACACAAGAGGGTTAATACAGCTTTTGACTATCCTACCTTTGCAGACTCTCATTAATATTTTATTGATAAATGCGCTCTAAGACTGCTATATCTGCTGCATCTAACTCTACACGAATTCCACTACGAATCAATTGTGAAAAGTCCTCATTTGGAACCATAAGAGTCAACGTATAAAGGCGATCATTACCTATATTTTTAATTAAATGTGTACCTGTGGGAGGTATTAATAAGCTATCTCCAGTTTTAATTGAAATATTCTTACCATCACATACAGCTATAGCTTCACCTTTAAGGACAAAAAACATTTCCACTGACCATTGATGACGATTTGGAGGAGTTTGCCCTCCAACATCAAAAATTTCTACACAACAAATTAAAGAAGTACTAGCATTTGTGGAATCGAAGATAATTGCTAAGCGATTGGAATCATCAGGACTAATGCGGTATACTTCGTAATCTTTGGGAGATTTAATAACAGGAATTACACAATGAGTAGTGGACATTTGTTTATCTGCTTCTGCTATGATATATCAGGTTACTAACTGTCTCAGCTTGAGGAACAGTGTTTGCTTTGATACTTTTGGTAAATGTAATACATAATTGTATTTAAGAGTATTACGTAAGCTAAAACCTTCAATCTGTCGTTGAGGCTCTGAGTTGTAACACTTTTGCCAACAGTATCTTGCTATGCTTTCACCCCAAAACTCAACTTTTTTGCATCAAATTAAAAGTATTACAAAACTTTGCATTCTTCTTGACGAGCCGCTGGATTTACTACCCCTGCCCGTCAACCAATTTTACAGCTACAATTTTGATCGTTAAAAGCAGAAATTTCACTCTTTGGGCGGATATCTCTGGCTCATTTCCGGTCTCTATATTGTTGTTCGTAGGCATCAATACCAGGGTCAGTATAGCGATCGCCAGATGTCCAAAGGCGATAAAAAATGCGTGCGAGTTTATGAGCAGTAGCGGGAAAAAGCCTTTGGAGCACCCATGCGGAACTGCATACGACGGTAATAAGCACCCAAAGCAGAATGACTACGGCATAGGGTTTGTGCAGCCATACGCAAAGCAGTTGCAGCACGATTAGTAACAGGACGAGTTTTAGAACTTTTAACTTTACCGCCAGTAACACGACTACCAGGACACAAACCAAGCCACGATTTAAAGTGCTTGACTATGGGAAAGCGTGTTGGGTCTAAACCAACCTCAGACAGTAATATCAGTACAGTTAAAGCACCCAAACCATCAACAGCAGTAAAATCAACATCACTCATGCGATACAAATGTGTACGCAAATCAAATTGTGGTGCATTACCTGGTTGCTTTTTACCCCGACGTTTTGGTTTAGTTAAAGGCTTTTTTGTGACATCAACTTTATCAGAAAATGAAGCCAAGCATTGCTCAATTTGAGTATCGCACTCAGCTATCTGTGCCTGGTAAAATTCGTAAAACTTTAACTCTTGTTGAAGAATGAACACTAATTCTGGACGATAATCTCCAGTTAAGGATGCAGCTATCTCCTCAATGCTAGCTTTAATACGTCCATCTTTAAAACCAGCTAATTTGATGGGATTTCGCTCTCCAGATATGATTGCTCGGATGATATTCAAGCCAGTAGTGCCTGTAATGTCACTAATAACGCGATGTAATTGTATATTCATCTGGGTAAGAGCTTTTTGCATCCTTTGTATATGGACGCAACCGCTTTTAATCAAGTTATCCCTTTGGCAGAATGGCACTAAGTTAAGCACAAACCCTTGATATAACTGGCTTTTGGGTGTGGGGTGTAGGGTGTAGGGAATCAAGAAAATGTTGAACTCCTTGACGCAAGTAAAGTTTAATTGTCTTAAACACTACACCCTACACCCTACCCCCAACACCCTGCCCTAGCGAGGTTTCACGTTTTCTTAGTGACATTCCCCTTTGGCGTATGTAGCTACGGAGAACACAATAGAAAGGTCTTCTGGACGGAAGGAACCTGACAGTAAACCATAAGTATGTAACTGTTGTAGCCACTGGCAATCTAAAACTGATGTTTTAGGTCATTCATCTGAGAGCTAATAGGGTGTTGCTCGGTTCTCTCTTTTCCACTTCTTCTCTGCATCGGAGTCCGGATCTGGAGGAACGAGGCCGTCGACCAACCAAAGTTCAGTGGGCGTTTGATCAATGTAAAACTCCCATCTCAGGTTGTGACGCTTGATGATGGGTTCGACTGCGTCCTTACACTTCTGGACGAACCTCTTCTGCGTTTCATCGTCGATCATCTGCCGCGCGACATGATCGACCTGGATGCTGACTAAGTCCTTCGTGACTTCCCCGCCGTTATAAAAAGAGTCTTTGGACAGATCGTGGAAGTGAACGTTGACGTAGAACCGCGGCAGAAACGGATAGAGACCCGTGATTAGCTGCGACATCTCCAGCTTCTCCTCATTGGTGAAGACGTCTTCATGATGGTAAATTTGCCACATGGGCATAGGTAGTTTCCTTTAGTTGTGGTAATTGCGAAAGCGCTTGCGCTGCGTTTGTCGTTGCAGCAAGACTCCAGCGAGCTAGCGCCGCACCTTCACGTCGACTAGTGTCCAAGCGTTAACATTTGCCTGACTGATTTTGACCTAATTTGCCGCTTCGCCCTCACGCGTTCGGCAGTTCCTCCACTTGGAGAAACCCCAAGACCGGACTACCGAACCTTCTTTGACATCTGAGATGTTTCAAAGGCTGGTAGCAAAATCACGTCAAAGTTGTTCACCAATCTAGATTTTAACTTGCAATCTAAAAGTTAATTTGATTATACTTGATCTAACTGGTAAATTGCAAGTGAAATTTGAGTGGCTTAAAATTCTTATGCAAATCAGACGCTCATCTTGCCTGATTGCTTGTACTCTGGACGTGATTGGAGATTGCTGGACACTGCTCGTGCTCCGCGACATGCTGTTCTTTGGCAAACAGAAATTTGAAGAGTTCTTACAATCCCTCGAAAAATCTTGTCGGTTAACAGGTTGTTTGTCGCTTTAACAGATTGATGTCATCAAAAGAGAAAATTATACGATGTCAGGTTTTCAGTTGTTGATGCGATCAGCTCTGGCTGGGCGTTCCGCCATCATTAATCAGTGCCTTGTGAGGAATGTTCAAAAAATTAGAACTCCCTAAGCCGACTTGACTTTAGCAGTTTATGAGAAAACGACATTAATCTGTTAAAGTGACAAACAATCTGTTAACCGACATAATTGCATCCTACAGGATGGTCATTGTCCTGGTTTGACACGTTGCCCCGTAAAAGTGAATGTTCCCGCGACCGGAGCATCATCTACGAGTGGATTTGCGTTTATATTGAAGATCCGAAGTGTTGCTTTTTTTACCTCAACTGTCTCAGTTTTCGGGTCAAATGTTGCGTGATAATCACCTCTGGCAATGGAAGCGGGTAATGTCGCTGTTTGGTAGTTGAAATTGAGTGTCGTGACAGTAATTTCTCTATCTCCAATACATTTCCAACTGCCCTGTGTGTTGCCATAGGGTTGAACAGAGGGAACACCACTTTGGTTTGAAGCAGTGGCAAAATAGTTACCATCTTGTGTGAACGTTACAATACTACGAAATGAACCGAAGTCACCAGAGACTGTCGCCAGATACGTGCCTGTCACCAATTTGCGACAATCGGTTATGGGGTGGGCTGAGACTTTGTGCATATTCACCATGTTTGAAATCATTACTAACAGTAGACAAATCGTCAACTTAGTGAAAGCATTACGAATTTTCATTCTAAAACGTCCCCTGATCAGTACACGAATTTATTCATTCACTAGACTTGCTTTCGGCTTATCTTAGTGCCATTCGGTCTATAGGCTAATTGAGTGTAGAGGTTTGGTGCTAGAGAATTGGAGTGTATAGATGAATTTTTGATTGAAGATTTCATATTGTTGATTGTTTTAGCAGTTCAATTTTTAATGCAGGCGAAGAATTTCGGTTGTGTTACAAAAACTTGCAAAAGATCAAAGCTCTGTATAAATCCGAACGAGTTATCCGACTAATCCAAAAATTTGAGCAATAAATTTCACTTAAGCAACGATGTCTATTTTTTCAACTCTCTTGACTTGTCCTTTACGAATCATGTTCATAGCCTGATATCCCCTCAAGGAACGCCAAAGCCGTGTTGAACGAGGCAAATTCAATTCCTGATTTAACCAATCGAAAGTTTTAAAGTCCCTAAGACTCGCGTTGTGCCGCGTGCGCTTCCACGTCGCCCTTACGGGGGGAGGGGCGCAGCAAGCCAGATCCTCACCGCGAGCGAGAGGGTGACGAGCACGACCCACCGCGCGGATGATGCGATGGATGTCACAGGCAACTTCTTACGCCCCATCTTGCCCAGATATCGCCCTTTGACCAAGGCAGGCAAGAAGCGGAGGAACTTTTTGCAGGTAAAGTTCTTTTTTTCAGTCATACAGGTGCTTGAAGGAAATTCGCCAGATTGAAGTAACTTGTGAATCAATACAAACTACATATTTAGCATTCACTAAGCGAAGGGTTTTGACTAGTCAAGATATAGTGCGTTAACATTCGACTTAAGCTTGTCGAGACCAGTCGCTCTCAGCCAGTTCCACAAGATATAGTGCGTTAACATTCGACTTAAGCTTGTCAGGCGAGGCCAGTCGCTCTAAGGCAGTTCCAGAGGACTTCAGGCTAGCTGAGAGTGTATGTGAGCAAAATTCAGTAAACCAAAAAGTTTTTTCAAGGGGCGATCGCTTCCATGACACTACACCAAGGACGATATCCTGATCCATTTCTACACTGTTCAATAGCTTTAAAAACTGTAGTGCTTATGGAGCATAGCTTAGAGCTTTTTTTAGTGCCATTCGTGCTTGCATACTTGCTTCCCCACTCTAGGTTTTAACTTGCAATCTAAAAGTAAATTGACTATACTGGATCTAACTGGTAAATTGCAAGTGAAATTTGAGTGGCTTAAAATTCTTATGGAAATCAGACGCTCATCTTGCCCGATTGCTTGTACTCTGGACGTGATTGGAGATCGCTGGACACTGCTCGTGCTCCGCGACATGCTGTTCTTTGGCAAACAGAAGTTTGAAGAGTTCTTACAATCCCCCGAAAAAATCTCAACCAACGTTCTATCGGAGCGACTGAACCGCTTAGAACAACTCGGTTTGATTGAGAAGCAGCCTTACAGCTCCCATCGCCGACGCATGCAATACACTCTGACCAAGCGCGGCCGCGATCTTGAACCCGTGCTGAAAGCACTTGCAAAATGGGGGTTGAAGAACATTTCTGGAACGCAGACTCCGAATAGCTCAAATAACTTACCCAATCAAGTCGAAGGAAAGTCTTGCTGAACTACCAGCCATTTGTCGGTTAACAGGTTGTTTGTCGCTTTAGGGAGATCCAAATAATGAAATGCCCAGTCGTATTAAATATATTTTGGCTTGACCCTGCGTATTTAGGCGCTTTCGCCCCGAAGGGCTTTCATCGACGGCTGGGCATTTTATTTCGAGTAAGTGCCTTAACAGATTGATGTCATCAAAAGAGAAAATTATACGACGTCAGGAGTTTTGTAATGTCTAATATTAAACAAGGAATGCCAGTGCTTGCTCGTCATGAAGGTGATTGGGTAGTTATACATTAATTGATATAGCAGGAAATATTCTCGACAGGTATGAATCTCATTTAACCTGCCAGTTTCCAGAAAATGGCCTTCATCCTTACTACCAAATCAATCGCTACAAGTGGTCTGATGGAAAAAAGGAAGAGTATGAATTTCCTGGAATTTATAAAGATAATAAGCTCTGGTTTGACACCGATCGCATTTCTGGAAAAGCTTGGGAGGCTGATGATTCCATCGTGATATTACAGTTTTCTTATAAGACAAACCCAGAAATGGGATTATATGAAATGATTTATGTTAGTCCTGACAATAACAATCGTGCGCGTACTTGGCATTGGTTTAAAAACAATCAAATCTATCAACGCACTCTCATTCAAGAAGAACGGCTAAGATAAAAAAATCTTTTACTGAAATTAATTCCTGACTTAAAATGAATGAAGGCAAAAATTAAGTGCGTGTGCAAATCGGATACTAGTCCGGCTTCGCCAACTCAGGGAACAAGTTATGCATCCAAGTAAGCCCAAACGTAAGCGCGGTATCTTCCTTACCCCTACTGGCTTGGTCAAATTCCAGCAGGCAAAACGGGCGTCAGAACTTCAGCATAATGGCGGTGACAGGTACACGCTCGAAGATTTAAGTGATCTGACTGGTTTGGCTCCCAGTACGGTGATGAAAGTGCTGGGATGTGAAGTCGCAGTGGATAAACAAACGCTCTTGTGTCTATTTGGGGCGTTCAAGCTAGAAGTTAGTCAGGGGGATTTTGGTAGACTCAGTGCCGATATCCGACTAAATGCAACTGAAACTGCTGTAGTGCGTCAGGACTGGGGAGAGGCGGTTGATGTCTCTGTATTCTATGGACGAATACAAGAACTGATGCAGTTAGAGCGCTGGATAGTTATTGAGCGCTGTCGCTTAGTGGCGCTATTGGGAATGGGCGGCATCGGCAAGACAACTCTTGCTGTGCGTCTGGCACAACAGCTTCAGCATCAGTTTGAATTCATTGTTTGGCGGACGCTGCGGGATGCCCCACCAGTTGGGGAGGTCTTGGCAGAGATGATTCAATTCCTCTCTGGTCAGCAGGAAACAAACTTACCTAGCAACACCAGCAGTAGGATATCACGATTCTTAAAGTATCTGCGCTCCTCACGTTGTCTGGTGGTGCTAGACAATGTGGAAACCATTCTTGGTGGCAAAGAGGTAGCTGGTTCCTACCGTACTGACTACGAGGGATACGGTGAGCTGTTCAAATGCGCGGGCGAGGTGGCGCATCAAAGCTGTCTACTTCTGACTTCTCGCGAGATCCCAAAAGAAGTAGCCTTGCTCTCAAGTGCAGCCAGTCCGGTGCGGACATTACAATTGCCGGGGTTATCAGCAATAGAGGGGCAGTCCATCCTCCAGGAGAAGGGGCTAACCACTATACCACCGGAAACCCAGTGGACAGAGTTGGTTAATTATTATGCTGGTAATCCTCTAGCCTTGAAAATCGCGGCGACTCACATCAAGTATGTGTTCGATGGGAATGTGAGTGAGTTCTTCCATCAGGGCGCGATAGTCTTTGGCGATCTCAAAGAGCTGTTAGCACAACAGTTCGAGCGTCTACCAGAGCTAGAACAAGAAATTATGTACTGGCTAGCCACTAGACGAGAACCAGTAACGCTAGCTGAACTGTGCGCTGACATGGTGATCCCCTCTCCAAAAATGAAACTGGCAACAGCACTGGAATCACTGGGACGGCGCTCGCTGCTAGAAAAAATTCAGGCAAGCTTCACCCTCCAGCCAGTGGTGATGGAGTATGTCACCAGTCGCTTTATTGAGCAAGTTTGTCGAGAAATTGCTCTGGGACAGATGAAACTTTTGGGCAGTCATGCACTGATGCAAGTAACAGTAAAGGATTATGTTAGAGACACGCAAGTGCGTTTGATTCTCCAACCAACCATCAATGAGTTACTAGCTGTGCTCAAAAGCCGAAGCAACATTGAGTTCCAACTTCGGCAGACACTAGAAATACTCAAGGAGCAAGCTCCACAACAACCGAGTTATGCTGGTGGCAACATACTCAATCTGCTTTGTCAAATGCAGGTAGAACTGAGTGGCTATGATTTTTCGCATCTATTTGTCTGGCAAGCCGACCTCCGGCAAGTGAATTTGCACAAGGTCAATTTTGCCCAGGCCAATTTAGCTAAGTCGGTGTTTGCTGACACCCTCGGTCCGATTTTTACAGTTGCCTTTAGCCCCAATGGAAAATTTTTGGTGATGGGTGGCCCTCATAGCAAAGTTCGCGTGTACCAAGTGGCAGATGGGCTTCAACTTCTTGCCTGTCAAGGTCATACAGGCTGGGTTTGGTCAGTCACCTTCAATCCTCAAGGGACAATGATCGCCAGTGGCAGTGAAGATAAAACAGTAAAACTATGGGATGTCAGCACTGGCGAATGTGTCAAAACCTTGTCGGGTCATAGCGGTACTATCCGCTCAGTCGCCTTCAGTATAGATGGTCAGACTATAGCAAGTGGCAGTGAGGACTCAACAATTCGGCTATGGGATGTCAGCACTGGTCACTGTCTCAAGGCTCTACAGTCAGACAGTGATAAAGTAACATCTGTCGCCTTTAGTCCTCAAGGGACTGTACTTGCAAGTGGTCATAATGACTCTGCCGTCAGGCTATGGAACATTAGTAGCGGTCAGTACCTTAAGACCTTACCGGGACACACCCAAGGTGTAAATTCCGTTGCCTTTAGTGCGGATGGTGAGATGCTAGCAAGTGGCAGCTTTGACTCAGATGTTCGGTTGTGGAATGTCGTTACTGGTCACTGCCTTCGTATTCTTCCAGGCCGTGGTGAAGAAGTACGTTCAGTTGCCTTCAGTGAGGATAAAAAAACGTTAGCGAGTGGTAGCTTTGACTCAGCTCGATTATGGAATGTTGCTACTGGTCGCTGCGTAAAAATACTACAGGGACATAGTGGTAGGGTGTGGTCAGTTGCCTTTAGTGAGGATAAAAAAACGCTAGCGAGTGGTAGTGAGAACTTTGAGGTGCGGCTGTGGGATGTTGGCACTGGTCACTGCCTTAGGACCTGGCAGGGCTATAGTAATCGAGTTTTATCAGTTGCCTTTAGCCCAACTGGTGACATCCTTGCCAGTAGCAGTGAAGACAGAACGGCAAAGCTGTGGGATACTAGCACTGGTCTATGCCTCAAAACTCTGCGAGGTCATAGTCATCGGGTGATGTCAGTCACATTCAGCCCTCGAGGGACGGTTGTCGCTAGTGGCAGTGAGGACCAAACAGTCAAGCTCTGGGATGTTAACACCAGTCTATGCCTCAAAACTTTGCGGGGTCATAGTCATTGCGTCACCTCAGTTACCTTTAGTCTCGATGGACAGATTTTGGCTAGTGGGAGTGAGGACTCAACGGTTAAGCTGTGGGATATCATTACTGGTAGATGCATTCAGACCTTGCAAGAGCCAACCTCATCTCCAATCTGGTCAGTCGCTTTCAACCCTAACGGTCAGACTTTAGCCAGTGGTTCTCCTGACAATGCAGTGAGGTTATGGGATGTTAGCACTGGTCAATGTCAAGAGACTCTTTGGGGTCATACTAGCTGGGTTAGATCGGTTGCCTTCAGTAGAGATGGTCGTCTGCTTGCTAGTGGTAGCCATGACAAAACAGTTAAGTTGTGGGACGTTAGCACTGGTCAATGTGTAGACACACTGCACGGACATAGCAGTTTCGTCTGCTCAGTTACCTTTCTAGACAATCGGACGCTGGCAAGTGGCAGTGGTGACAAAACAGTCAAGCTGTGGGATGTCAGTAGTGGCAGAGAAATCAGAACATTGTCAAGCCTGGGCGCTCTTGTCTGGTCAATCGCTTTTAGTTCTCAAGGCCGGAAATTGGTCAGTGCTAGTGAGAATGGGATAATAGAGCAGTGGGATATCAGTACGGGTGAGTGCTTGAAAACTCTGAGAAACCCTAGACCTTATGAGGGCATGAACATCACTGGCGTTATTGGTTTAACTGAGGAGCAGAGGCTGACTCTTATAGCTTTAGGGGCAATTGAGGGTGGGAGCGTAGCAAATTAGTAGTACTTTGTAAAGTTTGAATTGAGGGATAAAGTCAGGGACAATAATTTAAAAGCGGCGTTGCATAAATGCGGGATGAATCAACCAGATACAGGTATTTACCTATACTTTAAGTAGTGCAGTAATAATCTTACTGAGTATTTAAGCATATCTATTGATTTGGAATAGCATAATGTTTTTCGATGTAGGCGTGCCAGATAATGTCTAAGCCTTGTATTTTCCCCTTCGATTCTTGTCATATATGTTTTGCTAATAATATGGTCTCCTGAGTTGATAAAACTAGCATAAACTGGCCACCCATCTGTGACGTAAAAATAGCACTCCCAAAGCAATACCATTGCCAATTTACGAGGGTTCAACGCCTGTAGAAAGGGGATGAATACGACCATTAGCAGTGAGTTAGGCAAAAATCTGGGTTAATAAAATAGGCTCAGGCATTTCAGGAAGCATTTTTAATATTTTACGAAAATATCGAAAACCACGATAGTAAGCCCTAAAATCAATAATCCCAGAGTCGGGATTGTGTTGACGGAAATCACAGAGAAGGTAATGAGATAAGTTGACCATAAAGAATGCTAGATTAGCCGCATTAT
>NZ_JBALDA010000011.1:0-16669 GCF_036917535.1 Nostoc sp.
TTTGAGATTTCAGCAATATTCTTGTTTTACTGTTATATTTTGCGCTCTTTATTTATCTTTTACGGGTTTATCCGGTTAGGTGCAAGATGTGAGTATTGAGCTTTGTATATTCTTCATATTCTTCTCGTGTCTAGGCAATAAGAAAGTAGAACCTAGTAGGCAAATGTTTTAAGAAGTTATAAAAAATACATATTTTCTTTTTCAAAGGCTGCGCTCGCCGCCTACGGTTTTTGATAGCCTATGCCTTGATTAACTTATACTACGCTCGAGAGCGATCGCCTACGAATAATATATGCGTGCAAGAATCACTATAAGTTATCAAAATTATCAATGCAGACATAAACCAACTTGGCGTTGCTGAATGGAGGGATGAATTGATTTATATAGGTACAATTTTATACTTTAAATAATAAAGTAATAATTTAATTGAGTGTCTCAGCATTTGTTCTGACTTGGAATAGCATAAAGTTTTTCTGTGAAGACGTGCAAGATAATGACGTAATCTGGTATTTTCATTTTCCACTCGCGTCATATATGTTTTACTCACAATTTGGTCTCCATCGGGTATAAAACTTGGGGTTTACCTTCCAGCCATCGGTCACATAAAAATAGCTTTTCCACTGTTCAACAATTTCCCATAATGGCTCAAATGTTCCGGCACTATGGTCTCCTAAAACCCATGCTAAAATACCTTGAGTAAAGTGATTTACTGCTGTCCACAGCCAGATTTTGTTTTTTTTGAACCGATGAATGTCTCTAATTCATCGAGTTCTCCAACTTCTGGTACGATATCTTCTTGTGGTACATCTGGCAGCTTTTCTCCTAGTTGTTTGACCCAATAAATGATAGTAGTATGATGTACACCTTTAACCCGTTCGATACCGCGAAAACCCATACCATTAAGGTACATTTTTAAACATTCTTGCTTTAGCTCTTCTGAGTATCCTTTTGGCGGATTGTACAGGTCAAGAAATTGGCGTTAGCGGAGCGGGGCGGAGCGGGGCGGAACGCACGTCGCAGTTGGTGCAAATGTGATTCTGTTTACCTCTTCGCTTTCCGTTTTTCCGAATTTCCGTAGACCCACAGTATGGACATTGCACAGTAGATGACCTCAATTCATCCCTCTATTATGCAACGCCCAACTTAACCAAGAATAGTGCAAACCATCCGCACCCATGCCAAAAGTTTAGCAATAAAACTCAACATTTAACTTTCTGTTAACACTAATTATATTGATGAATCGAATGTGAGATCCTCAAAAGGACATCTCACAACTTGTACTTAGAGTGATAGCAAAGCGATAATCACGATTAAACAACCACAAAGTTGTTTTTGGTTAACGTGAATTCGACAGATAGAAAAGCCCAAAAAACTTGCTAGATATGAATTTGCTTAATGTAGGTTAAACGACTACAAAGTTCTTTTCAGTTAGTGACAGTCCAGCAGATAGTTGTGCAAATTTTACCTGAGTAAATGTATTTGCACTGCCATCAAGGTCAAAATACAACGCACCTGTAATATTGTCATAGATAAATCGTTGACTGCTTGTTGTTGCAGATGTTCCAATAGTAAACTGACCTGCCTTAAGTGAAAATGTTGACAACCCGCCACCAAAACCATAAGTCGATACCTGAATCAGTTCATTAGTGGCATTGAAGTCATAAATAGTATCAACACCTTCATTGTAACTATTGAAAACAAAGGTATCAGTACCAGTTCCTCCATAGAAGCTATCATTCCCATCACCACCTGTGAGAATATTCTTACCAGAGGCACCATACGCTGTAAAAGTATCATTCCCATCACCACCTGTGAGAATATTCTTACCAGAGGCGCCATACACTGTAAAAGTATCATTGCCATCGCCGCCAAAGAGCAGGTTATCACCTGTTGAATAATCAGCCCTTAAGCTATCGTCACCTGCGCCTCCGTTGAGGGTGTTATTACCAGATGAACTAGATTCGTAGTCGCTAGCAGAACTACCTGAGATGTCAAGCTCATCATTGCCATCACCCCCAAAGAGCAGGTTATTGCCTTTTGAACCGCCAGCATTCAATCTATCGTTACCTGCACCTCCGTTAAGAGTGTTATTGCCCTCTGAGCGAGAGTTTATGGCGCTGTAACTGTCGCTGTAGCCAAAGACGGAGAGAGAATCATTGCCATCGCCCCCAGAGAGCAGGTTATCACCTTTTGAACCGCCAGCATTCAAGCTATCGTCACCAGCACCACCTTCTAGGATGTTATTCCCCAAGGAGCGAGAGTCGTAGGAGTACTCTAAAAAGTTGGTAGCAGACTTGTAGTTGCCAGAGATGTCAAGAGAATCATTGCCATCGCTTCCAGAGAGCAGGTTATTACCTGTTGAAGCGCTAGCATTCAAGCTATCGTCACCAATACCACCGTCTAGAGTATCATTGCCTATATGGTCAACGAGAGTATCATTTCCCACACCGCCAATGAGAATATCATTTCCTGCACCACCTCTCAAAAGGTCATTACCACTCAAGCCATTGATGATATCGTTACCTCCCTGACCATTGATGACATCATTGGAGTTGTCAAAACCCGTAATATTGTTGTCGAGGTCATTGAGGAAGGTAACAGTGTTCCTTTTAAATAGACTAGTTTGAGTGGAATTAGCATCAAACACATCAAAACTGTCGACGATGCTGGTTTGTCCGTCAAACAAGATATTGCCAATAGCTGGTTGGGAAGAAATTGCTGGCAGATTATCCAAGTTTTCTAATTTGAAGTTTTGCACAATGACTTTGTGCCTATTAGCAAAACCTTCAAAGGTAATTTCTAAATTGTTACCATTTTGAGTTAATTGCAGATTTTCAGCAGTGAAGATACTACCTGTAAATTGCAAGGTGTCTAAGGAGGCAATCACTGTTGCTGATGGATTTGAGCCTTTACCTACGCCACCAAAATCGGTGATAATATTATTACCGTCATCCACATTGTAAACAAATTTATCATTGCCAGCGCCACCAGTTAGGGTGTTGTTACCTTCCCCACCTCTAAAGATATCATTGCCAGCGCCACCAGTTAGGGTGTTGTTACCTTCCCCACCTGTCAGGCTATCATTACCTGCACCGCCAGTTAGGGTGTCGTTACCACCATAGCCCGCAAAGAGCGTATCGTCCCCATCGTTCCCCACGATGTTGTCATCGTAATATGTACCTGAGATATTTAATCGTTCAATATTCTTGTAGTCAACCCGATTTGTGCCCGCTGTAATTTCTCCCTTGTTTGTAGTGGCATTAAAAATCGTTGTTATCGCCTTTGTATTTACATTATTGTAACCAACGGACAACACATCATCACCTGCTCCCCCATCTATCGTATCTTTGCCACCATAGCCCCCAGAGAGTGTATCGTTCCCACTGTTCCCAATAATGTTGTCATTGTCAGTTGTACCAAAAATATTTAATCGCTCGATATTTTTGTAGTTAACCTGATTCGTGCCTGCTGTAATTACTCCAATGTTGGTAGTGGCATTGAAAGTCGTTGTTATTGCCCCAAGAGTATTGCTGTCTCTGTAATCAACGGACAATTCATCGTCACCTGCTCCCCCATCGATTGTATCTTTGCCACCATTGCCCCAAGAAAGCGTATCATTCCCATTGCTCCCTACAATGTTGTCATCGTAGCCTGTACCTAAGATATTTAATCGTTCGATATTCTTGTAACTAACCCGATACGTGCCCGCTTTCATTTCTCCAATGTTAGTAGTAGGATTGAAAGTCGAAATTATCCCTACTGTAGCCAAGCTGTAATCGACGGATAACAAATCCTTACCCTCATCTCCATCTACCGTTTGAGTCACTAAATTAGAGAGGGCAGTATCTGGGGATAACGTGGTTAGATAGAAAGAATCATTGCCATTGCCCCCAGAAAAGAAGTTATTACCTGTTGTATGCCGAGCACGGAATGTATCGTCACCAGCACCACCGTTGAGGGTGTTATTACCTGAGGAAGGGTAATAATTCCCCGCTGAAGTGCCGTACAGAACGAAATCGCCAGAGATGTCAAGCTCATCATTGCCATCGCCCCCAGAGAGCAAGTTATTGCCTGTTGAAAACTCAGCACGCAATGTATCATCACCAGCACCACCGTTGAGGGTGTTATTGCCTAAAGAATTAAAATTAAAGTACCCTCTATAATAATTAACACCAGAGGTAGAGAGAGAATCATTGCCATCACCCCCAGAGAGTAAATTATTGCCTGATGGAGACCGAGCAGACAAGGTATCGTCACCAGCGCCACCTTCTAAAGTGTTATTGCCTGAAGAAGCAATATAGGTGTATCCTGGGTAAATATCAAGCTCAGAGGTGTCAAGCTCATCATTGCCATCACCCCCAGAAAGTAAGTTATTGCCTTCTGAACCCTGAGCATACAATTGATCATCACCAGCGCCACCGTTGAGAATATTATTGCCTTTTGAAGAGTTAACATTCAAGATATCATTGCCCACATCACCAATGAGAGTATTATTCCCTGTACCACCCCTCAAAAGGTCGTCGCCACTTTTGCCATCAATGATGTCATCACCCCCCTGACCATTTATGACATCATCTGAGTCGTCAAAGCCGTTAACATTATTGTTCAGGTCGTTAAGGAAGGTGACTGTGTTCTTGTTGAAAATATTGTTTTGAGTGGAGTTAGCATTGAAAACATCTAAGCTGTCTTTATTACTAGTTTCCCCATCTTCCCCATCATTATTAAACAGTATATTGCCCAAGTCTACAGTTGCTCCAGTAGGTTTGTTAAGATTATCCAGATTTTCCAAAGCAAAGTTTTGCAGAATGACTTTGGGACTATAGTCTTCTTCAAAGGTGATTTCCAGATTGTTGCCATTCTGGGTCAGCAGTAGATTTTCAGCAGGTAAAGAGCTTGAAAATATTAGGGTGTCCACTTCAGCAATTACTTCTGCCAAGGGATTTACGCCTTTACCTGTGCCACCAAAATCGGTGATGGTATAAACGTTGTCGGTAACGTAGTAAAAATCCTTGCCGCCTCCACCAGTCAAGGTGTCGTTGCCATCATTGCTACCCTGTAGGGTGTCATTACCGTTGGTTCCAATGATATTTGCCATAACTTTTACCTACCTAAATCGATTTTTTCAGTAATTTTAGTTCTCACATTGCTATTTGTGCTGTTTTTGAACACAAAGAATTCACCAAAAATTTACATTTTTACCATTCTTTATCTGTCACCCTCGATCAACAGTAATATTTCTTAAATATTCACCTGATTAAAAGGCTTTTTAGTAGTGCTAAATCTAACTATCTCAGACTATCTAAGTCTTAATTACTGTACAAATATATGAGCGTATGTATTCAGAATAATCGGTGATTTAAAGCTTTATTAATCATCTTTGTTCAGTAGTAAATACTGAAAGTTTATCAAAAAAACTGATAATTTAATGCCTAAAATACATCTTTATATATTTGGTTTTTTACCAGTATCTAAGTTCTACTAGAAGATGAAATAATCAGCAGTTGACTCCTAATCGGGAAAAAGATTTTGATGCCTTCCTTGTAGGCTGTTATTCGTGGGTGTGTAGCTTGAAAATAGAGAACATTTTAATAGCTTTAAAATAACTACATAGTCAATATAATACTTAGATGTCTATACTTAAATACTCGTCTTTGCATACTCTTTACATTACTGACTGAAAAATGTATACATAAATATTGAGCTTTGTATATTCTTCATATTCTTCTCGTGTCTAGGCAATGAGAAAGCATAACTCATACCAATTCAAAATTCACGCATTCAAAATTCACGCATTAAGAAAGCCAGGCAGAACAAAAATATATCCTGTATGTATCTGTCGCATTCTTTTTTCAAATCGATATCAGTAGGTAAATGTTTTGATGAGCAACAAAAAATACATATTTTATTTTTGAAAGGCTGCGATCGCACCAATTAGCTTATTCTGGTCAACTGTGGTAATTGCCTGGGTGCCATTCTCTGCAACCTTGACTGTCAGTTTACCTTTGCAAGAAGGAGAACGTATAGGGCGGCAAAAACAAGGGCGATCGCTTGTCCTTTTAAAAATATTTCAACTGGATTTGGATATTGGTATCTGGTCCTGCTACTAAAAATGCTGCTTCGCTAAATTTAGGCGCTCTTGTGCGAATTTCTGGATTGCTAGAAAATCCAAAACCTTCGCTTGGTATACCAAAAATATTGCTATTGAGAATGCGGTCATTATTTTGATCGTGGAAGACAGCAACGGCGTAACTACCTGCTTTCAAGTTATCAAAGGTAATTGGTAAGGGATTTTCAGTAATCTTGGTACACTGCTTTTGTAAGACGCGATCGCGATCGCTAGGAAATCCTTTACTGCTAGCAAATATACTGGCACAGACTTGTCCTTCTTTATTCTTCAAGCCATCAATTTCCACGGTGAGTTTGCCGTTAAAATTTGCCTTGGCACTAAATGACCATGCCAAATTTCCCATCACTGCCAATAGCAGCATACTAACTCTTAAGCCTTTAAGCATAAAATTTTCACAAGGTAAACAGATTTCCCACGCTTATCTTGAGATAGCGGCTTGACCGAGCTATTTATACAAGATACAGCGTTTTGCAACTACATGACTCACATAGAATTGTTACAACAAGGCTAACAAACCTAATTTCCTTAAAGAAACCGGGTTTAGAGTACCTGTAATATGGGAGACTTGGCAATATTCCCTATAAATCAGATTTAAGATGAGTAACACAATTTCGGATATTGCAGTCAAAACCATCAACGGTGAAGATAAGCAATTAAACGACTACACTGGGAAGATACTCTTAATTGTAAATGTAGCTTCCTTCTGCGGTTATACTTCTCAATACGAGGGGTTAGAAAAGTTGAACCAAAAGTATGGAGAAGCAGGTTTACGTATTTTGGGGTTCCCTTGTAACGATTTTGGAGCGCAGGAACCAGGAAGCAATGAAGAAATTGTACAATTCTGCACGAGTAAATATGGTGTTACCTTTGAACTATTTGATAAAGTTCATACCAAAGGCTCACAGCAGCATCCACTTTATGAGCGACTTACTAAAGCCGTTGAGCCAACGGGAACTGTTGCTTGGAACTTTGAAAAATTTTTAGTTAATAAGCAAGGTGAAGTGGTAGCTCGATTTAATAGTAGTGTCCAGCCAAATTCACCAGAGATAATTGCCATAATTGAAAAAGAATTAGAAAAATAGTAATTAGTCATTAGTTTGTACTATTGGTATTGATTTTTAGCAGTTCCTTAATTGAGAAGATTTTCTCAATTAGTAGTTTAATTTATTTGTGTCTAATTTGTCATGAACCTTGCAATCATTGGTTGTGGTTATGTTGGTTATAAAGTTGCTCAATATTGGCAGCAAGATATGAATTTTGTTGTCAGTGTAACCACAACTTCGCCTGAGCGTGTCCCTGCCCTACAATCAGTATCTCAAAGAGTTGTAGTTACCTGTGGTAATGACATAGATAGTCTAAAATCAGTTTTGCATAATCAAGATGTTGTACTTTTGAGTGTTGGGGCAAAAAGTGGAGAAGTTTATGAAGAAACTTATCTACAAACTGCCCAAACTTTAGTTTCATGTTTACAGCAGATTAAGAGTGTAAAACAATTAATATACACAGGTAGTTATACTGTATATGGTGACAGGAATGGTGTATGGGTAGATGAAGAAACACCGCTTGCACCTGCTAATTTAAATGCACAAATTCTCCGCAAAACAGAAGATGTGTTGCTATCAGCATCTAGCGAAAATCTCCGTGTTTGTATTTTCCGCTTAGGAGGGATTTATGGAACTGGTAGAGAACTGTTGAAAATATTTGGTAGATATTCTGGTACAACCCGTCCGGGCAATGGTGAGGATACTACAAATTGGGTTCATTTAGATGATATTGTTGGTGCGATAGAATTTGCTCGTCACCGTCGGTTACAAGGAATTTACAATCTGGTAGATGATGCACATCTCACTAGCCGAGACTTGCTAGATAGCTTATTTGAAAAACATAGTTTTCCCAAAGTAGAATGGGATACATCTATCAAGAGTACTCGCCCATATAATGCTTGGGTGTCGAATGAAAAGCTCAAAGAAGCTGGATACGAGTTGATTCATCCACAGATGATTTTTTAGCAAGTATTAAAAACTCGGAATTATGCAACCATCTGCTGTAGCTAACACAACCAATTTGACAGCATCTCCTAGCCAGTTTTATAGTTGGCAGAATTATCGTTGTGCCTACGAAGTTCATCAACCAATCAATACAACATCTGAGGGCATTCCTTTACTATTAATTCATCCGATTGGCGTGGGATTGTCGCGGCGATTTTGGCAGCGATTTTGTCGCGAGTGGTATAATACAGGTCAGTGTAATTCAATTTACAACCCTGTTTACTAGGATGTGGTGAAAGTGATATGCCCCGTATAGCCTACGCTCCTAGTGATTGGGCAGAACAGTTGCAGTCCTTTTTACAAACAGTAGTCCAAAAACCTTATGAATCAACCATTGAATTTGTAGCGGCGATCGCTCCATTCATTAATGAAGTTTCTTAGCCGATTGATAGTTACATTGTACCAGTTCTCTCATGATAGTTTATGACTGGAATTGATTACTAAAGGCAAGCAAAATTATGTTACCCAATCATCGAGGACAAAGAGTACCAAATGTCACTTTTCATACTCGCAAGGACAACCAGTGGGTAGATGTAACAACCGATGAGCTATTTGCTAATAAGACAATAGTTGTCTTCTCTTTACCGGGTGCTTATACTCCGACTTGTTCATCTACTCATCTCCCTGGCTACAACGAATTAGCTCCAGTTTTCAAAGAAAATGGTGTCGATGACATTATCTGTATTTCTGTCAATGATACCTTTGTGATGAACGAATGGGCGAAGGATCAAGAGGCAGAAAATATCACATTAATTCCTGATGGCAATGGTGAATTTACTGAAGGTATGGGTCTGTTGGTAGATAAATCAGACTTGGGGTTTGGGAAGCGATCGTGGCGTTATTCTATGCTGGTGAGAGATGGTGTAATTAACCAGATGTTTATTGAACCAGAGGAGCCAGGAGATCCCTTTAAGGTGTCTGATGCTGAGACAATGCTCAGATATATCAATCCTCAAGCAGTGAAGCCCGAAGTAGTTTCCCTATTTGCGAAAGTGGGTTGTCCTTTCTGTGCCCGTGCTAAGGCAATGCTCAAGGAACATGGCATCAACTACGAAGAAATTACCTTGGGCAAGGATATCACCACACGGTCGTTAAAAGCAGTTACAGGTGCGACAACAGTTCCCCAAGTATTTATCGATGGTAAATTAATTGGTGGTTCTGAGGCATTAGAAGCTTACTTCGCTGCTAAATAGGGTTGAGTAGGGTTGCAATACTGCGTAGTGGCGTGGCAAGACTAAAATGTTGCAATAAATTTTCTTGTAGTGTGGGCATCTTGCCCGCACTGGACGGGCGAGACGCCCATTCCACAAGAGTTTTCTAATGCACTATTTTAAGCTTGCCACGCCAGTAGGTTTTGCTTAAAAAATAGAAATGTGTAAGTTGGTGAACCACTGCGCCCTTGTGGTTTCTTGACTTGTTCGCTTTTAGCATTCTTGCAGGGTAGCAAGTGGCGTTTGAGGAACAAAACCCAACATTTTGCGGGGTTTGTTAGGTAACACTTAAGCTCAACCCAACCTACGAATATTCTTAACCGAGCGGTATTGAGTTAGGGTACACAGTCATCAATTGTATCTACTTCAGGTGAAAGTCATGATATTTTTGACCGTAGCCTTGATTTGTGAGAATTGAAAACCATAGATTCCCGACTTCGTAAATGTTGTCGGGGATTTTGTTTTTCGTCAGCAGTTAACAAATCTTCAGATGGGTAGATGTATTTTTGTCCAGCTATTCACTAGCGATCGTATAAAATTGATTCGGATTGAATTTACATTTATTTAAAATACAATATGTTTGCCAGAATTCGCCAAATTTTGAGTCAATTTTTTAGTAAATCAAGGACAATCAACAACGAACCACTGAATCAAGTCAGTTTAATTGTCATTATTATAATTGATATTTTTATCTTAATTAATGTTTTTACCGGACTCGATGATATTAGCAGATGGCATATCAGTCCGATTGAGGCTTATCCATGTTATTCAGAGTGGCAAAATTACCGGACAAAAACTACTAAAGATAAAGACTATGAAATTGTTAGACTTTCATTGTCATCTTACACGAACAATCAATTTAATTTTCGGCAAAACTATCAACAAGCCGAAGCAGGACATCTGGGTAAGGTTTCTCAAACGTGCTTGCAATATGCCGATTACAAAGATAAGATTAATAATCCTGAAAAGCAGCAAATTATCAAAACAATCGATCAAAAACAAGCAAAAATTAGTAAGCTTGAACAAGCCAATAGCACTATTAAATCTCAGTATGACTCAACGCTATTAGAAAAAATTGCAGGTCAGAGCCGCGAACAATCAATTAATCAAGTCAGTGCAGAAAAAGCTAAACGGGCATTAGAAGAAAATAATCGCCAAATTTCTACTCTTAAACAAGAAAATTTCACTCTTAAAAATGAACTACTTGCCAAACCGGAAAGCATAAATTTTATAGCCTTTCTTAAAGATGACAATCGATTTCAAGAAGTAGATAAAGGCTATCAGCAGTCATCATTTTGGTATCCAAGTATTCAGCTTGGTTTTCAGTCTCTCTTTCTTTTACCACTGATTCTCATTGCCTTATCAGTTCATAAATTTGCCCAAAGAAGAGGATATGGACTCGTTTCGCTAATTAGCTGGCATTTGCTAGTTATCTTTTTTATCCCATTAATCGTTAAAATATTTGAATTTCTGCAAATAGGTGCAATATTTAGATTTTTATTTGATATAGTCAGCGCCATTTTTGGTGGTTTACTTTTCCTGATAAATTATGTTTATATCTTGCTGATTCCAATTATTGGTTTTGGAATCATCCAGTTTTTTCAAAAATTTGTCTTTAACGCTAAAGTCCAAGCAGCTAGCAGAGTTCAAAAATCACGCTGTGTTAATTGTGCCAAGAAAATTCGACATCTTGATACTTACTGTCCACACTGCGGTTATTATCAGTACATTGAATGCCAAAACTGTCATAATCTTACTTATAAACATTTGTCGTACTGTAAACATTGTGGAACTTCTCAAGTTTCCAATAATTTGTAATTAGTGAAGTCGTTGATCGGCCTTTTTAGCTTAGATATGGAAAAAGCGAAACAAATTAATAAAGAGAGTCAGTCGCCGTTTGATTTTCTCGAAAACCTGTTGATTGCTCGTTGGCGATCGCTCTTACTCCTTTTGATCGGAGTCTATTTACCTTTGCAGATTTTTGAAATCCTGACAGTGAGGATATGGGAAAATCAAGCGGGCTTTCCGTGGGATGTACCGATTTTGTTAGCAGTTCATTCTACAACAAACCCACAGTTAGATGTTTTAGCTGTCACCCTAGCTATAATTGGGTTGCCTTGGATGGCAATGCTGATTTTGGGTGCGATCGCCCTGATGTTACTACTTCAAAAACGCTGGCGATCCCTAGCTTATCTACTCACCGCCTCAGCAGGAAGCATCATTATCAACCGCACAGCAAAGGAATTAATGCATCGAGTGCGTCCACAATTGTGGCAGTCCATTGCACCGGAGTCTAGTTTTGCATTTCCCAGCGCTCATGCGATGACTAGTGTAACTCTGGTAGCAATTTTACTATTTTTAACTTGGGCTAGCTCCTGGCGCTGGTTGGTTCTTATATTAGGCAGCTTATACATAATAGCTATTGCGTGGTGTCGTCTCTATCTAGGGGTTCATTTTCCCAGTGACATTCTCGCAGGTTGGATGGTTACATTAGGTTGGACAATTGGTGTCAGTCTGATTATCAAACCGTATATAACTATAGCCAAATCCTTAGATGGCGAACGTCCTAAAGATGAAACTACCTTACTACCAGAAGAAATAAAGTCGATAAATGAGGAGTAATATCAGCCCTCACCCTAAATCTTTCTCCCAAGCTTGCTATCCATTACCCGGATCTTTCTCAACATTTGTGAGAGTATTCACTCACGTTTTTTCTAACCCTTATGATTTCGTCGTTAATTCTCAATAAAAACGTAATTTTATAGCACTCGCCATCTTTTCTTACAATGATTATCATTATTAGAGTTGGTGAATTTATTCCTTGGAAGTTCCCTACCTTGCCATGATCAGTATTATGGTTAGGCGACTTGCTTAAATTTTGACTCCCTATAACTTTTCAAACAACCTCTAAGACTTTGGTTTATAAGTCGAAGCAACATGTAATTCTTTCAACTGTTTAGCATCTATACTCGAAGGCGCATCTGTTAACAAACAACGTGCTTGTTGTGTCTTTGGAAAAGCAATGACATCCCGAATGGATTCTTCTCCAGCTAGCAACATTACCAAACGATCTAAACCGTAGGCGATACCACCATGCGGCGGTGTACCATATTCAAATGCTTCTAAAAGAAAGCCAAATTTACTTTGTGCTTCTTCTGGAGATAAACCGATCGCTTCAAACACCTGCTGTTGAATTTCTCGCTGATAAATCCGCAGACTTCCGCCGCCAATTTCTACGCCGTTAAGTACCAAGTCGTAAGCTTGGGCGCGTGCAGTCTTTAAGTCGCTCAAATCATCAGGATGTGGTGCTGTAAACGGGTGGTGTAGTGCTTCTAGGCGTTTTTCGTCAGCATTCCACTCAAACATCGGAAAGTCTGTGATCCACAGCAAGTTGATTTTTTCTGAATCGATTAAGCCAAATTCTCTAGCGATCGCTTGTCGTAATCTATCTAAAGTTTTATTAACTGTAGCAGCATCACCAGCCCCAAACAATAGCAAATGTCCAGCTTTTGCACCTGTACGGCGCAAAATTTCTTGTTTTTGTTCTTCGCTTAAGTTGTCTTTAATCGCGCCAATAGTATCAATTTCGCCATCATCCCTGACACGGATAAAAGCTAAACCTTTAGCACCGGCTTCGCTGGCTTCTTTAAATAAGTCGCCACCTGGTTTAATACGGACATTAGAAATTACATCATTACCGTTGGGAATGGGGAGGATTTTGACGATACCACCATTGGTAACAGTATCCCGAAAGACTTTGAAACTAGTGTCTTTGACGATATCTGAGACATCAACTAATTCCAAACCATAACGTGTATCTGGTTTATCACTACCGTAGCGTTCCATCCCCTCAGCATAAGTGAGACGAGGGAAAGGGCGCTGTAACTCAATGCCTTTAACTGTTTTGTAGATATGGCAAACTAAATTCTCATTTAGTTCGATAATTTCTTCTTGAGACATGAAGCTCATTTCCATATCCAACTGCGTGAATTCTGGTTGTCTGTCGGCGCGTAAATCTTCATCACGAAAGCAACGGGCAATCTGATAATATCTATCTAAACCGGATACCATCAGCAATTGTTTAAATAGCTGGGGTGATTGCGGCAAAGCATACCACTCACCGGGATTGACGCGACTGGGTAGAACGTAATCCCGCGCTCCTTCTGGGGTAGAACGGGTAAGGATTGGGGTTTCGACTTCGATAAAATTTTCCAAATCTTCTAGATAACGACGCATGGCTTTGACAATTTGATGACGCAGTTGCAAATTTTGCGCCATACGTTCGCGCCGTAAATCCAAATAACGATATTTAAGCCGTAAGTCTTCCCGCACTGTTTCGGTGTCAGCTACAGAAACTTGGAAAGGTAACTGTTTGCGAACAGCATTGAGTAGTTTAATTTTATCAGCGTAAATTTCCACCTCGCCTGTGGGGATGCGGGTATTCAACGATTCTTCAGGACGTTGTGTTACCCTACCAGTGATTTCGACGACATATTCATTTCGCAGGGCGTTCGCATATTCGTAAGAATCTGGGGTGCGTTGCGGATCGCTGACGATTTGGACAGTTCCAGAGCGATCGCGTAAATCTAAAAATATCACACCACCATGATCGCGGCGACGGTCTATCCATCCGTAAAAGGTAACAGTTTCTCCAATATGTTCTTTTCGGAGTTCGCCGCAATAGTGAGTTCGCATAAGTCTTAGTTATTGTTTCCGGGCTAGAGTGGCAAGAAAATGTCAAAGCCTTCCCATTATCTAGCATCAATAGTAATTGTAGTAGTTCTGGTGAAAGAAAAAATCAAATAATCTCACACTGATATTAGGACTTATGCATTCACAGAGTGATATAAATAATGCGTATTTGAGATAAGTGTCGTCTACTCACAGGATTTGGAGAATAAGTTGCGCTCATTTTTCCATTGATGGATGATAAGCAGTATCAGTAAATAAACCACCCTTGGATATGACACCTGTTACAAATTCTTCAAAGGAACCCCCAAAGTTGCAACGCAATACGCTGCAATTGCGCCATGCGGTCGTTATGGCAGTTGCTGCTATGTCTCCGGTGGGAGCCATCTTTTTTAATACTATTCCACAAGCGGGACTCGTCGGTGCAGCGATGCCGTTGTGCTACATCATTGGTTTTGTGGTGGCTTTGCTAGTTGCTGATCAAATTAGCATACTTGCAGCCGAGTTCCCCGCGAGTGGCTCGTTGTATACCTTTGTGACTCAAGGATTAGGAGTACGCTGGGGCTTTCTCGCTGGCTGGTTGAGTTTAATTTCTTTTGGTGTAGCTATTGCCTTTATCTTTCTAGTAATGAGTGCAAATTTTCAAGATTTGTTGCTGCACTGGTTTGGCGTACACCTAAACTGGACATTATGGTATTGCTTGTTCGCTTTGATCGTCGGGCTAGTGTGTTATCGTGGCATTCGCTTCTCGCTGCAATTGGATCTGACGCTATTGATGTTTGAAATCGGCGTTTGTCTGTTGCTGGCGCTCATCGTGTTGATGCAAGCTGGCAAAACCGGACAACTGACACTCGTACCCTTCACGCTAACAGGACTACCACAGCACAGTAACCTGGTTGGCGGTGTCATTTTGTCCATCCTCAGTTTCATCGGGTTTGAATCGGCAACCACGTTGGGTGAAGAAGTTCAAAACCCCCGACAGTCAATTCCGAAAGCGACGCTGATCACCCTAGTTTTAGTCGGCGTGTTCTATGTACTGATGTCATATGTAGCAACGCTGGGATATGGCATTCATAACATGGCAGCCTTGGCCCAAGATGCTGCCCCCTTCGATACGATTGCGCGTCACGTTTGGGGCAATGGGTTCGCCTTATTGATTGATTTTGCCGGAATTATGGCTGGATATGCCAGTGTCGTTGCCTTTCTCAACGCTTGTGCTCGGATTGTCTATGCCATAAGTCGAGAAGAACTATTTCCCCATTGGTTAGCGCACATTCATCCCACTTATCACACACCGACAAATGCCATCTTGGGGTTGATTGGCAGTTCTGCGTTTGTGGGGCTGGGATTGGGAATATTATGGACACCGATTCAAGCGTTTGGGTTTCTGGGAATAGTCTTAACGCTGGCTGCCCTAGTGATCTATGGATTGACTAGTTTGGCGTGTTTTCGATATTTATTGATAAAACGCCGCACTCAGTTGGAGCAAAACTCTACGAATCGCTTTGGTTGGTTGCGTTACGCTCTGCTACCTTGGCTGTCAATAATTGCGATTATTGGTGTTCTAGTTGGCAACCTTTATCCCCTTCCACCAGCACCGCTTCACTTAGCACCAGTTGTTGTCTTAATTTGGCTAATTTTGGGCATTGGAGTGTTAAGGTTCCTGCAAACTCACAAACCCGAAGCTATTCGTCAAGCAGGTAGGCTATTTGTCGTTGATGAAACTGAAACCCTCGGTTAGAACAATGTAACCCGCTTTTGTCACTTTGGGAGAATCTAATCGCTTAAACGGTTACGGAGCTTTAATTTCTACTTTTTGTCTAGAAATTTTAGTTTCTGTTAGAAAATAAAGCTTCAAACCCCGATTAAATCCAAGTCTCAGAATTTAGCTGAGATTATTGTTTTCCGAGAGTAACAAGAGAGGATTATACCAATTCAAAATTCAAAATTCAAAATTCAAAATTCAGAAAGGCAGACAGAACAAAGGTTTGAGAGTATGTATCTGTCGTATTCTTTTTTCAAATTGGTATTAGTACAGCCTCTTAATAAAAAGTAAGGACTTAATGCACAGGATAAATTTTTTGTCAATGCGTAAGTCCTAGATAATATTCAGCTATTTTGGTTGATTAGGACGATTTTCTTGAGGAAAGGCTCCGCCATCGCCAGGAGGATGAGGTGGAACACCTAATGCATCGATCAACTGTTGTTCAGTGACACCCAGTTTTGCTGCTGCCGCTTTCAAATCAGGTCTGGGTGGGCGTTGATTGCGATCGCCTGGATTTGGCGGATTGGCAGGGACTCCCAATGCCGCCTTTAATTGTGCTTCTGTAACTCCTAACTTTGTCGCTGCGGCTTTCAAATCAGGTCTGGGTGGGTGCTGAGTGCGATCGCCTGGATTTGGCGGATTGGCAGGAGCTCCCAATGCCGCTTTTAACTGGGCTTCTGTAACTCCTAACTTTGTCGCTGCGGCTTTCAAATCAGGTCTGGGTGGGTGCTGATTGCGATCGCCTGGATTTGGCGGATTGGCAGGAGCTCCCAATGCCGCTTTTAACTGGGCTTCTGTAACTCCTAACTTTGTCGCTGCGGCTTTCAAA
>NZ_JBALDA010000012.1:0-51674 GCF_036917535.1 Nostoc sp.
CAGTGAGGTTGCTGGAATACGCCATTAGCATTGGATTGTAGATGCTCAGGAGTACCTTAATTCAAAACCTCATAAGATGTCAAATGGGTTCTATACTAGAATTACGTTGTGTCTATCTCAATGGTCAACTGGCTATTTGATATTTTTGTATAAGTAGGATGCTCTCAATCAATACCAATTTGACACTGCTGGCTCCTAATAACTAAATTATGAAATTTTCTGTTATTTGATAATTATTCAGATCAATCTGGATGCTGAAACATTCTCCTACTTCCCCATTAAAGAGTTTCAATTGCACATAACTATCTTGAATTCTTGCTTGTACTTGTTGAACTATTTCCCCTCGATCTGAAAGTAAAACTAGCTTGATATTAGCAGGTAGGTAAGGTTGATTACAAGCTGGATGTAGCTGCACGCGAATACTAACTTGTTGGTTAGCTTCTGGTATTAAGGCAATTAATAAAATAACTTTGTGAGCCTCTATATCCATTCCCAAGTCAATCAGCTTGGCACGTTTGATAGCGGCAGCATTTAACCTAGAAGAAGTGCGGAAATTAAAAGCTAAGCTACTGGAGTTTGGCTCAAAAAAAGTCTCTATAGCTTGCCAAGAAGCATCGTAAATCTGCTCTAGCCAACGACTGAGACTCACTTGTACTTGTGAAAATTGCGTAGGTGCAGCCTGTTGTAGATATCGTAGCCTTTCTTGGTACAAACGCTGCCGCCACTGCTGATTTTCTAGTAGCATTCCCCAGGTTGTAAATGGCACTGCAAGTCTCGGAAATGTTACAGAGGAATTACCTAACCGTTGTATAAGATTTTCTGCTTGAACATTCGATAATTCTGGTAGTGGAGCGATCGCAGCTTTCATCTCCTCTGTTCCACAAAATTGGTAGGTCATCCAAAAAGCATTAAGGTCTTTAATTAAGTGGCGTGCATCTATACAATAAGTCCTATCTACTTGGTCATAGTATGCTAATGATTTTAGTTCACTATGGGTTATATAGCTCCAAATTCTTATCCACTCCCCATCTGGTGTGACTTGCACTGCTAAATAATAGTCTGCTGCCCAAGTGGGAATGTCTACCCATTCTTGAGGAACTTCTAACTCTTTATCATCAATTGCCTCGCTAGGAATTAAAACGACTCGCTTTTCCTTTAACAAAATTGCTGTGCCATTGACAAATTCCCAAAAAGCAGGAATACCAGGGGAACTGTGCCACATACTTGCTTCTGGAACATATTCAGCTTTTACCCAATTCAAAAACCCATGAAGGCAAATTTGATTTATGTAAGCACGCCAGCGACTGCTAGGTGTGGCGTACATTTGGCTTTCTTGCCAAGAGCTTGTCTGTAATGATGGTGATATTTCTAACAATAGTTCCTGCGGTTCTGTAAAAGCGGAAGTCATTTTTACTACCTCATCTTTCATAACGTCAGCGAGATTCTCCATACTTAACTTTCAACCATTCTTCCAAAGCACTACTCATATCATTAACTAGGTTGGAAGTCACAGAAATATTAAGTGTGTCTTGACTCCATTCGATCAATGCTTTCAGCATTGATTCTCTACATTTGATCAGCCGACGAGAAACAGTAGGCTGACTCATTTGTAGGCGTTCTACAATCTGTGGCTGAGTTAACCCCTGTTGGTAGTAAAGTTGAAGTATTTCCTGGGTTTTTGCCTCAAAAGTTTGTAAAGTTTTTAACAAAACAGCCTCAATTTGAGATTGTTGATTTTGTTTATTTTGGGCATCCTCTTGGGCTATCATCTCCGTGATTAATGAGTCAGATAATGGATCTGGCAAATCAAAAGTTGTTGTGTAGTCATCTTCTGATATCACTAAATTTAGAGAACTAACAGGTGGATACAGATAACCACGCACGTATATAACTGCCTGGGTTAACCACTGTTCAATTTTCTCTCTCGTACATTGTGAAGTGGGTTGAGTTAACTGATTTTGACGTTCGCGGTTGTAGAGGTTGACAATAGCTTCCCAAAGTTGGGGTTCTGGTTCTGGTAGTGACTTTGTGCCACCTGGTTGGTTTTGAACATACAGTTCTTTGAAACAAGTCCAGGCTAGTCGATATTGGGCAATTAGAATAGGTGATAATCCAGCTTGAGCAAGAGCTTCTAAGAACTGCTTTTTGCTTACTTTGCGTAACAATGCCCAATTTGTGCAAATATCAACTTCTTTGCGTTGGCGTAAAATATCTTTTAGCCGACTAGGAACTGCTATAATAGCATAGGCTTTTAAGCTAGAGCATTTTTCTGGGTTAAATTGTTTAAGAATTGTTTCAATTTCAGCATTCGCCATTTGAAAATAATCTGCTAGGCTATGTTGACTATTTGTGAATTTGGCAATTGTTTTTTTAGCAGCCCAATAATTTGATTCCTGTAAATAAGCAGATAAATGCATTTTAGCAAGGCTATTAGATTCCTCTCGCCAGCACTTGTGCCAATGTAACACCCAAAAATCTTCTGAGTTAGGAACGAATGGTGAAGACTTCAAGCTATTTTGAATATTTCGATGTAGTTTGATATCAATCAACCATTTGCTGAATCTGTCTCCTTCCAACTCAATAAAGGTTGAGAACATCTCGATAATTTTTTGACGAGGACGCATAGCAGTTAAAAATTTCAATTAATCCGAACTTAAGCAACTATCAAAGCCGCAGACACCTCTGTGAAGAATTGCAGGATACTGCTTTTATAATTTACAATTCAATAGCGCACATATTTTATTTCTTGATGTTTTTTGAAGATAACTCTATTCATATTTTCGTTTGTAATTATGGGTTCAGTAGCCATAGTTGCGAACATACACCTAATTAAGTCTTTTTAGGAATATGCCCTTTGGTATACTTTTGACTATTTACTTTTCCTAACTCCCTAAAAAATGGCGAACCGGGAGTAATTAAAGTTAATTGCTTATTATTCAGCTTAGTTTTTTGTTTTTAATATGTCTGTAGATAGTTGCAATATTGCGGGCATCATCAATAGCACGATGGTGTGTGCCTTTTAATTCTATCCCTAACTCATTGAGAGCCTGTGCCATGCCAAATTTTTTTGATACACCAAGATATTCCGAAAATTCCTCTTTGATATTTATATGTTCTGAAGTAAAAGGATAGGGAAAATTATGAAACGCGCAATCTTGAATAAATTGCTTTTTGTCGTAATTACCCCAAGAACAAAAAATATAGTTGGGAAATAAATTAATCCATTCTTTGAAGCGAGAAATTGCCTTGATAAATTTTGGTGCTTCGTCAACATCTTGCTGCCGAATACTAGTCAATTCTGTGCAAAAACCTGTCAGTTGCATATGTCTCACAGGTTGGATGAATTGCTGAAACTCTGAATCAATTTCCCATGTTGTTCGATTGAGCATCACTCCACCGATTTCAATGATTTCCATTTGGTGACGGGGAATAGTTTTACTGTTACAGCATGTAGCTTCTAAATCGACTATCAGATAATAGTGGGATATTTTAGTATTCATATTATGTAATAGAGTAATAATGGCTAAAAACTAGTAACTATTTATACATTACTTTGAGTAATTACACAATTAATTATGTAAGCTTATTGTATTTATTATATTACAAAAGTATGATGCTTACAGCCTTTTTGATTTATTTGAACTACAGCTAGCTCCCGGTTGCTTTTACCTGGGTAATGCTCAACTCAGTCTTGGCAGTTTACAACGCTATACTCAAGAGCTACAAACTTGGTTCTCTCCGTCTCTAATACTCTACGGCTGTGTTGGAAATGCAGGATATATAGCAATACAGTTCAGTTAAGAAAAATTTTTGGCGCTAACCCAAGCGTACTGCAATATATAGTAGGATTTACAATTACTTGGACTACAAAAAATTCGTAGGGAGGTACAGCTAGCTGTGCGTCTCTAGCGTATATATCGTTCAAATGAAAATTGCTATAAATTGCAGTACGAATATTAAGGTTTAGCCTTTAAGTAATTGGTTTGATTTTGAAGTTATTACTAACTATCAAGTTGAAGCTTGAATTTAACTTAACGTTTTGGGTAATTTAGAATAAAATGAGATACTGAAGCAAAATTTTTATATTTAAGTAAGTGCAAATACATAAAGTCTTACTATAAGATTACTATGCTGTTCAATCGTCTATCGGGTTCTGAAATTGATTTAAAGCAAATCCTCGATCAAATTAAAATGCTGGCCGATCAAATTCATCAGTCACTTGAAGTGAGTGAAATTCTCAAGATTATTGTCAGCGAAGTTAGAACAATTTTAGAAAGCGATCGCGTCATTATCTATCGCTTTTTGCAAAATGGAGATGGAGTAATAGCAGAAGAGTCTGTAAGTAATGGATGGAAACCAATTTTAAGGCAATTAATTTACGACCCTTGCTTCAATACAACGCGATATCGAGATGGATACGTTAGTGTTATTGAAGATATTAATACTACAACACTTGATCCTTGTTATAAAAAACTATTAATGGACTTGCAGATTCGAGCTAATTTAGTAGTTCCAATTTTAGTAAATAATCAACAAATTGATGGAATTTCTAGTACATATCCTCATTTGTGGGGCTTACTAATTGCTCACCAGTGCAGTGGCTCACGTCAATGGAGTTCTTTAGAAATTGAGTATCTTCAACTCGTGGTTACAGAGCTAAGAATCGCTCTTGGGGAAGCAGAACGCCATCAGCGAAGGGCTACATCCTGCCAAAAACTAACGCCGCAACTCAATCAAAACCTGAAAAACTTGACAGTTCAGCCAAAGTTGAGGTTGACATCAATCAAAATAAATCTGTATAAAAATTTTAGAGAATCCATTGTAACAAGAACGGTATTGCCAAAGAATATATCAGTTACAGATTTGATTGCATTTGACCGATTACAAACTCCAGTTTGGATTTATGATATTCAAAACTTGCAGATGTGGTGGGCGAATCAATCCGCACTGCATATTTGGAATGCTCAAAGTCGAGAAGAATTGCTCAATCACAACTTCAGTGATGTTTCCCAGTTTACTCACATTCGACTGCAAAGTTATTTGCAAGAATTTCAGCAAGGGAAAACCATCGCTGAAAATTGGATATTTTACCCACAGGGAAAACCTGTTTCTCTTCGCTGCATCTTTTCTGGAATTCAAATTGAACAAGGGCGGATGGCGATGCTGGTTGAAGGATCAACACAAGTCATCAATCAGATTGATCGAGAAACACTCAGATCGATTGAAGCCCTACGTCACACTACAGCGATCGTCTCACTTTATACGATGGATGGTGTGCCTTTGATACAAAATCCGGCAGCCCTTCGCTGTTATCGGGATACCCTACACCCTAACTCGTTAGTTGAGAATATTTTCTTAAGTCACTTTGTCGACAAGAGTGTTGGACAACAGGCTATGGAAGCGATTAATTTAGGTGAGGTATTCAGCATAGAGGCTCAGGTGTTTACTACTGAAGGGATTCAATGGCATGGGATGGATATACGATGCACCCGCGATCCCGTAACGGGTAACTCCATCATCCTCGTCAACGAAAAGAATATTACCAAGCAACAAGCAGCGCTACAAGAACACCAGCGTGCAGAGTCAGAATTGCGCTGGCGGGAAACTTTGCTGCGTTCCATGACTGACACTTCTTTGCTGGGATTCTTTGTTGTTGACAATCACACCGACGAAATCCTTTATTTCAATCACCACTTCTGTAAAATTTGGGGCATCGAACATCTAGAAGACCAAATGCGTCTGGGTACTTTAAAAAATAATCAGATCATTCCTGATTGCATATCTTCAATTGTCGATGTATCGGCATTTGTTGAATCCTATAAACCGTTGCAGTCTGAAGAAAATCGTTGCACGATTGAGGATGAAATTTTATTCGTCGATGGGCGAACGATTCGCCGCTTTTCCAGCCAAATTCGGGATACTCAGGATCGATACTTTGGGCGGTTATACATTTTTGAAGACATCACCTCACGTAAACAAATCGAAGCCGCACTCAAAACCAGTGAAGAAAGATGGCAGTATGCCTTGGAAGGAAATGGGGACGGAGTTTGGGATTTGAATGCTGAAACTAACGAAGTCTTTTTCTCCCAGCGATGGAAAGAAATGTTAGGGTTTGCAGAGCATGAAATTGGAAATACCCTCAGTGAATGGGAACAACGGGTTCACCCTGATGATAAAGCGAGGGTTTATGAGGAGATTATCAAGCATTTGTACGGTGAAACCCAACAATATGTCAGTGAATATCGGATCGAGTGCAAAGATGGAACCTACAAGTGGATTCTAGATCGGGGGCAAATTTCGAGTCGCGCAACCAATGGTTTTCCCCTACGGATGTTAGGAACCCATACTGATATTACTGAACGCAAGCGTATGGAAGAAGCGCTGCGAGAAAGCGAACAACGCTATCGTTCTGTAATTACAGTGATGGCAGAAGGTATTGTCGTACAGCAATCCGATGGGCGAATTACCGCCTGTAATAACAGTGCCGAAAGAATTTTAGGGTTAACAGCTGATCAAATGATGGGACGAACTTCCATCGATCCGCGATGGCGTGCAATTCATGAAGATGGTACTTCTGTTACAGAGAAAACTCACCCTGCCTTTGTCACCTTACGCACCGGACAACCCCAATTTCATGTCATTATGGAAGTTCACAAACCTGATGGCAGCTTGACTTGGATTTCAATCAATTCTCAACCACTGTTTGAATCCGATGAATCAAAACCATCTGCGGTGGTCGCATCACTAACAGATATTACAGACCGTAAACAGGTACAAATTGCCCTAGAACAGCAAACAGAACGGGAACGCATGGTCTATGCGATCGCTCAACATATCCGCAAGTCTTTAGAATTGGATGAAATCTTGAACACAACTGTTGCTGAAGTTCGACGTTTTCTGCAAACTGATCGCGTGATCATCTACCGCTTTAACCGTGATTGGAGTGGTGTAGTTGTCACCGAGTCTGTGGCAGAAGGTTGGCAAACGATTTTGAATATGGAAATTACAGACAGCTATTTTGTCAAAACACAGGGACAGTCTTATCAAGAAAGTACGCTCAAAGTTACTCCAGACATCTACACCGCCGGATTGGATCCTTGTCATCTAGAGTTATTGGAAAAGTTGCAAGTCAGAGCCAAGCTAGTTGTACCAATTTTACAAGGCGATCGCCTTTGGGGACTTTTGGTTGCTCATGATTGTAGCACCCCGCGTCAGTGGCAACCTTGGGAAAGCGAACTGCTTCAGCAATTGGCAACACAGGTAGCGATCGCTATTCAACAATCAGAACTTTATCAACAATTGCAGCGTGCCAACCAGCAACTTGAAAATCTGGTGATGGTAGATGAATTAACTCAAATCGCCAATCGTCGATGTTTTGATAATCGGCTTAATTCTGTCTGGCAATATCTTTTACGAGAACAAGGTTTTGTCTCATTACTTTTATGCGACATTGATTATTTTAAACAATATAACGATACTTATGGTCATGCCACCGGAGATGATTGTTTGCGCTTTATTGCCAAAGCTTTCAAACAAAGTGTCAAACGTTCTAGAGATTTAGTTGCTCGTTATGGCGGAGAAGAGTTTGTTATTATCTTACCTAACACTGCTAGTGATGGGGCTGATTACGTCGCCCAAGAAATTCATAAAGCTCTAGAACAGCTAAATATTCCCCATGCGGCCTCGGCTGTGAAACATCACGTCACCTTGAGTATCGGAATTGCCACAGTGATTCCTACACCCAATATAGTTCCTTTAGATTTGATCGAGGCAGCCGATCAAGCCCTTTATCAAGCCAAAGCAAACGGGCGTAATCGTTCTTGTATAAATAGACTGTCTTAGCTCGACTTTCTCCATTTTTTCCCAACGCGATACTCCTACGGAGTCGTTGCACGAACGCTTAAACTTAAACCTTTATGGAACAGTAGTTTTACTTTTTTAACTTCATCAATAATCTATGACGTGAAAAAAGTATTTGCCAAAAAGTTAGGGTTTTTGCCGGATAAAGAAAACCGAGTTCTTAATTTTGGATAAAGTCGAGCTTAGGTAGCTATAAGTAAGTATCGTTTGAATGCCAGGTACAAAAACTATTTTACTTATGTTAGCACTGCAAAGCGTAGCCCATTTTGACTTTATCTAAAATTTTTTTCACGAAAATACTTTTAAAAAACTTATGAATTGATTGATTATTAAAATTTAGAAAAGGAGCGACAAAGCCGCTTTAACGACTATCTTCTATCGCTTGTTTAGCTGCTTTCATCACTAACGCAGACTGGATTTTAATAACTCTAAATCGTGTGAATATTAAATGACTCTTAAATCGTGTCATCAGGTACTCTTGCATCTTATTTAAGTCTGATATCTTCTAAAGAACAGCTTTGTTGTTGTCAGGTAGATTGATGAGTCGAATTAATGGATTTGTCGGGCGACGTAATTTCTTGAAATTCGCCAGTGTTGTAGGTATTGCAGCTACTATTTTTGGTGATAGCTTTTGGAATACAGAGCAAACTGCTGTTGCTGATATTCATCCAGTTAACCCTAATTTAATCACTCCGAATGAAGCCATCAGACGCTTGCTTGATGGTAATCAAAGATTTATCCATCAAAAACGTCAATATCCCGATCAATCACTAGAACACCTACGATTAGTTGCTAAAGCTCAGTATCCCTTTGCTGCCATATTGGGCTGTGCAGATTCTAGAGTACCTGCGGAAATTGTCTTCGATCAAGGACTTGGAGATTTATTTGTTGTGCGAGTTGCTGGTAATGTTGTCAGTGACACGGTGATAGGTAGTCTGGAATATTCTACAGCAGTATTGGGTTCGCAGTTGATTATGGTTTTGGGTCATAGAAGATGCGGTGCAGTAGCAGAAGCAATCAAAAACGAACCACTTCCTGGAAGAATTGGTTTGATTATTGAGAGCATCAAACCATCTGTAGAAAGGGTAAAGTTTAGAACGGGTGATAATATGCAAGATGCAGTTATAGCCAACATTCAATATCAGACTGAAAAATTGCAAGAAAGCTCAACTATTTTAGCTAAATTGCTTGGTGAAGGTAAACTAAAAATTGTTGGTGCTTGTTACGATATTGACACTGGTAAAGTCAATATTATTACTTGAATATCTCACATTTTTTAAGTGTATAATTTTTAGTTTGATGATGTTAAAAAATTATTAGCTATATATTTTTTGGCACCAATATATAGTTGTACACCCTTACAGCTAAAGCATTTGATATAAATATTTTTGAAAACAGTGTTGGTGATGTTTGAATTGATCTACCCTAACGCAAACTCACGAAAATTTATAAAAAACTTAAAGCTTATAATAAATAAACCCAGCAGGGACTATATAACAAGACCGCCTGCCAGGAAGGTATAGTATATTCTGGGCCATGTTTGATTGGTTAACGCTTATTTGTAAAAAATAATTGCGTATCCCTAAATACAATAACTAAATGCATCGGAAAATACAGTTAAGAAAAGTTACTAAATAGGTTAATTTCTAATTAAAACCCAATACGCTTGGGTTAAGAATTATTCGGTTTAGATAATTAGTTTTTCAAGACGCGATCAATCGCGTTTCTACATTAGGGTTTTGTTGCTCATTTTAAACTGTATTGAATTAAAACTAACAATTTCCTAAATGGAGAGGACAAAAGGGACAAGAGACAATGATTGAACATGATTGAACAAGTTTCTTCTTTGTCTCTTGCCAATGACGCCAGTTGCTTCTCTCAAGGGGAGACGTTGCGCGTAGCTTGCTTTCCCGGAGGGGTACAAGTCGGGCATTGCCCGCCCAATGCACTGGCTCCCCAATCCCCAATACCCCATAATATAAGAAAGCGCTTCACACTTCTTAAATAATCAGTTTTTTAGAACAATGGCGAGAGACTTGCGGGGATTCATTAAAATTTTGGAAGAAAGAGGACAATTACGGCGAATTTCAGCTTTAGTTGACCCAGACTTGGAAATTGCTGAGATATCCAACCGGATGCTGCAAAAAGGTGGCCCAGGATTGTTGTTTGAAAACGTCAAAGGCGCTTCCTTCCCGGTGGCGGTGAATTTGATGGGAACTGTGGAAAGGATTTGCTGGGCGATGAATATGCAGCATCCAAAGGAGTTAGAAACTCTAGGGAAAAAATTGAGTATGCTGCAACAGCCAAAACCACCGAAGAAGATTTCCCAGGCGATAGATTTTGGAAAAGTGCTGTTTGATGTGGTGAAGGCCAAACCAGGGCGAGACTTTTTCCCCCCTTGTCAGCAAGTTGTGCTTCAAGGTAATGATTTAGATTTAAATAAGTTGCCTTTGATACGTCCTTATATTAAGGATGCTGGCAAGATTATCACGCTGGGACTAGTAATTACCAAGGATTGTGAAACTGGTACTCCGAATGTAGGAGTGTATCGTTTACAACTACAATCTCAGAATACGATGACGGTTCACTGGTTATCGGTACGGGGCGGGGCGAGGCATTTGCGAAAAGCAGCCGAACGTGGGAAAAAATTAGAAGTTGCGATCGCACTTGGTGTAGATCCTCTAATTATCATGGCAGCAGCTACACCCATTCCTGTAGATTTATCAGAATGGCTGTTTGCTGGACTGTACGGCGGTTCTGGTGTGCAGTTGGCGAAATGTAAAACTGTGGATTTGGAAGTTCCCGCAGATTCCGAATTTGTCTTGGAAGGAACGATTACACCAGGGGAAGTCTTACCAGATGGGCCCTTTGGCGACCACATGGGTTATTACGGTGGTGTGGAAGATTCGCCGTTAATCCGCTTTGAGTGTATGACGCACCGGAAAAATCCGATTTACTTAACAACATTTAGCGGTCGTCCACCCAAAGAAGAAGCGATGATGGCGATCGCATTAAATCGCATTTATACGCCCATACTACGGCAACAAGTATCAGAAATTGTCGATTTCTTCCTCCCAATGGAAGCTTTGAGTTACAAAGCGGCGATTATTTCCATTGATAAAGCATATCCAGGACAAGCGCGACGGGCGGCTTTAGCGTTTTGGAGTGCTTTACCACAATTTACATACACCAAATTTGTAATTGTTGTGGATAAAGACATAAATATTCGCGATCCGCGTCAAGTTGTCTGGGCGATTAGTTCTAAAGTTGACCCAGTGCGAGATGTCTTTATTCTCCCAAATACACCTTTTGATACGTTGGATTTTGCCAGTGAAAAGATTGGCTTAGGTGGACGGATGGGAATTGATGCAACTACAAAGATTCCGCCGGAAACAAACCATGAATGGGGTTTGCCTTTAGAATCCGACCCAAATGTGGCGGCGATGGTAGAGAGACGATGGGCAGAGTATGGTTTGGCAGAGTTACAGTTAGGAGAAGTAGACCCGAATTTGTTTGGCTATGATATGAAATAACCTGTTATAGCTCGATACAGTTCAGAATAAGCAACAAAACCCTAATGTATAGACGCGATTTATCGCGTCTTTTAAAACCAATTATCTACACCAATAACCATTAACTAAAACGTATTGTGTTATGGATCGTGCAGTAAGAGCACAGCAATGCTGTACCTTGACGACAGATATTATTTAAATAAATAAAAACTGCTGTAATAAAATATCAAAATGAAAAAGCTGGAGAGCACAGCCTGATATAAATATCTCTTTGATCGTCAGCAAAAGACCTTCTTCCATGAAGTATTCTTGTATTATCAATCATTAAAATATCGCCTTTTTGCCACGAAATTTCCGTAGTTATTTTTTCAGCAATTTCATTAAGTTCAGATACAACCTCTTCAGGAATTTCTGAATCATCTTCAAAATTAAGAATCTTTGGGTTTAACTGCTTTGCAGGCAATAAGCTATTAATAAATACTTGGTATTTTCCACATCTGCTGGGGATAATGGCTGGAGAAATGTATTCAAGCAGAATCGATTGATCGTTATTTACTGTCAGATGTGTATTATTTTTCTGACACATTTCTTCTAGCTGATTCAAATCATCTGTTTGATATTTTTTCTGCCAGTCCTTTTGAGATATCCAAACAGTAAATTTTAACTTCTTTTTACTGAATAACTCTTTGGTTGAACTACTAATTTCATTAAAAAACTGTCTGCCATCACATACTGTAGTTTCACCATCTTCTAATGGTGGATTAGCACAAAAAAACCACAGCATAAGTGGGATATTCTGCTGATAATACATTTCGCCGTGCAACTTAATCTCAGATTTAAAATCATTGACGCTTAAAAGAGTCTCATCTCCATTAATTACCCTTCTACTGAATGCACCACCAGCATAATTTATAAAATCGATACTCAAGAGATTGGTAAATTCTTTAAAAATATCAACATCAACATCAAATCCTCTAAAGAGTAAGATTCCATTAGCTTTAAATAAGCTAATAATTTCTTCTTTATTTAATTCTAAAATACTCACATTGTCAAGATTATTAATTTCTTGAACTATGCTATCTGATCTGGAATGTATTTTCTTATTCATATAACTTAATGAATCTTTGTAGAAATTCTAACTTACTGTTGGCGTTAATTACACCATATACTGACATATTAATACTCAATGATATCGTTGTGTTGCATTCATCAGCGTAGGCGTAGCCCGTCGTAGACATCGCAGGACTAAATTTTGTAAAATGCTATTATAGTACTAAAATTTATTTGATAGAACTACGTTACAAAGTTAACCAAAATTTGTTTAGGTAGATTCAGAAATATAAATTAAGACTCCAGTTTTTGGTAATGATGCTAGAAACTTGAAGAAATTATGATAAAAAAAGTGAAAAATGTAGCATCAAAGTTAGCGGTCGGATTGGCATTCAGTTGTATTAATATGATACTCAATACTGGTATAGCTAGTGAAATAAGTTTAGCGAAATCAACTAATCCTCAAAAGTGCGATATTCTTGCCTACGTCACCGATACGGATCCACAAGGTTTAAATGTGCGGAGTGGTGCAAGTACAAATAACGTAATTATAGGACAAATACCCATCAACGAAACAGTTCAAGTTATTGGTGCGGCTGGAAATTGGGTGCAAATTACTAATGCTAGCAATGGTTTTCAAGGAACTGGATGGGTATTTGTGCCAAAGTTAGGCTTAACAACGCGGGGCTACGGTACTAACGGCGTGGATTTATATGCTAGTACCAGTCAAGAAAGCCAAAAAGCGAGAAGAATTCCTGCTAATACGGCTGTCAAATTGTTAGGCTGTCAAGGAGATTGGGCGCAGGTGGAATATCAAGGTGTTAAGGGTTGGTTAGCCAGGGAAGATCAATGTGGCGCAGCCCTTACTAGTTGTTCTTAGAACCTCACTCCCTCCCCATAAGTGAGTATGGGGCTATGAGAATTACTTTTAAAATTTTGGTTTTGAGATATTTGTTATGGCTTATCCATTTCCAGGAATGAACCCGTATTTAGAAGATCCTGCATTATGGCAAAAAGTTCATAAGCGCTTGATAATAGCGATCGCAGATGCTTTATCTCCTCAACTACGTCCTAAATATATAGTAGACATCGAAGAACGAGTATATCAAACAAGTGGAGAAGATTCTCTCTTGGTGGGTATTCCTGATGTAGCAGTGCAGCGTCAAAAAAGTGTAATAAATTCAGATATAGCGAATGTTGCGATCGCTTTGCGCCCAGTTCAAGCTGTGAGAGTGATAGTTCCTATGCCTGAAACTGTCAGGGAAATGTATTTGGAAGTGCGAGAGGTAGCAACAAAAGAAGTGGTGCAGTTATTGAAGTTTTGTCTCCCAAAAATAAACGCCCTGGAGAAGGACGCTGCGCCTACGAAAGAAAACGTCAGCGGGTACTGGGAAGTTTTACAAATCTAGTTGAAATTGACTTGTTGCGTGACGGTAAACCAATGCTAATTTTTGGTAATGATACGCACAATCATTATCGAATTTTAGTTTGTCAAGGTGAAATCGTCCTCAAGCTGATTTATATGCCTTCAATTTACAAGATATAATTCCTGCATTTCCCTTACCATTGGGAACTGGTGATAGTGAACCTTTGGTAGATTTGCAGAGTTTATTAACTGAGATTTATGACCGCGCAAGTTATGATTTAGTAATAGATTACAGTCAAGAGACAGAATTATACTTGTCAGAAGATAATGCCGTTTGGGTGGATGCACTGTTACGGGAAAAAGGACTGCGTTAAAGAAGACAATAGGAGGAAAATCAATGCCTTCAACCTTTCCTGGGATGAATCCCTATTTAGAACATCCTGAATTATTTCCAGGATTACATCACTTGCTAATTAGTGAAATTGCCAGGTTTTTATCTCCCCAACTGCGTCCTAAATATCGAGTTGCTGTAGAGGTGCGGATGTATGAAACGACTGATGAAAATTCACTACTTGTTGGCATTTCTGATGTGATTGTGAAGAATCGGCAGACTGTAACTGATGATTCTATAAATACAAATGTAGCAGTAGCCGCACCGACACCTAAACCTATAAAAGTAAAGATTCCTATGCCTGTTTCTATCAGGGAAGGATATTTAGAAGTGCGAAAAGTAGGAACAGAGGCATTAGTTACTACTATTGAAATTTTATCTCCTACCAATAAACGTCCGGGTAAAGGACGGCAAACATATCAAGAAAAACGCGAACAAGTATTAGCCAGTCGTAGTAATTTAGTTGAAATTAATTTACTACGTAAAGGTGAATCAATGCCAATGATGGGCAATGATATTCAGAGTCACTATAGAATTTTAGTTTGTCGTGGCGATCGCCGTCCTTATGCTGACTTATATGCTTTTAATTTACCAGATATCATTCCACCTTTTCCCCTGCCTTTGCGTTCTGGAGATACGGAACCAGTTATAGATTTGCAGACATTGTTAAATGAGGTATATGATATCTATGGTTATGATTTGGTAGTAGATTACAGTCAACAGCCAGTACCAGCGTTGTCAGAAGTTGATGCAGCTTGGGCGGATGCACTGTTGCAGGAGAAGGGGTTACTGTAGAACAACTTAATAAGGATTTGAGATTTCTGTCACTTAACTGGGAATACTAACCGGAGATTCCTTGTAAGGTAAGACTGGATTCCTAAAAACATGAACTTGACTACATTACAAAAAGCAAAACGGGCTGTATTTATAAAATTTTCTAATGTATTGCAGCACTTATTTAAACTTGTACTTTGTATTTTACTCGCATCGATTCTGAGTATGATAGATATTATTAGGACTTACGCACTGTACAAAATAACTATCTTGTGTATTAACCTAAATACGTTGTTTTAGGCTTTTGTCAATCATCCTTGATTAGTTGCGATCGCCAAAATATCATTGAAAAATCTAGCTATAAGCCTTGAAAACTATACGTGTTATTTTGGCTTGTTTGTCAATGCGTAAGTCCTAATTATTTTACCTATTATACCTCTAACAAGGCATGGAGCGGCTGAGGCAGTTTCCATAAATAAATATATATCATCCTTGCAAGTAGATAAGACACTTACAGTTTTGGAAAAAGCTAGGAATTTTATTGCCACAGGGAGTTCTTTTATCCCAGATATTTCTATTTTAAGAGCAACATTGGCGCCAACTATTGCTCCTACTTTCGCACCTACTTTCGCACCTACTTTCGCACCTACTTTCGCTCCTACTTTATCTTTTATTGGCAGAGTAGATTTCTTTTTTGAAGCTCAAGAGGTTAACTTAATTAAGATTAATATAGGTGATAAAAAAGATTCCTTTGTGTCTCCTGCTCTAGAGTGTTATAAATTAGGAGTCGAAAAAGCTCAAGGAAAAGCAGATTAGAAGGGTGCTGTTAAGCATTACAGCGATGCTTTAAGTAGAGATGGCAAATTTGCAGAGGCCCATGTAAGCCGAGGCCGTGCATATTCTGAGTTAGGAGATCAGGATAGAGCTATTAAAGATTATACTATGGCAATGAATATTAGCCCCAAATTTGCCGAAGACAAAGATAGATATGTTGAACCATTACTAGGACGAGGTACTGTTTATATAAAACTTGGTGATTATCAGTCAGCACTTGATGATTTTAATCTAGCAATTAAACAAAATCCTGACTTTTATGATGCTTATTTAGGCAGAGCTATTATCTATATTGAACAAAAAGATTATCACCAAGCAATTAAGGATTTAACAGAAGCATTAAAGTTAACTGCTGATAATTATCCGGCTGCGTTTCTGAAACGGGGTTCTGTTTGGGCTGAATTGGGCGAATATGAAAAAGCTATTGAAGACTTCACTCAGGCTATTTATAGTAATGCAGATGATGCTAATACCTATTATCCAGATGCCTATTATAAGCGTGGACTTATTAATTTAAAATTAGGCGAACCAGAAAAAGCAATCGAGGATTTAAATAATGCTATTAAGCGGGATTCTAAGTATTATGAAGCTTATGATATTCGTGCGATCGCTCACGAAACACTTGGAGAATACGAAGCTGCAAATAAAGATTACATCAGTGCAGATTATAGTAAGGCATTATTAATATATAATCTCACAGGGCATTCAGGAATGTTTGCTGCGGTTCGGTCAATGGCTATCAGTTCTAATGGAACAACTTTAGCTAGTGGGAGTGAAGACTCAACTATCAAACTATGGAATTTCAAGACAGGACAAGAGATTAACACACTTTCTGGAAATTCAGGTTCAGTTCTTGCTGTAACTTTTAGCCCTGAAGGTCAAACTATTGCGAGTTCCGGTACTGAAAAAACTATTAAAGTTTGGAATATCAGCACAGGAGAAGAAATCCTTACTATATCAGGGCATTCTGGTTATATTCGTTCCCTTGCTTTTAGTTCAAACGGACAGACCATAGCTAGTGGAAGTGATGACAAAACCATTAAATTTTGGAATATAGAAACTGGAGAACAAATTCACAGCTTAGTTGGACATTCGGATTATATTCAGTCTTTGAATTTTAGTCCAAATAATAATATTATTGCTAGTGGAAGCTGCGACAAAACTATCAAACTATGGGATGTGCAAACTGGCAAAGAAACTAATACTCTAGAAGGACATCAAAAGTGTGTTCGTGCTATAGCTTTTAGCCCAAATGGTCAGACTTTGGCTAGTGGTAGTGAAAATAATAACATCATACTTTGGGATTGGCAAAATAATAGGCAGATACGTACTTTTAAAGGTCACTCTAATGCAGTGACATCCTTGGCTTTTAGTCCTGATGGTCTAATCCTTGTAAGTGGCAGTGACGACAAAACCCTTAAAGTATGGGATGTGCATACTGGACTACCAATTATCACTCTTTTTGGGCATGAATCTTATGTGGAATCAGTAGCTTTTAGTCCAGATGGTAAAAATATTGTTAGTGGTGGTTATGATAAAACAGTTAAAGTGTGGGAAATGCCTTGAATGGATATTTTAATAGAGTAATCTCATTAAAAGATTTGCATAAACTCGCACTTACTCACCAAAAACCATATAATTAGCCCCCTCCATCCTTTCCAGAACATCCTCATTTCTAAATCGCACAACCTGCAACCCCAAACTCTCCAAAAATTCTTGATGTATCGCATCTTCCTGTTGCGTGTAGTCGTGAATTTCCCCATCCACTTCCACCACTAACCGCGCTTCATTACAATAAAAATCAACGATAAAACGGTCAATTGTTTGCTGACGGCGGAACTTGAAACCCAAAAGTTGCTTGTGTCTCAACTTCTGCCAAAGTAACTTTTCTGCTAGAGTTGGTTCACAACGCATTTGTCGCGCTAATGGCTTAAGTTTTTTCCAAAGTTCGTGTGGGGTTTGCCAAGGGTATCCCTGAACCCCACCCCCTAACCCCCTCCCCGCAAGCGAGGAGGGGGTACTGGAGTTGGTGATAGGCTTTGGGTTGGGGTTGTGATTTTCGGCCATTTGCGATCTTGGTGGTTAGCTAATTAATATTTCATGTATTATTCCCAGCGATCGCACTCTTCCCCTAACTCCTCAAAACTTTGGCATAATCAGACATGGCCACACCTTTAAAGTGGAAGCTTCATTTAACGAAACGACTCTACAAAAGAGGTTATCAGCGCGAAGATATCATCAACCTGTTTCGCTTTATCGATTGGGTGATGAGATTACCTGAAGAATTAGAGAACAGTTTTTGGCAAGAAGTAACTCAATATGAGGAGGAAAAGAAAATGCCGTATATTACCAGCATAGAAAGAAGGGGCATTCCAAGGAAAAAGAGAAGGACTTATTGAAGGTATTGAAATGGGTTTGGAATTAAAATTTGGTAGCCAGGGGCTAACAATATTACCAGAGATTGTCCAGATACAGAACGTAGAAATATTAAGCGCTATTCTCACCAGTATCAAAACTGTGAATAATCTAGAAGAAGTTCGGCAAATCTATCAATAATTCACCACTTCTACTCGACTCTAAAAAGCAGCAATGTTTGAGAGAAAATGCTATATCTTAATACACTCGCTTTAACCCCATCTCACCCTCTGCAAATTTTCATATATTAAGTTAAATTAAGAATTATTGCAAAATAGTAAACAATTTAGCTAATTAAAAGGTTTACGCCGAATGGATATTTTAATAGAATAATTTCATCAAAAGATTCGCAGAAATATAAATGGACTGGATTACACTACTGCGATCGCTACAATCCGATTTTATTAAAAGGCTAGCATCTGGTTGTCTGCTTCATTGTGAAACAGAAGGTCAATATAGTGAATTAACAATAATTTCTGGAGAAAGATTAAAGGTACTACGGGAATTTTGCTGGCAGATGGCTGAAAAATATAAGCGTGTTTTACCTGTCCGTGATGTTTTTATTAGCTATCTCAAAGGAAAGTTGGGTGAGGAAGTTGTCAAAGAACGTTTAGCTGATTTTGTTACCGAAGTCGATTATGAAAAGCGATTTGGCGGCGATGGCAATATAGATTTTACCTTGACTTCTGACCCATCTATTGGTATTGAGGTTAAATCTCGTCATGGTCACATTGACAGGGTTAGATGGTCAATTAGTTCTGAAGAAGTTGAAAAAAATGCAGTTGTAGTTTGCATTTTAATTCAAGAAGATGTCAGTGAAGCACAATCTGAGTATCATCTTTTTTTGGCTGGCTTTCTCCCAACCCAAATGATTAAGTTGAAGACTGGTAAAATTTCTTTCGGAATAGAACAATTACTATATGGTGGTGGTTTATGGTGCTATCTAGAACAGTTCCAATCTTCTATAAATAATTCTTCTCGGCAACAACCACCTATTTACAAATATCTTCCAAAACAGGAAATTCTATCTAAGCCAACTAATTATCAGGTACTCAAATCTTCTTTTCAGCCTGAATACGATAATGAAGATTTAAATATGTTTTATGTAAAATTGGGTGATGAATGCTTTCAAAGGGGAGAATATACAAATGCAATTACTAACTATAATCAAGCCTTACAAGTTAATCAAAGCGATGTTGATTTGTTATATTATAAACGAGGTTTAGCTAATTATCAAATAGGAGACTATGAAGCTGCGATCGCAGATTATTCTCAAGCAATCCAAAGAAATATTCAGGATGCTAAATCTTACAATAAGCGAGGTTTAGCTCTCTATCAACTGGGGCGATTAGAGGAAGCCATTGATGATTATACCCAAGCTATTAGAATTAATCCTAATGTTGCCGTAACCTATAAAAATCGGGCTGAAGCTCGTTCTCATGTTGGAGATAACCAAGGAGCAATTGAAGATTATACCCAGGCTATTAAAATTAATCCTCATTATGCTGATGCTTATAAAAACCGTGGGATTGCTCGTTATTTATTAGGCTCTCAGCCAGGATTGCCTCAAGCAATCAAGATTAATCCTCAAGATGCCATAGCTTATAAAAAACGTGGTAATGCTCGTTCAGATTTAGGAGATTTTGAGGGTGCAATCGAAGATTATACTCAGGCAATCCAGATTAATCCTAGTTATGCTGATGCCTATTATAACCGTGGTAATGCTCGTTCAGATTTAGGAGATTTTGAGGGCGCAATTGAAGATTATACTCAGGCAATCCAGGTTAATCCTAGTTATGCTGATGCTTATTATAATCGTGGCAATATTCGTTTAGAAATTGCGGATAAACAGGGAGCAATTGAAGATTTTCAAAAAGCGGCAGACATCTATCGTAAAGAGGGTAAACTAGAAGCACTCAAAGATACACGAGAAATAATATTAGATTTAGAGATAGAAGAATCATTAGATATTTTAAACTTCTAGATAATTGCTATATAGGACTTACGCACAGGTAACGGAAAACGAACCACAGAGGCCACAGAGTTCACGGATAAATGAGAGTTTGAGAGGGTTTTTGCGTAAGTCTTATAAATCTCCGTCTGAAAATGTCTTTAATTTTGAATTTTGAATTGTTAATTGTGTAACTAATAGCTGTTGGCAAGGGCTACAGTAGCACGTCAAAGGGTAGCATCATGTCGTTATCCTCGTGATTAAGCATGTGGCAGTGCCACATGAAGCGTCCAGTAAATGAATTGCCAAAAAGTAAATTCGCTGTGGCTTTAGCACCGAAGGGAACTATCAGACGAACAACCTCAAACGGATTGACTACCACAGTATCCTTCCAACCAGCTTCGTTTGCTGCTGGTGGTTTTGCTAAACCTTTTAAATAGGGGGTAGGATCAAGTGGTGGATAAGCGAATGGCACTTTATCCCCACCAGGTGCATGGTGCATAAGTACTTGACGTGGCCCAGTAGCTTTGTATGCTGCGGAGTAGGCAGTATCATTAATTGATTGGCGGTTGAGGATTTGAAATGGTACTAGATGCAGATACATTGTGTGGGCGAATGGCTGTAGATTGATGAAGTTCCACTGCTCTACTGTGTCTACTTGTGGTTGCTCCCTCAATTCTGGGTGGTTGGCTGCTTCATGCCAGTAAACTGCGTTGAGCATCATTGCTAACACCTGAAAGTTAGAGTTCAAAATAAATGTACTGCCCTAAGAAATTACCACCATGATAACTTGCTTGGTTTTCTACATCGATGAGCGGGTTGTCAGTTACAGAGTTAATTTCTACTTCAATTTGTTTTTGAATTTGCTCAAGTCCATCGACAATTGGCCCTATATATTGAGGTAAACAACGCAGTGAATAACGGTCTTGAATCGGATCTTCACCACGATAGTTGTGAGAACCATTTAACTCTTCTCGAACTAATCGTGAACCTGTCAACAGGTTGAGCATTTGGTTAGCTGCCCATTTTTGTCCTGAATGTAGTTTCAGCTTATGAATAAATGGGTGAAATGATTGATTAGTCCCATTTAAACCTTGAATAGCTAAGGCGTGAGCGCCCATTGCTAATGCTAAAAGATTTTTGGTGTCGTAGACGCAATTGGCAGCGATACCTGTCACTTCAACATAATGCCCCGTTCGCATAAAATCACATTGGGATTTCCTGCTGCCAAAATATACTCAGCAGACATCAGCCAATCTTTAATAGTAACTGACAAACCACGTTTGAGTAACATAGGTTTAGCTGTTGCACCGACTTTTTTCAAAAGGGAAAAATTTTGCATATTGCGGGCACCAACTTGCAGGATGTCTGCGATTGATGCCACCATTTCTAATTCAGCCCCATCCATCACCTCAGTAATAATACCCAAGCCAGAAACCGATCTAGCTGTTGCTAACCAGTCTAAAGCACTTTCTCCATGTCCCTGGAAAGCATAGGGTGAAGTTCGTGGTTTGTAAGCACCTCCTCTGAGAAACTTTGCACCTACGGCTTTGACTCGCAGCGCAGTTTCTACAATCATCTCTTCGCTTTCGACAGAACAGGGGCCTGCAATTACGACTACAGGATGGTTTTGACCAAAGGTGACAGTTTCGGAGGGTGTAGACACCTTTACATCGCTGGGTTCACCATAACAAAACTCTAAACTAGCTCGTTTGAATGGCTTCTTTACCCGCAGCACTTGCTCAATAAAAGGGTTTAGATTTTGCAATAAGTCTGCCAAGCTGTAGACATTACGCGTCAGCAGTATCGCATCTGTCAGTTCAAATGTTGCATCATGGGCTTTCCCTAAATGTCTGTAGGCGGCTTGACGAAATTCTTCGAGTACAATGAAGTGTTTCCTTGCTGAATAACTCTATTATTGAGAATTAAACGCTTGTATTTCTGGTTTGGCGTTAGTAATTCTCAATAGAAATCTCTGTCCCCTAACGCATAATACAAATAATACTAATTTGTTACGCTCCCAGTATTCGACCATGACAGCCCCATTTCAACCGCTCAGTTTTGCAGCCGGCCTGACGCTCAACCGACGTTCCATCCTCCTCGGGATGGACGCAGCCACCCTGTCGGGTGTAGCATTGGGAATGCTTTCCACGCTGGTTTCGCGCACTTTCAGCACGCCTCGTCAGACAACGCACTACATCGAGTGCGGGCCGGCCGACGGACCGCTGATGATCTTCCTCCACGGCTGGCCGAGCATCGGTTTGATGTGGCGCGCCCAGATGGACGCGTTCGCCGCCGACGGTTGGCACTGCGTCGCTCCTGATCTGCGCGGCTACGGCGGCTCTTCCACGCCTGCAACCAACGACGCCTACACCATCAAGGAAGTCGTGGCAGACATGGCGGAGCTCCATGACCACCTTGGCGGCAAGCCTGCGATCTGGGTTGGCCACGATTGGGGCAGTGTTGTGGCCGGTGAGTTGACCGGGCATGAGCCCAAGCGCAGCCGTGGCGTCGTGCTGACCTCGCTGGCGTATTTTCCCGACGCGAACGCCCTGCCCACGCTCGTCCCGCTGGTCGATCGAACGATTTACCCGGCTGACCAGTATCCGGATGGCCAATGGGATTACTACCGATTCTACACGACGCACTTCGAGGCGGCGATCGCCGACCTCGACGCAGACCGAGCAGCAACGCTGGCGTCGATCTTTCAACCAGGCAGCCCCGCCGCCGTCGGCAAGGTTTCGCCGAATGCGGTGGTCACGCGCAACGGGGGGCGCTTCGGCGCCGCGCACCGCGCCCCGCCGACTCGACCTGACCCGGCTCTCTGGCCGCCGACGGACTTCGACGTGTTGGTACAGGCGTTCAAGGCTCATGGCTTCCGCCCTCCCTGCGCGTGGTACCTGAACGATGACGCCAACATCGCCTACGCTCGCAAGGCGCCCAATGGCGGCCGCCTGTCGCAGCCAGTGCTGTTCGTCAACGGCGACTTTGACCAGATCTGCAGCATCACCGGAAATCACCAAGGCGACCCGATGCGCGCGGCCTGCGCAGACCTTACTGTGACAAGTCTGCCCGCTGGACATTGGCTGCCGCTGGAGCGTAAGGCAGAACACATCCAGGCCATTCGCACCTGGCTCCAGAGCAAAAATCTTTGATGGCGACAGTGGGAAAGTGAAGTCCCACACGCGGAGCGGTTGCCCTACGGCACGCCCGATCGGCTGCGGGACATCTGGTACATGGCTTTCCATGAGACCGAATGTGCGCCGGCGCTGATCGGTGCCGCACCTGAGACGGTTCAGCTCTATATCACCACCTTTCTCAAACATCGGTCTTACCCGAACAAAATGGGAGCCTGAAAGCCCCCGTCTTTATAAGCGGGGGATGAAAGGCGACTCAACAGGTTTTAACCTGTTGTATTTTTTCACTAAGCCTTGTATAGTTCAAAACATTGTACTATTCTAAGCCCGTAGATATATTGAAGCATTCAATTCAGTTACTATTTCATTACTTGAAGTATTGGGAAATACTCGTATTAAACTGAATCATCCCGCATTTATGCAACGCCGAATTAAATCAATTTTTCCAACGCGTGCTGTAAATCATTTGTCACATCAGCAACAGCTTGCCTAGCACCCAAACGATTTTCCTTATACGCTGGGTAACGCTCAGAAATAGATATGGGTTCACCCACAGTAATTTTTACCTTTTGCTTACCCAATTGTGGACGTTGCACTTTATTACCTTTGATTTTAGCAATCATCTGCCATAAAATTAAAGTCGTCTCAGCGAACCTTTCTGCTGTTGGATTTTCACGAATATAATTACCAGAAACTGCCACAAAACTTTCTACTAAACGCATGTGCCACATCCGTGCATTCGCTTCTTCAGCAATGCGATCGCCTAAAGCTCTTTCAACAGCAGATACTCCTTTTACATCCTTAAAATCTTCTCTAAATATATAATTCCACCCAGCTTGTTCTACCCGCCGACATCGGTCACTTAAAGTACCTTTTGACTGCAAATCAAAATACTGTTCTGATATTAGTAACGCCGCATTCAATAAAGCTTGCAAACGAACAGCTAATGCTTCATTTCTATTTTCGATTTCTTTTTCTACTGTTTTGGCATCTGTAAGCTTTAGATGATAAAAGCGTGTGTAAAATTTTTCCATCAGCGAAAGTAAATGTTCAGCCAAAGTCAACAACCGAGGATAAAGCGATTCTATAGAAGCATTTTCTGCTGGATTCACAGGTAAACCACTAGCCGCTTCCAATTCACTCAAAAGATTAGCGATCGCATCCCAAGGAGCATCAACATAACTATATTTAATTCCAACTGGTACAATTAGAACCTGTTGGTCGCTTCCAGCTTTGTGCAAATCTTCAGCACACCAAAAGCCTAATTGGGCGATACCAGGTTCTAGAGGGCTAATATTCTCTGATAAACCATTGGTAGCACCTTCTGGCGCAGCCGCCATCGGGAATTTGCCATTGGCAAACAACTCACGCGCCGAACGTAATCCCGTCCAGTCAGCCTTACCTCGTTGAATTGGAGTACCACCTAAATGAGAAGCAATCCAGCCAACGTAAGCACCTGCCCATAGAGGAATGCCGCGATCGTAGATAAAATGAGCATGAATGGGAAATTGTAGTGTTGTACCTTGCGATCGTGCTACCTTTGGCACGAGTTGAGACAGCAAGTAGCCCAAACAAAACGGATCGTCTGTTTTCGGATGACGAAATGCCAGCAGAAAACGGATTTTACCCTCCTGAAATTGGCGATAGAGATCCACCAAAACTTCTACGTTGTCTGCTTCAATTTGGGTAATAGGTGTTTGCCATTTTATCCAACTGGGTAGCAACAGATGGACAACTCGTAGTAATAAAGGGTTAAACGCTGGGGGAATAAATTCTAAGGGTGCTTGTGCTTGATAAATTACATCTGCCAAAGTATTTTTCTCCTAAAGATGCCCTGATTCTAATCGCCTGATGATTATTTCTTTTAAAATATTCTAATGGCTGTAATATGCCCTAAATAATGAAGTTTAGGTAAAACCTGCCTATTGCGTTGTGCTTCGCACATCACTCAGCTTAGAAAACTAGGATACCTTCTTAGCTCGACTTTATCCATTTTTTGGCAACGCTCAAGCTGACGCTGAAAGCTTTGTTGGGCAGTAGTTTGACTTTTTCGTTTTCACGAAGCATCAGTGACATGGAAAAAGTTTCTGCCAAAAAGCTAGGGTTTTGCCGATACAAGAGAAGCAAATTCTGAGACTTTGATTTAATCGAAGTTTGAGGCTTTATAAAGTATTTTCTACTGCAATGGAAAGTATGGGCGATAGTAGAGGTTTAGCAGCACTTGCAAATCTTAATAACAGGATAGACTCAACCTAAATTCTGGCAATACATCTTCACCCGATAATTGTATGGGTAGATTTCGCACTTCCGTATCTTGTTTTTGGCGATAAATTTCTACTTGCTGCTGTTGGGGGTTAATTAACCATGCTAATTGCACTCCTGCATTCATATATTCCTGCATTTTAGAACGCAACATTTCCAAATCATCTGTTGCTGACCTTAATTCAATGACAAAATCGGGTGCAATGGTGGGAAATTTGCGTCTTTGTTCAGGTGTAAGTGCTTGCCAACGTTCTCGTTGAATCCAAGCAGCATCTGGAGAACGATCAGCACCATTAGGTAATTTGAATACAGTAGAAGAACTGAAGGTAAAACCAAGGCCAGTTTGCCGATTCCAGATTCCTAAATCAATAATTAAATCTGCTTCTCGATTCCCGCTTTCACCTCCAACGGGGGACATGATGATTAATTCTCCCTTGGTAGTGCGTTCAAACTTCAATTCGCGGTTATTTTGACATAAATGATAAAATTGTTCGTCGCTTAGGTGAACGGTGTCTAGTTTTAATGTCAAAGGACTCATAACCTAGACCTAGATTAAATAGTTGCAAAGATTATATCATGCCATATCTTAACGGCTGTATGATGCCTATCACGCTTGCCCTAGACGTAGCAAAAACTAGGATACCTTCTAAGTCCGCGCAGGCAAACGAGAGTTTGTGTGGCTGCGATTTCTAATCGCCAGGTGGTTTATAAACAAATTAGTGATCAAAGAAAGGCTATAAACGATGCGACTGTCACAAATGTTATTCGTTACACTCCGGGACGATCCAGCTGAAGCTGAGATTCCCAGCCATAAATTATTACTCCGTGCAGGTTACATTCGTCGCATCGGTAGTGGGATCTATGCTTATCTCCCGTTAATGTGGCGAGTACTACAAAAAGTTTCCCAGATTGTACGGGAGGAAATGAACGCTACAGGCGCACAAGAATGTCTTTTACCACAATTACAACCTGCTGATTTATGGAAGGAATCGGGACGCTGGGACACTTACACCAAAGCTGAGGGGATCATGTTTTCCCTAATTGACCGCCGGGAGCAACAATTAGGATTAGGCCCAACTCATGAGGAAGTCGTCACAGCGATCGCTCGTGATATGATTCGCTCTTATCGCCAGCTACCCCTACATCTCTACCAAATTCAAACCAAATTCCGCGATGAAATTCGTCCCCGCTTTGGTTTAATGCGCGGACGGGAATTTATCATGAAAGATGGCTACTCTTTCCATGCCGATGAAGCTAGCCTCAAAGAAACTTACCAGGATATGTATAAAGCCTACAGTAATATCCTACGGCGTTCTGGTTTAGCTTTTCGGGCAGTGGAAGCTGATTCTGGTGCAATTGGTGGTTCTGGTTCCACAGAATTTATGATTTTGGCAGAAGCTGGTGAAGACGAAGTTCTTTACACTGAAGATGGTAAATACGCCGCTAACGTAGAAAAGGCTGTTTCTTTACCAATTGACGCCGAAACCTCACGGTTTACAACCTACGAGAAACGCGATACACCTGGAACAGAAACGATTGAAAAGGTGTGTCAACTCCTCAACTGTTCTCCCACTCAATTGGTGAAAAACGTCCTTTATCAGACAGTTTATGATAATGGTGTAACGGTGTTAGTTCTGGCGAGCATCCGAGGCGATCAAGAAGTTAATGAAGTCAAGTTGCAAAATGAATTGACTAAACTAGCGGCTTTGTATGGCGCTAAAACTATTATTAGTTTGAATGTACCAAATGTAGAAGCCCAACAAACATGGACAACTAAATCTCTACCTTTAGGCTACATTGCGCCAGACATCGCAGATGAGTTTATTACTGCTAATAAACAGATCCATCCCAAGTTTTTACGCTTGGTGGATCAAACAGCCGTTGATTTAAAAAACTTTGTTACAGGCGCGAATAAAGCTGGTTATCACGTAGTTGGTGCTAATTGGAATGAGCAATTTAAATTACCAGAACGAGTAGTAGATATTCGTAAGGCAAGACCAGGCGATCGCGCCATCCATAACCCAGAACAAACCTTACAAAGCGCCCGTGGAATTGAAGCAGGTCACATCTTCCAATTAGGCACTAAATATTCACAAAGCATGGGAGCAACTTATACCAATGAACAAGGTGAAGAAAAGCCGCTAATTATGGGTTGTTTTGGTGTCGGTATATCACGATTAGCACAAGCTGCCGTAGAGCAATCTTACGATAAAGATGGAATTATTTGGCCAGTTGCGATCGCACCTTATCATGCGATCGTCACAATTCCCAACATAAAGGATGCTCAACAAATCGAAATCGCTTTAAATATTTACACAGAACTCAATTCCCAGGGAATTGAAACCCTACTAGATGACCGCGACGAACGTGCGGGAGTGAAATTTAAAGATGCTGACTTGATAGGCATACCTTATAGAATTGTAACGGGGCGGGCGATCGCTAATGGCAAAGTTGAAGTTGTAGAAAGAGCAACCCGTAAATCTCAAGAAATTGCCATTGATGAAGTGACAACAACACTTCATAAGTGGATTACGGAAGCAATAGGAGATGGAGCATAGGGCATGGGGAATTGGGCAAACAGGGCATGAAGAAGAGACAAGGTAGACAAGGAAGAGGGGGGAGACTTGGGAGAGACTTGTTCAATAATTCCCCCTTGTCCCCCTTGTCCCCCTTGTTCTCACTGTCCCTCTGCCTTTCTGTCCCCTAGCTCCCCTGCTCCTTTGCTCACCTGCTTCCCACTCTCCATTCCCCATAATTTACATAATCTGGTAGGTGACTGATTAAAAATAAAAATTCTAAAATTAGATTGGGGATTTATAGGATTAAAAGCCATCAAGTCTCCTCTAAATTGTGGGTGGGAAACTCTCTACTTATAAGTATCGTCTTTAACCAGGCTGCTCCTCACATAACTACCATATCAGCCCTCAGTTAGGAAGGTTTTGAACATGAAAGACCAACAAGGATCTAATCGTATTTCTTCAGGCGTAATTGCAGCCGTGTCAGCAGCGGTTGTAGCGGTGGGTGGCGGTGTAGCTTGGTTTACCACACAATCTGGCAATACTCCTACACCGTCAAACCCCTCTGGGCGCATTGAACAGCCCGTACAGCCATCAACTAGGCAGCCAGCTAATGAGCAAACCCCTAATGTTTATTGGCTCAGACCAAAAGACAAAAATGTTGCTTTGGTTCCCCAACCTGTTAAAGTCGCTTCTATTCGACCCAACCAGCCTTTGGAAGCAGCTTTCCAGAGTTTGTTAGCAGGCCCAACAGAAGGGACAGATTCAACAACTATCCCTAAAGGAACCAAGCTATTGGGACTGAAGGCGGAAAATAACGAGGTTCACGTTAATTTATCTGAAGATTTTACCAGTGGTGGTGGTAGCACCTCAATGATGGGCCGCGTCGGACAAGTTGTTTATACTGCGACAAGTTTAAATCCCAAAGCCAAGGTATACATTGACGTGAACGGCAAACCGTTGGATGTTTTAGGCGGCGAGGGTTTAGAGTTACAACAACCGCTAACTCGCGAACAGTTTCAGAAAGATTATCCGCTTTAGTCATTAGTCATTGGTCATTAGTCATTAGCTTTTCACAAAGGACATAGACGCGCCAGCGGTGAAGCAGCGCGGTCTTGGGGGTTTCCCTCATGAGTGACTGCTGTTAGCGTAGCGTTAGCGAGGTACGAGCGTCACCCGAAGGGCTTCCCGCAGGATAGGACAAATGACGTAGACGCGCCAGCGGTGAAGCAGCGCGGTCTTGGGGGTTTCCCCCATGAGTGACTGCTGTTAGCGTAGCGTTAGCGAGGTACGAGCGTCACCCGAAGGGCTTCCCGCAGGGTAGGACAAAGCGCAAAGGACAAATGACAACTGACCTAATTCTTGCTATTTAACACACGAAAATTACGGGCTTGCTGCTCTAACCTTGTGGCGAGACGATCGCAAACCCGATTACACAAATCAAAAATCATTTGATCTTCCACCCGGTAATAGGCGCAAGTTCCTTCACTGCGGCGGCTAAGAATACCTGCTTGCCACATTACCTTCAGGTGTTTTGATACATTTGCCTGAGAAGTCTGTGTTGCCTCTACCAACTCTTGCACGCATTTTTCTTCATCCCGTAATAAGTGTAGCAGCCGTAGGCGCATTGGCTCACTTAACAGGCTGAAGTATTCAGCTACTTGTTGCACCACTTCTGGTGGTAAAGGCAACGTTTGTTTCATCAGGATTAACCCGCAAAGACTGAAAGTTTTAACAATGACTCACATCATATATACATTAATACTTAATCAGGGTTAATTCGCATCAAAGGTTGACCATATTCTACAGCATCGCCATTTTGGAGGAGAATTTCCATCACCTGTCCAGAGACTTCGGCTTCGATTTCATTCATCAGCTTCATGGCTTCAATGATACAGACTGTTTGACCCTTGTGGACGCGATCGCCTACTTCCACAAATGCCGCTTCCCCAGGCGCAGAAGCGCGATAAAACGTTCCGACCATTGGGGAAGGCACTTCTACTAATCTCTGGTCAATAGTTGAGGGAGGATTTACTGACAACTGCATTTGTGTGCTAGTTCCAGTATTCTCAAATACACGAGATGTAGACACCTCCGTCACCTGACTTCCGCTCGTCTGGTTTCCCCCAGATGAACCCAATGTCAAGCCTGAACCTACCACACCGCCTAAAGTCCCTTGACCTACCGACAACATTTGATTGCTAACGCTCACAGCCTTACGGACTGTTAGCTCAAAATCATCGCTTTTGAGCGTGACTTCTGCAATATCTGTTTGTGCGATAGTTACCAGAAGTTGGCGGATTTCATTAAAGTCCAATGGCACAGTTTTTATTACCTCGACCTATCCGTAAATGAGCATCTTAAGTGTGGCAGGAAATTAATCCCTGTGTAGGGATTTCAATTGGGAGCAAGCATCTTTGTAGAGATGAAAGTTATTCCCTGCTGATATATTTATCTTCTTGGGTATCAACTTTGATACGTTCCCCTTGGGAAATAAATAAAGGAACCATCACAACTGCACCAGTTTCCAGAGTTGCTGGTTTTGAGCCACCTGTGGCAGTGTCACCTTTTAAACCTGGATCTGTTTGTACAATTTCCAGAACCACAGACTTAGGTAACTCTACTCCCAGTACCTGTTCGCCCCACCGAATCACTTCGGCTTCCATACCTTCTTTGAGGTACTTGACGCGATCGCCAATTTGTTCTCTAGTCAATCTGCCTTCTTCATAGGTTTCCATATCCATAAAGACGTACTCATCGCCTTCTTTATAGGTATGCTGCATCGTGCTTTTTTCTAGAGTGGCTTGCGGCACTGTTTCCCCTGCGCGGAACGTTTTTTCCATAACGCTCCCACTCTGGACATTTTTTAGCTTAGTTCGTACAAAGGCGGAACCTTTGCCTGGTTTGACGTGCAAGAATTCAAGCACTCGCCATACAGACCCATCCAATACAATTGAAACACCGGGTCGAAAGTCGTTACTGGAGATCATGAAACTTTCAAATTTTGGAAGACAATCGGCATTTATTGTACCCTTCAAGCGGAGTAATTAGCTATTTAGTCACGGGGCATTGGGCATTGGGCATTGGACATTGGGTTCTTCCTCATCCCCCTCATCCTCCACTCCCCACTCCCCCCATCCACTTGCATTTATTTTCACTCAGCACTTAGCACTCAGCACTCAGCACTCATACTGTGGGAAGATTATTGATGGGTTACGTCCAGTCAACAATTCACTGCTGCATTTGAGTTATCCCATGCTTAACTTATTAAAATCCTGGCTGAAGAACAGCCTAATGGCAATACTGCTGGTAACAATATTTTTAGGCATAACTACAGCTGGGTGGACTCCCTCCAGTAGCGCCGCACTGCCAGCTGGCAATGCAGTTACCGACGGAAAGGCTTTGTTGCGGTATGCACTCCCGATAGATAACAAACCTGTGCGGCAACTACAAGGCAGTTTAGAGGACATCTCTGTCCAACTGCGGGCGAATCGACGTTGGGGTGCTATTTCCAAAGACATCAGCCAAGCATCCCGCATTCTCGATAAACCTTCCCAAATCTTAACAAGCGTTCCCGCAGAACGCCAACCCCAAGCCGAAGCTTGGATTACCGAGTTGAAAGCTGGGGTTGGTAAATTGGAAGAATTGGCGAACAGCAAAGATAAAGAACAAATTCTGCAAGAGAGAACTAAACTGCTAAATCTCGTTACTGGGCTAGAAGATTCAATGGTGAAACAATTCCCCTTTGAAGTTCCTGCCCAATACAGTAACCTGCCACAACTTAAAGGTCGTGCCACTGTAGAAATCAAAACCAACAAAGGCGATTTGGCCCTTGTCGTAGACGGTTATAGTGCCCCTGTAACTGCTGGTAATTTTGTAGATTTGGTACAGAGAGGTTTTTATAATGGCTTAGAATTTACCCGTTCTGAAGAATCTTACTTTCTCCAAACTGGAGATCCTGCCGGGAAAGATGTGGGCTTCATTGATCCAACAACGGGCAAATATCGTGCTATTCCCTTAGAAATCTTAGTTCAAGGCGATAAAGCACCTACTTATGGCATCACTTTAGAAGAAGCTGGTCGTTACGTTGATATGCCAGTTCTACCCTTCTCTGCCTTTGGGGCAGTAGTGATGGCTCGTCCTGAAAGTGAAGTAAATGGTGGTTCATCACAATTTTTCTTCTTTTTGTTTGAACCAGAACTCACCCCCGCCGGACGCAACCTATTGGATGGTCGTTATGCCGTTTTTGGCTATCTCACCGAAGGTAAAGAAGTTTTGGATAAACTGAAGGCTGGTGACAAAATTGAATCGGCAACTGTGGTTCAGGGAATAGAAAATCTGGTTGAGCCGCAAGCTGCATAAGAAGGAGCGGGAGGAGCAGGGGGAGCAGGGGGAGAATAATTACTAACTCTTAAGTTCTAATTTCTAACTCCTAACTTCTAACTCCCCTGACTCAAATTCCCGGCAGTGAACACTTGATCAACGGCAATCACTAATTCTGGAAAAGTCCGTGATCCAATTTGCTGGTTGGCAGTAAAAACTGTCTCTTCGTAAAATCCATCTTCCAGTAGTAATACCGAAATTTTTACTTTTAGTGGGTCTACAATCCAATATTCAGGGACTTCTAAAGCCGCATATTCAGAGCGTTTATAACGATAGTCTCGTTTTACAGACTCTGGACTGACCACCTCGACAATTAATAACGGAGGTGACTCAAATACTGCTGAAGCATTCAACAATTCTCTAGCTTGCTCCAGTGTCACTACACACAAATCAGTCAACCTAGATTTATTTCTACCTGTTCTCACCCCACTTTCTTGAAAGCACAACCAAGTAGAGTTACAACGTTTGATTTCTGCATCTAGTAATTGCTCAAGAAATTTGGCAATCAGGAAATGTTCAATAGTAGGTGGATTCATTAGCTCTAGCTTGCCATCCACTAGTTCATAATGGAAACCCTTGCCATCATCGTAGGTTAAGTACTCTTCAAATGTGATGCTGGTTACTGGTGTTATTACCATTCCAACTGACTCCTAGACGATATCTTTATCTTAAGCAGTAAAGTAAATCATCAGTTTTCTTAGTAATTTTGCAACCCGGAAAACCGATTGTGAACAGTGAGTTATCTTCTCAACAAATAAAAGACATTGGTGAACAAGGTCTTTTAGAAAGATTACAGCGCTTCTGTCCTCCAGAACTTATTGGTGATGATGCCGCAGTATTTAAAACTGCACCAGGGCAATCTTTGGTAGTGACTACAGATGTGCTGGTTGATGGCGTACATTTTAGCAACCTCACTACTTCCCCAGAAGATGCTGGTTGGCGAGCTGCTGCTGCCAATTTATCAGATTTAGCAGCAATGGGTGCTTCGCCATTGGGAATCACTGTCGGGTTGGGACTCCCCGGTGAAGTTAGGGTGAGTTGGGTTGAACGACTATACCAGGGAATGACAGAATGTCTGCAACAGTACAATACCTCAATTGTCGGGGGTGATGTGGTGCGATCGCCTGTTACTACTCTGGCAATTACCGCTTTTGGTCAAGTTAACCCTAGTCAAATTATCCGCCGTTCTGCTGCTGTTGTGGGAGATGCGATCGTTGTTACAGGCGTTCATGGAGCCTCAAGATCTGGCTTAGAACTGCTCTTACATCCCGAATTAGGACAAAACCTCAAAGATGCAGAACGCACCGCTCTAATCCGCGCACACCAGCGCCCACAGCCACGATTAGATGTCCTACCAGTAATCTGTCAAGTTTTAGCATCCCCATGTCCCATGCCTATTGCTGGTATGGATAGCAGCGATGGTTTGGCAGATGCGATTATTCAAATCTGCCGCGCCAGTAGTGTTGGCGCTGTCCTAGAATGCAGACAAATTTCCATGCCAGCAGCTTTTGGCCATTGGCTGACAAAAGAACAAGCGCTAGAGTATGCTCTATACGGTGGTGAAGACTTTGAATTAGTGCTGTGCTTGCCACAAAAGTCAGCATTAGCCTTAGTACAATATCTTGGTCAAGGTGCTGCGATTGTAGGCAACATAATACCCGGATCAATAGTACTATTGCACGACGAACAAAAAAAATTCCCCGACCAAGTTCTGAATCTTAGCCAGGGATTTCAACATTTTGATGATTAATCCTTTGTCATTTGTCTTAAACTAATGACCAATGACTAAATTTATTGCCATTTCTCGGCTACCAATTCTGCCAAATCCAAGACTCGTTGGCTGTAACCCCACTCGTTGTCATACCACGCCATAACTTTTACTAGGTCATTGCCCATAACCAAAGTCAAGCTAGCATCGACAATCGAAGAAGCGTCAGTACCTTGATAATCAGAAGAAACCAGTTCTAGTTGGCTATATTCCAAAATCCCTTTAAGTGGACCTTCGGCAGCATCTTTGAGAGCTTGGTTAACTTCTTCAGTAATAGTACGCTTCTCAACCTGAACTACGAAATCTACCATTGAGACGTTCGGGGTTGGTACGCGTAAGGCAACGCCATTTAGCTTGCCTTTGAGGTCTGGGATAACCAGTGCCACTGCTTTTGCTGCGCCAGTAGAGGTAGGTACAATGTTTATCGCTGCGGCCCTTGCCCGTCGCAAATCCCGGTGAGAAGCGTCTAACAAGCGCTGATCGCCTGTATAGCTGTGGGTGGTGGTCATCGTGCCTTTGATGATGCCGAACTTATCGTTCAACACCTTGGCGATTGGTGCCAAGCAGTTGGTAGTACAGCTAGCGTTACTGATAATGTGGTGTTTGTTGTGGTCATAGTCATGATGATTCACACCAACCACAAAAGTACCATCCTCGTTTTTACCAGGAGCGGTAATCAGAACTTTCTTGGCTCCAGCATTTACGTGCCTGAGCGCTCCTTCTTTGCTAGTAAATACCCCGGTTGCTTCGATAATTAGGTCAATTCCCCAATCTTTCCAGGGCAAGTTTTCGGGGTTGCGATCGGATACGCATTTAATCGTCTTACCGTTAACGATGATAGAGTTATCATCGGCACTAATCTCAGCATCCTTGATCTTGCCTAGCATTGAGTCATACTTCAGCAGGTGGGCATTGGTTTTAGGGTCTGAAGTGTCATTAATAGCGACAAGATCGAGCTTGCTATTCTCTCTACCCACCCAGCAACGCGCAAAGTTACGTCCAATCCGCCCGAAACCGTTGATTGCAACTCTAATCACAGTGTCTTGCCCTCTGTATTTATGCTTATATGTTGATATCGTTGACCCCAATCATATCGCAAAGGGGGGGGGCACTTATAACAATAAAGTGTTAGATCAATAAAAAAACACATAATTTATTCAGATTTGTAAGAGTAGAGATTGTTGTTAGTGATATATGATCTGACCGATTCCGGGACTAAATAACGAATTGACTGGCGTTCGCGGCAAAATTTGCGAATTAGACTTGACGAAACTCCTATTAAAGGTATATTCAAGAGTTGCCAGTGAATGTTGTATGACTGCTCTCTAAGTTGTTGCTCCACTCGCTTGCAGATTAATTTGCTTTGAGTTATAGTCTCACCACCTAGCTGTCGGGGTGCGATTAACCAATCACACATTTGTGCTAGTTCGTGTCCCCGGTACCAACCGGGTAAGGTTTGGAAAGTATCCAAGCCCACAATCCAGTACCAGTGAGTATTTGGGTAACAAGCAGATAAGTCAATCAGGGTGTTAATGGCATAAGAAGTCCCAGAGCGATTTGTCTCCACTAGTGAGACAGTAAACGCTGGGTTATCTTTGATGGCTAATTGCAGCATTTTGACACGATGCTCAAATAAAGCTGCTTCTTTGTGAGGCGGATTTAGGGATGGCACCCAAATTACCTTTTCAAGGGATACTTGATGCAAAGCTGTCTCGGCTACGAGCAAGTGTCCCCAGTGAATTGGATCGAATGTGCCACCAAAAATTGCTAGTTGCTGCATCCAGATAAGTCTGGGTTATATGCTATTGAAAAATAGTTTCATTATCAATGTACTATTGTACTCAATTCACGCCTAAACTTGATGCAATTTCAAATTAGTTTCACTAAACAATGTATTATGTAGCCAATTCCAGTAAGGTAGCCAAAAATATGTATTTGACATTACAAGAATTTCTTTCCCGATGCGACCAAAATTTTCAGAATAATCTTAAGAACAGTTCAGAAATAGCAAAAACCTCTAACCAAGGTAAAATCATTCTCAACCAGGAAAACCAGAGCAGAAACATCATTTGGGCATCAAACATGAACATGATACAGAAGTAGTTACGGTAAAAATCAAATTCCTGTTATGATACGCGTGTCATTTGTGATTATGGTGTGGTGTGGTGTAAGAGGAGCAGTAAATGACTAATTCTGTAGATTTTAGTGGTAGACCATTTCATTTTATTGGCATTGGTGGCATAGGTATGTCTGCTCTGGCGTACGTTCTTGCAAAGCGTCAATTTCCAGTATCAGGTTCGGATCTTCGTCCCAATCATATTACGCACAAGTTGGAATCTATCGGTGCTCATATTTTTGGTAAACAAGAGGCAAGCAATCTCGAATTCTTTCACCCTCAGGTATTGGCTAATACAGTAGTATTAAATTCACAAGAACAATTACTTACTGATACTAAGTCAAAACTGCCTCAAGTCATTTGTTCAACAGCAATTAACACTAATAATTTAGAATACAAAGCAGCGCTGGAATTAGGTTGTCCAATTTTACATCGTTCAGATGTACTAGCAGCTTTAATTGCCGATTACTACAGTATTGCAGTGGCAGGAACACACGGCAAAACTACAACCAGTAGTATGATTGGCTATATGCTTCTGGAAGCAGGTCTAGACCCAACGATTTTAGTCGGTGGCGAAGTCAATGCTTGGGAAGGTAATGCTCGATTGGGACAAAGCCAATATTTGGTAGCCGAAGCAGATGAATCAGATGGTTCTCTGGTAAAACACGCTCCCGAAATTGGTATTATTACCAATATTGAACTCGATCACCCTGACCATTACGATACTTTAGAAGAAGTCATTGATACCTTCCAGACATTTGCTAAGGGTTGTAAAACGTTAATAGGTAGTATTGACTGTGCTACGGTGCGCGATCGCTTGCAACCCACAATTACCTACAGCTTACACTCAGATACCGACGCCGATTACACCGTCACCAATATTGATTATCGTGCTGATGGTACCACGGCTTTGGTTTGGGAAAGAGGCAAAGCTTTGGGAGTGTTGACGTTGCGGTTGCTCAGTCGGCACAATCTCAGCAATGCCCTAGCCGCAGTAGCTGTTGGTCGCGCCTTGGGCTTAGAATTTGGAGCTATTGCCAAAGGTATCGCCACTTTTGAAGGAGCAAGACGACGCTTTGAGTTTCGAGGTGAAGTCAATAACATTACCTTCATTGATGACTATGCTCACCACCCTAGCGAGATTCGCGTTACTCTCGCCGCAGCACGTTTACAGGCAAGACCAGGGCAAAGAGTAGTTGCCGTCTTCCAACCCCATCGCTATAGCCGTACACTGACCTTTTTAGAAGAATTTGCCGAGTCCTTTACCCATGCTGATTTGGTTGTACTGACTGATATTTACAGTGCAGGCGAACCTAATTTAGAGCAAATTAGTGGTGAACGTCTAACGACGGAAATTGCTAAACAGCATTCGCAGGTAGTTTATCAACCAACTTTGTCCGCAGTGTGTGAGTACTTGCTACAAACACTACGCCCAGGAGACTTGGCGCTGTTTTTGGGAGCTGGAAATTTGAACCAGGTGATTCCTGAAATAATTACGACACTCTGTGAACCGATTAAAGCTACATCCTAAGTGGATACTTTGCAAAGTTTTATTTCCAAACAAAGTGTCCCTCTAGCAACGGTTTCATCTGTGAATTCTATTACCGTGTCTTTGCGGTAAATTAATGTAAAAATTTTACCAAAACAAAAGTAAAGATGATCATTTCCCAGGCATCTGGAAACGTCTGCACAGTTCCTGTTTTGAATACAAAGAAACATCAAACACCTAATTCAGTGGAGAGCGAAGTAATTTACTTACCCAGTACTGATTGTGCGATCAAGTCCCAGGCTTCTTTGTCAGCGTTTACTTCCTATAGAGTTGGGGGAGCCGCTGATTTATACGTTGCCCCCCGAAACTTAGAAGCACTGCAAGCAAGTCTTAAATACGCAAAAGAACGTAATTTAAAGGTGACAACACTGGGAGCAGGTTCTAACTTACTGGTAAGCGATGGTGGTATATCAGGTTTAGTCATTGCTACTCGTCATCTCCGCTTCAGTAACTTTGACCCCCAAACCGGTCAATTAACCGTTGCTGCTGGAGAATCAATTCCCAGCCTGGCATTGGCGGCAGCAGAATTAGGGTGGCAAGGATTGGAGTGGGCTGTTGGTATCCCTGGAACAGCCGGAGGTGCAGTGGTAATGAACGCGGGGGCACATAATAGCTGTATCGCAGATATGTTAGTTAGTGCCCAGATACTTTCACCCGATGGTACGTTGGAAACTCTTACCCCGGAACAGTTAGGTTACAGCTACCGGACTTCATTATTGCAAGGTGGCGATCGCATAGTCACCCAAGCCACCTTACAACTCGCGCCAGGTGCAGACCCAGCAAAAGTTGTGGCAATCACCAAAGAACATAAAAAGCATCGCTTAAGCACTCAACCATACAACTTTCCCAGTTGTGGCAGTGTGTTTCGCAATCCGAAACCTTACAGTGCTGGCTGGTTAATTGAACAAACAGGTCTGAAAGGCTACCAAATTGGTGGAGCACAAGTAGCACAACTCCATGCTAATTTTATCGTTAACCGTGGCGGGGCAAAAGCTAGTGATATCTTCTGTCTCATTCGCCACATCCAACATCGAGTACAAGAACGTTGGTCTATTAATTTAGAGCCAGAAGTCAAAATGCTCGGAGAGTTTCAAGGTGCTTGTTGAAACTTTCAATTCACGGGATGGGGATTAGGAAGTGGGGAGATGAGGGAGATTAGAAAGATGGGGTATAACCAATGCCCAATGCCCCATGCCCAATGCCCAACTCCAAGATGCATTAATTATTGGTAAAAAAAGAGGCAAATTACTTACCGCATCTATAATTGAATTTGATTTGTTATTCAACGCACACGCGTACAAATAATTATGACAGGAAAAGGACAGGGATTCGGCTTTGGCTTAGGAAAAATGAAAGAATTAGCCGAAGCTTTTAAGAAAGCACAGCAAGTTCAAGAAGGTGCAAAGCGACTCCAAGAAGAATTGGAGCAAATGGAGATTCAAGGAGAATCTGGCGGTGGTCTTGTGAAGGTGATTGTCAGTGGGAACCAAGAACCCAAGCGGGTAGAAATTTCTCCAGATGCTTTAGCAGAAGGTGCAGAAGTACTTTCTGATCTTGTAACAGTGGCAATGAAAGAAGCCTACAACAAGTCCACAGCAACAATGCGGGAACGTATGGAAGAGTTAACCAGTGGGTTGGAGTTACCTGGATTTTAGTCATTGGTCATTAGTGAGCTAGCGCGGTCTTGTTTCTAAGGGAGAGGCTAGCGCCTTTCCTTCGGAACGCTACGCGAATGCGGAGCGTCTTGTAAAGAAGGGGTTTCCCCCATAAGTGACTGGCGCTAGCATAAAGCCTACGGCATAGCTGAGTCGCAAAGCGACACGCTGCGCGAACGCTTACCGCGCGGCGTCTCGTAGAGAAGCGATAGCGACGCAGGACGTCACTCGTAAGGGTCATTGGTCATTAGTCACTGGACAAAGGACAAATGACTATTGACTATTGACAAAGTATATCTATGCCTTACAAGTTGCTGTTTGTCTGCTTAGGTAACATCTGCCGATCGCCATCGGCAGAAAATATCATGAATCATCTAATTGAGCAGGCTGGCTTGAGCGATAACTCCGCCGACCCCAAAGGCGTACGCATTCTCTGTGACTCTGCTGGTACATCTAGCTATCACGTTGGTAGCCCACCTGACAGACGTATGAGTGCTGCGGCTGCTATTAAGTTGGGAATTAAACTGCGTGGTCGAGCACGCCAGTTTCAAAAGTCAGACTTTCAAGACTTTGATTTAATTTTGGCTATGGACCGAGAAAATTATGAGAACATCCTCACTCTTGATCAAACTAAGCAATATCAGCATAAAGTACGTTTGATATGCGAGTTTTGCTCTCGACACACTTTAAAGGAAGTTCCAGATCCCTATTACGGTGGTCAAGAAGGATTTAATCAGGTCATTGATTTACTGATCGATGCTTGTGAAGGTCTGCTCACAAAAGTTAAAAGTGAAGAGTTATGACTCCCGGTTCGCCCATTTCTTCGGGAGTTAAAAGAAAGGCTACTCAGGAGTAAACGATTGACCACCAAGTTGAGTATAAATATTAGTCACGAACCCAAGTAAAACAAGAATACGCTGCTTGAAAGGGGAAAGACCAGTCAAATGAGCATAAACTTCGTTTTTAACCTCAATCAAGAACAGGGTAATCTTCTTAAATGCAGCAAGAACTATTTCAGCAGTAGAACGTGCGGTTTCTCGTTTAGGATTACTAACATAAAGTCCAGTTAGCTTTTCTTTATCTTTCTCCAGATTGCGACGAACTTGAAACAAAGATAACCGTCAAGCAGCAGTCAATATTGTGGTCAAAGAAAACAAGTTATCACCAGAAGCGGCTAGCTTAACTTTAGGTCATCGAAACTTAATATTTGAACCTCCAAATGATGAGTATCGTCAAGAGTTGATTAACCAGTCCTAATTATTTGCTCGTCTTGGACTGATTAAACAACAGCCAAATTGGGATAAAGCGATTGATACAACATTAGCTAAAACTATCGCTGCTTCTTAATACCGTACCACTAAGCGGTGCGCTGACAATGATAACAGAGTACTTTTTTGTTTTCTGTTTGTTGGTTTATCTTTAAACTATTGCTTGCCTGTAAGAAAGTCTTTTTCGACTAATTTAACTTTTCCAAAGAGAAGCGACTTTTTTCGCCACCGATCCAACGGCTTATTCCAGGCAATTGTGCAGAGAACCATAGCGCACCTAAGATAATCAGACCACCACAGACAATTAAAGCATTAGTAGCACCAAAATTATGTGCTAAAGTTCCAGCTAACAGATTGCCAAAGGGCATTGTACCTACCATTGCTAGGGCATAAAAACTCATTACTCGTCCACGCTTATCTTCGGTAACTAGGGTTTGGATAATCATATTACAACTCGTAATTTCAAGGATGGCAAAGCAGCCTACAAACACCAGTATGATTATTGACAGCCCAACTTGACGCGATAGTGAAAAGGAGATCAGACTCATCCCGATTAAAATTTGAGCAATTACAATCAAACGGTCTAAGCCCACAATCCCTCGTCTGACACTCAGATACAAACAAGCAAACAACGAGCCAATCGGCGCTGAAGTACTGAGGTGAGCCATCGTAGTTGCATCCCCATTTAAAATCTTAGCCGCGAAGACGGGCATGAGCGCGACATGAGACATCCCGACTGAACCCTGTAATGCCAGTATTAATAAAATTGCTCTAATCGGCTGGAATTTGGAGACATATTCAAAGCCCTCCTGCAATTTCAGCAAAGTATCGCTAAGGTTCATAAAGGTCTGCGTGGGTCTGACTTGAAGCCGCATTGCTAGCAGGGTAAAGATGGCAGGGATATAGCTGAGGGTATCGTAGAGAAAACAATATTTTACCCCGAAGGTCGCAATTAAAATCCCGCCCATAGCTGGCCCTAATACCAGAGATGAACTTAACATCACTGAATTTAAAGCGATTGCATTACTCCAATCAGCGCGATCGTCTACGGTTTCGGTGACGATTGTATGGCGCACGGGCATATCTAATCCCTTGAGCAAACCATTGAGAACACTCAGTATCAATAAGATAGGAAACGTAATCGAATTCGTAAAGGTAAGAATCGTTAAAGCCAAGGAAACGCTAATTCCCAATATCTGCACCAGCATTAATAAGTCACGACGACTCCAGCGATCAGACAATACGCCCGAAAATGGAATCAGTAATAACGTAGGTAAAAATTGTACAAACCCTGCAACTCCTAACAACCAAGCTGATTTAGTCAAATCGTATACTAGCCAAGGAATAGTTAGCTGCTGGGTCATAAATGTCCCAGACATTGATAGTAACTGTCCCCCAAAAAACAGGCGAAAATTACGCCAACGAAAGGCAGGTAAATAGCGATAAATGGTCTTACTGACGCGATCGCCTAGTTGTCCATTCCAAATTTTCATGAGGAAAGTTTTAATATGTTTTACTAAGTGTTAGGTTAGCTAACAATTATAGGATAATCGCGTAGTTTACCGCCGCAGGCATCGTTTATTTGCCTGGGCTAACACTTTTGCCGTGGTGAGGCTGATACCCGCCCCCATTGAAGCGATGTTCTACTTTTAACCCTCTTTTATCACTTTTGGAAGAGAATAATCTAAAATGCTTACATCATAAGACTTTTACCAAAAAGCTTCATTTGACCCATTCTGTTAGAAATTTTTATAGAGCTTACGGTCTACAAGTTTGATCTAGGGAAATCCCGGTACAGGTTCAGGCTCTTTGAGGGGATGGGCGAAAGTCACTTCGCCGAAACGAGATGTGAACTCAACCTGAGCAGCATGATCAATGTTCTGAGTACGAAAGAACACAACTTTTCATTTCAATAGCGCTTTACGAATTTCTTTGACTTGCTCATCAGAAAGTTAGATATTCTTGTGAATAATGTTGGAATGCGTGATCGCCGAGGGTTGTTTCAGTTTGAAATAGATGCAGTGCGTCGATTAATCAATGCTGATTTAATTTTTTTTTGCTGAAGCGTAATATAGGGAAAAGCCAAATAAGATGACTGATGAGGTTCTTGAGGAGATGTCATAAGCCTTGCATCATCGCTAATATCCTGAACCTGGTGCGATCGCAAGGGTTGGTATTATGAATATAGTCCGATGTTTAAAGCTTAGTCATTTGCTCAAATATGAGTTTTTACTTAGTTCCAATTGCTTGGATTACGGTTAAGCTGAATCTATCTTGAAAACCGTAGTTTGTTGAAATCAGGGAAAAGCTGATAACTCAAGCCATGAGACAATAATATACTTTACTTAAAAACTCCATATTTAAAAATGTATGGAGTTGATTACAAATAATATAAAATTTCAATAAAAAATTAAAAAAAATAATCATAGAAAACACTGATGCTTTTTAATTCATTATAAGCAAAAATATTACTTGCATCTTTTTTAGAGATAATTTTATTTTAGGCATCTATACATAATGTTTATTAACTCTCTCATTTCTGATAATTTACAACAGACAATCATTCGCCATCCGCTTGTTGTTAGCTCTGAGATTATGCTTCCAGATGTGATTGCAATAATCAATGAAGCATCAGGTAATCATGATAGCTTGCCAATTAAAGATAGCAATTATTTAACCAACTCAGGTAAAGATATAGCTAGCAACACATTTCAAGCTACCAGTTGTGTTTTAGTTATAGAAAACTCACAATTAGTGGGAATAATTACGCAACGAGATTTAATTAAGCTGACAGCACAAGGTAAAAATATAGAGGGTATCAGTGTTGCCCAAGTGATGACCAGAGAGTTAATAACATTGAGGTTAAAAGATTTTAAAGATGTTTTTACTGCGTTACATTTGCTGAAGCAAAATCGGATTTGTCATTTGCCTATTGTTGGGGATCAAGGAGAATTAATTGGATTAGTTACTCCTACCAGTCTGCTGGCAGTTTCTATTCTACAAGCCGAACTTTACAATCATACACGAGTTAAACTTGTAGAACGCCAGAAAATTGAGGCAGAACTGCGATTAGAGCGTAATTTTGTTTCTACCGTTTTGAATCTAGCAGACGCTTTAGTCATAGTACTAGATTTTCAGGGGAAAATTGTTCGCTTTAATCATACTTGCGAACAAGCTACGGGTTACACATTCGATGAAGTTAAAGGAAGATTTGTTTGGGATGTGCTACTGTTACCTGAAATCACACAATGTATCAAAGATATTTTTCAAAATTTAGCTGACAGAGAATTTCCTCAACGTTACGAAACTTCTTTAGTTACTAAAGATAGCGATCGCCGCTTAATTTCTTGGTCAAATAAAGTCTTACTTAATCGGGATAATCAAGTTGATTATATCGTTTGTACAGGCATTGACATTACTGAAAGCCGAAAAGCACAAGAGGAACTCCAGCAAACTCGCAACTTTTTACAGTCGATGATTAATAACCTGCCTGTAGCCGTCTTTGTTAAAGATGCTAAACCAGAAAGTTTTGGGACATTCAAGCTTTGGAATCATACCTGTGAAAATATTTTTGGCATTACAGCAGAGCAGGCTATTGGCAAAACAGATTACGAATTATTCTCAAAAGAACAAGCAGACTCTTTCTGCCAAAAAGACCTAGAAACTTTTGCTAGCAATGTACCTCAAGATATCTCTGAAGAACCTATTGACAGCCCTAGTTTTGGTAGAAGAATTTTACACACGACTAAAATTCCTTTGTATGACAAAGATCAACAACCCGAATACCTGTTGTGTATTTCCGAAGATATTACAGAATACAAACGAGCAGAAAAAAATCTGCAACAAGCAAAAGAGCAATTACAAACGGTTTTAGATGCAGTACCTGGGTTTGTTTCTTGGGTAAATTCTGATGGACATTATTTAGGGGTTAATCACCATTTAGCTGAAAGTTTTAACTTGACTACCGATGCTTTTGTTGGTCAAGAATTGGGCTTTATGGAAAATAGTCCGCAATTTACAGAATTTATGCGTGAATTTTTAGCTAGGCAAGATTTAGCAGATTCTAAGGTTATTGATACCCAAATCAATGGTAAAATATGCAATTATTTGCTCGTAGCTCAAAAATATCAACAAAACACAGCTGCTGTTGCAATTGGAATCGATATTACAAAACGCAAACAAGCTGAAATAGCCTTACAAAGTTTGATAGAAAGTACAGCTTCTACAACTGGACGTGACTTTTTCCCAGCATTAGTTGAGCACATTTCTTCTACTTTAGATGTCCGTAACACCTTAGTAACTGAGTTCATTGATGGGCAAGCTCACACTTTAGGATTTTGGTCTGATGGGCAGTTACAACCCAATATTTGCTATGATCCAAAATCAACTCCATGTGAAATTTTGCTCAAGCAAGGATTTTACCACTGTAGTTCGAGAATTCAGCAACTCTTTCCTAATGCTAAAAGATTAGCTGCTATGGAAGCTGAAAGTTCTATGGGAGTTATTTTGAGTGATGATTTTGGTCAACCAATTGGCTCACTATGCATAGTAGATGACAAACCCATACCTGACCAACATAAATTTGAAGGAATTCTCAAAGTATTTGCAGCCAGAGCATCTGCTGAACTGCAAAGGCAACGAGCACAGGAAGCTTTACAAAAACTCAATCAAGATTTAGAAGTCAGGGTTAAGCAACGCACTTTAGACTTACAACAAAGTGAGGCAGAACTTAGAGCTATTTTTAATCAAGCAGCTGTAGGAATTAAACTAGAAACTTTAGATGGTCATTTTCTTAAAGCTAATCAAAAGTTGTGTGAAATTTTAGGCTATAGCCAAGAAGAAATATTAAAGAAAAACTTTAGAGATATCACACATCCAGAAGATATACAAATCCATCTAAATCAGCTGCAAAAATTAATAGCAGGAAAGTTAGAAACATTCTCCATTGATAAGCGCTATTTACATAAAAATGCTGATATAATTTGGATAAATTTAACAGTTTCTCTAATTCGAAATCCGATTGGTAAACCCATTTATGTGATCGGTGTAGTTAAAGATATACGCGAACAGCAAGCTGCGCTACGCGAACGCAAACAAGCTGAAGAAAATATTTGTAAAGCTTTAGTAAAAGAAAAAGAACTCAGTGAGTTGAAATCTCGTTTCATTTCTATGACCTCCCACGAGTTCCGAACTCCTTTAGCTGTGATTGCTTCCTCTGCTGGAATCTTAAAAAGTTTTAGTCATAAACTAGATGAACAACAAAAGCATAAACATCTCCAGTGCATTCAGACTTATGTTAAACACACAACTCAACTATTAGATGATATTTTGCTAATTAATAAGGCTGAAGCTGGAAAATTGGCATTTGAACCAACTTGTATTAATTTAATTAATTTCTGTCGTTCTTTGGTAGAAGAAATTCAACTCAGTTCTCCCAAGCATACTCTAGCCTTTTCTCCCCAGTCCTTGGGTAATTCATCAACGGATGATCACTTTATGGCTTGTATAGACAAGAAACTTTTGCGGCAAATACTGAGCAATTTGCTTTCAAACGCTGTCAAATACTCACCAGATGGTAGCAATGTTCAAATTGATTTATTAGTTCAAGATGAAAGCGCAGTTTTTCTAATTCAAGATGAGGGTATTGGTATTTTACCAGAGGATCAACACAACTTATTTGAACCATTCTACCGAGCTAGTAATGTTGGTAATACGCCAGGAACTGGATTAGGTTTGGCAATAGTCAACAATTGTATAGACCTTCATCGAGGAAAAATTACCTTCGCTAGCCAGGTCGGAGTCGGTACGACATTTAGGATAGAACTGCCACTACTTATAAGTGAATTCCTCAATTAAAAATATCTAATGTGTTATTAGTAAATAATTTTAGGGAACAATGCTAAAAAAAGCTCAATCAAATGTTGAGCGCGATCGCTACTTGAGTATCCTCCAACAAGAGTACGCTAGAGAAATGATATTTTTGAATGAAATGAAGAATTTACAAACATTACTAACCCCAAAAAATGCCAAAATTTTGCAAAATTTTAATTTGTTTAACTGTAGCAAATAGTATAGTTGCACAAAAAACACATTGAAATATTTCAGCGTTTGTACTTAGGGCATAAATATGATTCTACGGTATTATTGACAATTAATTTTTCTTGTTTAGCAAGATCAGCTTTATATGAATATAGCGTTTTCTAAGCAACTGAAGTATATCCAAATCTTGTTTACCAAGGTTAGTACCTTTGAAAACGTATCTCACTAGGTCGAAAATTGCTATACATATCATGTTAAGCCAATAAAATAAAACTGATATTTTTATTTTTACTAATCATAGATGAACACAATTTTAATTATAGAAGACGAACCTCAAGTAAGAGGAAACATTCAGGAAATTTTACAATTTTCTGATTTTGAAACTTTGATAGCTGCAAACGGTAAGATTGGATTAGAAATTGCTCAAGCAAAATTACCAGATTTAATTATCTGTGACATTATGATGCCTGAATTAGACGGCTATAGCGTGTTGTCTGCTTTACGTCAAAATGAAGCAACCATCAATATTCCTTTAATATTTGTTACTGCTAAATCAGAGCGTTCAGATTTTCGTCAAGGAATGGATTTTGGGGCTGATGATTATTTGACTAAACCATTTACTCCTGAAGAACTACTCAATGCGATCGCTTCTCGTCTTGATAAACACGCTTTGGTTGAGCGCCAAACTCAAGCCAAACTAGACGAACTCAGAATGAATATTGCTCACTCATTACCTCACGAACTGAATACGCCTTTAAACGGTATTCTCGGTATGTCACAGTTGTTAATAGAAAGTTGTGGCATTATACCTGACTCTGAAGAAGTCGAAATTGCCGAATTAATTTACAGATCCGCCAATCGCTTGAATGCATTAGCTCAAAAGTTTTTATTATATAGTAATTTGGAATTAATAGCTAAAAGTCCCGAGAAAATTCGTCAAATAAAAGGAAAAAATGATAGATGCTTTGCTGAAAAAATCATTAGTGAAGTTGCTCTTAAAAAAGCTACAGAAAACTGTAGGCAAAAAGATTTAAAGCTAGATATCCAAGAATATACAGTACAATTATCACAGGAAAATTTGAGTACTCTGATTGAAGAATTACTTGATAATTCTTTTAAGTTTTCTTTACCAAGCAGCGAAATTCAAATTTTGAGTAAGATAGAAGGTAATAAATTTAATTTATATGTAATTGATAATGGTAAAGGAATGACAATTGAAGAGATTAATAAAATTGGAGCCTTTGTACAATTTAATCGAAAGTTATGGGAACAACAAGGCTCTGGCTTAGGGCTGGCTATTGTTCAGCATATAGTTAAATTATATGGTGGTGAATTTACAATTGCTAGCATTCCTGAAAAAGGAACTACTGTAAGTGTTAGTTTGCCTTGCTAGTGGATGCTTACAAATATAACTACAGTGAAATAGAAATTTACAAAATAGTAATTCAGGGAGTAAGGGAGTCTACCGAATCTTTTAGAGGATTAGTTATATTCCGTAGTTTTAAGTACGCTTTTTCAACACCAGGTTTGCACAACATGACCCTTCAACTGTTGTCCTAACCAAGGTGTATTTTGTGAAAGTGTATGAAGACTTTTACGTTCGACTTTCCAGGTTTGCTGGGGATCAAATAAAGTAAGTTCTGCTGGTTGGTGAGGTACGATCGCACTTACTTTTTGCCTCAAACACTCGGCTGGATTGCTACTCAAAGCTCGCCATAATTCTAAAGCTGTAAATTCCTCAGTTTCAACGAGATATTGCCACAGCACAGGTAATGCTAGCTCTAAACCAATAGCCCCAGCAGGTGCTTCGGCAAAGGCTTGAACTTTTTCTTCGTAACTGTAGGGTGTATGATCGATAGCGATCGCATCGATTACACCCGCACGTATCCCTGCACGTAACGCCGCCATATCACTGGGATTACCTAAAGGCGGGTCTAAATGCAAGCTGGTGTGATAACTCTTAACTGCTTTTGTATCAAGTAAAAGATGCATCCAGGTGGTGCTGGCGGTGATGGGTAAACCAGCTGCTTTAGCTGAGGCGATTAATTCCACACCGCGAGCTGTGGAGACACGCATGATATGGACTGGTGTGCCGATGGCTGCAACCAATTCAAGCATAGCTGCGATCGCAGTAGTTTCAGCGCTGGCGGGTATTGGAGGTAAACCAAAACGAAGAGCATCTGTCCCTTCTCTCATTACACCATTGGCTGTTAACTGGCGATCGCTAGGCCAAAATGCTACTGGTTTGCCCAAAGGCTGGAGATACTCTAACACTCTCTGCACCAGCGCCAAATTTTCTAAGGGTTTACCATCAGTAAAACCAACAATTCCAGCAGACGCTAAATCTGCCAATTCCGTCATCTGCTTCCCAGCAATATCTACGGTGATAGCACCCCAGATATGAAGCAGGGGGAGACGAGAAGACAAGGGAGAAAAATTGCCCCCTTGTCCCCTTGTCCCCTTGTCCCCTTGTCCCTCTTGTCCCTCTCTCCTCTTCTGCAACTGTGCCACAAGCGCAGGGTTATCAATAACTGGAGATGTATCGGGTAAAATGCTAACTCTAGTAAAGCCGCCAGCAGCAGCAGCTTGTAAGAAAGACAAGAGGGTTTCTCGTTCTTCAAAGCCAGGTTCACCAGAGTGGCTGTACAAATCTACTAACCCAGGACCGAGAACTAATCCTTGACAATCTCTGATTTGAGTATCGGAATTGATGTTAGAAATGTGTGAAGCCACTTCTCGGATATAACCATCAGCAATCAGCACATCAGAGAGTTCATCAATTTCAGAAACTGGGTCAATCACTCGTACTTTTTGCAGCAGTTCAGCCATAAAAGTTTTTAGTTATGAGTTAGAAGTTTAAGTAGGTAGGCATAATTAAACATAAAGTAAAATCTTAGTTCGTAGCGAGCGATTCATTGCTCAAAGCAAGGATTATTAAGAAGACTAAAGTCCTTACCTAACGGGAAGGTTAGTCGCTCATAAGGGAAATCTCCTTGGCGCTAGCCTCTCCCTTTAGGAGAAAACCGCGCTAACTCACTACAAACTTTAATTTATTTACGTCTAGCTACTTATGAGTTATTTGTTCTTCAGTCATTGCTTCTAACTTTATTCCTCACTCCTCACTCTTAACTCAGCACTCACAATGCCCCTGCTGCTGTTTTATCTAATACGCCTCCACCCAAGTGAGTGGTGATGTTCATCGCTTGCAGTACTGGTAAACCATCGATGCCAGCAGTGTAGTCGATAACACTGACTGCACCATTACCCTGGCGAAAACTCCAGAAATTTTCTAGCGATAAACCCAGAATGTGACAAAGCAAGGTTTTGTTAGTAGCGTCATGAGCTACTACTAATACAGTTTTGAATTGATTATTTGATGCTGCTTGCACAATTGATTGCCAAGCTGCAACGCTGCGTTCCCACACTTGTTGCAAATTCTCCCCTTCAGGCATTTGCACTTGTGTTGGTATCATCCGCCATCGCTGTAACTCTCCCGGAAACTCTAGCTCTATCTCTGTTTCTAATTTTCCTTCCCAGAGACCATGACTGATTTCTCTTAAACCATCTTCCAGTTCTAAGTTTACATTAGGATGTTGTTTTAAGATAATCTCTGCTGTTTCTTTAGGGCGCAGCATTGTGCTACTGCAAGCATTATCAATTGCTACTTCTTGGAGAAATTCGCTTGCTTTTTGCGACTGTTGTCTACCGTTGTCGTTGAGGGGGACATCAATTTGCCCTTGAAACCTGGTTTGGCGATTCCAGTCGGTTTCACCATGACGCACTAGTAACAATCGTACTCCTTGATGATCCGGTCGCAATGAAGGTAGAGTTTCTCCGGTGTGTTGCGTCTGATTTAAGGATTCTAGCTGTACTGGTTCGCCCAATGCTCCAGCAAAATTTAATACACTAATGCCACAGTTAGATTGCTGTATTGAGTGGTAACGACTGGGAGAGATTCCTAGCGCTGTGCTAATCAAGGCGCGATTAATTCCGTTATGTCCGACGATGAGAATAGTTTCGCCTTGATGTTGGGACAAAATTTCTTGCCAAAACTGCCGTGCTTGTTCGTATAAAGCAAGAACGGGAAAATGTTCTCTTGTTCCTTCTGCATCATTAAGCAGCATCCGCAGTTCGTCCGGGTGTTGATGCCAATTGCGGTAATCTTCGGCAAATTTTTGCTTGACTTGGGCAGTCAGTAGTCCTTCCCATAAAGGTAGGTCGATTTCTAGCAGCAAATCAGAAACTTGGAGTGCAGCAGATTGTTCAGTATGAGTAGCTAACTCACTATAAATAATATCTGCTGTATGTTTCGCTCGTTGCAAGGGACTGCTGTAAATTGCATTAAATAAGATATTGCTGAGGGCTTTGCCTACCTTACTAGCATCTTTACGACCTTTTTCAGTTAATGTTGACGCATCAGTGCGTCCTTGGATACGCCGCTCGGTGTTATAACTGCTTTGACCGTGGCGCACAATGATGACACGAGTCATCTCAAAGCCCTCCTCTATCTTGACGATTAATTTTACTGCAAAACGATTGCATAATTATCGACTGAGGAAGGCGGATTAAGTCAGGTGTAAAACTTTATTCTGCTAGAGGAGGCAGGATGAGCAGCTAAAACTGCCGTTGTCTAAACTATGTTTTCTAATAAAGCTGTTTTTATTTAAGTAAAAATAGTAAGAGTAAAAATGATCTAGGCATAATTTCGGAATTGTGCCTAGTACAATGTTTAACCTAGTGGTCTGTCCCATTAATTTTGATGGGTAATACCAGATCGTGATTAAATAGCAATGTGGGCGGATTAGTAACTCACAAGCAGGCAGGCGAT
>NZ_JBALDA010000013.1:0-145189 GCF_036917535.1 Nostoc sp.
ATCGCTTTCAAACTATAATATTTTCAAGGTTCGGTGTCTTGAAAAGCGTCGCTTTTTCGCGCTCCGTTTCAAGCACTTATTCAATATAGCGAACCCAACTCCTCATGTCAACTATTTTTCCCAATTCTTTGGGGAGTGCTTTTGAGTTTCCTGAAATTGCCCACAGTACCGGGTTCTAGGCAACAATGGTTTATGCACTGTGTTGACTAAGGATGGAACAAGCGTGAATTTTCAGTCAGTAATAAGTTTATTGCATCATTTCTGGAGTGATCGCGGTTGTCTGATCGCCCAGCCTTACGATATTGAAAAGGGGGCTGGTACTAAGAACCCACAGACCTTTTTAAGAGCTTTGGGGCCAGAACCTTGGGCTGTTGCCTATGTTGAACCTTGTCGTCGTCCTACCGATGGACGCTACGGCGAAAACCCCAACCGTTTCCAGCACTATTATCAGTACCAAGTTCTCATTAAGCCCTCACCAGATAATATTCAGGAGATTTATCTTGATTCTTTAAGGGCTTTAGGTATCCGTCCTGAAGACCACGATATTCGGTTTGTAGAGGATAACTGGGAAGATGCAACTGTGGGAGCTTGGGGCACTGGGTGGGAAGTATGGTTAGATGGGATGGAAGTTACTCAATTTACCTACTTCCAACAGTGTGGAGGAATTGATTGTCGTCCGGTGTCGATTGAGATCACATACGGGCTAGAACGGCTGACAATGTATCTCCAGCAAGTAGAAGCATTTACAAAGATTCAGTGGACAGACAACATCACCTATGGTGATATTTACCTTCAGGGAGAGATTGAGCAGTGTATTTATAACTTTGAAGCGTCGAATCCTGAGTTGCTACTGACACTATTTAATTTGTATGAGCAGGAAGCTACCCAATTGACGGAGCGAGCATTGGTCTTGCCTAGCTTAGATTATGTAATGAAGTGTTCGCACACGTTTAATCTGCTGGATGCTAGAGGTGTAATTTCGGTGACAGAGAGAACTCGCTATATTGCCAGGATTCGGCATTTGGCTAGGAAAGTAGCTCATTTATATGTTGAGCAAAGGGAGAAGTTAGGTTTTCCGTTGCTCAAAGATTTAAAACCAGTCATACAGCCACCTGTTTTATAGACAGTTGTGCAGCAACTTGTTTCACAGCCAGTCTGATCACAAGCTGTTTTAGAGTCTACAGTTAAATCTCGTTACCAATATATTATGATTGGCTGTTTTTGATTCCAATTATCTCTTATGTCTTTTGGCTAATACTTTCATTAGTTTCGGTAGAAGATTTTGTGTATCAAAAAGTACACATTACCAAAGTAATTGTTACTTAGCTTCAGTAAGAGGATATTTACAAAGTCTAATTGATAACTTGTCTATGCGAGTACAAGTCGCGGCTACACAAACAAAACCTGCCTCCGCAGGTTAGAAAACCCCTGATTTTGCGTTCTCTAAGATAGGTATATCTTGATGATGTGGCTATTGTTAAAGGTTAGAAATAGCGTTAAATTCTGAGTCTAGAACATTAAAGCTACAACGATAAGGCCCGCCTGTGCGGGCTTTGTTTGTATAAATTTGATGGACTATATTTCACTACAAGGATACAAATTTTTTGCTGTTGCTGATTATAGAGACAAAAAACTTACGCATAGGCGCTCCAAGCGCAGATAATAAGAGTTTGGAATATTTTATTTTTGAATTTCATAGCCAAATTCAGTAATGCTGATTTTTCTTTATTGCTGCCCTAGTTATTTTTAAGTCAGCTGCAAATTCGGATTGTCAGGTGCTTTTACAAAAATCTTATGATTCAAACCAGTGGTGTAATTATTTGTCTTGGCTACATTTTTGGGTTGTTGTTTACAGCAGTTCCTTGGGGTGGTGTATGGATTTTGGGGTTGGGGATAGTGGGAGCAATTATCTTTAGAAGACGCACTATCTTACGGCAACTTGCTCAGAAATCAGAAAATGCTGGAACCAAAACAAAGTCAGTGTCTAATAATTGGCAAACTATTCCCCATCCTCGAATATGGCTAGCTGCTGGCTTGGTGGGATTATTGGCAACTCTATATTTTCAATGGCGAGTGCCGCAACCGGGTGCAAAAGATATTAGTCAGTTCGTCCCGCTTGGAAATAGCAGTAATCAAGAACAACTTGTGATTGTACGTGGCGAAGTGGCAAGTAATCCTCGCTTAACTCGCAGTCAGCGAGGACAATTTTGGCTGGAAGCGACTCAGCTAGATGAAGTCAAAAATGATAAAGGTTCAGCGGGTGTTCCACAAGGGGTTACAGGCAAATTGTATGTGACAGTGCCTATACTTCAGGCTACTGGGTTATACCCTAGTCAACAAATTGCTGTAACTGGGATTTTATACAAACCGAAAGCGGCTTCCAATCCTGGTGGTTTCGATTTTCAGAAGTTTCTCAAGCAGGAAGGAACGTTTGCTGGTTTGATTGGGCGACAGATAAATGTTTTGGATCAGGAACGTAAATGGGGATGGTGGCAAATTCGAGAGCGAATTGTGCGATCGCAAGTTCGTTGGTTGGGTATTCCTGAAGGGCCGCTTGTCAGTGCAATGGTTTTAGGTAGCAAAGCTGTTGATTTACCCTACGATATCCGCGACTTATTTGTACAAGCTGGATTAGCTCATGCTTTAGCTGCTTCTGGGTTCCAAACTTCTTTGATTTTGAGTGTGATTTTACAGTTAACGAAGCGGGCAAGAAAAGGAACCCAATTTACCCTTGGCTTTTTGGCTTTAATCATTTTTCTAAGTTTAACAGGGTTTCAACCTGCGGTTCTCAGAGCCGTAATTATGGGTTTTGCTGCATTAGTTGGTCTGCTATTAAAAAGGAAGGTAAAACAGTTCGGATCGTTACTATTAGCAGCAACTTTGCTATTAGTGTTTAATCCTCTATGGATTTGGGATTTAGGTTTCCAATTGAGTTTTTTAGCAACGCTGGGATTAATTGTAACAGTACCTGCATTAGTTACTCGCCTAGCATGGCTACCACCTGCGATCGCTGCTTTGATTGCTGTTCCCCTAGCTGCCACTATTTGGACTTTACCCGTGCAACTCTTTGTCTTTGGAGTTGTACCATCTTATAGTCTGTTGTTGAATGTGGTTAGTACTCCATTAATTTCGATCATTAGTATAGGTGGAATCATCAGTGCCTTAGTAGGTTTAGTTTGGACTGACGCAGGAAGCTTCCTAGCCGGGGTTTTACATTACCCTACTGATTGGCTAATTAAACTAATAGAATATTTTAGCAAGTTGCCTGGAAATTCTGTTGCGGTAGGCAGCATATTTACTTGGCAGCTTTTGGCGATTTATATACTAATTATATTGGTCTGGCTAGTGCCTTGGTGGCAAAGGCGGTGGTGGTTTGCTAATATGATTGCGATTGGCTTAGTATTCATCCCGCTTTGGCATTCTAAAAATACATTGTTTAGGATAACTGTCTTAGAATCCGGTACGGAACCAATTGTAGTTGTTCAAGATCGAGATACTGTAACTGTAATTAATAGTGGTGATGAAGGTACAGGACGTTTTACAATTCTACCGTTTTTACAACAGCAGGGTGTAAATCAAATAAATTGGGCGATCGCAACTGATTTCCAAGGTAATGAAAGTAATGCTTGGTTTGAATTAATGCAGCGTTTACCAATTAATAATTTTTATGAATATTTATCCCAAACAGATAATTCTATTATAACTCAGGCTATTCAACAGGAACTACAAAAACATCAAGGAATTTATCAACCTTTGGCAGTTGGTCAATCTGTGAAAGCTGGTTCGATAGTAGCGCAATTAATCAACGAACAATTACCAATTTTACAATTGCAAATTTTAGATCAGAATTGGTTACTAGTAGGTAATGTTAAATCTAAAGAAGTACAACAACTAGTAAAAAATGGAAGTTTGTCTCGCCCGCAAGTAGTTTGGTGTGCCCCTGAGTCATTGAAAGATTTAGTTATTGCTCTGCAACCACAAGTAGCGATCGCTTCTTCTGCCAACTTTGATCCAAAAACTTTATCTGAACTAAATCAAAGCCAAACTAAACTGTTTTTTACAGGACGAGATGGGGCTATTCAATGGACTCCTAATGGTCAGTTTGAAGCATTTATTGAATCAACAGAAAATAAATCATCTGTTTTATAAAAAATTCACAAATTCTGTAACATCAAAAAAGTTGTATTAAATTCGAGAAAATATAAGAAATACAGACGATCGCAAACGCTCTAAGACTGCTACAGAGTTATTACTCCTCATAAGTGGTAATCTAAAAGCTTCGATTGACGATTCAATAGCGCTCGCTATATAAACTCTTACCTCTCCTAAACTTCTGCTGTGGTGAAGTAGACTGATGAAAGATGCATCCTGGTTTTGGGAACACTAGATTTAGCACCAGACTTCACAGAAAGGAGTTGATGTCTAAAGGCGAATGGAATAAGAGATCGAAAAATACAGTTACCTTGCAATTACCCATAACATACCTAAAACCAGTGAAGCGTAATACAATTACCCATGAATTTGACTCTGGTTCACAAGCAGAAATAATACCTACACAAGAAAGTGATGACCATTTGTCAGAAGCGTCCAAGCTACTAAGACAAGGAATTCAACAGCAGCAAGGTGGCGAATTAATAACGGCTATGAAGTCTTTACAACAATCTCTGGGGCTGTTTCAGGCAGTTGGCGATTTAGAAAAACAGGCACAGGTACTTTCTTTTTTAGGATTGGTAACTTACAGCGCTGGAGACTACAAAGGTGCTATATCTTACTCCCAACAGTGTCTGTCTTTGCTCAATAACACCTCAGATTTAGGATTGCAAATGCAAGCACTTTCCCATTTAGGCAATGCATACCGTCATCTGAATGATCATAAAAAGGCTATTGAGTTTCTAGAAAAATGTTTGAAAATAACGCAGCAACTGCAAGATAAACGAAGTCAAGTGGCAGCACTCAATAATTTGGGATTGGTGTATAAAGCTTTAGGCAACTTTACACAGGCTATTGAGTATCAGCAGCAAAGTTTAGAGATTGTCCGGGAACTCAAAGATAATTGGGGCGAAGAACAGGTACTCAAGAATTTGGGTAATGCTTGGTATGCTTTGAACAATTACCCAAAAGCGATCGCTTATTATGAGCAGTGTGTAGTCCTATCACGCTCCTTAAAAAATGTTCGCAGTGCTTCTCAGGTGCTAAAAAATCTAGGCAATGCTTGTTATGCTTTAGGTGATTATACCAAAGCTATTAAGTATTATGAAGATCGGTTGCAATTAGCCAAAGAAATTCAAGACAAGCGTAGTGAAGAACAGTCTTTAAATAGTTTAGGAGTTGCTTGTGAAGCTTTGGGTGACTATAACAAAGCAATTACATATTATGAAGAACGTTTGCTGTTAGCTAGAAATATCAAAGATCGTCGCAGTGAAGAACAAGCTCTTGCCAGTCTGAAAGTTGCTTGTTATGCCTTGGGTGATTATGCCAAAGCTATGCAATATCAGCAGGGAACATCTTCAAATAGTTAAAAAGTAAGACTGGAAACAATTCAAAATTATTCGCACAGATCAATTCGCTTCATTGTTTTTTGTTGTTGGAGATATACGAGAACTTCTAATGTATCTACTTGGGGAAATTCTGCGTAAAAATTACTCACACTCCAGAAGGGTTCGGGTGTTTTCAAGACTATTGTGCGATCGCCCCACTGTTCTAACCAAAGTAGCAATTTTTGTGGCGCTAATGGAGTACATAACCAAACTGCTGCTGGAGAAAGCGCTCTCATGGCAGTTGCTGCTACCGCTATTGTCATACCTGTAGCAATGCCATCATCAACTAAGATCAGCGTAGCATTCTCTGCATTCACCTGCGGACAAGCAGGAATTAATTGAGCTTCAAGAGACTTAGCTTGCTTGATCGCTTTATTTAAAGCCACTTTTCGTCACCGCACATCATGTTTAGAGCGAAATAGCTTTTGATCGGCCCAAAGAACATTTCCAAAAGTAGTCACTGCACCAATTGCTAACTCCGGGTTTTCTAAATGGCTAATCTTTTTTGCCACAGCAATTGTCAACGGACAATCCAAAAGACATGCTATTGGTGCTGCTACTGGTACACCTCCTCTTGGCAAAGCATAAACAATTGGTACAGGCTTTACCCCAGAATCAATAGTTTGTTGAGTCAAAGCATCATGAATTACTTGCGCCAATAACTCACCTGCATGGGTACGATCGGCGAAAAGTGGGGTATGTGACATGGTTTCCCCCAGCATCTCAGGACGGCACTCCTTTTATCATGACTGAATTTTGTTTCAAATTAACTGATACAATAAGATTTGTATAAATAATTAAGTATTCAGCAAAAGTTTATTGTTCTGAGCAATATTCAGCCAGAGGGCTATTTAAATTCAGATATAACAGCTGGCGCTGATGCCAAAATCCTGATTTTCATGAGCAGCGAAACCCAACTCAGCCTCTTCGACGACTCAACCTTTAACCAACGAGAACTGATTCCTACAGACCCGAAAATTCCAATCGCTCCCGGAACTTATTCTGAGATAACGGAGTTGACACAGGATTGTGATCGCTGCCACCGTTGTGCATTGGGAGACACTCGCACTCATGCTGTTGTCGGACGTGGCAATCTCAAAGCACCAATTATGGTCGTGGGAGAAGCGCCAGGTCAAAATGAAGATGAGACGGGTTTACCATTTGTAGGCAGATCGGGACAATTGCTAGAGAAAATTTTGGCATCAGTGAATCTAACTACTGAGCATGATGTATACATAGCCAATATAAATAAATGTCGCCCACCAGATAATAGAGTTCCCACTCCTGTAGAAGTGGCGGCTTGTCTACCCTACCTATTAGAACAAATTCGCTTAGTTGACCCCAAAATAATTCTGTTAACGGGTGCAACTGCTGTCAAAGGGATCACTGGCGATAAGCGGGGGATTACAAAAATTCGCGGACAGTGGCTGGAGTGGGAAGGGCGTTTATGTATGCCAATTTTTCATCCTTCTTACTTGCTGCGTAACCCTTCTAAAGAAAGAGGTGGGCCAAAATGGTTGATGTGGCAGGATATCCAGGCAGTGCGTGCTAAGTTAGAGGAAATCCAAAATAACAGCTAATGCTTAATTCCGTCTTTTTTAAGGCTTGTCACTACCAACATCTTTTCAATTACTCACTTTGTTGCTTTCCCGGTTGGGAATAAATTCTAAAGCTAATAGCTAAAGTCTTCTCAAGATGACTAAATAACGCCTAATGTGAATTAGAAAAAAAGGCGGGAGAAGTAAGAAGATGAAAGTTACTAGCTTTTCAATTCAGACTTCCCCCATGACTAGCATAGACAATGGATCGCTATTAACAACCATATTTGTCATCGTAAATGATTGGTATCAAAAGCAGGTAAAAAATACAACACTCTTAAAGCCAAGAGTGAAAGCAAGCATGAGCGATAGTGAAATCATGACACTAATGCGATTAATGGATTATCTGCCATTTCCAGGAGAAACCAAGATTGCATCTTATACTGTGCGTTTGTTGCTCCGTCGCTGTTTTGGTATTGATGTTCTCACTTTCTAGTCCCAACCTCTTTAATTCACATTATACGTAATTTGATATTTCCATTCTGGAATAGTTAATAGGCTTTACAATCAACAGGACTTTGATCATGACACAACAAATAATTCGTGAAGCGCCTGCTCCTGAACCGTTAGAAGGTCAACAGGCAAACGCATTTTACGTCGCCGCGCCTAATGAGCCTATTCTCAATGTCAACAATATTCAAGGCAACATTTTAGGTGGATTCAATAAAGACTACCAAGCCCTCTTATTCCTTGAAATTGAAAATCCAAATGCTTTCAAGAATTGGCTGAAGTCACAGATTGATTTCATTGCCACAGCCTCAGAAGTGATCGCCTTCAACCGCTTATTTAAATCTGCCAGACAACGACGAGGCCGCGAAGGCACTGTTAAGGCAACCTGGGTCAATGTAGCTTTCTCTTTTGAGGGGCTGAAGAAACTAACTAATGATGCCGACTCATTTACGGATGAGGCCTTTAAAGCTGGGCTAGCAGCACGCGCTGCTGAACTGAACGACCCAGTAGACAAAGATGGTAAGCCTATTGGCTGGGTTGTGGGTGGGCCGGATAATGGCAAAGTTGATGTAGTTTTTATTATTGGCAGCGACGATCGCGCGGACTTGCTGGCAGAAATCTCGCGGATTTTAGAAAGCATTGTGGCATTTACAGATGGGAAAGGCAACGCTAAAAGCAGCGGAGCCAGAATTACCTTCTTAGAAGAAGGAGCCAACTTACCCGCACCTCTAACTGGACATGAGCATTTCGGCAACTTGGATGGAATATCACAACCTGGTATTCGTGGCAGGGTTGCCGATAATCCTAAAGAACTTCTAACTCCTCGGCAGAATCCAGAGAATAAAAACCAGGGCAAACCAGGACAGGATCTTCTGTGGCCAGGAGAGTTCGTTTTTGGCTATGAGGGTCAGGATAATGATGCTAAAAAGTTGGAACATAGCAAAGGTCAGGTTGTGTCAGCAGGATTACACTGGGCAAATGATGGCTCTTACCTTGTATTCCGGCGATTGCGTCAAGACGTGTATAAGTTTCACAAGTTCTTGAACGATACTGCTGTTGACTTAGACACCGACCCTCGAAAGGTGAGCGCAAAGCTGATTGGTCGCTGGCCCAGTGGTGCTCCCACTGTCCGCACGCCCGAAGAAGACACCCCAAAATTGGGTGATGATGAGAATGCTAACAATGATTTTGAATTCAACGGTGATGATCCACCAGAGGGAAAATTCTTCAAAAACGATGTAGTTCCACCTTCCAAAGATGCAACAGGTCTGCGCTGTCCGTTTATTGCCCATACCCGCAAGACTTATCCACGCAATGACAAAACACCAGGAGGTGGAGGCCCAGGGCCAGAAGAGATTGACCGCAGTGAAGTGACCACTCAAACACATCGCTTGCTCCGTCGCGGCATTCCTTATGGCCCGGTGTCTCCTTCCACGCCAAACAATCCGCTACAAGACCCGAACTTTGTTGATCGCGGTCTCCACTTTTTGGCTTATCAGACTTCGATTGTAGACCAGTTTGAGTTTGTCACTAAGTTTTGGGCTAACGATCCAAACTTTAGTGAGGAGGCGGCTAAAGGTCACGAGTTTGAAGGTAAATTAACTCTTGGTCACGATCCAATTATTGGCCAAAGTGAAAATAACAAACCAGGTGGCGATCGCACACGCAAGTTCTTTATCCACCTTGAAGATGACCAAAATCAACCTCAAACTAAGGAGTTGACTGCACGTGAAGACTGGGTAATCCCTACTGGTGGTGGCTACTTCTTTGCACCGTCGATTTCTGCTTTGAAGGAAGTATTGACAAAATTATGATTTTATGCAGTACGGGTAGAACCATTTGGTGGCGATCGCATCGAACTGCAAACTTCCTCAGTTTTGTCTGTCAATAAATGCCAGCGCTTAGACCACAGTGGTCGATATCATGGGGTTTCTAGACCATTAGGGAAATAATGAATTATGAATTTTGTTTTGCATCATTCATAATTCATTTATTTTTCTTTATTCCCCAATCTCAAACCTCAAATTTTATGGATTCAAATCCAGCATTGTGTGTTGCGATCGCCAACCACATTACCACCAGTCCCCAGCAACGAATCACTTTCGCCCAATTCATGGACATGGTATTATACCACCCTGAATACGGCTACTATTCCAGCGATGCACTCAAAATTGGCTTTAAAGGTGGTGATTTTTTCACGTCTCCTAACCTCTGTGCTGATTTTGGTGAGTTACTAGCAGAACAATTTTTGCAGATGTGGGAGATTCTAGGAAAACCTGTACCCTTTTCTCTGGTAGAAATGGGAGCTGGTCAAGGATTGCTGGCATTGCATATCCTTAAATATCATCAACAGCACTACCCAGATTTTTTTACCGCCCTAGAGTACATCATTGTTGAAAAGTCCCCAACTTTAAGACAAGAACAGCAGCAACGCTTGCAAGATTTCTCCGTGCGTTGGTGCAATTTCGAGGATATATCACTAGATGCGATCGCTGGTTGCTTTTTCTCTAACGAGTTAGTTGATGCTTTCCCCGTCCATCAATTCATCCTAGACATGGGAGAACTCCGAGAAATTTATGTAACCACAGATCGCAATGAAAAAGAAACTAATGCCTCATGCCCATCATTTATGGAAGTCATAGGAGAACCTTCAACACCCCAACTAGTTGAACATTTGGATTTACTGGGAATCGACTTCACCCAAAGTACATATCCCGATGGCTACCGTAGTGAAATTAATTTAGCTGCTCTAGACTGGTTGAGTATAGTAGCAGACCGCTTGCAGCGCGGCTATGTGTTAACAATTGATTATGGCTACCCCAGCAGTCGTTACTATAATCCCAGGCGATCGCAGGGAACGCTACAGTGTTATTACCATCATCGTTTCCATGACAACCCCTATATTAATATTGGGCGACAAGATATCACTGCCCATGTTGACTTTACAGCTTTAGAACGCTGGGGTGAGAAGTGTAACTTAAAGAATGTTGGTTTTATCCAGCAGGGATTATTTTTAATGGCGTTGGGGTTAGGCGATCGGATTGCAGCACTTTGTGATCAACAGCAACCTCTCTCGCAGTTACTACAGCACCGGGACGCACTACACCAACTTATAGATTCCACAGGACTCGGCGGCTTTGGAGTCTTAATTCAGAGTAAAGGTCTGGACAATACAGAAATTTCTCAACCATTAAAAGGATTGATTCTGCCAGAGTAAGCGTAAAGAAAGAAAAATTAAAACTCTATTTAAGAATGCAGTATCAGTCTTATTTGGATTAGCATAACAGTGATTACTGTAAAGTTAAACACACTACCAAAGTAATAATTATGTCCACTCATGACCTGTTAATGTTAGTAACACTACTTACCCCCGGTATTTTACTTTCAGTGATAATTATGTTGACTTTTGCTGCTGGTGGTTGATTGCCAAAGTTAGGGAATAGGAAAATTGGGATTTAGAATTGTATCTTAAATTTCAAATAACTACTTCCCAATTAAATTTGAATCAAACAATCCGATGTTCACGATGAACTATGACGCTCGATAACTTACTCTAAACGTTGCCGCGGCCTTTGGTAGAGAAGCTATGCCAAAAGCTTTATGCAACGCTTACGGTGACGCTGTATTAAAGGAACGTAAAAAATGAAGGTGGCATTTCTGGGAACTGGACTGATGGGACTACCAATGGCTCAAAGGTTATTAGCCGCAGATATACAGCTAGTTGCCTACAATCGTACCCCAGAAAAATTAGCACCACTACAAGCAGCTGGGGCTGAAATTGCTATACATGCCCGCCACGCCATTATTGCTGCTGAGTACGTAATCCTCATGCTCACTAATGCACCAGCCATTTATAATGTCTTGCTTTCAGATACTGCTTCGCAAACTCTCAAGGGGCGCACTATCATCCAAATGGGAACAATTACGCCCACAGAAAGCCAGGAAATTAGAGATGCAGTTGTTGCTGGTGGCGGTGAGTATTTAGAAGCACCTGTATTAGGGAGTATCCCAGAAGCAAAAGCTGGCAAGTTGAATGTTATGGTAGGGGCCGAGGCAGAACAATATGAACGCCACTTAAAGTTACTCCAAAATTTTGGGACAGAACCTTTACTTATCGGGCCAGTGGGATCTGCGGCGGCGCTTAAATTGGCACTAAATCAACTAATAGCTTCTCTAACAACTAGCTTTGCTCTGAGTCTAGCTTTTGTCCAGCGTCAAGGTGTCGATGTCGATGTGTTTATGCAAATCTTGCGCGACAGTCCACTCTATGCCTCTACCTTTGACAAAAAGCTACAACAAATGTTAGATGGCAATTATGCCGATCCCAATTTCCCCACAAAACACTTGCTTAAAGATACGGAATTATTTATCTTAGAAGCGAAATCTCGGAGTTTGGATCTTAGCAGTATTAAAGGAGTACGGCAAATCTTACAAACAGCTGTGAAAATGTCATTTGCTGATGATGATTACTCATCACTATTTTTTGTAATTAAGGAATGGGGAGAAGCGATCGGAGAATAAATTTTTGTCGGGTCTACAAATATACATTGGTGTCAACTTAACGTTAAAAGAGCGGTTGATAACCGCCCTGCGTGTAAGTTGACACTTGACAAATTTTGTAAATTCGGTTCTTCTTAGACCTCGACATTATATCTTTGAAAATGCTCAATCAAAAGGTATTAACTGAATCGGAATCGTTAAAAAGATATTACTGGCCATTAATAGGAGTTGATTGGGGAAATGGTAGAGATTCAGTCTGAGGTTGAGGCACAGACGAAGGCTGAGGCTGAGGTTCAGGTTGAGGATTGAGAAATTCCTGCCAAGTCTTAATTTGCTCTTGCGCTGCACTGTAAGCAGCACTACCGCGTGGAATTGATTTGGCAGTGTCAATGCCTTTAGCAATATCAGACTGACCTTGAGTGCGTGCTATTTCTAACAATTGTTGACTCCATTGGTCAATAGCCTGATTCGCATCCATACGTAAAATGCTATTGTTTGAAACTCGATCCGCCAGTCGTATTGCCTCAATCAAGGCTTCTGGAGTGCCAGCTGCCCCCACTTCCTGGGCTTTTTTCCAGTTTTCTCTAGTGCGGATTTCCCCTTCCCAGTCATTGATCGCAGCTTGTGCTTCTTGTGAAAGCGCCCTTCCCGATGAAGCAATTTGTTGAGCTGTGCTAATGGCGGCGGTGAGATTTCCACTTTGAGCCAGTTCTTGTGCTCGATCTAAATAAGGTTGGTCTTGAATTCGCTCAATCTTTCCTACCCAAGTACGAATTTTTTTCCGTGCTTCTGGATATAAAGCACGACCTCTACGAATTTCGCTAGCCTGGGCGATCGCAGCTTGCAAGGAGTTAATATCCTCGAATATTGCGATCTGGTCGGCGCGGTCTAAGTAAGGTTGGTCTTCAATTGTCTCTACTTGGGCATTCCAGCGACTTATCTCTTGTCTAGCTTCTGCACCTCTCGGGTTACTAGCAGGAATAAGCTGTACTTGGGCGATCGCTGCTGTTAAATTAGGGACTGTTCCCTGGCTAGCCAATATTCTTGCTTTTTCCAGATGGGCAACATCTTCAATTTCCAACTGCCAACGAGCGATTAGTTGCTGTGCCTCATTATACACTGGTCTGGAAGGATCGATTTGTTGTGCTTGGGCGATCGCTGCCTCTAAACCAGAAACATCACCAATCCAAGCACTCCTTTTCGCATCAGCTATGGCAATAAAGTCATCAGTTTCGCCTTGCAGTTTCGCACTTTCCGGTATTTCCCTAGCAATATTCAGCGCTTCATCTGCATCCTGCTTGTCTAGTTTCGCCTGTGCCAATTCCAACATTTTGCGTCCAAATGCCGGAATTGCTTCTTGAGCTTTTTGATAAATGTAACTTTCTTGCCCAATTGACTCAGCTAACTTGATCGCTTCTAGTATGTTATCGACTATTTTGCTGTCTGCTAAACTTTCGGCTTTTCCTAACTTATCGCCATCTTCCCGTGCTGTGGCAATCAAACGATTCAATTGGTCGTATTTAGTACCTGCCCAGTATTGATTGTCTACACGCAGCATTTTAGCAGATAACATAAATGCCGATTGCCAGCGCCGTTCTTTTACTTCGGCGATCGCACCGTTATATGTGGCTTCAGCCTTTGACCAAATTGACTGCCATTTACCAATTTGTTCATCGACTAATTTATAAGCTGCTACATCTTCGGGTATCTTACGAGCAGTTGCGATCGCTTCTTCCAAATTCCCTGTTTGGAAACTTTGATCGGCTAGCTTTAAAATATCCCGCGACCATTCTTCGATGAAACGATCAATTTCTCCATGCAACGGGTGATTTTGTGGTAGTTGCTTCACCAGAGCGATCGCTTGCAATAGGTCGTTTACTGTTTGCTTAGAAGCCGCTAACTGAGCGCAATGTAGCCGCACAGAAGCACTAGCTAGCGGCCAGAAAATCGATGGGCAATTAGGGGCAGCCGGCAACTTCAGCAGCATTGCCATTGCCAAGAATCCTACACTGCCGGGAATCAACATTAGTAGTACTAGCCACAACGTCCAGCTTTTCATCCAGCGTGGCCATTTCCCAGAAGTACCACTGAGTTGAGCAGTTTCTTCTGAATGACTATTTATAGTTAATCCTTCCCTATGGTTTTTTTTTCGCCGCTTCACCGACTTGGAGGTAGAACCAGTAGCTGGGACATCGAATGGCTGAGTTTCACCGAATTGTTCTGTTCGGGATAATCTTTGGCTTTGATCTGGCTTTCTTCCACTGGCTGAAGACCAACTGTCTGGAATATCCCGCTCTGTCATCTCTCACACCAAAATAATTGAATAGCGCTCTGTTTTAGGTTGATAATTCCATTGTTGACATAGTAACTTTCTCGTCATTAAAAAGCTACTTTTTTGATTATCTCTCTCTACAGAGTACCATTATCAATCTCAAAAATCAGTGTGATTTTATACTTTAATCCTCAAACAGCAGATTCGGCTTGCAAATCGCAAATTAGTTGAGCTAACTGCTCGCTACTTGCCTGATAGACGTTGCCGCAAAAGTCGCAAGTTGCTTCAGCACCATCATCTTTAATAATCATATCTTGCAGTTCAGCTTCTCCCAAAATCTTCAGTGCCCCCAAAACGCGATCAAAAGAGCAACCACAGTGGAAGCGCAACATTTGGCGTTCGGAAAAGATTTCCAACCCCATATCTCCCAATAAGTCACCAAAGATTTCAGGTAAGGTCTTCCCAGCTTGCAACAACGGCGTAAATCCTGTTAGACCAGCTACCCGTGATTCCAACGTTTCTACTAAAGCTTCGTCTCTGGCGGCTTTGGGCAATACTTGTACGAGTAACCCTCCAGCAGCAGTTACTCCTGCAGATCCCACGAACACACCTAAAACTAAAGCTGAAGGTGTTTGTTCGGAATTCACCAGATAATGAGCGACATCATCACCAATTTCGCCAGAAACTAGTTCTACCGTACTAGAGTAAGGATAACCATAGCCGATATCTCGCACAACGTAGAGGTAGCCGCCACCCACAGCACCACCAACATCTAACTTACCTTTGGCATTGGGAGGCAATTCTACAGATGGATTCCCAACATATCCGCGTACCGTACCATCTAAGCCTGCATCCACTAATATCCCACCCAAAGGCCCATCGCCCTTTACTCGGACATTGACCCTCGATCCAGTTCGCTTCATACTAGAAGCCATTAACAAGCCTGCCGTCATAGTCCGACCCAGTGCTGCCGTTGCCACATAAGAAAGCTTGTGGCGCTGCCGTGCTTCTTCTGTTAAACGTGTGGCGATCGCACCTACGGCACGAATTCCACCTTCAGCTGCTGTTGCACGAATTAATTGATCCGCCATGAATAACCTTACATTTCTTAACAAGTTCACTTTTTCTATTTTAAGTTCTCTGCTGGTAGAAAAGTAACTTAGTGGGGCATTGGGCATGGGGCATGAGGCATTGGTTATTAGCAAAGGATAAATGACCAATGACAAATGACTAAATTAGAAATAGCAATATCTTATCTTTAGGTGATCCGAGAAAAATGCTGGGTAATTTTCAACAAAGCCAACTGCGGATTGAAATCGAAGCATCAACAGATGCAATTCGTGACAGTCTGCTGCATCCCGTGCAATTAAAAAAATGGCTTTTAGGGCAACGTTTTGCCCCAGGAATGCCAGAAGAACTGCTTCCCGGATTCCAGTTTACAACCTGGACTGGGCCAGTCGCGATTCATCATCAAGTGGATGTTGTAAAATCCAACTGTCTCCGCTTGGTACTTAGCGGAGGTATTGACGGGTTTCACGAATGGTACTGGGGAGAAGGTTGGGTACAATCCCGTTTAGAAGGAGTTTCACTTTTGCCCTTAAATTTGGGTCAAACTTTGAGTTTGTTGAGCTTGCGTCAGTTTCTGGCAACTCAAGGACGTTGAACCAATTCGCAATTTTTTGCAATGGGCTACGAGACGCTACGTTCGCAAAGCGTCTCGTAGAGAAGAGAGCAATTACGTTTTGTGACGGGGATTTATATCAAATCCGGTTAAATGCACACAGTAACCTGGCTATTTGTTTGTGGCCACCAATCGTTGGGATTCAGCCCTGCTTAATCCCGTTCTAGTCTAGCAACAGCAGCTTTGAAAGCTTGTTCTGTTTCCTTAATTTGCAGAATAGCGATCGCCCCCGTATTTCCCATCTGCTGATATTGCTTCATAGATCGAATCGCCTGTAGCATTGCATTGGACTCAGTAGCCATTTGAATTTTTAGCGCTTTGAGTTGTGCATCGATTTGCGATCGTTGTAACTAATTCTGCTGAATATTTCCGAGTATTTGGCTTTATTTACTTTGCAATTGCAAGTTGTCGATCTGTGCGATCGCATCTCCCTTTTTCACAACCTGATTTTCTTTCACCTTGATGCTTATGACTGTTACCTCTGCTGCTGCTTGCACTAACCGTATTTCTGCTGTTGGACGGACAGTAGGATCTGCTTTCGCTATTATCTTGTATTGAATGACAAAAGCTTAATTTATCGAACCTCCAAGACTTCCTTTCCTTCGGAACGCTACGCGAACGCGCAGCGTCTTGTAGAGAAGAACGCCAATAATCGTAGAGTGTGCGTAAGTCCTATTACTGATAAGTGCTTTATCTGTAAGTAGGTGGGTGTGAAAATTTACAAGTATGTCATTGCGAGTAAAACAGAGTGCAACAAAGCAATCACAAGGACTTTGATAGGTTTACATTTTGTTATATAGTTAGGTTAATTCGTGCCTACCTATTTATGTATTTACTATGTTAATATCAATTTTAGTACCAACATCAAATCTTTATAATTTTGACCTAAAATTTTATCGCTTCTTTATTTATTTGCAAAAAATTTGTCTAATTTATCAATAATTCAGCAAAATTAAACGTTTTTATATTAAAAGAAATTATATATATTCAATTTATTGTTGTATAAAATAATTAAAAAAAAACATTTTTATATAAAAATACTTATTCAAAAATGCCGAATTCCAGTTTTGAGTTTTAGGAATTTATTTAAGTATAAATTGTATAAAAAGTGTTATTTTTCTGCTTCATATATCTTGAATTCAGGGCATTTACGTTATTTTACCAGTATTAATACGCGATAACCTTAACTTATATAAGTGTCGATAAAATTTAGCTTTTAGTTCGCCATATCTATATTTATATATATCAACGCCTGTGGTTTTTTGAGCGATAAAAACTTATTTTTTAAGAAAACACGTATAAATAGTAACTATGTAATATATTTCTTCAACAGTGTACTACACATTTCTTAAATATTTAATCGCTTGACCTATTTCGCCAGAGGAGTAATAATACTCCTAACGGCACAAAAAAGTTATTAAATATACAGTTTTTTGCTTATATCTATTACTTTAAAGTGACGTGACTTTAATCCCAACAATCAAGTGAGAACTAAAATAATGGAAAGCACACTTTTTTCTTCATTAAGCACCAACGAAGAAGCTAATCTGTCTGGTGGTAGAAGAAGGCAAAATGTCGGCAATGCTAGTGCTAATGGCGGCAATGCTAATGGCTACGGTGGCGCCGCTGGCAATGATTCTATCAACGTTTTAACTATTAATGATGCAAGTGGAAATGGTGGAACTGGTGGAAATGGTGGAACTGCAAATGGTGGAGGTAATGGCTCCATTATCACTCAGCTCTAGCAGGATAAAAAATTCATCGCCATAGGCAAACTTAGTTAGGTTTAACAGGTTTTTGCTTATATCTATTACTTTAGTCCCAACAATCAAGCGAGAATCAAAATCATGGAAAGCACACTTTTTTCTTCATTAAGCACCAACGAAGAAGCTAATCTGTCTGGTGGCAAAAGGCAAAATGTCGGCAATGCTAGTGCTAATGGTGGCAACGCTAATGGCTACGGTGGCTACGCTGGCAATTTTTCTATCAACGTCGGAAGTATTAATGATGCAAGTGGAAATGGTGGAACTGGTGGAAATGGCGGAACTGCAAATGGTGGAGGTAATGGCTCCATTATCACTCAGGGATAAAAAATTCATCGCCATAGGCAAACTTAGTTAGGTTTAACAGGTTTTTGCTTATATCGCTTATATCTAATTACTTTAGTCCCAACAATCAAGCGAGAATCAAAATCATGGAAAGCACACTTTTTTCTTCATTAAGCACCAACGAAGAAGCTAATCTGTCTGGTGGCAAAAGGCAAAATGTCGGCAATGCTAGTGCTAATGGCGGCAACGCTAATGGCTACGGTGGCGCCGCTGGCAATGGTTCTATCAACGTCTTAACTCTTAATGATGCAAGTGGAAATGGTGGAACTGGTGGAAATGGTGGAACTGCAAATGGTGGAGGTAATGGCTCCATTATCACTCAGCTCTAGCAGGATAAAAAATTCATCGCCATAGGCAAACTTAGTTAGGTTTAACAGGTTTTTGCTTATATCTATTACTTTAGTCCCAACAATCAAGCGAGAATCAAAATCATGGAAAGCACACTTTTTTCTTCATTAAGCACCAACGAAGAAGCTAATCTGTCTGGTGGCAAAAGGCAAAATGTCGGCAATGCTAGTGCTAATGGTGGCAACGCTAATGGCTACGGTGGCTACGCTGGCAATGGTTCTATCAACGTTTTAACTTATAATGATGCAAGTGGAAATGGTGGAACTGGTGGAGCTGGCGGAACTGCAAATGGTGGAGGTAATAACTCCATTATCACTCAGTTGTAGCAGGATAAAAAATTCATCGCCATAGGCAAACTTAGTTAGGTTTAGTAGAAGGGAAACAATAAACGCCAAGACACGATTAATTGCGCCTTTAAAGAAATAAAGCGTTGCGTTTTAAATAATTTACCCTGTTAGCGCAGGTTAAGTTACTTTTTTACGCCCCTGAATTGCTAACTGACTTATCCTACGAGCCATTAGCTGTTTCTTTATCGGGTTAATCTTAACATACGTTTATTGTTACCTAACTACTTTTCTTCAAGGAACTTAACATTGACGTTGCCCACCAGCAACCGTCGATAAGCTTTAGCAGCGCTTTTCCCTAAACATACTGTTTACTTTGAGTAGTCCAGTAAGGAAACAAGCGCTGCTACTTCAGTAATCGACCATATTTATCGCAATCTATAGGACTTACGCAAACTTGTCTCAAAAACCTGATTTGTTGTAGCGGTAATTCTTAAATTACCGCTACTGGAAAAATTTTTTGCGTAAGTCCTGTCTAATAACTTGTAGACAAGCTTTTGTTTTACCGTCAAGGTAAAACTACAATCCTGATTAGTCACCCTCCTAAAGTCATCAATCGGGCTGATTGGATTATACTCCTGGACTAAATAAATTGAAAATGCAAGCTTCTCTAAAGAAGTTACGCCACCAACCCGGCGGCCATTTAGACTTTCTCAATCCTAAAATTATTTTTAATTGTCAGCTGTTAACACTTGTTCAACTGTTAATTCTAACTCCCCAAAAATTTGAGATTGAATGCATTGAGTAGCAAAAAACTCTACTGGTTCGTATAATTCTTCAATCAATGTGAAAACAGTCACTTTGTTCGTTAATGGATTGACAATCCAATACTCTGGAATATTTAAAACGTTATACTCAACTCGCTTGGCTCGATAATCTACAATTTTTGTTGACTCACTGACGACTTCCACCACTAACAAGGGGGGTGGTTCGTTGAGTTCAATAACTGCTTCTCGGTTTCTCAACTCCCGCCACTGAGGCAATGGAATCACAACTACATCTGGAATCCTCGATGTATCCCATCTGCCAGCACGGGGAGAACGAACACCGATAACCATTTGTTTAGAAATCCAATCCAACTTTAGCCGGAGAATTTCTGCTCAAAAACAAACATTGAGAAATTCTGTTACCGCACCATGTTGTCCACTTCCTAAATTCATGGGAATTAGTTCTCCATTGACCAATTCGTAGCGGGTATCAGTACCATCATCATATTTTAAGTATTCCTCAAAAGTTAGTTTTGGGGTAGTTATAGTCATTGCTTCTTGTTGCGAATTTTTACCTTGCTTTGACGACTAACACCGAACAATTAGCCTCTTCCACAACTTGACTGCTAACAGAACCTTGGACAATTCGCTTCATCCCAATCAACCCCCGACTGCCAATTATAATCAAGTCAGTTTTGTAAATATTGGCAAGGCGAATAATCTCTTCGGCAGGATCACCAGTTACCAGTTCTAGCTCACTGTTGAATGATAAGTTTTCCTGATATGATTGCAGCTGTTTTTCAATATGAAAATAAGAAAATGTTGGGGACTCTGGCTGAGGACGATCAGCAGGTAGTTCCATCTCTGACTCTGGCGTAAGGAAAACATGACAGAGAATAACCTTGGCATCTTTTGACAACGCCAAATTATCTAAAGTCTGAATTACTCGTTCTGAAATTTCCGAACCGTCCAGAGCTACCAAAACACTATTTAGCACCGCTCTCGTCTCCTAAAGAGTAGATCCCTTACATAAGTATCTAGCAAAATTCGCCGACAGCTACACTAAATTATTTTTCCATCTGCCTACTTACTAGACTTGTCGCTTAATAAGGTTTTTAAATTTTTCGAGCTAGATAGGGAAAGGCTTTCAGACACCAATTTTTTATAAAGCGACAAGTCTACTTTATATATTCGAGGCTGTGCCATAGATCGGTTTCACCCCACTTTGACGCTAATGAGTTGTAGCAACTGGCGTCGAGAATATTTTTGCCCGTTATTTGAAAAAGGTTATCCTCCTGTAAACTGTTTGCTAGCTGATTACGCAAGTACTCCTTTTCTAATAGCTAGTGGATTAGGCGGGCAATGCCTAACTTGTAGACACCCGCCAAAAAGGCTTAAAGCAGGGTAGCAACTAATCTGCATAAACTCAAAACGGCTTGTCGTCAGACATCGCGATCCAAACTTTTATTCATCACTTATCGAGTAACTTTTGCCAACAGTATTAGGAAAAAATTAACCATTCTAAATCACTCTTCTTGCTGAATTCGGCGTCGGACTGAATCAGCATGGGAAGGTAAACCCTCTGTTGTTGCTAGCACATCAATGGCACTAGCCACATTTTGCAGTGCAGTTTGGGAGTATTGAATAATACTGGAGTGTTTGAGGAAAGTTTCAACCCCTAATGCCGAAGCATAGCGGGCAGCACCAGAAGTTGGCAAGGTATGGTTAGGGCCTGCCAAATAGTCTCCTACAGCTTCTGGTGTGGAGTAACCCAAAAAGATTGCCCCAGCGTGGCGAATTTGTGGTAGAAGTGCCCAAGGGTCTTTGACTTCTAATTCCAGGTGTTCAGGGGCAAATTCATTTGAAAATTCTGCTGCTGCTTGGAGCGATTCTACAACTATAATCAAGCCGTAGTGAGCGATCGCTTTTTCTGTGTCTATTCGCCGTGGGTGATCCACTAGCTGTCTTTCCAAGGCTACTTGCACGTTTTTCGCTAAAGCAGCATCTGTGGTTAGCAAAATTGCTGCCGCCATTGGATCGTGTTCGGCTTGGGCAAGCAAGTCAGCAGCTACATGCACTGGATTTGCAGTTTCATCGGCAATCACCAGTACTTCGCTGGGGCCTGCCAAAGAATCAATGCCGACGGTGCCGTAGACAAGTTTTTTCGCTAGGGTGACATAAATGTTACCAGGCCCAGTAATTACATTCACTTTCGGAATCGTTTCTGTGCCATAGGCTAAAGCAGCGATCGCTTGTGCGCCTCCAATGCGATAAATTTCTTGCACCCCTGCTTCTTGAGCAGCTACCAAGACTGCTGGGTTAATAGCACCCCCTGGCCCTGGTGGTGTTACCATCACCACGTGGGGTACAGCAGCAACATGAGCCGGAATTGCATTCATTAGCACTGTACTGGGATAGGCAGCACGACCACCAGGCACATACAACCCGGCTCGGTCTACGGGGGTGTAGCGTTTGCCCAGTACTACTTCATCGTCACCAAAATGTACCCAGCTTTTTGGTACTCGCTGACGATGAAACGCTTCAATTTGGCGGCAAGCTAGCCGAACTGCGCCCAACAACTCCTTTGATACCTGCTGATAGGCTGCATCCAGTTCCGAGCCTGTAACTCGGAGTTCTCCTGCTTTCAGGGTTTGTTTGTCAAATTCGGCTGTGTAATGCAATACAGCTTTGTCGCCTTGGCGCTTCACTGCTTGCAAAATTTCCCGCACCGTTGCTTCTTTGTGAAGTACCTGTTCGTCATGGGTGCGATCGCAGATCCGTTGTAGTTCTGCTCTAACGTCTGCCTGCTGAGTAATAATTCGCAGCATGGAGTAAGGACAATGCCAAAATTATAATATTGCCACCTGAGATTTAGTATTGCTCTTGACCCACTGGGGTGTGCAAGCTGACTCTAATTCTCTTCTCTAGCTTAACCTGTATTTTTTTGATACTCTCAAGGCTACAGCGTATAGTTTGCTTGAGAAGGCGACTTAATTGCTCAATCCGACAAGCCTTGATTGGCTAACGGCAGGAAGCAGGTGTGCCATTTCCCACTTCCCTTACACCCTTTCCCTCAATCCTTGTGGGGTGCAGATGGTATATTTACACATCCAATCCCTTGAATTTACAGGGGTTAAGGTCTGAGTATAATTTTTACTTATTTCCCTAACTTTTACTAGTTAATATGTGTACAGGCACGATATATCGGTTCTATACTTGAGAATCCCTGAAATTTAGCTCTTTACAGTTCCTGTCTCTAAATAATACATCTGGTTTACGGACAAACTATATTTATTGACAATCACATTGCTTAATCAGGTTGTGATGAGTTAGGGTGACAGTTATTTAGATGTATTTTATTTTAACGCATTTCCTCAATTGACGAAATACTGAATTGGTGAGTAGAGAGTATGGAACTAATACTAATATTGATATTGATCTTCATTCATGACCCAATACCTAATTCCATAATTTTTTTAGGAAATTATAACATTGGCAATTTGGATGCTATATTAGTAAATCTAGTAGTGTGTGTACATAATTAATAATCATAATTTTTGGAATTGACTGTGGCGAATACAAAGTCTGCTCTCAAGCGTGCCCAAATCGCAGAACGTAATCGACTGCGTAATAAATCTTACAAATCAGCAGTCAAGACGCTGATGAAGAAATACCTCAATGCTGTAGCTGCTTATACAGCTAATCCTACCCCAGAATTAAAACAAGAAGCGCAGGCTCGGTTATCCGAGGCTTACGGCAAAATTGATAAGGCGATAAAACGAGGTGTTCTTCACCCAAACAATGGGGCAAGGAAAAAGTCAAGATTAGCTCACAGACTAAAACCCTTCACACAAATAGCTGAGTAGTCATTGGTCATTTGTCCTTAGTCATTAGTGATTGGTAACAAAACAAACGACAAAGCGCAAAGTCGAGCCAGTCGCATAGTCAGGTTTTCCTGACTTGGGCTTTCCTGGCGTTGAGCGGAGGTTTCCACCGGAAAGCGTAGCCCGCCGCAGGCATCAGACGGCAGTTCCTTATAAGCGGGGGAACCCCGCCAACAGACTGCCTCAACTTTGTAAGAGAGGACAAACAACAAAAGGCAAAAGATGCAACTGATAGACACGCATGTACATCTTAACTTTGATAGTTTCCAGCCGGATTTAGCAACAGTGCGATCGCGATGGCAAGAAGCAGGCGTAGTGCGTTTAGTGCATTCCTGTGTTCACCCGGAGGAGTTTTTTAGTATTCAATCCATAGCCCAAGAGTTTCCCGAAATTAGTTTTGCTGTAGGATTACATCCTTTAGATGCTGATAAATGGAATAGCGAGACAGCCGATAAAATCAAAACTTTAGCGAGTTCTGACTCAAATGTGGTAGCAATTGGGGAAATGGGACTGGATTTTTACAAAGCTGATAACTATGAACAACAGTATATGGTGTTCGAGTCCCAGTTGGCGATCGCATCTGAACTAAACTTACCAGTGATTATCCACTGCCGTGATGCTGCCGTGGCAACCAGAGAAGTGTTGCAAAAATGGCGGCAACTCAAAGGTGAAAGAGTACGGGGTGTGATGCATTGCTGGGGAGGAACACCTGAAGAAACTCAATGGTTTCTCGATTTAGGCTTTTATATAAGCTTTAGCGGTATAGTAACGTTCAAAAATGCCAAAGCAATCCAATCCTCAGCTGCAATGGTAAGTAATGATCGCCTACTGATTGAAACAGACTGCCCATTTCTCGCTCCAGTTCCGAAACGGGGCGAGAGGCGCAACGAGCCTGCCTACGTACTTTATGTAGCCGAGCAAGTAGCTAAACTGCGTCATCAAACGGTAGAGGCGATCGCCGATCAAACCACTCAAAATGCCTGTGAATTATTCGGTCTGTCAATATCAAGTGTGTCATAGTATTTTTTGTTAAGTTGTGTAAAAAAAATAAAACTATAGGGGGGACAAAAATATGCTAATATTATTCCCTCAAAAACATTTTGCTTGCGCCATAATGATAAAGGAAGGAGCCTAAAACTTCTCATCTTAATTTTCCATGCTGTTATGGCTTGGTCATCCTCAAAATCTCTACAAGCGGATGCTCTCCACACATGACTAACTGTGCCAACCTAAATTAAGCTAGACTTTTGCACAACATCAGCTTGGTGTGTATTGAACCTATTCAAAATCGTTAAACAAAAATTGCCTTGTGAGTATAATCCAGCAAAATGAAGTGATTCTGATTCAAAATCGACAAGGTGCGGATCGTTCCCTCAGTCTTAGGATATCTAAGATATCACTGAGAGTATTAACAGCGGGGTGGATTTAAAACACACTGTGTAGAGCTGCGTCAGGCTAATTAACGCGCTTTTTGGAGAGGAAGTGAAGAAAGTAAATCAAATTCAGGAATATTTTAACTGGATATTCTTTTTGAAATGGGCATTGGAGAGCCAGTGCGTTGGGGAGGCAGTGCGGTCTTTTCTCAAGGGGAGACGCCAAGGGCGATGGGGTCTCACGCCACTCCCTTCAAGTCGGCAAAGCCGCCCAACGGGGTGGCTCCCCAAGTGGAGCAACTGCCGTCGGCTTTTCCGACTTGTAGCCCTGCTGGTAAGCAAGCTATGTGTAGCTTCTTCGACAGGAAAAACAACTAACGTTATTGGGCATGGAATGCAGAAGGAAAAGACTTTCACCAACTTTTTCCCTGTTCGCATAATACCCAGTACCCATTACTTAGTCCCTATTAGGGGTGATTGCTCCCTTGTCAAAATTGCTCATTCCAGATTTAATCGCTGTGGTCTACACCTGTAAATCACAAGTGTATAAGAAAAAGTTCCCAAATAGCTAAGGACACTAGCTAGCAGTGGGAAGCGTTAAACATCAGTGTCCAAGGGAAAATTTAACCAGGTTGACAAAGGTAGAGGCATGACTAAAGAAACATATATGGAACCCGCCTTTCTGTTACCCGACTTGATTGAAATCCAGCGGTCAAGTTTTCGCTGGTTTTTAGAAGAAGGGCTGATAGAAGAACTTAACTCCTTTAGTCCTATTACAGATTATACGGGTAAATTAGAACTGCACTTTTTGGGTCATAACTACAAACTCAAGGAGCCAAAGTACAGCGTCGAAGAAGCCAAACGGCGGGATAGTACCTATGCGGTCCAAATGTATGTTCCCACACGTCTAATTAATAAAGAAACCGGGGAAATCAAAGAGCAAGAGGTATTCATTGGGGATTTGCCTTTGATGACCGATCGCGGCACGTTTATTATTAACGGGGCGGAGCGGGTAATTGTCAACCAAATAGTGCGATCGCCAGGAGTCTATTACAAATCAGAAATCGACAAAAACGGGCGACGTACTTATTCAGCTAGCTTAATTCCCAATCGGGGAGCATGGCTGAAATTTGAAACAGACCGTAATGATTTGGTGTGGGTACGTATTGACAAAACCCGCAAACTCTCAGCGCAGGTACTTCTAAAAGCTTTAGGTTTATCAGACAACGAAATCTTTGACGCCTTACGCCATCCAGAATATTTCCAAAAGACTATTGAAAAAGAAGGGCAATTTTCTGAAGAAGAAGCCCTAATGGAGTTATATCGTAAACTCCGTCCTGGTGAACCACCCACAGTCTTAGGCGGACAACAACTTTTAGACTCCCGTTTCTTTGACCCGAAACGTTATGACCTTGGTCGCGTCGGACGGTACAAGCTGAACAAAAAATTGCGCCTCTCTGTCCCAGACACCATGCGTGTGCTGACTCCTGGTGATATTTTGGCGGCTGTAGATTACCTGATCAACCTAGAATATGACATTGGTAATATTGATGACATTGACCATTTAGGCAACCGTCGGGTGAGAAGCGTCGGTGAATTGTTGCAAAACCAAGTGCGAGTAGGCTTAAATCGGCTAGAAAGAATAATTCGGGAACGGATGACCGTATCTGATGCTGAAGTGCTGACTCCTGCTTCCTTAGTAAACCCCAAACCACTGGTAGCAGCAATTAAAGAATTTTTTGGTTCCAGCCAGTTAAGTCAGTTCATGGATCAAACCAATCCTCTGGCAGAACTGACCCACAAACGCCGTCTGAGTGCCCTTGGTCCTGGTGGTTTAACCCGCGAACGCGCTGGATTTGCCGTGCGAGATATACATCCTAGTCACTATGGACGCATTTGCCCCATTGAGACACCAGAAGGCCCCAACGCCGGATTGATTGGTTCCTTGGCAACCCATGCACGGGTTAACCTGTACGGTTTTTTAGAAACACCATTTAGACCTGTAGAAAATGGGCGAGTTAGATTTGATCTACCTCCAGCTTACATGACAGCTGATGAAGAAGACGACCTACGGGTTGCCCCAGGAGATATTCCTGTAGATGAAACTGGGCACATTATTGGGCCGCAAGTGCCAGTCCGATATCGCCAAGAATTTTCCACCACAACACCAGAACAAGTGGATTACGTAGCAGTATCTCCCGTACAAATTGTCTCAGTAGCTACTAGCATGATTCCTTTCTTGGAGCATGATGACGCTAACCGAGCGTTGATGGGATCGAACATGCAACGACAAGCAGTTCCCCTGCTCAAACCAGAGCGTCCTTTGGTGGGTACTGGTTTGGAAGCGCAAGGAGCAAGAGACTCTGGGATGGTGATTGTATCGCGTACCGATGGCGATGTCACTTATGTAGATGCTACAGAAATTCGCGTCCGTCCTAAACCTAATACTCCCGAAATTAAATACATTCTTTCCAAGTACCAACGTTCCAACCAAGACACCTGTTTAAATCAGAAACCTCTCGTCCGCATTGGTGAACGAGTTGTTGCTGGTCAGGTATTGGCTGATGGTTCCTCCACCGAAGGCGGTGAATTGGCGCTAGGACAAAATATCGTCGTTGCTTATATGCCTTGGGAAGGGTACAACTACGAAGATGCAATTTTAATTTCTGAAAGACTGGTGCAGGATGATGTCTACACCTCAATTCACATTGAAAAATATGAAATTGAAGCTAGACAGACAAAACTGGGGCCAGAAGAAATCACTAGAGAAATTCCCAACGTTGGGGAAGATGCATTACGTCAGTTGGATGAACAAGGAATTATTCGGATTGGTGCGTGGGTAGAAGCTGGTGATATCTTGGTAGGAAAAGTCACACCCAAAGGTGAATCTGACCAACCGCCAGAAGAAAAACTGTTGCGGGCGATTTTCGGTGAAAAAGCGCGGGATGTGCGGGACAATTCGCTGCGAGTACCAAATGGTGAAAAAGGTCGCGTAGTTGATGTGCGCTTGTTTACTCGCGAACAAGGCGATGAACTACCACCAGGAGCCAATATGGTAGTTCGGGTATATGTTGCTCAAAAACGCAAAATCCAAGTTGGCGACAAAATGGCAGGACGTCACGGTAACAAAGGGATCATTTCTCGGATATTACCGTCGGAAGATATGCCTTATTTGCCTGATGGTTCACCAGTGGATATTGTACTCAACCCCTTGGGCGTACCCAGTCGGATGAACGTTGGACAAGTATTTGAGTGCCTCTTGGGTTGGGCTGGTCAGACCTTGGGAGTACGATTTAAGATTACTCCCTTTGATGAAATGTACGGTGAAGAGTCATCCCGGCGAATCGTGCATGGCAAATTGCAAGAAGCACGGGACGAAACAGGAAAAGACTGGGTATATAACCCAGATAACCCAGGCAAAATTATGGTGTATGACGGTCGTACAGGTGAACCCTTTGACCGAGCAATTACCATCGGTGTAGCTTACATGCTGAAGCTAGTGCATTTAGTGGATGATAAGATCCACGCCCGTTCAACTGGACCTTATTCACTAGTGACTCAGCAACCCTTGGGTGGTAAAGCACAACAAGGTGGTCAGCGATTTGGGGAAATGGAAGTATGGGCATTGGAAGCCTTTGGTGCGGCTTACACCTTACAGGAATTGCTCACAGTTAAATCTGACGATATGCAAGGACGGAATGAAGCGTTAAATGCGATCGTTAAAGGTAAGGCAATTCCTCGACCTGGAACTCCAGAATCCTTTAAGGTGCTAATGCGCGAGTTGCAGTCATTGGGGTTAGACATTGCCGTACATAAGGTAGAAACCCAAACAGACGGCAGTTCGCTAGATGTGGAAGTCGATTTGATGGCAGACCAATCAGCCCGTCGCACACCTCCTCGACCTACATACGAATCTCTTTCTCGCGAATCGCTGGAAGATGACGAATAAAAATTAGGGAATGGGGCATGGGGCATTGGGCATAGGAAATGAGAAGTTGGTAATTATCAATGCCCAATCCCCAATGACGCCAGTTGCTTCTCCCAAGGGGAGACGGTGCGCGAACAAGTCGGGCATTGCCCGCCCAACGCACTGGCTCCCCAATGCCCAATGTTCCAAAAACTAAATATACTCATAAATCAAAACTCAGCACTTAAAGTATGAGACCTGCCCAAACTAATCAGTTTGACTACGTAAAAATCGGCTTGGCTTCCCCTGAACGCATTCGTCAGTGGGGCGAGAGAACATTGCCCAATGGTCAGGTAGTCGGTGAAGTTACCAAGCCAGAGACGATTAACTACCGAACTCTCAAGCCAGAGATGGATGGCTTATTTTGTGAGCGAATCTTTGGTCCTGCAAAAGATTGGGAATGCCATTGTGGCAAGTATAAAAGAGTCCGTCATAGAGGTATTGTCTGTGAACGCTGTGGGGTAGAAGTCACCGAGTCACGGGTGCGTCGTCACCGTATGGGCTATATTAAACTCGCCGCACCAGTAGCTCACGTTTGGTATCTCAAAGGCATTCCTAGCTATATTTCCATTCTGTTAGATATGCCCTTGCGGGATGTCGAGCAGATAGTTTATTTCAACTCTTATGTTGTTCTAAGTCCAGGTAATGCCGAAACCTTAACTTACAAACAACTACTGAGTGAAGACCAGTGGTTGGAAATAGAAGACCAAATTTATAGCGAAGATTCTGTGCTGCAAGGCGTAGAAGTAGGTATTGGTGCTGAAGCACTGTTGCGTTTGCTTGCCGATATCAATTTAGAGCAAGAAGCGGAAAGCCTACGGGAAGAAATTGGCAACGCCAAGGGACAAAAGAGAGCCAAGCTAATTAAGCGACTGCGGGTGATTGACAACTTCATCGCTACTGGTTCCAAACCAGAGTGGATGGTGATGGCAGTTATTCCTGTGATTCCTCCCGACTTGCGTCCAATGGTGCAGCTAGATGGTGGACGGTTTGCCACCAGCGATTTAAACGATTTGTATCGACGGGTAATTAACCGCAACAATCGTTTGGCACGCTTGCAAGAAATTTTGGCACCAGAGATTATTGTGCGGAACGAAAAGCGGATGCTGCAAGAAGCAGTGGATGCTTTGATTGACAATGGTCGCCGGGGACGCACTGTGGTAGGGGCAAATAACCGACCCCTGAAATCTTTGTCCGACATTATTGAGGGTAAGCAAGGACGTTTCCGACAAAACTTGTTAGGTAAACGGGTTGACTACTCTGGACGTTCGGTAATTGTTGTCGGGCCAAAGCTGAAAATTCACCAGTGCGGTTTGCCTAGAGAAATGGCAATTGAGCTATTTCAGCCATTTGTGATTAACCGCCTGATTCGTAGCGGTATGGTAAATAACATTAAAGCTGCGAAAAAGCTGATATCCCGCAATGATCCCAGTGTTTGGGATGTGCTGGAAGAGGTGATTGAAGGACACCCTGTAATGCTAAATCGGGCACCAACATTGCATCGCTTGGGTATTCAGTCTTTTGAACCGATTTTAGTAGAAGGTAGAGCGATTCAACTGCATCCTCTCGTGTGTCCAGCGTTTAACGCCGACTTTGACGGCGACCAAATGGCGGTACACGTCCCGCTGTCGTTAGAAAGTCAGGCTGAAGCGCGATTGCTGATGTTGGCTTCTAACAATATTTTGTCACCAGCCACAGGTAAACCTATCATCACACCTAGCCAAGATATGGTATTGGGAGCGTATTACTTAACAGCAGAAAATCCCAGTGGGACAAAAGGTGCAGAAAGGTACTTTTCTTCGCTGAATGACGTAATTATGGCTTTTCAGCAAGAGCAAATTGACTTGCACGCCTATATCTACGTGCGGTTTGACGGTGAAATAGAATCAGACCAACCGGATACGGAACCGCTGAAAGTGACGGAAAACGAGGATGGTACCCGCACATTACTTTATAAGTTCCGCCGAGTCAGACAAGACGCTAAGGGCAATTTAATTTCCCAGTATATTTACACAACTCCTGGTCGCGTTATTTACAATAATGCTATTCAGGAAGCACTTGCAAGTTAGGGAATAGGGCATGGGGCATAGTGCATGGGAAATAAATACCAATGCCCAATACCCAATGCCCAATGACTCAGGACTAATGACTCAGGACTAATGACCAATGACTGAAAAAATGATTTTTCGCAATCGCGTAGTTAACAAAAGTCAACTGCAAAAATTAATTTCTTGGGCCTTTACGCATTATGGTACGGCGCGAACCGCAGTGATGGCGGACAAGCTGAAAGATTTGGGATTTCGCTATGCTACTAAAGCAGGGGTTTCTATCAGTGTAGATGACTTGATGGTGCCTCCAACTAAACGATTGCTCTTAGAAGCAGCCGAAGAAGAAATTCGCGCCACTGAAACCCGTTACCAACGGGGAGAAATCACGGAAGTAGAACGTTTCCAAAAGGTAATTGATACCTGGAATGGTACTAGTGAAGCTTTGAAAGATGAAGTAGTCGTTCACTTCAAGAAAACTAATCCCCTAAACTCCGTATATATGATGGCATTCTCTGGGGCACGGGGTAACATCTCTCAAGTGCGCCAATTGGTGGGAATGCGGGGACTGATGGCAGATCCTCAAGGGGAAATTATTGATTTGCCCATCAAAACCAACTTCCGTGAAGGACTGACTGTGACGGAATACATTATTTCGTCTTATGGTGCCAGAAAAGGATTGGTGGATACTGCGTTGCGAACAGCTGACTCTGGTTATCTCACCCGCCGTTTGGTGGATGTATCCCAGGATGTAATTATTCGGGAATTTGACTGCGGCACCACTAGGGGTCTTAGCATTCAACCAATGACAGAAGGGGCCAAAACCTTGATTCCTCTAGCAACCCGGTTGATGGGACGGGTAATTGGTGAAGATGTGGTGCATCCGGTGACAAAAGAAGTTATAGCAGCACGCAATACCCCAATTTCTGAGGATTTGGCGAAGAAAATTGAAAAATCTGGGGTGGGAGAAGTTGTAGTGCGATCGCCACTAACTTGTGAAGCTGCACGTTCTGTCTGTCAACACTGCTATGGCTGGAGTTTGGCCCACGCCAAGATGGTAGATTTGGGCGAAGCTGTGGGGATTATTGCCGCCCAAAGTATCGGTGAACCTGGTACTCAGTTAACCATGCGGACATTCCACACAGGTGGTGTGTTTACCGGGGAAGTAGCGCAACAAGTTCGTTCTAAAATCGATGGAACTGTTAAGCTTCCCCGCAAACTAAAGACCAGAACGTATCGTACCCGCCACGGCGAAGATGCGCTTTATGTTGAAGCTAATGGCATCATGCTTTTGGAGCCAAAAAAAGTAGATGATGTCACCCCAGAAAACCAGGAAGTTCATCTAACTCAAGGTTCAACACTATACGTATTTGATGGAAATCAGGTAAAACAAGGTCAGTTGTTGGCAGAAGTTGCCCTCGGTGGACGCACAACTCGGACTAATACAGAAAAAGCCGTTAAAGATGTTGCTTCTGACTTGGCAGGGGAAGTGCAATTTGCCGAAGTAATTCCAGAACAAAAAACCGACCGTCAGGGTAATACCACAACCACAGCCGCACGGGGTGGTTTGATTTGGATTTTGTCTGGGGAAGTTTACAACTTGCCGCCTGGTGCAGAATTGGTGGTGAAAAATGGTGATGCGATCGCTTCTAATGGAGTTTTAGCAGAAACCAAGTTAACCAGTTTGCACGGCGGTGTAGTGCGCTTACCCGAAGCGACCCCAGGTAAGAGTACCAGGGAAATTGAGATTATCACTGCTTCTGTGGTCTTAGATCAAGCAACAGTGACAGTCCAAAGTTCTCAAGGTCGCAATAATTACTTAGTTTCTACTGGCAACAACCAAGTATTCAACCTCCGGGCTACACCAGGTACAAAAGTGCAAAATGGTCAAGTGGTAGCTGAGTTAATTGATGACCGCTATCGCACAACCACTGGTGGATTCCTAAAGTTTGCAGGTGTCGAAGTTCAGAAAAAAGGCAAAGCCAAGCTCGGTTATGAAGTCGTGCAGGGCGGTACACTGTTGTGGATTCCCGAAGAAAGCCACGAAGTTAATAAAGATATCTCCTTACTGTTGGTGGAAGACGGTCAGTTTGTCGAAGCTGGCACCGAAGTTGTGAAAGATATCTTCTGCCAAAACAGTGGTGTGGTAGAAGTGACCCAGAAAAACGATATCCTGCGGGAAGTGGTGGTGAAGCCAGGGGAACTGCTGATGGTGGACGATCCCGAATCAGTTATCGGGCGAGATAACACCTTTATCCAACCAGGTGAGGAATTCCAAGGCAATGTCGCGACGGAATTGCGTTATATCCAGTATGTAGAGACACCAGAAGGACCCGCCCTGTTAAGCCGTCCAGTAGTTGAGTTTGCCGTACCGGATAATCCAGATGTGCCATCAACGACATCGGTAAGTCAACAAACCGGACGATCAATTCAATTAAGGGCTGTGCAGCGACTACCTTATAAAGATTCAGAACGTGTCAAATCTGTTGAAGGCGTGGAACTGCTGCGAACCCAGCTAGTGCTGGAAATTGAGCAAGAAGGGGAACAAGACCATAATGCTTCACCCTTAGCAGCAGATATTGAATTGGTAGAGGACACCGAAGACCCAGAAGTTCAACGTTTACAACTAGTAATTTTGGAATCCTTGGTAATTCGTCGAGACATTACCGCTGATGCCACCCAAGGTAGTACCCAGACGACACTTGAGGTACATGATGGGCTAACCATCGCCCCAGGTTCTGTAGTCGCACGTACCCAAATCTTGTGTAAAGAAGGCGGAGAAGTGCGGGGTGTCCAAAAAGGAACTGAAAACGTGCGTCGCTGTTTGGTGTTGCGCGATGCTGACAGGCTTCCCATTAATACTAGTACTCAGCCAAAGGTAAAAGTGGGTGACTTGCTAGTAGAAGGTACAGAAGTTGCTCCGGGAATTTTTACCCCAGAATCAGGGCAAGTAGTGGATATTAAAAGTGTCGCTGCTGCATCTGGTGAGGAATCAGCTTTGAGTAATAAAAATTACGTTATTACTACCCGTATCGGTCGCCCTTATCGAGTCAGCCCTGGTGCTGTATTGCAGATAGAAGACGGCGATTTGGTACAACGGGGTGATAACTTGGTATTGCTGGTGTTTGAACGCGCCAAAACCGGAGATATCATTCAAGGTTTGCCCCGGATTGAGGAACTACTTGAAGCTCGTAAACCGAAAGAAGCGTGCATCTTATGTCGGCGGGGCGGAGAAGTTAAAGTAGTTTACGGTGATGGTGATGAAGCGATCGCCATCAAGGTCGTAGAATCAAATGGCGTGGTGACAGATTATCCTCTAGGACCAGGACAAAATTTGATTGTGCCAGATGGATCAACAGTATTAGTAGGACAACCGTTGACCGATGGCCCATCCAATCCCCACGAAATTTTGGAAATCTTCTTTAGCTTGGGTTCTGAAGACGGAATCTATGCTTGTGCTAGCCTTGCCTTGCAAAAGGTACAGACTTTCTTGGTGAATGAAGTGCAAATGGTGTACCAATCTCAAGGGATTGATATTTCCGATAAGCACATTGAAGTGATTGTTCGCCAGATGACCAACAAAGTCAGGATTGATGATGGTGGTGACACTACAATGCTTCCCGGCGAATTGGTAGAACTGCGCCAAGTTGAGCAGGTGAACGAAGCTATGGCAATTACAGGCGGTGCTAGGGCACAGTATACCCCAGTATTATTGGGGATCACTAAAGCATCGTTGAACACCGACAGCTTTATTTCCGCCGCGTCCTTCCAAGAGACAACACGGGTACTCACCGAAGCCGCTATCGAAGGCAAATCTGACTGGCTGCGCGGATTAAAGGAAAACGTGATTATCGGGCGATTGATTCCGGCTGGTACTGGATACAATACCTATGAAGAACCAGGAGCGATCGATGACTATGCTGCTGAAATTACCAGTAGTGTATTAGATGAAGTTGATGATCCCTTAGATATGGTCTTAGACGATCGCACAGCTCGCACCTATAATTTAGATTCTCCTACTCTTGGGGAATCTGGCTTTGGCAGCAGACGTGCAGAAAGGTCAATTCTAGATGAAGAAGATGAATTAATTGCTGACGAAGTAGTAGACGATGACGATTACGAAGAAGAAGAGGAAGACGACGAAGATGATTTCGACGACGAATAGAGACTTGAAATTTCGCGTCTAAAAGGTAAAAGGTAATATCGAGTCTGCTCAATTACCAATAACCAAAGTACCTCACCTGTGCTAGCGTGCCCCTTGCCAAGGGACACGCTAGCTTCAGTTTTACCCCTCCCCGATGCGTTATACCAATTTGAAAAAAGAATGCGACAAATAGACCATTTGTAGAGACGCGATTCATCGCGTCTTTACCCAAAGATGTGTTGCAATCATTAATTGAATTGGTATTAGAAGAAAATTAAGTTTTATAGCCGTAGCCACATAGGTTAGGACAATGTTGATTGCTAAAAGCCTTGATATCACTGGGTTTATACTCAGACCGGAGCTTCGGAGTCTCCAGCTTTGCTCAGCACTTTGCTATATAAGTGTTAATTTGATTGATCAAGATAGCGATCGCTATTAGCCACTTACCAACGACACCAGTACACCATTAAGATCGCGGACACGAGCAATAGTTTTTCCTCCAGGCTGAGTTTTAGGAGCATCTAGTGTTTTTGCGCCTGCCCCAATTGCTCTCATGTAGGCACTGCCAACATCAGGAGTGATAAATGATATCTGAATTAATGCTGGTGATTGTGTGGAATCGTTAGCATGGAAGCCTCCAGGAAATAACTTTTGTGCTTCGCTACTAGAAGAGAAAGCTAGTGTAGTGTTTCCGGTTTCGATTTCGGCCCAGATAGATTGTCCTTTATCCTGGAGAGTGCGACGAAGTAGACCAAAGGCTTTTTCGTAAAACTCAACTGTTTTAACTACATCATCTACCCAGATGACCATGTAACCAAATTTCACAGTTCTTTCTCCTTATCTAGAAAAATCAGTGCTGGCGAAGATTCCTGTTATTTAACTGTATGCGATTTGAATACACAGTAACTTAACTTTCCAGAATATTACGATCTGTTGCTAGAGTTTGTGCCCCTGTTTGCATCATTTCCATATCTGATGGCGACCAATAATGAGGCTCTTGACAGTGATGTGCTACTAGTAATCCCCATAATCCTCTAGGTATGAGAATTGGTACAATCAGGTTGGCGCGAACCTGCAAATTGCCAAGAAAATCTCGGTGACAAGGCTGGATTGACTCTAATTCAATATCAGCGATCGCCTTTACCCGTCCTCCTAAGTATAAAGCAGCATACTCGTTGTTAAAACAATCATCGGGGCCAGTGGAACCAATTATTGAAAATTCCTTAGAACTCAAAGATTCAAAAGTCACCTGTCCTTGCCACTGACTGTAAAAATAATACAACACCACCCGATCAACCTGAAGTGATTCTCTGAGTTTATTGGTTGTTTGCCGCACTAATTCATCGCGTTGCATTGTTTTAACAAGGCGATCAAGCAAATTTTGCAAACCCTGGTTACAGCGATCACGGCTATCGTTAAATTTCGAGTGAGAAAGAATTTGCACGGTTCTAAAATTACTACTAAGTAAATGCTACAGGATTTATATATATAGTAATTTATTAGACCTTAATTAAATACATTATTGTATTTATAGCAGTAATTTCATTTTATCGGAACATAATACTATTCCAGCTTTGCGGTGAATTTAAAATAAATTCTAAAGAAATTCGATTGTTTTAATTTGCACCCCAACAATTTAAAATTATAAATTTAAAGTTAAAGTTTTTGAAATTTCCAAAAAATATGCTGAGTATTTCTCTAGTTTGAAGCAATAAATATACTTCAACCTGTAATATGAAAGTCAGTTTGTATTTCTAGTTACAGATATTTATAAACCAATATAACTAAAAACCTTCATGGTAGTGCCATTAATATTCAAAATGCTACTTGTAAGTCTCTAAATATTGGGACAAAAGTACGGTAAGCTTCTAATGCTGCTTCTTTTACGGTTACATTCACAATTGGAAATGTAGTGAGGATGTAGCTAAATTCATCTTCGGTTAAGTTGTAAAGGTGTGCTACCATGCCATCGAGTTCGGCGCGGAGTTTGGCGCGTTCTGTTTCGTTGGTAACGCCTTGTTGATGGGAACCTAGACCGACTTCTTGTGCGAGTTCGTCAAACTCTGGTGTGGTGCAGATGAGTTTAGCGGCGCGTTGTACAATGTCGTTGAAGTAGCGATCGTTTTTTGTTAAACGTGGGACGGGTAGTTGGTAGACATAAAAGAAATTTACATTGGCAGTTACTCTTAAACGTAGTAAATAATCTAAAACAAAGCTGTTCCAGACTCCGCAAAGATAAAACATCACATCATAGCCAATTTGACGTTTTTCTTCATTATCGTATGTGCGAACAGATTGAAAACTTTCTGCATGAAAGTTGGGAGGAATGATTGTCGAAATCATAGTCCTTGCATCTGTGTTCCTAGCAATTTTACGAAACCCAAGTCGGTAATCTTGATAGTCAAGCCTTTGTCCTTTGTCTTCTTTGCGTCCAAGTAAAGCTGATCTTCCCTCCTGTTCTACAATCCAGTACCGGGGTTTATCAAACTGATAGTTAAATTGATGAATCATTTTGCCCTCATATAAAGGCAACATTTTTGGTTTTATTTCTTGCTGAAAAAGATAACTATCATTGGTCATGTGAAATTCACTTTGGAGACTGATATTCCAACATTTATTCAGTTTTTCACCTAAAAGTGGAGATTTAGATACTTTTTCTGCTATTAACAAATCATATTTATTTGTAAACTCGACTATTCCTAAACTTTCAGGTGATAGTTGACGTACCATCTCAACGCTAATCTGCAAACTATCCTCAAGAGGAAACATTTGAAGTTCTTGCACATCATGACGCATAAAAGCAGATGGAAACTTATTTGTTATACTACCTTTTGCAAAAGTAAGAACAACTATTTTAAAACTGCGATGAACACCTTCAAAAACTTCCTTACGGTTTTCAAGACAGAATAAACCAGTAACTTTAGTTTGAGTAAACAACATCTCCCGCAATTGCTTAGTCCCCAAGTCAGTGTAAATCCCGCTAGGAATTACAATTCCGCACTCACCGCCAGAACGCAGAAGATTAAAACATTGTTCTGTAAACAGCTTATAGAGATTAATATCCGTACCTGCTTTTTTACCATTCACAATAGAAATCTGATTTTTATACTGTTCAGATGAACGATAATAAGCGCTGACATAAGGATATTGACTTTGATATTCTAACCAAGTACTTGCAATTATTGGATTTTGTAATAGTTTATTTTGCTCTTTCTCAAAATCCTTAATATCCATCTTGTTCTTCGTCACCAGTTCATTATGTTGTGCAAAGAACTCTTTAGCTTGTGGCTTAAATATTTCCCAAGGTGGATTAGTGATAATTGCATCAAAACCACCGCGTTCTAAAACCTTGTCAAAATGATAACCCCAGTGAAACGGCTTCAAGGCTGCAATATCCTCAACATTCAAAATACGTTTCTTTGATTTTCCAGTTAGCTGAACTTCCTCGTATTTAATACCCAGCTTTTGACTAAACTCATCCAATAATAAAAGATTTAACTTTTTTTGTGATTCTTTATTAAGGTTATCAATAGATTTACGTAAGTTCAATAACCTTGTATCTTGATGCGTTCCCAGTTCTCCACCAGGAAGTTTTTCATCATCAGGAATAAAAGCGTGTTTTTTGTAAAGTTCAATAGACTTATTCTTTTCTTCTAAAATAGCTTTGTAATTATCTGCTGTGAGACGCTGTAATAGATTACCTTGTTTAGTATTTCCTACTGTATCAAAAGCAGTGTCATCTACCTTAATCAGTCCAATCAACGAATTACCCGCCATAATATTAAAGTCAATATTAGGCAATGGCTCTAATTCTTCAACATCGTGAGCAGAAGAAACCAAAGCTAAGAAAAGACGCAGTTTAGCAATTTCTGTTGCTTCCTCCATGATATCTATACCATAGAGGTTATCCCTAAGAATGCGCTTCCTAATAAAATACTCTATGGAAAGATGCTCAGTTTTTTCAATTTTTAACCAGTCCTTTAATTTCTGATCTCCTTGTAATTCAATTGTTCCAATTATCGCACTATAAACTTGGATTAGCGTCTTCATCGCTGCAACGAGAAAAGCACCAGAACCGCAAGCTGGGTCAAGAATTGATAAATTAGGAAGAATATCTTCCATTAATGAACGACAAACGTTTGTATTTAGTTTGATGAGGAGTTCGTTGATATCCTCAAATGGCTTATACTTATCAGATAGCGCATCATTTACACGGTCTACAATTAACTTGTGAATAGTTCTATCACAAAGATATTCTGTAATCTGCGGTCTAGTATAATAGGCTCCAAAAGCCTTTTGATTAATATACTTTTCAAAAATATAACCTAAGACATCTGGGTTGATTTCGTCGTCTTTTCCTTCCGGCGTATCATCGAGATTCCAAGAATAACGCTCAAATAAATCTAGAACTTGCTCAAACGCCTCATCAACAATAGAAATCTGATATTTCTCTTCAATATGATGCTTGAGAAATAGTCCGCCATTCAGGTATTTAACTTTTCCTACTAATTCTTGTACAGATAAATCGCGCTCAAACTCAGGTTTAGCAAAGCTTTCAAAAAATAAAGCCTTGAGAAATTCACTATAAAAATGATTTTCCCCTTTTTGCTTGCTTTGCTCAAGCTTGTTTTGCAGATAATTTAAATCCTCATTATCAATAAAACCCTTACGTTGAAGAAAATAAACAAACATCAGACGGTTGAGAATTACCGATGTATACCAACGTCTATCTGTCTCATTATCAATTCCTTTCACAAACAGCAAAAACTTCTGGTGTTGCTCTTGAAATTCCTTATAAAACTTCTTGGTTACTGGCTCAACATCGAAACCGCGTTGTAGTTTATAAGCAATTTCTACAACAGTCGGTTCCCCGTGTTCTAATTCGGTAATATCAATGACTAAAGAACCAAGCTTGCTTAAAAACAAGTCTCCTGGTTGACCTTTCACATATAAATGGTCACGAACAAAAGTTTTACTTCCTTCTCTTTTCACCCAATACCAAAGACTACGCGTGCGTTCTGCGGTAATAAAAATTAGGAGATTTTCAGCTATCAGTTTATTAATTTCTTTGTAAATCTCATCTCTAACTTTAGCCTCTGGTATTTTCCCATCTGCTGCGGTGACTTCAAAGATTGCAACACCTGAGAGTTCGGCAATTTTCTGGTATTGATACGTCTTATTCTCAATATTTAAAGTTATAGGTTTTTGTCTTGAGGGTTTAGACCAACCTAATTCCTCTATAAATAAATCACTAAATTTGAACTTAGAGAGTAGATCGCGTGTTCGTTGAAAATTAAGCGACATAATTTATCATGCTTGAAAAATCAAAAAGAGCATGGTAAATTTGCCACTCAGAAAATAAATCTGTGGCTATAAAAATTAAGTCTGCGCTAGCTGACTTTAAGAAACCCTCTTTATACGAGTTAAATTTTTACCCATGCTTTTTATATTTTATAAATTCCTTATATTTAATTAGGCTGAGAAATTATACGGAAAAGTTGTTAATTTCTCTAAATGTTGGCTTGATTTGTACAGCCGTAATTTTGAATTATCAGGTAGATTTGCTGATTACTTTACCAAAATGCCTAATTGCTTTATAAAAATGCCCGTTTGCTTTCTTAAAATACTGAAATGCTTTCTCAAAATGAGCTTTGACTTACTCAAAAGAAGCTTTTACTTTCTCATTTTGGTGTTTTCCGTAAGCAAAAGCAGCTTTGACTTACTCAAAAGAAGCTTTTGCTTTCTCATTTTGGTGTTTTCCGCAAGCAAAAGCAGCTTTGACTTATTCAAAAGAAGCTTTTGCTTTCTCATTTTGGTGTTTCCCGCAAGTCAAATCAGCTTTTACTTATTCAAACCCCAGTTTGCTTTCTTATTTCAGTATTTTACGTAAGATGTAGGTTGGATTGAGAAATGAAATCCAAGATATATCAAAGCTTTGTTGGGTTTTGCAAAGCCTCAACCCAACCTACTATAGGGCTTCTGAGTTGAGTGCAATACAGACCTAACCTCCAGGCTACAGTGTATATACAAGTCAAATTACCCCCCTTAATCCCCCCTTTCCAAGGGGGGAAACAGGAATCTAGTTCCCTCCCCAATACATACGGGGAGGGTTAGGGTAGGGTAAAACTGACGCGAAAAATCAGATTACGAATTAGAAAATAATCCTAAAGAACAAATAATCTGAGGTTCTCGCTTTTCCAGTTCTTCTGTGACAATACACAAACGGTCATCCATCCGTAGCGCCACAACTAAATCAGCCAACTGCTGATTATTAATACCGCTTCTCAGTTGACGGTTAAGAGTATCAATGGCTGACTGTCGCAAAGGATAACGATAAATCTCATCAATTGCTTTTAAAAGTTCTTCACTGACAAATAGCGTTCCCTTCATTTCTTGAACATAACTTTTCAGTCGTTCATAAGCGCGGAACCTTGCACCTGATGGTCGCCCTAATTGACCCCCTGCATTTTTCTCATCTTCAGCAATCAATTCAGCACCCTTGTTTACTAATTTGTGATGCTGTTTATCTCTGGGTATCGCTGGGGTAGATTCTTCACACGCCGCCACTCGAAGAACTGCTAATTGTGATTGAGTAACGCTATTTCCATCGCGGTCAACATAAATTAAAGAATCATTCCCCTCGGTGGTTTTCATATAAAGCAATACTCCTTCCGGTTGCACAGGTTGGGGAGTATGGGCGCGAGTAGAATAAACTACATTTTCCATTTCCTCAATCGTTTTTTTCAAACCTGGATTACCATCAGTAGCTTTTTTCCAAATTTGAAATGCTTCTGATGTCAAATCAACTTCTGTATCTTCTTCACCATCTAAAATTCCAGATTTTTCATTGTAGAGGTCAAGAATTACCCGTGCATCATCATCTTCAAAAAAAGCTTCATCAGTTCCCACCACTTCCGCATTTTCTTGTAGTCGTTTGCGGAGTCGTTCTCGCAAATTAATAATCCGTTCTACTCCCTCGGCTGGTAAAAAAGAATAGCAGAGAATTTTATCAGCATTTTGTCCGATGCGGTCTACTCTTCCGGCACGTTGAATTAAGCGAATAATTGCCCAAGGTAAATCCCAATTGACGATAATTGCACAGTCTTGCAAGTTATGACCTTCACTCAAAACATCGGTGGCGATTAAAATACGCAACTCATCTGATGATGAAATTTGCTCGCGTTTTCCATTACTCACAGGACTAAATCTTCCCGTCATTAATGTTGGGTCTTTAGATTGACCTGTCACCCCAGCTACATTAGTAATATGACTAGACTGCAAATTATCTTCAAGGTAGCGGACTGTATCGGCAAATTGTGTGAAAATTAGCACTTTATCATTAGGGTGAGTTTTTGTGAGCAGTTTGATTAAAGCAGCAAGTTTTTCATCTTTTTGAGGATTCCACTCGCCACATTGCAGCACATTAATCAGTGCTTTGGCATCCTCTAATAAATCTCGTTTCAGTTTTTTAATATCAAAAAGTGTAGACCGCAGCCATTTAAATCTTCGTTGATATCGAGTTATATATTCTTGGTAAATTGATTCTGCTCTTTGACGAAAAACTTTTTCTGTTTTAGATGCTTTCTCATCCCTGTTATCAAAATAAGTTACTTCTTCTTCCTCTCTCTCCACTTGCAGCAAAGTAGTAGAATCATCATCTTCTGTTTCTGTATCAAACAAAGCTGCTGCTACAGAATCGGTATCTTCATCATTATTACTTGTATCTAATAACTCAGCCTCCTGAGTTCCAATCGGAATATTAAGCCCTTGCTCTAAAGCATATAAATAAATGAAGTTACGTAAAATGTGGCGCTCAATTGATTGAATAAAAGCAACACCACTACTTTCCAAACGTTTAAATAAATTAGTGCGAGAAAAACCCATTAACCTCCTACCACCACGAAATAAGCTATTAATAAAGCGTTGCTCTGTGTCTGTAGGTGGCTGTTTGTGTTTGGTAATAACGTAATTTCCTAGCCCATAACGAGGTAAGTTAAGGTGATTAATAACTTCTACTACCGATTCAGAGTAAAGACGAGCATAAAAGTCTGTGTTAGAAACTTCTAAAGGAAACTTGAGACTACGAGGTAAACGCTGAGGAAAATAAGAACGTCTTCCATCAGCAAATTCTAAATATTTCCGCCCAGTTTCATCTGTTTGGGCATAATTATCTTTAATAAAAGAGCGAGTGCGTCGCACCATGTAACGCTTCATCAATTCTCGCCAGTCATCAGGGTGTTCGCTTTTCTCAAAAGCCGCTAAAGAACGTACAGAACATTGATGTTTTCTAATAAATTCTAATTCTCCTAAAGAACTGCCGCCAAGTTCATTAATTAAAGCTTCCGGTCTTAAGCCTAAATCTTGGTCTTCTGGCACAAATAGCCGCAGTTGGGCGGATAGGTCAAGATAACTTTTATTGTAAGGAGTAGCTGATAATAAAATACATTTACTTTCATTGGCAGCAATATATTCTGTAATTGCTCGATAACGTTTTCCTTCGCGGTTACGTAAATTATGACTTTCATCAATCAATACAACTCGGTAACGGCGGAGTTTTGGTAATTTATTTTGTACTTGACTAATTGGCATAACTTCGGCAAGTAACCGATAGTTATTTACATATTCTTGCCACATTGGTACTAAGTTTTTTGGGCAAATAATCAGTGTTTCTAAAAAGCAATCTTCTTGTAAGATTTTGGCAAGGGCGGTTCCAACTAAAGTTTTGCCCAAACCGACCACATCGCCCACTAATACCCCGCCACGCCTTGTTACATGACGTGCTGCTAGCTGTACGGCGGCTTTTTGGAAATCAAATAAGTTATTAAATTCGCGAGGGATACGAAATTCTGAAAGTCCAGCGATCGCTTCATGGGATAAATGATAAGCTATCTTCAGGTAGATGTAGTAAGGTGGGATTAACTCAACTCTTGCCCAGCTTTGATCGATAATTTCTGCCAATTCTTGGGAAATATCAACACAACCGTAATCTTGCCAGCGATCGCTAAACCACTTTTGCAGTTTATTACAAGCATCGTGGTCTAAAATATCAACATTCAACTCCCCTTGTTTTGCTAATCCGGGAAGGGTTAAATTACTACTACCCAAGAATCCCACTGTTGGAGTATTAGGGTCATGCCGATGCACAAGATATAACTTGGCGTGGAGAGAATGGCGCAAAAACAGTTTAATAATTAGTTTCTGAGTTTTTAGCTGATGACTTAACCGCCGCAACCCCGCTTCATCTTGATTAGTCGGCGCACCAATAGTCAACTGCTGGCGAAATTCTGCCGCCATGCGTTTTTTAAACCGCACAATACTACTGTTGTCAATCCGTCCATCACTACTACTAAGGGAAAATGCCGCATGAACTTCATCACTAGGCAAGCTTTGCATCCCAATTAGCAAACGGCAACAAGCATTTTCACTACCAACATACTGTTCAATCAAATCATCAATTCTTCGCCAACCTCTAAGGTTGAAGTAGCCAACGCAAAAATCTGCCCGATAAGAGATTTTGAGGGTTTCTCGTAAAATCGGTAGCAATTGTAAATTAATGTTGTCAAATATGCGGGGCATTATTTAAAACGTTTAAAAAGAGATCATTTATGTTATATGAGTAAAAAATTTTTCCAGCCAGAAAACCGTGGTTCATTAGTGAACAGTGCGATCGCCACGTACTAGACTTGATATATAGCGCTTCAAAGTTGAGTTCAATATAGACCTAACTCTCAGCCCCTTCCCTTGTAGGGAAAGGGAGTAAGATTCAAAGCCTCTCTTCTTTTTGAAGCGTGTACACAGAAGTCGTGTTACCCCCCTTAATCCCAGCAGGGCTGTTTCGTTCCACAAGGGGAAAAAGTTTGTCAATATCATTAGAGAGAAATCTATGTGCAATTGTGATAGAAGTATGACCATTACAACGGAGTATATTGATAGCGATCGTTATAATCGGCAATTAAAAAAAAAATAGAGCAGTTGTACTGTGATACAACTACTCTAAAAAATACTTAGATAAATATTTACTCTACCTATCTACAGACCCCATAATTACGTCAACACTGCCGAGAATCACCACAATATCTGCAACCTTCATGCCGCGCAGTAAATGTGGAACAATTTGGAGATTGTTGAAATCTGCTGCACGAATCTTCCAACGTGCAGGGAAGACATTATCCTCGCCTACCAAATAAATTCCCAATTCACCTTTGCCACTTTCTACACGGGCATAGATTTCACCCTTGGGCATCTTAAAAGTGGGGGAAACTTTTTTACCAATGAATTGATAATCAAATCCATCCCACTCAGATTTTTTACCTGCGGCTAAACGCTTGGCTTCCAGATTTTCGTAAGGGCCGCCAGGAAGTCCTTTAATTGCTTGGCGAATAATCTTTACAGATTCGCGCATTTCCCGCATCCGCACCACGTAACGGGCAAAGCAATCACCGGCAGTTTCCCACTGTACATCCCAGTCGAAATCGTCGTAACATTCGTAATGGTCAACTTTCCGCAAATCCCATTTCACGCCAGATGCGCGTAACATTGGGCCAGAAAGTCCCCAGTTAATTGCTTCTTCACGGGTGACGGTACCAATACCCTCAATACGTCGCCGGAAGATGGGGTTATCGGTTACTAAACGTTCGTACTCATCAACTTTGGGTATAAAATAGTCGCAAAATTCCAGACATTTATCTACCCAACCGTAAGGTAAATCGGCTGCTACCCCACCAACGCGGAAGTAGTTATTATTGACCATCCGATAACCTGTGGCGGCTTCCCACAAATCATAAATCATCTCCCGTTCCCGGAACTGGTAGAAGAAGGGAGTTTGTGCGCCTACGTCAGCAAGGAAGGGGCCAAACCACAGCAAGTGGTTAGCGATGCGGTTCAACTCCAGCATGATGACGCGGATGTAGCTAGCACGTTTGGGGACAGCGACACCTGCAAGCTTTTCTGGGGCGTTAACAGTGACAGCTTCGTTGAACATTCCCGCAGCGTAATCCCACCGACTAACGTAAGGGACGTACATTACATTAGTGCGGTTCTCAGCAATTTTTTCCATTCCCCGATGTAGGTAGCCGATGACCGGTTCACAGTCAACGACATCCTCACCATCCAGAGTCATGATTAACCGGAGAACCCCGTGCATTGAGGGGTGGTGTGGCCCCATATTTAGCACCATCGGTTCAGTGCGGGTTTCTAGTCTGGTCATAGATTTCGTGTTCTCCCTTTGTGTTCGCGTAACGTGCTGAAGGCAAATTTTGAATTGAACCGCTTAGATGCCAACCAGAATGTTTTAGTTTGTTGCACTTCTTCAACTATTATATGGAAGCTCGATATCCACTTAATTGAGGCATCGGATTTTTTTCACTTCATCGTGCTGTGACAAGGGGACAATGCCCAATACCCAATGCCTAACAATTTATGGGTTTTTACGTAAGCTAGAGAGATATTATGTCAGTTATATTACAGTTTTATGTGGCTGATACATATCTATGACTTTCAATCAAGAGCGTTTTGATAAGCTAATTCAGAAGTTAGAAGTTTTTGCTAATAAACAACCGCATCTTTATAAATTGCACGTTGCTTTTTTGGCTACTTTAGGCTACGCATATATATTTTTGGTTCTAGCTGTAACATTGACTCTGCTGGTAGTTATTATCTTTGGGATACTTAATACTCAGTCAATTTCTAACTTATCTTTGACAGGTCTTCTGTTTTTTATAACGTTAGCATTCGTATTAGTGCGATCGCTTTGGGTTTCTTTTCCCCCACCTACAGGTTTACCATTACAATCCAAGGATGTACCCAATCTCTATTCTTTAATTAACGAAATCTCATCGAAGCTACAAGCTCCACGGTTTCACCACATCCTGCTGACCAACGATTTTAATGCATGGGTTATCCAAATACCACGCTTAGGTTTGCTGGGATGGCAGCAAAATTACTTAATTGTCGGTCTACCACTCATGCTAGCACTGCCGCCCGAACAATTTCGTGCCGTCTTAGCCCATGAACTGGGACATTTATCAGGAAATCACAGCCGCTTTAGTGGTTGGATTTATCGCCAACGCGAAACTTGGTATCGCATTCTTAAAGGACTCCAACAAAGTGGACATGATCTATCATTGTTAATTTTTCAACTGTTTTTGATATGGTACATCCCATTTTTTAATGCCTATTCTTTTGTATTGGCACGGATGGATGAATATGAAGCAGATAGATGTGCTGTTGATTTAACGGGAGAACAAAACACTGCTAAAGCTTTGATAAATTTGGAGGTCAAAGCTAGATTTTTAGAAAGATATTTTTGGTCTAGTATTTATAAACAGGTAGAGACAGAAATTGAACCACCAAAAATGACTTATATGGATATGAGACAGGCTTTAAGCCAAAGACTTAATCAGGAAATTACAAATACTTATTTAATTGAAGCATTAACGGAAAAAACCAATAATACTGATACTCACCCTTGCCTGACAGATAGATTAAAAGCCTTGGGATATATACCCAATATTCAGCAAAAAGCAGCTATATTTTCAGCAATTGAAATTAGTGCAGCCCAAGAGTTGTTAGGAGATAAATTAGAAAAAATGATTGAGTACTTTAGTCAAAATTGGCAAGAAAAAGTAGCAACACCTTGGCGACAAAAATATGCTGAGTATCAAAAATCGATAGATACATTAAAAGATTTAAATAACAAATTGCAAAAACAACAGCTAACCCTAGAAGAAGCTAGTCAGCGAGCACTTTTGACGTTAGAACTTGAGGGTGAAGACGCTGTTATACCTCTATTAAAAGAAATTATTCATCGTGATGCTCACCATGCCTCAGCTAATTATTTATTAGGTCAAATATTTTTAAAAAAACAAGATGCAACTGGAATAGAATACATTGAGAAGGCAATAGAACAAGATTTAAATTTAATCATAAAAGGTTATCAGATAATTTGCTACTTTCTTAAAAACCAAGGTAAAAATAATGAGGCAAAGTCTTATCAACAACGTGCAGAAAATTATAGTAAATTAATTTTAAAAGCGCAGCAAGAGCGCTCTAATTTGAAAAAAGATGATAAATTTGAGCCTCATAATATCTCGGATATAGAGGTAAAGAAGCTTTGTCAGCAGTTATCTCATTATCCGCAGATAATAACTGCTTATTTAGTTAAAAAAAAGCTGCAATTTTTTCCAGAAAAACCACTTTATATTATAGCTGTAAAGCGTGGATTTAGTTTTTGGGAAGGTAGTCGTATTTATGAAAACGATAACTCTAAAATTGCAAGTAGCTTATTAAATAAAAATGAATTACCCGATGATGTATTCATTTTTATTTTAAATAGCCATTTAAATATGGAGAAAAAATTAAAAGTGATACCAAATTCGATAATTTACCAAAAGAAAGGTAAAAAATAGCACTATAGATGCTTAAAACTTAACATTCAAAGCTGATGCTGGGTGTTGAGCTTATGATATTTTCTTTTGTGTCTTAGTGGTTTAAAAACTATTTTTTAGCTAGGAGCCATAAAGACACAAACAAAAGAATACATAATTAAAGTTCATCTGTGGTTTTTTGCCCTAAGTCTCATGAATCGTCAGCTAGCTATCGAAGAACCGATATTTTCTCATCTACCAGTGTTACCGCAGGAAGTAATTGCAGGTCTAGCGGTATCTCCAGGAGGTCATTATCTTGATACAACGGTAGGCGGTGGAGGTCACAGCCGTTTGATTTTAGCAGCTGCGCCAGATGTACAAATAACAGCAATTGACCAAGATGAAGATGCTTTAGCAGCAGCGAGGAAAGAATTAGCTGAGTTTGGCGATCGCGTACAATTTATTTATAGCAATTTTGCTGACTACGAGTTTCCCCCTAACACTTTCGATGGTATTTTAGCCGATTTGGGGGTAAGTTCTTATCATTTAGATCAAGCAGAACGGGGTTTCAGCTTTCGCCAAGCTGCGAATTTAGATATGCGAATGGATCGAGGGCGATCGCTAACTGCTGCTGATATGATTAATAATTGGGATGAAGCAGAATTAGCAGATATTTTCTTTAAGTACGGTGAGGAGAGATTATCGCGGCGCATTGCTAGACGTATTGTAGAACGGCGACCGTTGCACACGACTACAGAATTAGCTGATGCGATCGCTTCTTCAGTACCTCCAAAATACCGTTATGGAAGAATTCACCCCGCTACCCGTGTTTTTCAAGCTCTGCGAATTGTCGTCAACGATGAGTTAAAATCGCTAGAAACCTTTTTGGATAAAGCACCAAATGCCCTTGTCCCTGGCGGTAGAATTGCGATTATCAGTTTTCACAGTTTAGAAGACCGTCTGGTGAAGCATGGTTTAAGAAATTCACCTTTAGTAAAGGTATTGACAAAAAAACCGATTATTGCTCAAGAAGAGGAAATTAGTAAGAATCCGCGATCGCGATCGGCCAAACTGAGGATAGCCCAAAAGCTGCTTTAACTGCAATGCAGCGTTAAACTGCTTCATCTCGTGGCTCAGAACTACTGCGAATACGCTCAATGAACTGAGGATAATTTTCTAAATCCTGTTCTGACTGTAACGGTGGCATTTCAATCCAATTACCTTCGAGATGTAGCTTATCCACATAAGCATAGAAGGCTTCTTGATTTTCCCGATGAGCAAAAACGTAATCATGTAACTCTTTGTGACTCATTGCATGAAAATTAGGCTTGCTCATCCTATATATCTCCATTTACCACTAGGGTATATCTCTATGATATTTTCCTCACCTGCCAAGAAGAATAAATTTTTTGTCCGTTCATCCATACGAACGATATTAATAGGCAAGTAAAGTTTAGTAAACCAACAGCACAATATATAGCACTGTGTTTTTTGTTCTAGTGTAGGAATAATCTAAACTCCTTAACATTTATTAAAGTTACTGCTAAAAAGAAATTCTCACATCTGACTTTTCCCGTTAAGTGGTGGAAAAGCGAAATAGCAAGGGTTTGACACTGTATTTTATTTTCAATAAATTAGTTTTAATGACAATTGTTTACGAGAGAATAAGACTTTTGGATAGAGGTATAGTAAGCGTTGGCGCAGCCCGTCGTAGACATCGCTTTCTCAAGGAGATAAAAGAAAAAGTTAAAATAAATGAAGCAAAACTAGGTAATTGTAAATTAGTAATTGGTAATTGGGATTAATTCTCTATTTGTTACCGATTTTGCTCTAAAACTTTTGACTCTAATAGTATTCTAAAATGACGAATAGTTTTTTTTTGCTACAGTTATTGAGGAAATATTCCATGACTATTTGGGTAAATGAGCAAATTGATCCGTCTGGGATGATTCATGCCTGCATTGCCACATGTAATGAATCTCAAGCTAAAGATTGTCATGATTCTTTTGAGAATAATTTGACCGAGAGGCAAAAGGCAGCAGGTTGGGTAGCGCGATTGCGGACAGTCGATTCTTGGGATGAAGTGCCGGTGAATTCTTTAAAACTCAATTAATTGGGTGCGATAGAAATTAGGCTGTATAGCTGAAGTATCTCTTGGCAGACATAATTACTTTCGTTATTTTCTGCTTACTCCAACCTGCTTTGCTTTTTTGGGATTTCGATCGAAAATATTTCATCTGCTTAGGCGTAGCCCGCCATAGGCATCGCTTGTCTACCACAGGCTGCATCTGTGCCAATGCCTACAGGGATCGCCGCAAATTCCATAAGAACAGATTAATAAAGCATAAAATTCGGATTAAAATTCTCAAATTATTAGTAACTGCTTCTAAAAAAAAGTAACATATTATAGGAAAATGATGATTTTTCTTAAATTTTAAGAGGTATCATCTATACCGTAGATTAAATTAAAAAACTTGTATAAGCCGAATCAATTTAGTGAACTATCCCAAAGTTTACACTTCGGAGCAAGCCTGTCCCATTAATTTAGTTGGCGAAACAGGACAAGCGGTTCAAATTTCAATTCATGCTCCCAGTCAATATATCTGTGCCAACTGCGAACGGATATTACCAGATTGGAAACGCCAGCCATTTTTACGAGTAGTGATTGTATTACAGCAATCGCGTTATCAATTAGTCGAAAAAACAGCAGAAGTAGAGTTAGAGAAAGAACGCTTACGAGAAAAGTTTATGAGATTTGGCTGTGATTTAGCATTTAATCTGCGCGATCGCGGCTATTTAACTGACCTGATTGACCCTCGTACAGGCTATCCTTTACTCTCCCATCCCGGAGCAATTCCTCACGATGACACAGCAGTTGTCAAAGCCTTGCTCAACTACCCAGTGATTAAAAATCAATGCCGTGTGTTAGTTCATCCCGATTGGGGTGCAGCAGTTTATCCTGGGATTTTGATATCAGAAGCTCCCCCAATTGCGATCGAATGGGTTACAAAAGGCATAGCATCCATGCATGGGTGGAAAGAAATTAATCATTAGTCATTGGTCATTGGTCATTAATCAGTGGATATGTAAAGACGTATATCAGCACTTGTATCTCCAAACAAATTCTTCCAAAAAGCTAGGATAGTCAATTTTATAGGACTTACGCACACTCTACGATTCTTCTCTACAAGACGCTACGCGTTAGCAAAAGCATATTGCAGATCAGGCGGTTCGATAAATTAAGCCTTCCTTATGGCCCAGAAAACACAGCTTGTTCTACATCATTCCGACTAAGAGAATACTTGAATGAGCGTTGGATATCTTGTCCATTTTCCCCAGATTGAACATATCGCACTACAATTTGCTCAACATCGAGCCATAATTCAGCTTGCCAATTAGGTCGCTGTACACGCCAGCAATGTCTTTGTATTTCGTCTTGTTGACAGCCTTGATCTTTTAGCCACTGCTCAATTTGTGGCAGGGGATGATTATATAGGGGAGTATCAGCAGGAAGAAGAGCCATAGGAATTTTAGATTTTGGATTTTGGACTTCGTTGTGAGTACGACCTGACTGAGCGCTCGTCGAACGTCTCAGTCGAATGATTTTGGATCGGGGAATTGTTTAATTTTTAATTATCAGATAGGTAATTAGTTGCGACATATAGGTAATCTGCTGTTGTACAGATGCGGCTGATTGCAGTTTATGGGTTTGGAAAGCAGCCTCGCCACGAGTTAAGCCAATGGCAACTGCTAATAACAGACAACCTACAAATGTTAACACCAGCATAAATAAAGCAAATATTTCGCCAGATGATAAGGGGCGATCGCTCGCATCAAGGTAAGCTGATTTTGACCAGTTATATGAACGCGAGACGGGATGATTTAAATCAGGGGGTGGTTGAATCACTCCAAAGCGGGAATAGCCAATTTTTAAATCGTAGCTTAACCGCCGTTCTGGATGGCTAAGGGTGGCGTAGGCTTCGTTGATTTGCTGAAATTTGGGAGTGGCGATCGCAGTCGGCAAGTCTGTAGTATCAGGATGATAAAGTTTGCTCAGTTGCCGATAAGCGCGACGAATGTCAATTACCGATGCCCAGGGATGCAGTCCTAGCAGGGAGTAATAAGTTGGTTCGCTGCTTTGTGGCATTGCCCCGTTTTGATTCACATCTGTTTGAGTCACCTTGCAATCAAGTTTTTTCTAGTATTGTTAACCTCTGCCCATTCCACAGAGGAAAAAATGGCTGATGAGATTCTGGCATCATGCCCAAACCTTTTATAGGTGAGGACTTGAATGGTTGTATTTATATACTGTACAATAGTATTTAGAGGGGCAAACGTCGGCTTCATGCCGTGTGTTCGAGTAGTAATTCTACTTAGACCTAGCCCCTTTTAGCTTTTCAAGAGTTAATGGATTGCGATCGCCATACCACTCTCCATAAGGTTTGTTGCGATTATCGTCCAAGTCCATAATCAGTCTATATTTCTTAGCAAGGGGCATAAAAAACTGGTCATCGTCGCGTTCATAGCATCGCTGTACAGCCCACAGGTAATAGTCGATGACTTGTAAACCAGCAACCTCAGATGGATAAGTAGGCTCAATGATAATCGAACTATTTGAGCTAATTTTCCATTGAGACTGAAAGTTTTTCTGAGCTTGGTTGATGGCTTGTTCTAGTGCTTCTTCGCGTACTGCCTTTGATGTCAGTCATGGATTAATACACTACTTCATCCCTAACGTATTAAATCAGCACGGGGTTTAAAGGTTTCAATTTGCCGTAACTTTTCGTAAAGTTCCCGTTCTTCTTGACTAATATTTTTCGGTGTAACTATTTGAATTTCTACCAATTGATCGCCACGTTTACCGTCATCGTTAGGATAACCTTTATTGCCCAGTCGAAATTTTTGACCAGACCTAACTCCAGGAGGGGTGGTCATTTTCACTGGTCCATCAAGAGTAGGTGCTTCTACCTGTCCTCCTAAAACTGCCTCGCTGGGAGTAACAGGTACTTGGCAGACGATATTTAAACCTTCTAGCTTAAATAATCGATGAGGTTCAACGGTAATTTTTAAGTATAGATCGCCACCACCAACGCCTTGGTTCCGCAAACGGATGGTTTGACCTGTTACCATCCCTGGTGGCATATTAACTTCTAGCGATCGCCCATCTTCCAAACGAATGCGTTCATTACCACCTTGATAAGCTTTTTCTAGTGGAAGCGTTAATCTAGCTTCTATATCCCGACGGGTAGTCCGAGGTGGGGGGTTAACTGTATAGGCAACTTTTGTTCTAGGAGAACGAAACGGATCGCTATTATTGCTATTAGTAGAATTACTTGCCGCACTCTTATTTTTGACACCGATAACTTGATTAATAAAGCTTTCAAAATCGGAGAATTGGCTGGGATCTACGTCTTGATTGCCATTGCGATCGCTAGCGCTACTCTGCCAAGTTTTAGCCTTTGGTGTCTTCGGGTTACCCGCAAAACCTTTTTGCTTCCAGTAGCGGCTAAACTGGTCGTACTGCGATCGCTTGGCTGGATCGGAAAGAACTTCATAAGCCTCGCCGATATCTTTAAATTTTTCCTCAGATTCTTTGTTACCCGGATTGAGATCGGGGTGATATTGCCTTGCTAACCGCCGATAAACCTTTTTAATTTCCTCAGCAGAGGCATCTTTAGATACTCCTAAAATCTCGTAGTAATCGCGAAAGTTTGGCAAATTTTGCATAGTTCAGTTATTTAAATTTTAGATTTTAGATTAATTGAAGAGTTAGGGGTTGAAAGATTTAATTTTTAACTTCTACTCTTAACTCTGATCAGAAGTACTAATCGGGTAGACATAAATTAAACGTAAAATGCCAACCAGTGAAATCATTTCCCCGAGCAGCTTTTACCTTCTCCCTTCTGCCTTCTACTTACAACCAATCATTGTCTTCTTCATCATCCCAGTTATCTTGGTAACTGGGGCGGGATTTACGTGGAGGACGGCTTTCATAAGAGGAAGAACGATTATCGCGGTTATAATCTCTGCTATAGTCTTTACTGTATGAGTCGCGTTCTCGATATGTATCTCTGGGATATTCGCGTTCTCGTTCCTTATCACCACCAGTAAAGATGTCACGGATAGTACCAAATAAATCGTCGTCTTCATCTTCAGCATAAGACTGGCGGACTTCCCGATTTAGCTCATAGAGAGCATCTTGCAAGTCGGCGTAGGCTTGATCGATACCGCGATCGCTATTTTCTTGAAGACTTTCTCGTAGTTGTCGGCTAATATTATCAATTCTTTGGCGGCGGCTGCGGGCAAACTGCATACCAAATTCCAGCGCGACTTCTCTAAGTTGTCGTTCTGCTTGGAAAATCAACGCCTCAGAACGAGTCCGCTTTTCTATCCTCTCTTTACGTTCGCGATCAACATCGGCATATTTTTGAGCATCTTGAATCATCCGATTCACTTCCGACTCGTTCAAGGTAGAAGCGCCTTGAATGGTAATACTCTGCTCTCGCCCAGTGGTTCTATCTAGGGCTGTTACCTGTAAAATACCATTAGCATCAATATCAAATGATACCTGAACCTGGGGAATTCCTCGTGGTGCTGGTGGGATACCATACAGCTTGAACCGTCCTAAAGACTTGTTGCTTGCTGCCATTTCCCGTTCACCCTGAACTACGTGAATTTCCACAGTATTCTGGTTATTTTCAGACGTGGAAAAAATGTCAGAACGACGTACTGGGATGGTGGTATTGCGGGGAATAAGTTTTTTCATCACGCCGCCGATGGTTTCCAATCCCAAAGATAAGGGTGTGACATCTAAAAGCAGCACATCTTTGAGTTCGCCAGCGAGAATGCCTGCTTGAATTGCTGCACCCACTCCCACTACTTCATCGGGGTTGACGTTTTCATTGGGTTCTGTACCAATCAAGTCCCGCACAAGCTGCTTCACCATTGGCATTCGTGTAGAACCGCCAACTAGCACAACTTCTTCAATGTTTCTAGGTGAGAGTCCGGCATCTTTGAGGGCCCGTTTAACAGGTATCCGCAATCGCCCTACCAAATCACTACACAAACCTTCAAACTGGGAACGAGTTAGACGAGTTTCCAGATGTTTAGGGCCATCTTCTGTGGCGGTGATGAAGGGTAAGTTAATATCAGTAACGCTGACAGCAGAAAGTTCTCTTTTGACTTTTTCTGCTGCTTCCATCAAACGTTGTAAGGCTTGGCGATCGCGTCTTAAGTCTACCTCTTCTGTTTCCAGAAATTGCTCTGCTAGCCAATCTACAATTTTTTTGTCAAAGTCGTTCCCACCAAGTTGCGTATCTCCACTGGTAGCTTTGACTTCAAATATGCCATCGCCAACTTCCAGAATCGATACGTCAAAGGTGCCGCCACCCAAGTCAAATACTAAAATAGTTTCCGTCTCACCCCGATCAAATCCATAAGCTAAAGATGCAGCAGTTGGTTCATTGAGAATCCGCAGCACCTCTAAACCAGCAATTCTGCCAGCATCGCGGGTTGCCTGCCGCTGAGAATCGTTAAAATAAGCCGGTACTGTAATCACTGCCCCTGTCACTGGTTCACCCAAATAGCGACTAGCATCGTCTGCCAATTTCTTCAGCACCATTGCCGAAATTTCTTCTGGGGCGAAATCCTTATTGAGACGGGGACAGGCAACTTTAATATTACCTACTTCGTCTTTGCGGATGGTGTAGGGTACACGCTTGGAATCTGGACTAAGTTCGCCATATTTGCGCCCAATGAAGCGTTTAACTGCAAAAAAGGTATTTTGGGGATTGAGGACGGTTTGTCGCCGTGCCATTTCTCCAACCACCCTTTCACCTTCTTTACTGAAGCCAACTACGGAGGGGGTTATTCGCTCTCCTTCTGCATTGGCAATCACCACCGGCTTGCCACCCTCCATAACGGCGACTACTGAGTTGGTTGTACCCAAGTCGATGCCGACTACCTTGCCCATGCGTTACTCTTCTCCTAAAGTGTCTTATATATTTATTATGATTGGGCGGAACTACCTCTAGCTTTGTGCTACAAGATAAAAACACCTCAATGTATAATACTCAAATACTCATCATTAAGGCAGTAAGCTAACAAGTGCAGCTAGGGGAGATAGTTGCAAGACTAGGATAGCATTGAGATGGTTGGTGTGCCCAAGCAGCCTCAATTCTTGTTATCCGCCTACTTCTGTTTACGGTATCTGCAAAAAATTGGTAAATTCACCTTAGTAATACTTGCTCTGCTTTTTTGAGTGCCTGAAAATTCTCATATTATTGCTACTATTTTAAAGATTTGAATTTAACAGAGCGATTACAAACTTCCCTGAGTGAGATAGCGCGAGAACGCGATCCTTACATGGCAACAGCTGGGCATTTTTTTGTCCAAGAATACATCCGCCAGCAATTTTCCCAATGGGGGAGTGTGGAAATCCACACCTTTGAAGTCAGAGGTAAAGCTTGTAATAACTTGATATTAAATTTACCCGCCCAAGGGAGAGGGCAAAAAAAGGATTTACTACCAATTTTAATTGGTGCTCATTATGATGGCGTTCCGGGAACACCAGCGGCAGATGATAATGCTACAGGTGTGGCGGTGTTGCTAGAATTGGCGAGAAAGTTTGCTACTGAACCTGGCAGATATCCCTTAAGGCTGGTTGCTTTCGATATGGAAGAATACGGTTTACTGGGTAGTGCTGATTATGCAGCCTTTTTGCATCAACAAAAGCAACAGCTACGCTTAATGATCTCCTTAGAAATGCTGGGCTATAAGGATTCTACACCTGGTTCCCAAAGTTACCCCGCTCCTCTGGAACGTTTCTACCCAAATACAGGTGATTTTATTGCTTTAATTGGTAATTTGCGGACATTGCCTGACTTAATTGGGATGAGCCGTAATATTCGCAAAGCTGGCGTATCTAGTCAATGGCTACCTGTGCCGAATCGAGGTTTAATAGTTCCCCAAACTAGACTTAGCGATCATGCACCTTTCTGGGATTTGGGTTATCCAGCAATGATGGTGACAGATACGGCATTCTTGCGAAATCCACATTATCACAAAGCTAGTGATGTGATCGCTACTTTGGATTTAGATTTTCTTACTTGTGTATGTGAAGGTTTAGAAATGGCGATTCGGCGGTTATGAAAAGATATGAGGAGAGGTTCATAGTTTGCCAAACAAGACTTAGCGATCGCACCTCTTTTTTAGATGTGATTTATCTGCCATTATGGGTATAAATACAGTATGTTTGCGGAATATATATACTAAGCATAAACCGAGTAAATCGCCACTGAGATTTATTTTTCTTATTCTCACCTTTTTTCAATTGCTTATACTATCTTGCTGATGCGATCGCGTATTGGGAGTCAAAGTAATTAAATCATCAATATTACGCTTCATTGTCTGGCAAATTGCATCTAATGGTAAATCATTAGCGTCATAACCAAAGGGGTTTTCTATCTCTAAGCCAATAGCCTCAATGCCAAACACAGTAAATCCAACCAAAGCAGAAATTAAACCTGTCCACCAACCGAGTTGTTCTACTATTTGAAATGGTAATAGAAAGCAATATAGTATCAGTAATTGCTTCAAATGAATAGCATAAGCAAGTGGCATAGGCGTTTTTAAAATACGTTCGCAAGCACCTAAATTATCCACAAGATTATTCAATAATTCTTGCATAGATGTTAGTTGATAGCTATTAAGGCAATTACGATTATACTGCTCCTGTAAATAATCTCCTATCCAAAAGGCAACCTCTATGGGAGGATTATTCATAATCTTCAGTTTTATATACTTAGTAGATGGCATTAAATCTTCTAACTCGCTATTGACAGCTTCTCCTCGCAAATGTAATTTAGTTGTTACAGCAAAAGCTGCCAATAAATTTAATGCTGTAATTTTCTTGTTTTTATCTTCTGGTGAAATTTCATCAACTGATACCCAAATTTGCCGCGCTAGATTTCGGACATTATTTACTATAGATCCCCAGCATTTTCTCCCTTCCCAAAATCGCTCATAAGCAGTATTTGTACGAAAGACAAGTAACAAGCCTAAAACAATACTAGGAATAACACTTCCTAAAATAGGTTGGGATACAGGTTTTTCAAAATGGTGAAGCAGAGAAATTAAAAATCCGAAAGTTCCACACCATAAAATATGTTTGAAAATTGCTTTCGTCACTGAACCTTTAGGTTGTAGTGCTGTGCGTAACCATTTGATTTTTTCGGCTATCATGTAGTCACCCTAATAAAATATTTATTTAACCGATACATTCAGTATTTATTAGCTTAAAAATTATTATAAAAATAGCATAATTAGTAAATAGATACTCCAAAAAATATTCTTGCTAAGAACATAATAGACTGGCGACAAGGTATTGTATTATAGCTTTTGTTATACAATATTAACTCTGGTTAAATCCTTATTATTAGAACTGACACGGAGAGTTTTTTGATCGTCAATTAGATGGACATTATATAAAAGCCAAAAGTGATACTTAAGCAGCAATTGTAAATAAATGTAAAGATTTTTCTGTGGCTGCATAAACTCTACATTTCATCCTGATAAATCTATGGAAGAAAAGGTATATTCCTATCGATAATGTTCATACAGCATTAGTCGGTATCATGTACCTTAGTAAATCAAAAGGTTCTAGCCTGTAAAAATCCTGCCCTGTACATTAAACATCTAGACATAACTTATTGGGTTATGTCTTTTTTGTTGTCGTTAGTCTCGAAACGTTGAATTTCAATCAAATAACCATCAGGATCGCGGAAAAAACAATGATAAATGTTGTATTTTTTATTTAGTGTCGGTGGCTTTTCAAATTCGACGCCACGTTTTTTGAGATATTCAAACCATTCATCCACCTGCTGTGTTACTAGAGTAAAAATAATATTTGATTGCTTATCGCTTGGAGGAACCGATGTTTCGCTTGCTTGACACAATCCTAAGTATCCAGAACCACTAACAGTATAAATTCGGCAGGTTCCTTGGTCAAGCCATAACTCCAAGCCTAGCTTTTGTTCGTAGAATTCTGTAGATACATTGAGGTTATGGGTAGAAAAGAAGGTAACTTGTTGGTCGATTTGCGGATGAGTAGACATAAAACACATTTGAGTATATACCCTAACGACATCGAGCGATCGCAGATGTAAAAATTGATTGATGTTAGAAACCTGTTACTGCTCCAGAATACCTTAAGTGTATCTGGAGTTTTTTTTGAAAAAAGCTATAAAAATTTTTCCAATCATTGTGATTTGGCAAAACATGGCTAAATAAGGATGCATACTGAATTATCTATTTTTAACACGGGCATCACTTATTGATGTACCTCTCTTGCCAAACAACTCTCGCAAAACAGCTTCAGTTTACCTGGGGCTGTTTTGCGTTATTTTTAACAGAGAAAGATTGTAAACGAGAATCCTCAGACACTTTTATCTACATTTGAGTGTATACCCGGATGACGTAGGATTTTCTCAAGGTGAAAATTTGGTATAGGTAAATGCGTATCTTTCCTGGCTCCAGATTTGTCACAAACATTTCTGGAGTTTTTTGATTACTGAAGTTTGAAATTAGCAATTTAGTCTAGTTTTCGGTGCGAAACTAAATTTCCAAAAAATAAGGATACGGATTTAAGATGTTTCCAGGAACTAAAACCAAGGTTTTTAGGCTTTATAGAATGAGCCTTCTGAGTTTCGCACCGGGAACTAGTCTAGACTCTAGTGAATATTTTATTTTGATAGAGTATGAAATTTTATAGAAAGTGATTCGCAAAATATGAAGTAAATTAGAAGCGCGATCGCACCTATCTTTATTTATTCGACTCAGAATAAAATAGTTAAGCGATCGCACTTTCATTTTTAACTAGATCAAAGTGCAATCGCACTAAATATAAATGTTTATTTCGTTGTATATGTCACAAAAATATCCTTTTTCATTTCAACTTCTGCTGGAGCATCTGGATTATAAGCTGGTGATAATAAAAAACTAGCAAATGATGGCAAAGTAACTCCAGTTTTAGAATTACACGAGGGATAAAATAATGTGTAAAATGGCTCGGCGACAGAAGGAGTACTAAGTTTAACTTCCATTGCAGTTGCTAAAGCCTGAGCGCGGCTTTGAGCATCTTTCATCGCTGATTGATAAACTGAATTCTGCAAAGCCTGACAGTCATTAACTGCGTAATCAACGCCCACATTCTTAATAGAAAGGTTTTCAAGCTGGCTTATGGACTTATTTGCTGTAGCAACAATTTCCTGGACGCGATCGCGCGTTGGTTTTTCTAGTCTCACTAATATCTTGGCGTTACTTTCACTGGAATTAGGATTAATTTGCACTTGAATTTTATCAGCCCTAATGCCTTTAGCAACTAAGCTATTAACTATAGGTTGAAGAGTTGCTTTAGTTAGGGATTTTTTGCTTGGTAAAGATTCTGCTGCTGTTTTGTAATTAAAAAGTAGAGTCGGTGAGGATATGGGGCGGGTTTCGGGTAGAGATGATGGTTGCGTTTGTAACTTATCATTGCTACCTCCACTACTGAATATCAATTCAATATCCGCTGTATCTGCTGGCACTCTCACCACGCCTTGACCGATTACCATTAATGAATGGCGATCGCTTGCTGGTGGGTAAAATAATTGGGCGTTAGTGACTTTGGGTGTTAATGTCCCTATCCCAATAGTCACAGTAATATTTACCAGTATTAAAGCAGTTATTTTTTTCATATCCTGGGAATGTCCTTTGAACTTAGTAATTGTCAAAGTTTACACCTCAAGAGGAATATACTGAACCCTTTATCCAAATAATTGACTAAAAAAGATACTGGTGATTAGGAATTGGAAATTAGGGACTGGGAAGAATTATTCTAATCCTCATCCCTAATTCTACTTATAGTGTTAACCATCAAAGAAGGGTTGGGGTTTGACAAAAAATATTGAGCCAATCCCACGTCTTTTATACTGACTTTAGTTGTGAGATTAGCTCAATATTTTAGGACTTACGTAAAAAACCTCTCAACCCCTCATTACTCCGTGTCCTCTGTGTACTCTGTGGTTCGTTTTGAGTAATTGACATCACTTTTTAGACTTGAGGCAAAATTTGCTATTTCATCTAAAAAACTTATTTGTTGCACTTTGATTTAGTCAGTCATAAAAATGGCGACTCACTATAGTGCAAAATCAGTCTAGCGACAGATGAAATGATTGTGTAAAAACGTTGAAAAAATTCACATTATCGAAAGAGAGATGATGCAACTAATTGTTAATTTCATCAGCCGTAGCTAATCCAGAAAGCATCGCGCCTTCAACAAGATTGCCGCCACACCAATCACCACAGCGAACTAAAAGTAAGAGAGTTTCAGCAGACAAAAAAGCTTCGTGCCAAGGACGGCTAGGAAAGGCATAACGCCAACGATGTACTTGCATCCATTCGGGAGGGGAGTATTTAACCAAGGAAGGGACAGAGATTCAGCTGTTCGTTGCAACATATATTGTCCGGCTGGTTGTAAATCCTGTGATTCGAGATGACGTTGGGCAAATTAGCGCTACTTTGCACCACAAAATGTTGTTGTTGAGGGTTAGGACGCTTGCTACTGTTCAAACCAATTCATGTTAAATCAGCATCATCTACAAAAGTTAGGGCTTTCCATTGAGGGAGAGGTTGAAATGTAGAAGGATATCCAGCGATGTCTGACGACAAGCCGCTTTGCGTCTACGCATTAATTGAAGGATAAAATTTTACAGAACGCAAGTTGTCAAGAAAGACTGCATCCAATACACTTATCACCCAAAGGTTCCAATAACATCACAGCTTGGGGTGCGGGAATAACGATGACTATAGCTTGTGCAGTTAATTCTTCATTGCTAGATTCGAGAGTCAAACGCCAGCTATTTTCGGGAGTTGGGGTAATAGCGATGACACGCTGATTCAGTAATATTTCTAAATCTGGGGCGAGGGATTTAACGATGTCTGACGACAAGCGGCTTTGCCTCTACGCACTCATTCCTTTAGGCGCAACATAACGTCCACCACTACCACCGAATATCCAGCTTGACTTAACTGCTGGGCACAGACTAAATCGGCAATTCCGGCACCAATTACTGCAATATCAGTCATGAGTCAATAGTCCCTTGTTAATCATTGGTCATTAGTTATTGGTTATTATCAAAGGACAAAATTACTACTAATGACTGCTGAAAGCTAATAGTAGAATAAGGTACAGAAAGCTGCACGGAAGGGAGGAAGGGAAATTGGATGAAATGAGGGCGGCGCTAGAGTTAGCGACCGAAGAAGAATTGCAAGACTTAACGGCAATTCTATTTAGTCGTAAGTTCAATCCCTTAGACTATGTACACACACCCGAACCCATCGAAGTACAAAGCCGAGACCGCAAGGCTTGGTTAGACGCACTAGAGGGTCGCTTTCGTTTTTTGGCGGCAGATGGGATGACGGTATTACGGGGACGGACAGACCAGGTAACTTACCGACAAGCGTTAGTTCAAGTATGTAAGTATCTAAAAATTCCCTATTCTCATCAGCTGGCAACTATTGATTTAGAAGCAGAAGTATTTTTACATCTGCTAGGACAGGTGTGGAAAAAATTGCCGGAACAGGAAAAGCAAAAATTGACTATACAGGTGCAGCGTCAGCTGCTGAAATCAGAACTAAAACAACCCCTACCACTTTTATTGCAACGCGATCCCTTGGGATTACTTTTTAAAGGCGGTAGTGCGCTAGCGGTTACTTCTCTTCTTCAGCCACTTGTACTTAAGCAAATTGCCCGTCAATTTGCCATCCACTTTGCTACTTATCAAGTAGCCAAACAAGCGGTAATTACAGGCTCAGAAGCAGCTGCAACCCAATTTCAAAGTTATGTAGCGATGCAAATGGCGCAACGGGGTATGACAGTGAGTGTAGCTCGTTATGGGGCAGCCCGCGCGATGTTTGCCGCGATCGGCCCAGTGATGTGGACTTGGTTTTTTGCAGATTTAGGCTGGAGAGCGATCGCCACTAACTATGGTCGGATTATCCCTACTATCTTCACCTTAGCTCAAATTCGCCTCACCCGTGAGGAATATTGGGAGCCAGCTTGAACAAAGTTTTTAACTATTTCAAATCTCGTTGGCAATCTTCTTTGAACTACTCTCTATGGGCACTGTTAATCTTCCCATTGAGTCCTTTAATAGGGGCGGTGACTATAAGTCTTGTATCATTAATAACTTTAGTGCAACAATACCCCAAGATTAGCCGTCGCCCCCTCAACTGGGGATTTGCCCTTTTGAGTGTATTGCTGATCGTGACTGTTGGGTTTGCCCAAGACAAGACAGCAGCTTTCCTCGGCTTATTTAATTTATTACCATTCTTTATAGTTTTTGCTGGTCATAGCGCTCTGATTCAAACATTTGCCCAATTGCGACAAATGGCTTGGATTGTGGTAATCGGTTCCATGCCAGTAGCAATTATGGGCTTGGGACAATTATTTTTAGGCTGGAGTTTGAACTTAGAGATTTTGTGGATTGTGTTGAATTGGACGATGCCACCAGGAGGAAATCCACCAGGTCGCATAGCCTCACTCTTCTTTCACGCTAATACCTTCGCAGCTTATCTAACGATAGTTTTCATCCTGGGCTTAGGGTTGTGGCTCGAACAATGGCGATTGAGGAAGGTGGAACCCCTGAAGGGGATAAGGGGTAATGGGTATCGACGATTGAGTATTGGCAAGAATTCAGTCCCCTTTGTCTTTTTAACCGTGGCGGTGATTACAAATTTCATTACCTTGATTTTCACCAACTCACGCAATGGATGGGCAATCGCTATTTTTGCCTGTTTAGCTTATGCACTCTACCAAGGTTGGCGCATTCTTGTAGGTAGCGTTGTGGCGATCATCTCTAGTGTGCTTTTGGCAGCTTTTGCTCCCTCATCAGTAGCTCAAATTTTTCGCTTGGTAGTTCCTGCATTCTTTTGGGCAAGGTTAAATGACGATATGTATCCAGATAGACCAGTCGCTTTAATGCGAAAAACTCAGTGGGAATTTGCCTGGTCTTTAGCTCAACAACATCCTTGGACTGGCTGGGGATTACGTAGTTTTAGTGCACTTTATAGAGCAAAGATGCAGATTCCCTTGGGTCATCCCCATAACTTGTTTTTGATGTTATCTGCTGAAACTGGTTTTCCCAGTACTTTTTTATTTTGTGGCTTACTCGCTTGGATTTTGATTACAGGTGTCCAATTACTGCAAAAGTCAAAATATTTAAATACAGGGGACAGATTGATATTTTTCAGTTATCTTCTAGCTTTTGTTGGGTGGATTTTATTAAATACAGTAGATGTAACCGTCTTCGATTTGCGTTTGAATGCCCTTTCATGGCTAATTTTGGCTGCCATTTCTGGAATAGTACATCGTTATCACGAAAAAGACAGGCTTGCATCTCATCAACTTTAGCTATTAGTTTTTTCAGTGTATGCACTGGGGACATTGAGAGTTTTAAGTTAATAAGATTGTTATATTCACGTCTGTGAGTGTGACTAATACCTAATTAGTCACTGTTGCTGATTGTTGGGAAGGTGTAGGGACATCCCTTTGGGGTTTTCCTGCATGACGGGCATCTCTTGTAGATGCCCTTTTGTATATTTATTATTTTTCTTTAGTTAAACACAATTTAAAAACTTATTTAAATTGACTGAATATCATAAATATTTTTAGCTTTCATCAAGGAATATAAAACATAGTGACTGAAATTAAAGTAGGTCTTTGTAACCCGCCAGAACCTATTTATTTATATGTCAAAAGTGGCGAATTAAGTGGTGAATCTTATTTATGGTATCAGTATGATATCAATAATAAAATAACTATTCCTGTGCAACAGACAGAATTGACTGGGTATATATCAGAACTTAAATTAACGACAAAAGAATTTAGAGAAAGGGATAACATTAAATTAGATATTGTTGTTAGAGCCGATGAAATTTATATTATTAGGACTGGGATAGAAACGAACTTTGCTAAAACTTTTCTTTTGGCTGCATCACTAGTTCAGGATTTTTCCAAGCCCCTGATTATCGCTGCAATTGCTGGCAAAGAGAATGTGGTTTTTTGTCGAATTTACGACGCGGCGACTAAAATCAGGATTCTGTCTAAATGGAACAAAGATGCTGATTGGACGGCAATTATTAATAATGTTCAAACGAAGTTGCAGACATCTCAAAATTACCATATTGTTTCTAGTGAGCCAATACTATTTTAGAAAAACTGGGGAGACTGGGAAAGTCGGTTAAGCAATTTCTTTCCCAACTTTATTCGCTAAAACCTAACAAAATTAAATTACTCACTAACGGAATAATGATGTGTTTTTTAGCTATGGCTCTAAGCCTTGGCTACGTTTTTCTTGGATGATTTGTTGTAGATCATCTACTGAATTAAGACGTTTGCCATTAGACTGAACATGTAACACTAGGGCATGAATTGCTTCTGTATCGCCACGATTTTGTAAGATATAATCTCGCAATTGCTTGCGTGTCATTTATTTAAAGTTAGGCTTATTCATAATCAACCTCTCCTTCTGGATTAATCACTACAACTGTCTCTTCACCTGCTATTATTACGATGTTATCTGTTCGTTCATCTAAGCTAACTAGGTAAACCGGGAGATATATTCGCGTTAGCTAAGTCAAGACTCTGTATAACTGTTTCAATTGTTCTGAGGTTGGCTCCATTCACCGCTAAACTTAGGCTATACACAAGTTGAAACTTTATTATGATCGATAACCTTTATGATATAGTACTAATTCTTTGTGAAACTGCACAAAATTAGGCTTGGTGATACAAGAAGCTTGAGCAAGTTATTCTATCTATGCAACTTCACAGGTAATCGATGTAAGCTCTCGGTAAAATGGGTGTGTCGGTAACGAAAAAAAGACGCCTCCATAAACAACCTTATGCTCACAACAGCTAACTTTCTTCAGTACACCCAATGGTCAGGTATAGCTACATTGATATTTGCTGCCTTGACATTTTTGGCTTTTATTCTCAAATGGGGCATCCGCTTTCGGCTGGTGGGTACGACTGGCTTTATGCTGGTGGTGACTGCTGGTTTATTTGCACTCTCAATAGTCCCCTTGAGTCGGACTGTGATTCCCGGAGCAGTCCGGTACACTCTAGTTTATGACAATGGGTCAACACAAGCGGTGATTGCTACATCACCCCAAATTACACCTACACAATTAGAAGCAACTTTACGTCAAGCAGCTAGTAATCTATTTTCTTATGGTCGCTCAGGTACGCGAGAAGATGACAAGTTGACAGTTCGCGCCCGTACCATCATCCACCAGGAAACAGGGATTTCTGTCCCAGTTTACTTGGGTGAGGTCAAGCGATCGCTCGTTTCTCATCAAAATTCCCCGGTAACAGTCAAAATTTACACAGACAATTTCGCCAAATTGCCAAAACCCAATGCTTAAGAGGCAGGGAGCAAGGAGCAGGGGGAGCAGAGGAGACAAGGGGGACAAGGAGGAATTATTGAAAATCTCTCCCTTCTTTCTTGTCTCCTTTGTCTCTTCCCCATGCCCTATGCCCCCTGCTCAGAGAAAAAAAGTAATTTACCTGTTATCAGGATGACAAAAATTATTTTGTATTTACTGATACATTAATGGTTATTTTTAGATTAAGATATTCACACTTTAGTGGTTATACTGTGGAAAAAAGTTAATCAGCGTGGGGTAATGGGTACTGATAGTTGTAATTTGTCAGTATTGCCCCTGTTGCCATTTTCAAAATTCTTTGCAGCAAATCAAGGGGTTGTAGAGACATATATTTGCATACCTTTACATATGTATCTGTAGCTAAAAATTGCATGAAATAGCATGATCGCCTACACATTATCAATTCTCGATTGCTTTTCTTGAGAATCTGACAATGGTAATGTTAATTGATTATACGGTTATTCAAAACTTTGATAGTTCGGAATTTCAGGTCAATGAGTATTTATAGATTCAAGCAATGTCGTCAAACTACCCAATCAGTCGGCAACAGGACTTGTCTATTTAATTGCTTGGCTAAAATCCAGATCAGCCGGGTGGAAGGTTGGAGCCATCCAAAAACCAGCTTGGCAACAAGTATCCTCGATCGCCAGTCTATTTGATTAAGAAATATCAAGGTTTTGGCAAACGAGATTATATGCCCAATAATTTTTCTACTCAACCTTCTTTGTCTACTCAAACCTCTAGTTCATTATTTACGCTCACAGTTTCCCCTGCAAAAGTAATCCGTGGTTCTGGTGTGTTGCAAATAGCCGCAGCAGAGATTGCCTGTTTGGGAAGTCGTCCTTTAATTGTGGCAGGTAAGTCTACTCTCGCCATCAGCCAACAAAATTTACAACCAGTGTTAGAAGCGCAGCAGTTACACACTGTCCAAGCTTCTTATGGTGCAGATTGCTGCGAAGCTAGCCTAAAATCTTTACAGAAGAAGGCAAAAGAACATAAAGCTGATCTAATTATCGGTGTTGGTGGCGGCAAAGCCCTAGATACAGCGAAATTAGTCGCACAGCAGTTACATCTACCAGTGGTGACAATTCCTACTTCCGGTGCTACTTGTGCAGCTTGGAGTGCCTTATCGAATGTTTATTCGGAAGATGGGGCTTTTCTCTACGATGTAGGGCTATCTCGTTGTCCGGATTTATTGATACTCGATTATGACTTGATTAAAACTGCACCACAACGTACCTTAATAGCTGGAATTGGTGATGCGATCGCTAAGTGGTACGAAGCCTCAGTTAGCAGTGGACACTTGCAAGACACTTTAATTATTGCTGCGGTGCAACAAGCACGAGTTTTGCGAGATATCCTGTTGCAAAAGTCAGCCGCCGCCCTCGTAGAACCAGGTAGTGAGGTTTGGCGAGAAGTGGTAGATGCCACTGTTTTATTAGCTGGGGTAGTTGGGGGACTTGGAGGGGCACAGTGTCGCACAGTTGCCGCCCATGCCGTGCATAACGGTTTAACTCATATTTCAGGACATGGCAGTATTCATGGCGAAAAAGTTGCTTTTGGGATTTTGGTGCAACTGCGTTTAGAAGAAATGCTACAAGGCAATCAACTTGCTGCATCGGCACGGCAACAGTTGTTAAAGTTCTACGCAGAAATTGGACTACCCCAAAAATTAAGTGATTTGGGATTGGGCAATATTACATTAGGCGAGTTGCAAACAGCCGCCGAAATGGCTCTAATTCCTAATTCTGACATCCATCGACTACCGTTTAAAGTCGCGCCAGAACAGCTGATGGCGGCAATGGTTTCTACCACTGCACCTATAGATAGTAGAGATACTAAGGCAGTCGCCTCAACGGATAGCGGAGCGTTAGCGAGTCATCGAGCGTCGGGAACCTCCGCACGGCGCAGCCTTACAAATCGAGTTTCGCCCAAGGGAATGAGTGACGAGGTTTTATGAGTTTAAATTGGATTGTCCCAGCAGAACGCATACAAAAACTACCACCTTATGTATTTGCCCGTTTAGATGAACTGAAAGCTAAAGCACGGGAACAAGGGTTAGATTTAATTGATTTGGGTATGGGAAACCCCGATGGTGCAACGCCAGCACCAGTAGTAGAAGCGGCGATCGCTGCTTTAAAAGATCCTGCTAATCACGGTTATCCACCCTTTGAGGGCACAGCTAGTTTCCGCCGTGCCATCACTAACTGGTATCGTCGCCGTTATGATGTGGTTCTCGATCCTGATAGCGAAGCTTTGCCACTACTGGGTTCTAAAGAAGGATTAACTCATTTAGCGATCGCTTACATTAACCCTGGTGATTTAGTTCTGGTTCCTTCCCCAGCTTATCCAGCACATTTCCGTGGCCCGGCAATCGCTGGTGGAAAAATCCACAGCTTGATTCTTAAACCCGAAAATAACTGGTTAATTGATTTAGCTGCCATTCCTGATGAAGTTGCAAAACAAGCCAAGATACTCTATTTCAACTATCCCAGCAATCCTACCGCCGCCACCGCCCCCCGCGAATTTTTTGAAGAAATCGTCGCCTTCGCCCGCAAATATGAAATTTTGCTGGTGCATGATTTGTGTTACGCCGAGTTAGCTTTTGATGGTTATCAACCCACTAGCTTGTTAGAAATTCCTGGTGCAAAAGATATTGGTGTGGAATTTCACACCTTATCTAAAACCTACAATATGGCTGGTTGGCGCGTCGGGTTTGTCGTGGGCAACCGCCATGTAATTCAAGGTTTGCGGACGCTGAAAACTAACTTGGATTATGGCATTTTTGCCGCATTACAAACAGCAGCCGAAACAGCTTTGCAACTGCCAGATATGTATTTGCATGAGGTACAACAACGTTACCGTAACCGCCGCGATTTCCTGATTCACGGGTTAGGAGAGTTGGGTTGGGATATCCCCAAAACCAAGGCGACGATGTATCTTTGGGTGAAGTGTCCCGTTGGTGTTGGTTCCACAGATTTTGCGCTGAATGTGTTACAACAAACAGGCGTTGTGGTTACTCCAGGTAATGCCTTTGGGGTTGCAGGTGAGGGTTATGTCAGGATCAGTTTGATTGCAGAGTGCGATCGCTTGGGTGAAGCTTTACATCGCTTCAAGCAAGCTGGCATCCGCTATCAACCTGAAGCTGTAGTCCCTGCTTCAGAGGCGATCGCCGATCTCGTTAGTTAATTATAGAAAGGAAAACCAATATTATATGACTAAAATTTTTGCTGATGGTCTTTGAGATCGTGTAAAAAAGTAGAAAGAGTTAACAATGATTGGTACTAATATTTATATCAATCAAGAAACTCAAGAATCTTGAGTTAAAGCTGCTACTTTAAAAGAAGTATCTGTTGAAAAACTAGCTTCTTCTCTTTTGAGGGAAAGTATTCAAAAAAGTTTTGGGCAAATACGCTATTCTAGTTGCACAAAATACTACAACTAGAGGATTTACTCAAAGTAAAGGTTAGGTAGTATTAGTTAAAAAGCTAGAGGTCACTCGCTTCTAAAAATTAAAAATTCAATCCCACGACTGCCGTAAGTAGCTGGGTGGGAAAATTTATCGTTGAGAGAAGGCAGGAGGCACGAGGGAAGAGGATTTTAGCCTAGTTAAATTTTCTTCACATAGTTTGGTTTTATTGCACCAACTTACTTAAGCTCTGAAACTCTTGATGCCTTGCGCCTCTTTATGAGACGCTCTGCGCGAACGCGTAGCGCGCCTTCTTCACAATTATTTTTTAAAATAAGCTCTATATCCCACAACTAAAGTTTTATTCGTAATTTTCAATTTTTAATTGTTTTGTCAAGAGCCAATAACTTTGACTCGCCAAATTACCAGCTGTGGAAGCTGGGGAAACACTACAGACGATCTGACGAAGTACACCACATGCAAATATACGAAGCTACAGCTATTGCAAGCTCACTCTCTAACGTAGATTTCCAAATTGAGATAACCTGTAGCTATGTTCAATATCTGCTGTCAAAAAGGTAATGTAGCATTCATTGCCTGCAAACTAGGATATTGAATGAAGACGGAGGGCTGTTCGAGCTTACGGAAAACTGCCTTCTGCTTCCTGTCTTTTTTAATGAATACCTAATCTTAAATCCAATATCTAATTTTTTTGCTATGGTAATCCCAAAGGAATTGTTAAGTGCTTACAAGATGTAAATTAAGTGATTCACTAATCAGAAAGTATATTATATTACAAATGCATAACTAATTTATGGATAAAATACATCTTTATTGTTACTTAGTGAATTGATTAATACTCATTTCAATATCTTCCAATGTTTGTAATAATAAACGATTTGCCTGCAATTTCCAACCCCATTTCTGAATTCTGTAAGCTAATACACTTCCAACTACAGACGCTAACAAGCCTATGGGTTGATTTAAAGAAATTCCTAGTAACAAACCTAATCCAGCAATTCCCCAAAATGGTAAGGCTATTGCTTGTCTTTGTTCTTCTATAACTTGGGTAATTATATTAGATTTCATCATAGCAAGTAATGCCTCTTTGACTTGCTGCTGTTCTGTTAGCGACACTGTTAAACTTATTTTACGGCGTAGTTTTTCTATTTTGCGGGCATCAGTGCTGTATTCAGTTAGTTCATCTTCTGCCATTTTTAGGAGTCGTTCTAGCTGCGCCATCATGTATTACATCCAGTATTTTGATCGAGTTATTAAACTGAATAATTATTAATTTTTCTTGCTGATAATTTTGTATTTCATCACCAAATATCAAACTACGCGACAGAACCAAAAATCTCAAGCTGAATATGGCAAAAATAAATATAGTAGCAGTTATGCACTTACAAGTTGAGTATAAACTTAAAAGGTAATATTTATGACTATAGTATCTAAAAGCACTTTGTCTCTATCTGCCCAAGAACGATCGCTCATTCTCTGGTTTGATGAAATTGGTATTGCTGATATACCAGTAGTTGGTGGTAAAAATGCCTCACTAGGGGAAATGATTCAACAGTTAACACCAAAAGGCATTAACGTTCCCACAGGATTTGCTACTACTGCTTACGCTTATCGTCATTTCATTCAATCAGCGGGGTTAGAAGCAAAACTACGTAAACTCTTTGCTGATTTAGATGTTGAAGATGTCAAAAATTTACGAGAACGCGGAAAAAAAGCGCGATCGCTATTAATCCACACACCATTTCCAGTAGAATTGCGCGAGGCGATCGCCACAGCATACCATAGTCTCTGTGAACAATACAATGCAGACACAGATGTGGCAGTTCGTTCCAGTGCTACTGCTGAAGACCTTCCTGATGCTAGTTTTGCTGGACAGCAGGAAACTTACCTCAACGTTGTCGGTGTCGAAGGTGTTTTAGCAGCTTGTCACAAATGCTTTGCGTCTCTATTTACTGATCGCGCTATTTCTTATCGTCACGCCAAGGGATTTGACCACTTTAGCATTGCTCTAGCTGTGGGTGTGCAAAAAATGGTGCGTTCTGACTTAGCAACCTCTGGGGTAATGTTCTCCATTGATACAGAAACAGGTTTTAAGGATGCAGCACTAATTACAGCCGCTTACGGTTTAGGTGAAAATGTTGTTCAGGGATCTGTAAATCCCGATGAATATTATGTTTTTAAACCAACTTTAAAAGCTGGTTTTTGCCCAATTATCGATAAAAGATTGGGTAGTAAAGAACTGAAAATGATTTATGATGACGGCTCCAAATTTACGAAAAATGTTTCGGTTTCGCCCAGCGAAAGAGGAAAATTCGCTCTGAGCGATCAAGAAATTTTACAACTAGCAAATTGGGCATGTTTAATTGAAGACCATTATTCCCAAGTCCACGGCATTTTCACTCCAATGGATATCGAGTGGGCAAAAGATGGGATTACTAACCAACTCTTTATTGTGCAAGCGCGTCCCGAAACCGTCCAGTCACAGAAGACGGGAAATGTGTTGCGGAGTTATCGGTTGGTATTGAGAAATCGGGAATGGGGAATCGGGAATGGAGAAAAATCTTCCCACTCCTCACTTCCTGATTCCCAATCCCCAATCCCGCTTGTTACGGGACGTGCGATTGGGGAAGCAATTAGTCAGGGAAAAGCACGCCTAATTTTAGATGTTCACAAACTAGACCAGTTCCAAGTCGGGGAAGTTTTGGTGACAGAGAGAACCGATCCCGATTGGGAACCAATTATGAAACGCGCTAGTGCAATTGTCACTAATTCTGGGGGGCGCACCTGCCATGCAGCAATTATCGCGCGAGAATTGGGTGTACCTGCGATCGTCGGATGCGGCAATGCTACAGAAATTTTAAAACCTGGTCAAGAGGTAACAATTTCTTGCGCTGAAGGGGAAGAAGGAAAAGTTTATGCAGGCTTATTACCTTTTGAAGTGGAAGAAGTTCCTTTAGAAAATTTGCCCCGCACCCGCACTCAAATTTTAATGAATGTAGGTAATCCCCAAGAAGCATTGAGTTTATCGGCAATTCCTAACGATGGCGTAGGTTTAGCGCGAACAGAATTTATCATTGCTAACCAAATTCAAATTCATCCAATGGCGTTGATTCATTATGACTCCTTAAAAGATGAATTTGTCAAAGCTAAAATTGCTGATATTACTTCACTTTACGACGAGAAACCCCAATATTTTGTAGATAAATTAGCCCAAGGTATAGGTAGAATTGCCGCAGCATTTTATCCCAAACCAGTGATTGTGCGAATGTCAGATTTCAAAAGTAATGAATATGCCAATTTGTTAGGTGGGCAACAGTTTGAACCCCATGAAGAAAACCCAATGCTGGGTTGGCGGGGGGCAGCGCGTTACTATGATCAAGGTTACAGAGAAGCTTTTGCCTTAGAGTGTCATGCCATCAGGCGGGTACGGAAAGAAATGGGTTTGACGAATGTTATCCCGATGATTCCCTTTTGTCGCACTCCCGATGAAGGGCGTTTAGTTTTGGCAGAGATGGCAAAAAATGGTTTAAAGCAAGGTGTTAACGACTTGCAGATTTATGTAATGTGTGAGTTGCCTAATAATGTGATTATGGCTGAGGAGTTTGCTGAGGTATTTGACGGCTTCTCAATTGGTTCCAACGACCTAACTCAATTGACACTGGGGATAGATAGAGATTCGACGTTAGTGGCGCAGTTATTTGATGAACGCAGTCAGGGTGTAAAGCGAATGGTAAAAATGGCGATAGAAGCGGCGAAAAAATGCGATCGCAAAATCGGCATTTGTGGACAAGCACCCAGCGACTATCCAGAATTTGCCCAGTTTTTGGTTGAACAAGGAATTGACTCGATTAGCCTAAATCCTGATTCAGTTTTAAAGACAATGTTGGAAGTGGCAAAAGTCGAGGGTAGTAATTCGTAATTCGTAATTCGTAATACTCGCCTCCGGCGAGAAGCAAGCTACGTAATTCGTAATTCGAGTAATTTATGCCAGTTAGAGACCGTTACCACGAGAACGTCAAAAATGCCCTGATTAAAGATGGCTGGACGATTACCGACGATCCATTTCATCTGAAGTGGGGAAAAAGGGATATGTATGTTGACCTGGGTGCAGAGAAATTGATTGCTGCCCAAAAGGAAGGACAGTATATAGCCGTTGAGATTAAAACGTTTCGCAGTGTATCGGACATGACTGATCTTGAACACGCGCTGGGACAATATCTTGCATACCGTTCTGTAATGACTAGAACCAATCCCGAACGCGTCCTCTATCTCGCTGTTCGTGACGAAGTATACGCCGATATCTTTGATGAACCAATTGCTAAACTTTTGATAGAAGATTACAAAGTCCATATCGTTGTATTTCAGCTAGAGCAAGAGGTTATTTTCAGATGGATACCTTGGAGCAGTACAGGCAATTAATTCGGAATATTCTGATTGAGCATACAACAATTCCTTTCAGCATTGGCAATATTCAATTTGAAACAGTTTTCGACAGCGAACAAGATCGTTACTTATTGATGATTTTGGGAAGAGAACCAGCCTATGATTTATCTCCTACTGTGACTCGTCGCGTTCACGGCTGTCTGATTCACATTGATATTATTGATGGCAAAATTTGGATTCAACGTGATGGCACTGAAGAGGGGGTAGCAACGGAATTGGTGAAGGCAGGTATACCAAAGGATCGGATTGTGTTAGGGTTCCGATCTGAAGAGCTGCGGAAAGATTCAGAATTTGCGATTGCATAACCAACAGTAGTTGAACTTCTGGATAACTGCTTATAGCATAGCGATCGCCATATTTTGTTTATGTAATTGTCTACAAAACTTTTGACTGCTCAACCATAAGTATCTTAGTATTTTGCAGAATGGCGATTTATTTTAGCCAAAAGCAAGATGACAAATCTTTTGGAAACTGAACGCTTGATCGTTCGCAGTTGGATACCCGAACGCGATGCCGAGCAAGCTTTTGTTGTAATGTACAGTGATTCTGAAGTGACGCGCTTTCTTCGTCATGCTTCTCGCGTCACAAGCATTGATTTACAACGTCAGCGCTTGATCGAAAACAGTGAGCGAATGCACCAACGCAACAATGGTACTGGTTCTTGGGCAATTGTTGAAAAGCAAACTACAACAATTGTGGGAACTATTCTTCTGTTACAATTGCCCGACAAAGATGGTTTACCCACTCTAGATTATGAGGTAGGCTGGCACTTGAGGCGAGTTTCTTGGGGTAAAGGGTATGCAACAGAAGCAGGACAAGTTATGCTCAACTACGGGTTTAGTGTCCTGAACTTGCCAGTGATTTATGCCGTAGTGAAGCCAGAAAATCATGCTTCAATCCGTGTAACTCAAAGACTGGGTATGAAACCAATAGGGACTACAAACAAGTATTACGGTATTGAGTTACTCCTGTTCCAACTAGATGCACCTGAAGAGTGGAAGGGGAGCAGGGAGCAGGGAGAGCAGGGGAAGCAGGGGAAGAAAGAATAACTAATATCCAATGACAAATGACAAATGAATAAAAAGTGGTTCCGAATTGGGATGGTAAGTGTATTTATTCTCTCACTTGCCTTACGGTTTTGGGGACTGGAGCGATTCAACACTCTGGTATTTGATGAAGTTTATTTTGCCAAATTTGGTAATAATTATCTTACGCATACGCCATTCTTTAATGCTCATCCGCCGCTGAGTCAATATATTATTGGTATCGGCATTTGGATTGGCAGTCATATTCCTTTTGGGCACGATACAGTAAATGGACTTACAGGTTCATTGCGATCGCCTTGGACTTATCGTTGGTTCAATGCCCTCACCGGCTCATTTATTCCTGTAGTTGTGGCTGCGATCGCTTATCGGTTAAGTTATCGTCGTACCTTTGCAATACTTGCAGGATTATTCACAGCTTGTGATGGTATTTTTTTAGTTGAGTCTCGGTATGCTCTAAGTAATATTTATATTGTCATTTTTGGTTTGTTAGGGCACTGGTTTTTATTATTGGCATTAGATAACCAAAATCGGCGACGTTCTTTTTGGTTAGTTTTTGCTGGCATTGGTTTTGGTGCCTCAGTCGGTACTAAGTGGAATGGTTTATGGTTCCTATCAGGTGCTTATCTCATTTGGGTAGCAGCTTGGGTAATTCATTTGATACATTCTTTTCCTAAGCTCAAACTCTTTTTTACATCCTCTTCATTGAAGGAGGCAGCAGGAGATGCAGGGGGAGCAGAGGGAGCAGGGGGAGCAGAGGATGCAGGGGAGGTAGGAGTTAGTACTTATTCTCCCTCATCACCCTCATCTCAGACACCACTACAAAATTTGACTCAGCTCAATATTTTTCAGATGCTGTTTTATCTAGGAATCATCCCAGCTTTTATCTACAGTATCATCTGGATTCCCCACCTTCAACTAGATAAAACTTATGGATTTATTGCAGTACATCAGCAAATTTTGAAGTTTCACTTACATTTAGGAGGAAATAGCCCTAACGTACATCCTTACTGTGCTGCCTGGTATAAATGGCCTTTGATGACTCGACCAATGGCATATTATTATCAAACGGCTGAAAGTATCACTGAACCGTTACCTGTGATGGGCCCACCTTTACCTGCCGGTGCTGGACAAGTTATTTATGATGTCCATGCAATGGGCAATCCATTTTTGTGGTGGTTTGGTGTCGCTGCTATGTTGTTTTTAGTAGGGATGCTGGTATTACAAGCGGTAATTCCTTGGGTGAAAGAAAAGCGTTTTTCTATGCCTGCAACCCTGAGTGTTGATACTTGGATTGCCTTATATTTAGTTATAAATTATGCTGCTAACTTATTACCTTGGGTGAAAGTGACAAGGTGTGTTTTTATCTACCACTATATGTGTGCAGTAGTGTTTGTATTTTTAGCGATCGCTTGGTTTGTCGATCGGTGTCTTTGCAGTTATTATCAACAACTCCGGGCGCTAGGTGTCACCATTACTTTTATTATTCTGGCTGCTTTTATTTTCTGGATGCCCATTTATTTGGGTTTACCCCTCTCCCCTAACGATTATAAACTGCGAATGTGGTTCAACTCTTGGATTTAATTAAAAGGGCATCGGCTAAACAGGGTATGGGGCATAAGGCATGGGAAGAATAATAACTCCTAACTCCTACTCCCTTCCCGCGATAAGATTAACAGTAAACCAAAAAGTTTTTCCCCAAAGAGCTTTGACTAGTTGAAAAGGAGGAGAGGGGAAATTGGGGAAGCTGAAGGAGTAAAGAAAATGATTCAGTTATGGCTAAATTGGCAAAAAATATTGCTTAATTGCCATCCAATCCCTCCCCTACCCAATATCTCTGAAAGTTACACCAAATACTTTATTTTAGTGCTATTGGTTTTTAAACCAGTTGAATGTCTAGATTAGCTTGGAAACCAATAGGCTTATTTTCAATGACGGCGAATCTAGATTCTTGGAAGAACAAAGAACCATTTAAGGGATCATAACTGAAGTCGCTGATGGAAGTAGCACCAAACCCTGCTTGAGAAATCTGGATTTTGTCACCTTCAACAGCCTTAAAGTCTTTGATAATGTCAACACCCTCTAATACGTTGCTAAAAACAAATTTATCTGCACCTAATCCACCAGTGAGAGTATCGTTGCCGTTTCCACCAGCGAGTATGTCATTGCCACTCCCGCCAGAAAGTATATCGTTACCGCCATTGCCAAATAACAGATTATTTTGCCTATCTCCAACAATGGTGTCACTTTGATTTGTACCTTTGACATTATCAAAGTTTATAAATGTGAACTTAGCTGTATTTCCGTCAGGAAGATTATTCACTACGAAACTTTGAGTTTCAAGGTTAGCGTTGACTGATGCATCTCCAATTAGAAAGGGTGCTGAAGGAGCAATTGAGGCGTCTATAGTGTTACTTTCAGCACTAGCATCAACAACAAGCTTTTCAAATTGGCCAAGTAAATCTGTACCTAGTCCGCCACCTTTTTTAAGAGTTCCATCAATGAAGATGGTAGAGCTTACACCTATTTTGCTGTAATCAGCCGTATCAATCCCATTTCCACCAAGTAAGGTATCGTTGCCTGCGCTGCCTCTAATAATATCATTGCCGCCACTACCAGATAATTGATTATCCTGAGTATCACCAATAATGGTATCATTTTGACTTGTACCAATTACATTTACGAAATTACTCACCTTAACTACTATTGGCGGCGAACCTACAACTCTGATTTCTAGTCTTTCTTTAGATAAGTCAGCTACTATTGATACATTTGTGCTGTCAGAAGTAGCATCAATACTGTTAATCTGTCCAGTAGCCCCAATGACGCCTTTAATAAAATCTTTAAAGGAGTCAGTTCCAATAGCACCTTTTTGAATAACCACTGGTTGGATTGTTATAGGTTGTCCTAAACTGCTGTAGTCAACAACATCGTTACCATTTCCACCCTTTATGGTATCATCACCTGCACTACCGATAAATGTGTCATTACCGGCAGTTCCGATCAAAGTGTCGTCTGCATCAGTGCCTATAATTGTTGCCATAATTTTGCTTCCCTGGTATTGAAGTAACTGCTATCTATGAATTTGATATTTAACTATATTATATTAATATTTCAAGAGCATCTAAATTTATTTTCAGAAAAGTTTTTTTATAATTTTACTACTTTCCAATGAGTTGGTATCTGTTATTGTTCGTAACTCATTTAGGATTGCTATACCGTGCTCTTACGCATGATCTATTCAATTGAAAACTGCTCTCAAAGGAATTTTCATCCGTGGTAACAGCGATTCTGCTATGACTCATTTTTCTCTGAAAAAATAAATTTTCTTTACAAAAACTTTATTAAAATTCAGCGACTATTTTCGGAATTTATAAATAGGATTTGTAGCTTAACTCCATACAACAAAAGCAATATACAAAACTTTGTTATAAAAAATCTCATTTATGAAAATTAAATTCGTTGCATAAAATAAAAAACAAAACGTAATAAGTATTAGAGCTACAAGGAAAAATTAACTTTTGTATATCTCTACTTAGATGAGATGTAAGTGCCAAATTATGCATCATTTACAAGACATTCGGATGTCTAAAAAACTAGTTAATTGTACGTGTATGTCCGACTACCAAATGAAAAGTGAAACAAAATATACAAATATTACTAAAAGTAAGTATTTAACATCATTTCAACGGAAATTACTGTTAGGAAGTTTGGAAAAAAGTTTACCTGAATCTTACCGACAGCGGATTGAAATCATGTTGTTGGCAGATGAGGAAAAAACTCAAAGGTCAATTTGTCAAATTTTGGGGTGTTGTCCAGCAATAGCACGGCATTGGACACACATAGCCAGAACTGGGATGGCGCATCAATGGCTAGATTGTCCCATTGGTCGCCCAAAGGCAGTAAATGACGAGTATTTAGAGCGTTTGAAGGAATTAATTAACAGTAGTCCCCGCGATCATGGCTATGCTTTTCGCCGCTGGACAGCTAACTGGGTTGGGAAACATCTGGCAAAAGAATTTGGGATTGAAGTGAGCGATCGCCATATCAAACGACTGCTCAAACAGATGGGATTATCCACACTACCAAAACCCAGAAATTCTAAAGCAAACAGCAACGAACAAGCTCAGGGTTCCAAAATTTTGATTAGTGACCTCAAATCCGCAGCTATTCCAGATGATACCGAATTTTTACTATTAACTTTGCAAAATTAGAAAAAGATTTAGACATTCATGGCGCAAGATATATCCACTCAGTTAGTAACTCTGCAATTGTTCAACAATACTCTGGGTTATTCTCTTTCGACAGAGGAATTTCAACACTGTCTTCAACAAATTAAATTTATCAATCCGAAAGTTGGCAAGTTCTGGCAAGGAACTGATGCCAAAGTGGGTATTTATATTGCGATCGCTGGTAAGGTCAGGTTGCTAGATAGCGCCGATGAGTTAATCGCCACTTTGAAGGCAGGTGACTCATTTGGGGAATTTACCTTATTTAAAGAGGGTGACTTTAAACCTTACGCTGCCAGGGCTTCAGTAAAGCTGCAATTGTGCTTTGTTTCGGGTGAAGTGTTGTGCCTTTGATGGCTAAATATCCCCAAATTCGAGAGCATTTGTGGGCTAAGGCGCTATCTCGTAATCCTCAACAGGTGGACTCAGCTTACCCCGCATCTGACTCAAAATGGGTGCATGAAACGAAGGTTTTGTCAACCTCAGCAGTAAAGCCACGCGAGAAAAAGATTAGCAAAGCCTATTTTCCTAACTCCACGCAATGGGCAATCCATTTTTGTGGTGGTTCGGTGTTGCTGCTATGTTATTTTTAGTAGGAATGCTGGTTTCACAAATCGTAATTCCTTGGGTGAAGGAAAAGCGTTTTTCTCTTAAAGCAACTCCTAATGTTGATACTTGGATTGCTTTATATATAGTTATCAATTATGCTGCTAACTTATTACCTTGGGTGAAGGTTAATAGGTGCGTTTTTATTTATCACTATATGTGTGCATTGGTGTTTGTATTTTTAGCGATCGCTTGGTTCGTTGAGCGGTGTCTTTGCAGTTATTATCAACAACTCCGGGCGCTAGGTGTCACCATTACTTTTATTATTCTGGCTGCTTTTATTTTCTGGATGCCCATTTATTTGGGTTTACCCCTATCTCCTGACGGTTATAAATTGCGAATGTGGTTCAACTCTTGGATTTGATTAATCAACTATTATTGATACATTTTACTGTCAGAAGTAGCATTAATACTGTTCAGTTCTCCGATAGCACTGATGACAGTTTCAACAAAATCTTTAAAAGTGTCAGTTCCAATTGCATCTTTTTGGATAACCATTGGTCGGATTATTACAGGTTTTCCTAAACTTTTTGAATAACACTCCGGTGGATAGAAGAGACAATTAACAGAGTATGCAACATTAAAATAAGAAATTTATAAGAAAAGACAAAATCTGTAGACTAGTCGTTCAAAACTTGAAAGACAATTAATTCAATTTGGGCGATAGTATGCAGCAAGATAATGACAACCTATGAGCAAACGAGTAATTGTAGTTGGGGCTGGGTTGGCAGGACTTACAGCTGCTTATGAACTGGTTCGTGCTGGGTTTGATGTGCAAGTGTTTGAAGCCCGCGAACGAGTTGGAGGGCGAGTCCAAACAGTCTTTTTTGGAGCAGAACAGCATGGCGAATTGGGTGCAGAGTTCGTCGATGATAACCATACAGCATTGATATCTTATGCCAGTCAATTCAACCTCATGCTTGAGCCTGCCTTTAAGTTTCCAGATGACCTGTGCTATTACATTGATGGTAATTTCTCAACTCCAAAAACGCTCTTGTCTCAACATCAAGATTCTTTAAATGATGCATATCAGAAGTTAGATCAATTATTGTCACAGCTTGCCGATCCTGCCCAAACATTAGCTCAGTGGCTGACTGCACATTCCATTGATCCCTTTGCCTGCAAAGTTATCCGTCAGCAATCCTATGGAATGTATGCTACCGATCCGGAGGCAATTGGAGTTGGCTTCTTTGCTTACAGTGCTACTTCCGGCGATCGCAATTTCCGAATTCGAGGTGGTAGTACTCAACTTGCAACAGTATTTGCTCACTTTTTAGGCGATCGCATCCATCTTAATACCCCAGTTCAGCGGATTCAGCAGCAAGAACAAACCGTTGCTGTGAGTTTAAAAACGCTTCAGGGACAGGTTGAAGTATTTGCCGACTGGATTGTTGTCACAATTCCCTGGAGTGTTTTGCGCCATTTGTCTATTGAAGTTCCGCTTACAGAGGCACAACGAGAGGCGATCGCTCACTTGTCTTATGGGGTATCGATTAAGACTTTACTTCAGTACTCCAACCGTTTCTGGCAGCAATCCAGTTGGGGGTTAGTCGTGGGAGAAACACCTTATCAAACGGTCTGGGAATCTACCGTAACTCAGGCAGGTGAAGCAGGAATTCTTGCTTGTACAAGCAGTGGGACACCTAGCCGAAATGTTGCTGGACAGTCCGTTGAGTTAGCACAACAAACAGTATCCACGCTTAAGCCAAATGCTTCCAAAGCGCTCGCAACTGCAACTCATGACTGGAGTGCTGATCCTTGGTCACAGGGATCTTACTGCTATTTCGCTCCTAGAGACTTGAAAAGCTGGCGCTCTAACTTACCGTACTCTGCGGGAGGAGTCATTTTTGCAGGAGAACATACCGCTCCCGTTGAATATTGTGGCTATATGGAGGGAGCAATTCGCAGTGGACAACGAGCAGCAAAGCAAATTTTAGCTTTCGTGATTACATAAAACGCAGATTTTTCACACTTTTTTACAGATTATTACGGCAAACATTTAAAAGCCAAGGAATGTACGCTTAGCTCGAAATCCTTGCGATGGCTGAGTTTTAGTCATCACTCACAAGTATTGTCCCCACATGAGAGATTATTCCTAACGATATATTTGTTCTACAATACGCTTATAAGTATCCGAATATACAGTAGCGTAATGTCTCGACACACAGAAGCCAGAACAGCTTTCTTTGACCTCTAAATTTTGGTCTCAGTGCCAGCAAGGCAACATCAGCAATATCATTTCGACCTTGCAAATCAAGTTCAGACCAAACCTTAAGACAAGGAAATCCCTCATCTGAGTTACTAGTGACTAGCTGAAGACCGCCTGCTAAGTAGCCATTTACAGTGAGTACAAAGTATTTTGAAGAGTCCAGATAGGCACGCAATTCATCTCCTGGATGCCAAAACTGCTCAACGGCAATTTCTTCAAATAAACTTATAACTTGCTCGACCTCTTGAGGATTAGCGCTGTAAGGCTAAATTGGGGTTGAAAACACAATTTTTGAGCAGGCGATGCCTACGGTTTTTGCTAGCCTACGCGTAATTTTGATACGCATCTTTATATTCTTACTCCATTGGTTCAGTAAAAGAAATAACTTCATATCTCTGCTTGTTCCAAATTTTCAGCATAATTTTTAATTGACAAACGTAAGATTATTTTAACCTCTCACCGATGGAGTCCTATGTATCCTTTTGAATTACAAAAGTATTTTACTTGTAAAGAAAATGTACAGTGATTGTCGTATTTAGCCTAATATTTCATAAAAGTTTTACGGTTAATTTACCGAATTCACATATATGATTTGTAGCCTGATATATACCTGACATACAATACATATAATACATAAAAAATTGTCCGCTATTAGGGTAATCACTAGCCCCTAAATAGATTTGTTTGTGAGTGCTTGATAAATTATTTGTCAAGCACAAGGCATTTATGCGTCTATAAAACTAGCAATTCTACGTTTATGTCCGACTACCAAGATAAACCTGAAACTAACTACTTAAGTGGATCTACTGGTAAGTATTTAACAGCATTTCAGCGGAAACTGCTATTACAAAATTTGCAAAAAAGTTTACTTGAATCCTACCGTCAACGCATTGAAATCATGTTGTTGGCAGATGAGGGAAAAACTCAAAGGTCAATTTGTCAAAGCTTGGGATGTTGTGCAGCAACAGTAAGGCATTGGACACACATAGCCCGAACTGGGATGGCGCACCAATGGCAAGATTGCCCCATTGGTCGTCCGAAGGCAGTAAATGACGAGTATTTACAACGTTTGAAAGAACTGATTAATAGTAGTCCCCGCGAACATGGCTATGCTTTTCGACGCTGGACAGCTAACTGGGTTGGGAAACATCTGGCAAAAGAATTTGGGATTGAAGTGAGCGATCGCCATATCAAGCGACTACTCAAACAGATGGGATTATCCACACTATCAAAACCCAGCAATTCTGAAGCAAATAGCACCGAACAAGCTCAGGGTTCCAAAATTTTCATTAGTGACTTGAAATCGACAACTATTCCAGATGATTCAGAATTTATGTCTCTGAACTTTGCAACATTAGGAAAGGATTCAGGCATCTATGGCGCAAGATATATCCGCTCAGTTAGTAACTCTGCAACTGTTCAACAAAACTCTGGGTTATTCTCTTTCGACAGAGGAATTTCAACACTGTCTTCAACAAGTTAAATTTATCAATCCGAAAGTTGGCAAGTTCTGGCAAGGAACTGATGCCAAAGTGGGTATTTATATTGCGATCGCTGGTAAAGTCAGGTTGCTAGATAGCGCCGATGAGTTAATCGCCACTTTAGAGGCAGGTGACTCATTTGGGGAATTTACCTTATTTAAGGAGGGTGACTTTAAACCTTACGCTGCCAGGGCTTCAGTCAACTTGCAACTGTGCTTCGTTCCGGGTGAAGTGTTGTGGCCGTTGATGACTAAATATCCCCAAATTCGGGAGCATTTGTGGGCTAAGGCGCTATCTCGTAACCCTCAACAGGTAGACTCAAATAATCCCCCATCTGACTCAAAACGGGCGCATGAAACGAAGGTTTTGTCAACCTCAGCAGTAAAGCCACACCAGAAAAAGATTAGCAAAGCCTATTTTCCCAACTCCACGCAGCGAGTCGGGCATTTATTACAGCGTGTGATTCGGCGCTATCCGTTTTTTGCTCAACAGAGTGGCTCGGATTGCGGTGCAGCTTGTTTAGTGATGGTGTCTCGCTATTGGGGGAAAAACTTTAGTGTAAATCGCCTGCGGGATATCGCCAATGTTGACCGCAATGGCTCGTCGCTGCGGGGGTTATCGGCGGCGGCGGAAAGTATTGGGTTTAGCACGCGACCGGTGAAAGCGAGTCTTGACCAATTAGCGAAGCAAAAATTGCCTGCGATCGCCCACTGGGAAGGCAAGCATTACATTGTTGTCTACGAAATTACGCCCAAACACGTGATTGTAGCCGATCCCGCCATTGGTCAACGCACCCTTAGCCACCAGGAATTTAAAGCTAACTGGACTGGCTATACACTACTGCTACAACCTACAGCCTGGTTGAAGGATGCCAAAGAGACTACAACTCCCTTTTGGCAATTCTTTGAGTTGATCAAACCTCACTCTTTAGTAATGCTGGAAGTGTTTGTCGCTTCCTTATTTATCCAGATTTTTGGACTAATTACTCCCCTATTCACACAGTTAATTTTAGACCGCGTAGTAGTGCAGCGTTCTGAACTAACCTTAACGGCGGTGGGGTTAGGGCTACTGATTTTTAGTTTATTTCGTGTGGCGATGACGGGTTTGCGACAATATCTATTAGATCACACGGCAAATAAGCTCGATTTAGCACTGATTGTCGGATTTATTCGCCATACCCTGCGCCTACCCTTAAGTTACTTTGAGTCCCGTTATGTGGGGGATATTATCTCTCGTGTACAGGAAAACCGCAAAATTCAACGGTTTCTCTCCGGTGAGGCGTTGTCCATCCTGCTGGATTTAGTCACTGTCTTTATCTATTTAGGATTGATGTTTTGGTACAGCTGGAAAATGGCGTTATTGGTGTTAGTGATTATACCGCCTTTTTTCCTGTTGGCATTGATTGCCACACCTTTTTTACAAAAGATTTCTCGGGAAATTTTTAATGCTGTTGCTAATGAAAGTAGCTATCTGATTGAAGCCCTTTCTGGTGTGCGAACAGTTAAATCCACAGCAGTAGAACAGACAGTGCGTTGGCATTGGGAAGAGTTATTAAGTAAGGAAATAAAAACCAACTTTTCTGGACAAATTATCAGTAATCGCCTGCAAATATTCAGCAACACAATTGAAGCAGTAGTCACTACCGTCTTGCTGTGGTTTGGGGCGTATCAAGTGATTCACAACCAGCTAACCATTGGACAATTAGTAGCATTTAATATGTTGCTGGGAAATATTATTAGACCCTTCCAACGATTGACAGTTTTGTGGAATCAACTGCAAGAAGTGGTGATTGCAGTGGAACGCATTAATGATGTGTTGGATGCGGAACCAGAAGAAGATTTGCAGCACCAAGCGCGGCAATCTTTACCACCTATTCAAGGTAACATTCGCTTTGACAATGTGACGTTTCGCTATCACCCTGAAAGCGATATCAATGTTTTAGAAAATCTTAGTTTTGAAGTCCACAGTGGGCAAATGGTTGCCCTAGTGGGACGGAGTGGTTCAGGGAAAACCACGATTTCTAAGCTGGTTTTGGGGTTATATCCCCCCACAGATGGCAAAGTGTTGATTGATGGACAGGATATTACCAGTCTTTCGTTGCGTTCTCTACGCGAACAGGTTGGGGTAGTTGACCAAGATACTTTTTTGTTTGGCGGAACGATTCGAGAAAATATTAGTTTGGCACATCCTGGGGCAACTTTGGCAGAGATTATTGAGGCGGCGCGATTAGCGGGTGCTGATGAGTTTATTAAAAAGTTACCTATGGGTTACGAAACCCAGATTGGTGAAGGAGGGGGGATGTTGTCTGGAGGACAGCGACAAAGAATTGCGATCGCTAAGGCGTTGTTAGGCAATCCCAAGCTGTTGATTTTGGATGAGGCGACTTCCCATCTGGATGCAGAGTCAGAAAGGATTATTCAGACAAATTTAAACACAATTCTCAAAGGCAGAACCACCTTAGTAATTGCCCATCGCCTTTCAACTGTACGAAATGCAGATTTGATATTGGTGCTGGATCGCGGCGTGTTGATTGAGAGTGGCACTCACCAAGAGTTGATGGCCAAACGGGGACATTATTTTTATCTCAATCATCAGCAGATGGATGTTGCAGGGTGAAAAAAGAACATAAGCAGGAAGCTTTTGTTGTCTCCCAAAATCCAAAATTGATATTAGGAAAAATTATGCCAAACACATTAAATGGAAGGGTTCACACCCAAATCTATGAGGTAGAACAGGGCGAGGAAGTTTTCAGGGAGCAAACACCAGCTAGATCAACTGATGATTGGGCTGACGCAACCAAGGATTTACTTGATAGCTTGCCCCAGGTGTGGACAAGAGGGTTGCTATATTTTTTGGTGGTGTTTGTCTCGATTATTTTACCTTGGGCAATGCTATCTAAGGTAGATGAAACGGGTACGGCAAGAGGGCGGCTTGAGCCAAAAGGAAAGACGGTTAGGTTGGATGCTGCTGTAGCAGGTACTGTTGCCGAAATTCGGGTAAAGGAAGGTGATTTAGTTAAAACTGGGCAGACTTTATTGGTGTTGGAATCGGAATTAGTTAAAGCAGAATTGCGGCAGGCACAGGATAGGTTAGAGGGACAATTAAATCGACTTTCTCAGTTAAAGTCATCTAAAAGTCAGTTAGTTGTATCTTTGACAACACAACAGCAACAAAATCAATCTCAACAGTTAGAAAAGCAGGCTCAAATTGACCAAGCACGACAGAATATGGATGCTCTAAGAAATTCCTATGATTTACAAAAAGACGAAAAATTAGCTCAAGTCAATCAGGCACGGCAAACTCTTGAGCATAGTCAAACAGCTAATAAGTTAGTAAACAGTAGTTTGGCGAGTACCGAGCGAGAAGTTGAACGCTATCGTAGTCTTTGGCAGTCAGGGGTTGTTCCAGAAATTAATGTTGTGGAAAAACAAGATATAGCAAAAGATAAACAACAGTTATACGAACAAAATCAGTCAGATATTCAGCAAGCTAAATTACGTTTGGTAGAACAACAGAGTAGTTATGAGCGGACTATTAGGCAAACAAATGCAGATATTGAGCAGGCGCAATTGAGACTGAAAGAACAAGAAAGGAGTTATCAGACATTAACTCGTTCCAACAAGCTGGCTTTGTTAAAAATTGATGAACAACAGAAGAATTTGGAGACAGAAATTACTACACTTAAAGCAGAAATTGCTCAAACTAAGAGCCAGATTGTCTCGTTAAAATTTCAGTTAGGACAACGAGAGTTCAGAGCCACCGTGAATGGTAAAGTGTTTCAGTTACCGATACAACGGGCTGGCTCTGTAGTGCAACCTGGAGCAATGATTGCGGAGATCGCACCCCAAGGTTCGCCTTTAATAATTCGGGCACAAATGGCAACCACAGAGAGTGGTTTTTTGCGAAAAGGGTTGCCAGTCAAGTTAAAGTTTGATGCTTATCCATTTCAGGATTATGGAATAGTGGAAGGAGAATTGTTAAAGATTTCTCCTACTACAATAGAGGTGGAAACATCCAATGGAAAGGTGGCAGCTTATGACTTAGAAATTGCCCTAAAACAAAATTGTATTCCCTCGGCTAATAAATGTATTGCCCTGCGTCCTGGGGATACGGCGGCAGCTGAGGTAATTGTGCGTCAGCGTCGGATTCTTGATTTTCTACTTGATCCGTTTAAGCAGTTGCAGCAGGGTGGGGTGAAATTGTAATAATTAAACATCAGCTTGGGAGCTAAAGTCTGTGGATTTTATAAAGTATTAGTTTCGTAGAACGCCTTAAGAACGTAACGCACCCTACAAAATAGAATTTTTGCATTTTATTTAATCTACGTTCATAATTTAACTTTAACCTCTCCGCATCTGTCCATCTGTAATTAAAATTCCATATTCATAACGAAAGTACATTTAAATTTTAAATTACTTGAACTCTGAGCCAAAGAATAAATTTTCTGGTGGAATCATGCAAATAACTAACTCCCCATTAATTAGGAGCAAAAATATGTCACTTTTGATCACTATTACTAACGAAGATATTCTTCAACAAGTAAAACTATCTTGCAAAATTCCTGAGATAGTTGAGCAAATTGTTAGCCGTAAAGTGATTACATCTGCTACTGAAGAAGCTGGGATAAAAGTAGAAACAGAAGAATTACAAAAAGCAGCAGACTTATTCCGCTTAATGAATAAAATCACCAGTGCTGAAGAGACATGGACTTGGCTGGAAAAACATAGTTTGTCTTTAGATGATTTTGAAGAAATTGTTTACAGGAGTGTCGTTTTCGGAAAGTTAAGTCAACATTTGTTTACAGAGAAAATCGAACTATACTTCTTAGAACATCAGTTAGACTACGCTGGTGTAGTAATGTATGAGATTGTTTTAGATGATGAGGACTTGGCGCTAGAACTTTTCTATTCTATTCAAGAAGGTGAGATGAGTTTTTATGATGTAGCTCACAAATATATCCAGGATACTGAGTTACGCCGAAAAGGGGGATATCTGGGGATAGTGCGCCGCCAAAATTTAAAGCCGGAGATTTCTGCTAGTGTCTTTGCTGTTACACCGCCTCAGGTTCTCAAACCGATAGTGACTTCTAAAGGATTACATCTAATTTTCGTGGAGGAGATAATCCAGCCGCAATTGGATAAAAAACTGCGTCAGCAAATTATCACTGATTTGTTTGATGAGTGGATTAAGCAACAAATTGAGCCAGTTAAATTGGTAAAAAAATTTGACTCAGGTAGTTAGACAGTTAGATTTAAAAACTAGGTAAAAAGTTAGTTTTATTGTCAGAATTATCTGTTTACAATGGCATCAACAAACCCTCGAATTTACCGAGGGTTTGTTGTTAGTTTAAACTCAAACTATTTGAAAATAAATATTTAGACAAAAATATTTACAGTCACTGTGTAATTAATTCTGTCCGACTATTTAGGTTTTAATGCAAGTATTAAAAGAAGAATCAAAGCTGGACTGCCTCCTATAGTAGTATTAAGTTCGGTTTCAGAAAGCTCGGTAAAATAGCTTTCTGAATCAGAAAATAGGTCAGAACCAGTAGATTTGATGTCATTCACTTTGATATTAGCCATTTGAATTTTCCTCTAATAGAATTGTGGGAGTGATCAGGAATCAAATAGTCATTGTTTGTTTCCTGATTACATCCTATTAAAAAGGCTGGAATATGCCTAGACATTTCAACAGAGTAAACAGACCATAAAACTTACAGATTTAGGTAAAAATAGCTGGCTATTTCTGGTAAAAATCTATTTTTTGTAGAGGATTGTATAAGTAGATGAGCTTAACGAGAGACAAAACTAAAACAGTTATGTCTCCATAGATTATAAAAATTTAGCGTTATTTCATTCTAAGCAGTAAAAGCAAACCCCATGCTATTCGCTACAATCTGTCTCACCCAAATGAGATGTGCTGCAAAGTGTGCAATCGCTTTCCACAGCAGTTCTGAAATCTACTCTCTCATCAATTTTTGAAAGTCGCAGACGCTCTGCATTGGTATCTAAACTCTAAGCTGATCAACATCTCTTAAATGCTTGCATTGCCAAAAATGCATAGCCAAAGCCCGTCGTAGACATCACATCAATTGTGTCAATTATATGAGTTTGATATACTCATATTGTACTTATAAAGCTAGTTTTTAGTAATGAGGTAACATGACTACGCCAATATCATCTAATCCAGAAACGGTAGAAACCAAGCGGCAGAACTTCAACATTACTCCAGAACAAGAAGCAAAGCTCAACTAGCTACGTGATGCGATCGCTGCTCCTAATACCAAAGAAACAATCCTGCGTTCCATCGACCTAATGGTTACTCTCAAGCGCCACATGCGTCCCGGCACTCAACTATTTCTCCACACAAGAGAAGGGCAAGTTCGCCTACTTATCCCAGAACTTGAATCTCCACAAATAGGCGACTGGCTGTATCTGGTGGAACACCCTCACCCCTGGCGGCGGCAACTTTACATTAAAGGACGAAAACTACTTGCCTCGACTGTTTGGCAGGATATGATTGTTAACCAGATGTCAATAGAAGAGGCAGCAGATAATTGGAATCTTCCCCTTGCTGCGATCAAGGAAGCTATTCGCTATTGCGAAAGTCACCAAGAACTTCTGAAACTGGAAGCAGAAGAGGAGCGTTACCGCCTCGAACAACAAGGAGTCTCCCTTGAGCCTAAAACTACTCATTGATGAAGACTCCCAGGCAAAACGTTTAGTCAATTTGTTACAGAATGCTGGTCACGATGTTATAACAGTCAACGAAGCGGGTTTGATGAGCAAGCCTGACTCAGTTGTACTTGACTATGCAAGAGCGTGTGTTAGTGACTCGCAACTGCAATGACTTCCACACTCTCCATAAAGTAAACCCAAATCATTCTGGTATTTTAGCAGTCTACCAGCACCCTGACCTATCAAAGAGCATGAGCTACCTGAGTATCGTTAAGTCCATCGCCAACATCGAAGCATCGGACTATAGCCTAGCTAATCAGTTTATTTCCCTAAACCAATGGAACTACTAATAAATATCTTCTGAATTGGCATTAAGATATGAACGATGTAATTCGATTCCCAAAGAAGAAAATTGTTCACAGATAGCCTGCATTCGCCCTTCAGTTGAGTTATCTTCTTGATACCAAGCTGTTAACAACCCATTTGCTACAATCTGACAGCGATTCATGCCAAAACTTTCTTGAACAGCAAATTTTTGGTCTGGTTCTTCTGCCAACCCCAACCCTAGTGCTAGTTGTTTGGTAAATAAAGGAATTTCTGACTTAAAATGCAATTGGTGTTTTTGATAAACAGTTTTTAAGACTTGCCTAACAACTTCATAGTCTCTCTTGTCAAAGTAAAGCACCCCTGAATCGTAGCGTTGGTATTCCTTGGGGTTGTACAAAACCTTAAAGCTGAAGGGAATTGCCAACTCATTCAGTTCTTGTGTCAAACTCCCCATCACTGCAACAGCACCTTCAGGAGTTACATTGATATAAATTCGTACAGTTACAGGCTGAATTTTCACATCTTCAATACGACTGAAGCCTGTATTGCCAACGGCCATGTAAAAGCCATTTTGTACTCGATTCTTTGGCATCTGGATAGCGACAGAATCACCTACCACAGCTGCCACTTCAGTAAGTTGAAGATGCTTATTCCGTTCAATATGCAGCCTCAAACCGCCTTTAGTCACGGCTAAACTGCCATCACTTTCTTCTCTCAAAACAGACCAACCAGGGTCAAAGTAGCCGTCTCCAAAATTACTTTCATGCAATCGCTTATAAAATCCCACATCTACCCCTAAAACAGTATTATTCTCCAAATCTAGGGGCAAACCATTTCCCTCCCCATTTAGTGCCAATGTACTTTGCATAGAACCGTTGTAATAGATACCGTAAAGAAAAGTCCGCAATTGCAGACTCAGATATTTCTGTTGTATCTGGGTTGGCATCTTCTGAAAACGTTCAACTGCCTCAGATGGTAATTCCAAAGGTTTGTAATCTGGATGGTGGATGGAAAAATCAAATTTTATCTCAATTTTCTGAACAATATCTTGCAAAACATCCAGTAATTGCCCAGTTAAACCAGTCTCTAGCTGAGTTTGAGGAGAATTTAATAATTGCATAACTACTTTAGTAATAAAAAATGATTTAAACAGCAGAACTACTCAGGTGAGTTAATTCAACAGCAGCAGTACCAAAAATTGTTGGCATCGATTGTACAGGACGGCTTAATAAGGTCTTAGCAACCTGAAGCATAGCAATCCCCATATTGCCAAAAGATTTTTGATATTGAATCATTGCCTGAATCTGTTGAATTAAAGCAAAACCTGTAAATTGCACCACCCGTTGCAAGAAATCAGGGCGGTGTTCTAGAATTTCTGGAAAAGTGTTTAAATAAGCTTGGGTTAATCTACCAATTGAAGGCTGAAGTAGTTCTAAAGGTATTATTGCCAAGCGTAGAGACTCTTCAATACTCAAAGAATTACTGATAACCAAGCTACCCAGCCAGATTTGTACATAGCTGCCAATAAGTGTTCCCAAATCAAAAGCTGGATCTCCCCAAGTCGAGCGTTCCCAATCAATTAGCCGGACAATATTGTTACTGCAATTCTGCCAATCTTTGTACAGGAGAATATTATTTAGTTTCAAATCATTATGGGTGAGACAAGAAGGCGTTACAGCATTACCTAATTCAGCTATAGCCTGTCCCAAGCTATCATAACGTTGATATAAAGCAAAAAACTTTAACCCATCCCCAGGAATTAGACCAAAAATTTCTGGTTCAACCCGTTCTAATCTCCGAACTAAATGTGATACTTGATCGGCCATTAAATTATCAGAATTTTTAGAAAAGAATTCCTGATATTCTTGGCGGTTAAAAGTATCATGATGGATAGTCCCTAAAATATTACCAATTGCCATAGCAATTTCTGTAGAAAAGCTATTTTCCTTGGTGTAGAAATCCATTAAATCTCGATAATTATCCAGATATCTAAAAACAATAATAGAATTCTCGACATCAAAATGCAGCACCTCTGGTAAAAATGAGCGGTAGTTATCAAGATTTGGAAATTGTTGTAAAAAATCTTGAATTCGCCACTCACTTAAAAACTCACCAGCCGCTTTCCCTTCCTGATTGTGTCGTTCTTGTTTTACTAGAAGTTTGCGATCGCCTGGTAAAGTAACTAATAAATTAAAGTTTTTAGCTGCAACTATTTCTACCTTAATGGATAATTGTTCGGACTGATTACATAACCCCTGTTCAACTAAATAATCGACAACATTATGAGAGTTTAAGAGAAATGTCATAACTTATTTATTTATAAACCAATTTTGTAGAGAAGACTGTGGTAGTTGAGTTTCTACCACAAGCTGTTTTTGCAAGGATTATTAAAACTAGTACTGCACATTGGAAATAAACCATCCATTCCAAATTAATCAAATGTCTGCGGTATATAAATTACAAATTACGCGCAGCAGTACTAACCCAGTAGATAGCCGCCTACTAAAATTATCATATCTCTTACACCTGTTGCTACTCCACTACCCGTAATGTTTTTCTGTTCTTCTTCAGACAGTTCTGAGAGCGAGTTTTGTTCTAAAACTTGTCTTCGTCTTGCAGATGCATTTACAACAGCTTCTTCAATCAAATTCGTAATTTCAATTTGACTTGTGAAATGTTTGTGATAAATGTTCATTGATATGATATTCTCCTTAAATTACTTCAATAAACTTTGTAGCTTTGCTTAACTAACAGTCGGTGTCGCCACTTTAAGTAGTAATTCAGAGCGATTGTAGTTATCTGTAATAACTTGCGGACAACGCATACAAGCTGCTTTGCCTTCTTGTTGCCACCATCGGCAATCTCGGCGTATGGAACAAGGTGGTAGTTCCTCTACTACCGTCGGTAAATTTTCTACAACTCGCATTGCCAGACGACAATCTTTGCCATCAAAATGTTGACAACCCTTAGTTGCACAGGGTGCAGCTGTCCGAAAAATTTCAGTGGGTGTTACTGGACTAGCCTTTGCTATGAGTTCATCTGTAACAGCTTGTGGCTGCTTGAGATAAGCAACGCGGGGTTCTGTGACTGTGCCACCAACGACGCCAAAAACAACACTGTTCTGCCATTCTGGTCTTGCACTAGGGCAAAGTGTAGTCTTTTCAGTAGCGATGTCTTCCATAAATTGAACCTATAGTGAATTGTATTTTTAAGCTGATGGAGATTGACAGCTAATTTTGGGTCGGACTCTTCTCCATCAACCTAAATAAGCAAATAAAATGTCCAAGAGTTTAATAGTTACTATCAACTTAAAAGGCTGGCTTGTACACTCCAGTTTGGGTCTTGTGCAATTATTCCACAAGTAATCGGTACTCTTACAGGAATACCACCTGCTATAATTGGCTCTTTCACAATAGAAATAGCATTAGTTGCAAGACCACCTGCAACGTTTGCCATTTCTTCATCAGATAGAGTTAATAAACCATCTTCTGAATTCTCAACTGGGTTCCGTCGTGCTAGTGCATTGTTAACAGCGTCATCAATTAGATTGTTAATTTCCAATTGAATATTTGAATTCTTTCTCTTGCCTTCCATTGTGCTTTCCCTCCAAATATATAACTAGATATAGGCTTAATCAGTAAGTACTGTAATTACCTAACCTGTTTTATATTTTAGGCATGAAGAAAATAATTTCATTCTGTCTTGCAAATTATTAACTAGACATAAATAAAACTTTTATGTCACCAAAGAATCAATCAATACTTTCCAGTAACAACTATTTATTGATCAAGGTTCTATATCTATTAGATCAATTTTTAGATATTTAGACTATGACTGAGATGGGGAGTAGCGTAGTTCAATTACTTCAAAAGTGCTGTAATTAATTAACCAGCAAAAGCTTTTACACCACTTTTGGGAGAAGATACCACTAAATTTTTGACTCTTAATAAAACATTTATGTCCCAAAAGCTTTCCAAAATGATGAGCAATGTCTAACGACAAGATAGCAAGCAATATTTAAGTATATATTACTAAATAATTTTCAGGCTACTTAAGAAAACTTGCAATTCAAAATTGTGAGACAGAGTTGATATTACTAACATCTCTATTCAGTACTTCTCACTCTTTCAAACAAAGCTTTATAAACAGGTTCACCCTTTTTTTGCGTGCCTATTTCCCGTTCTGTGGGGACTGGTAGCGGATTTTTGGCTAGCCATTCTTCTGTACCAATTTTCTGAAAAGCTGAATTAGCTGCAAAGCGATCGCACATTTCCACAGCAACAAATTCCATATCTGATTGCAGAAATACCAATCCTCCAATCACAAGATAATTAGCTAAGTCTGCTACTAGTTCTGGTTGGACTACACGACGTTTAGCGTGACGGGTTTTAAACCAAGGATCGGGGAATTGAATTGTAACACGTTGTAAACTTCCTGGAGGGAAGGAAGATAAAAGTGATTGCAGTGAGTTATTCACATTGCAAAATAAATAGTGCAGGTTTGTTAAACCTAACTCAGAACGTAACTTATTCGCCTCCACCACCAGCGGTTCCCGAATTTCCAAGCCGAGAAAATTCCAGTTAGGTTCTATCTTGGACATATTCAACAAAAACAGTCCCTTCGCACAGCCAATATCTAAATGTAGTGGTTGATTTGGCTTTGCATAAATTTTTTCCCAGTCTTGGGGACTTGCTGGTGTTTGATACTTTTTACCAAGTGGATTAACATGCTGGCGGACTCGGACTGCTGCCAAAATTTTTTCTCCTTTACGTGAAAATATCCTCTGGTGATTCAGGTTATATCAATTCAAAAAATGTTTGCGACCGGCACCCCATCCTCACTAACGCGCACCCTCCCTCAAGCTTTGGGAAGGGTTAGGTAGGGTCTTATCTATGTATTGCATTCTTTTTTCAAATTGGTATTACAAGGAAGTCTAGCAAAAGTATGCCAAAAATTACCGATCTATCATTCAATTGCCTACCCAGCAGCAAGTTTGTACAACAGTCTCAGTCAAATACGTCATCCTTGCACTATTTTTTTTAGGTTATCGAGAAATTTATATTTTGGAAGTCCCTCATTTTGCATTAATCTCTAGAATTAAAATGCCTTAACACATTTGCTTTAGTCGTGGAGGGAGGAAATTTAAACAGTGGATATTTTAGATTTGTTTTATAAGGGTGGCCCAGCGATGTGGCCAATGCTAGTTCTCTCAATTCTATCTTTGAGTGTGATTTTCGAGCGTTTGTGGTTCTGGTTGCGAATTTTGACTCAGGAAAAGCAAATAGTTAATCGCGTCTTGGATGCTGCCCAGGATAATTGGGAAGTAGCTGCGGACATTGCAAGACAAGCAAGCCATCAGCCTGTTGGGCGTTTTCTCTATGCCCCTCTACGTTTTGCGAAAAGTGATGCGGAAACTTTTCGACTAGCACTGGAGGCTACGGCAGAAGACGAATTAGCTGGGATGCGGCGGGGTGAAAAACTTTTAGAAGCCGTGATTGCTCTAGCGCCGTTGCTAGGATTGTTGGGTACAGTTTTAGGTTTAATCCACTCTCTGCGCTCAATTCGGATTGGCGATTTGGGAACTGAATCTACCGCTGGTGTGACTACTGGTATTGGTGAATCCTTAATTAGTACGGCAAGTGGGCTAATAGTTGCCATCATTAGTTTGGCCTTTTACCGCCTATTTCAAAGCTTTGTAGTCAACCAAGTCAAAGTTTTTCGCAAGGCAGGGAATGAGATGGAATTGCTCTATCGCCAGTCTCCTCCTGATTTTAGCAATAGGACATCAGCAATTGTGCCAGAAAATTTCACTCCACCCCGCAAGCCAGGAAAGACTAAAGTTTCTGAACCTCCTGAATCCCCGAATACACCTAATTAATAGTCAATAATTCAACCCTTGAACCAGGCTTGAGAGTGAGACATGAAAGTTAATCTACATACTCCAATTGAAGAAGTCCAAATTCAAATCATCCCTTTAATTGATGTCGTTTTTTGTATCCTGACATTTTTTTTATTAGCGGCTTTACAATTTACACGGCAACAGGCAATAAATGTTGATTTGCCTAAAGCTAGCGCCAGTTCAATCTCTGGAATAACATCACAGAGTGGAAGTGTGATTGTGACCATCGATGCTGTGGGCAATACTTACATAGAAAAACAGCCTGTAAAACGGGAGGATTTGAGACAAAGTTTAAAACAGTATTTCCAAGCAAACCCCAGTGCCATTGTCGTGCTGAATGCTTCGCGTACAGCAACTTATAACGATGTGATTGAGACATTGGATTTGCTACGACAAGTAGGAGGCGATCGCGTTTCTTTGGGAATTATTCCTGGCCCATCTCAACCATCCATAAACTCGCCTAACCAGCCTACTATCCCCTCTTTCCCAATCAATCCTGGTGCTGCACCAGTTCCAGGCATCAATCCCGAAGGAAATATTACCCCAAAATTCCCCTTAGCACCTAATTCTGTACCTTTTCCTAGCATCACTCAGCCTCCAACTGGGCAAGGCATCAGTCCTATTAATCCTGGTATTTCTCCGGTGGTTCCTAACTCACCAGCGCCTAAAGCGCCTGTAGCACCCAAACAAACCCAACCTCCTCTTAAAAGATGATATAAGGGCATTGGGCATGGAGCATGGAGCATGGGGCATGGGGCATGGGGCATGGGGCATGGGGCATGGGGCATGGGGCATTGGGTTTTTCTCTTTGTCTCCCTTGTCCCCTTTCAAGTCTTTTCCAAAACCTAAAGATATCTAGAATAAATCTCAGCTAGAGAAAAAAAAGCTGCTAATTTACAAATAATTGGTTGAGCTTTCAAGATTTTTCCACCTATAGACTGAGCAATTCATCACCAATTACCATCCACATTTCATACCAAATTGGGGAAGGATGTCCAAATAGTTTAACAGATTGAAAAGCGCTTATCTCAAGCGTTTTTCAGTGTCTCCTAATTACAAATTACTAATTAATATCAGGGGTTGTGGCATGAATATCGTGACGCTTTTAATTGTTTGGGTCGTAACAGCTATCAGCTTGTTGATAATTAGTAAGTTGCCTTTGGGAGTTGAAATTGATACTACTGGTAAAGCGTTTCTTTCTGCCGCAGTGCTTGGTATCGTGACGGCAATAGTCAGACCGATTTTAAGCCTCATTTTTGTAGTACCAAATCTACTAACATTGGACTTATTATCTGGCATTTTCACATTTATGATTGCCGTGGTTTGTTTTAGTATTGCTGCTTGGTTAGTAGAGGGTTTTCGCTTGCGTTACGGGATTTGGAGTGCTGTTATTGGGGCATTTACGCTGACTATAATTAACAGCTTAATCTACAAAATATTGGGTGTCTAAAGCTAAGAGTTAGGAGTTAGGAGTTAGGAGTACAGACGCGATTAATCGCGTCTGTACAGGAGTTAATTCAAAATTCCTCACTCATAACTCCTAATTCATCACTGCCAAATTGTAACTACTCGTTGGAACTTGGGGGAGCAACTGGGGTAGTTGATTGTTGTTTACGTTGCTCGCGTTTTTTGCGATCGGCTGAGAGGATATCTGCCATCACCACTAGCGCTTGCGCCATTTTGTCTAGGTTAGAACGGTATAACTCCAAATCCTTGTTGAGTTTGTCGTCAGAGAGATGCAAGCCAGCAGCGATCGCTTTCAGCGCCTCAGTAAGTTGCTTTTCGTCTTTGACTAATTCGGGATCTGACTGTTCTAATAACGAAAATACACCAATTGCGAACAAACGGTTGTATTTAAAGTTAGGATTGTTGGCGATCGCTTGCAGGTTTGCTTGCAAGTCAGCATCTCTATCTAAGTAAGTAGTTTGGCCCAGCCATGCAATTAAATCTTTAACTGGTAAACCTTTAGCTACAGCTTGCAATCTCTGGGCATCCTGTCGATATTGTTGCGGATCTTGTTCCATAGCCTGACATAAGGCGTTAAAAATTGATTCTTGATCCCGTTCTGGTTGATAGCCTTCCATGAAGCGGTCAAAAGTAGTGACGACACCCAAGGCATAAATTGGATTGTAGCTAAAATCGATATTTACTGACAGCAGATGCATTTCCACCATCAATTCTTCTACTACCCGACGATAAATAGTGTTAATCGGACGGGTGTGAAGATTATAGAAAGTTCGCTTTGTATCAGAGACTGTACGGACGTTATTCACAAAGAAAAAAGAAATGTTAAGGGCGACGTATCTTTATTTTCTCGCTTAAAGGCTACTTTGCCAAGTTGAGCTTTTAGCAGGTGACAGTTTCATTTACAATATATACAGATCAGAAGTATTTTATAAGCTGGCAGCTACAGCAAATAAGACCTTTTCTCCTAAAAAATAGCCAAAAATTATTATCCTGAATGATTTATTTATTGTACTTATGAACTTCTCGCCACAGTTAATTGCTTTAGGTGACTACCTAGCTGGTGAATTTAATAATCGGGAACAAGCCATCGCAGAACCAGTTTGGTATGTCCACCTTTGCCTCTGGCAAAGACCAGTTAATCTGTTCACAGAAGATAGCATCACCTTATTTGCTGAACAGGCTAATGTTATTACCCTAGATCAACCTTACCGCCAACGAATTATCCGGTTGCGTCAAAGCAGCAACTCTGACGCAACTGTGGAAGTACAATATTATATGCCTCAAGATCCAGGTGCATTAAAAGGCGCAGGTAATAACCCTGCTCTACTAAACACACTGACACCCGAACAATTAGATTTACTACCAGGCTGTATCCTAGCAGTTACTCAGGAGAAACTAGCTGGCGATCGCTATAAGTTTGCCACTACCCCACTACCAGAGACTCGTTGCAGCTTTACTTATCTTGGCAATAGCGTCTATGTTTCTTTAGGTTTTGCAGCTACAGCGACAGAATTTCACAGTTACGACAAAGGAATTGATCCTGCAACTGGAAAAGCAACCTGGGGAGCAATTATGGGACCTTATCGTTACACCAAGCGAAATCAGTATTCAATAAGATAAAGTTATGAGTTATGAATTTTGAATTAACTCCTTACAGACGCGATTAATCACGTCTCTACTTCTAACTTCTAACTCTTTTTTAGCTGGCAATGCTACGCGGTACACCTTCTAAAGCTTCCTCTTCTGTTTCAAAGATTTCAAAAACAGTATCCATCATCGTCACTTCAAACACGAGTTTGGCTTCTGGGTGGACATTGCAGATGCGGAAACTGCCCTTGACTTTATCAGCATCACGCATTCCAGCTACCAAAGATGTAAGACCAGAACTATCAATAAAATTTACCTGGGCCAGATTTACAACTACATGGCGACTGAGTTTGGAAATACACTCTTGTAACTTCAAACGAAATTGCCAAGCAGTGGTAATATCCAGACGGCCTGATGGTGTCAAGACGATAACAGTGTTTCCGTCTTGGGTTGTATAGGTTTTTTGGTCTATATGAATCACTAAAGCCCTCCCCGTGGCATTCATTTTAAGATTAACTAGTGACAGAATTTTCTAATGCTGTCACTTGAGATTAACAAGCTATAGCTAAATTTGTCACCTTTTTCGGCTAAGTGCTTAACTTTAATAGTTTAACTCACCAAAATAGTAGAAAATAGGGCATTGAAAATAGGGCATGGGGCATGGGACATAGGGAGATGAGAGAGGTGGGGGAGATGAGGAAGTGAGGGATAAAGAGGGATAAAGAATTAATAACCAATGCCCAATGCCCAATGCCCTATTAATCTGGTGTCCAGTTGATCCAATCTTGAGGTTTAAGGAAAGTTTCATACAACTCGGCTTCGGGGGAATTAGGTTCTGGTTGATAGCCGTATTCCCAGCGTACTAAAGGTGGTAGGGACATGAGAATTGATTCGGTGCGTCCGTTGGTTTGCAGACCAAAAATAGTACCTCTGTCATAAACCAAGTTAAATTCTACATACCGTCCTCGACGGTAAAGTTGAAAATTTCGTTGGCGATCGCCATACTCTATCCCATGTCGCCGTTCTACAATCGGTACGTAAGCTGGTAAAAATGCTTTGCCACAGCCTTGTACAAAGCCAAACAAATCTTCCCAATTGCGGGTTGCTGGTGTTCCCACCTGATTGCTATAAATGGCCGCTTCTCCATTGGGATTTGGCCCGCGATATAAAGCACCCTGTCCATCTTGGTAATCAAAAAATAGACCGCCGACACCCCGTGTCTCATCACGATGCTTTAGGTAGAAATATTCATCACACCACCGCTTAAACACTGGGTAATACTCTGGGTGGTGTTGGTCGCAAGCCTGCTTTAATGTTTTGTGTAAATGTGCCGCATCTTCAGCAAAAGGGTAATAAGGTGTCAAGTCAATACCGCCACCAAACCACCACACTGGTCCCGCTTCAAAGTAGCGATAATTTAAATGAACTGTGGGCACATAAGGATTTTGAGGATGTAATACCATTGAAGTGCCTGTGGCATAAAAGCCATGCCCTGTTGCTTCCGGGCGTTGGGCTAAAATTGAGGGTGGCAAATGAGAACCCCAAACTTCAGAAAAATTTACACCTGCTTGTTCAAATATTGCACCTTCTCGCAGTATGCGCGATCGCCCTCCACCTCCTTCTGGGCGTTCCCAACTATCTTCATGAAACTTAGCCACACCATCTAGTTTTGCCAATGATTCGGTAATTTCGTCTTGCAGTTGTTTCATAAACTGACTGACCCTAGTCTGAGCATCAGCTGCTGGCAAAGACTTGGATGATTCTGCTTCTACAGTTGGTATTTGCGAGTTGGTCAACATAGATTCCCGAACCTAAATTACAATTTCCAGAAAGCCACAAATTCTTCATTTTAAAATTTGGGGGAAACACGCACCAACAATCAAGCTCTATTTACCCAACCCGCTTTTTTCTTACTGGTTAAGCATTTATACGATTGATGGGCATCACTAGAGTTATTTTCCCTCAAATGCGTATAGGCTTGTATATTGAATTAGTTTTTTTTTGAAATTCTTAATTGGAATATTCTGGTATAAAGACTCAATTTTAGTCTTAAGCTTGAGGTATCAAAGATTTAACTGGTCTACTCAGAAATTTTTTGCCATATTGCTGATGTCGGTTGTTAGGGTCTCTACTAAATCAAGGCTTGCTATGTTTAGGGTATTTTTGAGAAAGTTTTAATTTAGCAGTTGAGCGTAGTTGCACACCATACCAGAGTACCAGAAAGTATCTAGGGAGGAGGATTAGGAAAATGCAAGGTTGGTTATCCAAATTCATCCGCCGCAAACGTCGTCGGTTTTGTGCTTCTCTGGTGTGGACGTATCGAGAGATTAGTTCTGCTTCTGTAGATGAACTCTGGCAAAAAGTGGTTGACTTAACAGATGTTTCCTGGCATCCACAACTTAAGAGTACTAATGTCCCCCGCGGATTAGTACCGAAACCAGGATTAATTTTTCAAGCTGTAACACGCTTTTCGCCGATTCCCATCAGAATTTTTGTGGAACGCGTCAATCCCAGAGAGATGCTGAGTATCCGAGTGATGGCGATTCCTGGAATAGAGGAACGCGTAACTTACCAAGTAGAGTCAACAGTTTGTGGTACTTGTTTATCTTATTCTGTAACCCTACGGGGTTGGTTATCGCCCTTGATTTGGTCTTTATCCCGTCCTTATGCAGACCGCGTTGCACGATCTTTAGTCGAGGCAGTAGAAAAGACGGCATTACCAGCGGTATCTGGTAAGAAAAAATCTCTTAATGACAGTTGTTTTGATTTTTAGAAATGGGGCATTGAGCATAGGGCATTGGACATTGGGCATTGGGCATTGGGGATTGGGTATGGTTATTCTCCTTGTTTCCCCTGCTCCCTCATCTTCCATGCCCGATGCCCAATGCCTAATGCCCAAAGAAAGTTAAAATTTTATTAGGTAATAATGCTATTTGCTAAGTTTTATCACGAAAGTAACAGTGATAACACTAAGCTGACCTTACTTAAGAAAGCATCCAGTTAATAGCTAAGATGTTCCACACAAGTGTATTTATTCATTTTGAATTTTGAATTTTTATGTACGATGTCCTCGATTCCCGTTCTGTGTTAGAAGTTTTGCGACCAGTAGAAGACCCAGAACTTTGCAAAAGTCTGGTAGAACTGAATATGATTCGCAACGTAAAAATTGACGGTGGTAAGGTTAGTTTCACTTTAGTGTTAACCACTCCTGCCTGTCCTTTACGTGAATTTATTGTCGAAGACTGTCAGAAAGCTGTCAAAAAAATCCCAGGCGTTACAGATGTCAGCATAGAAGTAACGGCAGAAACACCGCAACAAAAAAGTTTACCTGACCGCACTGGCATTTCTGGAGTCAAAAATATCATTGCTGTTTCCAGCGGTAAAGGTGGCGTTGGTAAAAGTACGGTGGCGGTAAATGTCGCAGTGGCTCTAGCCCAAACTGGGGCGAAAGTCGGCTTGCTAGATTCTGATATTTATGGTCCCAATGACCCCACCATGCTGGGTTTGTCTGATGCTCAAATTACTGTACGTTCTACTGAAACAGGTGACATCCTGGAACCTGCTTTTAATCACGGCGTCAAATTGGTTTCAATGGGCTTTTTGATTGACCGAGATCAACCAGTAATTTGGCGGGGGCCTATGCTCAATGGTGTAATTCGCCAGTTTCTCTATCAAGTGCAATGGGGAGAACTGGATTATTTGATTGTAGATATGCCACCGGGAACTGGAGATGCTCAGTTAACTTTGACTCAAGCAGTACCAATGGCAGGGGCAGTAATTGTTACCACGCCGCAAAACGTAGCTCTGTTAGATTCTCGTAAGGGATTGCGGATGTTCCAGCAGATGAATGTTCCAGTATTGGGGATCGTGGAAAATATGAGCTATTTTATTCCCCCCGATCAATCAGATAAGCAATATGACATCTTTGGTTCTGGTGGTGGCTCCAAAACAGCTGCTGAATTGGGAGTGCCGCTGTTGGGCTGTGTGCCGCTAGAGATTTCTACACGAGTTGGTGGTGACAGCGGTGTGCCAATAGTTGTTGGCGATCCAGATTCGGCTTCAGCAAAAGCATTAACAGCGATCGCTCTTACCATTGCAGGTAAAGTATCAGTTGCTGCCTTAGCATAATTATAAATTTTAATTTCTATTTACTTCCTAGCTATAGCTTGGGAATACTAGGGACTGGGTATTCGGGAGTGGGTAGGTAGGGAAAAAATAACTATTGATTATTAACCAATTCCCAATTCCCAATTTCCAATTCCCAACAATTAAAGCTAAAGTCTAAACTGGCACAATGTTGTTAAAACGATCGCTCCCCAAAATTCATTGGAAGTCTTGGGTTAAGCCCTGGCAGTATGTAGATTGGCTACTTTTTTGTTTGCCGATTGCTGTCAGTATCTTTGGCGGCCTGATGATTCTCAGTACGGAATTAAAGCAGCCAGTAACTGACTGGTGGTGGCACTGGATGGTAGCAGGTATCGGCGTGCTTATAGCCCTGCTTTTATCTCGTACCCGTTACGAACTTTTGATGCAGTGGCACTGGGTAACTTATTCGTTAACGAACTTCAGCTTAATCGCCGTGATGATTGCTGGTACTAGTGCCAAAGGGGCGCAGCGGTGGATTAGTATCGCTGGCTTTAACGTGCAACCCTCAGAATTTGCCAAAGTCGGTATAATCATCACCTTAGCAGCTTTGCTACACAGACGCACTGCTTCTAGCCTCGAAGGTGTTTTCCGCGTTTTGGCAATCACCGCTATACCTTGGGGATTAGTATTTTTGCAGCCAGATTTAGCAACATCACTGGTATTTGGTGCGATCGTCTTAGGAATGCTTTACTGGGCAAATGCTAACCCAGGCTGGTTAATTCTGATGATTTCTCCGGTGGTTGCCGCCATTTTGTTTAGTATATCTTGGCCTTTAACAGAGCCGATAGTTTTATTTAAAGAACTATCTTTCGGTTTATTAGGACTAATTTGGTCAGTTGCAATGGCTATTGTGGGCTGGCAAACTCTTCCCTGGCGCCGATTTGGTTTAGGTGCTATTGGTGCGTGGACTCTTAATATACTGGGTGGCGAATTAGGAGTCTTCGCCTGGAACCATGTTTTGAAAGAGTATCAAAAAGACCGACTAACTGTATTTATGAATCCCGATCACGATCCACTTGGTGCTGGATACCACTTAATCCAATCTCGTATTGCTATTGGTGCTGGTGAAATATGGGGATGGGGTCTGTTCAAGGGGCCGATGACGCAACTGAATTTCGTACCGGAACAGCATACAGACTTTATTTTCTCCGCAGTCGGGGAAGAATTTGGTTTTGTTGGTTGTTTGGTAGTGCTGTTTGTCTTCTGCTTAATTTGCTTCCGTCTATTGCATATTGCCCAAACCGCCAAAGATAACTTTGGTTCCTTGTTAGCTATTGGCGTTTTCTCCATGATTGTATTTCAGGTGATTGTCAACGTTGGCATGACTGTAGGTTTAGCGCCTGTGGCAGGAATTCCCCTACCTTGGATGAGTTATGGGCGTTCTGCAATGCTGACCAACTTCATTTCCTTGGGAATAGTAGAATCAGTCGCAAATTTTCGACAAAGACAGAAGTATTATTGATTCGTCATTTGTCATTAGTCATTAGTCATTTGCACTTCTCCAAGGACAAATGACTAATGACAAGTATTAAGCTATTAAAAGGAAACAAGCGAGGCTAAAAACATGATTCTGCCTGGAGCAACTGTTCGCGTCAAAAATCCCGCAGATACCTATTATCGCTACGAAGGACTCGTGCAACGACTTACTGATGGCAAAGTAGCCGTATTATTTGAAGGTGGTAACTGGGATAAATTAGTTACCTTCCGCCTGAGCGAATTGGAACTCGTAGAAACCACCGCCGGACGTAAAAAAGCCAAATAAGATTAGTCATTAGTCATTTGTCCGTTGTCATTTGGCAAAAACTAATGACTAATGACCCTTCGGGTGACGCTCGTGCCTCGCTAGCGCTGCGCTAACGCCAGTTGCTCATGGGGGAAACCCCCAAGAGTAACTGGCTCACCAATGACTAATGACTAAATTACTATGCGCCTCCCACTACCACAGTTTGCCACTGGCGATCGCCATCCCAATCATATTGCAGAGGTGATTGAAACTACCAGTACTGAATTCTTAGCTCAGTGTTTGGAACCGGAAGATTTAAGCTTTCCCTCTATGCCACCCTTTGGTAGTTGGGTCTGTTCTATAGATGAAGAATCTGGCAATCAAATTTATGCTGTAGTGTATTATGCCACAACTATGCCCATAGATTCCGTACACCGGGCGAGAGCGTTGGGGTTGTCCTTGCAAGACTTACGGGAGGAACAACCCCAAATATTTGCTATGCTCCGTACAGAATTCCGGGCTGCGATCGTCGGATTTGAACTATCTTCGCAAAATCAAAGTTATAACCAAAGAGTATATCAGTATCTTCCACCCCGTCCCCCGCAAATTCATCAAGCTGTTTATCGATGTGAACCAGAAGCTATCATTAAATTTACTGAAGAACTAGATTTTTTACGGACACTGCTATGTATAAATGGTGCACCAATAGAGTCTTTAACCGCAGCTGCCATTCGAGATGTATACCAGTTACGCAAAGCTGACCGAGAATGGCTAATTAAAGCTGGACGTAGCTTAAGTGTGCTACTTAAAGATGACTATGATCGCTTACGGTTCATTCTGAGTCAAATCCACCCGTAGGTAGTTAATTCTTAAATAATTGCCTAGTTAGTGTAAATTAAGATTTTTGATTTTTCGTCAGGTGGCTTCTCTATTTATTCCTATTGATCGGGCAGTCGCCCTCAAGGCAATCGCTGTTTTACCATAGCCCCTTCAATTTCTATATATGGAACTAATATCACAAGTTCTTGTTCTGGAACCAACTTCCCAAGTTCTTGGCAAAGAACCAATTGTTCCCTTTGCTATTTTGCTGGCGGTCATCTTAGTTATACCCATCATGTTTGAGCGGCTAAGATTACCAGGATTAGTGGGTTTGGTTTTCTCAGGGCTGGTACTTGGACCCTCAGGTTGGAATTTTTTTCAGTCTGACTCACCGATGATTAACCTACTATCAGACATTGGGTTAATTTATTTGCTGTTTGTCGCCGGGCTAGAAGTCGATCTAGAACAGTTTCGCCGGAAAAAAAGTCGTGCCTTTGGGTTTGCTACCTTGACTTTCAGTGTTCCCCTGCTCATGGGAACCTTGGTAGGGCTGATTTTAGGCTATAGTTGGACTACTTCAATCTTAATTGGCTCTTTATTCACTTCCTATACTCTTTTGGCATATCCCATAATCAGCCGTTTGGGAGTAGTAAACAACGAAGCTGTTACTGTCACCATTGGAGCGACGATTTTTACAAACATTGGTGCAATACTGATATTAGCTGTTTGTGTAGCTGTCGTTCATGCTGGAGTATTCAGCTTTGCTAAACTACTCACCTTGTCGGGTTGGTTAACTATTTACTCTGTTGCTGTTGTTACAGGTTTTGATTGGGCAGGCAAAGAATTTTTTAAGCGATCTGGAGACGATGAAGGAAACAAGTTTTTGTTTGTGTTGCTTTCTGTGTTTCTAGCAGCTATGGGCGCTCAATTGATTGGGGTAGAAAAAATTGTTGGTGCTTTTTTAGCGGGTTTGGCAGTGAATGAGGCTGTGGGTGAAGGTCCTGTCAAAGAAAAGGTGGTATTTATTGGCAGCGTGCTGTTCATTCCCATTTTCTTTGTTGACCTTGGCTTAGTGATAGATTTACCCACCTTTGCGAACAATGTGAATACGCTCAAGTTAACGCTGTTGATCGTAGTTGGTTTGATTGTCAGTAAATTGATCGCAGCTTTGTTGACAAAACTGGTTTACCACTATAAATGGCAAGAAACTTTAACGATGTGGTCGCTCTCACTTCCCCAAGTTGGTACAACTTTAGCAGCAACGTTAGTGGGATATCGGGCTGGGTTGCTTCCACTAGAAGTATTACACAGTGTGATTGTCTTAATGCTCGTCACATCAACCTTGGGACCGTTGATGACCAGTCGAATAGCTGTTGGTTTGAATTCTCCGCTAGCCGAAGATCCGGTACCACCTTTACCTGAGGAGAATGCATCAGAAACAAACAGTGCTTTTACTATAGTTGTGCCTGTATATAATCCGCAGACCCAGCAGTATTTAATTGAAATGGCGGCGTTATTAGCGCGTCAGTCTCAGGGTAAAATTATACCCCTGGCGATCGCTACTGCTGCTGCTCAGATGGATGCGCCCCAGTTAGAAGCGTCTCTACAACGGAGTGAGTGGTTATTGAATAAAGCCACGACACAAAGTCGAGCCTTGGGTGTAGCCGCAGAACCAGTGCTGCGAATTGATGATGCCTTTGCTCAAGGAATTAGCAGAGCGGCTCGCGAACAAAAGGCTAATTTAATTGTTATGGGTTGGGGTAAACGGACTGGGTTACGAGCGCGTTTATTTGGGAATGTGATTGATGGTGTGCTTTGGGCATCCCATTGTCCAGTAGCGGTGACACGTCTAGTAGAATCACCGAAAAAAATTCAGCGGATCTTAGTACCAATAGAAAACTTAACAGCACCAACATTACAACCTGTACAGTTTGCCCAGATGCTAGCCGAGGCAAATCAGAGCCACATTACTGTACTAAATGTGTGCGATCGCCGCACTAGTTCTAGTAAAATTGCTTGGAGGCGATCGCATCTCTCTCTATTGGTATCTAAATTGGCTTTGGCCAATGTCCCAGAAATTCAAATCATCGCTCACGAAAATGTTGCCCAAGCAATTTTGCAGGCAGCAAGATTATATGATTTAGTAGTTTTACCTTTTATACGTAATCGTACCAGTCCTGGAGGGTTAGCCATTAGCGATGTTACAACCCAGTTAGCCAGCCAACTCACCTGCTCAATTATCATGCTTGGAGAACCGCAACGCACTCAAACTACAAATTTAATTATGTCTACTACGGTTAGCAGCATTACGTCTGCTGTATGATATAAGGCAGAATACAGTTCAAGTAAGTGGACTTGGGCTGCGTTAGCGTAATCCGCTGGAGGCATCACATTTCCAAAAATCTTGGCAATAAATGAATCGGCTGTAGGAATGTACATCTGTATTGTTGGCATGTATTTGTAGCACGAGTGTCACCCCGCTCTCGACTAATTTTCTGTATCCAACTAAAACCTCAATAACCGTAAAAATACTTTATATTTTTGAAGATTTGATAAAGTTCGGCTAAAGAACAAACAATTTTTAAATAATTTTTGTTATTTTGCTAATAAAATTCTTAAGAAAACAGGTAAAAATATAACAAAACCACAACTGTGAAAAAATAAGTAAGTTCAACAATACTTTTTGATTGAGCCTTATTATTTTTTTTTGTTTTGTATTCTTTGTACCCAAGGTGGGTAATCTAAAAGTAAGTGCAATAGCTACTAGAAAATATTTGTAAGTAACTGGGAAACTATGAGAATTTTAGTGACGGGCGGTGCTGGGTTTATTGGTTCCCATCTCATCGACCGACTAATGGCTGCTGGGCATGAAATAATATGCTTGGATAATTTTTACACTGGTCATAAACGCAACATTCTGAAATGGTTAGATCATCCGTACTTTGAATTGATCCGTCACGATATTACCGAACCAATTCGGTTAGAAGTGGATCAAATTTATCATTTAGCTTGTCCTGCTTCACCAGTACATTACCAGTACAACCCAGTTAAAACCGTTAAAACTAACGTGATGGGAACACTGAATATGTTGGGGCTAGCTAAACGTATGAAAGCGAGGTTTTTCTTAGCTTCCACTAGTGAAGTATACGGAGATCCAGAAATTCATCCTCAAACTGAAGAGTATAGAGGTAGCGTCAATCCTATTGGAATACGTTCATGCTACGACGAAGGTAAAAGAATTGCTGAGACTCTAGCATTTGATTACTACAGGCAAAATAAAGTTGATATTCGAGTTGTGCGGATATTCAACACCTACGGGCCAAGAATGTTAGAAAATGATGGTCGGGTAGTGAGCAACTTTATAGTTCAAGCCTTGCAGGGTAATCCTTTAACTGTGTACGGTGATGGTTCGCAAACTCGTAGTTTCTGCTACGTTTCTGATTTGGTAGAAGGATTCATCCGCCTAATGAATAGCGACTACGTTGGCCCAGTCAACCTGGGCAATCCTGGTGAATACACGATTTTACAATTGGCACAAACTGTGCAAAATATGATCAATCCAGACGCACAGATTAAGTTCGAAGCACTACCTTCGGACGATCCCCGACGTCGCCAGCCTGATATCACAAAGGCAAAAACTTGGTTAAATTGGGAACCTACCATTCCTCTGCAAGAGGGTTTAAAACTGACAATAGAAGATTTTCGCGATCGCATTCAAAGCGATGCCAATAATTCAACCACCTGAGTGGCGTCTAGCGTTGCTCTAAATTTTCATGCAGGCTAATCCGATTGGTAGCTAGTCTATATTAGTTGCTGAGTTTTCTTAAGTGTGTAAGTGTAAAATTGAGAACTTCTTTTTGAAAATTAACCCTAAAAAAGTGAGGAGTTAAATAAATGCGTGTTTGCGTTATTGGTACTGGTTACGTTGGTTTAGTTACAGGTGCTTGCTTGGCTCATATTGGGCATGATGTAATTTGCGTAGACAACAACGAAGAAAAAGTTAAGTTAATGAAATCTGGGCAGTCTCCAATTTTTGAGCCAGGACTCCCAGAAATTATGCAGTCTGCCATTCAGACAGAGAAGATTCATTTTACTAGCGATCTTGCTGCTGGAGTTTCCCACGGAGAAATTTTGTTTATTGCTGTAGGAACGCCACCTTTACCCACTGGTGAAAGTGATACTCGTTACGTCGAAGCTGTAGCTCGTGGGATTGGCGAAAATCTCAACGGTGGTTATAAAGTCATAGTAAATAAATCTACAGTACCCATTGGCTCAGGTGACTGGGTGCGGATGCTTGTTTTAGATGGTGTTGCAGAGCGGCAAAAAACACTAATACCCGCAGGTGGAGTGCCGAGCGATGAGAAATTACCTGAATTTGCAGCCGAGTTTGATGTCGTCAGCAATCCAGAGTTTTTGCGCGAAGGTTCGGCAGTTTACGACACGTTTAACCCCGATCGCATTGTATTAGGGGGCAATAGTCAAAGAGCAGTAGCCTTGATGCAACAACTGTATGCCCCAATTGTGGAACGCAAGTACGCAGAAGATCAATCTTTACCTCCAGTGCCAATTCTGGCAACAGACCTAAGTTCGGCGGAGATGATTAAATACGCCGCTAATGCCTTTTTAGCTACTAAGATTAGTTTTATTAACGAAGTTGCTAATATTTGCGATCGCGTCGGTGCTGATGTTACTCAAGTAGCCAGAGGTATCGGTCTAGATTCCCGCATTGGTAACAAGTTTTTACAAGCTGGTATTGGTTGGGGTGGTTCTTGCTTTCCCAAAGATGTCTCTGCCCTGATTCACACTGCTGATGATTATGGTTATGAAGCCCAGCTACTGAAATCTGCTGTTAGTGTCAACGAACGTCAGCGGTTGATTGCTTTAGAGAAACTTCAACAAGTTCTAAAAATTCTCAAAGGCAAAACAGTCGGACTACTCGGACTGACCTTCAAGCCCGATACCGATGACTTGCGCGACGCCCCAGCACTCAACCTAATTGAGCAGCTAAACCGACTGGGAGCCAAAGTTAAAGCCTATGACCCCATTGTTTCCCAAACAGGTCTACGTCATGGACTTTCTGGGGTCCTAGTAGAAACCGATGCCGAAAGACTAGCTGATGGCTGCGATGCTTTAGTACTCGTCACCGAATGGCAGCAGTTCAGCACTCTGGACTATGTGAAGATGGCGAAACTGATGGCCCACCCCGTTATCATCGACGGTCGTAACTTCCTCGACCCCGAAGCAATAATACGCGCTGGATTTCAATATGTAGGCGTGGGAAGATAAAAAGTAGAGACGCGATTAATCGCGTCTCTACAGGAGTTAAGAATGATAATAAAAATTAATTACAACTTAGTAATTAATAACTCCTAACTCCATTCAAAACCTAAAGAATTAAACTACCGCCTAGATGATTCTAGGCGGTAGTTTAATTTGTTCAAAGTTTCACTTTACTTTGATTGTTTGCGTGTAAGTATTGCATCAAGCGCTATTTGGAATACGTTCAATTTCAGCATATCCACTGAAAATAAGTTTTTGACCTTCAGTTTCTAATCGGTTGAGCCGCATTTTCACTCCATCGAGGTCAAAACGATCGAGATCAACCATATTATCTAAAATTTCTACCAGTGCCACGCTCAAGGTTTGCGAGATTTCCCGTTGTGCTTCTGGTACTTGGTCAAGTTCGATTTTTGGATCTTTGAAAGAAACTCGCCGCCGCCTTTCGATGCCTATAGCTAGGATCATGCTTAGGGGTACAAGTTCGCCATTATTTAAATCTGCTTTTGCTCCAAGCTGTAAGCGATTTTCTGGTAATAGCTTTACCTGAACTTCCGTAAAGGAGACTGGTTCACCGCCAGATAATGCTGTCAGTAATGGTATGGTGAGGTTAAGTAGGCGCTTTTTCACCAGTTCTGCATTAAAGGCTTGGTTTATACCTGCTTCTGATAAAATTACTTGAGCGATCGCTTGAGTGGGTTGCTTAAGACTGAGTTTGCCCTTTAATACCGAGCCGAAGTCAATGGCAACTGCATCAGTTTCAAAAGACATTTCCTCAACCGCGAAATCTTTCCGAATTACCAAGCCACGACCGCTCATTTTGAAGCTATCAATGCTGCCTTGCAAGAGCTTGCTAGAGGGGTAGCAGCGCACAAAGACTTCTACTGACTCGCTCATGCTAAACAGGTGGCGAATCGTTTGGCTAGCGACCGTGTTGAGCATCCGCTCTCCCCAATCTGTGCCTTTAGGCTCTTGTAAACCAGTAAGTCCGCCGAACATGTGGTTTTTAGTCTCTAAAAGTTCTTTGTACTTTTGTAACAAACTGTGAAGAATACAGCAAGCGATCCCGTGATTAATTGTGCTGATGGGTAGGAGTTGGATAGCTGATGGTTACAAGGTCACTGTATCAGATATTACTACTTACAACGGGAGTGGAAGACGTAAATGCAGGCCAAACACGTTTTGTTGAGGAATTTAAACGGGAAATGCAGCAGAAGTATGGCGTTTCTAGTGAGGAAAACTGAGTCAGATGTTGACATTAATATAGAATTTCTGCAAGGAAAGTTATGAATAACTTATTGGTGGGAATACTTTAATTAGGACATCAGACAGCTTATCACCACTGCTAATTATGACACAACTAAATTTAACCTAGCTGATTACGTGAGAGCGGTTTGTGCTAAAGCTTTGATACCTACAGTTTCCTAATAACGTACTAAAACCATGAAAGCTACTCAAACCAAGTTTCTCAACTTTTTAGAAGGCAACAAGCAATTAATCATCCCCATCTATCAGCGTCCTTATAGTTGGACAATTACTCAATGCCAGCAGCTATGGAATGATATTCTGCGTGCTGCTAAAGACAATGAAATTTCAGGGCATTTCATTGGTTCATTAGTTTACATGGTAGATACTGTGTATCTAACAGCAGTAATACCTAAATTGTTAGTTATTGATGGTCAGCAACGTTTAACAACCCTTTCATTACTACTTTCTGTTTTAAGTAAAGCTATTAGAGCAAGTAATGAAGAAATTGATATTAGTTCTGAAGCCCTAGAGGATTTTTATCTTTTTAATAGACATGCAAAGGGTAGTGAACGATACAAGTTACTTTTAAATAAGAAAGATAGAGAAACTCTAATTCGATTGCTAGAAGATACAGAAATACCTAACGATAAATCTCAGCAACTTGTTGATAACTACCGATATTTTGAGAATCAAATTCATAAACTAGACATTGACCTTAATAACCTGTACCGAGGTATATGCAAGTTAATGATTGTAGAAATTTCTTTGGAGCGCGATCGTGATGATCCACAATTAATATTTGAAAGTCTAAATTCCACAGGACTTGAGCTTTCGGAAGCAGACAAGATTCGGAACTATGTACTGATGGGACTTCAACCGGAGGAGCAGAATGAAATTTACAACCTCTATTGGCATCCAATGGAGAAAAACTTTGATAAAACCGGATATTCTCAGCTATTTGACCGCTTCATTCGGGACTATCTGACCATCAAATCTAGATCAGGAACTATTCCTAATATTAGAGAAGTCTATAGTAGCTTTAAGATTTATGTACAAGGGAAAAAAGATACTTTAATCAAAGAGATATTAGCGGATGTTTACCTTTACTCTAAATATTTTGTTAAGTTAGCTTTTGCTGAGGAAACTGACCAAGAAATTAAGCAGTTAATTACGGATATTAATACTCTTAAGGTAGATGTTGCCTATCCATTTTTAATAGAAGTTTATGATGATTACAATAAAAATAAAATAGCACGACAAGAATTTATCAGCATTCTTAGGCTTGTGGAAAGCTATGTATTTCGGCGGACTATCTGTGGCATTCCTACTAACTATATGAACAAGAATTTTGCCACTTTAATTCGAGAAGTTGACCGAGAAAACTACTTAGAAAGTTTACAGATTGCTTTGAGTAGTAAAAAGAGTTATAAAAGATTTCCAGATGATGAAGAGTTTCGTCGAGAGTTGCTAGTTAAGGATATTTATAACTTTCGCGGTCGCAACTATCTACTTCGTAAACTAGAAAATTATGAGCGGAAAGAGTTAGTCAATGCTGAAGAATATAGTATTGAGCATATCATGCCACAAAATCCCAATCTTTGTTTAGAATGGCAGGCAGATTTGGGAGAACAATGGAAAGAAATTCGAGCCAAATATCTACACACTATTGGAAATCTAACTCTAACTGGATATAATCCTGAGTTGAGCGATCGCCCGTTTATAGAGAAGCGGGATAAAAAGGATGGTGGATTCGCAGATAGCCCTCTACGTCTGAATCGGGGGTTGCAACATCTGAAACAGTGGAACGAAACAGAAATCAATAAAAGAGCAGAATTATTAGCAGATATAGCTGTTAAAGTTTGGTCTTCTCCATGTATGTGAAGTGAGGCGATCGCAACCTCAATAAAAAGTGTGATCGCTAGTTCGCCATAGTGACGCATTTATTTTAAACTATGGAAATGAATGCAAATGGTTTTTAGAATCTATGTAGAGCTTCCAGATAAACGTAGGTTTGAAACGAAACAGTGACACAAGCCAAAACACCTCGAGCCATTGCAGTGAATATTCCACCAACGCTAACACTTACAGTCACCCATGAGCAGTTAGTCGAGTTGGCGATCGCTAACCGAGATTTACAACTAGAACGAACTGTGACAGGAGAGCTAATCGTTATGGCTCCAACTGGAGGTATTACAGGAAATAGGAATTTAGATATCGAAGGACAACTATGGCTCTGGAACCGTCAAACAAGACTTGGTAAAACATTTAACTCTTCAACTGGTTTTCACCTCCCTAACGGAGCCGATCGCTCTCCCGATGCAGCTTGGGTCAGTCAAGACAGATGGGACACACTCACTCCAGAACAGCAAGATGGATTTGTCCCTCTTTGTCCTGATTTTGTACTGGAACTGCGTTCTAAAAATGACAATATGAAACCCCTACGAGCCAAAATGAGGGAATATATGGAAAACGGAGCTTGTTTAGGTTGGTTAATTGACCGAAAAAACAAAAAGGTAGAGATTTATAGGCAAGGCCAGTCCGTGGAAGTTATAGATAATCCCATAAGCTTGTCAGGTGAAGATATCTTGCTTGGGTTTATCTTAGATTTGACCGAGGTTTGGAAATGATTCTGAAAATGCTATCTAAGCCAGTGCCTTTTAATATAATTTGTCTTTTGCTATCGTCTGTTACGAAGCGATCGCAACTTCAATAAAAAGTAGGTAGACGAAAAGCAGCTTGTCCTCAGACATCGCACTATATCCATTAATCATCAGTCCATCTGGTAAATTGCAAGCCGATATTTAGGTTTAGGAATTAGTTTACCCTCCTTTTTCGCAGCATCTAACCATGCTTCTTTTGCTTGCAAGACTTCACGAAGCGCTTCTTCTTCAGTTGAACCAAATGCTGAACAATATTTCAGATTAGGAATATCAGCAATGTAGCCATCATCTTCACTGTAGAAAATATGAATGTGATAGTGTTTCATACTTAACCCAATATCGCCACCAAAATACGCAGCAAGTCTTCTATATCAGCATAAATTGAGGTCTTGAGGTATTTGTTTACTTTTTTGATTCAATAAACCAAATTGCCAGATATCCCCTGTAGAAACAGCCCACTGTAAATTTGGCTCTTGAGAATCAGTCCATCTTACTACTCGTACTACAAATACTGTGTATGTCTCCTAAGTCAAGACTAACAAATTCAAGAACGGCATCTGGATTGAGTTCTTGAAGCACTTTAGTAATCTTCATCTTCACTCAAGTAAAGCTTGATAAATTCCTTAGCAGCTTCATGATTGATTGCTTGTAGTCCTTTACGAATTTCTAGCACTGTATCAGCAGGCGGGTCACTAATTTCATTAACCCAGTTGTTGACAGCGGAGCGTCCAATACCCATTGCTACTGCTAAACGATTCTGACTGATGCTGTAAATCTCCAGTACCTGCTTCAGCGCTTTACCTGCTTTTTTCATGCCTCTGATTGTGTCAGAGGCTTGTGACTTGGTAAATGTTCAAATATTTGGACATTTAATGTAAGATGATTATGTCCAAAACTTTGGACATAAATCACACAGTTTTAATGCCTGTCATGGAATCTAACAACTCTTTGCCACTTTCCCATCGGGAATCTGTAAAAATCCTGATCATTGGCTCCCGTCGAGGTATCAACAGCATTATTCATTTGCTTTATCGCGTCGGCTTTGCCGAAGTAACAGCCTGGAGTCAGCCGCAAGCTGCACCCAACAGTGAGGGCAAAGAAATGATGAGTATTACAGTCAAACAAGTTACCCTAGACTGAACACAGAGGGTGCGATGCCTATGGCGGGCGATGCCTACGCTCTGATTTGACTTGCCTTTTAAACAAGTGCGTAGGCATCGCTGGCTGAAAAATTGTGTTCCTAAACCCGATTTAAAGAGAGTTTAAGCATTATTACTTGTTGACTAATGGTTGATGACCTTAATTTTTCACTGATGCCTACCTCGTCAACAACTTCCGCCGCAAATTATCCAACGCTGCATTTGCACTCACATGACGAATTAAAGCTCGACCTCGCACTGTACCAAACTGATACTCAAAACTTGCCACTTCATCCTTTGGTCCAGCCAAACCAACGTAAACTAAACCCACCGGCTTAGTATCTGTCCCTCCAGTTGGGCCAGCAATACCAGTGATACTCAATCCCCAAGTTGTTGCAAGGCGGGTTTTGACACCAACAGCCATTTGCTCTGCGACAGTAGCACTTACCGCCCCAAATTTATCTAAATCTTCTGGGTTAACCCCCAATAGTCCAACCTTCACCGAATTGTCATAAGAAATTACTCCACCCCAGAAGTAATCAGAACTGCCAGAAATCTCAGTCAACATTTGCCCTAAACCGCCACCAGTGCAAGATTCTGCCACCGAAAGCGTTTCTTTTGATGCCCGTAACAATTGACCGACCACAGAAGCAAGGGTATCATTATTAACGCCGTAAAAATCCAGTCCGGCAATTTCTTTAAGTTGTTTCTCAATGGGTGCAATTAGTTCTTCTGCGGCTGTTTCGGAAGTTGCTTTCGCAGAAACTCGCAATCTGACTTCCCCTTTACCTGCATAAGGGGCTACTGTGGGATTTGGCAATTTCAAATAGGAAGAAACTTTTTCCGCCAAAGCCGATTCACCAATACCCCAAAATTTTAAACTCCGACTGTAAATAATTTCTTTACCCCAACCTTGACTTTTAAGAAATGGGACGGCTGTTTCTTGCCACATTGGGTACATTTCACTAGGAACACCGGGAAAGGTAAAAATCGTGATTTCAGGACGGGGTTGCCAAATAATACCAGGTGCTGTTCCAGTGGAGTTGGGTAGAATTTCTGCACCTTGGGGAATCAAAGCCTGCTTGCGGTTACTTGGTGACATAACACGACCACGTTGCGCGAATTTCTGGGTTATGTCTTCGATAATGTCAGAACGTTCTACCAACGGGACTTTAAAAAAATCGGCGATCGTTTCGCAAGTTAGATCGTCTGGTGTTGGGCCGAGTCCACCAGTGAAAATGAGAATTTGCGCTCTGGAAATAGCAATTTCTATAACTTGCTTCAACCGTTCTGGATTATCCCCAACCACTGTTTGATAGTAGTGGGGAATACCTAGCTGCGCTAATTGTTGCGCTAAAAATTGAGCATTGCCGTTGAGGATATCTCCTAGCAATAGTTCAGTACCAACACAAATAATTTCTGCACTCATTGGATTGGGGAAGGGAAGTAGGGAGTGGGGAATGGGGAGTGATGAGTGGGGGATAAGGGGACAAGGGAGATGAGGGGACAAGGGGGACAAAAAGGATAAGGAGGAATTATTAAACTAGTTTCTTGCTTGTCTCCCTTGTCTCTTTCCCCATGCTCCATGCCCAATTATGCTAATGCTGGTACAGGAATTTCCAGGTGAGGATATAAGGGAAAGCGATCGCACAATGCCGCTACCCGTTGCCGACAATCTTGGGTTACTACCTCGGAATCTGGAGAAAGTAGGCGATCGCTAATAATATTTGCAATCTCGGTAAATTCTGCTACTCCTAAGCTCCGTGTGGTCATTGCTGGCGAACCTAACCTCAGACCGCTAGTAACAAATGGCGACTGCGGATCAAAGGGAATGGTATTCTTGTTAGCAGTAATATTCACAGTACTGACTAACTGATCTGCCTGCTTACCAGTTAGACTTACAGAGCGTAAATCTACCAAGATTAAATGATTGTCAGTGCCGTTAGATACTAACTTTAAACCACGATTTTGCAGTTGTTCGGCCAAAGCACGAGCATTTTCAATCACTTGGGCAGAATAAGTTTTAAACTCAGGCTTGAGGGCTTCTCCAAAAGCTACTGCCTTGGCAGCAATAACGTGTTCTAATGGCCCGCCTTGGCTGCCAGGAAAAACAGATTTATCTAGCTTTTTACCTAGTTCTGCGTCGCCAGTCAAGATTAAACCACCTCTAGGGCCGCGTAGAGTCTTATGGGTAGTTGTTGTTACTACGTGACAGTGAGGAATAGGATCGGGATGAAGACCAGTGGCAACTAAACCAGCAATGTGAGCAATATCGGCAAGTAAGTAAGCGCCGATTTCATCAGCAATACTACGGAACTTTTCAAAGTCAATAACACGAGGATAAGCCGAATAACCACAAATCAAGAGCTTAGGACGCTCCCTCAGCGCCAGCTCGCGAATTTGGTCATAGTCAAGCTGTTCTGTTTGTTGACTGACACCGTAGTGGCTAACTTGGAACCACTTACCTGAGAAATTTACAGGGGAACCGTGGGTAAGATGTCCCCCATGAGACAAATCCATCCCCATAATTTTGTCCCCTGGTTCCAGCAGCGATAGAAATACTGCAAAATTGGCTTGTGCGCCAGAATGAGGTTGTACATTTGCATGAGCCGCACCAAATATCTGTTTAGCGCGGTCGATCGCTAGTTGCTCGATTTTGTCGATAAACTCACAACCGCCATAATAACGTTTACCAGGTAAACCCTCAGCATATTTATTTGTCAGTACCGAACCTTGAGCCGCCAGTACAGCGGCGGAGGTAAAGTTTTCGCTAGCAATCAACTCCAAATGGTCTTGTTGACGCTGTAGTTCATTGTTGATTAACTCCGCGATCACCGGATCGCTGGAGGAAAGAAAGTCTGAATTAGTCCTAGTCACTTTAATTATCCTTATGGAAATTTGTACAACGGCTGATTGTGGTTGGACGCATATACAGTCAAGAGCTATGGTTTTTAACTGCTCTACAGAGGCGATTAATCGTCTCCATACTCTGGAGGTTTGTTTGTGCCAACTTATTTATTATTAGACCCAAGCTCGATTAATGCATTAATTATCATAACGTTGCTTTTTGAACCTGCGTTAATTGAAGTTTTCTCTGATCGCTTCTCTGTGATACAAAGTTAAGTGCTTCAGTGTAAGACTCCAGAAAATTTAGAGTCAGGAGTTGGGATCTATAGAATTCTTACGCCATTGTTAAGCGATCGCTATTTTCGAGTAATGCGATCGCTGAGATGATAAAAGCGATCGCTCAATTCCTACTTGCAAAGCGAGGAAGTTGGTGTTGACCAGGGCGAACGCATGGCATTTCTAAAACCCCTGCTGGATAAGGATTTGACGAAAAAATAGGCTCAATTAAAAAACGCCGGAACCCTTGCTATTAAAGGATTCTTATACTTTAGATGCGTTTGCCCTGTGGTGTTGACTGCTTCTGGTTGGCAAGCTCAACTCAACGTTTTAGTCTTTGTTGACAATTTTTTCAATCAAAAATTAGTTTATAAGGTAGACTCTGCCTACGTTCTCAGCTACTAGCAAATTAATTGTTGGTAAAAATTCTTAATAGTCTATAATAATATTTAGTTTTAGCGATTTTTAGGAGTATTCTATGTCACTTGATCTGACACCAGCAGATAACCTGCCTGATCAAATCGTCTACGTCTTGCTCAATAAGATTAAACACGACGAAGAAGGGCAGCGAGATGTTAGCTTTTTTGCCGAGGACTTCGAGGGGAAACAGGTTAGTCGAGAAGAATTGCTTGAGTTACTAAATCGTCTTAAGGAGTCTGGATAATTCATCGGTGAGATTGAAAGCAACAAAGCCAATCCAGAATCAGGCTCGTCAACCCTTCTGGCGATCTGTAAGAATGCAGAAATAACGACAGAAGGTCGAGCAATGTTAAAAACCATATATTTCAAACCGGTGTAGTAAGAAAACTTATTTGTTGAGGTGAGATAGGGTATAGGAAGAGGATTTGACTTGTTTGTTTCATCGACAATGAAAGCAAGTGCGTCCGTAAACAGCTTCCATCACTCTGGTCAAAGAAAAATCTCAACCAACTTTTAAATCAAAGACAGAAACTCGGTTTCGAGCTTTATTTTCTAACATTATGGCTAGAATCATCTGTTTTACCTGAAAGTCTTGTGTAGCAAGGATTATTGTTTTTTCTCTGGACAGAGTGATGGAAGAGCGCTATAGCAATCCTAAATGATTCATAAACAACAAAATTCCCGACTTCTCTAAGAATTCGGGAATTTGAGGCTTTCGATTTTCACAAATCAAATAGGATTGCTATAGCGATTTTGATAGTAAGCCAAAATCTGGTTAACTCGTTGCCGACTTTCTGAACCAGAGTTTACTGTCCACGAGAGGCTCAAGCCACCAATTTGACTTTGATTGTAATCAAACTGTTGGGATGATTGGGGAATTAAATCCACCTCCACCCCTTCGACTTGACGTAAATGAGCTGCTATTTCTCTATAAACAGCTAAAGGCAAACCAACGAATTCTACTTTTTCCTTAGTCTCCATCTTTATGAAGCTCCCACATTAAAAGAATTTTGGGGGGGCGTTGTCACTGAAATAGGATTGCCGGTAGCAGACGCAGCTGACGGCGTTGAGTTAACAGCCCCTTCCCCTACCATTTTGGCAACTTCAATACCATATTGTTCCAAAATGACAATGGGGTTGTAGCCCTGATTCATTTCAATACGTTTAATTAGTACCCCATTTGCTAATCGCTGTCCCGCCTGTACATAACGACTTGTCGGCTCATCGGGTACTTTGATAATTGCCTGTGGTTCCTTGCTAATTAGAACTACACCAGTCACAACCACTGCCCTTGCTAACTCAGGCTGTGCTGGCGGTGGCAATACAGAGACTAAAGTGGGGTTGGGGACAACTTGAGGCAAAACTTTAGGCAATACTGAAGTCAAGGTAGGATTGACTTTTTTAGTCAAGGTAGGATTGACTTTTTTTGGTAGAGAAGAAACGTTATTTTTCTTTGGATTTAAAGCAATGCTGCGTGTTGAAAGTTTTAGTTTTACTATCGTTGCAGTAGGTAGCTTCGGCAACACGGGAACTGGTCTTCCAGATGTTTTAGCCATTCCGGGAAGAGTCTGCCCGAAAAGTTGTGTAAAAGGATCGCTTCGATCTTTTGATATCACAAGTTCTCGTGCCCGCTCTGTAGCATTTGTAGATTGAATCAAGTTAACAGATGCAAGATTAACTTGTGAAACCTGTTTGGCAGGTATCACTGGATTCTTAAAGGATTGAGCCGCTGGTGGCGACTTTTTGGCTATTTTGGGAATTGGCACGGGATTGATAGCTTGTTGTGTATCTTCAGAAGCACATCCAGCGATCGCCAAAGTTAGAATAGCTGCAATTGTAATTTTTGAAGTTCTGCCCATGAGCCTTTCTCAAAAGCCATTGGAAAATTGAAAATTAGAAATCAACATGCCTAAAATTTAGATTAAAGACAAAGTATGTTCCCTTTATAACCTAATTTTTTAAATTTCAAGGGTGATTTTTAGCACTGCCTACCCAGTATAACTGCGGCTTGGTGTTTGTTTGCAGTCAATCTTCTGCCACACCCATAAGCTCTTTCATCAAATCCAGTCCTTTCTTGACTCGACGGGAAACCGTTACTACACTGATTCCTAGATGTTCTGCAACTTGTTTTTGTGTCAAATCTTGCAAAAATACACATTCCAACACATCGCGGGTGCGTTTTTCTAGCTGAACCAACGCTTGTTGTAAGCGAAGTTGGTCTTCTTGTGCCAGTTGAAAGCTGCGATAGTGAGGATCTGGAACCAATTCTCCTAAGCAGGTAGAACCTTCTTCTCCATCTTGGATTGGTACATCAAGACTCAAAGGAGCGCGATTAACCCATGCTAATTTAATTTCTTGCCATTCATTTGGAGAAATTTCCAGTGCAGTTGCTAATTCCGAGTCGGTTGGTTGACGATTGTGTTTTTCACGCCAAGAACGTGATACTCCTATTGCTTGCTGTTGGAGTGCTAACCATCTCCGAGGAATTCGCACGGTGACACCTTTATCTCGGAGATAGTGTTGAATTTCACCCCGAATATAGGGAAGAGCGTAGGAACTGAAGGCATGTCCCTTAGAAATTTCAAATCTTTCAATAGCTCTGATTAAACCTAAACATCCAACCTGGAGCAAATCATCGTAGGTTTCATGACATTGATTTGTCCAGTAGTGAGCTTCTTTTCTCACCAATCCAAAATTGAGTTTTACTAGTTGATTGCGGATATTTTCTGACGGAGATTGCTGATATTCTCGCAACAACTGCCAAATTTCGTGCTTTAGTTCAGTGGTGACTGTGGTAGGCATAGCACCGGGTTTATTGAGCAAATAAGTAATCAATTATTCTCTTTTAAATTCAGCTGCGATCGCACGACATTAAAGGAAATATTGCGCTATATTTCCTAAGCATTTGCTATGGTATATAATAAAAACTTTCTATCAAAACTCCATAGATTACTTGACAATCGAGCAAAATTTAAATACGCGAAATTGCTATTTACTTGGTTATCTATCTTTGGTATGACCTGTAGCTTTTTTAGAACTACATATAAATAAAATATAAAATTAATCACTAAATATCAAACCGAGATTGTACTTAACTTCAATTAATTAATGATGAAATTAATTTAGAGAAACAAAACAACAGTAGTCGAGCTTTTGTTTGATAAGCAAAAGTTAGATTTTCAGTAAAATTACGTGCTTATTCAACTGAGATTTATCCAATAGTTAAAAATTACTAATAATTTAAAAAAATCCTATGTATATTTACGCAAGCCAATAAAAAAAGGGCATCTCGCCCTTTTTTGCACTTAAGTATATAGTGTTTTAATGAAAGGGAAAAGGTTAAACAGATGAATCAAGTGACCCATAAGACTGAGGGATAAAAATTTTCCCAATTGCCAGAGCTATTTTGCTCAGATTTAACTTTTCCCGATTTTTGTAAAAAATCTATCTACCCTCTTGAAAAAAGAGGGTAGATAGGTTAACTTTTGCGAGCAAGTCTGATACTTACAGAATTGTCGTTTTGAGTGCCATTCAGTTGCCTTACTTTCGAGGATTTAGCCACGAGTCGATTCAACCCGTCCATAAAATAGACCGCGAATCTTGACTTCTTTAGGTTCGCCAGCACCTAAATCTGTATCAGATGGCTGTTCGCTCTCGAAAGTGCCAGCAATTTCACCACTAGAGCCATCTATTTTAGCGATTTGCAGAGAAATCTTGCCATTGAGATTTTCAGCGCGCTTGACGTTAGTGCGGGTAAGTTCTTCATCATCTGCTTGAGCGGGGAGAGCCACGGCATTATCGTAGCCACTGACGACACCACGACCTTTGGGATCTAGGAAAGCAGCACCACGATAGGAAGGAACTTTGAAAGTGCCTTCAAAGTCCGTGGAGGTGTTAATACTGGTCAAACTGGGTTGGGTTTGAGCAACCAAGTTTTTGATAGTGAAGAGGAAAGGTACTCGCTCACCACCAGGAAGTTGCACAGTGATGGCTTGGAAGTCAAGACCATCAGTTTCTTTAAAGGTCAGGCTATTATCTGAGTTGATTTTTAAATTACCTTGCACCTGGTCAATGGTGGAAGTGTATCTGGTCAACAATTTGCCAGCAACAAATTCTGCTTCTTGGCGTTTATTAGCAGGTTCTTCTTTGATGAAGAAGCTAGTTGGTTCCAAGCAAAGTTCTTTGATGGTATAAGACTGGCTAGAATCAATGGGAATGGAGCCACGGCGTGTTTCTCCTAGTTGGGGGCATTTGTTAGCCAAGCCAGTGCCGCGAATTTGATCGTAAGTGAGTACATCTCTACCACTACTACTAGCAGGAGCATCACTACAAGCTGTTATTAGCCCCAGGCACAAAGCCAAGAATGCAACAATTAAAGCGCGATACCTCATGGTCAACCTCAATCTCAAAAATTAATATCTAAGTTGTAAAACTGCATCGAAGCTTTGATCTCTGATGAGAAGCCGCTACTCTGCGAAAAGCTACCTTTGTTCGGACACGGCTTTACTCTGATTGAGAGAGTTGAAGCAAGTGTTCGGGTTGTCTAGGTTGTCAGTCGTTGCTCAAACTTTTCTGTTGCTAAACGTAGTTAAACGTGTCGCTCTTTTGAGCTTAGGGTGTAAACCCCAGACTAAGTAGCACACTGCATCCATTTTGGATGTGTGTCACTAGGGGAGCAAAAAACCAGCAGTTTTACTGTTGGTGGCATTTGTTAAAGTTGGGCGGGTGGATGAGTAAGTTTCATACAGAGCTGCATAAATGCTTGCCTCGAAAAGTACGAACAGGAGTGTCTGCTTCGCACTTTGCTCTTGCTTATCGCAAAAGCGTCGTCGCCTAAGTCTTTTTGTATCATGTATGTGACGCCACTACATACAGCCCATTTTTGGATGGGTAAATCAGCCAGATCATACGATTTTTTTTAACTCAAAATCAAAGAAAGTCTTGTCTTGATCGCATTTAGCTTTTGTAGAGCCTATGCTAAAGGTTACTATGCTCTTTTTGGAGCGATCGCAATTGCTTTTGATAAAGATACAAATCTAGTTATATTTACCCCTAACTAGGGCAAGTGAGGAGATGCAGTGACAGGGAAACAACTAACAAACTAGGGAAAATTAAAAATCTCCAGTAAATTTGAGTTGACCTCATTTATACGCAAAGGATGGCATGAACGATCATAAAAATATTGAATCACAGAAGTTATCTGGTAAACTGCAAGCGATCACAACTGTGGTGCATGATGCTGCTACAGCTTGTGAAGGCGATACTGTAGCTCTTTTGGCTTTGCTGCGGCAATTAGAGCAGTTACACCGAGACATCCGAGATGGGGTTTTTCAAGAGAGTTTGCCTGTTAACCGTCGCCAACTTTACTCACTGCTGAAAGATATTGAGTCTGAGGGAGGCTGGCCTTATATTGAGCGCATCAGGCTACAAGCCTTTTTAGCCAATTTGCCACAAAAGGCTCCCGAAGAAAATAGCCATGAAGTTTTGGAGAGCGATCGCTCATGCGGCTGATTAGCTCAAAATTTATTTCTAGTTCTGAACTAATAACTCTGATCGCCTCATCAACTGTTAAACCAAGAGCGGTTGCTCATTGAGGCTTCAACCTAATTGATAATTTGTAATTAAAAAGGGTTTGTCCGGGTTATGCCATCACAAAGAAGGCGATCGCGCTCCTCAAGATTGCGGTTGTGTTTGAGGTAATTGCCCACCCAGTCGCAACCACGAACAAGCAGATCGTCAAGATTTAAATTCCACAGAATTATCGTGTTGTCATCACTAGCTGATGCTAGTGTTTGACCATCTGGGCTAAAACTGACACTTAATACCCCAGCCCGATGCCCATTGAGACTTTTAATTAATTTGCCGTCACTGCTCCAAAGTTTCACTGTACTGTCCCAACTGGCGGCGGCGAGTAATTCACCATTGGGACTGAAAGTCACGGCATTGACGCTATCGCTGTACCCTTTTAATAAGGTTTTTAATAACGTCCCATCCCGTCGCCACAGTTTTACGGTGTTATCCCAGCTGGCAGAAGCCAGTAACTCGTCAGTGGGACTAAAGCTGACACCCATCACCCAGCTGTCACTGGGTGAGAAAGTTTTGAGTAAAGTACCATCCCGTTGCCAAAGTTTAACAGTGTGGTCATCACTGGCAGAGGCTAAAACCTGACTATTATGACTGAAGTTTACGCTATTTACCAAACCCTGATGCCCCACCAAGGTTTTGAGCAACTTGCCCTCACGGTTCCAAAGTTTCACTGTTTTATCTTTGCTAGCTGATGCCAAAAACTGACCATCAGGACTGAAATTCACGCTCATTACACTATCGCTATGTCCGTAGAGAGTCATGATTAAAGTACCGTCAAGCCGCCAAAGTTTCACTGTTTTGTCAAAACTTCCTGAAGCCAGCATTTCACCTTTGGGGTCAAAACTGACACTAGAAACTTTATTTGTGTGCCCCATTAAAGTTTTGTAAAGTCGGGTTTTCACCTCGCCATTACTGGTGTACCGTTGCCAAAGTTTGACAGTGCGATCACTACTACCAGAAGCTAGCATCCGGCCATCAGGACTCCAAGCAACGCTCAAAACTGGCTTCCGATGCCCTTGAAGAATAGATGGTCTTGGGGCATCTATTCTCCATAATTTCACACTTTTGTCATAACTTCCTGAGGCCAGCAATTTGTTATTTGGACTGAAAGCGATGCTGGTAACACGATCACTATGTCCTTTGAAAGTTCTGAGTAAAGTACCACTGATACGCCAGAGGTTTATGGTTTTGTCTTCACTTGCAGAAGCTAACTTTTTACTATCAGAACTAAAGCTCAAACTCCACACTATATCGCTATGGTGTTGTAAAGTTTTGTAAGGACGAAAGTCAAAACCGTCTTTAGTGCTGTTACTTTCCCTTTGCCAAAGTTTCACTGTCTTATCTAGACCGGCTGACGCCAAGAATTTACCGTCCGGGCTGAAAACAGCTATCATCACAGCTTGTTGATGTCCCTGCAAAGTTGTAACAAGGCTACCGTCGCGTCGCCAGATTTTTACTGTCTTGTCGTCGCTAGCTGAAGCGATAAATTGACCATCGGGACTGAAGTTTACCCAGTTAACCCACCCTCGATGTCCTCTCAGTATTTTTACTAGGCTACCGTCTTTGTGCCAGAGTTTTACGGTTGTATCCTTACCGCCAGTAGCTAACAATTCACCATCAGGACTGAAATTAACGCTGCTAACCGAATCTCCGTATCCTTTCAGGGTTTGATATGGCTTGGGGTCAAATTCACCTGTAACTGGGTTTTTGTGCCAAATTTGCACTGTTTTGTCGAGGCTGGCAGACGCTAGGGTTTGACCATCAGGGCTAAAACTTACACAGGTGACAGCATTAGTGTGACCTTTGAGGGTTTGGAGTAAGGTACCATCAGGACGCCAAAGTTTCACCGTTTTATCCACGCTACCTGATGCTAGCAACTGACCATCTGGGCTGAAAGTTACTCCCCAGACAACCTCAGTGTGCCCTTCCAAGCGGTTAACCTCCGTTACTCCATAAACTGCTTGTTGCAAGGCTGTCACTACCCGCATTCGGGTATCTGGCTGCACAATCTCTGCCTGTTTGAGTCCTTTCCAAGCCCGCAAACCTTCTAATAGGGCATCAAATTCTTTATTAGAAGTAAACAAAGCTTCGCTAGCAGCAGCGATTCCACTAATTTGCAAGTTGGTTTCACTGCGTTCGGCTCGTAGAGTTTGGCGAACTGCTGCTCTTTTTTGTAAGTCGGCTTGCCACCATAACGCTGCTATTGTTCCCCCCATAATTGCTAGGATTGCACCTGCTATCCGTGCTTCCTGCAGTCGTCGTTGCAATACCAAATTGAGTTGCTTTTGACTAAGTTGTTGAGCTGCTTCCGCTCTAGTTTTTTCAAGTTTGATTTTTTCTAATTCGGCGAGCATACCATAGTTGTTCTTTTGGCGAATTGGTTCAACTAAATAATCATGAACCAACTGGTAGCGATCGCCTAACTCTTCTCTGACTCGCAATACCAAGCCTGAGCCCACCAATATTTCTAAAATCAGTTCTTCAACTTTGTCAAAGCTTGATATAGTATCTATATCATAATTATTAACTAATGCAGCCGCTAAATCAGCTTTAGTTTTTAACGGTCGTGTACCCTTTTCATCTGTTAACTCAAATAATAATTTCCAACTTAACTCTTCGTTCTCTGGACCGCAGTCTTTGATAACTTCCCCCAACCAGCGTTCCACCAATTTTGCCGAGCCACCACAAAGCTTATATTCTGCAAGTGTCGTAATGTTTTCTATTTGTAGTTGAGCACCGACTATTTGTAATTCAATTGGATGTACTTCGTCTAGCTCTCCTGTCAAATCCTGGACTAATCGGTTAATTAATTCCTCACTTAATTCATAATGTGAACGTTGAGTAAGACTGTGAATTATGGCTTTGGCATCTCGGCTAGAGAATTTTCCTAAATAGTAGCGAATATCCTTATCAAGAATATTTTTATTAATTACTCCTAAATCATATAAGCTAGTACTGTTTTTCTGACTCAAACGTTCAAACTCTAATAAATGGTGTAAGTAATCTTCTCGTAATGAAAGAATTATTTTTACATAAGAAATATTTAAACATTCACTAAAAAACTTATAAAATTCTATTCTTTGTGTAGAAGGGTTACTAACAAAGAAAAATTCTTCAAATTGGTCTAATATGATAACTATCGTATAATTGCGTTCACATGCTAACCGGATTCTTTCTAGTATTATGGTGGGTGTAGAGTCAATATTGACCGATATTCCCGTGTATGCTAGAGCTTGGTTGATACTGCTGCTCAAGATTGTTATCCAATCAGTATAAACAGATAAAACAATCGGTATAGGAATGCGTTCACCGATAACTTTTCCCTTGAGTGCTGGGACTAAACCAGCTTTGAGAATTGAACTTTTACCTACACCAGATGGTCCATAAATAACTGTGAGTTTGTAGTCAGCACGGGCAATTCTTTCAATGAAGCGATTGACATCTTGTTGCCGTCCAGAAGCAGATATTTCTTGAGCAATTTCTTCAGGAATAAACGGTATTTTGTGAGGTTCTAGTACTGGGTTAATTCTGGGGCGTTGTGGCTGTAATTGACTTGCTCCGATAAAGGCACGAAAGCCATACTGATGTTCTATTTTAATTTTTTCTTGCTTCAGCTTAAAGGCTTCTGTATAGTTATGGCACTCAAAAAAGTAAAGCGATCGCAGTTCCTCTAAAATCTCTAAGTAAAGTAATGGCTGATGTTGTAGCTCACAAACTACCCTCGCCCATTCCAAGTTATTGATAGCTTCCTCGCACTCACCCAAATGCCGTTGTGTGCGTGCTAGCAATAGAAGATACCAACTTTCTTGTCGTCGTCTTTGCAAAGCATCTCGCAGAGAAACTTGTGTTACTTCTTCGGAGATAGAAAGTGCTGTATTTGCTAATTCATGAGCCAGTACCCAATTCGATTCTGAAGCCGCCACATTTGCCAAAAAACCATAATTTTGAGCAACTTGTGCAGGAGTTCCATAAGTTTTATGTAGGTGTAATGACTTTTGAGCTAATTCTTTTAAGTCATCCCAAGCTTGTAAACGTTGCAGCATTTCACAAGCAGGCAAAATGAATTTAGCAACTAAGTCTTCTCTTTGTACCTCCTCTAATAGCTGCAAGCATTGTTTAAACCACGACAGAGCATGTTCGCAATAGCTACTAGTATTCTGGTATAAGTCTGCCATTCGGTGATAACAAAGCCCCAGGTGGAATAGTACTATTGCTTGCTTTAGTAAAGATGAGGGGGGCATAGGTTGAGGACATAAGAGAGGCAAAGAAGAATTACTCTCCCACTCTGCTACTCTCCTTGCTTCCTGCTGCCATAATGCTAGGCTTCTTTGATAATTGGCTAAAGCACCATTAATTTGATCGTTGGCGTATTTATCTCGCCCCAATACAAATTCTAAACTAGCTTCTAATCCTGGTGTTAATTTAACGCCATACAGGCGTAGTAAATCATTACGGGCTGATTCTATTTCGTGGCGGTGTTGGGATTTTGGATCTAAATCTAGGAAGGCATTAGATAAAAACGTTTCAGCCCCTGCTTCTAAAACTTTGTCAAATAGAGATTCTTCCTCTTGAGAGATCAAAGCAATTAAATCTGCTTTGGCCATTTCAAATTTAATAGTAGTTGCAGCCCAGCTTTTGAAATCAGGCGCTAATCTTGAAAGCAATGATGCCACATCATCTTGTAGCCACAATACCACTGGAAATGGAAAAGTAGCAGCATAGATATCTCGTGCTTGGTTGACACCTGTAAGTAAGTTTTCTAGGTCGGTAGTTGACTCAATACCAAAAATCATTACAGCAGACGGTAAAGAGTCTGTAAGGACGGCAGGATTATCTAAAGATAGGTCTGAGATTATTGTGCTGTGTAAAGAAGTAGTTGATGGATTGAGAAAGATTTCTCTGATATTAATTTCTTTGGTGTTCGAGCGAATATTTTCTAACATTTGCTCACGTAATCGCCCATAATTGCATCGAACTAAAATCAGAGCAAATTGACCTTCAGAAAGTGCGATCGCTCTAACCAGTCTTTGCAAAGTATGCTGATTTTCTTTGGTGTAGACGCGTAGTTGTTTGTCATTAGTCATTGGATATGGGGCATTGAGCATTGGATATGGAGCATTGGATATGGGGCATTGGTCATTAGTCCACTAACAAATGACAATTGACTGTTACTTATTTTGTTGCCAAGCCAAAACTTTTTCTGTTTCTGCCAAGGCTGGACTTATACCAAACCAACGCCCTACAGGATCGCGATATTCAAACAGATACATGCTTCTTAGTAAGCTTTGATAGTCAGACTCACCCTTAACTCTCTGTTGTTGTACTACTTCAAACAATAATTCCCACTGGGACTCATCAATAGCTAATAGTAGATCGTCGCGGTAGTCCTTAATCACTGCTTCTAAGCAATCCCTAGAAAAAGGCGGATCTTGTCGTTGCAGGCAGCTATAAAGTAAGCCTAATAAGTTACGAATGTGACCACCACTAACACGACATAGACGATCCAAGGTTTGGGAGTGATCGAATAATTCTGTAATTAATGACAGTCTGCTATTCAAAGGAACTTCTGGAAAAGCTCTAGCTAGAACTAACTGGCGCACTAGTGACATTCCTGGTTCGTAGTCACTGCCATCTCTTTGCCGCACTAATACCATCGGTAGTACTTTTGGCGCAATTCCTCCCCCCAGGCGATTTTTCAGTGTCTCATACTCATTGGAGAAAATTAACGTTAGGGGAATTGTGTAAACTAGGTGGCATTTAAGTCGGCGTAACTGTTCGCCTCGGTCGATGAAGAGATATTCTGGTTGCGATCGCCCGGATGCTAAGGGACGCATATCCACTCGATCCAAATTATCTACAATTACTACCAGTCCTTTTTGACCCCTTAGCTTTAACTGTTCAACAGCCTTTTCTAAAATTTCTTCGTTAATCGCCTGCAAAATACTATTGGTACGTGGTTCCAGATATTGCCTCAGTTGATTCCGCATCTGGGTGCTATCTTTAGTTTTCGCGGTAATTTTGGCAATACCCAAGGACAACTCTGCTTGTCCAGAAAGCTCTATGGGGCTTTGCAAAAAATCGCCTACTTCTTTAAACAAATTGCTAAAGTAACCAGGTTTGAGTTTGATGCTAATCCCTTCTAAACTGGCACTGACTTGACGGGCTACACTCAGCAAAATATCACTGATATCAATATCTGCCATGTCTAAGTCTTGACTGGACTCAAAATAAACCACATGAAATCCTGCCAATTCTAGTTCTGTCTTGAGGCGCTGCAATTCCGTTGACTTACCGCAGCCGATATGACCCGTAAATAACTGACAGGTTGGCTCGTCAGGAGAAATACGAATGATCGTTCGTTGCAATTCTTCGACAATCTTGCAACCACGTACATCAGCAAAATCTATGTAATACTGCCGATCTAGTACGTTACTTATATTTAGCGTGTAGCTAGGGTTACATGCTTTATAAAAACGTGACAGATTTAATGTCGTTTTCATGAATGTAGAGGTTTATGTAGATGCAGTTTAGTTTGGATTTTTTATACAATTAATCCTGATCTAGGATGTAGACACTGGACTAACTTGCAAGGTAGTAGTGTCTTGCAAAAGACAGCACTTGTTACCAGATTACTGTCAGTAGTATAGTAGAGATTTAATTGACCCTAATAACGAATGGTACTAAGATAATGCAAACCCATTATCTGCAAAGCTTTTGGGTGTGGGGTGTAGGGTGTGGGGTATAGTTACGTTCGCGCCAGCGTTGCGTAGCAAAGAAATTTATTTATGTTCGCACTTATTTTTACTTTTCTTGATTTTTTCCGAACATACACCCTATCCCCTATACCCATGCCTGGCAAGGATTTCATCTTTTTTTCGTACCATTCGATCCCTCAGTCTTTAAGCATATCTGTCCTTTTTACACCTGCTATTGAAGTTTTGACAATCTTTCGCTTCTGTTTGGCCAGCCACAAAGTTATATGGACTAGGAAGTAAGTAAAAAAAGCTACAAAATTTCATGGTTCTCAGTTTGGATAGGTAATGAGTCTAACTGGTATGAATTATAGCAAGGTATACAGAGATATAGGAATATTTGTATATCATTTAACATTCTATTTGTCAACAAGGCAAAATTCCATACATCTCAATTAATATTTTGTAATATTCTAAGGAAAATCTTCAAAAATAACTTGTCAAAAAGACTACAGTCAGTTAAAAATAGACACCGTAAACTTTAATAGGAATAATGACCGAAGAAAAGCAGAAGGCTGGAGGCAGGAGAAAAGATTTTTTTCCTCTAGGGTGCAAGCTCCTAAATTTATTTATGAACAAAGGTAAAAAAATATATTTTGAGACGTATAGCACAAAAAATACAATGTCCTTATTAAATCCCTAAATTTATTTATAGGGATTACCTGCTGCCTCCTGTCTTCGTCCTCCTGCCTCCTTAATAGCGCCATAATCCTTGTGTAGTTACTGTAAAGTGTTACTAAAAATAAAAAAAGTCTTGAGGAGAGCGGCTAAAAGATGCCAGCAGTGTTTACTGAAATTAATAATGATACAAGCTTGTCAAGGAATTTAGATTGCAACCAAAAAGGGGTGTGAATGGCTGGCATAATATCAGTTTCCCGCACACATCTAGCCCAGCGTCGTCAGAAATTGCGTCGGCAGCGGCGGATAAGAATTATTCAAGCTATTTGGCGAACCTTTGCCATTACTGGTTTGGCGGGTGGATTGTTGTGGGTGGCAGTCCAACCAGTGTGGATGCTAAAGGCTCCCAAACAAATAGTGATGAAATCAGGCAATAAATTGCTGTCGGAGCAAACAACTCAGTCATTGTTGGTGCTGTCTTACCCTCAGTCTTTGTGGCGGATTGAACCGTTAGCGATCGCTAACTCTTTGAAGAAACAACCAACTATTGCCCAAGCGATCGTCAGACGACGCCTGTTTCCTCCTGGATTAATTATTGAAATCCAAGAACGAGTACCTGTAGCGGTAACTCAAACACGTGGCAACAAAAAAGTAACAATCGGCTTACTAGATGCAAGTGGGGCCTGGATGCCTTTAGAAAAATATACATCACTGAATCCCACTAAAAAATTACCCAATCTCAGAGTAATTGGTTCGCCAAATCAATATTGCCTTTACTGGACTCAACTCCATGAAGCTGTGAGCCAAAGTCCCGTGAAAGTTATAGAAATTGATTGCCAAAATCCAACAAATTTAATTTTGAAAACAGAATTAGGAAACGTGCATCTCGGTGTGCCAAGTCCCCAGTTATCAGAACAAATTAAGGTACTCGCCCAAATGCGCCATTTAACAACAAAATTTAATTCCGGTCAAATAGAGTATATTGATCTAAAAAATCCCGATTTTCCATTAGTACAAATGAACCAAAAAGACCAAAAATTAACTCCCAAAATCCCTAAAAACATTTAGCAAGTTTATTATTTTGATAGCTCCTAGTAAATTAAGAAGCTTTATGCTGATAAATATATTTATTATTTTCAGTTTTCTAGCAAATCACACGAAAATCGGCATTAACTTCTAATTAAAATGAGAAGATCAATCATAAAATCTCTATTGGGAGTAACAGACCCTTAATTGTTACCCTAACATCTAATAGTAGGGTGCAAGATGTCAGACAATCTAATGATGGTCTATGGCGTGCAAAACGCCTTCTGTCCATACATTCTTTGACTGAACCCAGTGCAAAAACGAGAAAGTTGCTTGAGCTTTTAATTCAGATTCAGACTCGTAAGCAGAGGGCACTAATGAGAACGGTTTACGCCGCCATCCAAGTGTATGAGGCAAAAAGGCTCTGACTTTGGTCTGTTGAGGACACTTCCAAAGACAGTTTACCGAAGTTTCAATCTGTAACGAAAAATGCCACCCAAAGTTGCGTAAGCATTGCTTCTGGGCAATAAGTTTGGACTGCTCTGTGCTGTAATTCCTATTAGGTGACGAAATCTCTTAGGAAATCTTGATTTGTTGGCCGCACTAGTGAGGATTCTTGTAGGATAGACTATTGCTCCCACAAAGTGTCCATTGAGACCACCCAAACAACAAATTAATCAGGTATAGTCTGACAAGTCAATTATTGCTTAGTTTAACCTTAAGGATAAGTAAGTAGAAGGTAAATTTTGTGTCTAAAGTTGCAATCATCCCCAATGGTGAAACCTATTAACAATATTATTGAGGCAGAGAAGATAGGCTGTAGTGTGTCTTTACAAGTTATGCCCGCCGCTGAGAATAATCAAGAGATTAATGTCTGGTTGAAGTTATACAGGTCAGTTTTAGATAAATATAGGTATACTTCTCTAGAATTGGCTGTGTGATCGGCTGTGTTAACAGCTTATCCTATAGCAAATTTTCGCCCTGCCAATTCTGTTAGGCTTGGCAGTAGTGAAAACAATAAAGAACAACGCCATAATATTGTGGCACTGTCAAACTAAAGTTGACTCTTAGGTGAATAACACCTGAAAAAGTCGTTTATCAACCCTTTCACAAATCCAATGACACTTGATAATAACCAAGGACTTAACTATAAAAATTCCCAATCTACGGGACAGCCGGGATTTTCTCTAGCAGTTAACTCGACTAATCCCTTTAATAACTCTGGGCTGAACTTTGGGCAAAATCACGATAATAAGAAAATTTCTCCGGAAAATAGCCGAATTGGCGAGATTGTTCCTGGTCGGGTCGCCAACATCAAAGTGATTGGTGTCGGTGGTGGTGGTGGCAATGCTGTTAACCGCATGATTGAGTCTGATGTCTCCGGGGTAGAGTTTTGGTCAATCAACACTGATGCCCAAGCTCTTACCTTAGCTGGCGCTCCGAGTCGATTGCAAATTGGGCAGAAGTTAACACGGGGTTTAGGAGCAGGTGGTAATCCTGCTATCGGTCAAAAGGCAGCTGAGGAATCACGGGACGAAATTGCTACAGCTTTAGAGGGTGCAGATTTAGTATTTATCACTGCTGGTATGGGGGGTGGTACTGGGACGGGTGCAGCACCAATCGTGGCAGAAGTGGCCAAAGAAATGGGTGCTCTCACTGTTGGTGTAGTCACACGTCCATTTGTTTTTGAGGGACGCCGCCGCACCAGTCAAGCAGAACAAGGTATTGAAGGACTAAAAAGTAGAGTAGATACACTGATCATTATTCCCAACAATAAACTGCTGGAAGTGATCCCCGAACAAACGCCTGTGCAAGAAGCTTTTCGCTATGCAGATGATGTGCTGCGTCAGGGGGTGCAAGGTATTTCTGATATCATCACGATCCCCGGTTTGGTAAACGTTGACTTTGCTGATGTCCGAGCAGTTATGGCAGATGCGGGTTCGGCATTGATGGGAATAGGCGTTAGCTCTGGAAAATCCAGAGCTAGAGAAGCTGCGATCGCAGCTATTTCTTCACCATTACTAGAGTGTTCTATTGAAGGTGCTAGAGGAGTTGTATTTAATATCACAGGTGGTACTGACCTGACTTTGCATGAAGTGAATGCAGCCGCAGAAGCAATATATGAGGTAGTTGATCCCAACGCCAATATTATTTTTGGGGCTGTAATTGATGACAGGCTCCAAGGTGAGGTAAGAATTACTGTAATTGCTACCGGATTTACAGGTGAAGTGCAAGCTGCGGTACAACAAAGTGTGGCTAACGTTCGAGTAGCACCTAATACTTCGAAGCGTCCAACAACACAGCAACCCCCTGTTAATCCCCCAACCTCAACTCCAAGTTCTACTCCAACTCCAACTCCAACTCCAGAACCAAAAGAAAAACCTGGATTAGATATACCTGATTTTCTGAGAAACCGACGTACACCAAGGAATTGAAAGATTTTGATTTGAGTTTTAGATTAACTTAGCAGTCTCAGTTCAGGCTGAACGCTGTATAAAATGTGCTACTTCCACCAGGGTTTTACCAAGGGCAGGGATAAGCAATCTTTTGCCATCCCCAACTTTGCCAATTGGTAAAAAAACTTGTCAACACTACTTTATAGAATGAATTTGGGCATGTCCGAAAGAAGTCTGTTTGCTGAAGAATAGGACATCAAACTAAAAAATAAATGTAAATTATTTTTGGATTTTTAGTGTCTGTTCAATCCATTGAATAACCTGATGACCAAGGCGAGTACCATCTAGGCGGTCAATTTCACGAATTCCGGTAGGACTAGTGACGTTAACTTCAGTCAGATAGCCACCGATAACGTCAATACCCACAAAAATTAAGCCGTCTTGGCGTAAGCGTTCGGCTACTTGGGTACAAATTTCATACTCTCTTGGGGTAATTTCGGTTTGAGCGACTGTACCACCAGTCGCCATATTATTGCGAAAATCAGTTCCACTAGAGAGGCGATTGAGCGCACCAATTGGTTCACCATTGAGCAAGATAATTCGCTTATCTCCCTCTTTTGCTTGTGGTAAATAGGTTTGCACCATTACTGGCACTTTACCTTGAAGGGTACTGAGTTCAACAATAGAGTTAAAATTGCGATCGCCTGATTGCAAAAACAAAATTCCTTCGCCAGCTTTGTTACCCAACGGTTTGAGAACTGCTGCCCCCTTTGCTTCCACAAATTGCCGGATAAATTGCTTATCAGCACTGACAATCGTTTCAGGAATCGCTTTGGTAAACTGGAGGGCGTACATTTTTTCATTTGCCCCTCGGATGCCACTGGCACTATTAATCAACAGAGTTTTATTTGGGTCAATGTAATCGAGAATGTATGTGGCATAGAGGTAAGAATCATTGACAGGTGGATCTGTCCGCATAAATACGGTGTCCATTGTCTCTAAAGAAGTTAAGGAGGAATCGCTTAACTTATACCAAGGATTCGCCGCTAGCCAGCGTCCCTCGACTAACTGTACTGGTACAACTTTAACTCGCTGTAGGACAGCCCAAGCTTTGCCCTCCACCACACTCAGTAGATTTGCTTGAGTCACCCAAACTTCGTGTCCCAGGATTTGGGCTGCTTCAATTAGGGCAACACTGGTATCATGACACGGGTCAAGTAGATAGATGGGATCAATGATAAAAGCCAGTTTCACCCTTTATACCTCAATCACCAAGAAATTAAATGGTTATTCAATTATTATCTCTTGATGCTCTCACCAATTGATGTACATATTTACTGCTGAGTGGAACTTGGAGGGTAAAGTCTTGTGGACAGATTGGTTTTGTAAGGAAGCCCGTAGACAAGGCAGCGCGTTGTTTTTCTAGAGTTATAGCGACTGCGGTGTAATTTGCAGTGGTTTGTCGCTAGCGCAATACCTTCTGAACCTATACGCTATTGCTAGAAGTTAGTAGCTTATCCAGCTTGCCTTGACTTTCTAAAGCGTGGATATCATCACAACCACCAACATGATTGTCGTTGATGAAAATTTGCGGTAAAGAACGGCGTCCATTTGCTCTTTGAGCCATTTTATTTCTGGCTGCTTCATCTCCATCAATGCTGTATTCGATAAATTCAACTCCCTTGTTTTTCAGCAAACTTTTGGCACGAATGCAAAACGGGCAAGTCCTCCAAGTGTAAATTTCTACTTTTGCAGCCATGATGTCCTCAACTTGATTTAATACTTTTTAATTTTAGAGCTTTGCCACTGACTGTGACTGCTTTATCCCTTCATAACCTAATCTACAGAAATCGTTAATGTAAGTAGGCAAAAATAAATAAAAGTAGTGTTAAGTGATGTAAAAAGGGAAATATTTCTTTGTTTTTCTTCTGGAATCCGAAAACGCCCAAGGCAAATAATCCTAATGCTGCGGTTATATTGGGTTCAGGTACTTTTTTCAGTTGAGGTGCAGGGGATTGATTATATCTATTATTTTCAATAGAAAATGCCATAGTTACTATTAACTACGGCATTTTCAACTAGATATTAAAAATTTATTTCAGTATTCACTGAGAATCAACAGCGTATTCAATCAGCTTGGCAAGGCGCTGACGTAGGGTTTCTAATCCCAAGCGCTGACTCGCGGAAATAAATACCGCGAGGGGGAATTCTTCTCTAGCTAGAGCTAGTGTCTCACTATTAGCTTGATCAATCTTGTTAAAAATCACTAGGGCCGGGCCAGGAGTTATTGGCATTTGTGCCAAAATTTCTCTGACTGAGCGAATATGACGCAACCAAGCAGGGTGAGATAAATCTACCAAATGTAGTAGGGCATCGGCTTCTGTGACTTCCTCCAAGGTGGCGCGGAAGGCATCCATTAACGATGCAGGCAGTTCGTGTATGAACCCTACCGTATCTGTAATCAGAATTTCCTGAGGTTCATTTGTTTCGCCATAAGGAATCGCCAGACGGCGCGTGGTGGGATCGAGAGTAGCAAATAACTGGTCGGCTGTATAAACTTCTGCATTAGTCAGGGCATTCAGCAAAGTAGATTTGCCAGCGTTGGTATATCCAACCAAAGCCACTGAAGGAACTTCTTGATGCTGTCGTCGCTGTCGTAACCGCGAACGATGGGCTTGCAACTGGTTCACTTCTTTTTGCAGTCGGGAAATACGCTGCCCAATGGCACGGCGTTCAGTTTCCAGTTTAGTTTCACCAGGGCCACGAGTCCCAATACCACCACCCAATCGGGACATCGTGCGACCTCTACCAGCTAGTCGCGGTTGCATGTATTCTAACTGTGCTAGTTCTACTTGCAACTTCCCGGCACGGGACTGAGCGCGTTGGGCAAAGATATCCAAAATAACCTCAGTGCGGTCAACCACCCGGATACCAATTTGCATTTCTAAGTTGCGGACTTGGGAAGGTGAAAGGTCGCGGTCGAAGACAACAAGGTTGACTCCTAGTGTTTGGGCAGTTAAGGCAATTTCTTGCACCTTACCTTCGCCAACTACTGTCTGGGGATGAACGCGCGATCGCCTTTGTTGTATTGTCTGTAATACATCTCCCCCAGCAGTATCAACTAAACGCCCCAATTCCATTAAAGTGTCTTGGAATTGTAGGGGAGTCATCTCACTGGTCATCAGCCCCACAATCAGCACGCGATCGTGGTCAGCATCTACTTCCTGGGCGACATATTCGCGCTGGAATTCTGCTTCCAGATTTTCTACTAAGTCTACTAAATCCTGCTCTGCCAGCTCGTCCAAGTCCAGAGGTGGCGATATATTCCAACTTGGAGATTGGATTTGGCTTTCCTCTACCTTAATAGCAGCAGGACTAGTAATCAGGGTGCGAGACTCTTGGGGTGTCAGATGAGCGAGATAAGCTTCTTTGACATACCCAGTCGCACCGCCTCCCCGCCGTGTAAATCCCGTTCCGGTAATATTTAGAACAACTAAGGCATCTAAGCGTTGTAGTGCCATCGCCGTGAGCGCCGCTTCGTTGGGCGGTTCTGGCTTCAGATGAGTGGCAATACAACGAATACCACTGAGTCGTTCTGCACCGTAACGGGGCAATTCCATCGGTGGTATTTGCGTTTGACGCGGTGTACCTACGCCGACGCGAATCACTTGTCCGCGACGGTTGATGTAGGCGCACACAGGCTGATTAACTTCTGTGCTAATTGCTGCCATACGCTGGGAAAACTCAGGCGTGGTGATGCGATCGCCTGGTATGCGCTGGTGATACAGCCGCTGTAGTTGCTTCAGCTGGCTGGACTTCAGACCTTGGAGATTTCCAAAAATAGTTTCTATAGGCGTTTATGACCAGTTAAATGGCCCCCCGAATCCTTATAGGTCTATTTTACAACAGGGTTTAGGCTCCTATCTCTCTCCTTTGAGGGATGCGTTAGGAATTAGTTCACAGTGGGTATTTATTTGAAGCTATTTTGGTGGTTGTAACTCACAAATCGAGCAATGGTAACAACACGCGCCGCCTCAGAACAAAACTTAAAAATCTATTTCACCAGTTTGTTGAAGTGCAAAATTGATAATAGTTTCACTTAGCCTAATTCCACGAGCAATCATTCTGCCAATTGCTTGTTTAATATTAATAGGGTATCCTTCTCGGTGTCCACGCAACAAAATACCGATACTCCTGTAACAGAAAGACCGCTTAACCTGGCAACTCGTCTACCAGTTGCTTCATCAATGCAAACAGTCTGGATATTTTCATTGAGCGCAAGTTGGATAACAGAAGCTTCTCCTAAATCTAAAGAATTAAGTAAGAATGGAGAAATATTATTTAAGGGTATTTGCGATTTTTGTAGCCAATCGGCATCTTCAAATTCACTTACCGCAAATCCGCTTGCACCTCCAGCAAGTATTTCTTGACAAACTTCAAAGGGAACCAAAACCTGAGTATACAAAGATTGAAGAATTCTTAAATCTCCTATTGCCGCTATTATGGAAATAATGGGTGCTGTGTTGATAACAATTATATTACTTTCAAGCATTTGCTAAATCAGATATAAGTTCCTCTTCTGTTAAATCAATCATCGCTACACCATAACGGTGTAAATTAAGTAAAAAAGTTACTCTATCTATACCTGCTAATTGTGCAGCTAAACCAGAAGAAATACGTTTCATTTCAAATAGTTTAACTGCCATCGCCATTTTTGCTTCTTTTTCAAACTGTTCTCGCGTTTGCTGTAAGGCATCTGGTAAAGTTTCTGGATAGTCAATTTGAAGTTGTGACATGATTTTTATCAAAATGATTGCTTTTAATTTTCAGTCGTCATAAAGTCCTTCATCTTTTGGTGCATAGCCGTTCAAAAAAGCATCATGGCTACGGGTTTTTTTGAGTTCTTTCACATGAATTATGTTGTCATTCTCAGTTTCCCAATCTTCGCCATCTAAAGCTGAGAATTATGTTAATTCAGGGTCGTTCAAAAAATCTTTGGCTGTGGCAGCGATCAAAGGTTCTAGTATTTTGTGACGTTCTGCTAAAGATAGGCTAGCAATTTCTTTGAGAGATAGCTGTTTTTGCTTTTGGGCATTTTCTGACATTGAATTTGTGTTCTTGAAAATAGGTTAAATTTATATTTAATAATGTATCGTATCACTTTTAATTTCAGTTAGTATTTTCAGTGGAAGCGTGAAAGCGCTCGCTACATTAGTTTAGTCTCTATAGCGGTTATTGAATTAAAGCTTGAAACCGATCATTTTCTCGGATACCATTAAAACTAGAGTCAGTTTTTGCTCTATTTTTATATTTGTCATAACTGATAGCAATTGCACGTTGTAGATTTTCAACTGCGAGTTTAATAATGTCTTGTTTGGCGAAACAGCAAGCCTTATAGTAGTAAAGTCCAGCACAGTATTCAGGTTTAATTTCAATAGCTTTATCATAGCTGGCAATCGCTTGTTCATAGATACCTAAATAATAAAATGCCATACCACGAATGCCCCAAATTTCAATATCTCTATTATGAATTTTTAATGCTTGGTCATAAGAGTTGATTGCTTCCTCATAACGACCTAGTTCGCTAAAAGATAGCCCGCGATGATACCAAGCCCAATAGTCATCATGATTGACCACAATAATTTCGTCATAATTAGTAATTGCCTCTTCATAGCGTCCTAATTTCCGTAGTGTTTCAGCTTTTTTATACCAACTCGAGGAGTTATAATTTTTTAATTTCAAAACTTTCTCATAACTAATAAGTGCTGCTTCATATTCATGAATAGCAAATAATAAGTTTCCTAATTCAAATAGCAATGATCCTCTACAAATTTCCGTTTGATATTTTTTTGATATAAGGTCTTTAATTTCTAGCACTTTCTCTATTTTTTGATCATGGCTGAGTTTTAAATAGTTATGACAACTAGCTTCATCTAACAGACGATTTGATTCTTGTTCGACCACTTCTGGTATTGTCGGTAATTCAAACAACCCAGAACGCCAATCAAAAAAATCTGGAGCGCGATGAATAAAATAGTTAATCGAAAATGAACGCAAAAGAAAAATAAAGCTAATGGGAAAATCATCTCGAAAGCGTTCTCGCTGTTGGTTTAAATGATTTAAAATATGCGGAACACTGGTTAAATTGCTAAATTGTCCTTCGGTAATTTCCCCAAAATTTCTTTTCTCATACTTATATAAAGAATATTCCAGACCTTTTATCAATAGAATATCAATTTGCTTATCTTTAATAAACTCTGCCACTGGCTGATATAAATTATCAATCGCCTCAACCAAGCGTAAAACTGCAATCTTCTTCTGCGGAATCTCCTGGGGAAGTTTGATAATAAAATTGTCTGCTTCCACAGGTGTACATTGGATAAAAAACAAACCAAAACCTGATTTTCGCCTCAATGCGCGAAGTAAGTCTTGATAAGCTTCTTCTGGTTCTGGGGGTAAATCATCATCCCAATCACTTAAATTTGGGTTCATGAAAGTTTCGCTACGGCTTCTTTAAATTCTGGAATTCCTTGAATCAATGGATGAATATCATACCAACGCTGCATTTCTCCTTGATCATCCAAATATCGGTATTCTAAAAGACTGCGGTTATACATCAAACTCCGATACAAGTCATCATTAATAATCCGTTTAGAAGAAGACACTTCTGCTAACAGACACCATTGATGATTTTCCACAGCACGACGAAAAGTATCTCTGGCTTGAGTAATTGCTCGTCGCACTACTTTTTCTGAAACAGGTAACTCTTCAGTACGTCCAATGGCATCTTGAGTTAACAATAGCAAATTCCTTACATGACCTCCACTCATTAAACAAAGTCTGTCTAAGGTTTGGGGACTGTCGAAAATTTCCTTTTCTAGTGATAGTTCCGGTGCAATTTGCCGGACTCGCTTGTTAATTACTTCTTTAACTTTCTTGAGTCCTGGCTGGTAAATATCTCCCTTGAGAGTGTTTACCATAATCATCGGCAAAATTTGGGGGTCGCCGTAGATATCTCTGAGGTCTGTTATCCTTCTGGAATACAACATTGAAATAGGGACAGTGTAAATCAAATGGCAATCCAAAGCTTGGAGTTGTTCGCTGCGGTCTAAAAAGACTTCTTCATAGTTGGTGCGGTCTCCTTCTTTGACTAACACCATCCGGTCTAAATTATCGACAATTACTGCCAATTGAGTTTTACTCTTAGGTAATTTCTTTTTCGCATCCGCTAGAAACTCATTTAACACCTGAATTAAAGTGACAGTGTAAGGATCAATTTTTTGGCGAATCTTCTGGCGTAATTCAGGTACAGCTCTTAAATTTGCGGTCAACTTGGCAAACTGAGCAAGTTGGGTTTCTACTTCCAGACTCTCAAACTCTATGGGAGTCTGCGCCAAATCTTTTAAATCTTCCCAACGACTTTTTAACCAGTTGAGTATCGGACGAGGACTGGCAATTTCTTTTAAATCTTTGAGCAAACGGCGGGTACAGGCGAGGAGTATATCTGTATATTGGGCATCTTCAGAATCGATATCCTCTTCATCAGCCGCAAAATAAACAACATAAAATTTCCGATTTTCTAAATACTTCTTTAACCTGAGTAATTCTGTAGACTTCCCCGCACCCCGATGACCAGAATACAATTGGCAAGTATTTGTATTTGCTAGTCGCATCCGATTTCCTAACTCTTGCTCAATATCCGCATCTCCCCGCACTTCCTGACAATCTACATATTTTGGATCACCTGCGGGTAACGGTTCAAAGGGGTTAAAGGCGTTGTAGAGGTTTGCGAGTAAGTCAGTACTATTGACCATAGGTAAAAAATATAGCAATGATGCTCATAATAATTGAGATCATACAGAATTGAGGTAGATGAATCCAATTCAAATACTCGTCAACGGAGATAAAAGGTGGATTCATCCAGTTCAAATACTCGTCAACGGAGATAAAAGGTAGATTCATCCAGTTCAAATACTCGTCAACGGAGATAAAAGGTGGATTCATCCAGTTCAAATACTCGTCAACGGAGATAAAAGGTGGATTCATCCAG
>NZ_JBALDA010000014.1:0-215085 GCF_036917535.1 Nostoc sp.
TAGCCGGGCAAGAGTTGATAACCTTCAAAGGGCATAGCAGTTATGTCTTGAGCGTGGCATTCAGCCCCGATGGCAAAACCATCGCCTCTGGCAGTGATGACAAGACAATCAAATTGTGGAATTTAGCCGGGCAAGAGTTGATAACCTTCAAAGGGCATAGCAGTTATGTCTTGAGCGTGGCATTCAGCCCCGATGGCAAAACCATCGCCTCTGGCAGTTATGACAGGACAATCAAATTGTGGAATTCAGCCGGGAAAGAGTTGAAAACCCTCAGAAGGTATAGCAGTTATGTCTTGAGCGTGGCATTCAGCCCCGATGGCAAAACCATCGCCTCTGGCAGTTATGACAGGACAATCAAACTCTGGGATGTGTCTGGTAAAGAACTGCAAACCCTGAATTTACAAAATCCAGTGACTTCCGTAGCATTTAGCCCTGATGCTCAAACACTAGCTAGTGCTAGCGGAAATGACGTAATTCTGTGGGATAGGGCAACAGTTGATAATCTCATAGCTGCCCTGAAAAATGCTAGTGTAGATGTTCGCCGAACCGCTGCCTCAGCTTTAGGGAACTTAGGTTCACAGGCAAAGACTGCTATCCCTGCCCTGACTGAAGCACTGAAAGATTCAGATCCAGGTGTTCGCCAGAATGCTGACTCTGCTTTAAAGCGTATCAGTGGTTTATCAAAATAGACCAGATCGCTCAAAGGAAATGCGATCGCACTTCTCCACAAGTTATAGAGTATAAAAGGCGATCGCATTCCTCACCCACCGTATGACAAACCAAACTTTTACCAACGGTTATGCATTAGTTATTGGCGTAGGTGCTGATTTACCAGTCACAGTCATCGATGCAACGGCTATACGAGATATACTGATTGATGGTGATCGCGCCGCCTATCCATCAGAACAAGTCACACTCCTCACCGAAACCTCTGCAACTCGGCAAAACATCCTCACAGTTTTTGACCAAATCATCGCCCAAGTAAATCAAAATCCTGATACAACTGTGATCATTTACTACTCTGGTCACGGTGGACGCATCCAGCGCACCAATGAATACTTCCTTATACCATTCGGCTATGACCCCAGTCAACGCGCAGACACAGCTATCTCCGGTGTAGAATTTACTCAAAAAATTGAAGCAATTACAGCGCGTAAACTCGTAGTTTTATTAGATTGCTGTCATGCTGGTGGCGTTCCAGCCTTGAAGGAACCAGGGGAAACCTTTGTAAAATCACCCTTACCGCCGGAACTGTTAAATATGCTAGAAACGGGAAGCGGTCGAGTTGTGGTTGCTTCTTCGCGAGAAGACGAATATTCTTACACGGGTCAACCCTACAGTGCTTTCACAGATTGCTTGTTGTCAGCCTTGCAAGGGAAAGCGGCGGTGAATAAGGATGGCTATGCACGTATTCTTGATATTTTAGTTTACTTGTTTGACCAAGTGCCAAAAAGAGCATCAGGGCCGCAGCACCCGTTTGTAAATAAAGTGCTGGATTTGGGCGATAATTTTCCCCTTTGCTATTACGCTGGTGGAAGTAAATTTTTGCCTGGTGAAACAGCAACTATTGAAACTAGTCCAATTCCTACTAGTTTAACTGCTGGACAACGACGGCGATCGCAACAAAAACTAGACGCACTTCAGGCAGAATTTGACATCCGCAGTGAGAAGTTTAAGCAGATGAAGAAAGCTGTAGCAATTGAGGCTGGTACGGCAGTTAAGTTTCAATTAGAACAGCAACTTCTTGATGAAGAGACGAAACTCGCACATCTTAGCGATGAATTGGACAAAATTGAGTCTGGATTGCAATCATAATACTTATGTAAATATACAGTTATTTGGTGCATAAAAATCAGAATTTACTTACTTAGAAACAAGTAAAATAGAGATATTCAGTTAATTGGTGTTTGTTTATACTATTTCAATTCTTTGTAGTCGTTATACTCATAACTTAGGTTCTACCTGGGAATTAGGAAGTGGCTTTGCCACTTCTTTTTATTTATCTGGTACTCCAATAAAAAATTGATTAAAAGTTAAAAGTAACTTTGTTAAATTTTTAACATTTATTAAATATTATACTATAGGACTCCTATTTGATTTTTGAAAAAGATTAAGAGAGAATACATAGGGGTGTAGAAGTGTAATAGCAGACAATGATAGAGGAGCATCTACAAGCAACAAGACTCTCGCAGGGAAGCAGCCTTTGTGCGCTCGCACAACTGCAAGAATTTATTGCTCAACGTCCACATGCACGTGAGGTGAGGAAAGCGTTAGCAGTAAAACTGGTTTATCAAGGCTACTTATATGAAGAGATTCAGACAATTCTAGATGTATCGCTTGGTTCGATAACAGGTTGGAAACAAGCTTATGAGCAGAATGGAATTGATGGTCTACGGTTGAACCATAAAGGAAGAAAGAGCTATCTGAGTGCCCAACAACGACAGGAGGTATTGAGTTGGCTCTCTACGAAGAACTGCTGGGAGCTTAGTAAACTGGAGTACAAGCTAGCTTTTGAGTACGATGTGGTCTATGAGTCAAAACAAAGTTACTACGACTTATTTGATGCAGCTTCTATTAGTTGAAAAAAACCACAAAGCTAAATCCGAAAGCCGACGAAGATGCTGTTGCAGCAAAAAAAAAGAGATTGAAACACTCTTGGCAAGTAACCGCTCCGAAATCGAAGCCGGAAAGTTGAGAGTATTGTTAATTGATGAGTGTCATTTGATGTGGGGGGACTTAAGCGGTTATGTGTGGGGGAAAACAGACCAACAGATAACCGTTCCAGTGGTTAACGAGCGAGACAAACAGACCTACTATGGTGCAGTTGATTATCTAGAACGAAAATTACTGCTTAAATCTTATGATCCTGGTAACTCAGGAAATACGATTGATTATCTACGTTATTTACAAGCCCAGTCCCATAATCAAAGATTGCTAATTTTTTGGGATGGTGCTAGTTACCACCGCTCCAAAGAAATTCGAGGTTTTTTAGATGAAGTAAATCTTGGTTTGCCAACTGACCAATGGAAAATACATTGTGTTCGCTTTGCTCCCAATTGTCCGTCACAAAACCCGATAGAGGATATTTGGTTGCAAGCCAAAACATGGGTTCGACGTTTTTGTGCCTTAATTCCAACATTCTCGCATTTAAAACGGATGTTTGAGTGGTTTATTCGACACACTACCTTTGATTTTCCCACTCTTGAGATGTACGGAGTTTTTTCAAAAATCAAATAGGATTCCTATATTTCGCAAAATATCTGCTAAACATTCATTGGTAGAGGCGTACATCTATACGCCCCTACAAACGATTTATATGTTACAAAGATTGTTGACAATAGTTATGATATCGCGTGCATTTAATTGGCCAAACAGTCTGACGAATTTCTGGTCATAATAGACATGATCTTAGTCATTACTCATTGTATCTTCCCATCTCTCACGCTTGGGCTTGCTCTCCACATCGCGCGATCGCGCTTCTTTCCAAGTCTCCCACATTAGGGATTGCTGTTTTTCAACATGGTTAATAAACTGCATAATTGAGTGATCTGCTTTAATAGGAGTTTTCAAATCAAACTGAATTGTTTGGAGAATCTTGATGTCACCCATGAGAAAGTACTTAGCCGCAATCTTAGTCAGCCATAGGACGACTCGATTGTATAACCAACCAAAAATTCCTTTACGTTTTTTAGTCATCAACACAACTTGACCTTCAGTTTTCCCCCCTTCGTAGAGGCGAACTGCAACCATCATGTGGATATGTAAGAAATCAGGGCCAATTGTCACAATGCCAATACTACCGTACCAATAGCAAATACTGTAAGTTATGACATTTTTGTAGAAAAGACGGATGAGCTTAATTAAAAAGAAATTGTCTTTGATGGGTGTAGTATTACTGAAGATAATCGCATTCTCGTTCAGTTCGTATCTTTCAAAAATAATTTCTAGTGGCAATTGGTGAACTGTATTAAGGTGTTGAGCATCAATCGCATTAATCATCACCACATTGGGGTGACAATTCAGCAAGAAGTGGGAATGAATGGCTACATGACACTCTTTCTGTTCTAACTCTGGAACAAATGGTAGAGGCTGTTGTGGTATTTCTCCAGTCCAAACCCAAATCATCCCATATTTTTCAGCAGTGGGCCAAGTTTGTAAATTTACGGAAGGCGGCACATCTAAACATGGGATATCAATACACATCCCCTCAGCATCAAACTTCCAGTGGTGGAAAAAACAACGTAGTGCATTACCCTCAACTTTACCTTCAGCAAGGTGAGCGCCCATGTGTGGACAGTAGGCATCTAAGGTAACTGCTCTTTTATCTTTACCACGGTAAATTACTAATTCTCTACCTAAAATCGTGACAGATTTTACTTCACCTACCCGCAGATTTTGAGAGGGTATTACCCAATACCATCCCTCAATAAAACGCTCTGGATTATTGAAAATTTTAGGTTTACGGATTGAGCTAAAAGTCTGCGAGTTGAGATTCATTTTTATGGTTTCACTTGAAGTGAAGCAGTTAATCTAGAAGTAACATGAAAACTTCAAAAAAACAGTTACTTTCAGTACCATGAGAAACAGCTACCTAACAAATGTACAAAAATTATCAGGTAAAATATTGAACAAATATTATTATAAATGTCAGAAATCTGCTAATTTAATATCAGTTAAATTTCCAATATTCATTTATAATAAATATTTGAAAATTTACAACATAGTAAAATCTCTAATCAGATAAAAAGTTCCAATACTGATGCTAATATTTGGCTTGACTCTCAAACCACTTGATATTTAGCAAAATATGTAGTAATTACAAAAGTTGAGAAAATCTACTATGTTAACTCAAGATAAAAAATTGCTTTTAATTGGTCAGATAACGGATTTAACTGGAATATTCATTATGACAATTCGTTATTATGAGAGTTTAAGTTTAATCAATTCATTAAGACGAACCAGTGATTTCCAAGTTAGTTTTTCGTTATGGACTAACAGTCAATATCACCAGTGCGCTGCTTCAACCCGATACGCAAGATGATGGCTGATTTGACTTGGATTTGTGGGGGAGAACAAAGCAACTCTACTCTAGCCTGAGTTATTTAGAAAAACTGGGACTACCGATTTGGTTGGATTTTTCTAGCGTTTATAGCGATCGCTATCCAATGACAGCACTAAATAACCAAAAAAACAATTCCCAAAACAGATTATTACTGGTTTCTTCAGTTTACGAAAAAAGCCAAGTTACTCTGATTTGTCTGTGGATACATATTCCCAAATGCTATCTGCAAGCACCCGTGATTTCGCAGTTAATTTCTACTTATAGCTTGGTAGTTAATATTACCAAGGCTATGCTACAACCAAATGCAAATGCAGAAGGATGCTTTGACATTGAACTGCGGGGAACAGTGCCACAAATTTCTAGCGGTTTAGCTTACCTAGAATTCTTGAATTTTAGAATTGTGGGCAAGCCGAATGCTGACGGCGATAGCTAGTTTTATTAAAATAATTTAAATTTCATAGTACCAAATTTCCTCTTCTCGCAACACAATTCGATGTAGAGAGAGACGATCAATCAAGCCCTCTTGCTCAAACTGCCCAAGAACACGAGTGATAGTCACACGAGTTGAACCGATCATTTCTGCTAGGTCTTCATGAGTTAGACGCATATCTATTAAACGTCCCTTCTCAACTTCTGAACCAAACTTTTTGGATAGCCATGCCAACAGCTTGATGAGCATAGTATCCACTTTTTTATGACTACGAATGATCGTTAATTCTTGAGCTTGTTGGATATGGGCAAGTAGAGTTTCTGTTAGTTCAGTCCACTCCTTTAAAGGTAAGACTGTCGCCTCCACTTTAGTTAGGCATTCCATCTGATAAGGTTCTAATTTTGACAAACTCTTACCAATGACATCTCCAGGACCCCACAATCCTAGAGCAACAGTTGTACCATCTTCTAGATAGCTAAAAGTTCTGACAAAACCCGTTTCAATCTTCCAAAGGTCGTTATAATGCTCTGGTAGAAATGACCTACGGGCAAAAAGTTGCTTAGTATTGTTACTGTTTGAACTAGAGAAGCTTGTGTACAAAGACACCATATTATATAAAACTATTCTCCGATAAATTAACCGTAGTATTACATTTATATCAGGTTATAAGAACCTATGGATATTTTAAAGAGGGGAGCAGGGGAGTAGGGGAGCCAAGGGGGACATGGGGGACAAGGGAGAATTTATTGAACAAGTCTCTCTCCGAAGTTCTAATCGCCGGAAGCCGGCGCTCAGACTTCTCTCCTTATCTCCCCCCTCTACCTTGTCTCTTCTCAATGCCCAATGCCCCATTCCCTAAATTAAATTCCTGCACCATCAAGAAAATCTTCAATCATCCCATCAGAATTTTTGCTCTTAGGTTTACCGATTGGTTCGTCGCCAAGTTCAGTTGGAGACAAACTTGATTGATCTTCCAACTGCTCGAACTGTTTCTCTAGAGACTTGACGCGTTCAAACAAAGCGCGGATTACTTCAGCTTCTACGTCGCGTACTTTATTATGATCCAGAACATTATTATTTAAGTTGTTCTGACGAGTTACGCGCCCTGGAATCCCAACTACTGTAGTGTTACTGGGGACATCTCGTAGCACCACAGAACCGGCTCCTATGCGGACGTGATCGCCAATTTGAATATTTCCCAATACTTTCGCACCCGCTCCCACAACCACATGAGAGCCTAAAGTTGGATGGCGTTTGCCACTTTCTTTCCCAGTCCCGCCAAGGGTGACACCCTGATAAATCAGAGCGTAGTCCCCTACGATCGCAGTCTCACCAATCACAACTCCCATGCCGTGATCGATAAACACTCCCTGGCCAATTAATGCCCCAGGATGAATTTCAATTCCGGTTAAAAACCTACTAAGATGAGAAATGAATCTTGGTATAAAAGGAATTCCAATTTTATACAGCCAGTGTGCCAATCGATGGCATATTAGGGCTTGGAATCCAGGGTAACAAAACAATACTTCTAGCCAGTTACGGGCTGCTGGGTCACGCTCAAAAATAGTTTGCAAATCAGTTAGTAGCATACTCTGTTGAGATTTTTGTTCGTAGGTGAGATTCTGAAAACAGAAACTCAGGATAATTCCCACAAAAAGATCGAGTTATTTATGGGAATTGTGTTAAATAGCAATCTACGGTAAGTCGATAGATTATAGTGTTTTTGTGGGGAATAAGTGGGATGCTATCACATTCCACAGTTGAAAAAAATTAATTTCGCATAAACTGCGATAAGTCCCTCAATTCACCGTAGTATATTGAGTACAGTGTTGAATAGCCAAAACTACACTCTTTTGGATCTGTCTTCCAAAGTGGAATACGCGCTGCTGGCACTCTTAGAACTAGCAAGCCACCACGGAAAAAAACTTCCTTTGACCATGAGCGAGATCGCTGCTAAACAACCAATACCTGAGCGCTATCTAGAACAAATTTTGACTAACCTCCGGCGTGCTGGTGTGGTGCAGAGTCAACGCGGCTCTAAAGGAGGTTTCGTTTTAGTTCGTGAACCTTGGCAGATTACAATACTTGAAATTGTCACTTTGGTCGAAGGCGAGCGGAAAGAGAAAGATACTTCTAACTCTCCGACTCTAGAAAAGACTCTGGTTTATGAAGTTTGGGAGCAAGCTAACGCTGCCTCAATTGAAGTTTTGGGTCGTTATACACTCCAAGACTTGTGCGAGGAAAGAGAAACTCGCGCCCAGCAGAGTCCAATGTATTATATTTAGACACGACGGAGTACCCCCATGCAGATAGCGAAAGATATCACAGAGTTAATCGGACGAACTCCTTTAGTTCAATTAAACAAGATTCCCCAAGCTTCAGGAGCGGTTGCTCGGATTGTGGTGAAGCTAGAAAGCATGAATCCAGCATCTTCTGTGAAAGACCGGATTGGCGCGAGTATGGTGGAAGCGGCGGAAGAAGCAGGCTTGATTCACCCCGGAAAAACTGTTTTAGTAGAGCCAACTTCTGGAAATACAGGAATTGCGCTAGCGATGGTGGCAGCTGCCAAGGGCTACCATCTCATTCTAACGATGCCTGACACAATGAGCCACGAAAGACGATCCATGCTCAAAGCTTATGGCGCTCAACTAGAGTTAACGCCAGGGGTAGAAGGGATGCGAGGAGCGATCGCTCATGCAGAGCAGCTTGTAGCTAAAACGTCCAATGCTTATATGTTGCAGCAGTTCCGCAACCCTGCTAACCCGAAAGTTCACGCCGAAACCACAGCCGAAGAAATTTGGGATGATACCGATGGAGAAGTAGATATTCTCGTAGCGGGAGTGGGTACTGGTGGGACGATTACGGGAGTTGCAGAAGTTATTAAAAAACGAAAGCCAAGTTTTAAAGCGATCGCAGTTGAACCAAGCAACAGTCCGGTGTTAACAGGTGGTAAATCAGGGCCTCACAAAATCCAGGGTATTGGCGCAGGATTTATCCCAGCAATTTATCGTTCAGAAGTGGTAGATGAAGTGATTCAGGTAGCGGATGAACAAGCGATCGCTTACAGCCGTCGCCTAGCAAAAGAAGAAGGATTGCTATCGGGGATTTCTACTGGCGCTGCTTTATACGCAGCTATTCAAGTGGCACAACGTCCAGAAAATGCAGGTCGCCTCATCGTCATGATCCAGCCTAGCTTCGGCGAACGTTACCTCAGCACCTCACTCTTCAAAGACCCAGAAGAGAATGAGTGGTTGAGTAAAGTTTGATTTGATAGACGAATTTTAGATTTTGGATTTGAGATCTTATCCTAGTCCAAAATCTCTGAGTTCTGAGCCAAATTTACTTTAAGTCAAGGATTTGGCAAAGGGCTGTCAAAAATCTTCAACAGACGAACCCTACTCAAAAGGGTTTATGAGTGGAATTTTCAAAACTAATTGAACCGTACTGTCAAATAACGGTGGAAACTGTTGCAGAATAAGATGTAGTGCTGTGTGTTAGAGACACTAAGTTTCAAAGTATTTGGGATGATTGATGGTAAAAGCCCTTGATTAATTCTTGCCCATCTCTCCCAAAAAAATCGCTCTTGTAAAGCTTAAGTTATAGATTGGCGATTCCACGTTGGAAGGCAGTCATGACTGCTTGAGTGCGATCACTCACGCCCAGTTTTTGCAAAATGTTAGTAATGTGAAACTTGACGGTTCCTTCAGTAATGCCCAATGCTAAACTAATCGCTTGAGTGTTTTTGCCTTTGGCTAACAGCTTCACGCGATTGCTGTAACGATCCGACTAAATCCTGGTACTCATCAGCGTTGGGGTGCAGTGACCAGACTAAACGACGAGATTCGGCAAGTCCAGCCCGCGCCAGGATTTTGACTTGCTCAATAATGTCCCAGGCGATCGCGGCATCAACAGTTGCGTAGTATGAGCGTTGTTGAGTTGCAGCGTAATTCCGGTAAAGGTTTGCGCCAGAGTATCGTGAATTTCTCGTGCTACGCTAATCAAGACTCAGCTTTGCTTTGCAGCTATCTGGAGTCATCAAAGCGGCGCAAGATAGTGAATAAACTCATCTCACTGCTACCAATTAAGAATCAGAAGGCTCAGCTAAAAACCTTTGATTTTCCACAGTGAATAAATTCATTTCACTGCTACCAATTAAGAATTAGAGGAGAGGGTACCTGTACCAAGTGCTTATAAAAAGCGTTTTGATATTGAGCGGAGTCGGAGACATTCCGCCTCCGAGAAATGTTTCGACACTTTAAAAGTGCTGGCGACAAATTAGAAAATACCAATGTTTGTGATAGTCCCTTGATATCTCTGATTTTAATAATATCTTTTGCTTAGAGTATGTCCACCTTTCAAGGGCAAAAACTTAAGCGTATTAGTGTACAAAAATATATTGCTAGAGTCAAATAATATGGACGATTTATCAGGAGATATAGCAGTTGTTTAAATATTCAATTTAATGGGGGTTTTAAACCCCTTTATTCATCTACCAGTCAGACTCCAATTCAATTCTAAATTCTGACTCCTGAATTCTGTTTTGATAAAAGTTTGGTTTTTTACTATGCCCAAAGCCCCAAAACCAAAAAATGAAACTATGACATTGTAAATTAAGAGGTCATTTGATGAAAACATTCAATTTGAGATCGAAGTTTTTTGTTCTAATAATGATCGGCGTTTTAGTAGTCAATGTGCTTTTATCAGCACCACAAAAAGCTTTCACTCAGACAAGTAAACCTAATATTGTTTTCGTCCTAGTGGATGACATGGACGCTGACACAATTAACAGAAATCCGGAGAAATATGCACCACGCATTAAGTCGCTTTTGCTCGACCAGGGCGTGACATTTCCTAACTTTTTTGTAAACGTGTCTCTATGCTGTCCATCGCGCACGAGTATTTTGCGCGGTCAAAACGCCCATAATACAGGGGTCTTGACTAACTCCTTACCTGATGGGGGTTTCCAAAAAGTCTATGCCCAAGGCTTAGAAAAACAGATGATCGCCACCTCGTTACAGGCAAATGGTTACCGGACAGTGTTGATTGGCAAGTACCTCAATGGCTACCCCAACACAGCTCCCAATGATACCTACATTCCGCCTGGTTGGACAGAGTGGTATAGCCCGATGGAAAATGGCCAAAAGAAATATGGCAATCCTTACTCTCAGTTCAATTACACGCTGAACAAGAATGGCAAGCTGATCAAGTACGGTGACAAGCCCAAAGACTACGGTACAGATGTTTATACTGGCTTTGCCATTGATTTCATCCAACGTTCTGCCAAAGACGGCAAACCGTTTTTCGTTTATCTAGCTCCTTTTAACATTCACGCACCATATACGCCAGCACCACGCCATAAGAACCTCTTTCCAGATGCTAAAGCGCCCCGTCCAGACAATTTTAACGAAGCTGATGTTAGTACTAAGCCTCAATACATTCAAAATCTGGATCGACTCAATCAAACACAAATCGACGACATTGATAAAAGTTATCGAAAGCGCTTGCGATCGCTACAGTCAGTTGATGAGGCAATTGGCAAGTTGGTCGATACGCTCAAGACAAATGGGCAACTTGACAATACTTACATCGTTTTCACTTCTGATAACGGTTACAAACAAGGTATTCACCGGATAAGTTCAGGCAAACAAAGTGCCTACGAGGAAGATATTCGCTTGAATCTAGTAGTGCGTGGACCGGGAATTCCAGCAGGCAAGAAACTGCAAGAGCAAGTGGGTAATATCGACTTTTTCCCAACCTTTACTGATATTGCTGGAGTTAAACCACCCGCTTTTGTTGATGGACGCTCGTTCTTACCCTTGTTAAAGGGTACGACACCAGAACTCCCTAAGTGGCGTCATGCATTTCTAGTAGAACACAAACTCAATGACAATGCACTTGGAGATGATGAACAGTTACAGCTTCAACCAGAGCGAAAACACCAAATACCGAAGATCCCTACTTACCAGGCGATCCGCACACAAGATTATACCTATGTTGAATATGAAACTGGGGCGAAGGAACTGTACAACATCAAAAAAGACCCATATCAGTTGAACAACCTGGTTTCTACAGCCGATCCAACTCTACTCAAACGGCATGTTGACCGACTGAATAAACTGCGTACTTGTCAAGCCGATTCCTGTCGAGCAATTGAGGAGGAGCCATTCACTCCCTAAGAAGGTTCTGCTAGGATACGTACTGCGTATCCTGGTAAATCAGACAAAGCAACAGCGAATATCCAAAGCCAGCGATGGAATTTAAGGTTTTTGGTGACTAATTTAGGGGGTTTTGTTGTAGAAGCGATCGCTTGGATTTATCTATGTCCGACCGCAGAGGACACGGACTGATGAAGATTTGAGAGTTTTTTTGCGTAAGTCCTAAAAAAACAAAAGACAGCATTAATATAATAAGGCCCTGGGTTACTTTACGCTAAGCCATCCTACGTTTTTCAAATTAAACCTGAAACAGGAGAAACAATCATGACTACAGAAGAATCTCAATGTTTCGTCAATCTGATTACTTAGTTTTAATTTTTCCCCTACACCCTTACACCCAAAAGCCAGCCAGATTAAGGATTTGCGCTTTTCTTAGTGCCATTCCTTACTAGAGTCATGAAAGGAGAGCGTAAATCAGGAACTTACACCAACATGGTCAAAGAGCAAATGGACGAACAAACTTCTTTACAGGCAATCACCAATCTGACACCAGCCCAGGAGTTTTTGCAAGAACTCTGGGAAGAGCATCTGCGGGACGAGTTTGTCACTCACAACACTGAAGATACCCTCGCCACAATGGTTGATAATGCTTACGTTAACAACATTCCGGTAATGACCGGGGGAGTAGGGCAACCTGCACTGCACGAGTTTTATTCCAAATACTTCATTCCACAGATGCCGCCTGACACCGAGCTGACCCCGCTCTCGCGCACGATCGGGACTGATCAGCTCGTCGATGAAATGGTGTTTAAGTTCACTCATACCATGAGGATGGACTGGATGCTACCCGGCATTGCTCCAACAGGAAAAAGGGTTGAAGTGGCACTGGTAGCGATTGTCCAGTTCCGTGACGGCAAGCTAGCCCATGAGCATATCTACTGGGATCAAGCGAGTGTATTGGTTCAAATCGGCTTGCTCGATCCTGGTACGCTGCCCGTTGTGGGCGTTGACAGTGCGCGTAAGGCGATCAATCCGAACTTGCCCTCAAACGCACTGATTGATATCGCCAGCGATGCTGAGTGAACTAGAAGCCTTCCAAAGCGAACGCACGGTATTTCTGAACCCCTTGCTGGGTAAGGATATTGACGAAAAAATCGGCTAAATTATAAAACGCCGAAACCCTTGCTATTATTCCAACACTACCCAATTATGGCAAACAAAGAAGACTATTCTTTAATCGAAGCAATGCTTCGACGGCGCGAGCGCCGCTTTGGTAAAGGAATGAAGCTAGGTAGTCCTTTAGATTATCAAACAATACGGTTCAGTTAAGGAAATTTATTTGTTAAGGCAGGCAGGGGAGGCAGGGGAAGCAGGGGAAGCAGGGGGAGAGAAAAAAGCTTAACTGAACTGTATTGGATTATCAAAGTCAATAGACCTCTTGCACAAATATTAATAGACCCCCTTAATCCCACGCCACTTGCTACAACGGAGGGAACCTCCCGAAGTTCTGATCGGAGGAAGCCTCCGCTCAGACTTCTCTTCGCAATGCAGTGGCTCCCCGATATATTGGGGGAAAATTGAGCAAGTTTACTCCCTCTCCTTACCAAGAGGAGCCACTGCGTTGGGCGGCTCTGCCGACAGCCAAGCAAGTGGCGTGAGGGTTGGGGTGGGGTTTTGAGGATTCATGCAAGAGGTCTAATATCTGCCGCAGCCACTAACTCTCGAACAAGAGGCACTTTTGGGCTTTGCTGCTTCGGGAGTAACGGGTTACGCTCTAGCCGAATTACCCTATGCACCAGCAGCCTAAGTTCGACAGGCAGCGGTGGCAATATTATAGTTAACTTTATCGGGCGTACCGTTGCCAGTGCGGATGCGGTATTGACGTTTCATACGGTGGTTTTGTTGTGGTAAATAAAACCTACCACGTCAGTCCCTCTGCCTTTTTATGCAACAACGCCCTTAGGAGGTATAGGTGATGGAGATTGCACTCATTATTCGTCTAACTGTGTTGATGCTGGCAGCATTGGCTACTGGTGGGCTGATGGTTAATTGGATCGGTTTAGCGCGTGCGATGGCTCGCCTCTCCTCTGCTTCCAGGTACACAGAGCTTCACCAAGCAACAAATCAGACATTCGATCCTTATATGCCGATCATCGCTGTCGGCGCGCTCTTAGGCGGGATTCTATTATTGGCGCTTTCCCCCGGAATTGACTCAGCGTCAGGTCAATTTGCCTTGGCAGGTACTTTCTGCTATGCAGCAGTCATGTCCATCGCACTGCTGACAAACGTGCGGATCAATAAGCAAATCGAAGAATGGTCAGTGCAAACTCCACCTGATAACTGGACTGAGATTCGCGCGCGCTGGATCAAGTTCCATATTCTACGAACATTGTTTTCCATTCCGGCTCTTGCGAACTATATTACATCAATTCTTCTCAGTGTGAGGTAATGATTCAGTAGTGTCGAGCAAAGCCGGAGACGCTCCGCCTTTGATCTGAGTAACCCCATAGCGAAACGGGGGGATTGAAGTAAGGACGTATTATTTCTTGTGGCACTTTCCGCTTGAAATAAATATTTATTTCTTCTTCCATACTTAAAAGTAGGGGCTTCAAACCTTCTGTACTGAGTGCGATTATTACTTTTTGACTCAGCACTGTTTTGGTGAGGGGCTAGAGATATAAGCCCATAGATCTCAGGTTGCTGTCGGATAACAATTTATAGCAATGGACAGGGAGCTTAGGACAGCAATAAAATCACATAGTATCCTGTTGAAGGCGCGTTTCCCACGAACTGTCCTAACGGCTTTGGCGACTGCTATATTTGTCGTGTTATCAAATTAATGTCGTTAAACTTTTAAATTGATGTAGTTTTTATTCCAGCTATGTTGTAGCACTTTAGATTCCTTAAAAGTAACGGCGAAAACTGTTGCAGAATACGATATAGTGCTGTGTGTTGGAGACACCAATGAGTCTTGATTATGGCAGTATTGTGGCTAAAAAAGAAGGTTACGGCCCAATTGGCAAAGCAGGCAATGGTTTAATATTCATCGGTACTTTCATCTTTTTTCACCAAAATAATCAAACAGACACCACTAGCAGCTAGCTTTATTGGACTTAAAGCTTCACTTTTTAATACAATAAAAGCGCCTAATCCGATAAGAACAAAAGGCACAAGATTATTAACGTAGTGAGTAAATACTTCAGCTATAACTCTGTTGTTAATTAATTTATATGCGGCGTAGCACCAAATTCCTAACAATATAAAAAATAATCCGATAATTACCAAAAAACTCTCTAAATTGCAGCTAGCAAATAAAGGTATATAAACACTAATATTATCGCTACCACTGGCAATTGTAACAGCAGCCACACTATAAGTTTGGGGAGAAAAAAAGCTAGGAATTGTTGATATTTCAGCTTCTTGTGTGGCAGCTACAACTTCTTTTGATGAATCTTCTTCCTGATTGACTAAGCTACTGATACCTATAGACATTGGTAGTAAACCAAGTAATCCAATCCAGTTTTTTGATAAAACTAATCCACCAAATAAACCCGAAAGACTAAGAATTAACAGAACTGTAAAACCGAGAAACTGACCAGAAACTATATGCCGAGGGCGAAAGTTAGTATTTATTTGAGAAAAAAACAACAATAGAATAACAATATCATCAATGTTAGTGGCAATGAACGCAATTGCCCCTGTAGTAATTTCAGTAACTAACTCGCTCATATTTGACAGTAGTTTTCAGGTATTTAGACTACGACTGAGATGATAAATGGGTAGTGAGGATTGGTGTAGTTCAATTACTTGAAAGGTTAATTTGGTATGGTGGTAAATCGGAGATTCTAAAAATCCAGCATGAGTCAGCTAGGGACAGCCTTCAGTCAAGGGATAATTGCCTTCATTGCCACTAACATAGATGACATCATTATCTTGTTAATATTTTTTTCACAGGTAGATGTTAATTTTCGACGGCAGCATATCTTACTCGGTCAATATCTGGGTTTTGCAGCCATTATCATCGCTAGCTTACCAGGATTTTTTGGTGGATTGGTTGTACAGCGAGAATGGATAGGATTGCTAGGACTGCTACCAATAGCAATTGGAATTCAACAATTACTATTTAGAAAAGAAGAAACTATAACAGTTCAGACAGTCAGTAGTGATTTTAGAGAGTCTACACCTACTAACCCGGTATTGTCTTTTATTTTGAGTATTTTGCAACCCCAAACCTATAAAGTCGCAGCAGTAACGATCGCTAATGGTGGTGACAATATTAGTATATATATTCCCTTATTCGCTGGTCATGACCTTGCCAGCTTAGGAGTAATTCTAAGTATATTTTTTGTCATGATAGGAGTTTGGTGTGCGATCGCTTATTTTTTAAGCCGTCAACCTACCATTGCTGATATTTTAAGTCGCTACGGTAAAGCTGTTGTACCTTTTGTGTTAATTGGCTTGGGTCTATTCATTATGTATGAGCGAGGTACATTCACTCTACTACCTTGAGTGACAAGTTGATCAACATTGGATTTTCAATCCTGGATTTCGTGGGATTGAACCTCGCTGTTTGCCTTTGATGTCACTTGCACTCCCAAAACACTGCTAAATGTCGCTAATTCTTGTTTTCCTACGAATACTGGAACGAACGGAGGGATAGATTTAGCCGCACCTAATCTCAGTGTCGTCTTTTTGGAGAATGAGTGAGCAGCGAAAAATTTTTATAACCAAACTCTATTACCGAGTTTTGTCAAACCTGATGAACTAATTTCCAACTTACCATCATCAAAATGGTATAAATGATAAACCGTAGTGGGCGTTGCGGAGCTACCTGACAGATTTTAGCACCTAGTAACACCCCAGGCACAGAGCCTAGCCATATAGGCAGTACCAAACTCCAATCAACTGTTCCCAGGCTCAGATGACCAAGGGCTGTAAACAACAGTAAAATCGCTGCGTGTGAAATATCTGTACCCACTAACTTCCGGGCATTAAGGCGGAAAAATCCAATTAGCACTAGGGCAAACATTGAACCTGAGGAGACGCTAGTTAGACCAACCAAACAGCCTAAAATTGCTCCCAAAGTAATTGTCATAAATCGACCAAAGTTAGTTTCTAAGTCTAACTTTGGCAGTTCGGGTAAATTAAGTTTAGGGAAAAAAGTCAACAACAACAATTGCACTAGTGCTAACAATGTGACTAGCAAAATCATCCCGCCAAGCAAACGCAGCAAGATATTATCCAGGTTATACTCACCTGTACGTTTAATAAAGTGCAAAATCCCCACTCCAAACAGTGAGCCTGGAACACTCCCAAATGCCAGCCATTTGACAACTTCTGTGTCAAGGGTTTTTTGTTCCCAATGCTTGACGCTACCAACAATTTTCATCAAGGTGGCGGCCACAACATCAGAACTCACAGCGATAGAAGGCGGAACCTGAAAAATAAAAATCAACATTGGGGTGATGAGAGACGCCCCACCAATTCCCGTTAAACCAACGATGATACCAACAAAAAAGCTTAAGAACGGTAGTAAGAAATAGTGCATACTCTTCGGGGGTTTCAACAATTAGTTATCAGTTATCAGAGTCCTGTTGAGTCTCCCACTTCTAAAGTGAGCAGCGTCGATAAGGATTGATTAAATCCCCAAACCAAGCCTTGATAACTTTTCACTGACTTAACTACGAGCAGCTAGAGAACAGCAACTCAGCCAAACTATAGCCCGGTGATAGACAGGGCTAGTTATGACAAGTTATTGTGTTTCTCAAGGATTTCTGGACAACTTAAAACCTGTGTGGAAGTTTTTGTAAGCATGACAACTGGCATTTAGCTCAAACAGACTTTGATAACTGCTTATTGGTCAGTCGCTCTGCTAAACTCAACTTCTAACTGGGTTTTTCTGCGGTTTTACATACAAAATCACGTAAGACGATGCACTTACCGTATTTTAATCGAAAGTATGATTAAACGTCCAGCGTATTCGCGTTATATTAGTTCTTTACTCAGTATTGAAAAAAGCTTGACTTGCAAGCAAGTATCATGCTAAGTTCAATCAAACCATTCGGTCGGTAATATTTTATTTACAGCTATTTTTAATTCAATAAACTCCTACTCCTTACTATCAAAATCGCTGTAATGTCCAAAGGTGAAGAAACAAAAACCAGAATTCTTCAGCAAGCAGCCGAACTGTTTAATCAACAGGGGTATGCAGGTTCATCGATGTCAGACATTATGCGTGTAACTGGATTGCAGAAAGGAGGAATTTACAATCACTTCCAAAGCAAAGATGATCTCGCACTACAGGCTTTTGATTTTGCGATCGCTCGCATTAAGCAGCATACTAGATTTGCATTACGAAGCAAATGCCACGCAGTAGAACGTCTGCAAGCAATCATTGTGGTGTTTAGTAGCTTCGCAGAAAATCCACCGATTAAGGGAGGGTGTCCACTGCTGAATACTGCTGTGGAAAGTGATGATGCTCATCCGGCGTTGCGAGAACGTGCTCAACAAGCGATGAACTCTTGGCTGCATCTAATTTGTCGAATTATTGAAAAAGGAATTGAAAAGGGTGAAATTCGCCCGGAAGTGAGTGCTGATGAAATCGCTACCATCATCATCGCAACGCTAGAAGGAGGCATAATGATCAGCAAGCTTTATGGGAATTCAATTCATATCCATAGGGTCATTAATCACCTGAATCAATACTTGGAAACTTCTCTTTAATTGAACAGACCGAGCAGTATGAAAAAATATTAAGAGAAATAATGCTAGTAAATAACAACTTACACAGACCATTAGAAGTAATATTAGCAATTCCTGTAAAAACATACGACATTGATTTTATGGGAATTGTAAGTAATATCGTGTATATCAGATGGTTAGAGGATTTACGTCTAAAGTTTTTAGATGAACATTGGCCGCTCAATCAACAAATTGAGCTAGGACATACACCGATTCTAGCTGGGACTGAAATTGAATATAAACGTCCGATAAAGATTATTGATCGGGTAATTGGACGTTTATGGCTGAGTAGTTTAGGACACTTAAAGTGGACTGTGCAAGCTGAAATTTTATCTAACAATGAGTTAGCAGCAATGGCTTGCCAGAAAGGTGGTTTTGTCAGTTTGCAAAATAATCGTCTGATTCCCATTCCAGAGGAGTTACAGAAAAAATATTTACACTATCAACAAGGAATTCAGAAAATTTAATCATTAGGAATAATTCAATATTTTTTTGAGTTTTTACAAACTGTTCGATTTGTTTGTAAACATAATCTCGACTATAATACCGATTCTTCATGAATACACGAAAAAACTCCACCGTCTGGGGCACCTCCCCTTGGTAAAAGCAGATTGGGAGGGGTCTCTAAAAACTTACTAATTTCTTGATGTTCTCCTTAATCCCCTGTCTGTAAGCGGGGCTAGCATGTACACAAGTCGAAAAAAGCTCGATTTACTATTTTTCTCATTCCCATGTAGAGTATGGGAACGAGGAAAACCTCATCAAGCTTAGGTTTTTAAGACTTGGGTGTGCAGCGTAGACAAGCAAGGAGGCCAGACGAAGTGTAGCTTAACGCTCTTTGGGGTTATTCGGGTTTAATAAGCAATCAAGCGGACATGATATGAGAGGTCAAATATTTATTTACAAATATTGTGTCGAGTGGGCAAACAGCCAACTTTTTTATTGTCAATCTCGTAAATATACGGGAACTTCTTGTTTTGAGTTTTGGTCACTTTATGTCACTTTGAACAGCAAGGCGGTTTTGACTCCAATTGATTAGGTATAGTCCAACTCAGGCATTGCAGCCTTATATGTCGTCCAATTTAACTGACCCTAACTCTTCGGTAAACCACTGTACCCATCCAAAGGTATATACAAATACTGTTATCCATTGTCAGCTTTTCCTGAATTGTCTTTATATATACAATAATTACACTTTGTTAGTCAGATTAACGCAGACTTAAAGCACTTTTAAATCGCGAAAATGGATGTTTGCTTATGGAAAAATTTCGTCATATCCAACCAAATATTACCATAATTCTTTATATATATACTAAAAGTTTATGAAAGCTATATCAAACGACACTTCAAACATTTTTGCACCCAAAAACCTCTATACTAGACTAGACTTTGATAAATTTGAGAGTTTTATTAATTGCAACACCAAAAACTATCAAATTTTAAATGAAATACTAGCGTATCTTATAGTCTATAGTTTTTAAGGTTTAGTCAAAACTATATCCAGTATCATCAAAAAACTGCAAACTTCATGTGGTGCAAAAATCAAGTGGGGAGTGAAAACATGAATTTACGTAGAGATGCATTGCAAATCCTCAAAGAAACTAGCCGAACTTTTTATATTCCAATTAGTCTTTTACCGCCAGGATTGCAAGAAGCAGTAGCATCAGCATATTTGTGTATGCGTGCCATTGATGAAATAGAAGATCATCCCGAACTAGATAACGCTACTAAAGCAAAGCTGTTAAGAACCATTAGCCTGACATTACAGGCGGGAGTTGATGGCTTTGCGGTAGATGCTTTCTTTGCAGGATTTAGTGGGTATGAGAATTCATTAGAAGAAGTCACTTTGAGGATTAGAGAATGGTCACTGCTAGCACCAGACACCATTGCACCTCGAATTTGGGATGCCACTGCTGCAATGGCAGACCGGATGGCTTATTGGGCAGAAAAAAACTGGAAAATTTATACAGAATCTGATTTAGATCGTTATACCTTTGGAGTTGCAGGTGCAGTGGGACTGTTACTTTCTGACTTGTGGACTTGGTATGATGGAACACAAACAAACCGTACCCAGGCGATTGGTTTTGGTCGTGGTTTACAAGCAGTCAATATCTTGCGTAACCATACTGAAGATTTAGGGCGTGGGGTAGAATTCTTCCCAGAGGGTTGGAGTGCAGAAAATATGCAAGAGTATGCCCGGCGCAATCTAGCTCTGGCAGAAGCTTATATTAAAGACCTTCCTACTGGGGGGCCAGCCTTAGATTTTTGTCAAATCCCCTTCACCTTGGCAAACGGCACTCTTGACGCCCTTGCTAATGGTAAAGAGAAACTCAGCCGCAGTGATGTTTTTGCACTTATCGAACAGCTGATTAGTGTGAACATGAAAGCTAGCTAATAATCTCTTAACGACTAATGGAGATGATTCTAAATTGCCTCCAAATTTGGGCATCCAAAATTCTACAGCGACTTTCTGTAGGGTAGCCAGTACGGTCTTGGGGTTTCCCCAAATATAGTAACTGGCGTTGGGCACTGCCCTCCAATACCTTTAAATACCAATTCTCCCATGCAAAAAACCAGATTAAAGCTGATTTCTTGAATAGGATAACAACACGATGCACGTCACAAGCCTTGAGAGAGAATTGGTAGAAAGTAGCATAAGCAGTATTTATCAATGTTAAGTATAATAAATAATCTTGTTTAGCGATCGCTTTAGGTAATCTCAGTTAAACTTTAGGAACTCTTCAAAGGATTTCCAGCAAAAATTACCTGGCAAGAGTTGATCAATGTCTAAATAATTGAAAGGGAGTATAACACTCCCCGTAATTATTCGTGCAGCGAGTTGAGAGTGCATGAGCTACTGTTTAAATCCTACTTGTTCCAATCCAGAAAATTTGGTATATAGCCAAAGGTGTCAGTTTTGTGGCTCGCAACTACTGTTGCGCGATCGCTATCAGGCGACCAAACCATTAGGTCAAGGTGGCTTTGGAGCGACCTTCCTAGCCAACGATCAAGGCTTACCAGGAGAACCGAGTTGTGTAATCAAACAATTACGCCCATCAGGAAGCGCCCCACACGTTTTGCAGATGGCCAGAGAACTCTTTGAACGAGAAGCCAAAACTCTAGGTAAGATTGGCAATCATCCCCAAGTACCAAGATTGTTAGACTATTTTGAAGATCGCGAGCAATTCTACTTAGTTCAAGAATATATCAGTGGTGATACCTTGCAAGAGGAGGTCAAACTTAATGGCATCTTGAGCGAAACTGGAGTTAAGCAATTTTTGAGCGAGATTTTGCCACTGTTGCAATACATACACGAGCAAAAGGTGATTCACCGTGATATTAAGCCAGCCAACTTAATCCGCCGCACCCAAGATGCCAGAATGGTACTCATCGACTTTGGTGCCGTCAAAAACCAAATTAGTCAAAGTGCGACAAGTCCATCAGGACAGACAGCATTAACTGCGTATGCTATTGGTACTCCTGGTTTTGCACCTCCAGAGCAAATGGCTATGCGTCCAGTCTACGCCAGTGATATTTATGCATTGGGGGTAACATGCATTTATTTACTGACTAGCAAAACTCCTAAAGATTTAGATTACAATCCCAATACTGGCGAGATGATGTGGGAGCAGCTTGTGCAAGTGAGCGATCACCTGGGCAATGTGTTACGAAAAATGTTAGAGGTGTCTGTACGTAATCGCTATCAGTCAGCGGCAGAAGTTCTCAGAGCATTGGAAATAGAACCATACTTAGATAGTTTAGCAAAGGGTTTGCTGATTAAATCTGATAATGGATCTAAAGAGCGAACACATAACCACCTGGAAAATTCTGCTGTTTTATGTAACAACCCTGCTACTAGTACTGGAGTGGCACAGGTCGCGGCTGCAATTCGTGCTAGACGAGCCAAGACAGCGGAAGCCGCAGGATTACACCAGGGTTCTGGGATGGCCAAATCAACGACTTTCACTAGCAACAGCAATGGTTCACAAGTTCAAAATTCTAAAGTTGGGCGGAAGTTAGATACCCAAGGTTTATTAACAGCTTATCTAAAGGGAAGACGGGATTTTGCCTTACACAATTTAAATTTACTGAATCTGCAAGGTGCTGATTTATCTCAAACAAATTTCCATTCTGCTCAATTGCAAAAAACCAATCTTCAGGGAGCTAATCTTCACAATAGTGACTTTGGCAGAGCCAGTCTGACTCGAGCAAATCTTAAAGATGCTAATTTGAGCAAAGCATACTTTAACCATGCTGATTTAGAAGGAGCAGACCTGCGAGGTGCAGACCTTAGCAATGCTTATCTCAGTAATGCTAACCTCCGAGGAGCTAATCTGTGTGGTGCTAATCTCACCAGTGCCAAAATTTCTGATGAGCAGCTAGCATTAGCAAAAACAAATTGGATGACCGTGCGTCCCAATGGGAAACGAGGCTTGTTGTGATTTTAAAGTGTGAACTACCCCAGCCTATAGGGACTTGCAACTAAAAAAATACCCATCGCTTTGGTAAGCAGGGGAAGCAGGGGGCGCTTTCTTAAGCAGGGGAGGAAGAATCTAAAGATCATCTTCGCTCACAAAATTGAATAATTTAATTTCTGGAAGTCTTATAGACGAATGGGGTTTCCCAATTCGTCGGGAATAGACTCTCTTGTCGCTGTACTTTATCCGAATATTCTCCTATATTAGATTCTAGATTATCCTGACGGATGAACCCTTTTTATTGAAATCAATTATTTGAGATTAGCAGAATAGCCTCAACTCTCTGCTTTTAAGCTCTCCATTATTATTAACAATTTTAAAAAGCTTATTTTCTAAGAATCACAAGGCCGAACTTTTCTCACATCTGGAAAAATTAGCCCTGATTTTTCTCGATAAAAACTTAGATTTATTCAGAATTGACCAAATATATATAATGTTTAAGTTGCTCGGTATTGAAGTTTAGACTAATTTTGCTTACCAAACCGCCAAACCCTTATCCAGAAAGGTTTTACTAATTTATAGGCTTATTTAGATTCCCAAGTTTAAAATGCTTGCTACATAAGGGCTGTAGCTTGAAAAATAAAATTTAGTCTAAACTCCAGTCGGTAGCTATCATGATCACGAATATTCAGAAATATCCAATTATCTAGTAAAAACACGTAGATATTTGTAAATTCTTCATGAAATCTTTATGATTTTGATCTGTTACAAAGAACAAATGATTATTTACAATAAACAATAAAGCATCATAATAATTTTATAAAAATATTTCCATGCTTTTGATGGTTATAAACAACAAGAAATCTCACAACCAAAATTTTTAAAATAAAATGATTCTAAAGCACCAAATTTTTCAGATGACAGCAAAAAGCAAAAAATCAATTATCCCTGATTGTAGGCTGGAGAAGTAGATCACAACCGAAATTAGGTAGTATAAGGTTTACGTATAATGACTGACTTTGCACAAACGGAAATAGAGCGCCGATTAACTTTATATCAAGTATTCCTCAAGTTGTATGAACATCACAGCAGCCTTCTAGATGAAATTCTTCAGCTAGAAAACCTATCTCAACCGTCATTGAGGAGAGTCAAGGCGAGTTACGTACATGGTGTAGTGGATAATACTGCTATTTATCTGATGACTAACTTGAGCGACAATCAGACTCAAAGTTTACGACAGCCACAACAAATCTGGACGATAGGTCGTAATCGCAACAGTGGTATTTACATTGCTGACAGTCATCTTTCTCGTCGCCACGCTGCTATTCAGCATATTGACGAGCAAGGCTTTTACTTAATTGATTTTAACAGTACCAATGGCTCGTTTGTGAATGGTAATCGTGCTCTTAGGCCGATCAAGCTCAAAGATGGCGATCGCATCCGTCTAGGAAATATGACTTTTGATTTTTTTGTGAATTATACCTACCGTGTTCTGCCAACTGTTGCGATGGATTTATTGATGCAGCTTGTGCATCGAAGGAATAATCATACAGTAGACATACTTACTTATTCGCAGAATAGACAAAAACCTCTAATTGAAAAACCAGATTCTAATTTAGAGGCTTTCAGAAATTTCGGAATAGTTGAGAAGCTTGAAAATTTTTATGACAACTTCAGTTCAGAACAGAAATCAGAAATTTTAGACCGCCTGTTTACCACACAAAGACCGTCTAATCCCAGCCAGCTAAAAAATTGGAACTTCTAGCAGTTTTCAATCGCTTCAGGAGTGCTGTTAGCGGTAGCATGACATTTAGTCTGTTAGTCTGTGCTGAGTAAGAAGGTAATACCAATTCAAAATTCAAAATTCAAAATTCAAAATTCAAAATTTAAAATTAAGAAAGCTATACAGAACAAAGGTATGTCCGTATGTATCTGTCGCATTCTTTTTTCAAATTAGTATAAGGTTTGCTGAGGCAGACAGGCAGACAAATAGTGAAAGTTAAAAGGGAACTCCTCAAAATATATAAAAAAAATTAAGAATGTGATTAAATATCATAGCAATCATTTTGGAGTGGCATCTCTAGCTCACAATAAAAAGAAAGCGATTCATTCAGGGATTGAGTGAGTAAGTTATGCTCTATCCTAACAACAGGAGGATACTCAAGGTCTACCAGCAGTAGCAACGCCTGATAGTGATGTACTCCAGTTATGTGGCTCACTGCTACGCGTCTACAGCAAAAAAACCCCCAGTCGGTGTTAACCTACTTGGGGAGTTAGTTATCAGGGTGCATCTACCAATTAAATGTTCTCAGGTTGAAGACCATACTCCGGATAAATTTGTACAAAGGTCAGTTATTAAAAAAAACCCCCAGTCGGTGTTAACCTACTAGAGGAGTGAGTTATCAGGGTGCATCTACCAATAATCTTTTCTAGAGGCAGCCAGTATCTTCCGGGAAAAATGAACTAAATGAGAAGCGATGTCTACAACGGGCTGTGACGCTTGTACCTCTATAGAGAAGCAAGCTACGCGTAGAATCTCTAAGAGCAAAAGACTCGCTAAGATTTCTCTAAAAGACGCATTTGCGATCGCTATTGGTAACGCAACTAGTAAAAAAAACTCCCAGTGGGTGTTAATCTATCAGGGGAGTAAGTTATCAGGGTCAGTTATTTTTTTTAATAAAAAAACCCCCAGTGGGTGTTAACCTACTAGGAGAGTGAGTTATCAGGGTGCATCTACCAATAATCTTTTCTAGGGGTAGCCAGCATCTTCCGGGAAAAAAGAACTAAATTAGAGGCGATGTCTACGATGGGCTGTGAAGCTCGTACCCTTATGGAGAAACAAGCTACGCGTAGCGTCTCTGAGAGGAAAAGACTCGGTAACATTTCTCTAAGAGACGCATTTGTTATCAATGACGCAACTAGAAAAAACCCCCAGTGGGTGTTAACCAACCAGGGGAGTGAGTTATCAGGGTGCATCTACCAATAATCTTTTCTAAAATAAATGGGTCGCTACCGGATAAATTAGCAGAGGTTGAAGTTGTTACTGTTTATCGATCAAAGAAAAACCTCAGAGGGGTTAGTTATAAGGACAGACCTACCAATTAAACGCTCGGTGCGCTGTTTTACAAAATGGGTGTGTCAGAGTTAATTAATAGCACTCAATTTTTATAAAAAAACCCCCAGTGGGCGTTAGCCAACCAGGGGAGCTAGTTATCAGGGTGCATCTACCACTTAAATGTTCTAGGTTTAACCACCATACTCCGGATAAATTTATTAAAAAAATTGATTGTTGTCGTGTGTCAAAAAAAACAAAAGTGGATATTAACTCAATTAGGAGAATTAAAGATTGAGGGACATCCATCTATTAATCAAGTATTCTAGGATTAAGTACTATTTTCTGGTAGAGAATATCTGCGTCAGAAGTTGCTGTTGTTTGCCAAAAATAAAAAAACCCCCAGTGGGTGTTAGCCAACTAGGGGAGTTGAAGATCAAGGTGCATCTACCAATTAAGTGTTCTAGACCCAAGTAATCCGATCCGGATAAAGTTGTAGAGGCAGAAAAACCAAAACGACACCGAATCAGAAACATTCAGGGGCGCGATGCATCTAAATTATCAGAGGAAGCGAAAAATCGACTTGAAACTTTCGCGTTTCAAACCAGATTTAGGAGGCGGACAGGAAAAGTTGTGACCCAGGAATTCCATATTTCCGTAACCCCAGTAGGGCAAAATGACTACTTGGTGCGGACGGAACAAGTCGCGCCTGGGGTACCATTGGCAGAAGAATTGGTGACTTGGCCTATAGCTGATTGGTTGATGGCTGCTGGGCATTTGATGAATGACCCGTTGAATTCGGTGTTGCAAGGAGATCCATTTACCTCTGGCGGGCATGAAAGCGATATCGCCAGAAACTCTGTGAATTTAGTGGCATTGGGTCAACAATTTTATAATGCCCTATTTCAAGGCACTCTCAGAGATAGTTGGATTACTGCCCAAGGTATTGCCCAGAACCATCAACAAGTACTACGGTTACGCTTAGGGTTAAAAGACACTAGATTAGCTCGTTTGCCTTGGGAAGTAATGCACGCAGGCGATCGCCCTCTGGCTACTGGGCCTTATGTGGCTTTTTCTCGCTTCCAAAGTGGAATTTTGCGGGCTTCTCCTTTGCGATCCCTGCGGGGGGCTACGCCTACACAAAATATGCCCACACCACTAGAACAAGGTGGTGTGAAAGTCTTGATGGTAATTGCTTCTCCCTCAGATCAAGTCCGTCTTGACTTACAGAAACAGGAAGCAATTAAACTGCAAGCGGAACTTCACCGTCAAACGTCACGACCTGGTGAAGGTCGCAATCGTTTCCCTGAAATTGAACTCACTGTATTAGACCAACCAGGACGGGAAGAACTGACGCAAGCCCTAGAACAAGGTAGATACCACGTTCTTCACTACTCTGGTCATAGTAATTTAGGCGCAAATGGCGGAGAAATTTATCTTGTTAGTCGCAGAACTGGCTTAACAGAAATCTTGACTGGGGACGATTTGGCAGGTTTGCTCGTCAACAATAATATCCAAATGGCAGTGTTTAATTCCTGCTTGGGCGCGTACATAGCAGCGTCCAATCCCTCTGGAGATACTGGCGAACGAAACTTAGCAGAAAGTCTGGTGAAGCGCGGAATTAGAAGCGTTTTGGCGATGTCAGAACGGATTCCTGATGAAGTGGCGTTGACACTCACACAATTGTTTTACCGCAATTTAAGTCAGGGATATCCAGTAGATTTGTGTGTAAGTCGGGTGCGCCAAGGATTAATTTCTGCTTATGGTTCTCACCAGATGTACTGGGCATTACCGATTTTATATCTCCAACCAGAATTTGACGGTTTTTTAAGTCAGGAAACTGAGATATCCGCAAGTACGGAGTCGCTGAATCAGTATAGTTCGCCTTTAGGGGCAACTTCTACGATGTACCCTGGTATGCCTGATGATAGCGAGATACCTTTAGGAATGGAAGACATGATTCCTTCTGGTTTGACGCGTGATTCTGGGTTAGACTGGCTGGGTGAAGATACTTGGGGCGATCTGGTTGATGAAATTGAGTATGATGATCCAAGCTATGAAGAAGATTCTGCGATCGTTTCGGATTTGTTTCGTCAGCTAGATAACCAAAAAGCTGCAACTGAACCAGATCGACAAATTAGCGAAAATAGTCTTCACCAAAGCCAGGTTTCAGAAGAAATGACTTCCTCAGAAGAGTCAGCAGATTTGTGGGGAGAAGTTCCTCCACCGCCACCTGCAACTCCTGGGAATCTTGAAGAAAATTGGCAAAATTCTAATGTTTCGCGTAGGCATAGCCCGCAGCAGCGAAAAGTCAGAGCGGAGGAAACCTCCGATCTGAACTTTTCAAGACAGGCATCGCAACCACCTGCACCAAGAAATCGTACCCGTCGCCGTCAGCTGTGGTCAATTGTGGGCGTTGTGGGGATCAGTGGGTTAGCTGCTGCGATCGGTTTAAATTGGTGGTGGCAAAATCGACCCCAAGTACTGCCTAAAATACCAGAAATTTCTAGTCAATCTCTACCTGATTCTCGACCGATCCACAAGCAGCCGAATATCGATTTAGAAATAGCAGCAACTGGAATTGTCACTGCTACTGCTACGGAAAAATTGAGCCAGGGTGACTTGCAAGGTGGCTTATTGGCTGTAAAAGAACTACTCAATCGGGGCGCACTAGCTGCGGCTGAAACTTCCTTAAAACTAATTCCCAGTAAACAAGCTGACGATCCATCTGTGAATTTTTACAAGGGAAGATTGGCGTGGCAGTCTATCCAAACTGGAGACAATAACTATAGTGTCGATGATGCCCGTCGTTATTGGGAAACTGCTGCCAAAGCTAAACCCGAATCGCTTTTGTATAATAACGCTTTGGGATTTGCCTATTACACAGAAGGCAATCTGAATCGCGCCAATGATTCTTGGTTTAAGGCTTTGAATTTAGCTCTCAAAGAACAGAACACAGGTTCAACATCTCGAAATACAGCAGTTCCTCAAGATGCTTTAACTTCTTATGCTGGTTTAGCTCTGGGATTGTATAAATCTGCACTTAGTCAATCTAATGGTAAGCAAACACAGTATCTGAATGAAGCGATGAAGTTGCGGCAAACGGTTCTCAAGTCCGATCCAGAAAATTTTCAGGTAGATAAATTAGCTAAAAATTGGCTGTGGACGGAGAAGGCGATTGAAGATTGGCGATCGCTCCTTCAAGAAAAAGGTGAAGAACAGTAATATATTTTGGTGGAACGATCGCTTTTAATTAGTAAATGTTAAGCGCGATCGCTCTGTTGATTCAGGCTGGCGATCGCCGTGATGGTTGTCTTCGCATCTGAAATAGGGTTAGCTCGAGCTTTATCCATTTTCTAGAAACGCGATACTCCTGCGGAGTCGTTGCACGAGCGCTAATGCTAAAACTTTTATTCTACATTCCGCAGAGGTTCATCACGCTGATTAATCCAAGCTACCAAGTTCGGCTAATCGTTTTTGACCCAAAAAAGGAGGCAATGTAAAATGGCAAAAGTAGATTAGTTAAAGTAATTTGAATTGCTAAATTTTTCGTGATTTCGGATATAGCCAAAAGCTAAATAAACGGCTAATTCTAGGCATGACAACATAAGTTAACAGCAAAACCATAGTAATTGTTATAATCAATGAAATAATCAAGGGTGGTAAACCATAAATTAGAGGTACTAAGAACGTATTTAATAAATTCATTAATACATATACAGCTCCCCAAGTTAGCAAGGCTGTTTTATAGCGCGGTGGAGTTTTTAATGGTTGACCGGGAAGAGAAAACCAAGCTTCTAATCCACTAATTTTTTGAACATAAGGATCGGATTCAACTAAATGCTTACCTTGATTGAGCAAATCTTCGCGATCACGCGATGTCATCCACACCTCTAAATTTTCATAACTGTCAAATCGGAAGATAATCACATATTCATTTCGCACCCCAAGTTGGGGACAAATCACATTTGTTCCCATGTGACCCACGTAAGTTCTGGAAACCCTGGTAATCTCTTTTAACCAAGCTTCGTAAGCAGTTTCGCATCCTGGTTTGACAAGTTGTGTAATAACCACGGTTACAAATTGATCGTTTTGTTCTATCTCCATTAGTTATGCAATCAATTTTGGATTTGAGATTTTTTCACTTAGCTTGATTTTCGTAGAGCGATTAGCAATTTGGGATTTTCAATGCATTAGAGAATTCCTTTAGGAAGAGTGCTGGGAAAGATTAAAGGCTGACACCCTAATTTTTGTGAGCATTTTAGAGATTGCGCGGATGATAATTGGGTGATGAGTGGGGTGAAATGCTTGCTGGTACTGAGATAGAAGCACTTTTTTGAGGCTGTGGAATTTGTACACCTATACCCATTCGTGCATTTGAAATACAGGAACTCTGTGAGAGATGCAATCGCTATCGCTAAAAATAACCAAATGGTGATGGGGGATGCGATCGCTGCCTTCAAAGCCAGAAATCTCAGTCTTTATACGCTTATAGCCTCCCACATCACACACAACAACACTTGTAATGTTAGTCTTGAGACTCCTCAGAGATAGATTCTGATTCTGTTTCAAGTTCTTCTGTTTTAACTTTGACGGCTGGAGGTTTAACGGGTTTTGGGCCACGCGCTAGTGCAGGATTCACCGGTGGTCTGGTTTCATCCCTAGATGAGGATGCTTTTTTGCCTTTGTCAGACGAGCGTAGGCGCAGCCCGCCGTTGTCATCGCGGCTCGGTTTTGAGCTTTTGGGGTTGGATTCAATAGGGGTTACAGAATCCGAATTTTCAGAATTGCTGTCAGTACTTCCTTGAGACTGACGTTCCGATTTTTTGATTGGACGTTCTACCATTGTTGATTTTTGTAAATTTATCTGTATGGTACATCGGTTTGGTGACTATCAAACTGTTGAGTAGTATTTTTAAAGATTTTATTGTTGGAATTCTTGAGTAGCTCTGGAGAGTTGTTTTAACAAAAAAGCAGCCAACAAACTTTATTAATCAACTCATTAAGGGACTTCCAAGTAAAAAAATATTCAATTGCAGAGCGACAAGGAAGACAAGGGGAACAAGGAAGAAAGAAGTCTAGTTGAGTAGACAAATTGAATAATTTATTTTTTGGAGTTCCCTAAATTAAAAAATGGGTACGTTATCCATAGCTAAACGTACCCGAAAACCATTAAACAAAATCAGGTCGTGCCTGTTGCCTTGATTTAAACTTTTCCTCTAAAACTGGCCAATTTTCTTGCTCAATTAAGTTAGTTAACTCATCGAGGTTTTGACGATATTGTTGCAGCGATCGCAGTAATGCTTGACGATTATACCGCGCCATCATTACGCCCAACTCTGGATTCCCACCACCGACACGACTGGTATCTCGAAAACCTGAACTGGCTAACTTTTGGGCTAATTGCAAAACATCGGGGTCAGTTTCGCTCAAACAAGCAGCAATTAACGAGGAACTAACCATTACAGGTAAATGAGAAATCCAACTCACAGCGCGGTCGTGTTGCTCTGGTTGACAAAAATAGATATTAGCTCCTAGCGATCGCACAATTTCTTCTACAACTGTAATTGCATTAGTTGGTGTTGTCGTTATCGGTGTTAATACATAAGGTTTATCAACAAATAAATCGCGCTGTGCAGCTTCTATCCCACTATCTGTTCTTCCCGCCATTGGATGACCGCCGATAAAATTATCCCAAAGGGGAGTAATATCCTTGACTATCTGTGCTTTTGCCGAACCCACATCAGTGACGACTGTAGCGGTAGGCAAATGAGCGACTAACTGTTCAAATTGGGGCACAATAAGGGCTAGAGGTGTACAAATAAATACAACTTCTGCGGCTGCTAACAAGCTCAGATCGACTGATGCTTGATCAACACTGCCGAGGGTAACTGCCTTTTGACAGGTTGCTTCACGGCGACTAACTCCTAAGATATGATGTCCTTGCGATCGCAAATCAAAACCCAAAGATCCGCCAATCAGTCCTAATCCTAAAATTCCAATATTCATTTTTGATTTTGACATTCCGTTTTTATGACTTTACCAACTATTAAAGTTGGCATCCAAGGGGTAGCATCAATGACTGTAGAGGAATTACTGGAACAATACGCAGCAGGAGTCTTAAACTTTAGTGGTGTTAATCTCCCAGAAGCCAACTTGAGTGGGATCAAACTCAGTGGTGTAAATCTGAGCGATGCTAATTTGAGTATAGTCAACCTGAGTGGCGCGAATCTGAGTGAAGCTAACTTGAGCAATGCCAAGCTGAATGTAGCCAGACTGAGTGGCGCGAATCTATGCAGCGCCATCCTCAACAACGCCAGTTTCAACGTCGCTAATTTGATTCGAGCGGATTTAAGTCGCGCTCAACTCAGAGGAGCTTCATTAATCCGCGCCGAGTTAATTCGCGCTGACCTCAGTCGCGCTGATTTGTTAGAGGCCGATCTCACCAGTGCTGATTTGCGAGAGGCGACACTCCGCCAAGCGAATCTCCGTCACGCTAACTTGAGTCAAACTATCTTGAAAGGTGCTTCTTTAACCGGAGCCAACTTGGAGATGGCTAACTTAAACGCCAGTGATCTGAGTCGTTCTGACTTGAGCGGTGCAAATTTGCGAGATGCCGAACTCAGACAAGCCAATCTCAGCCATACTAATTTGAGCGGGGCAGATTTGAGTAATGCAAATCTCCGCTGGGCAGATTTGAGCGGTGCAAATCTCCGATGGGCAGATTTGAGCGGTGCAAAATTGAGCGGCGCTGATTTAATTGGCGCAGATTTAAGCAATGCCAATTTAACAAATACAAGTTTAGTCCACGCCAATTTAACTCAGGCAAAATTAATTAGAGCAGAATGGATCGGTGCTGATTTAACAGGAGCAACTTTAACTGGAGCAAAGCTTTATGCCACTTCCAGGTTTGGTTTAAAAACCGAAGGCATGGTTTGTGAATGGGTCGATCTTAGCCCAGCTGGCGATCGCTCCATTGTCCAAAACTTCCATTCTCAAGAGTCACAAGATTTTTTTAACGAAACACCGCCAACAATTCGGATTATTGTTGATGCAGCCTTAGAACACGAAGCTAATTTTGCGATCGCTGGCGCTTACTACCAAATCGCTCAAGAATATCGAGGGCTGAAACAACCTCCAAGTATCGAAAGTGGCCGTCGTCGGACTATTTTCACCTTTCATGTAGATAGCGACGAAGCATTATTTCCCACAGCTTACATTGTCATTCTTCCCTTTCTAGATGCGGCATCTACTCAAAAAAATATTTCCAGTATAGTGGAAATGATTAACAGTGAAGTTGTTGCAAACCAAAACTTAAAATCGCCTCAGATAGTGAAACAATTAAATACTCTTTTTGAACAAGTTATGAATCAGGCTACAACAATTAAACAGATGAAAAAAAATATCGAAGTAGCCGCAAAATTAAATTTTTGTAAAGCCCCAGCCCAAATAGTTTTAACGAATTCCAGTGCCCACACTTTGATTGTTTATGACCATCCCAACTTTGGAAAAAGATTTATTAATCGCTCTGCTCTTAATGCTTCAGCTTATGATATGTCCAGTGATTCAACAAAAAATATATTACCTTCATTAGATATTATTATAGATTTTATTAAAGGATTTCATTATATTAATCATTAGTTATGGGGGATTGGGCATTGGGTATTGAACTATGACAAAGCGCAAAGTCTGAGCGGAGGTTTCCTCCGCTCAGAACTTTGTAAGAGAGGACAAAAAACAAAATTTTGGAGGAAAAAATGAGCAATATTTTTAATAAAATGATTGGTCGAACTCGGTATGTAGTGTTTCGCCTATTTCTGCACTTAGGGGGAGGTGAAGTAGCGCCAATTTTGGGAGTATTAAATAGTGCTGGACGGGATGCGATCGATGCCGATGGCGATTTAGAAGTTTTAGGAGAAGGATTGGTAGAAATTAGCCAAACCCTGCTGCAATATGATGAATATTGGCTTTCTGCTGCCAACGAAGGTGACGTATTTTGGAATGAAGGTGAGGCAGGAGATTACGTCAATGAATTATTTACTGACTCTGCCGAAAGATATCTCAGCGAACCAGATTACGCGTCCAACTCTGGATTGAATGAACCTTTATCCATACCTGTAACTCGTAACGTGATTGTGATGATTACAGTAGCTTATGAAGGAGAAGTACCAGATTTGGAAACTGACCTTTCTAACGTTCAGGCGCTCAAGGAAGGATTGAAAGCATTGATAAATTTGCATTATAAACATAGATTAAAGGCAATCCAAGTACATTTTTCGCCGGCACAGTTAGGCGATGAACTTACTAGCGATCAACTGCTGCAATATTACCCAGAATTGATTCCTTTGTAATATGTTGGGTAGTCCGTACTTACTACTCGTATCGATAAATTGTTAAGCTCAGAGATAGGACAATAATCCAATGATCATGACCATAGTACGTAAATTTACAGCCGTTTTTTTAGCTCTGAGTTTGTGTCTCACAACTGTTGCTTGTGGTGGTGAAAGCCAAACTAATTCTTCAGCTAAGAACGTTAGCCAAACCTCTACTAACACCAAGTTGAGTGATGGAGAGTATCAAATACAACAAGCTACTTATGACGATGCAACTGGTGAGTACAACCTGTTTTTACTAAACAATAAGCCCCCAACCTTTGCAACGGAAAATTTGCAAATGGCACGGTTGACTGATGATGAAATCAAGCAGGGTAAAAAAACCTATCTGAAGGTAGATAAAGGACAACCGATTTTATATCTGACGGAAGATTTTAAACTTGAGTATGTCCACAATGTTACTGAGAATCAAACCAATCCCCAAACAGGACAACAAGAGACGGTTGTAGTCCGTCGAGAAAATAGCTTCTGGGCACCATTTGCTGGGTCTGTGGCTGGTAGTTTGGCAGGACAGGCAATTGGTAGTATGTTGTTTAGACCCCAGTATTATGTACCCCCTGCCTATTACCCAGGACAAGGATTAAGTGGCTTTGGTGGATATGGTGGGAGCTATGGCCAGGCAGTTCAAAGTTACCAAACTCGCTACAATGCGCCACCCCCAGCTGTGACAAATCGCACTGCCTTCCGCAATACAGGGACAATTAGAAGGTCATATCCTGGAAATTCAAATATACGCAATACACCGCGTAGCACTACAGGTAATAACCGTCCTTCTGGTTCTGGTTTTGGTGGTAGTACATTGCGACCCTCTGGTAACTCCAGCACTACCAGACGCAATTCTGGCAGTGGTTTTGGTAGTGGTCGTAGTTCAGCACCACGCCGCTCAACTGGTTTTGGCAGCAGACGCCGTTAAGAAATTTCAAGTTTAATAAAAGACTACCTAGCAAATAAAGGTAGTTGTACACAAAGAAGCCGGAAGATAATAAGTCAAACCTCCGGCTTCTCTTTAATATCTATGCAATTGGTGAAGAGGAATTATTAATTATTCGGTTAAATAATATGAAATACTAAATACAAATATTGTTAAGAGAACAGGTATCATTTTACTAAAGTCTATTCGCTTTTGTTGAACCATTTCTAAACAAGACATCGGAATCATCAGAGGCCAGAAGATAGTTGTCACCACAAACATCACATCCGATAAAAATTTATCTTCTGGATTGTCAGCAGGATGACGTAGGGAAAATATTAACCAATTAGTTAAAAAATAGCATGTCATTAATAAGTAATCAATAGTTAAAGTCAGTTTTATCTGATTCACCGTGAGTACTCCTGAAGTTATGTCAGCTTTAATATAGCCTTTCCTGTTCTAGCGAGGTACACTTTCTGGTTGTAGGTTTAGTTAACCCTTTTTTAATAATTTTTTTAAATTTTGGATGATAGATATTCACTATGATTATCCAAAACTTAAAATTCGGTCAGTTATTAGAGTAATAATTAAGTGGTCTTAAAAAATCGAATAATTTCGCGGACATGATCGAGAAATTGCCCGTCAGTGGAAAGTTGTGCGATCGCATTTCTGGCTTCTCTTGCCAAACGCTCATGTTCCGTTTGATTTGTCGCCCGTAATTCCTCTAAATTAACCGCAATTCGAGCTAAATCTTTGCGAGTTTCTTCAGCAAAACGTTGTTGAGTTGCGGATAAGGAATAGGGTTGTTCTGGATTGAGTTGATCTTCTAATGACTGGATTTTTTGTTCCAATATAGAAAAGCGATCGCGCAGTTCAAAAATATCTTCGCGCGGATACTTCCATTCTTGGCGAATCATCGCTAACCGCGCATACAAATACTCATAAGCGCGAATCGCAGGACGCAGAATTGTTAATAACAAAGCTGCACCAGAACTTATATACCCCACCGTACTAATACCAGTGGCAGCAAGAGTATAAAGACCAATAGCTGAGAACAAGTGTAAAGCAATGGCAACCCAGAGCGATCGCTTTGCCAAAAGTGTGACATACTTCACTTGTTTCTCATCAACTGGAATGCCTTTCTCAGTTGATTGTGCTGCTTCTGCTAAGACTTCTTTGGCTTGAAAATGCACATTCCACGGTACGGTGACAATTACCAACAGCCACCAAAAACTAGCACCGCCAATCACCCAATCAAGAAAGTTACCTGTAGGTATGTGCAACCATTGCAGTAAGCCAAAAGCCACCAGCACCGGAACCACAATTCCAATAATGGAACCGATGAAAAAGTTGATATACATCTTACCCTGTCTCCGTGAAACTATACCTCGATCATGACTGTGCCCTAGCAGTTATACGTAAATACTTGTGATGGTTTTTTGAGTAGCACATATCCCACTGTACGGAATTCAAACCTCTAAAATTTTTGTGTTCAGAATCCTTGTGATAGTTTTTCCAATAGCACATATTCTACTATACGTCATTCAAAATTTAAAAACCCTTATTGTTGTCAACTAGCTATTGATAGATTGACAATTTTATCTTTTATAAGTTAATTTTACGACTAAATATTTAAATATACTTAAAAATAAAAATCAAACAGTAAGATATCTGAGTTATAACTTGATATCTCACTTTCTGTCTAACTCCAGTAATTAACAATTTGTAAAAAATCCTGATGTCAATCTTTTTTTTTAATCAAAAAATTCCTAAATTATTCACCAAATTATCAGTTGTAACAGCTAAAACTGCCTTCAGCTTAATACTGTTATTCAAAATTGATTCTGCTCAAGCTTTTGCAGCTAAATTCAACATCGACCCCAGTGCAAGTTTTATTTCTTCATATACATTTAGTCCTGATAGCGTACCTTTTTCTCTAACAGATTTGGGAATTAATTCAGGGGACACAATTAAACTGGAACGGTTTGGCAGTTTTTCACCCTTTGGCGATCCTACTAACGAATACTTTGGTGCAATGTGGGCTACTTTCAGCACAGACAATAGATTGCTACCAAGTAGTGGAACGTATAATGGCGCAACGACTGATAGAGTTCCTGGTGCTATTAATGCAATTCTTCCCAATGGTTGTCTTCCATTCCAGTGTTTAAACAATAGTATTTTTTATATATCACGTATAGATTTTAATGGTGCTATTGTGCAAGTTCCCATTGATGCAAAATTTATATTTATTGGTGCTGCCGATAGTTCATTTGTTGATAATATAGACTTGAATAAAGACTTTGCTGTAGGTATTAATTCTCTATCTACTGCTAGTATTCCTGAACCCAGTTTTATGTCGGGTTTACTGGCATTTGGTGTTTACGCTACTGGTTTGCAATTCTTACGCAACCGAAAAAAAGCACTTTGAGGACACAGTTTTACTCAACTAAATAGCTACGCCAAACTGATTGACTATCTTTACTGCCTTTTTCTGGAAGCAGCAATCGCCAAGTTTTACCTTCTTGCTGAATTTGTAGGTAAACATCAAAGGGTTTTTTTGGTTGCGTCAAGCGCCGTTTTGGCAGCTTAACAATCAAGTCGTAGGTTCCCTGAACGTGGAAAGCTGGCAAATTGTTAATGGTCAGGGGTTGTTCCTGGGTAATTGATAGCCGCTTGATTTCAAATCCTTGAAAATCTAAATCCAACTGTTGACTAAGTTTTTGTTGAGTTTGTTCTAGCCCAAGTGCGATCGCTTTTTGCACTAAATCGCTAGTTGGTAGCAGTCCAATACTGCCACAACCTGTTACTAGTACCAGCAATATTACTGTTAAAGCTGACCGCACCAAGTTATACCTGAAATTCCACTTATTATCGATAGTATAACTGTAGTTTATCTCAATTCTCTTATCTACCATGTCAAAACAGTCTATAGGTCTAGATAACCAACTCTACAATTATCTTTTATCCGTTTCGCTACGGGAACCAGAGATTCTTGGGAGGTTGCGCCAAGAAACTGCCAATCATCCCCGGAGTGGAATGCAGATTTCACCAGAACAAGGTCAATTAATGAGGCTTCTGGTGCAGTTGATTGGAGCGAAGAAAACCTTAGAAGTTGGAGTGTTTACGGGTTATAGCTCACTTTCTGTAGCTTTGGCACTACCGACTGATGGCAAGATTATCGCTTGTGATGTGAGTGAAGAATTTACTGCGATCGCTCGGCGGTATTGGCTAGAAGCTGGAGTTGCTGATAAAATCGATCTCCGATTGGCACCAGCTTTGGAAACTTTAGATCGGCTATTAGCAACTGGACAAGCCGAAACTTTTGATTTTGCCTTTATTGATGCTGATAAAGAAAATTATGATGGATATTATGAGCGATCGCTGCAATTAGTGCGTCCAGGTGGATTGATTGCGATTGATAATGTTTTATGGTCTGGACAAGTAGCCGACGAGCAAAATCAAAATCAAAGCACCCAAGCAATCCGGGCGCTTAACGAGAAGTTACATCATGACGAGCGAGTTACCCTCTCTCTCGTCCCCATCGGCGATGGACTTACTTTAGCAATCAAGCGACCTTAATACAGCAAGAGCGCACAACTAGTTGTGCGCCCTGATTGCATGTTCTACTTCTATTTACTTAGAAGTTATAGCCAAGTCCTAACTGTAGTCCGACATCAGTATCATCCACAAAAGCAGCATTTACACCACCTGTTAGCGTAAGTTTAGAACCGATAGGAAGGTCTACACCACCTGTTAACAGTAATCCAATATCAGTATCAGCATTAGCTTCAATTGCTACACCAGCACCGATGTAAGGAGATATAGCAAAGCTTCTTTCACCCACTGAACCTGCTCTGCGGGGAGAAAAATCTAAAGTCACAGGAACTAGAAATACTGTATCGTCCCCGAAAATCACCGATGGTCGCACCGATATAAAGTTTGTCAGACCAAGTTTGCTGATCACAGAAAAGTTAGTGTCACTCAAAGCAGTATCATCACCGCTCAAACCAATGTTACCACCAACTCCGATATAGCTTCTGCCACCACGAGTACTTCTACCTACGTTAACATCAGGTGTCCCATTTCCTGTTGGTGGCTGATTTAACTTACTGATGTTAACATCAGGCGGAATCAAGACTTGGTTAATTGCATGGATAATACCATTGCTAGCTTTCACGTCTGCCTGGAGAACTCTGGCATCATTCACCGAGACTTGACTGTTTGCGGAATCGATTTTAACATTTACAGGTCTTCCTTCATCGGTGTTCAATTTCCCAGATGGGAGTTGACTAGCAGTTAATGCACCTGGAACCACATGATATCTCAAAATCTTAATTAATGCTTCTCTATTCTCTGGTTGCTCTAACTGTTGTAAAGTAGCAGGAGGCAAAGCAGCAAATGCGTCATTGGTGGGAGCGAAAACTGTATAAGGACCTGGCTGTTGAAGAGTATCTGCTAGACCGGCTGTCTTTAATAAAGAAGTCAGAGTTGTAAAAGAACTACTGGATGCTGCCAAAGAAACAATATCAGTAGCAACAGGAGTTCCAGCTACAACGTACTGACTAGCTGGAAGATTGCTAGCAATAGGTTGTGCCCGTCCCTGTTTAACTAAAGCTTGATATAAAAGTGCTGCTGCTTCAGCACGAGTCAAAGACTGTTGGGGATTGAGTTGTTTTACATCTGGGTAGTTGACAACAAGATTACCTACTGTTGCTGCTGTCACACTGTTAACAGCATATTCTGGGATAGCTGAGGCATCGTTATAGAAATTAGTAAGAGTACTTGTATCACCACCAGTTAAACCTAAGCCATTACTTAAAGCAACGATCCCCTGCACTCTGGGAATTTCTTGATTTGGTCTAAATACATTCCCAGGATAGCCTGCCAAAAATCCAGTTTCATAGGCGCTTTGAATTGCAGCAGCTGCCCAGTAGTTAGCAGGAACATCACTAAATCCACCTGCACTTAATTGCCGAACTCGGTTTTGATTGCCGAAAGCTTTTTGAATTAAGGCAGCAAATTCAGCACGAGTCACAGGCTGATTTGGTCTATAAGTGCCATCAGGAAAGCCACTAATCACATTATTCTCAGCTAGGGCTTGGATGAAGGGACGCGCCCAATAATCTGAGGAAACATCAGACAGGTTAACTGTTGAGGTAGGCGATGGTGTTACAGGTGTTGGTGTTACAGGTGATGGTGTGTCAGATGGTGTTACAGGTGATGGTGTGTCAGATGGTGTCGTAGATGGAACAGGAGTTTGAGATGAAGCTGGGGCAGAAATTACGATGGGAGTTATTGTAGCAGCTGTCATTCCCAGAACTAGCAAAGTAACCTTTGCTGATGACCAACGAAACAAACTAGACATGGAAATATCCTCTTTTCAATTTCTTGGGTTGACTATTGGAAATACTGGATGCGAGGCTAAGTGAATACAAATATCTAGATGATTATTTGGTTTGCCTCGACATGAAAACCAGAAATGAAACCTGTTAGCTCTGGAAAGTTAAAACGTTGAACATTATGAGTAGCTGCTCTGATATCTCATAACGTTTATCCTCATGTGCACCACACATAGTATCGAATTCCTATTTTTTTTAAAGAACCGCAGAGCACACTAAAAATAAGCATGGCTCCTGTGGTAATATAATATGTTGCAACAATAAAGAGAATTAATGCAAGTAGGCGATTTTATTCAGTTCTAAAATTGCAGTCAAGCAGTAAAATAATTGGCCTTTAATAGCCGTCTCTTTATAATTGCCGACGAGGGTTAATGCCGTCAAACTAAATGTATCATAATCTTTAGCAAGATTTAATAAATAAAATGTGTCTTGGCGCTATGCCACATTATTGTTGTCTGATCGAAATTATACAACTAACTAATGGCTAGATTTTGAGAGAAAACTTTCACTCTTTAGATAGTTGTCTATAATGGTAAATTTTAAAATCTTAAAGTGGAAATTAGCGATCGCAATCAAAAATTTCGAGCTAATTGCGCCAAGATTTTCGCCTAAAAATTATTTTTTTTGCAAAAGACAATTTTATGAAAATGAACCCAAAGATAAACTGAGGTTTTTGGAAGAAGTCTAATCAGTATCAATCTTGCTTACAACTCTTCTGGAGGTAAGGCAATAAATCCGGTTTTTAGTCCACGCTTAAACCCTGCATTTTCATAGAAGTTCAACGTCTCTTCGCGTTTTGAGCCACTTAAAAGCATCACTTTATAGCATTGTTGCTCCCACGCTAAAGCTAAGGCATAATGTAGCACCTGCGTACCCAATCCCTGTTGTCGATAATCGGGATGGGTGACAACATTTTCAATAATGCCGTATGGACGTGCGCCACGCGTCAAGTTGGGGACAATAGTTAAATTACATGTTGCTACTAACTGGTTATCAACATCAGCTACAATATAATACAAACGGGGATCGTGTAAAATCCCATTCCAGATAGATTGTAAAACATCATCAGTCGGGAGAGGTGCATCGACGGGATTTAGGTGGTGATATAAAGCCAAAAGTTGGGGAAGTTCGTCGCGTGTAATTAGGCGAACGGTAATTATCGGTTTAGACAAAGCTGTATTAGGGTAATTTTTGACAATTTAAAATATCAAAATTATGGAAATGTCAATTCAGTGCGAACAATTCCAGCGCGTTCATGACGGGCTAGCAGTTTAACTGTACTACCTTGAGGCACACGCACCACCCATTCCACCTTTGCCCGATCCTTGGTAAGATCGCTGTGCCGTCTAATGGGAGTTGAAGGCTTATAGGCTCGTCCTTCTAATTGACCTAACTCTTCACGGGGCTTACCCGTTACTAAAGTTCCCCCAGAAGGCAGTTCAATTTCACAGATACAGCCCCGCACCAGCTTTTTTTCTAAAGCTTTTTGGGTAACGTTGGTGGGCAACCAGCCTGTATTATGCACAACCAATCGCACTCGATAAGTATCATCACCCAAGTTGTGAACACTGGCTTCATAAATCTCTAAACGAGGAGATATTAATAGATGCCAAACCAGCCATTCTGGGAAGAGGGTTATTTCTTTCTCTAGAAACTCAGGAGGTGGATTTGTCCAAGCGTACATGGTATCCCAGCCGCCTAGTTCAATCTGACCGAGTTGGGGATGCTCAAAGGGATACCAATCTACGTAGCCCTTACCTACAAGTTTTTCATCGTTCCAACGCAGCAACTTCAGGTCATCTTCTACAGAATGTTCTCGCTGCCAATCGATGTATTTATAATCATTAATTCCAGCTTGGCGCTGCGGACTCCAGACTTCTACTGTCCAGGCAAATAGACCTTGGTATTCATAAGCCCAATCATCGAATGTACCTGTAATTACGTCTTTGGGGTCATAGCGGAAATCATGAAAGGCAGATATAGCTGGGTATTGGGTGAGTTCAGTACCTTTTGCACCAATGCGTTGATAGGTGCGGAGGTCATTGACCGGGAATTCATCATCGCTGAGGTGGGTGTAGGGACGAATCAGAACACCGCTGAAAGTGTGAAAGGCGATCGCTCCTGTAATATTAGGATGTGTAGTGATAAATTGAACTAGCGAGCGCACTTCTGTTTCAGATGTAGGATAAGAACCAGCCCCCGATTGCTCAGATTCTTGCCGCCACAAAAATGGAAAATTCCGGTTTAAATCTAGCCCTTCTTTAGAACGCTGAATTTTAATCTCAACTCCGTCATAATTTTCTATCTTTCCTTCTGGTAGTACTCGATAATACTGACCACCTGTTTCTGTTGGTTCGCGTCGCACCAGCAGGCGAGGTTCGGTAGGACAGACTTTCCAAGCCCCATTAGCATCGGGGATTCGCATCAGTAAAATCCGACCATCGCCATCGATATCTTCCATCACTAACCCATCGTTGCCTTCCTCATCATGGGGATAAGGACGAGTACCGGAGCGAATAAATTTTGGTTTGTCAGCCAATGCCAACTCAGCACCATCAGGATTGACACGGGGGCAAATGTAGAAGGTGCGGGTATCTAAACAACGGGTAATTTCTGAGTGAGAACCGTAAGCTGTAACTAATGTTTGCAAGAGATATAGACAAACACTTGATGGTGCTAGTTCAGTGGCGTGAATATTGCCATCAACCCAGAGGGCAGGTTTTTCTTGATGTGCACCAGTGGCAAAGTTAGTTACTGTCAATAGCCAGATGTCACGTCCTTCGTAACTCTTGCCAATGCTTTCTATGCGTACTAGTTGGGGAAATTCCTTTGCATAACTGTGTAGAATGCGTGTTAAGTCTTCATAACGATAGTATTTATCAAACCGAACATCTGGCATAATAAACCTCCGCATACACCCGTTGATCATTATTTACTATCACTAAGGTAAGTGCATCTTAAACATTATTGATAAGCGGATTTAGAGACATTATCATCTTGATCAAATAATTACTAATTCGTAATTCTCAAGTCCGAATAATATCAATTAATTTGTGCCGTTTTGTATGCTTAACTCGTGGGTCTTGCATTGCCGCAAAATGGTTTGCAAGCGTTATTTTCGGCTTAATTTTCATCATCTAAGTACCATTAAGAGTAATTTTTGACCGCTTAATATCTCTTAAGAGTATACCGAGCGATCGCATCTCCATCAAAATAGCAGCCCCGACAATGCTAGCGGATGTCAGAGTCCGATTTCATAGCACATTTGTTCGACCAATCCTGACGAATGTATTTAACCACGCTGTCTTCTGTATTTAAGCCAATTAACAATGACGAGTAACGCTTGAGTTCGGCATCTGCGTTAGCAACTGCAATGGCATGATCAGCAATTTTGAACATTTTGATGTCATTAATTTGATCTCCAAAGACCACAATCTCACTTTCCTGTAACCCATAATTCTCTACCAGAGTCCGAATAGCTTAAACACTATCAAGGCTAACAAGGAATCAGTGAAGGGTAGGGAATTATATGATCTACAGATGCACGTAATGCTTCTCCAAAGAAGTCAATAACAGAACGTTGCTGAAAATGACAAGTTTGCATGACAGTCAATAGACTTGAGTATGGCCAAATCGACACAGCGATCGCGAACCACCACTAATTTTTCGTTTAGTAACAGCTAGTTGTAACGAGCGTTCTGCCAAGTTATTATCAGGAGGTACTTCTGGATGGTCAAGAAAATACCACCACTGGTCGTATTTATCACCAAAGGATTGCATCATGAAAACAAACAAACAAGTTCCGGAACAATCCAAAACAGTAGCAAAGCCATCTTTGCCCATAGTGCCTCTGACTGACAAGGATATGTCTTATGTCAGAGGCGGGGAGATAATACTAAGGTACTAAGTTAGTTCCTTTTGTAGGGCATTTTAGAGGGGTTATAGAGGCTTTTAGAGATTCTTTAACCAGTACTGCAAGCGATCGCCCAAAGCCAAGAGTAACTGACAACTACGGTTACTAGGAACAAGTTCAACCAACCATCTCAATTTATTTAAATACGAAGGATTTTATCATGAAAACTAATAAACAAGTTCAGGAACAATCCAAAACACTACCAAAGCCAACTTTGCCAGTGGTGCCTCTGACTGACAAGGATATGTCTCATGTCAGTGGCGGTGGGCGGAGTTGGGCTTAAGCAGCCCTTCTCCCGGTTTTTTGGTTACGTATGTCTTCTTTGACTGCCAAGGATATGTCTCATGTCAGTGGCGGCGCTATAGTTTGAAGCTAAGTTAGTCCCTTTTGTAGTGCATTTTAGAGGGGTTACAGAGGCTTTTAGAGGTTCTTTAACCAGCACTGCAAGCGAAATCATCTTACTAACCCGGCGTTGCGAGTTATTCGACTCCAAGATGCTAAGTACCCTGTACTTCTGAGCGCAAAGCGCAAAACCAAGAGTAACTAGCAACGCCGGATTCCTAGCAGAGCATTGGCAAGAACAATCGTGAAATTAGATGGGAACTTAACTTTGGAGCGTTTCCAAAGCCCAATTATAAATCTGTGATCAGTCTTGCCTTTCTCAAAATAAATGTCAGCAAAGTTTCTTCTTTGGTAATAATGTCTGCTGTAACTTCCATTCCTGGTTGAATGAAATAGGATTGATTGTCCTTCTCTAAAAAAAGCTTTTGCGGCTGGATTGTCACCTCGTAGTAAGGTGCAGGTGAAGTGATCGTGTTACTTTGAGGTGTAATCGCATCAGCAGTTATAGCTCTGACAGCACCAGCAAGCGTACCATAATCCGGATAAGGATAGGCAGAAACCCGCAAAACTACCTTGCCCTGTTTACAATCTGAAACTTTTTGTTCCTGACAAACTTTCACCTTGCCAATATCTTGAGATGCAACACGGGCTTTGACTAGCAAAGCAGCATTAGTAGGGGCAATTTGAGCTATCACATCCCCAGAATGTACTACTTGCCCAGGATTTCTCAGTTCCAATTTCAGGATCGAGCCTGCCAGCGTTGTGCGAATTACAGCTTTTTGTAGTTCAGTTTCGACTTGTTTGAGGTCTTTTTGAGTATCGTTAATTTGATTTTGAGTTTGAATCCGACGCTGTAGTAGACTTTCTCGTTCTTGGTTTAATCGGGCTAAGTTAGTACCACCACTGGCTCGTTCTGTAGCAATTTTCTCTTTTGCGATTGATATCACTGCATTACTTGGATTCAGTGCAGCTATCTCTTTATTGCGTTTGGCGATCGCCACTGACACTGCCTGTTTTGCCTTTGAAATCTCTTGCTTTTGACTTTCAGCAGATGCTTTTGCCGACAATACAGCTTGTTGTTGCTGAGTCACCGTCAGTTGTGCTTCTTCGAGTTGATTCTGAGGAATTGAGCCGGAAGAGGCGATGATTTGATAGCGATCGCGCTTGACTATTGCTGCTTGTAATGCTGCCTCATTAGCTCTAACCTGAGCTTGGGCTGATTTTAACTCGACTTGAACTTTTTGCAAATCATTAGAAGCGATTTTAATATTAGCGTCAGCTTCCTGGACTTGACTACTAGCAGTAAGTTTTCTTTGTTGATAGTCGCGTTGAGTATTCCTTAAACCTGCTTCGGCTGAGGCTACAGCGCCGTTAATACGGTCAGTTTCGGTCTTTATCTGCTCATCCACCGTACCAATTTGGGCATCCAGTTGCCCTAATTGCAACTGGTTTTGTTGAATATTCCCTCCCAGTTGGCTTTTTTTTATCTGGAGTTGGGAATCGTCGATGGTGGCTATGACATCTTCCTTTTTGACCACCTGATTTTCTTTGACTAAAATACTTTTAATACTTCCTTCACTAGCAGATTGCACAAGCCGTACTTCCCCACTAGGTCGGACGTTTGCAACAGCTTTGACAGTGACATTATACTTGATGACAGCAGCAAAGGTAATGGCTGCACCCACTGTTGCGACTAAAAAAAAGCTACCAAAGTTTGTCCAAATGCCGATAGCAGGGAGAAAATCCTCGCTTTTTATTGTACGCAGTAGGTCTGCATGTGGATCACTCAACATGATAATGATTTGGAAGAATGTGCCGTCATTTATCAGATGTTTGACTGAATTACCTTGGTGTTTTAGTAGACTTGAATAATGTCAATCAAAACTAAGCTAATCTTCATTCGGAAACACCGCCACTAACTCTAGTACAGCATGGCGTAAATATAGGCTAACAAATTCTATTGGCTAATTTATAAACATATATGTTTATTAATTATCCGTGTATATTACAGCACGGTGAGTCAGATTGTGGGGCAGCTTGCTTGGCTTCGATTGCTAAACACTACGGGTCTAATCTCGCAATTAGCCACATTCGGGAAGTTATCGGCACAGGCCAACAGGGAACAACGCTACTGGGTTTGAAACGAGGTGCAGAGGCTTTAGGATTCAATTCCCAAGGAGTCAAAGCGGCACCAGAGATTCTTGATCAAATTGATGATCTACCTTTGCCTGCAATTATTCACTGGCTGGGATATCACTGGGTGGTATTGTATGGGCGGCAGGGCAAGAAGTATGTGATCGCAGATCCTGCTATTGGTATCCGTTATTTGTCCCAAAAGCAACTAACCGAGGGCTGGCAGAATTACATCATGCTGTTACTGGAGGCTGACCCAGTTCGCCTCGCCGAACAGCCAAATGATCAAGTTAACAATTTAGAGCGCTTTTTACAGCGCATTTTGCCGTACCGAGAGATTGTATTACAAGCATTGCTACTCAATTTCGTTCTCGGTCTAATTACTCTTGCTTACCCGTTTCTGATCCAAATCCTTAGCGATGATGTGCTGGTACGGCAAGATACAAAGCTACTTAACGGTATAGTGACTGCCGTTGTTGTCATAAGTCTAATTGGTAGCGGACTGAGACTAGTGCAGTCAAACTTGATTGCCCACTTTGCTCAACGCCTAGAGTTGGGACTGATTCTGGAATTTACCAGGACGATATTACGCCTACCGCTAACTTATTATGAAACGCATCGCAGCGGCGAAATTATTAGCCGTCTTCGAGATATCCAACGGATTAGAAATGTCATCTCCCAGCTTTTAGTTGCTTTACCCAGCGAGTTTTTTATTGCCATTGCGTCTTTAGGTTTCTTGCTTTTTTATAGCTGGAAACTCATGCTAGTTACTGCTTTTATTGCAACTATTATGATGCTATCGACGTTACTATTACTACCTAAACTCCGCCAAGAAACTCGCACAGTCTTAGCTGAAGATGGGGAAAACCAAGCGATTTTGGTAGAAACTTTTAAGGGAGGACTGACGCTTAAAACTACTTCCGCCGCTCCGCAATTATGGGAACAACTTCAATGGCGTTCTGGTAAGGTGGGTGCTATGACTTTTCGTGCCATCCGAATTATAGTTGTTAACCGCACGTTCTCTGATATTGTCTCTAATCTTGGTAGCGTTGGTTTATTATGGCTTGCCAGCCAATTGGTATTTGCTAGAGAAATTAGTATTGGTCAACTCGTTGCTTCCTATACTCTAGCTCAAAATGTGATTCGGTTAATGACTGATTTGGTCACCATCATTAACGAATTAACCTGGATAAAAACTGCTGCTGAACGTCTGAGCGAAGTTACTGATGCGTCTTCTGAAATTCTACCAGGCGATGCCATTAAACCTTTTGTTAACATCCCTGCTAGTGCTGATATAGTTTACTCTGACATCAACTTTAATTATCCTGGTCAAGTTGATTTATTAGAGGACTTCTCCCTGATAATTCCTGGGGGTATGGTCGTTGCTTTAATTGGCGAATCTGGCTGTGGTAAAAGTACATTAGCGAAATTAATTGCGGGATTGTATACTTTGCAATCTGGTAATATTCGCATCGGGAAGTATAACTTGCAAGACCTTTCTCTTGATTGTTTGCGCCAACAAGTTGTTCTGATTCCCCAAGAACCTCACTTTTGGAGTCGTTCAATTATTGCTAACTTTCGTTTAGCCGCTCCCCATGTCACTTTTGAGGAAATCGTTACCGCCTGTCAAATGGCAAAAGCGGATGAATTTATTAGTCAACTACCTGATAAATATCAAACGGTTTTAGGAGAGTTTGGCGCAAGTATTTCTGGAGGACAACGGCAACGATTAGCAATCGCCAGAGCGATTGTTACTGATCCACCAGTCCTGATTTTAGATGAATCAACTGCTAACCTCGACCCCATTGGTGAATTCCGAATCCTCGACCAACTTTTGTCTCATCGGCTTGGCAAAACTACCATCCTAATTAGTCATCGCCCTAGAGTTATCATTCGTGCTGACTGGATTGTATTACTTGAGCGCGGCAAGTTGGTGCTTCAAGGCTCCCCAGATGAGCTACGTTCTAAACCAGGGACTCATTTAGACTTCTTGATGCCTTAGCTCGACTTTATCCAAAATTAATAACTTTATCAATTACGAATTATTTTGATTAAGTTTCAAAGGATTAATTTGGCTTACCCGTAATCGTAAAAGCTGCCCAGTAATAAGGATGATTATAAAGATTTTTATCTGATGCCATTTTACTGTTTCTATATAGTTGTGTCGCTAAATAAGTTTGAATTCGTACTTCCTCTGGATGCAAATTATTCAAAACATCTTCATACCATTTTGTCAGTTCTCCAGCAGTTAGTTCTTTCAGCCATCGTGTTGCTTCAGCTAAGGCAGTAACTGCTGATTTATTGGGCTGTAATCGTCGGTAAAATTCGATCATCACCAAGGCACTAGCCGAAGATTCTACACTCCAGAGAGTACTCACTATATGAGGAACGCCCTGACTCACAAAACCACTGACTAAACTCACATATTCGCTGCTAATAGTGTAGTTGTTAGCACTTAAATTCTCACAGGCAGAGAGGGTAATAAGGTTGTAACTATCTAGATTTTGTTGGCAGATTTCATCTAGAGTAAATTTGTCTTCACCTGCTAATGCTAATTCTGATTTTTTAGGTTCAGCTAGATTATTAGTGACATGACCTGTAAAATGCAAGATATTATAATTATCAGATAAGGCATTTTCAACAATACTTTTTGTAGCTTCTGCTCCCTGAATTCGTTGAATATTATTGAACATCTGACTAACAATTTCAGACTCAAGTTTGGCAAATTTCAGTGTGGGATAACCTGTACTTTCAGGATGTTCGACACTGAGCAATAACTTATTTTGCCACTGCAAAATATCTTCAGTTCTGATTGATAAACCGATTTGGGCACTAGGTAGATAGGTAACGCTGAAATTTGATTCCACATTCGGTAACTCTTCTAGTGATGGCGAAGAAAGATGGAAAAGTGTATGAATGGGCAATCTGTACAAGTCACGGTGAGGAATTAAGACCAGTTGGGTGATACCTTCGAGTTCTTGGGCAATTGTAGAAATATTCAGAATTTTATACAGTTGCAACAGTTTCTCTTCCATATCAACTCGCCAAGAATGCTGACTTTTACTTTCTTTGTCGTGGGCTGTGCTGCGATATTCTTGGTATTGTTGATGCCAATCTTCTAGCCAAATTTCAAATTCAATTAGGCGTTGCACTGCTTCGGGTAGAGGCAATTCATTTAGACGGATAACGTCTTCTCCTAAAGGTATTACACCAGCATCTTGCATGGGTGTAAACAGGAGAATTGGTGATGGTGCTTGGTCTTTGAGAATAAAAGTATGTAGGGCAACTGGACTAATATGCCAGTAAATAATTGCTGTTGTGGAATTGAATAGTTGTTGAATTGCGCCATAATAAGGCGAGTAAATATGATCATTCCAGCCAGAAAGCAGCCAGTTTAAACAGGCATTTTTACCTTGTTCGGCGATTTCCCAAGCTTCTACTAAATCACCAGACTCCACAGCTAAATCAACTGCCAATTGATTGAAACCTGCAAATTTTAGAGCTAGCTGTTTTTTACTTTCGTCTGAGCGAGTTTCTTCACTCAGTAATTGTCGCAATAAATCTGTCCCACGTTGCAGCAATTCTTGAACTTGTGTGGTTTGTCCCAAACCCATCAACACTTTGCTGAGAGATTGCAAAACCTCCAGGTGCAACTGGGGAAAATATTCTAGTGTCAAGGTTAACAGCGCTTGATGATACTCAGATGCAGCTTTGCGCCAATAATCGCGGGGATTAGTATGTTTTTTGCCTTGCTCATAGTAAGTATTAGCGATCGCAAAATGCAATCTACCCCAACCTTCTGGATGGGTATCTGTCCGCAAATGTTTTAACCCTTCTTCGTAACTGGCTAATTTTCCTTCGTAGCCGCCCTGTTGTAAGGTGGGATTTGTCGCTATCAGACTACTCGACAAATTCCGCAATGCCTCAGAATCTACTAAATTACCGATTGCAGTTCCCCGACCAATCCAAGCTTCCCAATAATCTTGTTTAATTTGCAAAGCGTTGTCATAACAAACGATCGCTTCAGCAAATTGTTCTAAATAAAACAGTGCTACTGCCTGATTATACCAAGCTAAGTGGAAGTCGGGTTTAATGGCGATCGCTTGTCGATAAGAGGCGATCGCTTCTTGTCTACGTCCTAAATTGTCTAATGCTATACCTCGGTTGTACCAAGCTAAATAGAAGTCGGCTTGAACTGACAAGGCTTTATCCCAAGAGGCGATCGCTTCTGACCACCTGCCTAAATTAAACAGCACTACACCCCGATCTATCCAAACTTCGTGGTACTCTGGGTCAATTTCTATAGCTCTGTCATAAGATATAATCGCCTCGGCAAATTGTTCGCTGACAGCTAGGGCTATGCCTCGGTGATACCAGTTTTCCTGGTCTTCTGGTTCGAGTTGCAGGGCTTGGTCATAACTAGCAATAGCTTCTGGTAGCCAACCCAATTTCAGCAGTGCCAAACCCTTGCTAGACCACGCTTCTTGATAGTCTGGCTTGATTTCTATAGCTTTGTCAAAAGAAGCGATCGCTTCTTCAAAATATCCTAATTCTCCGAGAGTTCCACCCCGGTTGTACCAAGCTTTGTAGAAATCTGGTTTCAGTTCTACGGCTGTTTGGTAAGAGGCGATCGCTTCATCAAAACGTTCTAAATGGAACAGCGTTAAGCCTCGATTAAACCAATATTCTGCGAATTCGGGTTGCAGTTCAATGGCTTGGTCATAAGATGCAATCGCGCCTAACAAATCACCTGTTTTCGCTTGGCTTAGACCTTGGTAAAACCACCCTTGAGCGTGGATAATCGGATTATCGTTATTTCGCTCAATAATATCAGGGGAATTACTGCTTTGAACTGCCAAATCCGAAGCAAGTTGTTGGACTAAATTGGTACTTTGATCCAATTTTACCCACAACTCATCTAAGGTATTAGCCACATTCGGCTCTAAATTCGTTAAAGTGTTATCCCAGGTTTCCACCGAAGAAGACGTTGCTAATTCAGTCCTTTGTTTAGTGGAAAGGAGATTTGCTTCTGTTGTAATTTGAACAACTTCTTCTTCATCGTCAAACCTCAATTGGGCTAACGAGGTAATTGAATCTTCCGGTGCGGGCAGAGGAATATTTTCTGGTATTGTGGTTTGGGCGTCTTCCCTTTCATACTCCCATACTATTTCCTCAAAGTTTTCAGACGATTCCTGCTCAAAAGAGGCATTTTGGGGTGCTGATGTTATTGGTTCAACATCTGGCTCATCATACTCCCATAATTGCTCGCCAAAGCTACGGATTAGCTCTTGTCCGGGGGAAGTTGGGAGAATTTCTTCATTGGTTGTAGTTTCTACTACATCTGGCTCATCATACTCCCATAACTGTTCGCCTAAATTGCGGATCAGTTCTTGCCCAGGAGTACTTTCTATTACATCTGGCTCATCATACTCCCATAACTGCTCGCCCAAATCGCGGATCAGTTCTTGTCCAGGAGTACTTTCTACGTCAGCTTGTGCCTGATTGCCCTGATCCTCTATCTCTGTAGGTAAGTTTTGCATTAGCCGAATGCCAATGTCATAAGCAACTTCTCCAATTCTGCCAACACCAAGTTCCCCCAATTGCACCATCTGTGTTGCTAAAAGAGGATTTGGTGTCGGTGAAGCTAGCAAGCTTTCACCAAACATCACCAACCAGTCTATCCAACGTTCAGCCGGAATGCGATTTTCGATCCGTTGCAGAAACCTCAATGCCCACTGTCGTCCTCGTGCTTGGTGCACGCCTTCTAACAATTGGATAAACAATTGTTCCAGATCCGCATTGGTTAGTTCTGGTAGTACCCTCACCAAATTTCGTCCTCTCGAACCCTTGAGAGAACTATTCTGTTTACTTGCAATCAGGCGCTTTAAAAACCTTTTAAGCGACTGCGATATCCGCCTGAGCATCTGCCACACTCTTGGATTTTGTTTTTCTAGATTGTAGCCATCGTTGTGTTAAAAAAATCATCAATTACTTAAAAATCCATTCGATTCAGACAGTGCTTCCGTAGCAGGTTAGCAAAAAATATACAAATCTTCAAGAAATAGCATTACAACGTTACAATTTCCAGATTTAACTTTTGACTTTGACTCTGGCAAGCAGTTAATTTTCAGTTTGCTCTGTAGTCGATTGACCATCAGGATATAACTGACTAATTAATGCTTGGACAAGCACTTGTGGATCGTCTGTTTCAACAGCAAGCTGTTGAGCAATCTGCTGGCGTAAATTTTCATCCTCCTGCAACATCACAAATAACTGTTCTAGGGTGACAGTTTGATATTCTCCCTCTGGGAGGTTCTCTAGTGCATCTGCTGACTCTGAGACTGGGGCAGCTACTTCAGAAGTCAAAGGAGTGCTAAAAGCATCTGGCCCTTCGTATTCCCAAATTGGTTCGCCTTCATTGCGTGTCAACAACTGCATCCCGATATTATAGGCAACATCTCCAATTTCTCCGACGCCCAATTCACCCAATTGCACTAACCGCGCAGCCATTTCATTATTTGGTGTCGGAGATGCGAGCAATCTGTCGCCAAAGCGCCCTAACCACTCAACCCAGTCTTGAGTTGTGATGCGATGTTCGATATTATGCAGCCACTTCTGTGCCCATGCTTCTCCTCTTGCTTGATGTACTCCCTGCAACAGTTCGTTGAAGAGAAATTCCAGATCCGTATCGCTTAAGGGTGGTGCTGGTTCTTTTTCCACATTCCCCCTAGATTTTGAGGTAGTCTGTTTTCCACCAAACAAGCTCTGAAAAAGCTTTTTGAGCCATTGAAATAGCCGCTTGAGCATCTGCTGCACCATCAAGTTTTACTTATCTCTAAAATTGTAGCGATCGCACTGGACTATGGCGTTAGTTCAGTCAATAAAACGTATAGACATTTGTCATTTGTCAAGACTTTTTTCCCTGCTCCCCACTTGTTTATCAGAACAAATGTACTAAAAATATGCTATAATTCCCATACATTGATGTTGAAATCATATCTGCTTGCTTTGCTGAGTGCCAAAATTTACGGCAGTAGTTGAGTCTGGCGCTATGGCAATATCGACAAACAAAGCAGGTATGAGAGTTTAAAATAGTTGAATCCTAAACTCGACTCGGTGCTAGTAATTAACTTTGAAAGGCATTGAAGTCTATATTTCCATGTCTTACGAACCCCTGCACCACAAATATCGTCCTAAAAGTTTTGCTGAACTGGTGGGACAAGAGGCGATCGCCACCACCCTCACGAACGCGATCGGCACATCCAAAATCGCCCCTGCCTACTTATTCACTGGGCCTAGAGGTACGGGGAAAACTTCTAGTGCCCGGATTTTGGCTAAATCCCTTAATTGTCTCAAAGATGACAAGCCCACGGCTGAACCTTGTGGTGTGTGTGAAGTTTGTCAGGGGATCACTAAGGGCTACACCCTAGATGTAATTGAAATCGACGCAGCGAGTAATACTGGTGTCGATAATATCCGCGAGTTGATTGAAAAAGCCCAGTTTGCTCCTGTGCAGTGTCGCTACAAGGTTTATGTAATCGACGAATGCCTAACTGGAGATTCTCTGGTCTTGACTGATGACGGACTTAACAGAATCGATGACCCCAAAATCAAAGATAAGAGGGTTCTGAGTTACAACAACTCATCTCTTAAGTGGGAATTCAAGAAAGTTGTCAGGTGGTTAGACCAAGGAGAACGGCAAACCCTGGTTATCAAGACAACTAACCAAGAGATTAGATGTACGGGTAATCATTTAATTAGGACAAACCAGGGATGGCTACCAGCAAAGGACGTGAGAGAAGGAGTGAAGATACTATCCCCTGTGAATGTGGATGCGGCATCCTCATTTACAAATTTGGTATCGATGGACGCACCCGGAGATTTGCTAGCGGACACCAGTTTAAAGGCAATACATCAGGGCAAAAATCATACGACCTGGAATCCATCCTTAAACAAGCCGAATTACTCCGACCTTTCTGTGCTTGCGGGTGTGGAGAAAAGCTGGATATCCCAACCTTTTTACAAAAAAAGTGCCGAGGAATTATCAGTATCCAGTCTCGCTCTTAAAAACATCCATATAAAAAAGGACACGGAATTTGGGAACTTAGAACAGAAAAGTTCCTTGCAGATGCGGCAGTTATACAACCAAATGCACTTGGGCTTATCTACGGAACCTTGCTTGGAGATTGCTTTATCAGCTATCCCAATAAATACAGCAGATTCCCCAGATTGTGTTGGACACACTCAGAAAAGCAGCAAGAATGGTTGGAATACAAAGCCTATCGCCTTCAAGAATTGCGTCCAAAACTGCGAATTACATCTAACAAAGGATACGGAAACATATCAGTTACCTGTAACACAGGTTGCCATCCCCAACTCAAAGATGTCTTTGACATCGTTAAACCGAATAGGGATAAAAAACTTGTCTCTATGGACTGGCTTAATCGAATTACCCCAGAAGGAATTGCTTGGTGGTTTTGCGATGATGGTTCACTTGCCCTCAGTCCAGAAGGAAGTCCACAAATTCAACTACATACTGAAGGATTTTCTGCCGCAGAAAACCAACTCATTGCTACTTGGCTTACAGCAATGGGATACTCAGCAACAACAAAATTTTACACTAGAAGTAGTACAGGCAAGATATACCACTATATACGGTTCGGGGCAAGCACCAGTAGAAAATGGCTGGCAGACCTTAAACAATATTCCATCCCCTCGATGGATTACAAGTTTGGAGACAGTCGTATCTGTTCACCTCGCTGGGATTGAGCGAGTCTATGACATTGAAGTAGCAGATAATCATAACTTTGTGGCAAATGGGCTTTTGGTACATAATTGCCACATGCTCAGTACTCAGGCATTCAATGCGCTACTTAAGACACTAGAAGAACCACCGAGACATGTAGTTTTTGTGTTGGCGACAACAGACCCGCAACGGGTGTTACCAACGATTATTTCGCGCTGTCAAAGGTTTGATTTTAGACGCATTCAGTTAGAAGCGATGGTGAAGCATTTAAGTGCGATCGCATCTTATGAAAACATTCATATTTCACTTGATGCTGTCACCCTGGTAGCCCAACTTTCTCAGGGAGGGTTGCGAGATGCCGAAAGTCTACTCGACCAATTGGGCTTGTTAGCGGGTGAAGTGACACCAGAGCAAGTTTGGGATTTGGTGGGGACGGTAAGCGAACAGGACTTACTAGCGCTTTTAAATGCGATCGCTCAAGATAAACCGGAAGCAGTTTTAGACTGTACTCACTACATTTTAGATCGTGGTCGAGAACCCCTAACTATTCTGCAAAATCTTGCCGCTTTTTACCGCGATTTACTGATTGCTAAAACAGCACCCAACCGCCACGATTTGGTTGCTTGTACTCAGCAAACTTGGACAGCGCTGATTGAATTTGCTCAATACTTCGATATGAGCGTGATTTTGGCAGGACAAAAACACTTGCGAGAAACTGAAGTACAAATTAAAAATACCACCCAGCCGCGTTTGTGGTTGGAGATAACATTACTAGGATTGTTACCCAGTGCGACAAATATTCAGCCACAAGCCCCAAGTGTCCCGCCGCGAGTGAATACACCTGTTGTATCTCCAAGCTATCCTCCAGTAGTTGCCCAAAATCACCCAGTCTCTTCTGTACCTGTAGCTGAACCGAAAACAAATCATAATTCTGCATCTGCCAATCATCAAGCGGCTGCCCAAAATCAGTCTGTCACTTCATCTCCTCCAATAGAACAGCAAACAAATCACAATTCTGCTGCTAACTCAGTTTCACGACAAACCCCAGAACCTGTATCTGTGCCCGCGTCACCTGCAAAAATTGAACCAATAATTTCAGAAGTTGTTGAGGAAGAAGTTGTTGAGGAAGCAGAATATGACTTAACTCAGATTTGGCAACAAGTGCTTGCCAACCTCCAGCCAAAATCAAGGCAAGAAATGCTGCGTCAAATGAGCCAACTCATAGAGTTCGATGGTGTTGTGGCTCGAATTGCTATTAAACAGGCATGGTATGACAAGGGGAAATCTTATTTACCAATGATTACGGCAGCTTTCCAACAGACTTTTCAGCGTGAAATCCAGATAAATTTAGAAAAAGGAACTTCTTCAAACTCTACCTTAGCCAAAAAAAATCCTCCGCCAAAAGACTCTACTCGCGTTCAGCAGCCACCCACACCCAGTTACAACCAGCAAATTTTGCCTCCAGCGTCAGTACCGCAGCCAACTAATCCACCACCACAAAAAACCGAGTTGGTTGCAAGAGATGGAAATGAGGTAAATGGAAATAGGGCAAATGGAAATGGTGTAAATGGAAATAGGGCAAATGGAAACGGGTTAAATGGAAACGGCATGCAAACTTTGCCTCTACCCCCAAAACAAACACCCGCACCTGATTGGGAACCTGACGAAGTAGCGATCGCAGCTCAACGTTTAGCAGAATTTTTCAACGGACAAATTATTCGTTTTGCAGATGATTTCCCAGAATTTTCTGATTCGGTAACTACACCAGAATGGGTAGAAGAATCAGAAGTAGATGATGAATAAAAAATTGGGCATTGGGCATTGGGCATTGGGCATTGCGAGAGAATTCCTAACTCTTAACTCCCCATGCCCCATTCCCTATTCCCCATTCCCAGTATGCAAAGTTTTCACCCATTTCAGGCGCTTTGGTCTTACCGACATCCGGGCAGTAGTACTGCTCATGACGACTAACCAGTGCAACATATATAAATTGCCACGCAGGGTTTGCACCAGCATCATCAGATATGTAGAAAGTGGGAATTTTTGATCTTGACGTATCCGTTTTAGACCTGTAAACATCCCTACCATCGACATAGTAATGGATAAGCCTGTGATCGGACTTAACATCGGTGGGCGATGACGAGCGATCGCCATTAATAAATCTGGGACTGTTGCTGTCGGCAAAATATACATAATCAGCAGAAACATCAGCAAATCCCAGCTTTTGCGCCCTCCCATACGGTTTTTGAGAATTAAATCCCAATAATCTAAATAGCGTTGATATCCGCCTTCTGCCCAACGGTTGCGCTGATGCCAGAGTGAAATTGCACTTGTCACTCCTTCTTCTTGCACTGCTGGATGGAAAACACACTCAATATCCCATTTGTCCAAATGTAAGCGGATTGTCAAATCCAAATCATCGGTAATGGTTTCTTCATTCCAGCCACCGCAGCTTTCCAAGGCTGAACGCCGGACAAATTGACCATTGCCCCGTAGTTCGCCAATGCCACCAAGGGCAGTCCGCTGTTGCTGAAACCAGGTATCAAGTGCCATTTCTGCCATTTGACCCTTAGTCCAAAAGTTTTCTTTAGCGTTGGCGATCGCTTTTCGCACCTGCACCGCCCCCACCTTTTCTCTTTGAAATAAAGGTATTACCTGTTGGAGCAAGTCTGGTGTCACTTGGGCATCAGCATCAAATACTGCTATAATATCGCCCTTTGTCAGTGGCAATACCTGATTCAACGCCCCCGATTTGCCACCACTAGCTTCTGCTGAACGCCTTAGTACTTTCAGTTGCTGGTGTTTTTGTTCTAGTTCTGCTAATAAATGTGGCGTGCGATCACTGCTGTGATCGTCAATAATCCATACTTCGTACTGCCCACCTGGATACTCCAGATTACAAAGATTTTTGACTAATTTAGCAATTACCGCTTCTTCATTTTTCGCAGCCACTAGCACCGATACAGAGGGCAAATCTCCCTGTATTTCTTTTGGATAGCGACGGGATTTAGTAAACACTACCACCAAGGCATGAAATCCTAGAATGGTGGTCAGTCCTAGAATAAATATGGAAGCCCAAGAAACTAAATGTAGAGCGATCGTGCCACTCCAGACAATAGTCAAGACTAGAGCCGCTTTGCGTCTACGACCTTGAAACCGGGGTGTTAGAGACAGATCCTCTGTCTCTAACACTGACTCCTCATCTGCTGATAGGTCAGACAACAAGGAGTTGAGCGGATCAAGCTCTTGATAAGAATCTTCTTCGGGCCAGGAATTCGCTGGCATAGATTAGGTTGCTTGATTCAAAAACCAGTATTTGTCTACAGTTAGTAATTTTACGGACAAATATCCCTAAGCTACTTTTCCCGATCTTAATCGGAATGGGCAAACTGCAATACCCGCTATCCCTAAGCCAAAAGCCGTTGGGACTACCTTTGTTGTCACCGCCACTCTGCGTAATTACCTCAGATTAACCACATTTGCTACTCTTAGACAGAGGCTTGATTCCTTTGATAGCCACTTGGGCAGGAAGCTTCTAGAGTCGGACTTTCTCCAATGAGAACTCCGGTTTGGGTAAAGTAATAGCAAGGTAGCAGCAGCTTTTTGTTGGGAAAAACTGCAACAACGGCATCTACCACTTTACAGTAGGCATTTTTAGTGTTACTGTTCCCAGATTCGGTAACAGTTAATGCAGCATTATTGTAACCGAAATTTTAATATTTCTTAGTAGTAGTCAGCCAACTTTATTTTGACAGGTGAGCTTCTAAGTGTGAATATAGTCTAAAAAAACTTTTCACACTATGCCACTAAATATACTGCTAACCTAACTAAAGAAGAACATCCGCAGTAAGTGGATCTAACTAAGAAAGGTAAAAATTCTGCTCGTGTTTTAAAACGAGCGCAAATTTTACTGTTGGCAGACCAAGGTTATGAAGATGGTGCGATCACTTCAATGCTTATGGTAGGAGAATCAACAGTTCACCGCGCACGTCAAAGATATGTGGAAGAAGGAGTAGAGTTAGCTCCCTTGCGAAGTCCTCCCAAGGGAAGAGAGAAAAAGCTGACTCCACAAGCAGAAGCTTTTTTGATTGCAACTGCCTGTAGCAATCCGCCATATGGGCGCGAGAGTTGGACAATGCAATTGTTAGCGGATAAGAGTTTCATTACACTTTAAAGAAACAAGTCAGTCCCCATGAACTTCGTACAATTAAATAAGTTAAAACAACAAATTGCTCCCCTCTCCCAAAATTGGGAGAGGGGCTGGGGGTGAGGGCAAAACTCTTACATTCAGCAGATTTCAGCTTCAGTTGACACGTATAAGCAATGCTGTGCCTCTACTATTATTTATTTCGATATTGCCCCTACGAAGCATTTTGCAACTCGGCTGTGCGTACTGAAAGCTGCTCTGTCTTATTACCTCGTTGCACTTTCACCTGTAATACTTGACCAAGGCGACTGTCTTCCACAACATTCTGCAATTGTTCAGCACTGGTAATAGCTTTACCATCAATTTGAAGAATTACATCCCCGCGCCGGATACCCGCAGATGCAGCTGGTGAATTGGGGACAACTCGCATAACAAAAACACCATTGATTTCTGGTATCTGAATAGGAGAATTGGGATCGGTGTTATTTTCCTTGGCAAGCTCAGGTGTCAAAGTTAGCATTTGCACGCCTAGATAGGGGTGAGCAACTTTGCCACCACGTTGCAGTTGCGCGGCGATCGCTTTGGCTTTATTAATGGGAATTGCAAACCCAATACCCATTGCATCAGGGCGCATAGCTGTGTTAATACCAATTACTTCACCTTGACCATTCAATAGTGGCCCGCCAGAGTTACCAGGGTTAATGGCGGCATCTGTCTGAATGAAATCCAAACGTTTGTCGCTAATGCCGACTTGGGCGCTGGAACGTTTGAGGGTACTGACAATTCCCAAGGTAACGGTGTTATCAAATCCCAAGGGATTACCGACTGCGATCGCCCAGTCTCCTACTTGTACATTGGTGGAAGAACCCAAGGGCGCCACTGGTAAATCGTTACCAGCGTTAATCTTGACTACTGCCAAATCTGTGACTTCATCAATACCTTGAACTTTACCTTCAAAGGCGCGACCATCTTTGAGCCGAACTGTTACTTTATCAGCCTTATCAACCACATGAGCATTAGTCATAACTAACCCACTCTTGTCGATAATAAAACCTGAGCCTAAACCGCGTAACTGCTCAGAAGGGGATTGTTGAGAGAAACCGTCACCAAAAAACCGACGGAAAAAGGGGTCATCAAAAGTTGGATCAACGCGACGAGTAATTGTCCGTTCAGTATCAATACGGACAACTGCTGAACCAACACGATTCACTGCTGCTGTGACAAAGCTAGTGTTACTGATCGCAGCAGTGGCTGGTGATTGCCGTTGAGCAATTAGATTTGAAGTATCTCCAGCAGTTATTGTAGGTGCTGGTTCGGCTTGAGAAGGTAACACCTGCAATGTGCTAACCGCTAGCAAAACTCCTAGCGCGAGCGCTAAAACATGAGTAGTGAATTGACGTAAAGACCGAGATAATTTGGGAAATCGCATAATCACAACCTAATTTATAAGCCTAATTGTTTCTTAGTCGTGACAAATCTATTTACAGTTATTTTTACTTCAGGTTTCGCCTGCTCTTTTCACTACTAGCGTTAGAGCATTTTGCGAACTACCTGTAATCAACTTAATGGAAAATTTCACCCAAAAGCTATTATGGACATTTACTCTTTACAAGTTCGGTTTTTACCCATCAATAAAACTTTTGGATTGCTAATAAGATTAGTCCGCTCTCTGTTCTAACTCTAGACTGTGGATGAACTAACTTTTGTATAAGATTTCATTCCGATTAACTGCACCTAGTTGGGGTAAAGAGTTGATGGCTGAGTGGGGAGTCAGGGCAATAGGAACGGTTGGAGGTAGTTGTAATTGTTTAACAACACTTTGCAAAAGTTGGTCTTGTCCAGTCCGCAAACCCCAGACATTTGTCCCACGGTTGATAATAGCAAACCAAACCAAACCGCGATCGCGTGTGGGCATCACTCCTGCTAAAGCGCTCACATCCCGGAGAGTACCAGTTTTGATCACAGTCGCCAGGGGAATGTGTCTAGTGTGTAGTGTCCCCCGATGATCGAATCCAGACATGGGGAACAAGTCAGCCAAATTCAGTTGATGTACAGATGCCTCCGCTTGAATAGCCATAAACATCGCACAAACAGCTCTAGGGGAAATGCGATTTTCCGGGCCCAATCCAGAACCATTGATTAACTGAATTTCTACTTGTGGCACCCTCGCCAGATTAGCAGCTGTTGATTGAACTACAGTTGCTCCTCCCACTGAGTCTGCCAGCATCTCTGCCATATCGTTGTTACTATAAACATTCATTTCCTTGAGCAGTTGCTTTAAGGGCAATGAGCGATGACGCAGTAACAAAGTTTGTTGAGGGTTTGGTTGCGCCTCAACTTTCACTGCGCCAGCAATCACAACTTGAGGCTTGGGCGTTCCTTTGGGCATGATTGAGTGTGTATAAATAGCAGGGCGTCCCCAAGTCGCACTATTTAGTGTTTGCTTGAGCATCAGACCTGCTAGCATCGGCTGACGTTGGAAATTCATGGCAAAACTGCCAGTAATAATTAAATTTCCCTTTACTTGCTTGATGCCCATTTGATTGAGAGTATTACCAAGAGCGATCGCTTCTTCCCAAACAAACAAAGGATCGCCACGGCCTGTAACCACCAAATCGCCCTGCACAACTCCATTTACCACGGGTCCAGTGACACTCACCAAAGTATCAAATTGGTAATCTGGCCCCCAAGTTTTCAAAGCAACTAGTGAAGTGGCAATTTTAGTTAAAGAAGCAGCCGGCAGAGGAGTCGTACCTTGGTGATTTGCCATCAGCATTGGTCCCGACTGCATCCAAATCCCCTGACTCTCAGCCAGATTTTGCGCCACCACTTTTGATGTGATCAGCTTCTTCAAATATTCCTGCACCGTAGTCGCCCCAGATGGATTTGGATCGGGGGCAAGAACCAAGCCAGGGCTACTTTGCCAAGTTAGTGCATCTAAGGCATCTAGGGGTTTGATTTGTACCCCAGCCATTTCCAGCCAAAGCGACACCAAACCTGAACCCAATAATTCCAGCATTTTTTATTCCTCTGTTAGGATCTCAAGCGTTGTTTACTGTGCTAATATACAAGCTTTTTTACAAAAATCAGTATTGAGTCATAATAACTGGTGTTTTTCTCATCTGTAAGTAGGGTGAATGATATTGTTTTCGTGGCTTGCTTTGACAATGCCAAAATCCCTATTGCTCATGAAGATAGCCGCATGAAAATAAAAATATCTTTGAGCTGTGCAGATACTACGCCGTTGGCGTACTCCTGCAAAGAAGCAAGCTACGCACAGTGTGTCGCAGACAGCCTGAGAAGAAAAGGCTTTACACTGCGCGATCGGTGACGTAATTCTATAATCTTGAAACAAGAAAAGGGAAAGGATTCAAAATTCTCCCCCTTTTTTGCCTTAATAAGCTAATCAGGATTCAAGTTGCATAATCAGGGCAAACAACAAGACTTCGGTGTAAGCGCTATTCCTCTACCACGCTGCACCAACGACAAGCGGTAGTTGAGCGCAATCGAAACTCAGTACAAGTCAGTTGAACGTTGTCCACCCCACAAGATATTGAGAAAATTTTAATATGCAAATGCAAATTAGATGTGTTTTAGCTTACTTACTTTCTTTCTGGATGTGCTGCATCCTCTGGTGAAGGAGTAGCCATCCGGTTAATTGTGGCAATCATCTGATACAAGCGCCCCAAATCACGTTGATTGAAGTACAAAATGAGGCGAGGTAGTCCAACAGTTTCATCTTGTGCTTCTTGAGGTAATGCCTGACTTTTTTCAATTCTTCCTTGAATAATAATGTCACTAAAATCAACATTAAGTTGTTCTAAAAGAGCCTCTGATATATCTGTCTTCAGGCGGATGACTAACTTATCGCCTACATAGCGGCTGGAATGATAAACCTGGTAAAAACGGGTGATAGCGTCACAAGCCACATCCAGGTTATCTGTCACCGTGTAAAGGCTAGAGTCTTCAGGATTGACAAGACTATTTTGCACTAATTGCTTATCAATATATTCGCTCCAAGAACGCCAGTAATTACCACCAGGGCGATCAATTAAAACTAAAGGTACTGGCCCAAATTTACCATTTTGGCTTAATGTCATACATTCAAAAGCTTCATCTTGAGTGCCAAAGCCTCCCGGAAACAAGGCTATAGCATCACTTTCTTTGAGGAGAAACAGCTTGCGGGTAAAGAAATATTTGAAGTTAATTAGCTTGGGATCGCCCTCTATAAAAGGGTTTGCTTGCTGTTCAAAGGGTAACTGAATGTTTAATCCAAAGGAATTTTCTCGCCCAGCACCTTCATGACCTGCCTGCATGATTCCACCACCACCGCCAGTCATCACCATAAATCCTAATTGAGAAATAGCACGAGCAAACTCAAGGGCCATTTGGTATTCTGGCCTATCTGGAGCTAGACGAGCGGAACCAAAAATGGTGACTTTGCGAACGTGTCGATAATCATAAAAAAGCTGGAAACCGCGCTCCATATCTGCTAATACAGCGGATAATATTTTCCAATCGAGACGCTCAATTTCGGTATCAGCCAGACGAACAATAGTAGTAAGTGCTTGCAGAATAAATTGCCGATTTTTTAATGTCGGTAAACGAACGATCAATTCAGCGATATCCGCCTGTAAAGACTCTAATGTGTCAAACGACGCAGATGAAGTCATGAGAACTGCCGCAATAATGGCACTATATTTTAAGTGAACTACTCACACTCTGGCAAGCGGGAATAGCCCTCTGATGTGCAGTTAGCAAATTCAGAACTGGTTTTGAAGTTGGAAATTCTAAAAATCTTTTTGATAAGGCTCCTTGCGATACTTCAATTTTTGAATACCATAGCAAGTTATCTCGGTCGAGCAATTGACATAACTCCCTCACTGAGGGTAGTTACCACCACAATATATATCAGGGTTTGTGTAAAATGGTATGACTTACATCTATAGCGTATATCAAAAGAAAATTTTGTATCTTATTGCCAGATTTTTTGGGAATTAATGTCCATAATAAGAGCACTCTAACCCTAATCTAACAAAGTAAAAAAGCTCTCTAGACCACAATAACGTTCAGTTCAACCTAAAATCCTTGGTAGAGACGCGAAATTGGACTGGGCTTTGCCCCACTATGCTAACATTTTGTTGCGCTAACGCGTCTTTACAGGTCAAAAATCAGTACCAAAAATCTTTAATCCAAGCGTATTGCTCTAAAGGATCTTTTATCGAAAACTGTCTCAATTACACTTCGACACATTAATGCATAATCTAAGCTATTTGTATAGTGCCTAAATCCTAGTAGAATATTTTCGCAAATCTAAGTAGGAAGATAGATGGAAGTTTCTGGACGCATCAATTACCCACTGAATCCTCCTCCCCCTCTTGAAGATTTTCCCGTCCTTCAAACTGAAAAATATACCCTACGGCTGGCTTCAACTAAAGAAGAATTAGAATCAATTTTTCGGTTGCGCTTTGAAGTTTTTAATCTTGAACTAGGCTTGGGATTTTCTGCTTCTAACTTTACCCAGATGGATATAGATAAGTTTGATGCGGTTTGCCATCATCTAATTCTAATCTCCAAACATACGGGTAAAACGATTGGAACTTATCGGATGCAGACCTATATAATGGCTTCTCAAAGACTAGGCTTTGATGCTACCGATATATTTAATCTTAATGGAATTCCCAATTCTGTGCTTCAGGTATCAGTGGAAATTGGGCGTGCATGTATAGCTAAAGAATATCGCAATAGTCAGACACTTTTACTATTGTGGGAAGGGCTGGCAAATTATCTCATTTGGAGTAAAAACCAATATTTCTTTGGCTGTGCATCATTACTCACACAATGTCCTGGGCAAGCTACTTGCGCTTATGATTATTTTCGGCAGAATAACTTGATGCATCCAAGTATTTTGGTTTACCCAAATTCACAATTTTGTCTAGAACTGACTCAAAATTGTCCAGATTCATCTAATGTTGAGATTCCTAAAATTTTGCAGGCATACTTGAATATTGGAGCTAAAATATGTAGCCTTCCTGCTATTGATCGGCAGTTTAAAACTATTGATTTTTTAACTATATCTAATATTGCAGACTTTGCCAGATGGCGTTATCCAAATCCTCTCAAAAAACCCTTACCACTGAGGATGTTTAAGAAATAGGCTTTGCTTGAAGTCTTAGCTATGTCTAGGACGGGCATAACAGCAGCACCTCATCCAGCCCACTTAATTAGATGATTTGAGAAAACTTTTTAGGAAACCTACTTATGCGCCATCTCAAATTTACTCCGAGTTGGTTGCGATTTTTAACTATCTTCTTATTGACGATGGGTATATTGTTTCGCTTTTCTAATCTTAATGGTAAAGTTTTCTGGCACGATGAAACTTATACCTTATTGCGAATTTCTGGTTACACAATTAATGAAGCTAAACAGCAACTTTTTAATAATCGTGTGATTGGCAAAGAAACTTTTGCCCAGTTTCAAGGTGCAAATTCAGAAAAAAGCTTAAATGACACAATTATGTCTTTGGCAAAACAAGATTCTCACCATCCACCGTTATATTATATAATAGCCAGATTGTGGATGGAAATCTTTGGGAATTCGGTGACGGCGATTAGAAGTTTATCAGCCTGCATTAGTTTGCTGGTTTTCCCTTGTATTTATTGGCTATGTCGAGAATTATTTAATGTGCCATTATCGGTTCCTGGTGTTGCGATCGCACTCATGGCAATCTCCCCTATTCACTTAGTATACGCCCAAGAAGCACAAGAATATATTCTTTGGTTAGTCACCGTTTTACTATCCAGTGCGTCTCTGCTGCAAGCCATACGGCGAGAAGATGAGCTAGCAAAAGAAAAACAAAAACCAGATTTGTTCGCTATCTGGAGCATTTATGCAGTAACTTTAGCCATTAGTCTTTATACATTTATTTGGAGTGCATTTGTAGCAGTTGCTCACGGAATTTATGTAATAATAACTGCCAAATTTCAATTTACTGAAACTGTGAGAACTTATCTGCTAGCATCACTAGTCGGTTTTTTAGCTTTCATGCCTTGGATAACAGTTGTAATTGGTGACTTTTTTCAATTTTTAATTTCAGCAGATACAGCAAAAACTCAGTCATATTTAATACCTGTATTTCCTTTTTTAATGCAGTTAAGCCGGATTTTTTTTGATATAAACCTTAGTTCAGAAAATCCTCTAAGCTATTTAATTGCACTAGCTTTTTTAACTTTGGTAGGATATTCAATTTATTTTCTTTGTCGAACAACTAACTATAAAGTTTGGTCTTTTATCATCACATTAATTGTAATACCAGCATTACCCCTAATACTGCCAGATTTAATTGCTGGGAGTATACGATCGTCTATCGAAGCATATTTAATCCCATCTTATTTAGGAATTCAAATTGCTGTTGCTTATCTACTAGCTACGCAACTATATAATGGGAGGGTATTACGCCGTAACTTTTGGCACATAATCATGGCATTAGTGATTATTTGTGGTTTAATTTCTTCTAAGGTGAGTTCTCAGGCAGAAACTTGGTGGAATAAGGATATGAATTCTGGCAATCCCCAAGTTGCCCAAATCATTAATCAGAGTAATCGTCCGCTTTTGATTAGTGATGCTTTGGGCAATAATTATGGTGATGTCTTTTCTTTAAGCTATATTTTGGAACCAAAAGTGCGATTTCTGTTGCTAAACAATCAAAAAATTCCTAAAATTCCTGATGTATTTACTGATGTATTTTTACTTAATCCTTCAGACACTTGGGGCAAAATAATAGAAAAAAAGTATAAATTCAAGACAAATATTGTTTATAGTGATAACTATTATTCAATTTGGAAGTTAGCTAAAACTCGTAATTTGCGCCGACGTAATATTTGACCTAATAATAAATTATCTGCCGAGCTATCAACTGGGCAAACAATTTTTTTATAGCTGCCAACTTTTGAAAAGTTTCTTGTTGTACAGATCAGCCTGCTTGCAGGGTTCCTACACAACATCCTACTAAACCCGCTTTTCCCACTTGAGCAAAAAAGTTGTTTTGTTAAAGTAGATAATTGTTGTACAAGTTATTGTTAAATTTAGTTATGCAGCATCTCCAACTTGCTCCAAATAGGTTGCGGTTTCTCATTGTAGTTTTGTTAATGGTGGGTATATTTTTTCGTTTTTTTAACCTTGATCGCAAAGTTTACTGGCACGATGAGACTTTCACTTCATTGCGGATTTCTGGTTATACGGCAAATGAAGTCAGGCAGCAAATATTTAATGGTCGCATAATTAATAAGGAAAGTTTTGCCAAATTCCAAAGTCCCAATATGGAGAAAGGCTTAGGTGACACAATTATATCTTTGGAAGTAGACGATTCACAGCATCCACCACTGTATTATATACTCGTTCGGCTTTGGGTAGGAATCTTTGGCAATTCGGTGACAGTAATTAGAAGTTTATCAGCATGCATCAGCTTGTTGATTTTTCCCAGTATTTATTGGCTGTGTCGAGAATTATTTAAAGCGTTGGCATGGGTATCGGAAGTTGCGATCGCACTCATGGCAATCTCCCCTATTCACTTAGTATACGCCCAAGAAGCACGAGAATATATTCTCTGGATAGTGACTGTATTACTATGCAGTGCTTCATTGCTACGAGCATTACGGTTGGAATCAAAAGAGCGAGTACTACGCATATTAAATTGGGGAATGTATGCAGTCACTTTGGTACTTAGTCTCTATACATTTTTGTTCAGTGGATTTGTCGTAGTCGCTCATGGCATTTATGTAATTTCCACCGCAAAATTTAGGTTTACTAGAACAGTCAAAGCTTATCTATTAGCATCTTTAGCAGGATTTTTAGCTTTTACACCTTGGATATTGGTTCTGATAGTTAACTTTTTGCAAGTAGAGAGTTCAACAGCATGGACAAAGAGACATTTATCCCTAGACATTTTAATTAAATCTTGGCTTTTACAGTTAAATCAGATTTTTTTTGATTTAGACTTTGGCTTTGAAAACCCGTTTAGCTATGTAATTACGCCCATTTTTTTAGTTCTTATTGGATATTCTATTTATTTTATTTGTCGAACAACTAACTATAAAGTTTGGTTATTTATTGTCACACTGATTATGATTCCTGCATTACCTTTAATGCTACCAGATTTACTTTTTGGGGGTATACGCTCACTTGCCAAACGTTATTTATTGATTTCTTATTTAGGAATTCAACTAGCTGTTACTTACCTACTAGCTACGCAGCTACACAATAAAAGTTTTGCACGCCGGAGAATCTGGCAAATAATCATGGGAATAGTGATTATTTGTGGGCTAGTTTCTTATGGAGTGAGTTCTCAGGCTGAAACTTGGTGGAGTAAGGTCATTAGCTATGGTAATCCACAAGTTGCAAAAATTATCAATCAGGCTACTCATCCACTTTTGATTAGCAATGATTCTGGAATTAATTATGGTAATGTCTTTTCTCTCAGTTATCTTGTACAGCCAAAAGTGCAGTTTCAATTAGTAAAAGACCGTTTTATCCCCAATATTCCTGATGGTTTCACTGATATTTTTTTACTAAATCCTTCAGATAGCTGGCGCAAACAAATAGAAACAAATTATAATTGTAAAACATTTGTTGTCTATGGTGACAATAATTACTTACTCTGGAAAATAGAAAATCCACATAGTAATATATTTTTGGAAAAAATTAGGACTTAGCTAAAACTAGACGCTGTAAGTATGGACAATTCATGTATATGAATTCGCATCTTGTAGAAAAGAGGCTTTATTGTTCCTATCTGAAAATCATTCTTTTCGACTACCTATTTGTGTAACTTTATATTAAAAAATATTTCTAGATATCAAAAAAAATATAGAAATATTTCTTAGAGTCATCTTTTATAAGATATTCAAATATTTTTTGATTAAAATCAGCTAAAAACAACAAAAATAAATATTAAACAAATTCTTATCTGAAATTATTTTAAGTAATGGTACGATGCTTTAAACTATCCTTTGTGATGAATTCAATGATTCATTGAAAGATGTTGTATGCAAATAACAGATTTTCTTGGTCTTTTACATCCAGCGATTGGCAAGAACCCTATATTTATCAGTGTGATTTTGCTAATAAAACTTGTCCAACGCCAAATCCCCAAGCACCAAAATAAGCAAGAGAGAATGCCCAATTAATATAATTTATTTACCTAATCATTGTAGTGGCAGAGTGACAATTACTGTTGTGCCAACACCCTGTTCACTTTCTAATTGAATATGACCACCATGTAGCTCCACACATTTTTTAACTATAGTGAGTCCTAGTCCTGTTCCTTGAATTACACCCACATTACTGGCGCGATAGAAGGTTTGAAATAGATGAGTTTGATCTTTGAGAGGAATGCCCATTCCCCGATCTCTGATCTGGAAAATTGCGAGGCGATCTTTGCAAATCAAATTAAACCAAACAGTGTCATTTTCAGGGGAATATTTGATGGCATTGGAAATCAAATTGGTTAAGATACAATTTAGTAGGTCTTCATCCATTTGGGCTTGGGTCGATTCACCTTGAAAAGTAAAGATAATGCTGTGCTTACTACCTGCATTTAGTTGAAGAATATTTGTGAGTTCGATACAGAAATTTTTTAAATTTAAAAGTGTAGGTTTGTATTCGAGTTTAGCTGCTTCCGTTTTACTTAAGAACAATATTTCATCTAAGAGATTAAGCATCTGGTTGATAGCATTTTGTATTCGATCAAAATATTTAGTTCTTCGGACATCATTTAGTCTACTGCTGTTGTATTCAAGGATATCTACAGCCGTCCGAATCGTAGTCATAGGTGTGCGGAACTCGTGAGAAACCATTGCTACAAAGTTTGACTTTAACTCGTTGAGTTCCTGTTCCTTTGCTAGTGCTTGACGGGTGCGTTCTTCACTCTCGCGTAGTTGGTTAAGAATTTCGCTTCTTTCAATGGCATAGCGAATGGCACGCACTAACCTTTGTATAGTCATTTTATCTTTAACTAGATAGTCTTGCGCTCCTTCTGCTAATGCTTGTAGTGCTAAATCTTCATCATCAACACTTGTTAATACCACAACTGGGATATCAGGTACTGCTGCCTTAAATTCTTTCAATGTGTCTAGTCCAATAGAGTCTGGAAGGCTGAGATCTAACAAAACTAGGTCGAATCTGCGTTGCTTTCGACTCTCTATCTGAGAATTATTAAGGGTGGACGCAGAGTTTTCCCTGCTAGCTTCTATTGCCTCAGATAACCGTTCAACATGTAACATCTGCCATTGTTCTCGATCTGAATTTAAAAATATCCGGTGTAGCAGATAAGCATCACTTGCACTATCTTCTACTAATAGAATGTGAATTGTGAGCTTTTCCATAATACAGGGTTATATCAATTTGTTAGATAATCACCTGATTTCCTATTTTTTACGCTTACTAGAAGGTTAATAAGCGGTTATTAGATAGTTATTAGATATATATTTAAAGATACCTTAATTTGCGTTGAAGGTAAGATAAAATACTGTTTCTAGGCCCAGCCTGGTTCCGACTCAGCCCAGATGCGACCACCATACTGTTCTCGACGAGTATGAAGACGTTGGAAAACTTCAAAAATTCGCTCAAGATATTCAGAGCATTATTCTGAGCGATCGCTATATATAAATTACTTAGAGTAGACTCAGTGCTATATTACAGTCAACGACACCACAAATTCTTGACCGCGAGCCTCTACACAAGAGTAATACTAGCAAGTCTTGAATAAACTGCTGCATCTGCTTTATTTTATCAATCATATATTCATCCCACTGCTTCGCAAGGCTTTATACTGCTGGATGCATCGGTGTTTTTGACTGCGATCCCTGTGGTAAGCAACCCTAAGACACTTAGAGGTAATGTAACTCATCACACAAAAAATAAGTGGATAATTGTAGCTGTTACACTATATATCCACTCGATACTTAACTGTATTAGGGTGATTACAAAAACCTGACAAGATGATTAAAACTTAGGAAAGTTTAAACCAATTAACGTGACTCAGTTCCTTGACTAGGGCTACCTGCTACAGCATCATCTCCTGGTGCTTCTGGAGTAGCAGTTGGTTTAGCATCACTCTTTTCAGCATCACCAGTTTTGCGGATACCTTCTTCAACAGGGGTTTGGTAGCCGCCAGAAGCGGTAGGTGTAGCTTCTTGATTATTAGATTTTTCTTTTTGTTCTTCAGCCATGACTACAAATTCCTAATCATTTATTCTTAGAATTATCTTAAAAAATTAGGGGTGTGAGTGTATCTATCCAGAATATAGTTATAGCTGATTCGTCCCTCTATCGTAAGTATCGTTTAGTACTACTCATATATGCTGATAAAAATCCATAAATATAGAATTTGTTAACCTGAGAACCCTTGCTGTCGTTAAGGGAGAACTCGGAATGGGTTTTATGTCCAAGACGCTTTTAAAATTGCTTTATTGATAGTTGACAGAAAATGGCAAACGATCTGACTAGATCTGAATGAATAGTATAGTGTGATGATTGTAATACAAACTATCAAAGTGTAATTAATGAACCAGAGCAATCTATCGTTACCATCTGGATGTGTCCTTCGTAAGGCAACCTCTAGGGATCAGTGGTCGATTCGATTGCTGGTATTTTCGGCGAAACTCGATCCAACCCAATTAAAATGGCAGCAATTTTGGGTAATTGAATACAATGAGAATTTGATAGCTTGTGGACAGCTACGTAATTTCTCAGGGGCACAAGAACTTGGTAGCTTGGTTGTTGCATCAGCTTGGAGAGGTCGCGGTTTGGGTAGTTTACTAACGCAACATTTAATTAATACGGCAACCCAACCACTTTATCTGGAATGCTTAGGTCAACGGCTAGTGCAGTTTTACAATCGCTTTGACTTTGTGCCAATATCTTTTGAAGACTTGCCACAATTTCCTAAGACAATAGGTTTATCTACGCTCAAGGATAAATTTAGATTCTCGCAGTTAGCTAAAAGGCTGCTCAAAGTTCCTGTGGTGTTTATGGAATATCAAGGTCAGACTAATTCGTAATACTCGCCTCCAGCGAAAAGCAAGCTAGGTAATTCGTAATTTCACATATGCAGAACAAAGCTTGATACAAGATGTTTCCAGCCCTTTACTCTCCCCATTCCCTATTTCAACTTGGAGGTTTAGCAAAAATCGTTAGTAAGACAGGCCCTAGTAAATAATGGTGATTCAAACACAATAGCCCAGCAGAGGAGCCAAGAAGTTGACGTTGATTAGGGCTGTAGAGTCTAATTCCACGGGGAGAGACTGGCAAAAATTGAGGTTCTGTCTCTTTTTTAGAAGTAATGTCAACCAAATACAAGCGTCCATCAGGAGAAAGTATCCGTGCTACCTCACTAACTACCTGTTTAGGTTCCAAATAGTGCAAGAAACTGATAGTACTGAAAACGGCATCAAATTGACCATCAGCAAAGGGAAGAGACTCAGCTTTGCCCTGAATATAAATTAAGCGTGGACGGTGGCGGTTGCTCTGTCTTGCTACCCGCAACATATTAGCAGATAAATCCAATCCGGTAGCTCGGAGATCGGGAAACTGAGTAGTAAGGCGCTCAAGCAAGCGTCCAGTACCACAGCCGATATCAAGTACATTTGCTGGCTCTGGTAAATCGACGTACTCCAGCAACCGTTGGTGAACGGCTCGATAAAACACTGAAGGAAAGAACCAATCGTAACTTGATGCCCATAGGTCAAAAAGTAGCTTTTTGTGATTGAAAAAGTCATCAGTCATTAGTCTTCGCAGCTTTCTTAAAGCTTGATGCTTTTTGAGGGTAAGTTTAGCTGCGCCTCCAAGAATTTGGTAAAGAACACAAATTAACTATAGCGGTTCTGAATTGGTTGCAATATCGGGCTTTTGTCGGGTTAGTTACACGAAGCTAAAGACTGATTAATATCTGGGTTCAATGCCAGATACAATTAATGTTTCTACCGACTTGCGATCAAGGGGTTGGGAGAAAAAATATCCCTGTGCATATTTGCATTTCATGGCTCTAAGTTGTGTCAGTTGCTCTAGGGTTTCTACGCCCTCTGCTATTACATCTATATTTAGACTCTGTGCTAAGGTGACGATCGCTTGAACAATCTCTAAGTTTTCTCCATTAGCACCAATCTTATTAATAAAGGAACGATCTATCTTCAAGGCATTACTGGGAAATCGGTGCAGGTAACTCAAGGATGAATAGCCGATGCCAAAATCATCTAAGTGTAATTGGATATTCATCTGTTGCAGTTGCAAAAGCATAAAAGTTGCTAATTGAATATTTTCCATAAGTACACTTTCGGTAATCTCCAGCTTTAAACTGCTAGCTGACAAACCAGTCTCTTGGATAATTTGGTTAATTTGCTCAATCAACCCAGGTTGTGAAAACTGTTTAGTGGAAAGATTTACACTGATTGTCAAGGGTGGGTCAGTAGGAAATTGTACTTGCCATGCACGCATCTGACGACAAGCCTCGCCTAGTACCCAATAACCAATAGGGATAATCAGCCCAGTTTCTTCTGCCAGGGGAATAAAGTTGTCTGGAGAAACTAATCCGTGTTGCGGGTGCTGCCAGCGAACAAGAGCCTCGAAGCCAATAATTTTGTAAGTTTCTAATAAAACAATTGGCTGGTAGTAAACCTGAAACTCCTGGCGTTCAACTGCCCGTCGTAGATCCATCTCTAACTCTAATAGCTTCGTTACTTGGGTGTACATGGTTGAGTCAAATATCTCATGGCGTGCCTTACCCAATGCTTTAGCGCGATACATTGCAATGTCAGCATCGCGCAAGAGTTCCTCTGGTCGGTTGTAACTACCCTTGCTCAGGGCAATGCCAATGCTGACGGTGGTAAATACCTCGTACCCACTGAGTTGGAATGCAGATGTCAAAGCTTCGTGTATCCGCTCGACTATGTTTGTGACATCGTTGATGTTGTTGAGATCGTCAAGCAAAATTGTAAACTCATCTCCCCCTAAACGGGCAACTGTGTCTCCAGAGCGCAGGCAATTCTCCAATCTGCGAGCAAGGGCAGTTAGTAGTTGATCGCCAATTGTATGACCGAGACTGTCGTTGACAACTTTGAAGCGATCTAGGTCTAGAAAGAGAACAGCGAATGTATAGTTCGCACGTCGTTTTACCTGCATGAGCGCGCGCTCTAGCCGTTCCATAAATAAGGCGCGGTTTGGCAGACCGGTTAGTAGATCGTGAAAGGCATCATGAATTAATTGCGCCTCTGCAAATTTGAGAGCAGTAATGTTGCGAGCGATACTCAAAACAAAATATACTTCGCCATCACTAGCCAATTCAGGCACAAGACGGGTATGGTAATGTCTGGTTTGCTGGGCGATCGCTAAACTGCATTCAAACTCCATTTCTTCTTTCGTTTGAAAAACTTGCTGGAGCTTGCGATCGCATATCCGGCAAAATTCTTCCGGCAGATTTAACTCTGCGTTTGTTTTGCCGATAAATGTTTCGGCTGATATTCCCGTAATGTTTTCAATAGCTGGATTAACGTAAACGTAGCGCAATTGAGGGTTAAATCTGGAAATAATATCAGGTGCATTTTCAACTAGTGCTTTGAATTCTTGCTGGCGACGCTCTAATGCCCCCAGAATTTGGTTGCGCTCGGTGATATCCTGAAAGACCAAAACTGCACCCGTGATGTTACCGTTGTCATCTTTAATCGGTGCAACACTATCATCAATTGGTATTTCTGTACCGTTTTTAGCAATTAGTATCGTCTGTTCTGGTAAAGCGACAGTAACGCCAGACTGAAGGACTTGCGTTACAGGACTTTCAATTATTATACGAGTTTTTTCATGAGCAATATTGAATACTTCTGCTGCTTCTTTACCAAACGCATCTGCATAATTCCAACCCGTCAGTACCTCGGCAATTGGATTCATAAAAGTCACAGTTCCAGATTCGTCGCTAGTAATCACAGCATCTCCAATACTTTTAAGTACAGTAGTCAGCCATTGTTCATTCTGTTTTAATTTTTTTTCCGTCCGATGTTTAGAAAGAGTAATTTCAATCGTAAACTTTAATTCTTTTTCTTTGAAGGGCTTGAGAATGTAGCCAAACGGCTCTGTTACCTTTGCTCTATTCAATGTTGATTCATCTGCATTAGCAGTCAGATATATGACTGGAATATTAAAAACATTATGAATTATTTGAGCGGCCTCCACACCGTCCATATTTCCTTTAAGGTGAATATCCATTAAAACTAAATCTAGAGAATCATCTGCTGCTTTTTTAATTGCTTCTTCTCCAGAATCGGCAAGCCCCAGAACAGTGTATCCAAATTTTCTTAGCCGATTTTGTATATCCATTGCCACGATGAATTCATCTTCAACAACTAATATATTTACTGGGTTCATGTTTTTATTAAAATTATAAATTTATAAATTTTTAGTTGGAAATATAATTTTATACTTTACTCCGTTATTGCTGCTAAAATCGATATTGCCTTGTAGCTGATGTGTTAGACCTTTTACTAATCGTAGACCTAATGATTCTGTATTTTGAAAGTCAAAATCTTGGGCAAAACCGACACCATTATCACTGATGGTAAGTGTATAGAAGTTGACTTCATCGAAGCAAAAGTCTATAGAAATTTCTCCCCCCTCTGTTTGGGGAAAGGCATATTTTAAGGAATTTGAAATAAGTTCATTGATAATTAAGCCGCAAGGAATAGCTGCATCAATGGCTAGAAAAACCTCCTCAACATTCATTTTCAAAGTAATAGCGCTGGAATTAACGTTGTATGAATAAAATAAATTAGTTACTAAATCTTGAATATAGTCGGCAAAATTAATTCTTGCCAAGTCTTGAGACTGATATAGTTTCTCGTGGATCAGAGCCATTGATTCAATCCGGTTCTGGCTATCTTTGAATACCTCAAGGGCTTGATTGTCCTTGAGATACTCTGCTTGCAGGTTGAGCAGACTAGAAATAATCTGCAAATTATTTTTTACCCGGTGATGAATTTCTTTCAATAGCACCTCTTTTTCTTGAAGCGATGCTTTAATCTGCTCCTCTGCTTGTTTACGCTCCCGCCTCACTAGTGCCTCGCGCAACTCGCGGGCAACAGCAGGGGTTAGTCGCGCTAAATTGCCTTTAATAATGTAGTCATGGGCACCAGCTTTCATGGCGGCGACTGCGGTATCTTCACCAATAGTTCCTGAGACGATAATGAATGGCAGGTCAAGTCCACTTTCCTTAACCTGTTTCAATGCAGCAGGAGCGCTAAAGGTGGGCATAAAATAATCGCAGATAACGATATCCCATGTTTGCTCTGCGATCGCAGCTTTCATGGCTGTGGGTGTATCAATCCGTTCAAAGGTAACTTCATAGTCACCACGTTGTAGTTCACGCAGCAGCAGCAAAGCGTCGTCTTCTGAATCCTCAACAAGTAATACGCGCAGTGGTATACCCATGTAATTCGTAATTCGTAATTAAGAAAGTCAGCCTTGCGTCTGTAACCTGATTTTGGAGGATTGGTATAAGCTATATCCTCGGCGGTGATTCGTTTAAGACAAACCAGTACAATCCTAGTTGTCGCACTGCTTCACTGAATTGGGAAAAGTCTACTGGTTTGCGAACATAGCTGTTGGCTCCCAAGCTGTAACCATTGATTAAGTCTTGCTCCTCCTTGGAGGAGGTGAGAATAACGACGGGAAGAATTTTTGTCCTGTCGTCGGTTCGCAGGTGTCGCAAAACTTCCAAACCATCCATTTTAGGCAACTTCAAATCTAGAAGGATGAGATTCGGCATAACGCTCATGTCGCGATCGGCGTACACACCTTTACCAAAGAGATAATCTAGAGCTTCCACCCCATCCCGTGCTATTACTACCTCGTTGAGAATATTGTTTTTCTTGAGTGCGCGTAGGGTTAGCGCTTCATCGTCAGGATTGTCTTCTACAAGTAAAATCATGTTGTATTCCTATAGTTAAAGGGTGAAGTAAAATGTTGCGCCTTGCTCCACTACGCTCTCGGCCCAGACACGACCACCATGACGGTGAACAATCCTTTGCACAGTAGCTAATCCGATGCCAGTGCCTTCAAACTCAGTCATGGCGTGCAGGCGTTGAAAAGCACCGAAGAGTTTGTCAATATAGGCCATGTCGAAGCCTGTGCCATCATCACGGACAAAATACACATGGGTGTCATCTTGCTGCAAAAGCCCAAATTCTATTCGGGCTTTTTGATGCTTTCCTGTAAACTTCCAGGCATTACCCAGCAGGTTTTCTAGCACGATCCGTAACAGATGAGCATCACCATTAGCAACCAATCCCGGCGTAATGATAAACTCTACTTGGCGTTCTGGTTGGGTTTTGTGCAAGTCTGTAGCGATCGCCTCCACTAATGCGCTGAGATCGACCTTTTCGTAACGCATCTCACTACGCGTTAATCGTGACAGATTCAGTAAATCGTCAATTAGTTGTGCCATCCGCTGGGTGGCTGCACGCACTCGTTGGAGGTAGTTTTGACCTAGTGCGTCTAGCTTGTCAGCATAATCCTCTAGTAGTGCTTGACTAAAGCCGTCAATGCTCCGCAAAGGGGCCCGCAGGTCGTGAGACACAGAATAACTAAATGCTTCCATCTCTTTGTTAGTGGCTTCGAGTTGTGCTGTGCGTTCTGCAACTCGCTGCTCAAGCTGGACGTTCAGACGCAGAATCTCTGACTCCGCCTTTTTGCGCTCATTAATTTCAGTTTGCAATTCTTCGTTAGCGCTTCTTAGTTCAGCAGTCCGTTTGCTAACCTCTATTTCTAATTCATCACGAGCCTTTTGCAAAGAATTTTCCATCCGCTTGCGTTTGACGAGTTCCTGATTGGTGATCGTGGCTGCGAAACCAACGATAACAGAAGCGATAATGCTGCCAAAAACAGTCAGCAAAGTTGTTTGATGAGCGCTGGCGTTCGCCTTCATTGATCGCTGTTTCAACAACTTACTTTCTTCATTCTCCATAGCTGTAGTCAGGATTCGGATGTCTTCCATAATCTGCTGACCTTGATCTGTCTGAACTATTTGCAGCGCGGATTCTAAATTTTTGCTCCTAGCGTTAATCGTCTGTTCAATCAAAACCAGTTTTTTGGCTATCAGGGGTTCAAGGCGATCAAGCCGCTGCTGTTGATTAAGGTTATCCACAGTCAATTGGCGCAGAGCCTGAAGTTTCTCAGCAATCTCGCCAGTTGCAGTGCGATACGGTTCTAGATACCGTTTTTTGCCCGTGAGAAGATAGCCCCGTTGTCCAGTCTCTGCATCTTTGATCTCTGACATTACTTCTTTTGTCTTTTCAAGCACCTCGCGTGTATGTGTTACCCGTTGAGCGTTTTCTCTATACTGAAGCAAACTAAGATATGAGATTATGCCAACACCAGTCATAATTGCGACTGCTATTACAAAACTGCCTGTATTCTTTTTGTAAATAGCCCATTCCATTTTTTACCTTCCTAGTTGAAAAAGTAGCTGCTGGCTAAATTGGTCAAAACGGTGAGCCAGCGCTGTAGAACGGTAACAGTCGCTCTCTAGTGGCTATTTTCTTTTCTCTACCAGAGGCTGCGCCAATGAGACGCTTTGCGATCGCTGCCTTAGCGCCGCTAGGATCGTCACGCGTTCTTGTCTTTGAAACAGAAGGGTGACTAGCAGCCCAACTACTCGTCATAGTTTTAGTAACTGATACCAAGTTTCTTAACTTTGAGAGCGAATTAGCTCAAATAAAGGATATCTATATTAGTTAATGATTGTGAGCGTATATTTTCTGAGACATAAGAAGGCAAATAATAAATTTTGTTAATTATTCAGTATATTTCCGTAGTCATTTTCACGAGATTTCGCTTGCATAAATTACATTAATGTGCAAATCACAACAGTAATTGCACTTAAAAACCTTTACTCATATTAAATTGATCAATAAATACGTAGACTAGATAGAAACATAAAGTACTGTCAGTGACCTGAAAAATTTTGCATCGTTAAGGGATTGAGCCGAAATATTTGTCAAATAGTGCCGAATTTGCTGCAAAGCGCTGTCTTATCTACATTTTTGCCCTGAAAATCGAGCTTCCCTACGAGGGAAAGGTTAGAGGGTTAAGTTTTGGATGGGTTTTTCAATATGAAGTGAAAAGTTAAACCAAAGAAAAAGTAATAAGTGCATAAAACTACAAAACCTAACTGTATCTATTTATAGAGGTTCAAATACAAAAAACTTAATCTAGTTTGAAATTATCAAGGTGAAAAATTATGACAAGCTTTATTAAAGTTCACTTACACAACGATCTACTGCACCCAGTCCGCGAGTGGTTGGAAACAATAGAAATTCATAACTCCAAATTAGCTCACTTCCTATGCAAAGCTATTCCTGCTCAGTGTCCCTTTGAGCGAGATATCGCGCTGTTTGGTCGGAAGCTATTTCATCTTCCACCGATGTGTAAATTAAATCCACTATACGAAGAAGTGGTTGGTTTGCGTTTTAGAGCGCTCTGTTATCTTGCTGATGATTGTGGTGAAGATATTACAGCTTATTGCTGATAGTCAGTTGGATTGTTCTTCGAGCGAGGCGCGATCGGTAATTGCAGATTTACGGTTGTTACTTACCTCAAGTTTATACTAAGCTAACGTACACCTAATTAGATGTTTGGCTATATTAAGTAACTGACATCTTACTAAAGTGTTTCCAGACCGTATTGTTGCTTACCGTATCCTGCTGAAATCATTAACATCATCATGACGCACATCTTACTGATTGAAGATGAGGTCAAACTGGCGCGATTTGTCGAATTGGAATTGAATTATGAAGGCTATCAAGTCAGTATTGCCTACGATGGATTGACTGCTCTCACCGCAGCGCGTGAGTTGCATCTGGATTTAGTAATTTTAGACTGGATGTTGCCTGGTTTGTCGGGGTTGGAAATTTGCCGCCGCCTGCGATGTATAGCTGAGAAAGTGCCGATCATCTTATTAACCATCAAAGATGAAGTGAGCGATCGCGTTGCAGGCTTAGAGGCTGGTGCTGATGATTACCTCGTTAAACCCTTCAGCATTGATGAATTATTAGCCAGAGTCGGCGCTCACCTGCGAAAAAGCAAGCAACCAGAGACCGCAGATGTTTTAGAATTTGAAGACCTAAGTTTAAATCGTCGCACGCGGGAAGTGTATCGAGATCGACGGTTAATTGAGTTAACTGCTAAGGAATTTGATTTACTAGAATATTTACTGGCTCATCCGCGACAGGTAATTAGCTGCGATCGCATTTTAGAGCAAGTCTGGGGTTATGACTTCATGGGCGATGCCAACATCATTGAACCTTACATTAATTACCTGCGCCTGAAACTTGAAGCCAATAACGAAAAATGTCTCATTCAAACTGTGATCGGTGTTGGCTACACATTGCATGATTGAATTGGGCATTGGGCATTGAAAAAGAAGAGGCAGGAGACAGAAGTTCTTTAATTTTGAATTTTGAATTTTGAATTTTGAATTGATTTGTCCCCCTTGTCCCCTTGTCTCCTCTTACTTCTTGTTCGTCTTCCAGTGTCAAATAATGGTAAAACCCCAAATCTTTCTACTATAGAAGGATTTAGGGTTTTTGGCAATCTCAGCAAAAACTCATCCAACTCAGAGTTATTTATATTAGGATGCACAAAGCTTTGATCGTCTAAAATCCAAAGTTAAAAACCCAAAATGGCATGACTTATCTAGAAACAGCAGCGCAATTCTATCGTGAATCCTTCTTTGACGATTCAGCAGGTCATATACTTCAGCTAGGTATTCCGGCTGCGGTGTGTGATAAAACTGCTGCTAGTAACCCAGCAGAAATAATAGTTACTAATTCAACCTGGCATTATAGCAGTGGTGATTGCTGTTAATTTATTTAAGAAAGAATTCAGGTGTCAGGAGCCAGAATTTAGAATGGTTCTGTGCGACTGGGTAATGAATGCACAATTTGAATCTTTCACTAATTACATTTTGAATTCTAATTTCTGAATTCTGACTTCTTCTTTATAAACTCCAAAATGTTGTTAATTAGTCTGTTTTTAGCTACGCTTTTTTTAGCATATTCAAATGGAGCAAATGATAATTTTAAAGGTGTAGCAACGCTATTTGGTAGCCGAACTAGCAGCTATCAAACAGCAATTTTGTGGGCAACTTTCACAACTTTTGCTGGTGCAATAACCGCAACTTTTTTGGCAGGAGCATTAATTAAAAACTTCTCTGGCAAAGGACTATTACCTGATGCGATCGCTAATGCTCCAGAGTTTCATCTGGCAGTAGCGATCGCTACTGGATTAACTGTACTCATTGCGACCCTCATGGGGTTTCCCATTTCCACAACTCACAGTTTAACAGGTGCGCTGGTTGGCGCTGGATTAGTGGCGATCGGACTACAAGTTAATTTTGCCGCCCTGGGAAATTCCTTTATTTTGCCTTTATTACTCAGTCCAATCATTGCTATTCCCTTAGGAGCAGGAGTTTACAGCTTATCTGGCTATATTAATTCAAAATGGCATCTACCAGTAAACCAAAAAATGATTGATGGTTGCCATTTTTTCAGTGCTGGAATTGTCAGTTTTGCTAGAGGATTAAATGATACTCCTAAAATTGTTTCACTCATCCTAATTATTGAATATTTTTCGATTCAGGGAGGAATGATCACGATAGCGATCGCGATGGCACTTGGCGGTTTACTCAACTCCCAAAAAGTTGCAATAACCATGAGTGAAAAGATTACCTCAATGAATCATACTCAAGGCTTATCAGCAAATATAGTAACTGGGATTCTAGTCATTGCAGCTACTCGGTTTGGGCTTCTAGTTTCTATCACTTACGTTTCAGTTGGTTCTATTTTTGGTGTAGGATTAATTAGCAAAAAATCTAAATCTAATACTCATGTTTTTTATCAGATTCTACTATCGTGGATTTTAACTTTACCAACTGCTGCAATTATTAGTGCAATCACCTACAGATTATTGCAAGGTTAAGAAAAATGAATATTATTGTGCAATTGTTTAGGAGTAGTAACTAATGCAAACTCAAACAAAAATTTTACTCTGGGCTGTTGAACACCCACAAACACTTAGTAAACATTATTTACGTCTAGATTGCGATGATTCGCGTCCGCGCCTGAGAGCAGTATATCAAGGCTTTGGTTTCCGCGATCGCAGCCAGAGACAAGTTGATGCTTATTTTGTCTCTGGCTATGAATATCAAAGACCTCCACAAGTTATCTAAATTGATATGTCTTTTATCGATGAAATTAATTCTATCAATGCTTTGATTGTGGGAGCCAGCCAAGGTATTGGTTTGGGTTTTGTGAAAAAGTTGCTACAAGATTACAGAATAGCTAAAATTTATGCAACTTCTCGTCAACCGAAATCGACCTCAGAGTTAATAGCTCTTGTAGACAAATATCCTGAGCGATTAATTTGTTTGGAGATGGATATTACTGACGAGTTACAAATTATTGAAGCTGTTCAAAAAATACATACTCAAGTTGACAAACTGCATTTGGTAGTCAACTGTGTAGGACTGTTACATGAAGATACTTTGCAACCTGAAAAAAGCTTAAGACAGATCAATTCAGAAAATTTGCTGCGCTACTTTCAGATAAATAGTATTGGTGCTGTCTTGCTGGCTAAACATTTATTGCCTCTGTTTCGTCATGGAGAACGCAGCGTGTTCGCCACTATTTCTGCTAAATTGGGCAGTATTGGTGATAACCAACTTGGTGGATGGTACGGCTACCGGGCTTCTAAAGCAGCACTCAATATGTTGATGCGAACTGCGGCAATTGAGTATAAAAGAAGTTGTCCGAAAGCATTAATAGTAACATTGCATCCTGGTACAACTGATACCCGCCTTTCTCGTCCTTTCCAGGGAAATGTACCTGCGGAAAAATTATTTTCAGTGGAACGTACTGTTACTCAATTATTGACTGTTATCGAACAGCTTCAAGAAGGCGATAGTGGACAGTTTTTCTCGTGGGATGGGAGCAAATTGCCTTGGTAACTGAGTTACGCTGGTGCTAATGAAACCTACATTACTTGTAACCTCAGCCTATGAAGTTTTTTGTGCCAGCAGCCAAGGATGATATCAAAGCAGAGCAGGTGTATAGTGCTCTTGCTCAGTCTCTCAAAGCACCAATAACCGAAAAGCGTATTTGGAAGTTACGGTGGCGTGATAACGAAATTGAGATGGAATGCGAGGTAGGTAAACCTTTACTATCCTCTTACCAAACAGCGAAAGAGCTAGTTCTGGCAATCTTTGACTGTGAAAACCTTTATAAAATTTGTACTCTTAGCTGTGGAGGAGTAAAGGGAGAACCTATTTTGGCTAGAAAAAACTCTCAATCCTCAGCAACCTATTTTTCAGATAACGTAAATAACTGACTCTGCATTTTAATAGGCGCTCTGTTTGATAGAAGTGGATGCGATCGCAGTGCTAACGTAATAGATAAAATCGCCCACCAGATATCTCAAGGTATGACTAACATTCAGATTTACTTTCCTAAATCGATGAAAGTCTTTGTCGAAGAACAAGTAGCTAAAGGCGGTTATAGTTAAGCCAGTGAATATCTTCAATAGCTAATCTTTCAAGATCAACGGTGCAAAAGTCAAGAAGGAAAATGCGCTCAGCTGATGGTTCGATCCAAAGGGTAAATTCTATCTGAGGCGAGCATTAGAAGATGATATGTCAGTCAAGAATTACGCACCCCCACCTATGACAGTTCTTGATTTTGCTCTACCAGTAATTAGAACGGCTGAAGCTATTGCAGTTGGTATTGAGTTTGCAAAGGCAATGGGTTGTGAGCCAGAAAAAACGCAATTAGCTTTTGCATTTAAATGGACTGGCTTGCGGGGACGTAGACTTAGTTCTTGGGCAAATCAAGAGCGTTCTATTTATTTACAAGGTTCAGCATATCAAGATGAAGTTTTGGCGTTCGTTAATCTACCGCTTGAAACACCTCGCTCGGCGTTAGCACAGTACGTTAATCAGGCTGTTAGCCCTTTGTTTACGATTTTTAATGGATATCAACTGAGTATAGATGTAATCGAAGATTTAACTCGACGGTTGATAGAAAGAAGGTTGTAGTCAGAATACTAAGAACTAGGAAACTCTAACTCAGCGCTTCCCCGTCCTAACTGCACTACCTCTGGTGGTAGGTGTCGCTCCAACCAATCTTCTAAATCAGCCATTACCTCTCGATAATTGAGGTCACTCTGAATTTCGTGATAGGCTCCCGGATACTCGATTCTCAGCTTATCTTTGCAGTTTACCCGTTGGTAAAAGATGTCACTTCCCGCAGGTAAAGCCACTCGGTCTGCGCCACCGTGGAGAATCAACAATGGTAATTGCCAATCACCTGCGTGAGCATTAATCCAATCAACTGTTGCAAAGAATTCTGTAGCCAGACGGGCAGTAGCAAGGGTATGTTGCAGTGTATCCTGAGCGATCGCGGCTAAAACCTGCGGATCTCGTGAAGCAGTACTAATGTCAATACCTGTATTCAGGGTGAAACGCGGCCACACCCGTGAGAGCATTTTTCCTAAAAGTACACGAATAGGTGAAACCCCTACTTTCCCCAAGCTTGGCGCAAGAGTGATCGCACCCTGCAATAATGATGCTTGTTGGGGATAGCGCAGAATATAATCTAAGACAATCACCGCCCCTAAACTATGACCCAAAAGAAAAATTGGACATCCAGGATTCTGAGTCTGAATTAGCTGTAAAAAGGCTCCCAGGTCTTCACGAAACTCACTCCAAGCGTTGATATAGCCTTGCTGACCCGGTGAGCGTCCATGACCGCGCAAGTCTAAGGCGTAGACAGCGTATTGCTTGGGTATAAAATACTCAATTATATTATTGTAGCGATCGCTGTGTACTCCAAGTCCATGCACAATGGCTAATATTGCTCGGATTTTACCCTCTGGATGCCAGCTTTGATAATACAGTTCAAGTCCTCCAACACCTTGGAATCTGCCTTCTTTACGAGCAGCTAGGCGATCGCTATGGTCAATCATCTGATTAATTTTTTACATATTCTCCCAACAAGTTACTAAAAAGTCAACATCTATAGTAATTACAGGTAATTAAGTTACTCCTGAAAATAATTCCACAACTTCTAACCGTAGGTTGGTTAATGATATAACCTCAAGAATTATGATTATTTTATGAATTCAAAGAGGGTGTTATCAAAAGTTCTTCTAACAAGTCAGTTCAAGAAGACTTAGCTGATGGGGCAACTTCCGAAGTTCATATCGACTCAAAATCTAGCCATCAGCAAGAAAATAGAACACAATCAGAAACTTTGCCATCCTTGAATACCGCTGCAATCAAGCGGGTAAAAGAGGGTGTAGCTGCGGCTGGCTCACGCGCTGTTCGCCAAATTATCGAAAAAACCCTTAATCGCCTCGAAGCTATAAGTCAAGTGCATTCTGAACCTAGAGCCAACTCAGGGCTGCGTCGCTTTGTAATGCGATCACTCATCCATTCCTTTTTCAAAGTAAGGGTCGAACACCTTGAAAGAATACCTCAGAAACCTGCAATTTTAGCAGTTAACCATCTCCACCATATCGATCCCTTGCTCCTCCTAGCTGAACTCCCCACGCAACCTTACTATTACATTCTGGGCGATGCTCGTACCCTTTATAACAAGTGGTGGAAGCGCTTCATCCTGGATTTTGCGGGAGGCGTGATTCCTTTGGAACGGGTGTGGAAAGAAGAAATTGCTGTCATAGAAGCGGCTAAAGCAGGAAGGCAAGATTTAGTTGAGCTAGCCGCAGCAATTAAACAGACAGTACCCACAGGGAAAGACATGCATACACTGCGACAAATAGACCGGATTATTCTGGCAATTTTGACTCATGGGGATGGGATGATTCTCTTTCCTGAAGGAAGACTAGGAACTGCTGAAGCTCAATTGCATTTCCCCTTGAAGCGCGGGACTATAATTTATGCCTTGCGGGCTGGTGTACCGATTATTCCAGTTGGACTGATAGGAACTCATGACCTCTATTTGGGAAAAGAGTTAACAATTCGGGTAGGCGAACCATTACACTTTCCCCAAACAACCAGACCAAAGCGCCAGGAAGTAGACATCGCTTTAGAAAAATTGCAAAATGCGATGCTGGCTCTTTTGCCAACTGATTATCAGGAACCAACAGGATTAAAGCTGTTACGTTATTTACTCAATCATATCTTGTGTTGATAAATTATTGTTCTAAAAAGTTTGTAACTTTGAAATTTGATGTTCCCTCCCAACAGTGGTTCAAAAATGCACTTACTTGAGCATCTGCTGAATCAACTGATTCCCTAGATGCATTAAATTGCACTGCTGTCACAATGTATTCAAAGATAATTACAAACTGCTTTTGGGGTGAAATTCTTTCGACTACAATTGTTTCACCTATCTTCGGGATTTGAGATACATTTACTACAAACGTCTCAATTTTCGGTTTATCTAATGGATTTTTGAAATTAAAGTATTTACAGTAAACAATAATTTTCACTTAGACAACCACCAATAACAATTCAAAATTCAAAATTCAAAATTCAAGAATATGTAGGATGAAATAACACTTACTAAATCGCTGGACTTAGATACCTGACTTCTTGAACAAGTCGGGTATCTGTGAACAACTTTTGCTTAAGTAAATACCATTCGTCCTATAGTTTATTAAAAAATATCTACCAGTTTATACAAATTCTCCAAAATTAGGCTATAGATGTAAACCTGGAAACCCAGATGCAATCTGACAAATCTTAATTAGAAATTACGAATTAGTCTTATTTTCCTTGCCATAGCTGCCGCAACGACTGAAAAATCTTTACAAATCTCTCTTCTAGCCAGACCATAATATAATCAAGCCATTCCAAAAGTTGCTCTAAGGGATGCTTTTCATAGCCAGTTGAAGTTGCTGTGGTTTCTATCCAGTCTGGCTGTGCTTCAACATGACTGCTTTGGTGAAATTGCTGTTGCAAAATTTCCCCTTTACGACTCTCGCTTTTTATTTGGGAAATGCGAGTTTGAGTTTGTTTTACAGAGGCAACTTTTCCAGATGTTTTTTGACTTGAGGCGAGATTACTACTTAGTTGTTTTCTTTTTACCAAGCCAGATCCAATTTTAGGTTGTTTTATACTCAAATTCTTTTGTGGCAAATGCCCTATAGATAAACTTGGGGCTAAAGCAGGATTTTTCTTCCCAGAAAGTGTAACTGGCTTGTCAGCAACAGTTTTGGTGTCACCAAATAAATCATTCCACGTTAGCCAAGGATCGTCTGTTAAATCTTGGTTCTCTATCAGAGGGCTTTTGGACAAAGCTTTTCTCAGGCGTGATGGAAATAGTTTACTTGGCAATTTCTCATTGCTGGTTGTTGTCTCAAGTGTTTTTCTATTACCAACACCAAAAAAGTAATTAAGCGCCGCTTCAATCAAAGCCTGAAAATTCTGTGAATGAGTTTCTAAACCATCAGCGTTATGGGCAATTTCTCCTTTGGCAGCTAATTGCTCTTTGCCATAAAGAAATATGTTTAACTGAGTTTGGGCAACTTGGACAATTTTCTGGCTACGTTCTTGCACTGGAACTAAAGCATTCGATTCCAACTTAGCAATGGCTATATCTAGAAATGCTAATAATCTATCTGTATTGAGTAAATCTTTTGGTGTATCCTCCGCTAAAACTGGAATTTCAGCTGAATTTACGTCAGTGAGTTTTGCTAATAATCGGTCAATTTGTGGTAATAGCTGCGTTTCTTTTTGAGCTACAATCAAACGCCTTTGTGCAGCATCTCGTAGATAAGACTGCCAGTAATTAGCAACTTCGTTAATAATTCGGTCTTCTAACTTTGCCTGTTGTTCGGGTGTTAAAATATCTAGAATTTCGTTGTCGGCAGTAACAAGTACTAAATTTCGATTCATCAAATTTGTGGCAATTCCTCGCACTATTGGAAGACGCTGTTGAAGGGCATTTTCTAATTGTGAAGGGTTGAGATTTACAGCTTGGTTAGCTGTAATATTTGAAGATTGAGTAAGATTAGAGTTATTTTCAACGAACTTCAGCCGAAAAACTCCCAATAAAGCCAAGGGATTGAAATGTTCAGATGCTTTCTTAGGAGTGGAGGCGGGTTCATCTGATGACAGGTAATTGACCGCCTCTAGTACATTTTGAATAGGACTATCAGCATTGGGTAGAGTTTCAGGCTGGAAATCGGTATCATTTGGTTGTAACTTTAATCTAGTTTGCGGTTCTTTAGTATGTAGCGTTTTCCCAGATGATTCAGATGACTGAAACAGTAGATACACGGGGTAAAGTAGTACCTCGACACCCCACTTAGTGGCAACTTGCAAATGCCGAAAGGTGTGTTCCCACTGTTGTGTCACCCGCCGAGATTGCTGGTGGACAAAGTTAAATAGTCTGCTTTGATAACGACCAGAGGAACCAGAAGACATAGTAGTAATTTTTTAGTTCAAGTCTTGTTAAGTTGTGAGACTCGCGCCAAACAATAAAAACAACCAACACCTCATATTAGCGAATATATGACCCCGACTGTCTCTCAATCCCAGACCAAATTTATCTCACAAGCAATTGAGCAACTGCGCTCTTTTTGTCAAGTTAATCTTCAGTCTACGTGGCTGTATCAGGAATCTGATTTAGTTATTACTGATGTTGTAGCTGCTGATTTGTCTGATTGGCAACCAGTCCAGTTGAATGCTAAAGAACATATTGCTTGGACGGGCGGGAAAAAAGTGCTATGGCTAGCGCAAAGATTGGTAGTTCCCCAAGATTTACATGGTTATCCCTTAGCTGGGTTATCTTTGCGGCTGGCGCTGGTTTGGTGGGCGGATTGTGCTGAGATTTATGTAAATGGCGAGTTAGTACTGGAGGGTGATTTATTTGATTGTTCGCCGAGAGTGCTTCTCAGTCAGGGGGTGATGCCAGGGGAAGAATTCACTGTGGCTTTGCGGTTAGTGAGTCCGGGACATTGTGATGGTGCTTTAGTGCGATCGCTCCTAGTTTATGAGTCTTATGTTGATAATAATCCCGATCCGGGTTTTGTGGCTGATGAGTTAGCTGTAGTGCAGCTTTATTTGGAAAAATTTGCGCCGGAGAGGTTGGATGTTTTGGCGGCGATGGTGGGGGAGGTTATAAACCATAGAGGCGCAGAGAACACGGAGGAGGGAAAGTTAGTAAAGTCGTTTTTAGCTCTACGCCAAAATTTAATTCAATCTGATATCTTAGCGCCCTTTTTGAAGGCTACGGATATAAAATCTAAAATTTTTTTATTGGGTCATGCTCACTTAGATTTAGCATGGTTATGGCCTGTGAGTGAAACTTGGAATGCGGCGCAAAATACTTTTGAGTCGGTTTTGAAGTTGCAAGAAGATTTTCCGGAGTTAATTTTCTGTCATTCAAGTCCCGCACTTTATGCTTGGATTGAAGAACACCGCCCGGATTTGTTTAGGGCAATTCAAGCACAGGTAGTTGCTGGACGTTGGGAAGTTGTCGGCGGAATGTGGGTGGAACCAGAACTCAACTTAATTGCTGGTGAATCAATAGTCCGTCAGCTACTATATGGTCAACGCTACATCCAGGAAAAATTTGGCAAGCTTTCAACTGTGGTGTGGGTTCCAGATTCTTTTGGTTTCTGTGCAACTTTACCGCAGTTTTTCGCTAATGCTGGAATTGAGTATTTTGTGACGCAGAAGTTGCGGTGGAATGATACTACTAAATTTGATTATGGGGCTTTTTGGTGGCGATCGCCTGATGGCAGCGAAATCTTTAGTTTGATGTCTGCACTTATTGGTGAAGCTATAGACCCAGTTAAAATGGCAACTTATGCTTTTGAGTGGCAAACCCAAACTGGTTTACCAGAATCCCTCTGGCTTCCAGGTGTCGGCGACCACGGCGGCGGCCCCACCCGTGATATGTTAGAAACCGTCCAACGCTGGCAAAAGTCGCCTTTCTTCCCAGACTTAGAATTTACGACGGCTGAAAAGTATTTACAGCAAATCAGTAAAGGAGGCAGGAGGCAGGAGGCAGGAGATAATAGTGATGATTCTCCCTTATTTCCTACTTGGAATGATGAACTATATTTAGAATTCCATCGCGGTTGCTACACTACCCACGCAGATCAAAAACGCTGGAATCGTCGTTATGAAAATTTATTATATCAAGCTGAACTATTTGCTACCTTAGCAACTGTAGGCTGTGGTGTGACATATCCTAAAGCAGAAATTGAAGCAGCTTGGAAATTGGTGTTATTTCAACAGTTTCACGATATTTTACCTGGTTCTTCAATTACCCAAGTTTACACAGATGCCTTGCCTCAATGGCAGCAAGTGGAACAAGTGGGAACGAAAATATTACAGGAATCACTTTTAGCGATCGCATCTCACATTACCCTATCAGAACCACCAAAACCCGATAGTCTGCCTATTTTTGTTTTCAATTCTCTCAATTGGCAACGTTCTGAGGTAATCTCTGTAGCCTTACCCACACCACCAACAACTACCCAAGAATGGCAGATTTACGATGCTTCTGGCAAGCAGCTTGTCTGTCAATTATCTGAACCATCAACCCTACTATTTCTCGCTACCGAAATTCCACCCGTAGGCTACCGCATATTTTGGCTTTCCCCTTCACTCCCCAGTACAGACGAGATTAATCGTGTCTCTCCCTCATCTCCCCCACTCCTCCCAGACTGGATTTTAGAAAATGAATTCTTGCGAGTTGTTATAAATCCTGATACCGGAGATTTATCAAGTGTTTTTGACAAAACTTATCAGCGAGAAGTTTTGAGTGGAGCCGGGAATCAACTGCAAGCTTTTAAAGACAGTGGGCAATATTGGGATGCTTGGAATATAGACCCCAATTATGCTCAACATCCCTTACCCTCAACAAATCTTCAATCTATTCAGTGGTTAGAACAAGGCCCAGTGCAAAGTCGTATGCGTGTGGTGCGTCAGTTGGGTGAATCGGAATTTTGCCAAGACTATATTCTGCAAGCTGGTTCACCTCTGCTGAACATTGCTACAACTGTCAATTGGCAAGAAAATCATGTATTAGTGAAAGCTGCTTTTCCTCTAAATATTGAAGCCGACTTTGCTACTTATGAAATTCCCTGTGGCGCGATTCGCCGCCCAACTAAACCACAAACCCCCGCAGAACGAGCAAAATGGGAAGTTCCTGCTTTGCGTTGGGCTGATTTAACAGCAGAAGACACACAGACAAATACCGCAATCCCAAATCATTATGGTGTCAGTTTGCTCAATGATTGTAAATACGGTTATGACAGCAAACCAAATCAACTCCGCCTAACACTGCTACGCAGTTCTAATTGGCCAGACTCAGAGGCTGACCGAGGTTTTCACGAGTTCAAATATACCTTGTATCCTCATGCTGATAGTTGGGAATCAGCCCATACAGTACGGCGTGGCTATGAATTAAATATACCGTTGCAAGTGATATTGAATTGGCCACTAGCTCAACCCTCTGCTACCGCTAACAGCACTATTGAAGGAGTGAGTTTCCTAGATTTATCAGCTGAAAATTTAATCTTGATGGCCTTGAAACCATCTGAAGACGATCCACAGCAGTTAATTCTACGATGTTATGAATCTCACGGAGAAACAGCTGAGTTATCTTTACAAAGTGATTTAGGGTTAAATCTTGGAAATTCAGTAGATTTATTAGAGCGTTCCGCTAGTACTAAATTTTTATCTCAGCAACAAATCTTGATGATACAACCTTGGAAAATCGCCAATTTCAAGGTATACCAGCGATTAATCCCAGGCTGGATTCAATAGTGCTGAGTATAACCCAATACTGTTCAGTTAAGGCTAAAACTTTTTATCAAAGTCAACTTTTTTAAGGAACCGCTCCAGGTGCAGAGAAGCCAGTGCGTTGGACGGGTTCCCCGACTTGTACCCCTCCTCTTAAGCAAGCTACGCGCAGCGTCTCCGACAGGAGAAGCAACTGGCACGAAACACAGAGAAGAGAAAAAATGCTTAACTGAACTGTATTGGAGTATAACCCCATAGTTAAAACTAAGGGATTGAAACAAGAACATATTTTTTCTTGACGGCAGGCAGTCCGCTCAAGTCGGGAAACCCGCCTAAGAGGCTGCCTCCACTACGTGTCTCGAAAAAAATAAATTTAGGGGCTTCAAACCCGACATGCTGAGTGCAATTAATTTTACTTTCTACTTTTTACTTTTTACTCAGCACTGTTCTGGTGAGCCACTATAGTCAATTCACTCCTATCTCTAATAGTGTCGTCGGATAATCTGGTATCGTCCGTAGGGCTGTCGTCGTTCGATAATCTGGCGTTGTCTAAATTCCTGCCGTCGTCGGATTATCTGCCGTCTTCCGTAGGGCTGCCGTCGTTCGATAATCTGGTATCGTCCGTAGGGCTGCCGTCGTTGGATTCTCTGGTATCGTCTGAAGGGCTGCCCTCGTCTATAGTATCGTCTTGACCACCGTTGAGCAATCAAAAGCTCTCCGGTTTGATTTCCAACCAGGTTAGCATCTAGTGCAACACTCTGTTCATTCAGAGCATTACTTAGAGAAATATCTTTCGCTTCAGCTAATGAGGGCGGAGACACAAAGGCAAATAGCAATACTGCTATTGAAGATAACTTCCTGAAACCTTTCATGTTTTTGCTTCTCTAAACTTTCGGTAATAACTTTATTAAAACACTTTAAAGTCTGAAAGTTACCGCTCGCGCACTTTTTTAAACTTAATTTAGTATGAAATTCAATATTGCAATTTCACCCTTTTGTATAATTGTAATTTTTATAAACTTGTGTATATAAATAGTTAGTATTTAACAAGATGTAATTTTTTTATCACATAGATAAAGTATACAGTTATTAATTAAACAAGCTACATTTTTTGTTGTGAAATGAATTCAAAAGCCTTGCTGAATAAGAGAAACACCCTACCAATTTTTGATTTAAAAAACCTTAGCTCGGACTTATCTCTATCCCACAAGATGTATCAAATACAAACGATAACTGCTAAATATTCTTAGCGAAAGCTATAAATAATAATCTCTCACTGGGTTTCTAGCTCCAGCCAACTATCTTGTTAAGTGCTGCGTTTTTCTTCCTATCTTCTGCCTCACTTCTCCTGCCGAAGACGCTGCGCGTAGTTTGCTTCCCCGCATGGGTACGACTACGCTCAGTGACCACCTGCATTCTGCTTCCTAGCTGGTTGTTGAGCGTAGTCGAAACACTGCCTTCTGCCTCCTTTAAGGATATCTTTTGCTACCTCCACCCACTACACCAATTTTGTGGCGATAGGAGAGTTCCGCACCGAACCAACCAGAAGCACTAGTCAGTGTACCGACAACAAGCGAGATTAACAGTCCCCAAGGTACTATTCGGGATTCAGCATCACCCAAGCGTAGGAGAAAGTTGACGAGTGATAAAACTAGTATAGAAACGTTAAGTATCAAATGCGTCCAACCAGCGGCACGCTTGCGGACTCGTTCAATTTTCAAAAAGTCGCTAATACCGATCGCAGATGCAAGGATGCCTCCAGCTAATCCAAGTCCGATTAACCATAACGAAGCCCTAGCCCAAAAGAAATCGCCAGTTAACCAATAACCAATGTCACTTCCCAAGGCAGCAGCTAAAAATGCTATGGGAAAGATTACACTCAACGGGTGTAAGGGATGTCCGGCGATCGCAACTGTACTGGGTACACCAGTATCACGATACTCACTATCGTTACTTTCAATAAGTGGTGGAATATTTGGGAAAGGTGTTGAACCTACTTGCGTTGTTTCTGTAGTTTCCATTATTAGTATCCTGAACTTATTAACGTTACATTTTTAAGCTGAAGGAATTTTTTCCACATAAGCTTCTGCCTGTAGGATTAGTTTGCCAACTTCTACTTTTAGTTGGTTGACTTGCAGACTCATACCTTCTAAATCAAAGTTACTTAAATTCAAAATTTCGCTAGTTTGATCTATCAAAGCTTTTGTCAAATCTGGCGATACTTCATCACTTTCGCCATACTCAATATTTTCCAATGCTACAGTTTTCCCATTGCTGCTAATCCTGGGAACTGCGGAAAAAGCAATTTGCTGATTTTCACCAGTTTCTACTAATTTTATGCTGGCATTTAGTGCTACTTTTCCATCACCTGGTAATCGAAAATCTACATTTTGAGGTTCAATTGTCCTCAGTTCTCCGTTAATATGTATTTTTTGACTTTGCAGTTGCGATCGCACATATTCGGAGTTGAAAGCACGATTAATATCAGCTTCAGTTAACACAACCTGTGCTTGAGCTTCGGTCGGTTTAGTGAGTTCAATTTTGCCGAAAGCTACACTTAAAGGATTAATGGCAATATTTGTCATTTGCATTTCCAATTCCTCCATGCGGAGGTCTTTTTGCATTACCAAACCTTCACCTTCAATTATGACTTCATCCACTTCTCCCTGAACCAGTTTCAGCGGGTCTGTCTTGATGTCTACATCTAAATTTTCTACTTCATCTAATTGACTAGATAATCCTATTTCTGCCGCTTTATTGAGCGCTTGCTCTCCTAATCCGGGATTGTCTGGCATTATGTAAATTAATTCCTGTTTCAAGCACATCCTTGAGTAAATTTAATAAACTAACAGTACAGTTTTATCTATCTGGCGGTGGAATATAGATTTAAATGTTGTATATCTAATTTCAAATTTAAATTTGACTTCTTTACCCTTTTTATCCTTTATTACCTCTGCACTTGGAGCGATTTGTTATAAAATTGACACAAACCAAATATTTCAATTAAATTCTTCTGACTGCTGGAATTTTTTTATACAATGCTCTCAGAACGTTTTACCGCAGCCCTTACCTACGCTACCCAACTACACGCTAACCAAGTTCGTAAAGGTTCGGGTGTGCCTTATGTTGCCCATTTATTAGGTGTCACCAGTATTGCTTTAGAATACGGGGCAAATGAAGATGAAGCGATCGCAGCTCTGTTACACGATGCGATCGAAGATCAAGGTGGCGCTGCAACACGAGAAGAAATTCGCCGTCGCTTTGGTGACAATGTAACGGCAATTGTAGATGGTTGTACTGACGCTGATACAACTCCAAAACCCCCTTGGCGACAGCGCAAAGAAGCATATATCGCTCATATCCCTACAGCTTCCCCATCAGTACTGCTTGTGTCATTAGCTGATAAACTTTACAATGCCCAGTCTATTCTCAAAGATTATCGCATTTTGGGCGAATCAGTTTGGGAACGTTTTCATGGGCGTAAAGAAGGTACTCTTTGGTATTATCGGGCGCTTGTAGATGCTTTTAAAAAGACTGAAAGTCCTATAATTATTGAGGAATTAGAACGGGTGATTTCACAAATTGAGGTGTTAGCATCTAAATAAAAATTTTATTTCCACAGAAGTAAAAAAAAAGATTTACAAAAACTACATAAATAACTTTTTTACAGACACGATATAGTGATGTATCTCACGAATAAATTTTGGCTTTTAGGTTCTCTCTCTAGATAAAAAATCTTTCTCTCGGTAGATAGGTGTACTGACATTATTATGGCTGTTATGTTACCAATATTATGACAATAGTAAGACAAAACACCCTAAATCCAACTGTAAATCCTTCAGTAAGTCCTCCAGAAAACTTGGCAGAAAAGTATATGGAAGCGGAGCGTATGCATGATGTTCTGCTTTTACTGCAAAACTTGGTTAACAGGGAAGAAGCCACTGTGAAACTAATTCTGGATTGTCTTTATGATGTTGGTTCAGTCAATCTGATCAATCAAAAGCTTCGCCTGAAACCCTTAAATAGGGTGATGAAATTAATTGCCCGAATGTCCAAACCAGGTTTTAAAATCTTAGCTTTATATTGGTTTAAAAAGAACTGTCCCCAACTGATTACTAATTGGCTACACACGCAAGTCTCTTTTGAAAAGCCTCAAAAGACATCTGAACAAGTAGCTATTGAAGTTGTAAAACTGGAACCATATTCTATACCACAGACAGAAAGTCTAAGCCAAGAAATTAAAAATCTACGCTATCAGGTGAGATGGCTAGCTGGAATTTCAGTAATTGCGATCGCTGTTTTAGTAGTAAAAGCCACTTGGTTAAACTGAAACCGATGAATGATGAATTATGAATATTATGTCTTTGCCCAAACCGATCTTGGAGGATATAGAAATACGCCTACTCTTGGAGGGTGTGTATCAGTACTATGGTTATGACTTTCGCAATTATGCTCTTTCCTCACTAAAGCGTCGTATTCAGGGCTTCATGCAATTAGAAGGGTTAGCGAATGTTTCTGTATTGCAAGAGCGGTTACTCCATAATCGTCCCTATTTAGAACGATTTTTGCTTGCTCTGACGGTAAATGTAACATCAATGTTTCGTGATCCCAGCTTTTATAATACCTTCAGAAATCAGGTTATCCCTTTCTTACAAACCTATCCGTTCATTCGCATCTGGCACGCTGGATGCTCAACTGGTGAAGAAGTCTACTCAATGGCAATTTTACTGCAAGAAGAAGGACTTTATCATCGTTGCCGCATATATGCTACTGATACGAATGAGAAGGTATTACAAAATGCCAAAAGTGGGATTTTCTCGCTGAAAATGATGCAGGAATATACTCACCTTTATCTGAAAGCAGGCGGTAAAAAGTCTTTCTCTGAATATTATACAGCAGCTTATGACAATGCTATTTTTCGGTCATCCCTAAGAGAAAACGTTGTTTTTGCCCAGCATAATTTAGCCACTGATAGTTCTTTTAATGAGTTTAATGTGATTCTTTGTCGTAATGTCCTTATATATTTTAATCAGGTACTTCAAAAACGGGTACACGAACTGTTTTATAATAGCCTTTGCACCTTTGGCATCTTGGGTTTAGGAAGACAAGAATCTATCAGATTCACCTCTTATGAACAGTACTACGAAGAGTTAATCAAGGGTGAAAAAATATATAAGAAAATAGCAGGTGGGTGAAGAGAGTGCTTTGAGTGGGTAATTGAATTATGAATTATCCTAAAATAACTAATGCCCAATGCCCTAAAAATTATAATTGAAGAAGAATTCAGAAGTCAGAATTCAGTAGTCAGAATGTAATCATATCAGATCCGGCTAATTAGTCATAATTACCGAATCTATGCATCAAGTCCAAAATACCTCCCCTCTGCACCTGGAGCACCTTTACCCCTCTGCGGTCTTAATGGTAAGTCTTTAACCGGACACAATATCAGTGAGAGATTCAGACCTGCCACTGAATTGTTGCACCACTAAATTTTCAATTTGGTGGGGTTATTAAACTCGTTTATTCATCCACTCTTTCGTTCAAAATTCATTCTGAATTCTGGCTCCTAACTCCTGAATTCTGTTTGATAAAATTGCGTAAGCGTAGCCCATTGTAGATATCGCTGTCAAAAGACAGTCTGTCAAACATTTTTTATTGTGTTCAGAAGATAGATTTAGCGATTGTTTAAGGTAAATTACACATTAAAGTCTTAAAGGAGATTGTCGATGCAACTTCTCGAATGTCCTGCTGTTGCAGTCATTGCTGGAGAAAATGCGGTTCATGTTTCTCAACTACCTTCTATATGGCAAGACATTGCTAGAGGAACCACGAGTGTCGAACTTTCCCAGACCCAAAGCTATATTGAGATGGCACAGTTATTTTTGTATAAACTAAAACATGGTGATGTTGACTTATTTAGCGATCGCCCCCAACTAGCTCACCTAATACCATCATTTTCCCAGTTATTTGCACAACTGGCATGGGAAACCTTAGAGTTTTTTGGGCAAGACTTTCTCAAACACAGCTATCCGAACTTTGCAGAGATTCTTCGTGAAGTGGAGTCACAAGGAATCGATTACGCTGATGAAGTAAAAGTAGCTCGTATTGGCATAGATTTGTTCAATGAATTTGGTTATGAATTACCTGCTAGCTTTTATCACGTGCATTTAGCACCAATTTACCGCGATCATGTTTTTGAAGAACGTGCCTTGCGATTCGATCGACGTGATATTGAACATAAACGTGCTTGGGATGCCATACTCCATGCAGGTAAGGTGTTTGCTATTCAAATGAAGGTGCAAAGTATTGCTTCTCAATACGGTTTTACTTATCAGCATGGCTGCGGTTGCAACTCTCACCTTTCTTCCATTGATGTATCTCGTGGGGCTTTTGAATATGAATTGAGTCCCGAAAAGCGTCAGCGATGGATTCGTAGTTTCATCTGGACTGCTTGGTATGAGTATGCTTTCTTTGCGATCATACCAAATACAAGTTATTTGGTTTAACAAAAAAGAATTCAGGAGTCAGGAGTCAGAATTCAGAATTAAATTGTGTGCGACTGGTGGATAGCGCAAGGGTAGCGAATCAGCGTACCCTTGCAGCGAACAAAGTAAGCTACACACAGGGTCTTGTAGAGAACATTTTAATTCTTACCAAAGGCGGGGTGTCTCCGGCTGCACTCCTAAATTCTGACTTGTGAATTCTGACTTCTGAATTCTTCAAGAAATCGGTTCAAAAACCATTTGCGGAATCAACACTTCATCTTGTAATTGTCCAACACCTAAAAAGCGAGTTTCTTCTTGATAAACTCGCACTATTCCAGTAACATCAGAATTTAGAGAAACTTGCTGACCTTGACACCATTTTTGAGCAGATGTTGCTGGTAAAGTTACAGATAACAAATGTTGTAAGGCTGCATCAGGGACGAGAGGTTGAAATGTCCCGCCTTGTAGTTTAGTTTCTAAGTCGGTGAAAGTGAGACTATCTGTTAAATCGAAACCACTGCTTTGGGTACGGATCAAAGCCGTAAGAGTGCCACCAGTTTCTAAGATTGCACCTAAGTCCCGAGCGATCGCTCTAATATATGTACCAGAACCACAGGCGATCGCCACATCCAATTCGGGGAAATCTCCTTCTCTCCAGTCCAAAATTTCTATGTGAAAAACTTCTACTGTTCGCACTGGAACTTCCACCGTTTTCCCTTGGCGTGCTAAGTCGTAGAGACGTTTTCCATCCACTTGAATTGCACTGTAGCTAGGTGGTATTTGCTCAATCTTGCCTTCAAATTGTGCCAATGCAGTTTTCACCTTTGCCAAACTCAACCCAGCACAAGGTTGAGAAGTGATGATTTCGCCTTGTAAATCATCGGTTGTAGTCCGCACACCCAGCTGAATAGTAGCTTTGTAAGCTTTGTTTTCTGGCAGATATTGCAATAATCTTGTGGCTTTACCAAGTGCGATCGGTAAAACTCCTATAGCAGCTGGATCTAAGGTTCCTGCATGTCCTACACGTTTGAGGCGCAACAATTTTCGCACCCGCGCCACGCAGTCGTGAGAAGTCCAGTCAAATGGTTTGTTTAAGTTGAGAAAACCTTGAAATAACACAAAATCATTAGTTAAGTAGGTTGATGCAATTAAAGATAACTGACGTTCGCGAGATAATGGAATCTCGCAAAGCACGGGAGCAATCCAAGCAACTGCTAGAAATTGCTAAAACAGGAGTAGAAAGAGCGATCAAAACCGATGAAGCGACAGCAACGGCTTGGATCAACCAGCAGCTTGAAGCGTTAGAAATCAATCTATCGAACCCAAACTAACCTAATGGAGGCACAAAGTCTGAGATTACTATAAACCCAGAGCAACTTAAGGAAATCTTCAAAAGCGCGATCGTCGAATTAATTCGTGACAATCGAAAAGAAGTCTCTGAATTTGTGGCAGAAATTATTGAAGACGTGGCAATGGAGCAAGCGTTCGCTGAAGGTGAAACAACTGAACTAGTTAGCCGTGAATCCATCTTTCAACTTTTGGAGCCGAAAGCGTGAAAGTCGAATTTAGGAAAAGCTTTGAAAAATCAATCTCAAGCACAAGTCTTAGCAGATTTCCGGCAAGCTTGGCACGAAGCCATGACTGGGCAAACTGTCCCGGTGGCTCAACTTTGGGAAGGGCTTGAAAATAACTGAATTCGTGAGAGTATGACTTCTGTGCAATCACCCCTCTCGTGTTCATGCCAACAAATGATTCTGAACTTCAAGCTCAAGCTCGGAAAATTCTGGATGCGATCGCCTTGATTCCCTTTGAACAATGCCAACCCTTGACTCGTGATTTTGCGAGCATTCCGGCTCGTCCTGACATCTATGCAATCAGGCACAGGACTGACGGATTGCTGTACATCGGTAAAACCAAGAGCTTGCGGGGGCGTTTCAGTGGTGGACATAAAGCTTTTTTGTGGGCGTGGCTCGATAAGTATAACGATGAAGATGTGCGAATCGCAGTGCAATTCATTTCATATTGGGAAAACCCTACGTTACTATTGGAGCTAGAAGCCATTTTTTTAAGAGCCAGCGAACCTCCTTACAACGTCCAAATTCCAACTGAAGGGTAGTAAAGCGATGCAAGCAAAACTCCAAGAGCAACTTTCCCTTAATGACGCCGAAGTTATTTTAGGATGCTTACCTGAAGAAATTCGCGCCGCTTTAATAGCTCGTGCTACTGAAATTGAATATCCAATCGAAACAGTGATTGAGATGGCAATCGCAAGTTTTCTCGACACAGAGGCGTTGGGTTTTGCAGATTGCAAGCCAGGGCGTGGACAATAAAACCGTAAACTGGGTCTAACAACCCAATTGGAGCGGACTGGCGAAAGATATTGGTGTGGATACAGAGGTTACTTGCAGCAGATCAACCGGAAGATTAGAAGCCAACGAAAAACGCGATCGCTTGGAAGAAAAACAGAATTTGTTATGCTTCACATCAAGTTATAATTTCTGCTCTCACGACTGAAGTCTTAGCAGTGGGATGAATACAGAAGCCCAATTTTTCGCAGACTCTTTGCTTTGCAGAATTTTCAGTCAGGATTTTGGCACTAATTAGCGTGAGTTTGACGGATAAGACAAGAAGAACGGCTAAGATAGTAATTTCTCCTTTCAGAGATAACCACTCATTATTCTCCAGTCCGCGCAGGCGGACTTTGTTTGTGTAGCCACAACTTCAGTCGTTAGGCTTTGATCTCAAATTTCAACTTAGTAAGGTATACGCATGGCCAAAGGTGACAAAATAAACTTTTCTACTCCTAGCGGGTTTCCAGAGTTCCTTCCTAGCGAAAAGCGTCTAGAATTATATTTGTTAGATATCATCCGTAGAGTTTTTGAAAGCTATGGATTTACGCCCATTGAAACACCTGCTGTAGAACGTTTAGAAGTACTGCAAGCTAAAGGTAATCAAGGGGACAATATCATTTATGGAATTGATCCCATATTGCCACCAAATCGACAAGCCGAGAGAGATAAATCGGGTGAAACTGGTTCGGAGGCAAGAGCTTTAAAGTTCGATCAAACAGTTCCTTTAGCAGCATACATTGCCCGTCATCTGAATGAATTAACCTTTCCCTTTGCTCGTTATCAAACCGATGTAGTTTTTCGTGGAGAACGAGCAAAAGATGGGCGTTTTCGTCAGTTTCGTCAGTGCGATATTGATGTAGTTGCTCGTCATGAACTCAGCTTGCTTTATGATGCTCAGATGCCTGCAATTATCACGGAGATATTTGAAGCAATTAATATTGGTGATTTTCTGATTCGCATCAATAATCGAAAAGTTCTTACTGGTTTCTTTAAATCACTGGGAATTGCCGAAAATCAAATTAAATCGTGTATTGGTATTGTTGATACTCTAGAAAAGATTGGTGAAACTAAAGTAAAACAAGATTTAGAAAAAGAAGGAATTTCAGCCGAGCAGGCACAAAAAATTATTGAATTTATCAAAATAGACGGTGCAGTTGATGAAATCTTAGATAAGCTCAAGCACCTTGCTCAAAATCTGTCAGAAACCGAGCAATTGAGCTTAGGAGTTACCGAATTAGAAACGGTAATTGCTGGGGTGCGTAATCTCGGAGTTGCCGAAAACCGTTTCTGTATTGATTTATCCATTGCCCGTGGTCTTGATTACTATACCGGCACAGTTTACGAAACAATCCTATTAGGACATGAAACTTTAGGTAGTATTTGTTCTGGCGGTAGATATGAAGAATTAGTCGGGGTTTTTTTGGGTGAAAAAATGCCTGGTGTGGGTATCTCTATCGGCTTAACTCGTTTAATTAGTCGTTTATTAAAAGCTGGAATTCTAAATACCTTAGCTGCTACAACAGCCCAAGTAATGGTAGTGAATATGCAAGAAGATTTAATGCCCACTTATTTAAAAGTTTCTCAACATCTGCGTCAAGCGGGAATTAATGTAATAACCAACTTTGATAAACGTCCTTTGGGGAAACAATTTCAATTAGCAGACAAACAAGGAATTCAATTCTGCGTAATTATTGGTTCTGAAGAAGCTGCCGCGCAAAAGTCATCGCTTAAAGATTTGAAAACAGGCGAGCAAGTAGAAGTACTACTAGAAAATTTAGCTGAAGAAGTGAAAAAAAGGCTGACTTAAAAGTTGATTTATTAAAGTAGCAATTGTCTATTGCCATCTGCCTCATGTACCCTAATTATTTGGAAGTCCTTTATGAGTTTGTCCGATCTCCCTAATCTCTGGGTTCCTCTAGCACTTTTAGGTTTAATTGTTATCGCTGCTGTATTTTTCAGCCGTAGCAATTGATATTTAAAGCATTACAGTGGAGGTGGAGGTTCAGTTGTATGTTTGCTGTTGTCACACCCGATACAATTCATTTGCCCCCAGGTGCAGTAGTACGCCTACTCGGAAGTTGGCAAGACTATCAAGCACTCAATGAACAACTAGGCGATCGCTCCTCGCCTCGCATTAAGTATCGAGATGGAGAAATTCTCTTGATGGCACCGCTACCAGAACATAAGCGTAAAGTAAGTGTAATTGCTGATGTAGTCAAAGTTTTGCTCGATCATCTAGGACAAGAATAAGAAGCATTTACCCCAATCACAATGGAACTGCCACAGGAAAGTGGTATGGAACCAGACTACTGTTTTTATATTGAAAACTGGCAAGCAATTGCAGGTAAAGATCGGATCAATTGGGCATCGATCCATCACCTGATTTAGTGGTGGAAATAGACATCACCAACTACACCGATGTGAATGACTACCTACCTTATCGAGTACCAGAAGTTTGGTTGTTAAAGAAGAACCAGCTGGTGATTTACAGATTGCAAGGCGATCGCTACACTATTAAAACCAGAAGCCGTTATTTCCCTAACATCAATGTATCAGAAGTAATTATAGAGTCTCTAAAAATTGCCTACGAGCGTAATACTAGCGCTGCTATTCGGGAATTACGGCGGAAATTGGCGAGTGAGAATTAAATATTTAGCGTTGGCGTAGCCAACACAGACAATCTTCATTAACTACGCCTACTTGGTACGATAAAGTACAGGGTGTCACAACTTACTTTCAAGTAAATAGAAAAGGAATGCGTACATGGTAAAAGGGAGATTAGAAGCATTCAGCGATGGGGTAATTGCCATCATCATCACCATTATGGTGCTAGAAATCAAAGTGCCGCATGGATTTAATTTAGCCGCGCTACGTCCACTGATCCCGGTATTTCTCAGCTATGTGTTGAGTTTTATCTATATTGGCATCTACTGGAACAATCATCATCACCTACTACAAGCAGTCCGACACGTTAATGGCCGTATCCTTTGGGCTAATCTGCATCTGCTGTTTTGGTTATCGCTAATTCCCTTCGTCACTGGCTGGATGGGTGAGAATCACTTTGCCCCCATACCAGTTGTCTTTTATGGTACGGTGTTGTTGTTAGCTGCGATCGCTTACTTCATTCTTACCCGCACCCTAGTTTCTCACCACGGCAAGGATTCGCCTCTAGCGATCGCAGTCAGTGGAAACTTTAAGGAAAAGATATCGCTGGTTTTCTATGCTGTGGCAATTCCACTTGCCTTTGTAAACTCATGGTTTGCCTGTGCATTATACGTTCTGGTTGCAGTTATGTGGCTCATCCCTGACCGTCGGATTGAGAAGACTCTCACTTCCTAAATGAATTATAAATCACTTACAAGTGCAATACCTAAACACAAAAAATATCAAAACTGCAAAACCAGTTGCGGCATAAAACACACTACTAATTCCGCCAAAACCAAAGGCATAGCCCATCAACAACGGCCCTAATGTTTGTCCTAATCCATAGAATGTCCCGTTTACCGATATAATCGTCGCCAAATATTCTCTTGGTGCTAAATTTGCTAAAAGTGTTTGGATGCTAGGAAAATTAATACCAAGTCCAATCCCAAAAATTGCACACGGAATTAATAGTAACCAGATATTTGACACAAAGGGAACTATTAACATCCCTAAAGCATAAAAAACATAAGATGCACTAATTAAACTTGTGGCGGGAAATCTTCTCGCTAATCTACCTAACTGGGAAGCTGTGATGGTAATTGCCAGGGAAATACTAGAAAGTAGCAATCCAATAATAGTGGGTGGCGCTTTGAAGGTATCGTTAATTAGCTGTGGTAAATATGTAATATAAGCGCCATAAAGGAAAACAAAGTTAGCAGCACTGGCAACAAAAAGTCCAAATAGCTGACGATTTTTCAGAACTTTGACGGCATTGCTCAAATACTCTTTGAGATTGCGATCGCCTTTTGGTTCGGGATTCTGAAGTGCAAACAATACCAACAACCCAAGAGGAAGCGCTAATATGGGCAGCATAAAAGGATAATACCAGCCCATTGTTGCTAATGCGCCACCGATTATTGGATAACTTGCTGTGCCGACGCTGCTAATACTGGCATTGTAACCCATTGCTGTAGTCCGTCTGTCTCCGGTGTATAAATCACCGATTAAGGTGATACTTAGAGAAAGCAAAGAAGCAGCACCAATTCCTTGCAACAAACGCAACCATACCAATAAATTAAAATCGCGGGCGAAGGCGCAAGCAGTCCCAGCTATGCCAAATATAAATAGTGAAGGAACAATAATTCTCTTTCTGCCCCATCTATCGGCAAGAATACCAATAACTGGCCCTAAAATCAGAGATGGTAATGTAAATGCTGTAATCAGTAAACCCAAATTCTTCGGATTGATATTTAAGTCTTTAGCTAACTTCGGAAAAGCCGGAGTTACGCTAGAAACTCCGATAACAGCAATCAATACAACTGCACAAATAATCTGAAAGTTTAACTCTAAATAAATAGGTTTTTGGTCTTGAAAATGGTTCCGATATTTTGGTGAATTCATGTTATTTACTATGTATATAAAGCAAGACAATTAAGTTAATCGCAATTCTGTCTGAAGATGCACTTTATAAAATCCCCCAGCTGGTTGCCCTTAAAAAGGGGGGTAAAATATATTGCAGTTTCATAAAGAAACAGTATAAAGCTCAAAGTCATGTAAATCTAAGTATTCTTTCCAAGAATAAAAATACAATAGTTTGTAACTCTGTGAGGTATAGAACTTAGGTCTCAAAACCAAATATACAGTCTGTTAGACTCTTGACTCTTGGAACTTCTAAGCAAAACAAGTCAGAAGTCCTAGAGTCATCTGTAAAATGTGGTGTATCTCTAAGAGTTCTCCTACAGTCTTACAAAATACAAAGTACTGAAATATTCAAAGCAATAGAGACAGCTATGCCAGTAAAAGTAATCAAACAGGTAATGCTTCCTTTAAAAGGTTGTGGATAATTACCGCTCAAAATAGTCATAATATGAGCTAATCTTGAAGCTTTCAGCATTTTCACCCTTATTCCAACAAATAAAAATATGTTATTTAAACGCTTGTAGTGTCATTTTTAACTAGTTATGCCTACCCAGTCAGTTTTGGGTGTGGAAAAAAATTACAAATCAGTCATGAAGCTTCCGCGTTCCTTAACTGCTATTGAAACTTTTGGCTTTGGTTTGTCTGGCTTACTTTCATGGTTTACCTCTGCACCATTCATAACTTCTGCGCTAGGCATACAAGCCTTGTTTGTGTGGATACCAGCAACGATTATAGGTGTAATGCTGTGCTTTCAGGTGCAAGCGTTGGGCAGGCAATGGCCGGATGTGTCAGGAGGAACACCTAATTACACCAGCAGACTGCTGAAAAATTTTCCGCTTTTAGGACGCTACGCAGCACTAGGATATTTTGTTGGTTGGGTTTCATTTCCGATCAACGGTGTCATTCTTACAGAATTGATTAAAGTTCAGCTTGAACCTTGGGGCATTCATTGTCCAGAAATGGTAATGAAAATTGGCTTCACACTACTTTTATTCAGTATCGCGTTTAGTGGTACACGCGCTTTGGCGATTCTGCATTTATGTTTCATTATTCCAGCAGTAGGATTAGTGCTTTTGTTTTCTGTTCAAGGCATAGGCTGGTTAGCGTTTTCGCCACAAAGTCCTGGTTTGTTTGCTGGCAGTTTGCCTAGTTTTTCGGCTATTGAATGGCCGAAGTGGTTTTTCTTCGCTGTTTATGCTGTTTATAGTGTTGAAACAGGTGCAGCGTTTGTCGCGGATAGTCAAAAACCCCATCAAACCTTACGTTTATTATCAGTAGCTGGTTATTTGATCGCGATCATTTCTCTGTGTGGCTCTTGGGTATTGATACGTTTAGCTAGTAACCCAGAGTTAGAAGGCGATTTGTTTAAGACTTTTGTCGCAGCTTCACCTTTTTGGGGGCAGGCAGCTTCACTAATTGTAACGTTATTGATTTGCTCTAGTTGCCTTCTTGGTGCTGCTATCGGGGTAGCTAATACTCCTCGTATTTTGTACCAACTAGCTTTAGACGGGTATATGTCTCCAGTCTTTACAGTTGTTTCTCGTCAAGGGGTATTGCAACCTAGTTTAATATTTGCTTTTATATTCAGTTTGTTTTATTTAATTTCGGGCGATCTTAATAATTTAGTGATAACTATCACTATTAGCTATTTGTTATGTATTATTACATTCCACTTTGGGCTATGGTTGAACCGCGGACAGCCTGGAATACGCTGGCCTTGGTTATCCTTGGGCTTTTGTTTTGTGGAGCTAGTAGCTTTAGTAGTTGGTGGTTTAGCTTGGAGATGGCAAAATTTAGCTGCTGGGCTACTGTTACCTATGATAGTTTTGGTAGCTGATGCGGCTATCAGGCGAATTCCTTTTGCACCTTTCGATGTCAGATGGTGGATACAACGCCGACAGTTATACAGTACCCAAATTAAAGATTTTGTCGGGTTTCAGGTAGGAATTTTAGTAGCATTAATTTCTAGTACTGCGACTATTACCTGGGTGATTAAGGAGCAGTTTGAAAAACTTCCTAGTGGTGCAGATAAAAATCTTTTTTTCATTCTGCTGATAGTAATCTCATTTATGGCAGTGGCGATCGCTTGCTGGACTACTTTACCACAAATTGCATCGATTGCCGAAGCCCGCGAAGTGGCTGAAAGTCGCTTTATTACTGCTTTAGATACTGTCCTAGATACAGTTTTAGTGCTGGATGAAAATGGCGTAATCACTCAAGCTAACTCGGCTGCTGAAGCATTGTTAGGAATAGATGTTAATCAGCTGCTTGGGCGTCATCTTGATGAGTTTTTTCCAGAATTAGATGATGCACCTGCTTATTGGCAAAGCAGAAGTGAGCAAATCTTACAAAAGTCTCCACAAGATAAGCAAATCATTGAAACAACAATTTCACACAAAATCAATCACCAGCGCCAAGAATATATTGTTTTCTTACGGGATATTAGCGATCGCAAGCAAGTAGAAGAAGCATTACGCTATTCTGAAGCAACTTTGCGCCAGCAAGCGGCTGAACTGGAAAAAACTTTACAAGATTTACAGCACACCCAAGGACAGCTAATTCAAACCGAGAAAATGTCTAGCCTCGGTCAACTTGTTGCTGGTGTGGCACATGAAATCAATAACCCCGTTAATTTTATCCACGGGAACCTCACTCACATTGATAACTATACCCAGGATCTACTCAGATTAATCGAGCTTTATCAAGATGTTTATCCAAATCCAGTAGCAGATATTCAAAATTTGATTGCAGAAGTTGAACTTGATTTTCTGATAGAAGATATGCCCAAAACCCTTTCTTCGATGAAAGTCGGTACTGAGCGCATCCGCGAAATTGTACTTACCTTACGCAACTTCTCTCGACTGGACGAAGCGGAGATGAAACCTGTCAATATTCATGAGGGAATAGATAGCACACTGTTAATTTTGCATAATCGTTTGAAGACAAAATCAGAACATCCTGCGATTGAGATTTACAAAGAGTATGGAGAATTACCAACCGTAGAATGTTATGCCGGACAATTGAACCAAGTATTTATGAATATTCTTAGTAATGCTATTGATGCGTTAGACAAGTACAACGATGAAAGAACAGTAGCAGAAATCAAAAACTACCCTAGTAAGATTATCATTTGTACTAAAGTATTAAATCCTGATTGGATAGTTATCTCTATTCAAGATAATGGGCCTGGAATCAGCGCAAGTGTTAAACAGAAGCTATTCGATCCTTTCTTCACTACAAAACCCGTGGGTCAAGGCACGGGTTTGGGATTATCTATTAGCTACCAAATTGTCGTGGATAAACACGGTGGCAAGATAGAGTGTATTTCTGAGCCAGGACAAGGGGCAAAGTTTTGCATTGAAATCCCGATTAAATCAGTATATATTGCCAAGAAAGGCAACATTAGTACTCTTTAATCTAGTTTGTTAAGATGATAAATCTTTTTTACTTTCAATAAAGAAAATCTGAAATCCTTGATTGAAATAACTTTATTCCATTGTTAATTAAATGAAATTTATTTTCAATCTAAAGTCCAAAATTTTCATGCAATCAAATTCCCAAAAATCATAACTATTTTTTCTTGCCAAGCTACAACAGGAATAACCTAAACCTTATACACCACCCATTGAAGCTTCTTATATTCTACAGGTGAGAACTTTTCTTTAAAGCTAAACAATCCACTTGTTTCTGAGCCACCTAAATTTAAATAGCGATATCCTGCTTTTTGGAGGAGCCGACAGCATTCCACAATCAAGTACTCTGAAAGGTTAGGAAATTCTTGATGCAGGGTGATGCTAGCATAAAGCCCTACTGTATCATCACTTATAGGCTCCATAGCAAAGAAAGCCGCAGCCTTACCGCCAATCCGAATCAACCGCGAGAAGTACATTTTGCCGTTGTTGCCTAATGGTGGATAATGAATAATATTGTCGTAGTCTGAGGTCTGGGAAATGTGCAACTGCTTGATATCCAAATAATCAAAGAACTTATTGACGATATCATGTGCTTGGGCAGCATTCTCTTCGCCGAGAAACTCAGATGTGGTTTGCTCTCCAAACTTAGAGCAGAAGTAGCGATAGTTGGTCTTAAGACCACTGCGTTGATGCACCTTTAGCTTTTCCAAAACGGCATTGACATCGAGGATTTGTTCAGCAAAGGTATCATCTTCTTCCATAGCTTGGGCGTGCCAGGGATAGTCCTCGATTGGTGAAAAGCCAATGCCTAAAAGGCGATCGCGTTCTTCTGTCGTTAATTTTTTCACGAACACAGGAACGCCACTTAGCTCTAATAAATGCCGACATAGACGCTGTAAGCTCTGTGGATCGAATTCTCCCATTGGGTTAACAACATGGAAGTGCCAATTACCTCCGAGTGAGAAGCGATTACCAATACCGATACCAGCCAGCATCCGACCATCAAAGTACTTCAGTCCGAGGCGATCTGGCCCGAGTCCATTAGCTGCTTGGCAGACATAATAAAAGCTGTTACCGTAAGTCTGCGTTTTGTCTAATAGGCGAAAATCTCGAAAAAGCTGCCGATCTTTGCCACTAATGTAGCTGACTCGACCGCCAAATCGTTTGATTGTCCGTTCAGCTAAGAGATGCTTTGCTTCTAGTGTGTTGCTTTCTGTTGTTGGAATCTCTGCTTGTTCCCACATACAGAGAAACTGTTTGCGCTGTGCGTCAGCAAAGGCAAAATCTTGCACTACTAATACCTGAGCCGGAGAACCCCAAAGAATTGTGGCGACCTTATCGCCGTAGACACAAATAGTAGTGGGGTTAAAGAAATGCTCTGGAATCCAACGATGTTGGGATTTGGAGTCTCTAAGGGTGAAAGCATCACCAAATCGGGTAAGTACTCGTGTTTCAATTCCTCGAGCTATTAGTTGACGCCAACGGGAAACAATGTGGTCTGGATTTGACTCCATAAAACGACGCTCATCGACACCACTGAAGTAAACTTCACCCCCTGCATTACCTAGAGTTTTCTCGATATCGTCAAGCACAGCTTGCACCACATTATTCCCTTCAAGGGTAGACATTACAGAAGGCCGATTTTCTAGTTCAGCCTTGATAGGTAATACTCCGGTCATGGGTAAAGTCTCCTTTTTTTAGTTAGTACGTTTCTTGAGTGAATAAATCACCCAACATGGATGCTCTAGTTCACTTACCCAAGTAAAGGGTTCGTTTCCTTGAGCAAGAGGTCGTTGCGCTTGAATGACCTCAAACCCCGCCTGCTCAAACGCAATTCGGTAGTCTCGATCTGTCCAGTAGTAGTCATATAAGACTATCTCTGTTCCCCGAATCGAGACTCGAACTCTTTCCCCTGATTGAAGGTTATGATTCTCTAGAAAATCATTTTGAAACGACAACCAATCACGGGAGTAATATTCCTCTGAACAAGTCACGATGATCGCTATGCCATCATTTTTTAGTAGGCGATCGCACTCTTTGAGTGTTTCTATCATCTGAGGAATGGAGGAATATTCGAGCAAGACAAAACTTTGAAAAATCAGATTGAAGTTAGCATCTGCAAAAGGCAACGTCAATGCATCAATCAAATAGTATGTTCCAGTTGGATCGATTTGACGAGCTTGGGCTAACATTTCGGCATTGATATCAACACCGATCGCATTCCATCCCAAAGACTTGAGAAACCGAGTTGATCGCCCTGCTCCACACCCAAAATCTAGAGCTAGTAAATCGCAAGCAGGGTTTTGAATGAGTTGGGGAATATCGGCGAACGCAAGATAATATGTCCTTTCAATTCCTAAGTTGGAATACTGTTGTGAAAATTTTTGGTATGCATGAGTCTGCTCGTGTGCAATTTTAATGACAGACACGAAAATATCTCCAAAATATTTGAAAGTTAGTAAAAGCTAGAAATCTTAAATTTACATTAAGGAAAAGGAATTTGTGTAGTTTTTAAGATAGCAGACAATAATACAAAAAAAGTATTACGAAAAATTAATTATTATTTATATTAACTAAAATTTAATTAAAAATTATTAAGATATGAGTTGTTACTAGACTTAAATATTAAATAATTAGTGAGGTTTTTGAGATTTTTGAGACTAAGGTATTCGGATAGCATCCATGTAAAAAGGTATGCTAATAGCCTGTTAACTGACTGTATCAGTTTTATATAAAGATAAGAATGCGAAGTATCTCTTGAGATACTTCGCGTGTACCAGGTGCAATTCCCGAATCAGAATCGCCAGCAACCGGATCATAAATCATGCTGCATTGTTTACAAATCCATTTCCGAGTTTTAAAATCTGGCGTTGCATAGTTGCGGGATGATTTAGTAACTTCCAAAATTCTCCCCTTGCTTCCCCTGCCTCCCCTGCCTCCCCTGCTTGCCCCAATTCATCCCACTGTTCTGCAACGCCTAAAATCTTTATCTGCAACTCTGGTTGCTGTTTGTCCTCCATTTAAGACTTCTAAGGCTTCAGCGTAGCGATCGGCGTGGTAATTTTCGATGAATTTTAAACAGATGACTGTGATTCCTTTAAGTGGTCTGAAGTTCTAAAAATGGGTAGTCGGTGTATCCTGTGGCGTCAGAGGCATAAAATGTTTTTGGATCTGGGGTGTTCAAATGTGCGTTAAGTTCTAAGCGTTTTGGTAAATCAGGATTAGCAAGATATAGCTTGCCAAAAGAAACTAAATCTGCATTGCCACTAGTAAGAATACTATCTCCTGTTGAGCGATTGTAGCCACCATTGGTAATCAAAGTACCTTGGAATACTTGGCGGAAGTAGGGTGTAACAGGGTTCATGACTTCGCGGGTTGCTAAATCGACTTCGTTCGGTTCCATCAGGTGAAGATAGGCAAGTCCAAAGGAGTTAAGAGCATTGATCGCATAACCAAAAGTTTCTTGAGGGTTAGAGTCATGCATTCCATAAAAAGTGTTACTTGGCGAAAGTTTGATACCAACCCGGTTTGCACCCCAAACGCCAGCGACTGCTTCCACAACTTCTAAGAGAAATCGGCTACGCTTTTCTATGGAACCGCCATACTCATCTGTGCGCTGGTTCGAGCCATCTTGGAGGAATTGGTCGATTAAATAGCCAAATGCACCGTGAAGTTCAATTCCATCAAAACCAGCCGCCATAGCATTTTCGGCACCTTTGCGGAATTGCTCAACAATCTCGGAAATTTCTGCGCTTTCTAAAGCACGGGGAGTTTCCAACGATACTTTACCTATGGGTGTGTGGAGTGAGCCAATCCCAGCGATCGCACTAGGAGCAACTGGCAACTCTCCACCAAGTAAAGCTGAGTGAGAAACTCTCCCAGAATGCCAAAGTTGCAAAAAAATTCTGCCCCCTTGTTCATGTACTGCATTAGTTGTCAACCGCCATCCTGCCACTTGTTCTTCTGAGTAAATTCCTGGACAATTAATGTATCCTAAACTTAAAGGTGAAACCATTGTACATTCGGTAACAATCAGCCCAGCACTAGCGCGTTGGGTGTAGTAAGTTGCCATTAGCGAGTTGGGAATGCTTGCAATTGCCCGTAAACGCGTCATTGGTGCCATTACGATCCGGTTTGGTAGGGTGTAAGGGCCAAGCTGAACTGGTGTGAAAAGATTGATATTGGAATTCATCGCTTAAATCTCTATTACGCCGTTGCACATTACTGGCTGAGGTTTTGAAACGGGGAATATCGCTTTCATCAAGAGAGCTTTTCCTCACGCGATTCCACCGTTGACACGAATGTTTTGTCCAGTGATCCACCTGGCTTCGTTGCTAGCGAGAAATGCTACTACATCGGCGATTTCTTGCACATCTCCCAGTTTATTAAAAGCAGCCATTTGGGCTAAACGATCTATCTGTTCTTGTGTTTTGCCTTCTCGAAATAGTTCTGTATCGGTGGGGCCAGGAGAAATAACATTAACTGCGATCGCTTTTGCACCCAATTCTTTAGCTAGTACCCGCGTAATTTGTTCAACAGCACCCTTAGTTCCTACATAGGCACTATAAGTTGGCAGCATCATCGCTGTGGTTGATGAGGAAAAGTTGATAATCCGTCCTCCTTCTGCCATGTGTTGCACGGCTTGTTGGCAAGTAAAATAAGTACCTTTGACATTAATCGCAAAAATCGCGTCAAAATCTTCTTCACTCACCTCAGTAATTGGTTTATAGAAGGCGATTCCAGCATTGTTGACTAAAATATCGATTTTACCGAAGTGTTCAAGAGTTTGCTCAAATAATCTTTGGATGTCGGGCACTTTGCTAATATCAGCTTGGATAGCAACTGCCTCTACTCCCAACTTTTCAATTTCTGCAACAACTTCTTCTGCTTTGCCTGCATTACCTGCATAGTTAACGACAATAGATGCGCCGTTACCAGCTAATTTTAGTGCGATCGCTCGTCCAATTCCCCGTGATGCACCAGTAATAATTGCAACTTTTCCGGTTATCGATGCCATAGATTAATCGAGTTTATTTTGGTTCACCAAAGTGATTATCTGCTCTTACAGTACTGTTTTGAGGTTAAATTTAGCGATCGCTGCTAAAACTGTCGACTTCATTCCAGCCGAAATCCCGCCAGCGAATTTAAGTAACTCTCAGGCGGGAGAAATGAAAATACTTTGCAAAAGGTGAGGATACGTCGCCTCTTAGCGGCATCTCTCACAGCAGATTAAGATTTGCTAAGGCTTGGCAAATATTGTTGAATATGTTGAGCTAAATTGAATTTCTGAGTGTTCTTTGAGCTAAACGCGATGCATACGACAGTAAACTACGCCCTACCGAACTTGACAGAATTTAAGTACTGATGACACAGGTATTGTCTTGACCATAATCTACAAACATCTTTTATAAATTGTCTGTCTTCGTTAACCAAAAGCTGATCTGGTCGATCAAATCTGCATAGATTAAATTATTTGAAGAAGGGATTTTCTGAACCTATCTCGGATTCAATCTCAATCGGACATGTTGGCTCAGATAAGAGTGTTCCATTAAATGTATAAGTAGTGCCGTTGGAATTGATAGCATTACCACTTATCATCCGATCTGGAACAAAGTCTCCTCTTACTTCACCGTTAAGTGCGACACTTACTACTGAAGTTGGATTTGTGACTGCTTGCCAATTTCTCTGAGCTTTACCTAGATTTGTACGGCTATAAGTAGCGTCTAGCCCAACAAAGCGTAGGCTGCTACCATCGGCGTTAAATTCAAAACAAGCAGTGAAATTATCTCCCTGACTCGATTTAACATTGACATTGTAACTTTTGCCCTCCACTCCAGCTTGTACTGGCGCAGCCAACAACATTATCTGTCCAAGTAAACAAGTTAAAACTAAACCACATTTAGATTGGATCATTTTCCCTGACATAATTGTTTACCTTTGTTATGTAATCAAGTAATTGCTTACTTTTACTCATTGGTAACAGGTTAAAGTCATTAACCATTTGTCAATAAGTAATGGTGATTAAATTTAGTAAAAATCGAGGTTGCAAACGTAAATTTCCAGCCTGCGATGCCTTCGCATAGCGTCTCATAGACAAGACTAGCTACGCCTACGAATATTTAAAAGTATCGTTCATACTTGCCTTAAAATTTAGTATAAAGCTTAATTAGATACTCGATAGCATAGATAATTTACAGCTTAATCACTATTGACAAAACGAGTTATATCTTAAAATATCACGAATGCTTTCTTTTTAGGAGAAAAGAATGGAAGTGGATTCAGCGTGTATTGCTATAGATATATACGTAGAGACTACTTTAGAAGTTCTCCAACAAAGAGCGATCGCTATAGTTAACGCTCTTGGGTGAAGATTAGTAGGAGACAAGATTGAGACTTCCCCCCTGCTCCTCCTCTCTACTCCCCTTAATTAAAATTCTGGAACTATGGCAACACCATCCCTGAGATTGAGCAACCCTGAAATAATAACTTTATCTTCTGGCTGTAATCCTTCAATAACTTGGTAACTATTACCTTTAATCTCGCCTAGCTTCACTCGCCTTTGCCGAGCTACTTGTTGGGATACACCTTGGGGAGATGTTTCTGTTTCAACTACATAAACAAAAGTGTCCCCGCCTACACGAGTCATTGCTGTTGTGGGAATTAAAACTCCGGGGCGCTGATTCCAGAACACTCTAGTCCTGACCAATTGATCTGCACGTAGCTGACCGTTAGTGTTATCAAAAAGTGCTTTAATCAGTATCGTTTGTGTTTCATTGCTAGCATTAGGTGCAATAAAAAATATCCTACTTCTACCAAGCTTTTGACCTTGTGTGTTCATCAGCTCTACTGGCATACCCTTACGCAATTGGGACCCTTGCTGTAGTGGTACAGAGATATTCACTTCTAAAGGTCGATTTTGCGTGATATTAACTAATGGTGTCGAAGTATTAACTAAATCACCGACTTTCACAGGGATGTTGCCAACTGTGCCACTAAAGGGAGCGGTAATTTTGTCAGACTGGGGCTGTTGTGTTTGAGTATTTACATTAGATTGCTGCAAGGATTTTTCAGCCTGCAAGATGGTGGCTCGTTGTGCTTGAATCCTGGAATCAATTGCATCTAGACTAGTCTTAACATTAGCAAGCCGATTAGCAAACTGATTGCTAGTCTGTCGAGACACAGCTCCTTGTTCAGCTAGGCTGACAAACTTATCATAGTTCTGCTGGTACAATTGCACATTCGCAACGTAGGATGGTCGTTCTGCTTCTAAAGATTTGAGTGTGGCGCGGGCATTTGCCAGTTGCACTAAAAATGCTTGAGACACAGTATTATTTCTAGCGATCGCTGCCTGTGGTGTAGATGCCTGTGGTGTAGAATCTACTTGGAGAATTGCAGCTCCTTCGACGATTGGATCTCCCGATTTGACAAGTATCTGGGTAACTTGGCCCTGAATTCTCGGCTGGAGCGTGACTGAGCGTAGGGATTTTAGACTAGCAATAAAATCTGAACTTTCCTCAATGATGCCGCTTTGTACTGTTGATATTTTGACTCTTACCCCTTGAGGTTGAGCGTTAGCATTTGAAGGTGCTGAATTTTGTGGAGTGAGTAAACGCCAAACTAAAGTTCCTCCGCCCCCTAAAAGTAGGAGTGCGGCTAAACTTAACCAAAGCCACCGCCGTTTTCTAGAAGGTGGCTCAAATGACGTTTGTGGAGTTTTTTCTCCAAAATCAGTTTGAGGCTCAGGGGATGTCATGGCTTTTGAGGAACTTAAGGAACAAATTAACTAGAATTCAATCAAAATTTCATCTGTTGCTCTATAAATTACTGATTTAGCATGAGGTTTTGTGGCAAATTATGTGTTATACCCTTCAAATATACAGTTTTGATGATTCTGTCTAAATCTACCGAAAGGTGAATCCGCTCTTTAAATTTCTGACTTCAACTGTATCCTTCAAAAAAGTCAGGGATTATTTTGTTCATAATTCTTGTACAGATTTCTATAGATACATTGACATAATTTTATCGGAATCACTTTTATCTACAGCAGATTTAAAGTTGGTGAGATACACAAGCTAAGTTTGTCACTCAGGTATAAAGCGTATTTTACTCCTGAATTTTGTTATAAGTATATTTTTATACCTATAATTTATTTGTTTCAGACATTGAAATTCAAACTAGCTACCACAATCAGCTCACCACGTTGAACTCATATTGTATTAAGTAGTAAGAATAACTGTTAAATATTGATGCAAAATCGGGTAATTTCTTGAATTTGCTTCGGAAAGTTTCAGATTATGTTTTCAACCATTAATAAATTTCAGGAGCAAATCAGGTGTTGACTTCAACCTTACTCGCTGCTGCAACCGCACCTCTGCAATGGAGTCCGACAGTTGGACTGATTATGATTATTGCTAATATCATTGCCATTGCCTTTGGCAAATCTACCATCAAGTATCCCAACGCAGAACCAAAATTACCCTCAGACAATTTCTTTGGTGGTTTTGGCCTACCAGCCCTTTTAGCAACTACCGCCTTTGGTCATATCTTGGGAGTAGGTACTATTTTAGGGCTGCATAACCTGGGAAGTATTTAGGTTCTTACCCAAGTTAGCCTTTATTTGATGATTCTTTTGTCTCCAGCTTTGAGCCAGAGAACTAACTCTCTGGCTCTTTTTTCGCTAAATTTTCCTGAGAGATTGTTAGGATACTCTAGATATTTTTTGTTCGAGAGTGGTTAAACAAGAAGTATTGGATTTAATTGATGAACCCGAAACGTGTTGAAGTGTAGCTAAAATAGAAATGACTACACAAGCAAAAACCCAACGAATTTAAATAAATTGAGATTTTCGCCAGAACTTTATGAATAGACTAAATAATCTGGCGCAACATATTGAGATGCTCTTACCTGGATGCTTTCGCACTACTAGAAGTAGCTATAGAAGCTAATTAAAAAGGCAAATTTATCTGGGTTGCAGATGATAACCAAAATCCTGAAACTGAAATTATTGGTATCTAAACAACATGACAGATATAACAGATTTATCAAAAATAATTGCTAGCAAAGGCGACAATCCGCTAGTTTTGTCACCTGTAAACTTGCAGTCACAAGAAGACTTAGAACTTGAGCGAAAACTGCGAGAACTCAAGTTTAAACAAGAACTAAGAAAAGATTGGATTTTATTTATTGTCAGGGATGTAGTAATTTTTCCTGCCGCTATCCTTTTTATTCTTGCTGTCAGTGGTTATTCCCTATTTATTCAGATTCATAGGTGAGATACAGCAGAATTCTAAATTAAAACACGCTTTATATCTAGCTAACAGACTTAGCTTGTCTACCTCACTAACTTTAAATCTGCTGTATCTGGCTACAATTTTTAATCTACCGCAGAGGTGCAGAGTACATAGAAAAAAGAGAGATGATAAAGTTCAGAAATAGTTTGGAATTGTTGTAAATTATTTTTCTTGTCTTTGAATTTCTTTCCCTCTGCGCTTCTACGGTTATTTAAAAAATCCTACATCAGTAAACTTGCGTAACTAGTTTTACAGACGACGAAGCCAACTTGCTATAAGTAGACTCATCTTTATATCCACACAAATTTTACTGGATATAAGGATTACCGTGATTGGTAAATCTGCAAAAAAGTAAGTATCTGATGGAAATAATCTAAAAATATGGGGCTTTTAATATTTTCTGTTGCTTTAGTTGCCGTTGTTGCTGTAATTATCATTAATGCCTACAACGATTTAGTTAAGTATCGCAACCGTTACAAAAATGCTTATTCTCAAATCGATGTTCAATTACAGCGCCGCTATGATTTAATTCCCAACTTGGTGGAAACTGCCAAAGGGTATATGAAACATGAGCGAGAAACCTTAGAAGCAGTTATTGCCGCCCGAAATTCTGCAATTAATGCTAGCAGTCGTGCCGCGCAAAATCCTGGAGATCCCCAAGCGATGCAACAGTTGGGCAATGCTGAAGGGGCACTGACGGGTGCGTTAAGTCGGTTGATGGTAATTTCAGAATCTTATCCAGAATTGAAAGCCGATCGCGCCATGACTCAGGTAATGGAAGAACTATCTTCCACCGAAAACCGGATTGCTTTTGCACGTCAGGCTTTTAATGACGCGGTGACACTTTACAACACCAAAAGCGAATCTTTCCCTAGCAACCTTGTGGCAAATACTTTTAACTTTACTGTTGCTCAATTGCTCCCAGAAGCTACTCCAGAAATAAGAAATGCTCCACGCGTGTCTTTTTAGGTGTCTATGAATTTCTTTGAACATCAGGATCGGGCACGCCAAAATACACAACAATTAATTGGGTTATTTTCCCTGTCGATCGCAGTTATGATTATGGCAATTTATATTGCCACTTTATTTCTGTTCCGCATGGCTCCTCGTGTTTGGTGGCATCCAGGAATATTTCTCTACGTAGCTGGGATTACAATAATTGCGATCGCAGTAGGAAGTTTGTATAAAATTGCCTATCTCCGGCAGGGCGGAAGCGTAATTGCTCAGGAGTTAGGAGGAAGACTCCTGCTACCAGAAATAGCCGATGAACAAGGGCGACAACTATTAAATATTGTCGAGGAAATGGCGATCGCTTCTGGGATTTCTGTTCCCCAAGTTTATCTCCTCGATAGAGAAACCAGCATTAATGCCTTTGCTGCCGGATTTTCGCCCAATGATGCTGTAATTGGAGTTACCCGTGGAACTTTGGAACACTTGAGCCGGGATGAGTTACAAGGAGTCATCGGCCACGAATTTAGTCATATTCTCAATGGAGATATGCGGCTAAATTTGCGTTTAGTGGGACTACTGCATGGGATTTTGTTCATTTATTTAACTGGAGAATTACTCTGGCGTCTTCGCGGTACTTCCCGCGAAGACAAGGGTTTGCCTTTGTGGGCTTTTGCCTTGGCACTGATGGCAATTGGCGGTATCGGATTATTCTGTGGACGCTTGATTAAAGCCGCAGTTTCTCGCCAACGCGAATTTCTCGCCGATGCTTCAGCTGTACAGTTCACTCGCAACCCCAACGGACTTACTGGAGTCTTTCAAAAACTCCAACAGATGGATTCACGGTTAATATCGCCAGGTGCAGAAGCCGCTAGCCACATGTTTTTTGGCAATGCCCTCAACCCCTCTTTCTGGGAAAATATGTTTTCTACTCACCCACCCTTAGCAGAACGTATCCGCCGGGTTGGGGGTTTGAACGTCCGCAATTTAGCAGCAATGCCATCTCGCAATCAGATGCGTTCCCCTTCTCAGGAATCCCTAACAATGGGCTTTGCTGGTGGTTCTAACACAACGCCAGAACAAGTTGTAAACCAAGTTGGAAGCGTTACACCAGAGCATTTTGCCCATGCTCAAGTGCTGTTATCGCAGTTACCAGAATCTTTGCGTTTAGGTGTGCGGGAGCAGCAAAGTGCAATGGCAATCGCTTTGGCGCTAGCGTTAGATACGGAAAATCTCCAATTTCAAGAACATCAAATTGCTTGGTTACGCGAGGTACAGCCTGCTGATTTGGTAGACAAAACCTTGAAACTAAGTAGCGAAATTAGTCAGTTAGATCCCAGAATTCGCTTACCACTTGTGGATTTGGCAGTACCCGTATTGCGCCAAAACTCTGCCAAAGAATGCCAAAGGCTATGCAAATGCGTCCACGGTTTAGTTGTAGCCACCGGAAGTTTATCACTGTGGCATTTTGTGTTGCAGTTAATACTGTGGCATCGTCTTCAACCTAGTATAAATCCCACATCTACTACAACCGTAGAATTCACCTCCATCGAACAGATTTGGCCAGATAGTCTATTAGTATTGTCCGTAATTGCCCGCGTTGGACACTCCCAACCCGATGCATCTACTGAAGACATCGCCTATGCTTTTCGTTCTGGAGTTTTTCGACTTCCCAAAGCCGGAGAGCAAGAAAAACCAGAAATACCATTAAGTTGTAATTTTACTGAACTAAAGAAAAGTATTGAGCGTCTGCGTTTTGCCACTCCCAAACTCAAACAGGCTATTGTTGATGCATGCGCCCACACAGTACTATTAGATAATAAAGTTACTCATTCAGAAGCAGATTTACTCAGAGCGATCGCCATGATGCTAGACTGTCCCATCCCCCCATTTTTAAACCTTCAGCCTAGTGTTTCAAAACAGAAACAACCTTCTCCAAGGCGAAGTTAATGTAACGAATGAGACACAATTATTTATAAATCAACAAATAAAGTCCGTTTTTGCGGACTTTTCCATTATTAAATGACTTTTTGCCAGAACGATAACCTATTGCCTTGCGATTCTATTTACAGACAATTAATTTGTTTTTTTATCCTAACTATTACATAGCAATCCGATTTGATTTGTGAGAATTGCAACCCGCAAATACCCGATTTCTTAAATAAGTCGGGGATTTGGTTTCTCACGAATAATTTAGGATTGCTATAGTATACAGCAGATTTAAGTTGGTGAGGTAGATAAGCTAAGTCTGTTACCCAGGTATAAAGCGTGTTTTACTCCTCAATTCTGAATTATGCTGTAAATAGTTATTTTGGTAAAAGAGTATCATATTGTACAAAACTTCTTGACATTGCCTATAAGTATTAACTTACCAGAAAAAGTTTAGACAAAATGCCAGCATTCTAGAAATTTGATTGCTATATTAGATTAAATAACTATTCTGGCAAGGGTTGAAAAGCTGTGCGGGATGATTTACAGGACTTAGAAATTAGTCAAGATGATCTGCAAAAGCTGACTAATTTACCTGTCAATGGGGAACTTTTAATCATTACAAATTCTCTGAAGAAATTAGCAAAAATATATATACAAAAGCTGAAAAGCTCTGAAGGAGCGACTGTAATTTTTCTGGGATTTTCTACATTTATTTTTGTCTACATTTTCTTTGATGTAATTATTAAAATGTTTGTTACATGGATAACAATCCCATCTTGGATATTATTAATTTTCTTAGGTCTTTGGGTTGGTGGTCTGACACAAACTATCTTATATTTAATCTGGAAAAGTAGAAGTAAAATTGTTAAAGCTAATATGACAAAATCTCTACAAATCCTCTTAAAGGAGGTTAATAGATATAATACTGTTATTAGAGTTATAGATATCAATGACCAAATAGAAGAAGCTGGTAATCTAGAAGTGACTATAAAGGAAAGAGAGGGTGTGCTCGAAGCACTTAAACTCACCAAAGCTGATTTAGTTCGCGCTTTGAAGACAGAAAGAATTTTAAGAGAGAATAAGAATTTTATCCTGAGTAATACAGAACTATTTGTCAACAATTTAGCAACTTTAACAGCTATGCAAGTAACAGAGGAGGCTACTGAGCATGGAAGGTTACTCAATGAAGCATTACAAATTGCATTAGATGTACAATACGAGATGAAAAGATTACAGACTCAACGTTAAGATAATTTGTAATTCGTAATTCATAATTAAGTTTTATAATGGTATTTAGAAAGCACTCCTGAATTCACTCAGAATTCAGTAAAAGTTAGAGAAAGCGTAGGTGCTGCCGAGAAGTCCATAGACACTACTGGGTGAGTTGGCTTCCAATCTACTAGTAGGATATTTTCAATAGCTTTTTCCATAATCCTTCCCACGGTTGCGATCTCCGGTCTAACATAAAGAATAATCGTAAAGCGATCGCTTATCCGCATGGACTGGAAAGAAATTAGAGGGAACTGGGTAATTATTCCCCGAAATCCCATAGGTATCGTTCATTTTTTAGGAGGTGCATTTGTCGCCACTGCACCGCACATTACTTATCGCTGGTTACTCGAACAACTGGCAAGTAAAGGCTATGTTGTAATTGCTACGCCTTTTGTCAATACACTGGATCATACTGCGATCGCCAATTCCGTGCTGTTAAACTTTGACCGCACCCTCGAACGATTGCATGATTCTAGGGCATTAGGCAAGCTTTACCTTCCCATCTATGGCGTTGGACATAGTATGGGCTGTAAACTCCACTTGCTGATTGGTAGTCTCTTTAAAGTAGAACGTGCAGGCAATATTTTAATATCCTTCAACAACTATGCTGCTAAAGAAGCTATCCCTTTAGTAGAGCAGTTCAATTCTACTTTGAAAATCGAATTTACCCCCTCGCCGTTGGAAACTAACAAACTTGTCCAAGAACGTTACAATATCCGACGCAATTTATTAATAAAATTTAGTAATGACACCATCGATCAATCGGTAGCTTTAACCAAAATCTTACAAGAACGTTTTGATGAGATGGTGACAGCGCAAACGTTACCAGGAAATCATACAACACCTTTAGGTCAAGATATAAAATGGCAAACGGGAACATCTTTTACCCCCTTTGACGCTTTAGGGCAATGGTTCAAACAAGAAGCATACCGCGACTTAAACCAGTTAAAAAGCAACATTCTTTTATGGCTAAATCCTTTGGGAGCGCCATAATATTTTATGACTGTTAAACAGTCGTAAATTCGATGAGTAAATAGAAATGAGTTATAGTGCTTCTCATTTGAGTCTAATAAAGACCAAACCCTCAACTATTTACACCTGTTACTACAACGGAATGTACTCTATCTTTTTAGGAGATAGGAGTGAAAGTCTATTGCATACATAAATGCGTAGCAGCTACTCTACGAGTTCTCCGTTGGCGCTAGCGTTTCCCCTTGGGAGAAGCAGTACCCGCAGGGTACGATAAGCGCTATAGCAGCATCTCTGTATTGATACATATTTTTATTTTCTATTTTGACAAAAAATTATTAATAAGTGTTTTCAACAAATTTATATGTTTCAAATACTAATAATTGATGACGACTATTCAATAAAAATACTCCTGAAGAGGATGTTGGAAAAACAAGGTTATGAAGTAGTTACTGCCAGTAACGGCGAGGAAGGAATAGAAAAAGCACTAGCTTATCGTCCAGCACTAATTATTTGTGATTGGATCATGCCGGGGTTAAATGGTTTGGAAGTTTGCCACCACATTAAGGCAGACCCCAAATTTTCTACCACATTTTTTATTTTATTAACATCCTTAGATTCCGTTGCCGATTGCGTCAAAGGTCTAGATGCAGGTGCTGACGATTTTATCTCTAAACCTATTGAACATAATGAATTACAAGCACGGGTAAGAGCAGGATTACGCCTGCATCAGTTGAGTAGAGATTTGCAGGCTCAAAAGTTGCTTCTAGAATCAGAAATGTCAGAAGCAGCAGAATATGTGCGATCCCTGCTACCTCTTTCTATGACTGAACCCTTCAATATAAATTTCCGATTCATTCCTTCACGACAACTTGGCGGTGACTGTTTTGATTACTATTGGCTCGATGATAACTATCTGGCAATTTACTTACTCGATACTGCCGGACATGGACTCAAAGCGACTCTTCCTTCTGTTTCAGTGCTGAATCTGCTGCGTTCTCGTGCGCTCAAAAGTCTTGATTACTATCAACCTAGTGATGTATTAAAGGCTTTAAATGACACTTTTCAGATGAATTATCAAAATGATAAATACTTTACGATTTGGTACGGAGTTTACAACCGAATCAACCGTCAGTTAATTTATGCTAGTGCAGGTCATCCACCAGCAGTTTTAGTAACAGGCACATCTCCAAGAAAGTCTGAAGTTAAACTATTGAAAACCCCTGGTATGCCAGTTGGCATGTTTCCAGAGGCAAAATATGTTGATGGGTTTTGCAATATCGAAAAATTCAGTACACTTTATATTTTTAGTGATGGCGCTTATGAAATAACTAAATCAGACGGCACACTTTGGAGTTTGGATGCTTTTATTCAGCTACTAGTTAGCTTACAAGATCCTGTTGATAGCCAACTCGATTGCGTACTTAGTTATTTAATAGCTCTGAACTCCAAAGATGCTTTTGATGATGATTTATCTATTTTGCAAATGAAGTTTGATTAATTACATATTAGAGACTAAAACCTGATTAAATGCATCTTGATTTGGAAAAATTTCAAATACTTTATCCATATTAGTCAGTTCAAATAATATCCTGACTTGTTCATTAATTGAGCAGAGAACAAGCTTAGTATCCGCTGCTCGCAAGGTTTTAAAAGCTAATACTAAAGCTCCTAAACCTGAACTATCCATAAATGTTACATCTTTAAAATCAACTAACACAATTTTTGCACCACTTTCTAAAATACCAGTGATTTTTTGTCGAAAGTCTTGTGAAGTTGTGGCGTTCAAATTACCACTGAGCTTAATAACTTTTACTTGTTCTCTCATAATTATGTTACTCTGACTTGTGTAAATAATTTTCTGATTTCGCTATTATAGAGCATTTAAAAATGCTTGTAAAATAAAATTTAAGATTAAATATTGAGTAATCATTGATAATTAATCAGGATAGATAAATATTAATTATAAAAATTTAAATTTATTTTTTGTAATTTTAAAAAATTATTAGCTTAATTCAGTATAGTTTTCCAACTAGAAATCAATCAATTATAAATAAACCAGCTAAGTAAGTTGGCATGATAAATAACTGGTATATTTAGTTTTGTAAAAATGTTAAAATGACCAATTTATAAACCGTTCGTTGAATTGATGTTTTATCATCTATGTTGATTTTTCAACGCCGACTAACTTGCATCTTATGGATTTAGATATATACTTACTTACATACAAGCTGAAGTTACTGCTTTTCAGATTATTTACCAAAGATTTTTGCAAAACTGAGATTCTCCAATAAATCTCATGAAAATAGCTGTTATTAAGCAATTCAAAATTTAACCAGTCTCAGCTATGCCCACACATAGCTAAACTGAGTCTAGCAATAGCTTTTCCTCCCTGAGTACTTAATGATAGTAACTAGGATCTACGTTTATTTATGTCCAATTACTTACATAATTGAAATAATTTACCTCTGGACTACCGCTCTAGAGGCAATAATTTAGGTTTCAACAGCACCAAGCAAGCTAGAACCGACACTAAGGCTTTAAAAGAATTTTCCTCAAGGCGATCGCTTCTGCTATCTTAGTATTCCCAATATCTGTCATTTCTCGATAGACAATACAAAAAGTAAAAAGTGATGAATTTGTAACTCCTAACTCCTGTACAGACAAAGGTTAATCGCGTCTGTACTCCTCATTCCCTCAAACAGGACTCACTTTGGCTTTGTAAAGCAGCTTTTCACCTTGAAGATAGCCAGTGTAGCGTACTTTGACTGTTTCTCCAGATTGTGCAGTTCCCTCCAGCAATTGGTGCAGTTGGGGATCGTAAGGTAATTCTGCTCCCACAGGTGCGATCGCTTCCACTCCCCACGCTTGTAAAAGCTTTTCTAGGGGTTTTTGCACCAACGGTACTATTTTGACTGCTGCTAGCTGGGGATTCTCCTGCGCTTTCTGTGCTGCTGTAGGCCATTGCAATAATAAAGACTCCAGCAGTTGCAAACTCGACTGCTGGAGTTCTTGTAGCAATAATTCTCGTTGTTGCTCTAATTGAAGCTGCGATCGCTGATACTCTTTTCTTAAATCTGTAATTTCTTGTAACAATTCTTGATTCGGCGCTGCTTTCTCTTGTAGTAACTCTACGTTTGAAAAAGTTGCGATTAATTTATTCAATGAAATCTGTAGCACTGGCGACAGCTTAAGCAGCACGTCTACCCGCATCTGCTCTAACTTTCCTTGGCGTAACCTCAAAAGTTGACGCTCTGAGACACCAGCAGCGCGACTTAGTGCTTTAAAACTAGAAATACCCACCTGTTGCATTAAATCTTGCAACTTTTGGGAATGGGGCATTGGGTATTGGGCATTGGGCATTGGTTGCTGGGTAATTGGGGACTGGGTATTGGGGATTGGGCATGGGTATTGGCGATTAAGTTTTTTCTCTATTCCCTATTCCCTATGCCCAATGCCCCATTCCCTATTCTCTTATTCCTATTCTTCCAGTAAACTTCTCAACATCCAAGCTGTCTTTTCGTGTACTTGCATCCGCTGAGTCAATAAATCGGCAGTAGGTTCGTCGTTAACTTCCTCTATCACAGGGAAAATAGATCGTGCAGTTCTGACTACGGCTTCTTGTCCTTCCACAAGTTCGCGAATCATCTCCACAGCTTTCGGAACTCCGGGAGTTTCTGGGATCGAACTCAGTTTGGCATATTCGCTGTAGGTTCCTGGTGCGGGATAGCCAAGTGCTCTAATTCTTTCGGCTATTAAATCAACTGCTAAGGCTAATTCTGTATACTGGGTCTCAAACATCAAATGCAATGTTTGAAACATCGGCCCCGTTACATTCCAATGAAAGTTATGAGTTTTCAGATACAGTGTATAAGTGTCAGCCAACAGGTGAGATAAACCATCGGCAATTTTAGCCCTACTCGCCTCGTCAATGCCGATATTTACATTTTTGACTGTTACTTTTGATGACATAATTTTCTCCTAATTAGGTTATATGTAATTGGGGATTGGGCATTGGGCATTGGGAATACTCTAATTCCCCACTCTCTATTCTCCATACCCCATTCTCTATGCCAAGTGCATCTTCAAAACGCTACGGGGTGCTTTACGGACTCTGGCTAAAACGGTTTCTTTGCCTAAACGCTGGCAAGCTTCATACCGATGACAACCAGAAAAGCCATAATATTGTCCATCTACTTCTAGGACATCAATAGGTTCTTGCTGCCCAATCTCCGCAATCGATTCCATTAAGGCTTGTACTTTTTTTGGATCGTTTGTACGCGGCAATGGCCGTTTTATCTGATTTAATGGAATTTCTTGGACTCTAACCATAAAGAGTTTATCCAACTAGTTCTGTTTTTTGTCTCTATATAAATCATAGTCATTATGACTTCGTTTTGCAACTAGTATTTAGAGCAAAATTGGTAATGGTATCATTGGAGCATTCATGCGACAAAAAAACCGCACTACAAAGCAATTGCAAAATCAGCTCCAACGACACATTAAGGGGCAGAAGACGCTTGAGTACTCGCTATCGCTTCCCTATCAGGTAGCCATGAAATTTTCGTTTTGGCGTTTTCCCCACACTGTGCTTACAATATTTTGTCTATTGGGACTGACTGCGGCATCAGGGCCTGAGAGCAACATTCAGGATATAGAACTGAAAATTGGGATTGTGCAGCGATTTGGCGATCAACCCACAGCCAAGCTGCAACTCGAACCCATAAAAGGCGATCGCTTAAAGCTAAAATTTCAAGCGGGTAATAAGCAGCAAATCCTGTTTACTAAGAATCCTGTAAAGCTGGAAACAGTCATGCAAGCTTTACCCCAGTCAGCAGTCGAAGAAGTAGTAGTTTTAGGCACATACCGCACTTTTGAAACTGCGGAAGACAGTGCTAATAAATGGCGTTCTCTGGGTATGGAAGTGGAAATAGCCCAGCCAGAACGCTGGCAGGTTTGGGCAAAACGAGATGTTTACAGCACTCCTTTACTGCGACGCTTGTTATTGCAGAACATCCAAGCTTCTACTAAAGATAAAGTATATCTTGATACTAAAATTTTAAAGCAAGTGCCGCGAGTGAGTTGGGTGGTGGATGGTAATCGCTATAGCCCGAATAATTTAGAAATCAGCACTGATAGAAATTTGATTCAGGTAAATAAAAGCGAAAAACCGGAGAATGCTCGTCTTTACGCCGGTCGAATGAATTTGCAGCCAAATGCTTATGGTACATACACTCTCGTTAACCAAGTACCTTTAGAAACTTATTTGCGTGGGGTTGTGCCTTACGAAATAGGTACGGATGCACCAAAAGCAGCGCTAGAAGCTCAGGCAATTCTTGCGCGGACTTATGCTTTGAGAAATTTACGTAGGTTTGCCGCCGATAATTATCAGTTGTGTGCTGATACTCACTGCCAAGTTTATTATGGGCTGAAGGGAGCAGCAGCCAAAACAGACCAAGCGATCGCCTCAACTAGGGGTAAAGTACTAACTTATAAAAATGAACTTGTAGACGCCCTGTATTCTTCTACCACTGGTGGCGTTACCGCTTCCTTTAGCGATGTCTGGAATGGGGACGATCGTCCCTATTTGCGCCCTGTACTGGATGCTCCGACTAATTTTTGGGACTTGTCTAAGCAGAGTTTAGCAGATGAAAAAAACTTCCAAAAATTTATTAACACGCAACAAGGATTTAATGAAAGCAAGTGGGATATGTTTCGTTGGCACAAGGAAACCCCTTTAAAGGATATTATCAAGGACTTGCAGAAATTTTTACAGGTGAAAAACAGTCCCCATGCCAAATTTAAGACAATTCAGGCTATGGCAGTAGTGGAGCGAAGCCAGAGTGGACGTATCCTTGAACTTGCAGTTAAAACCGATCGCAGCACTTTTATTCTCCACAAAGACGAAGTTCGCAGTGCTTTTGCAGCGCCGATAAGTACGCTTTTTTACATAGAACCCCTGAACAAAGGCAAACCCGAACTTTGGGGATATGCTTTTATTGGTGGTGGATTAGGACATGGAGTCGGCTTGAGTCAAACTGGCGCTCAAAATTTAGCAAAACTAGGTTGGTCAAGTCCAAAAATTCTCCAATTTTACTATCCTGGTACTCAGATTCAAATTCTCAAAAAAGAGACTAAGCTTTAAGCTAATTAGCATTCAAGTTGCATCTTGAGCTAACAGTCGGGAGTTAAGAAAAGGCAAAAAAATAAGCAGAAACACAACATTTACTGTGTTTCTGCTCAAGACAAAATTAGACCTTTTTTCAAAGTCGCTTTCACAGGTACGCACGGCATTACAAGAGTATAAATTCTAGATACCCTGCTTCTATTTTGTCAACATTAGTAACTCTTGCAAGAGGTTTATGGTTGAGTCGCTTAACTGTTAGTAAAGGTCTTCTTCTTTGTGAGTTTCGATTGTTAAATCAGAGGTTGGGTATGCGACACAAGTCAGTACATATCCTTTTTCTATTTGTTCATCATCTAAGAATGACTGGTCACTCTGATCGACAGTACCCTTGATGATTTTACCCGCACAGGTCGAGCAAGCACCAGCGCGGCAAGAATAAGGCAAGTCAAGACCGCTTTCTTCAGCAGCATCTAGAATATAGACATCATCATCAACGTCAATTGTTTGGTTCAGTCCTTCAGACTCGTTGATTAGTGTCACTTTATAAGTTGACATTGAGTAATCCTCTCTTTTGCAAACGGCAGTATAAGTTATCTTAAGGCAAAGGTCACGGCTGTTCTGTGGAATTAGCCGCTAGTTTAAATTTGCTTCAATTCTGATACTACGAGAAAAATTAAACGATGTACCTGGAAATTGAACCCGATTAGTAATGAAATTTAGTTACTTAATCCCGATAAGTTTTCTTTATAGATTTTCTACCCAATTCAGGTTACGATTAGAAAAAATTATATATACGAAAAATAAACATGAGTAAGGTTAATGTTACCTGTATTTTGTAGGAGTTACGTAGAAGAGGTTCGTAGGGCTGTTTCATTTTCTAATCTGATTAAATACGCCCGTTAGAAATGAAAGAAACATAACAGTACAGTAGAAATGTAATTTTTATTTTGCCAATTTTTTGCTCATTATATTGACAAATTTCTGACGTTATGGAATAAAAAGGGATTTTCTTTTGAAGTCTTTTTTTTGAGTTAAACGTAATTCTATCTAGCTTCAAATAAAGTCTGATTTATCCTTGAGGGGGTAAGAGGAATATTGTAGAGGTTGTAAAGTCTAGACTGGTGAACCCCATGAAAAGAGAATCTCACCCCTAGAAGCATGGGAAGATCAAAAACAGAACTAATCAGGATCATGTATAATTCAGAAGCAGCTTTGGAAAAAGCAAGAGTGCGTGTAGGTTTGGTAGGTACTGGGTATGCGGCAAAGTTTCGGGCTGAGGCATTGCTTCATGATGAGCGATCGCAGTTAATCGCAGTTGTTGGTCATACAAGAGAAAAAACCGAAACTTTTGCCAGAGAGTACCAGATTGAAGTCTTGAGTACTTGGCAAGAGCTAGTAGAGCGTGAAGATATAGACTTAGTAGCGATTTCCACTATTAATCGAGATCATGGGGCGATCGCTCGTGGAGCACTTGCTAATGGCAAACACGTAATTATAGAGTATCCCCTTTCGTTGGATGTAGTCGAAGCAGAGGAACTGATTGCTTTAGCCAAAGCACAAAAAAAACTCTTGCATGTGGAACATCTAGAACTTTTGGGTGGTTTGCATCAAGCTTTGAAGCAAAACTTAGCCAAAGTTGGTGAAGTGTTTTATGTTCGCTACAGCACCATCAATCCCCAAAATCCCGCACCTCGTAAATGGACTTATAACCACGAGTTGTTCGGCTTTCCTTTAATTGGTGCTTTGTCTCGGCTACATCGCTTCATCGATTTATTTGGTACAGTATTTACTGTTAACTGTCACCAGCGATATTGGGAAATAGAACCGGAATACTACCAAACCTGTTTATGCACTAGTCAACTCTGCTTTAACAGTGGACTTTTAGCCCAAATAGTCTATGGCAAAGGCGAAAGTATTTGGCAATCAGAACGCAAGTTTGAAGTTCACGGTGAAAAAGGTGGTTTAATTTTTGATGGCGACACCGGAATATTCGTCCAACCAGGGGAAACAACGCCTATAGAGGTTGGCCCTCGCCGAGGTTTATTCGCCAAAGACACAAGTATGGTGTTAGACCATCTTTTTCATGGGACTCCTTTGTACGTTACCCCAGAGGAGAGCTTGTATACCCTCAAGGTTGCTGATGCTGCACAAAGAGCTGCACAGACAGGGTTAACTATGTTTATGAAAGATATCTAGATAAAAGTTAATGAAAACCGAACTAATTGTTATTTTATCCCAACGAGAATTAGAAAAAATGCGTCAAGCTGGGCGTTTAGCAGCTAAACTCCTTCAGCATCTAGAACCGTTTGTAAAGCCAGGGGTTAGCACTCTCGAACTAAATGATGAAGCCGAACGTTGGACGCAAGCGCATGGAGCAAAAAGCGCACCCCTTGGCTATAAGGGTTATCCTAAGTCGATTTGTACTAGTGTAAATGAGGTCATCTGTCACGGCATTCCCAATGCCAAGCAAATTCTCAAGGATGGTGACATTATTAATATTGATGTAACGCCGATTGTTGAGGGTTATCATGGCGATACATCTAAGACATTCTTTGTCGGTACTCCTTCCCCAAAAACAAGAAAGCTGGTAGAGGTGACAGAGGAGTGTTTGCGCTTGGGTATTGCTGAAGTTAAACCTGGGGCACGCATTGGAGACATTGGTGCAGCCATTCAAGAGTATGCTGAAGGACAAGGCTTTTCTGTAGTGCGAGATTTTGTGGGACATGGTATCAGTAACATTTTCCACACTGCACCGGATGTTCCCCACTATGGCACACGCGGCAAGGGCAAGCGCCTCAGACCAGGGATGGTTTTTACCATTGAGCCAATGATTAACGAAGGTACTTACGAAGTCGAGGTTCTGGGCGATAAATGGACTGCGGTAACGCGCGATCGCAAGCTTTCTGCTCAATGTGAGCATACATTAGCTGTAACTGAAGATGGGGTTGAAATCCTTACCCTACCTGAAGGCGAGAATTACTGGGCTGTATGACAACATATTATGAAAAAATTCCTTTCGTTTGGGAGGAACCAAAACCAGTAATCCCAGTTCCTCAAAGATTGATATTTCGTTCGCTCAACGATGTCAGTATGGAAGATTTCACTGCTGCGGTCAGCTGTGCTATGAGTTACTCATTAGACCGAAGCGATCAAAAGGTAGTTAGAGAATTGGGAGCAGATAAAGCAGCCTCAGAATTCATCGTACAAGCAAGCAAAGATTTCGATTATGAACCACAATGGTGGCAACTTGGCTATAACAGTATGGGTGAACTAGTGGGATTTATCCAACCAGTACTATATCGTGGGTGTCGCAAAGATAATCTAGAAGAAGGCACAATTTACTATATTGGTGTTGTACCCAAACAGCGAGGGAAGCGTTACATTTACGACCTCCTGTGCCAAGCTACCTACCTTCTTCAAAAAATTGGTGTTTGGCGTGTATTTTGTGACACAGACATTCTGAACACACCCATGATTAGAACATTCCAAGATGTCGGTTATCACCAGTTTAGTTCACCTTGGCAATGCCCTTTATAAGGACTATCTAATAGACATTTAACTTGGACTTTTGTCGAATAGATTATGCTTAAAAAAGCTGGTCTTGCTAAATAGGAAGTAAGACCAATAGCTTGATGAAAATCTGTCCCAAATATTAAGTAGATTTTTTACTACTTGATTAACTTATGACTCAAACTCTTGCTGCGGAAAACGTCACACTTGAGCAACTAATATTGCTCTATGGATTAGAGTTAGTTGATTCGGAAGAATTCTTTCGAGAGTGGCAAGATGACCTACCAGAACTGACAAGCTTAGAAAAGCAGCTATTGGATCAAATAAAGGTAGGTTACATAAATTTACGAAACTATCCGCCTTTATTAGAAAATACAGTTAATACGATTGTTTTATCGCCATTGCTATTCATTGGCAAGTTTTATTTACCTCCTTTTCACCTCAAATTAGAGAAATCTATTGAGATTGAAACACCAAACAAGCAAACTATCATCAAAGGACGAATTGACTTTTTACTTCTAAATCAAAAATTCTGGGTAACAGTTATTGAGTCAAAACAGGTTGCTTATTCGGTAGAAGCAGGACTTGACCAAATTCTGGCATATATGCTGGCTGCTCCCCAGTCACAAGATGTAGTATTTGGCATGATTACTTCTGGTGGCAGTTTTATGTTCATTAAACTGCTCAAAGGTTATCCTCCTCGCTATGCCACTTCTAATATTTTTGATGTCCGTAATCGTGGTAATGAGTTATATAATGTACTCCAGATTTTGAAGCATATTAGTCAATTAACTTTTGCCTGATCAAAGGTAGTTAAAATAATTAAGAGCAGTATTGCTGCTCTAGTTCTAAACCTGGAAGGACAAATCTCGATGCTCTCAGCCACTATTAATACAAGTAATCTTAGCTCTGAGGCATTAGTTGCTGGCTATGTGGATGATGGACGCTACGAGTTAATCGACGGAGAACTAATCGACTTGGAACCCACTGGACTTCATGAACAGGTAGCTGGGTTAATTAATCGTAAGCTCAACGTAGCAATTGATCTGCTCAACTTGCCTTGGTTTATTCCCATGAAATGCCTGATTAAACCATTAGATCAAAATTCAGCTTTTAGACCTGATGTTGTAAATTGAAGTTATCAAGGATAACAGTTTAGGGGAACAGAACGCCTCATATCCCAAACATTTACAGACCGGAATTTGACCGCAGAACAAATATTTTTTGCAGGTCGCTATAGTTAAAGATTGAGAAATGCGTGGCGCTTTTTAGGGATAAATATTTACACTTATTAAAGGTAATAAAAAACAGAAGTGCGAATTTTGTAAACTAAAAATTAACATTTATTGCATGATAAAGTAAAACATATATGGAGGTAAGATTATGACCCAAACGTTGCCCAAATTACTCACCTTCAATGAATTTATCGAATGGTATCCCAACGATGGAAAACGCTATGAATTGCACAAAGGAGTAATTATTGAAATGCCGCCTCCAACTGGTTCGCATGAAAAAGTTGTAGGCTTTATAGCCCATAAGCTAACTGTCGAGTTTGATCGCCTGAATCTTCCCTACACTATACCCAAAACTGCATTAGTCAAAACTCCTTCTGCTGAATCCGCTTATTCGCCTGATGTGTTGCTGCTAAATCTTGATAATCTCGACAATGAACCGCTTTTTCAAAAACAGTCAACAGTGAGCCAAGCAGCATCGGTTCCAATAGTTATTGAAGTTGTTTCAACCAACTGGCGAGATGATTACTACAATAAATTTGGAGATTATGAAGAAATGGGCATTCCCGAATATTGGATTGCTGATTATGCTGCATTGGGTGCAAGAAAGTTCATTGGTAATCCCAAACAACCCACTATTTTTGTGTGCGAATTAGTTGATGGCGAATATCAAATGACAGCGTTTCAAGGCAACACAACGATTTCATCACCTACCTTTCCCCAATTAAATTTAACTGCACAACAGATTTTTAATGCGGGTAACTAATTTTTTATCTAGTCTTATAATTATCTTTTCAACTTATTAGGAATACCTTCACAACCACCAGGAATAGTACCTCTAGTTTTTTCGCCACCCCAAGCGCAACAGTAGTTACGTGCAGACTCAGACATCCGTTGCACATTCGTGAAATCGGCATTTTCCACCACAGCGCCAGTTTGTTCGCCGATTTCATAATCTGGTGGTTCAGTGCGACTGCGGGGTGAGGCTTTATCTACTACACCATAGAATAGGCGAATCCCGTTGATGTCAGCACCATTGAGATTAGCACCATATAAAATTGTGCGGGAGAGGTTGGCTTTTACTAAATCACAACCGCTTAGGTTGGCGCGGACAAGATTAGCTTCGCTGAGATCAGTCCAACGTAAATCAGTACCAGAAAGGTCAGCTGCAGCTAGCATTACGCCTAAATCGATGACGCGCACACCTTCGAGGCGGTCTTCTGCATATCCGCCAGTTCCATCAAGAATGGCTCGACCTAATAAGCGATCACGTTTTAGAGGTGACAGCAATTTGGAACGTGACAGAAACCGGAGAATTTTCGCTTTCCCACTACCATCGACACTACTTAAAATTGCCGCAGTGCGTCCTTCAGCGATCGCTCTCTCTTGGGGCCAATCTTCTAACAATCCTTCTTCATCTAATACCAAGTCGGAAACGCCTTGAAAATAGGAATCAATCGTCTGTTGCTGGGTGATAATATTTTGTTGAACTGTTAACAGGTTTTGCTGAATTGTCAAGTCTTTGGAAATGACATATTGTCGCCACGCCACGTAAACAGCGATGACGGCGATGAGAATTTGCCCCAAAGCGCCAAACCAGTCTGCTAGGGTTCCAGCAATATCCCAGTTAATCTGGTGTCCCCAAAGCAGTAAGCGATCGCCTACACCTGTGAACCTAATCAAGCCGATGATGGCTACTAGTAATCCCAAAAAGGCAACAAACAAGGTGCGTTCTTGGGGTGAAAACCACTCGTTTAAAACTTCTTGGAACCAAGGCAATAATATCGCTAGGGATAATAGCAAAGTCATCAGCGTTCCGATAATGCCGACGATCCAGTTATTGAGGATAATTCCAATGAAGGTGATGGCGATCGCGATTAGAGTAATCAGCAATGCCCTTGGCTTAACTATAAATTGCTTGGCAATGGGTTGCTTGAAGTCAGAACGAGCTTGTTGTAAAGCAATTGTATGTTGCGGAGATTGCAAAGACCCAATCGCTGCTAGTACTTCTGAGCTTAGGTTTTTCTCAGTTGCACTTCCGTCAAAGTCATCCGGTTGCAAGTCGTTTTCGGGGACTGGTTTTGGGGTTGGTAGATTAGAGGAATCGGATTCAATCGTCATGTTTTCTATTTTGCCCCCTCAATCCAGGTTATGCAGCGTTCCTACCGCAGTAAATTCTTAAAAAGCAGGCTGAAGATTATTCTGCTTGTCCTTTTGGCAACTACAACTATTGCCCTGACAGCCATTGCCAGACCTATTACTCACCTGACTTTAACAGCCTGGAGCGATCGCGATGACCGTCAACCTCTGCCTCCTGGCACAGTTGATGATGCCAGTCACTTGAACCAGACACAGGTGACAATTAAGCAAGTTAAGAGTCAGCCTGGAGTTACTGAGGTAATACTACAGTCTGTACTTAGAGATGCCTTGCGTCAAGGTAAAAAGGTAGCGATCGCGGGTTCACGCCACACTATGGGTGGTCACACTTTGTATGCTAACGGCATCTCCCTGGATATGCTCCACTTCAACCGGATGCAATTCAACCCGACAACTAAAATCCTGACGGTGCAATCAGGAGCTAAATGGTCTGAGATTATTCCTTACCTAAATGAACGTGGCTATTCTGTCGCCGTGATGCAATCCAACAACGATTTTTCTGTGGGTGGCACGATTAGTGCCAATGCTCATGGCTGGCAACATAATAGTCCCCCCTTTGCTAGCACAGTCGAACGTTTCCGGTTAATGCTGGCAAGTGGTAAAGTTGTGGAGTGTTCCAGAAAGGAAAATCCAGAGTTATTTTCTCTAGTTTTAGGCGGTTACGGCCTGTTCGGGATCATTCTTGACGTGGACTTGAGAGTAGTACCCAATGAGATGTATACAGCTGAACGGTTCGTAATTAAGAGCGATAACTATATTGATACCTATCGGCAACAGGTAGATGATGCAGCCACTATTGGTATGGCATACGGTAGACTTTCTGTCGCACCGGAAAGCTTTTTACAAGAAGCTATTCTTACCACCTACCACCGAGTTCCAGAAACAACTCACCCTATTGTCTCTTTAGAAAAACAAGCAGAGTCTGGATTACCTCGGACGGTTTTTCGTGGTAGCATCGGCAGTGACTATGGCAAAAGTTTGCGCTGGCAACTAGAAAAAATCGTTGGAGGAGAAGCTGGAAACCGGGTTTTGAGAAACCAGATTCTCAACCGTTCCTCCGTCTTATTTGAGAATCGTCACCAGGCAGAGACTGACATCCTGCATGAGTACTTTATTCCCCCTAAATCTCTGAAAGCATTTTTAGCGAAGTGTCGCACCATTATTCCCCAGAACGAAGGGGATTTGCTCAATGTCACGGTGCGAAATGTTCACCAGGATAACGACAGTTTTCTCAGATATGCCAATCAGGAAGTTTTTGGATTGGTGATGCTGTTTCATCAGCAACGCACTCCAGAGGGGGAGGCAAAAATGCAGGTAATGACCCAAAAACTGATTGAGGCAGCCCTAGCAGTCGGTGGTAAATACTATCTCCCCTATCGTCTTCATGCCACACCGGAACAATTTCATAGAGCTTATCCACAAGCTACTAAATTTTTCGCCCTCAAGCGCAAGTATGACCCAGACGGGATTTTCCAGAATTATTTTTACTTGAAATACGGTAGTTAAAGCCCACATTCCGCAGGTAAGTTAAAAGATTTTGGTATTTTCCATAACCCAGATATAGCAACGGACAGGGAGCTTAGGACAGCAATAAAATCACATAGTATCCTGTTGAAGGCGCGTTTCCCACGAACTGTCCTAACGGCTTTGGCGACTGCTATATAGCAATGCTTTCAGGTATTAAACCAATATTCTGGATTGTGCGATGCCTGCGGCGAGCTTCTCTACGAGAGTCCGCGTACTCTTACAGAGAAGCAAGCTACGCGCAGCGTCTCGTAGAGAGCGTCATTTTGAATTTTGAATTGTTAAGTTTGGTTTACAGTTTGAATTGTCAGCATTTGAGGGGGGGCAGCATCAGGTGGGTAGAGAAAATCCACTTCTACCATTCGCCGCTGGCCAGGAGATATTTTTAATTGAGCAAGCGGTTCTCCCATCTGTCCCTCTTGTTGAACTAAATGCCAGTATTGGGTTCTGGGTAAGCCATTATCGTCATTGTAGCGAATACGAACTGTGCCTCGGAATAAGACGGATGATTGAGGTGGTGAAGAAAAGCGAAGCCCTGGTTTACTTAACTCATCTTCTTTGATAGGTGTTTGGAAAAGCACATTTATAGTTTGCGGTTTATCCGTATTGTTGATTAATGGTAGAGAAATGTTGTATTCAATGCCATAGTTGCCGTGAGCTTCGTAAGCAGTACCAGGATAACGCGCTACTAGTTTAGCAGTTTGGTTTTGTCCAGTACCCATTTTGCCTGCTAAAAGGGTACTTAAACCGTAGGAAAAAGCTTGTCCTGATTCAGGAATTGTCAGGTATGAACTATTCGAGTCGGTAACTAGTGCTTGCCAACGAGAGCCAACAGCTACCCCTGCTACCCGTCCGTAAATTTCTGTTGCCCCTGCAAGGTGATTTGGAGGACTGGGGGCAGGTTCACGGGGTCCTGCAAAATCACCATTTTCTAACAAGTTCTCCCATTCTTCTAAAGTGGGTGCTCGTTCACTACCATCGGGATTGGGTTTGGCAAACATGGCTAGGTTCGCCAGATAAACTGGACTATCACTATACAAATGCAACAATGTAGAACGTCCATTCAATGGCGGTGTTAAAGAACGCACTGGAATGGGATGATTCATTAACATCCGGCTTTGTTTTGGTGGAATTACCAACTGCGCTGGCCATCCTGATTGCCGTCTGGCTCGCAGCAGATCATTCATCACGCGATCGCCTGGCCCAGCATAAATGTTTCCCGAATTATTTTCTTGCATGGGAGGAAGTTTGATAAAAGGTGCATCAGGTTGACTAACATAACTAGCTGCTTGCAATATATTGACAGTTGCAGAGCGATCGCTCGGATTGTAAACAATCACCCCCAAATAAAGAGTCCGCAAATCATTTGGAGTCTCAATCGCTCTAGCAATATGGTGAGAAAATAAATCAAACCGTCCCTGAAATGGAAAGTTCAGGTGGGCGCTGGGCACTTTTTTGCCTTGAGGAGGAAATGTAGATAGCAGAATTCCTTCACTCTTAACTACTTCTGGGTTATTACTGTTAAATACCGGTACTGCATCAAGATGTCCTGTTAAAGGTCTTGTTTGTTGGGGAATGAAGATTTCCTGTGGTGTAGGTGGAGGAGAAGGCGATGCTTGAGCTAAAAACAAATAGGAAATAAAATTAAGCATTTATTCAAAAAGCAATTTATCGCTGAAGTTAAGAATACAGCATACCTAAATTGTCCTGATAGCGCTCGCCAGACCTGTGGCTCACCTGACTTGAACAGCCGGGAGCGATCGCGATGATCGTCAACCTCTGCTTCCCGGCACAGTTGATGATGCCAGTCACTTGAACCAGACACAGGTGACAATTAAGCAGGTTAAGAGTCAGTCTGGAGTTGCTGAGGTGATACTACAGTCTGTACTTAGAGATGCCTTACGTCAAGGTAAGAAGGTAGTGATCGCGGGTTCAAACTGCTGAAATACTTGTATCATAAAAACTTCGGCAGTTTTTGACCCCTATTAACTTATTCTTTCTGAGAAATCTTGGTTAATGCGTACTTAAAAATTTAGTACAATCAAACACAATATATGCCAATATATTGAGAGCTTTATGATTAATAACATTTTCAAACGATTTGCAGTCAGTACAGCTTGTGCTGTACTGAGTTTAGGTGTCATGAAAGCAGACCCAACTTTAGCTGCAACATTTTCAATTTCAGCACGGGAAATAGCACTGGATGGTAATTTAACTTTTGTACGTAACTATTTCGGTGCGTTTAGTGGGGAAGATTCTAACAATGATTTTATCTTGACACTAAATGAGCTGAGCAATTTTACTTTTGAATCAGAACCTTTCGACGATGGAAGAAAAGTTGCCTATAAACTCGCTGATCTTGAAAGTTTTACTTATAACTTAAGTAGTAATGAATTAGATTTATCTGCAAACAAGTTCTTTGATTTTTCTTGTGGAGTTGGTTCTGATGTGAGACTGTATTACAGTTCAAATAGTGGAAGAGGAGGATTCGCAGCTGGTTGTGAAAGTGGTACATTTTTAACTTCATTGCAAGTTGTCAAAATTCCTTCCGAACATTCAGCATCGATTCCCGAGGCTGGGACAACTACTGCATTAATTCTCTGGGGTGTGGGCGGACTTTTAAAAAAAAGGGTATATCTGACGAAGACACTGTAGTTAGATTGCTCAATTCTGTCCGACGAAGTATTGATATATGTTGTGGAGTGGGCGTCTCGCCCGCCCTGATTAATAAGCGTGCAGGATGCCCACCCCACAAAATTGGATAATTTATTTGTTGGAAGTCTCAATATTCCGCACGCAATTAAGGTGCAAGGGCATTACCCCGAATTAGACTACCAATGGTTTTGGCAGTAATTTTTAGTTGGGTGATGGGATTAGCTGGGACAACCGTCTTATATAAATAGCTATCGAATGTTAGCCGTTGTACATCGAGGTCATCACACATTTCCACAAAAGCTTCGCGGGTAGCGTCGGAACGATAGAATACGGTTTGCAGAATGTCCAGCACCTTGTAAGTGAGTCCATATCTTTTATCCCAACGCTTCAGGTAAACTTTAAGGTCGCCTTCTGTAGGAATACGGCTACCACTGTTAGATGCTTCCACAATGGTTTCAGCACACATCCGCCCAGATTTAGCGGCGAAATAAATACCTTCACCAGAGGACTTAGTAACGTAACCAGCTGCATCTCCCACCAAAGCGATGCGACCGACAACACGACGGGGACGGGGATGTTCGGGAATCGGGTGGGCTTCTACTTTGATGATCTTACCGCCTGCCAACTTCTCCCAAGCACGGGCGCGGATACCAGCTTGTAACTGTTTGATGCTGGCTTTATTGATTTGCATCGTACCAGTACCAACCGCTACGTGGTCATATTTGGGGAAAACCCAAGCGTAGAAATCGGTAGAAACGTCATCACCGACATACATTTCGGCGAGGTCGTTATAATAGGCCATTTTGTCTTCGGGTAAGCGAATTCGCTCTTGGAAAGCGATCGCATAATTGTAATCCCCAGCGTCCATTTCTTTAGCAACGCGGGAATTAGCCCCATCTGCCCCAATAATTAAATCCACTTTCAGAGTTTTGGCAATACCCTGTGATATACCATCTGTGTGGTCAATGTAATGAATGGTATAAGGATCAGTATTGTTTCCTGGTATATCGAGTTTATGAACAGTGGCATTAATTAAATTTGCGCCGACTTTTGCCGCGCGATCGCGCAAATAGCCATCCAGCACTTCCCGGCGGCACATTCCTATATATTCATCTTCATTTACCAGATTGATATCAACCTCACGATTGGAAGGCGAAATCATTTTCATCTTCCGTACCCGGCGATCAATAATCTCTGGTGGTAAGTCAAATTCACTCACCATACATAGAGGAATTGCACCCCCACAAGGCTTTGCATTGTCTAGCTTGCGCTCAAACAGGTAGGTTTCAATCCCAGAGGCTGCCAGTGTTTCTGCGGCAGATGAACCAGCAGGGCCTGACCCAATAACAGCAACCCGTAGTGTCAAAGGTCTTTCTCCCAATCTTCACATTTACCGAGAGCATACTACCACGGTCTTTCTAATGATTTGGCGCTTTACCTTCAGGTTTCTGCACAAATGCAATATTCCTTAATGTTTCGATACAAAAGCGAGATTGGGAATCAGGAATTTGGTTAATGGATAATTTTTGTAAACCGACTCAAATACCACCCAAAATATTAATCGTTGTAAGGTTGTGGATCGAGAATCTCTATATCACCAGGTGATATTTCCCTTAGTCCACCAGTTGGAAATAAGTCTTCTGGATTGAGAATTTTAACAATTATTTTAGAACCATGACTACCCAATTGATATCCACCAAAAACTGCATATTCACCTGTACTCTTGATTCTTAAAATTAACTTGTAAACTTGCCCTGAAGTTTTAACAGCTTTGTACTCTCCACCTAACATCTGTTTCTCCTTATGCAAAAGCTCTTTTAGCAATCTTGTAGCCCGATCATTACCTTTTGGTAAAAATTTGGGCAACCAATATGAAGCTTTACGTACTTCCTGAGGATGTTCTGATAATTTGTCAGATAGGATGCCTATAACACGTCGGAAGCCAAGACGCGGGAGTAAATACTTTAGCCAAAGTTCTATTTCACTAGCATTTGCTTCTGCTACTCCTCGCTCAAGCAGAATCTCAAAATATCTTTTATTCTTCAGTATGGAATTCGCTAACTTTAAACCGATGACAGAATCTCGATCTAAGATAGCGTTGATCTCACCGAACTGAGCTTCCTCTGATAAACTCATCAACCTCTTTTGTAAAGCTTTATGATCTTCAAAATCTTTATCAGTAATAAATCGGCTAATCATATTCTTTATACCTATTAATATATGATAATCTTTATGCTCGATTTAATTACACTCCAATGTTACCAAATGCCATCTTCTATCTATCATGAGAGAGGCTGTTTTGTCTTAATCATTACCAGAGATTAAATTGAGATTAATTAGACTTTTGAATTGACCTGGCTCAAAAAGTTCTTGAGGTAGTAAATCTGCGTTACTCATGGATTCAGCGTCAGGTCGATAATGTCCAGATTCATTAGTCCACTTGCGGAGGATGCCTCTATTAGTGCGTCCTGAAAAGTAAAGCCGACCAACATATTTTACATCTGCTAAATCTATATGACCAATTGCTCTATCTGCAACCCTAGCACTGGCTCTACGAATAAACACTATTCCTTCTAGAGTAACAATAAAATTATAGACTCCTGATGCAGTGCGTTCTTCGTTTTTGTATCTAACCTCTTGCCATTTTCTTTGCTTAAGAACAAGCCGCATGTTTGGATGATTCTTGGCGAGTCTTCGGGAAACAAGTTAGAGAATATCTTCAACCCCAAGGTTCCTCACACTTTGCTTGTCATTGTAACTTCCTCAATTGCGGCAGTTGCGGTAGCTAAATCTTATTCATGCATAAATAATGATATATGGTATATGTAAGACACAGTAATCCTACCAAGGATCTGTAGATTTAGTTGCAGAGGTATAGTAGCAGTGGGTATAGTAGTTGAGAACGTCTCCAAACAATTCGGGAGTTTCAAGGCAGTTGATCAGGTCAGCCTGGAAATTAAGAGTGGTTCGCTAGTTGCATTACTTGGGCCATCGGGATCTGGTAAATCTACGCTACTACGGTTAATTTCAGGTTTAGAAATGCCAGATAGCGGCAAAATCCTGCTTACTGGTAAGGACGCTACATACCAAAGCGTGCAACAGCGCAATATTGGCTTTGTGTTTCAGCACTATGCCCTATTTAAGCATCTGACTGTCAGGCAAAATATTGCCTTTGGCTTAGAAATTCGTAAGGCACAGCCAAAGAGAATTAAGGGGCGGGTAGAACAGTTACTGGAATTGGTGCAATTGAGTGGACTAGGTGATCGCTATCCATCACAACTTTCTGGTGGTCAAAGACAACGGGTAGCTTTAGCCAGGGCACTGGCAGTGGAACCGGAAGTTTTATTGCTAGATGAACCCTTTGGCGCACTTGATGCGAAAGTCCGCAAAGATTTACGGGCATGGTTACGCCGCCTCCATGATGAGGTTCATGTTACTACAGTTTTCGTCACCCACGACCAAGAGGAAGCAATGGAAGTCTCCGATGAAGTTGTGGTGATGAATAAAGGACGGGTGGAACAGGTGGGGACACCAGCAGAAATTTACGATAATCCCGCCACTGCATTTGTGATGAGTTTCATCGGCCCGGTGAATGTGTTACCCAGCACCTCGAAAATTTTTCAAAGCAGCGGGTTTGATGCGCCACACCCACAAGTCTTTTTGCGTCCGCAAGATGTGATTTTAGAAAAGGCTGCTAACGGTACCACTACACCTGCAACAGTAAGCCGATTGATACATTTGGGTTGGGAAATTCAGGTGGAATTAACTTTCGATGATGGACAAGTATTGACAGCGCATTTAACACGCGATCGCTTTAATGACTTAGAGTTAGAACCTCTACAGCGAGTGTATGTGAAGCCAAAGGATGCAAAGTCCTTCCCAGTGTCTTATTCAATTTGAAGGAGGCAGGAGGTAGAAAGTAGGAGGTGATATTAGCCATCCTAAATATTTCGTGAACAATGAAATCCCCGACTTCTTAAAGAAGTCGGGGATCTTGTTATTGGGATTTTTACCAATCAGATAGGATTGTTATGTATCTGAAATAATTAGCTACCCTTGGTTACACTATCTCCAGGCCCGGCGGTGACAATCACCAGATTTTCTGGCTTAATTAAATCTTCAATTGCCTGTTGCATATTAGCCATAGTAACTGCTTGAATTCGCCGAGGAAACTCTCGGATTTCTGACCGTGAAAGCCCTAAAACAGCATTATCCAAAATGATATCTGATACATTACTCGGATTAGCTAAATCCACAGGGTAGCTATTGGTAATTGAGCGTTTTGCTGCGTTGAATTCAGCTTCAGTAACTCCTTGCTCGCGTAACTGTTTTAGTAAAGCGAGAGTACTGGCGATCGCTTTTTGAGCATCTCCAGGAGCAGTTTGCATTTGAATCAAGAACGGCCCCGGATTTATTCCGGCGGCAAAACCACTATATATACCATAAGTTAGACCTTGGCGATCGCGCACTTCCGTACCGAGGCGGCTGGCTAAGGTATCACCACCCAAAATTTGATTTAGCACTAGTGCCGCATAATAACGCGGATCTTTCCGAGAGATGCCACTGTAGCCGATGTATGTCACAGCCTCAGCTTTACCGGGAATTACTTTGCTTAGTTGTGTCAAAGTTTGCGGAAATGGTACGGTTTGGATTTTGAGAACAGGTGGCTTACCTGTGGCTTGCCATTTACCAAACACCTCATTTAGCAAAGCTTTTACCTTAACTCGATCGAAGTCTCCCACTAAAGCGATCGTTGTGGTATCCGGTCGATAGTGTGTCTGGTAGAAACCAAGCAAATCATTACGAGTAATAGTCTTTAAACTCTCGGCTGTGGGAAAGCTGTGGAATGGATGATTTTCAGGATAAATTGCCTGTTGAAATACTTGTCTTCCCAAACCTCTAGGGTCATCTAGCTGGACTTTCAAACTTGTCAGCGCCCTTTGGCGACTCAGTTCTAACTGATCGGCTGGAAAAGTGGCGTTTTCTAACACATCTGCTAGAGTTTGAATCAATATTGGCAGATTTGCTGAAAGTCCCTCACCACTAACGTTAGTTCCCTCGCGGCTAGCACTGAAACTCAAACCGGCTCCCAGGTCTTCTAAGGTTTTTGCTAGGGTCAGAGCATTTTTAGTCTGCGTCCCATTCATTAAGTTATTTGCAGTTAGATTCGCTAATCCAGCTTTTTGATTGCCGTCAAATTCACTACCAGCGTCAATTTGTCCGCTCAGGTTAATGGTGGGAAGGTTGCGATCGCTCAACAGCAGAACCTTCAAACCATTCTTTAAGGTAAACTGTTCTGGTAGTGATTGTTTATTAGAATCTGTCTCTGATGTAGCAGGTGGCAAATATTTTGCTAGTTCTGCTGGATCTACAGGCTTACCAGGGCTGAAATTTTCCACCGTGCGTCCAGAGCCAGCGTTAGAACTCCCTGGTTTACCATCTGGTTGAGTCGGCTCAAAGAAGCCGATAGTTTGTTGAGCCGGATTGAGGTAAGTTTTCGCTGCTTTCTGCACTTGAGCAGAGGTGACTTTAGCGATCGCAGTTAGATACCTTTCAATAAAATGATAATCTCCTGCGATCGTTTGGTTATATCCCAGTTGATTGGCCTGACTAGTGATATCTTGGTTTCCCAAAATATACGAGGCTTGCAGTTGCGTCTTCGCTCGGTTCAACTCTTCTGAGGTGACAGGCTGCTGTTGCAATTTTGCGAAAGATTCCTGGAGTACCTGGGCAATTTTACCCAACTCTTGACCAGGAGCCGCTGTAGCATTAATTTCATACCAACCTGGTTCGATGAGTTCAGCAGCACTGCCACTCACTGAACTCGCCAGTCCAGATTCCACCAAAGCCTGATAAAGCCGAGAGCTACGTCCACCTGTAAGAATAGCATCCATCAAATCAATTGCCGGAACATCAGGATGTTTGATATCTGGCAGAGGATACACCGCTTGCAGCAGTGCTGCACTTCCAGATTGCTTCAGGACAATGGTTGCTTTTTTAGCAACAGGGGTAGACGGGGAAGCGTCAGCGATAGAATTAGATGCCGAGGAATTATCAATTGCTCTGCTGGCATTTTGGAGTGGCGTATTCTTTTTTGCTCGTTGCGATAACTTACCAAAAGTTTCTTGGACAACTTTGAGTGCAGGTTTTGTGGCAAAATCTCCGGTAATCACCAACGTGGCATTTTCTGGGCTGTAATAGGTTTGGTAATAATTCCGTACCTGCTCCACCGTGAATTTCTCTACATCGGCTTTTGTGCCTCCCACCGATAAACCATAGGCTCGATTGGGGAAAGCAGCTCGCATCACTGCCTTACTCAAGCGATAACCTGGTGAATTTTCGTACCCTTGTAACTCGGAGATTACTACCCGCTTTTCACTGGTGAGTTGTTCAGGCCCAACTAAGGAGTTTTCCATGCGATCGGCTTCCAGTGTCAGCAGTGCTTCTAATTTGTCTCGCTGTACTGTGCCAAAGTAAGCTGTTTCGTCATAACTAGTAAAAGCATTGAACTGGCTACCCAAAGCACTAAACAACCGTCCAAACTGTACTGGACGCTCATTTGTGCCTTTGAACATCAAATGTTCTAGCTGGTGAGAAATGCCATTTTCTCCCTTCACCTCGTTGCGCGAACCAACTTTATACCAAACTTGCACACTCACCACTGGAGCGGTATGAACTTCTTTGGTTAGAACTGTTAAGCCGTTGTCTAATACCGTTTTTTGCACTCCTTGAGTGAGTGAGAGAGCAGAGACAGGTGTGACTGCTGTTGGTGTTGCAGCATTAGTGAAATTGCCTGACAAAGGCACGATAGTTAAAAGAAGGCTGAGGAAAAATCCTAGAAGCATGTACGATCGCCGTTTCATAAGCAATATAAAATTTCCAATTTTAAAATAAAACCCCAAAGGGTATTTCAAAATCTAAATCTAACTCAAGTTGCTAGTACAGTGTGGCGGAATGTTTGCCTACCTTTAACAAGTCGCTCAAGCAATTTGTTTGGTTAATTGAGATGGTAGCTGGATTTACGCCATTAAATCTACTGAGAGTAATCAGGTTTGCAGATAAAATTTTTACGTTATATTAGAAATTATTGCAAGTATATTAACAACCTTTACAATGTGTTCCATTTGACACGATTTTCAGAATATTCTTTTTTAAAATTGATTTGATACCTGTTGTCATCCCAATTAGAGCAGGTATCTTTGTCAAATTAGCAACAACTTTTTGAGATATGCAAACAACAAATTTAATTGGATCGTTTACATTAGGTATGCTGTTAACAGCAATACCTGTATTATCAGCTCAAGCCTCACAAGCAGTACCAAACTTATACCAGTTTCAAGGTAAGAATGTCAGCATTACTTACTCAACGACAAGCTTTATTGGCAAGCCTCTTTTTACCTATAAAGATAAGCAACAGACATTAAACTTTCAAGGTACTGAGCAGATCCGTAGTGTAGAAACAGAAATTGGTACACTAGTAACTGTAACTATCCGTAAGACAGTAGATAGTGGCAATACCGTATTTACTTTGATCTTACCCCGGATAAACCTTGGGAAAAGCAACTCAGCGCCAGTTCAAACTAAGGGAATCACAACAACAAACCTCTTTTCTGTAATTCCTAAATTCAACCAGGGGCAAAGACAAACCTATACGACAATCGATTTGACTGGTACAGCCCAAGCTGTGGCGTTTTAACTATATAAGAAGGATAAAGATATTAAACTTTTGCTTAGATGGAGTAAAACATTAAGGGTGAAAGTAAATAATTGTTTACCTTCACCCTTTGCCAAGATTAATATCGTGTCATTTATGAAATAGATAATATAAATCAAGTAACGATTATTTTAATTCAGCATCGAAGTAGAGTTTCTGAATAATTTTAGGATATCTATTAAAAATAGGTAATTGAGGCGATCGCTCTCTACCATCTTATCTGCAATTATCGTTTAATTTGCTTAGGAAACTTAGGAACTAACAAAGATTGTCCTAATTCCCCTTGTTCATTGTAGAATTTAATTTGACCTTGTTCATTACATAACCATACTTCAAGAGCTTGAGCTTCTAAATATAAATTTCTTTTAAATTCCATTTCTTCTAAAGTATTACCAGTTGATTTCACTTCTATACAAATTTCTGGTGCAATAGACGCTGATACTTCATCTTCAATTTGAGAAAATCGTTCTTCTGAACACCAGACAACATCAGCAACTTTCACACCGTCTAATGTGTTGATAGCACATTCTGGCATTACTTCTCCTGTATTTAATAAAGATTCCAATAAACGTTGGATTCTTCCTTGATAAAAAGAATGTTTAATTTTGACTGGACTCATGACGATTTGACCCCATTTATTTAATTCAATTTTGAAGGGTAAATCTTGTAATTGTTTGTGTTCGCAAACTTCTTCCCATCTCATAGTTAATATCTGCCTAGAGTAATTGATTGAATTTTAACTCATCTATATTAAGACTCACCCTTTAATTGCGGATAAAAGAGTGGAACCCAACTCAGTCGTACTATTCTATGGGCAGAATACAATAAATAATATCAATATCTGGTTACACTCATTGCTATGGAACACGAAGCCTTAACAATCTGTTTTCCGCCTGACTTGCTTGCAAAAGCCAGGAAACTTAAGGAAGGCAGCGAATCATTTAATGATTTAATAGTTGAGGCTTTAGAACGGGAGATGCGACACCGCTGGAGATGGGCTGCTGATCACAAGGCAAGGGCTGAAAACCTCTTTGTTGGTGGTGGCGAGATCGGTACATTGTTGAGATCGCACGATTGGTCGCAAACGCCGCTAGGGGCCGTCGAAACCTGGTCGGACAGCCTAAAAACGGCTGTGCAAATCCTGTTGAGTGAACTAGATCAAGTCCAGCAGCCAGAATCCGATCTGCTGTCGGTAGATACATCAACAGATACCTTGCCTCAAGCTGCCCAAGCCGATGCGTTTCGAGTCAAGCTCACCAATGCGCTACGCCCGCTGACTGATGCTAATGAGATTCAGGCGATCGCTGCCCGCATTTTGGGCGAATCTCTAGGCGCAAACCGCGTTATTTATATTGAAGTGTTACCGGGCGGCAAGGAGATCATCGTTCACAAGAACTACACAAATGGTGTTGCCGAACTGAGCGGACTGTACCATCTGGAAGACTTCGGACGCAACCTGACAGATGACCATCGAGCGGGGCGAACGGCGATCGTTCCTGATGTGGCAAACTACCCTAAATACACTGCTAGCGAAAAGGCAAGGTATCAAACAATTGATATTGCCGCGCATATTGATGTGCCGCTGAACAAGAACGATCAATTTGTCGCTCTGCTGGCGGTGCATCAGGCAAACCCTCGTCAGTGGACGGAAGATGAGGTGAAACAAGTTGAGGAAACAGCAGAGCAGACGTGGGCAGCGGTCGAGCGTGCCCGTGCTGAAGTAGCATTACGCCAGAGCCGTACCGAACTCGAAGGGCAACTGCGAAAGTTCAACGCGATCGTTGCGGCAATTCCCGATTTTATTTATACCTTTGATTTGGCAGGACGGTTCACGTATGTCAACCCGGCGTTCCTCAATCTTTGGCAGAAAACTTTGGATGAAGCTTTGGGAAAGAACTTTTTTGAGCTAGATTATCCAACCGATTTAGCGACCCGACTTCAGCAACAGATTCAACAGGCGATCGCCACGCGCCAGCCGCTCAAGGATGAAACGCTCTACACTAGCGCAATCGGCACGCGCACCTATGAATACATTTTCGTGCCACTTTTGGGCATAAACGGTGTAGTAGATGCAGTGGCAGGCGTGACACGAGACATCACCAATCGCAGACTGGCAGAACAAGCCTTGCGCCAAAGCGAGGAGCAGACTCGGAATATTCTGGAGAGTTTTACAGACGCATTCTTTGCTTTGGATGAAAACTGGCAGTTTACTTATATGAATCCATCTGCCGAAACAGTACTTGATCGCACTCCAGGCGATTTAGTTGGCAAAAATTTGTGGTCAGAATATCCAGGACTGATTGGCAATGAATTAGCCCAGGTTTACTGGAGCGCCATGCGCGATCGTGTGGCTGCGTCAATGACCGTGTTTTACCCGGATCACGATCATTGGTACGAAGTTCGCACCTACCCCGCCCCAAACGGCATCACCGTTTATTTCAGGAATGTTACCGAGCAAATTCAAACTGCCGCAACCCTGCGTCAATCCGAAGAACGCTACCGGACACTGTTTGAATCAATCGACGAAGGCTTCTGCATTATTGAAGTGCTACTTGACGAAAATGATACGCCGCTCGACTACCGCTTCTTAGAGATCAATCCCACCTTTGAGCAACAAACTGGACTTCGACAAGCAGTCGGGAAAACAGCGCGTCAGTTAGTTCCAGATTTAGAAGACCATTGGATTCAGATTTACGGTCAAGTTGCTCTAACGGGTGAACCTGCTCGCTTTGAAAATGGCTCTGTTGCAATGAACCGATGGTTCGATGTCTATGCCTGTCGCATGGGTGAAGCCCAAGCACGAAAAGTTGCCATTGTCTTCAAAGATATTAGCGATCGCAAACTAAGAGAAGAAATTTCGCGGCAAACCGCCGAATTTAATGCTTTCCGCCTCTCTTTGACCGACGCACTCCGCCCACTTGCCGACCCAGTAGAGATTCAGGCTACGGCCAGCCGTGTGCTTGGCGAATATCTCGGCGCGAACCGTGTATTGTACTTCGAGGTTCGCGGCGCTGATTACGTCGTTGAGCGTGATTATGTTAACAAAGCCGCAGCACTCGCTGGCAACTACCCGATTGATTCGTTCGGCCCCAAGCTGCTCGCGGCCTACCGCACTGGTCGCGCCGTGTCCGTCTCCGATGTGGAAGCCGATCCCAACCTCTCCCCGGAACAGCGAGCAGCGCCGCGATTGAGATCGGTGCTTACATCGGCATACCCTTGGTCAAGAGGGGCGAATTTGTAGCGGGGCTGGCAGTTAACACATCCGGGTCGCGAGCTTGGACACCGGACGAGGTGTCTTTGGCGGAAGAAGTAGCCGATCGCACTTGGGCGGCAGTCGAACGCGCCCGCGCCGAAGCAGCCTTGCGCGAATCGGAGGAGAAATACCGCACACTATTCGATTCGATTGACGAAGGTTTTTGTCTGGTCGAAGTTTTATTCGACGATGCCGGAAAGGCAGTTGACTACCGCTTTCTTGAAACTAATCCGGCTTTCTTGAACATCACCGCGCTCGAAAACGCAATTGGCAAAACCATCCGCGAGTTGGTGCCAGACATTGAGCCGCACTGGGCGGAAACTCTCGGAAAAGTCGTCAAAACAATACAGCCCGAAAGGTGGGTCAACAGTTCCGAAGCGATGGGGTTCTGGTTCGATTTGTACGCTTTCCCGGTGGACGAGCCGGAAGAGCATAAAGTCGCGATTATTTTCAGCAACATCACCCAGCGCAAACAAGCCGAACGACAAGTGGAGTTTTTGACCGAATTAAGCCGAAGACTCGGCACGGTGACGGATGCAGTGGAAATCAACCGCATCGTCACGCGCGAAGTCGGAACGTTTTTGAACGGGCATCGCTGCTATTATCTTGATGTCACGCCGGACGGCAGCCAGGTAACGGTTCTACCCGATTGGCGGCTCGACGGATCAGATCTTGCCGGAACTTATGACCTTTCCCTTTTCGGCGCGAAGGAATGGTGGGAAACGGCGGCACGTTTACCGTTCGGGATTGACGACGTGAACGTGCATCCGTGGACAAAGGATTTCGCCGACAATTACACGCTCATCAATCTGCAATCCTACGTGATCGCACCGTTTGTCCATGAAGGGCGTTGGGTAGCTTCGATCGGAGTCAGTTCCAACAAGCCGCGCCATTGGAAGGCGGATGAGATGTTGTTGCTGGAAAACGTTGCAGCGCGTGTCGCTCCGCTGATCGAACGCGCCCGCACTGAAGCAGCACTGCGCGACAGTGAAAACCGCTTCCGCATGGCGATCGAGGCTGCTCAATTAGGCACCTGGGACTGGAATCTGATCACCAATGAATTGATTTGGGATGAGGGTTGCAAAGCCATGTTTGGCTTACCACCAAAAGCCGAGAGCAGCATTGAGGTCTTTTTCGCCGGACTGCACCCCGACGATCGCGAACGAATAGAACAGGTGCTGCAATGGACTTTGAACCCAAAAAGTAGCGGCAAGTATAACGTAGAATATCGCACGCTCGGGATTCAGGATGGGGTTGAACGCTGGATTGCAGCCAGAGGACAAGCTTACTTTGATGCTGCCAACAATCCCCAACGCTTTGTCGGCACTGTACTCAATATCACTGAGCAAAAACGCATTGAGGCAGAACGAGAACAACTCCTTGCCAGTGAGCAAGCCGCAAGAGAAGCAGCCGATCGCGCCAACCGAATCAAAGATGAGTTTTTGGCGGTACTGTCTCATGAATTGCGATCGCCTCTCAACCCGATCTTAGGCTGGGTGCACTTACTACAAAACGGCAAACTGAGCGAAGCCCGTAGAGCTGAAGCCTTGAAAATTATCGAGCGCAATGCCAATTTACAGACGCAACTAATCGAAGACTTGCTCGACATCTCGCGTATCATGCAGGGCAAACTCAGCTTAACAGCGGCTCCGGTCAGTTTGACTTTTGTGATTTCTGCCGCCGTTGAAACGGTACGTTTGGCAGCAGAAGCAAAAAATATTGCGATCGCTCTCGATCTTGATTCTAAGATCGCTTCAATTTCTGGCGATGCAGCTCGCTTGCAACAAGTGATATGGAATTTGCTTACCAATGCCGTTAAGTTCACACCCCACAGCGGACAAGTAAGCGTTGAACTGCGGCAACTCGATGGGCTAGCTCAGATTCGGGTAATCGATACTGGCAAGGGCATCAATCCCCAGTTTTTGCCCCATGTATTTGAGTATTTTCGCCAAGAAGACGGCTCAACCACACGCAAATTTGGCGGGTTGGGATTGGGGCTAGCGATCGTGCGGCAAATTGTCGAAATGCACGGGGGCACGGTGACAGCAGAAAGTCAGGGTGAGAATCAAGGCGCAACTTTCATCATCCAATTGCCCCTCATGCAGCAGGCAACATCGATTGCATCCGAGCCAATCCACACCCAGGCAGAAGCAGAAGTGTCTTTAGACGGCGTTCAAATTTTGCTGGTGGATGATCAGCCAGATACCCGCGAGTTTCAGGCATTTGTGCTGTCACAAAGCGGGGCAAATGTGACAGCCGTCGCTTCTGGCTTAGAAGCTTTACAAGCTCTAGAGCAGTTCACTCCTGACGTGCTAGTAAGTGACATAGGTATGCCTGAGATGGACGGCTATATGCTGATGCAGCAAATTCGATCTCGCCCACCGAATCAAGGAGGAAACATTCGGGCGATCGCACTGACTGCTTTTGCCGCAGAAATTGACCGACAAAGAGCGCTTCAGGTAGGATTTCAAACTCACATTACAAAACCTGTAGAGCCAGAGAAGTTAGTCAGGGCGATAGTTAGTTTAGTCTCGTAGGGTACACCCAACAAAGTTGCTAAAATTTCACATCTAAAGCACGTACCAAAAAAGCCCATTTGTCTGCGGCTTCTTCGATAATTTTAGCCGTGGGTTTACCTGCACCATGTCCTGCTTTAGTCTCAATTCTAATTAGCGTTGGCGCATCACCTGCGTGAGCCTCTTGTAAAGCAGCAGCAAATTTGAAACTATGAGCAGGGACAACGCGATCGTCATGATCGGCTGTGGTAATTAAGGTTGCTGGGTAAGCTGTATCTGGTGTGATGTTGTGTAATGGTGAATAGGCATACAGCGCGGGAAACTCTTCTGGATTATCTGCTGAACCATATTCGGAAGTCCAAGCCCAACCGATGGTAAATTTGTGGAACCGCAACATATCCATGACACCGACTGCTGGTAAAGCTGCACCAAATAAATCAGGACGTTGCGTTATACAAGCACCCACTAATAAACCGCCGTTACTACCACCTGCGATCGCTAGCTTCTCAGTTTTAGTATACTTGTTAGCAATCAACCATTCAGCAGCCCCAATAAAGTCATCAAAGACATTCTGCTTTTTATGCTTCATTCCTGCTTGATGCCATTCTTCACCGTATTCTCCACCACCGCGGATATTAGGCATAGCATAGACACCACCCATCTCCATCCACACCAACAGACTCACTGAAAAGCCGGGTGTCATTGAAGCATTAAAACCACCATAAGCATAAAGATAAGTAGGGTTATTTCCATCTAATTTAATACCCTTTTTGTGCGTTATAAACATTGGTATTTTAATACCATCTTTACTGTGATAAAAGACTTGTTTTGTCTCGTAATCATCAGGATTAAAATCTACCTGCGGCTGGCGGAAAACCTCACTTTTTCCTGTCATCATGTCGTAGCGATAAATAGTGCCTGGTATGGTAAAGCTGGTAAAACTATAAAAAGTTTCAGTATCATAACGCTTACCACCAAAGCCTCCGGCTGAACCGAGTCCGGGTAGTTCTATCTCTCGAATAAAGGCACCTTTGAGGTCAAAAATTTTGATTTGACTGTGAGCATCTTTGAGGTAATCAGCAACGAACTGATTATTAAGTATACCGACACTTTCCAATGTTTCTGCAGATTGGGGAATAATTTCTTGCCAATTTTCTGAGGCGGGTTTTTTAGTGTCAATCGCAATAACCCTTCCCCTTGGTGCATTTAAATCTGTGCGAAAATAAAACACGCTATCATCATTGTCTATAAAGCTATAATCTGCCTCAAATTGGTTAATTAGCTCTACAAATTCCGCATTATGGTTAGTTAAATCTTTGAAAAAAACCAAATTTTTAGAGTCAGTACCTAGCCAAATTGAAATTATTAAATAGCGTCCATCTTCAGTAACACCACCACTAAAACCCCATTCCTTTTGGTCAGGACGATGGTAAATTAGTAAGTCTTCTGATTGAGGTTTACCTAGTTGATGATAGTAGAGCTTTTGATAGTAGTTGACATCTTCTAATTGAGTTTTTTCATTTGGTTCATCGTAGCGACTGTAGAAAAAACCTTGATGATCGTGTGTCCAAGATGCGCCAGAAAATTTAATCCACTTCAGATGGTCTTGGCGGTCTTCACCAGTTTCAACATCGCGGACTTTCCATTCTTGCCAATCAGAACCAGAGGAGGATAGACCATAAGCTAAAAGTTTACCATCTTCGCTAATCGACAATCCTGAAAGAGCAACAGTACCATCTTCTGAAAGTTTATTAGGATCGAGTAAAACTTTGGGTTGATCCTCAAGGGTTTTCAAGGTGTAAAGGACACTTTGATTTTGCAATCCGTCATTTTTGAAATAAAAGTAGCGATCGCCTTCTTTGAAAGGGATACCATATTTTTCATAATCCCAAAGTTTGGTAAGGCGCTGTTTAATTTTTTCCCTAGCAGGAATTTCACTCAGGTAGCCAAAAGTAACTTGATTTTGTGCCTCAATCCAAGTTCTTGTTTCTTCAGAGTCAGGATCTTCTAACCAACGGTAAGGGTCTGCAACTGAAGTACCGTGGTAATTATCAGCTTGATTGCTCTTATGGCTGATTGGGTAAGTGAGAGATTTTTCAGAAAAAGGCATAGTCTTAGGTCAAAGTGCTTCTTTACATACTACAAAGATAGACCCAAGACTTGGAGTATTCACTCTAATTGTTTTCAAAGGGAAAGCCCCGGCTTCTGGCGGGGCGAATACGTGCTATTTCTATTTATAGAACAATTGTACTATAAAAACTAGTATCAGTTTTAATCGAGGTAGAAGCGTGTAGATGTAGCGACCTGCAATGTTAATCGCTCAGACCTGCAATCATGACATTTTCAAACCAGGATTAAATGCAACTATAATTGTGCTTCAGCCAGGATTAACTGCAACTGAGCCAGGATTATTTGCAACTATAAAGTAAAAAAAACGAAGCATTATTGCTGATTCTATAGGAAACTAAAATTTATTTGTTTTGCGGTCGCCATCTGTGACGCGGAATCCATTGGAGGACTTCTTTAGCAAGTTGGGTATTAATAAGAGCTTTGTAAGGCTCACGTTCATATTCATGTCCACCATGCCAATCTACTTCAGGAAGTAGGGACTGAGCCATTTCTGGACTAGTTCGATGTGCCGAAGAAATATCATCCGCGCATAGCAGCAAAGTGACATGACCAGGATTAGGGCAGTGTAAAGCGCACCGTGCTGCTTCTGCTGCGTCTTGAACATCGAGAAAAGCGCCGTATTCCCAAAATGGATTCCATTCAAAATCGGGATTGGCTTGCCGATTGGAAATAATAAAATTGTAAGTTTCTTCATCAAAAACACCTGGTGGTCGCAAACAAATAGTTGGGATACCTGTGCTATCGGTAAAATATCTGCACATTTCTTCACCAAGGCGCTTAGAAACTGCATAAGGGGTGGTTGGATAACAAGGATGATTGTCATCTAAAGGAAGATAATCTGGTTTTCTCTCACCTTTAAAGATTCCTAATACATCAACACTGCTGAAAAAAACAACACGTTTGAGTTTTGCCTCTGCTGCCGCTGAAAGAATATGCCAAGTTCCGAGAAGATTGACTGCCATTATTTCATCCGGCATGTCCTCAGAGTTTCCAAGTAGCGCAGCAAGATGAACAACTGCATCACAGCCTTGAAGTGCCGAACGAATTTCATTTGGATTTAGAATATTATGACCACTTGCAATGTCAAAGCCAATCACTTCATATCCGTCGGCACACAAAACTTTTTCAACAACTGAACCAATCATTCCTTCGTTGCCCGTAACTAATATCTTCATAGTCCTCACCTGCATATGATTTCGCTCAAGACCTGCTCAAAGTGGCAGCCCCGCAGCCAACATTTGCTCCTGCAACTTACGCACACGCACCGAGTCAAGTTAGCCACAAAACAACAATTTACAGCAGTTTTCATGTATTTGAACCACATCTGTTGTAGGAGCGCAGGGCCTTGCGCCCCTACCGCGTGGTCTATTTACCTGAAAATAGCTGTAATTTCAGCCGATTTGGCATTGAACTGTTCAGCCAAGCCCGTCACGTCATAGCCATGCCGAGTGAGAGTCGGTTCCAAATCATCAATTTGCTTCGACAGCAACGACTAGTCAACGTACCCTGGCGCGGTTGGATAAAGCCATTTGGTGTATCCATCCCAAATTCTTCAATCTTTTGGTTGATTTAGTTAACTAATTTCTCTCCTTTGAGCATCCGCGCCGCAGCTTCAAGTAGAGCTTCTTCGAGATAGGGCTTGGTAAAGTAGCCACTAGCACCGAGTTGAGCGGCAATTTGTCTGTGCTTGTCTGCACCTCGCGAGGTGAGCATAGCGATCGGTAAGTGGTTAAGATTAGAGTCTTTCTGGATGCGAGAGAGTAATTCCAGACCATCGCAACGAGGCATTTCGATGTCGCAAAATACGATATCGCAAGGCAAACCGGAGCGGAGTTTATCCCAAGCTTCCTGACCGTCACGTGCCTGTTCTACGCGATAACCTGCTTTGTTAAATGTCAGCGATAGCAATTCTCGGACTGTAATCGAGTCATCGACAATCAGCACTGTCGGGTCAATCTTCGTGGGAGAAGTATCTGGGGGAGTGAGTTTCTGTTGCCAAGAATTGCCACCAGTTTGTGTAGAAATCCGTCCCTGGAAGATGTCAATTATTTCCAGTACATCAGCAATGGGCATAATTCGACCATCACCTAAGACTGTAGCACCAGCAACACCAATTGGTTTAGGTGCTGGTCCTTCAAATTGCTTAATTACAATTTCTTGTTCGCTTAACACCAAGTCAATCTGTAGAGCAATCAGGGTATTTGCCGATCGCACCACAACCACAGAAACCATATCATCATCTCTGGTGCCACCATAGACATTACCGCGACTGATTTGGCGATTAAAGGTTAAAAGTTCCTTCAAGGGTCGGAATGGTAGCACCGTATCGCGCCAGGAAATAAATGATTGCCCATTGGCATCATGCTGAATATTTTTGACTGGTATATCTAGCGTATCTTCTACACCATCCATCGGGAAAGCAATTCTGGCGCGATCGGAGACGCAGCAGAGAGCTTTACAAATACTCAGAGTCAGTGGTAAACGAATGGTGAAGGTAGTTCCCTTACCGATCGCAGAATCAGTGTTAACTGTTCCCCGAATTTCGCTAATTTCGGAGCGCACTACGTCCATACCCACACCGCGACCGGAAATTTCATCGGCTTGGTCTTTAATCGTAAAACCAGACTGAAACAGCAGATCGTAGACTTCCAGCCGAGACATAGCTTTTGCCTGCGTTTCTGTAATCATGCCAATCTTTACCGCCTTAGCCTTAACCCTTGCGGAATCGATGCCTGCGCCATCATCGCCTACGGAAATGATCGTTTGGTTGCCTTGGTGGAAGGCACGGATAGTAATGATTCCTACAGGTGGTTTACCTACAGCTTGTCTCTCTTCTGGCGTTTCAATACCGTGAGCGATCGCATTATTCAGCATGTGAGTCAGCGGATCGGTAAGATGATCCAAAATCATCTTGTCAATTAAGGTATCGCCACCTTCGATCACCAGCTCTACTTGTTTGCCACACTTAATGGCGTTGTCGCGCACTCCTCGCCGCCAGCGATCAATAGTTTGAGCAAAAGGCACCATTCGCGCTCTAGTTAATCCCTCTTGTAACTGGGTGGTTACTTGGCGGAACTGCCTGGCGACTCGTTCGGTTTCTTCGGTAACAAAATCAATGTCACTAGCCGACTCACGCACTCGTACAATCCGCTCAATCATCTGTTGTGAGAGTGTATGGAAGGGAGTAAAACGATCCATTTCTAGCTCGCTAAAACCCCGATCGGCATTGGAATCAGAGGCTTGTAAGCCGGGTTCCTTCTTTTTGCGTCCCGCTAACAGAGACGCTTCTAGTAGCGATCGCTCATACAACTCCTGCATCCTTGCACCTACATCTGAGAGTTGTTGTACCTGAATCAGCAAGTTATCTAATGACTGTCGTAGTCGTTCATGATCCTGCTCTAAGGTATTGCGGTTTACCACCAACTCCCCAACTAAATTACTCATATCGTCCAGTTGCTTAACTGGAACCTTCATCGTTTCTTCAAATCTCGTAGCCCGACGAGTAGAGGGGCCAGTAGTTTTGTTGGTGTTCGATTTTACTACAGTTGAATGGGATATTGTTTGATTTGCTTCTGCCAGCAACTTCTCTAAGTCACCAAATTCATCTTTTATGGCTGGTGATGGAATAGCATTTTTAGTTAAGACTGGTTGAGTATTGAAGGGCTGGCGTTGGCGTAGTCCGTCGTAGACATCGCTGTTGTTATCTGTACTTAGCAATTCTTCCAAGGCAGCAAAATCTACTCCTGGTATCTTCTTCGCTTGGGGGATGGGTGCTACGTCCTCTCCTAATAATGCTGCCAAGTCTGCAAATTCATCTTCTTGAGCAACTATTTCAGTGGTTTCCGTAAATAATAAATTATTTTCAACAACTGTGTTTTCTCTTAGATCAAAGGTAGTTTCTAAATTCTTATTTTCCTCAGTCTCTAAAACTTCTGGGCTTGTCTGGACTGAATCTGAAGTTTCTCCAAAACTAATAGTTTCTGATAGCTCATCCACAATATACTCTGCGGTTTCCATCTGAATATAGGTGGAATCATTTGTCGTGACATCTTCAAACAGCAGTTGTGGATTTTCATCAAAAGAGTCAAACAAATCATCTAGTTGTGCTTCGGATAATGCTGAATCTGAATTTTCCTCAAAACTGACGGTTTCTGATAGTTCATCCACAGTATTCTCTGTGGTGTCCATCTGAATATAGGTCAATTCATTTGTTGCTACATCCTCAGAGTCGAACAAATCACCTAGCTGTGCTTGGGATGATGCTGAATCTGAAGTTTCCCCAAAACTGACGGTTTCTGATAGTTCATCCACAGTATTCTCTGTGGTGTCCATCTGAATATAGGTCAATTCATTTGTTGCTACATCTTCAGAGTCGAACAAATCACTTAATTGTGCTTGGGATGATTTTGAATCTGAAGTTTCCCCAAAACTGATAGTTTCTGATAGTTCATCCACAGTATTCTCTGTGGTGTCCATCTGAATATAAGTGGAATCATTTGTCGCGACATCTTCAAACAGCAGTTGTGGATTTTTATCGAAAGAACCGAACAAATCACTTGGCTGTTTTTCGGCTAATGTTGAATCTGAACTTTCACTCAAACTGACGGTTTCTGATAGTTCATCCACAGTATTCTCTGTGGTGACCATCTGAATATAAGTGGAATCATTTGTCGCGACATCTTCAAACAGCAGTTGTGGATTTTCATCAAAAGAGCCGAACAAATCACTTGGCTGTTTTTCGGCTAATGTTGAATCTGAACTTTCACTCAAACTGACAGTTTCTGATATTTCATCCACAGTAGTCTCTGTGGTTTTCATTTGAATATAAGTGGAATCATTTGTCGCGACATCTTCAAACAGAAGTTGCGGATTCTCATCAAAAGCGCCTAATAAATTAACTTCCAGATCAACAGCAAATATATCTGGGGTCTGATTAGTGAATTCTGGAACAAAATCTAAAGATTCTGGTTGTTGTAGTCTGAGAATTTCTTCCCCCGGATGCGGCGTTAACAAAGGCATTTCCGGCGTGGAGGTATCGTTGATTATAGGAGAATTAGTTAAGCTACTTGATGTTAATTCATCAAATAAATTATCTCCAGAATCTGATGATAATATCAAATCTAGCTGTTCTTGATGCTGGAAATTGATATCAAAATCTTCTTCCATATCAAAACTGGCTATAGGAGAAGATATGGACTGCTGATTATCAGCAAAAATATCATCAGCCGCCGCAGTAAACAAACTTTCATCTAACGCCCTTTCTAGATTCTGCTCAATTAAGGAATCGAATTCGTCCTTTTTTTCTGTGGTTTCCTGGTTCCAGAAGTTGCTGAGATCATTTTCTGATTGAGAAAACTCAGGTTTTGTTATTGGAAGTGTATCAAATAAATCACTGATTTCTGGTTCACTTGTCGATAGTTGTGGCTGTTCTTCCATTTCAGCAAACAAGTTGTCCAAAGACATATCTGTTGGCTGAGGTAATTTTATGTAGTCACTAGGGGTAATTTCTTCTACCCAATTTACATTTTTAATTTCTAAGAATAAATTATCAAAATTGTTTTGTTGGTTGGTAGATAGTTCCAAACTGTTGAACGGCTCAGTTTCTGGTTGAGTGACTTTGCTTGTTGGCAATAGTTCATCATCATCTAACCCCAGTGTCAATAAATCTTCGAGTTCACTATTTTGGACAATTTCGCTAGTAGTCTGGTTTGTATCACTAGGAATATCAATAAATTCTTGTAAAATTTCGGAAGAAGATGAGTCTAAATTTATCTCAAATTCATTAATATCGCTCAACTCTAGAGGCGTAGCAGATGTTTGTTGATTTTGCGGTTCTGAATTATCTTTTTCTAGGAAATGGTCGCCAAATAACAGAGATAAATCTTCTGTTGTGGCTGTGGTTGTTGGGTGCAACGCGTTGCTTATATCTTCATTAAAGGAGAGTAAATCAGATAAATCATTATGAGCCTCTTCAGCCTCAGTGCTGCTCAAATCAATTCCAAAGTCATCGATAGCAACAATATCTAAGGTTTCTTCTTGATGCCAACTTTCATCTAGTTCGGGAGTTTCGCCGTCAAATAAATCAGCAAGGGTATTTAACTCAGCTATTCCTACCTCTGGCCCATTGGGGTCAAGATTGTTACTGATTGGATGTGGTTCGTCATCTGTGGTGAAAGTAAGACTAGTGTTTCTACTTTCATTTAGTGGTGTTCCTTGTAACTGAAGGGAGGGGCGTTCGCTACTATCTTTGTCTAGATTCAGTTCTTCAGTTGTCTGGGCTAACGCCTTGGTATTACCAGATAGAATTGGCTCTGATTCTGTGAAAGCCGCAGACTGCTCATCAAATAAATCAGGGGTAATTTCTAATAACTCAATTTCTGCAAAGTTCAAAAGTGCTTCTAGTTGCTGACTAATTGCAATTTCGGCTTCTTTACCTTGCAGGACTAATTCTTGAGCTTGTTTGATTTCAGTAATGACAATTTTAGCTAAAGTCAGATAAGTATTTTCAGGATTGCCGATCGCACTGGCTGCTGCTTGACACAAACCACACCACTTGGACAAATTCCAGGTTTCACCAAGTTTAACTAACTGGTAACAGCATTGCTGGAGGTTTTGCCGAGTTGAGGGTGTTGTATTTTGCTTAAATAATTGCAACATTTCCCGCAGTGTTTGCAGCACTTGGGACTGAAACTCGCTCCAGTTATTATTTTCTTTAGCAGTGACTGGCGATAGCGCAGCGTTAGCGAGTCCGCGAGCGTCTAGCGCCTCTTGGGTTACCACCGAGTCTGGAGATTCCTGATGGGTGTCTTCTGCCAGATCGGGAACATCTCGCCGCAGGAAAAGTTCTGTCAGTGTGGAGACATTCTCTACAGAGGTTGTAAGTTCTGTGACATCAGGACTGCTGGCTACTCTACTCTTTGCTTGTTCTACAAGTAGTTCCAGATGCTGATACAGCCATTGAAAAACTGGCTCAGTTTCTGACATCAAAGTATTAGCTGCATCTTCAGAAAGACCATAAGGCCCACTCAAATGCTCTAACAGCGATTTTAGGGTATCAGATACACCAAGAAATAAAGACTCTAACTTTTGGTCAATCTGAACCGGATTATCTTTAAGAACTTTGAAACAATCTTCCAGACGGTGGGAGGTATGCTGGATGCTAGTCAATCCAAGCATCGCCGCTCCCCCTTTGATGGAGTGAGCCGCCCGGAAGACCTCACTGATCATTTCCGGGTCGTTCAGGGTACCCTCTAAATTCAGTAAGCCCTGCTCAATGGTATTCAGGTGATCTCTGGCTTCTTCAATAAAGTAACCCAAAATCCGCTGTTGTTGTTCCGGCAGCATAGTTTTTTAGTCAAGAGTCATTAGTCATTGGTCATTAGTCATTAGTCATTGGTCATTGGTCATTAGTAAATAACAAAGGACAAATGACAATTTATCTGGTTTCCATAGTTTCCACTCGGAAACGTTCAACGGAGGCGATCAAGTCACGGGATACACCTACTAAGTGTTGTAGGGCACCTGAAACTCGCTGTGCTTCCTGGGAAGTTTCTTGGGCGGTCAGTTCTACTGATTGCATTACATGAGCAACGGCGCGGGAAGTTTCCGTTTGTTCCACAGTGTCGCTGGTAATGGAGCGCACAAGAATATCGATGCGATTCGCCACTTGAATAATGTTTTCGAGCGATCGCTTGGCATCTTCTGCCAATTTCGTACCTTTAATTACTTGTTGTGTGCCTTCTTCCATCGCGGTCATTACTGAGCCTGTTTCGCTTTGGATTTGCATCACAATTTGCTCAATTTCTTTCAGGGATTTAGCAGATTTATCTGCTAGCTGGCGCACTTCATCTGCAACGATCGCAAACCCACGTCCAGCTTCTCCGGCTCTTGCCGCTTCAATACTAGCATTGAGTGCTAACAAGTTTGTTCTCGAAGCAATTTGAGAAATCAACGCCACAATTTTAGAAATTTCTTGAGAAGATTCCGCCAATCGCTTCACTTTGCGAGTGGTTTCAGCAACGGTTTCTCGAATTTCTAAAATCCCTGCTACGGTATTTTCTACTGCTTCGCCACCTTTCAAGGCGATCATACTAGCATCACGCGCAACGGTTTCGGCTTCCCGCGCCGCCTCTGCTACCCGCTGAATCGAGTCGGTCATCACTTGTACAGAATTCAGCGTTACTGCTAACTCTTCTGCTTGCCGCAAAGCATCACTAGATAAAGCTCTCGCAAAGGTTTCGGAGTTGGTTGCACCTTTTGTTACATCCTTCGCCGCCACTTTTACCTGTTGGACAATATCCCGCAGGTTTTGAATTGTCAGGTTAAAGGCGTCGGCTACGGCTCCCAGTACGTCAGCTGTCACTTCCGCTTGGACTGTTAAATCGCCTCTAGCAGCTCCTTCCACATCATCCAAGAGCCGAATCACCTGACGTTGAAGGTTTTCTTTGGCTTCCTCTTGTTCATCGGCTTTGCGTTGGGCTTCACTTGTGGTTGTGAAAATTACCCGCGCCATTTCATTAAAGCCAGTGGATAAACGCCCCAATTCATCTTCGGAAAACACTGTGGCTTGAGCATTCAGATTTCCTTGACGTACAGCTTCAAACTGAGCTTGGAGGTCATCAGTTGTGCGCCGAATTTGTTTAAGCGCCAGATTTCCCATGAAGCCTGCGGTAGCAAAACCTGCAATCCCTGCTGCTAGTGACATTGCCCAACCTGTGTTTCTTACTGATTCTCGCTGTTGGGGTGGCGAAAACGTGGTAGCGACAAAGCTAACTATGGCTACAACCAGCGCTGAGACAATGCCCACACTTCCAGCAATTAGCCATTGTTTCCGTTCGATGGAAGCATTTTCTAATGGTGCTAACCATCCTTGTTCGATACTGACGTTGGGTTCTAGTTTCGAGACATCTGTTTGGGTAAAGACTGGAACAGCTTCATGGGAACCAGTCATTGAGAACAGTTCCTCTTCGCGATCGCTAGGAGGTGCATTACTTAAAAAAGCCTCCGCGCTTTGAATGCGTCCAGTGTCACTAGTTTCTGCTGGAGCAGAATGCATTGCGGCATTACCGAAGTTTGAATCCCCTTCGATCAGGTCAAACCCTGGAATATTTCCTAAATCGTCAAATTCCTCAAAGTCGTCTAAAAACTCGATATTGCTCTTAGAGTTTTCTCCATTTAGTATATTGCTTGAATCTTCATAAGAGTTTAAACCATCTGAGCCAAAGGCAGACTCAAATGCTTCCATATCAAAATTATCATCATCAAAGTTATTCTGAGTAATGAATTCACCTGATTTAGCCTGCTTTTCTTTCCGAGGTAAATTGCTATTAAAAGATGAATAATCTTCAGACACATTCGATTTAGAATCTGATTCTACTTCCAAATCTGTTGATTTTAAGAAATTATGTGATTCGGTTTCGGACAAGTTATCTTGACTGCCGTATTCTGATTTCTTGGTTGTTGACGAATCATTTCTCAGTTCTTCTGCAACAATCAGTAAAGTTTCGTCTCCAAAACGAGATTTTTTATATTCTAAATTTCCCATATTCTGCTCTAGAGACTTTGGCTCACTCAATAAATCGGGGAAATTATTCTCGTTATTACCAGTTTGTGAATTAGAAGATGAAGAGTTACTATTGTCAATAGTTGAATTTACGTGAGGATAATTTATCTCATTATCTGAGAATTGACTATTTGCTGATTCTTCCCGAATTTCTTCTGAGATACCTTCCTGCCAAAAAGCAGGCAACTCTAATAATTCTGTGTTCTTCTCCCAGTTTTTATTTGACTCTTCTTCTGATTCTTCATTTATGGCAAAAGGGTCATCACCAAAAGGTGTAGAAGAATCTGATATTTTTTTTATTCCAATACTATCTTCTGTGGGTATATCAAATGGATTTTTTGAAGATATCTCTTCAAGACCATTTACACTTTCTTGATGCTCTCCAAAAAAGTTCAAATCAAGGTTATCGCTGTCAAACTCCTGATTAGCGCTCAAATTTTCTAATTCTGGTTCGTTATATGCCAGTACATCAGGTATCTCTGAGGAATCTATTTCCTCTTGATTTTCTAATGGATCGATCTGCCCACCGAATGACTGTAAATATTGATTAATATTGTCAATTCCATTCTTGGCAAAACCAATAATTTCTTGATCGTTAGTCAAGCCTAATACCTGTTGATATTCTTCTTTTGCTACATCGTACTGCTGTAAAACATAGTAGATGTGACCCCGCAACAAATGGGTATTAGGGTCATCTGGTAAATTTTGCACCACTTGGTCAACTAAAGTGGCCGCAACCTCATAATTTCTTTGAATATAGGCGGTCATCGCCTGTTGATATGTTGGCTCGTAATTATCAATACTTGCTGCCATTTCCTCCTCCAATTTCATCCTGCCCACCTAGCACTCCGTACAATTGCCATTTGATCGAGCAGTCGTAGACACTGATTGCTTTTAGCACCTAATGGCCACTCTCCACGTAAAAAGGGAGCCATCGTATCTGGAACACTAGTTGGTGGCATCAGATTCTGGACATCTAACCAGTCCATGCCACCGATTTCCTCTACTGCTAAACCGACTATTGTGTCTTGCTCTTCAATAGCAATCACCGAAATTTCAGCCCTATCCGTGTTTAACGCACCTGCTTCCCCCAGAAATTGACCCAAATCAGCCACCCAAATAACTCGACCTCGTAAATTTAGAGTACCCAAAAGTAAAGGAGAAGCATTAGGAATTGGGGTGATTCTATCAGGACTTAGTTCTATTACCTCTCGGATGCCAGTTGCTTGTAGCGCAAACTCCTGATGCGAGGGAATGTAAAACCTCAAATGTAACTCACCTTCAGGACTTTCTACTTGTAATTCTGGTCGAAAGTGGTCTTGACCGCTGCCACTTAAAAAGTCCGGTTTGCTGACCATGTTGTTTTTATCCTTATCCTCGCAGCAGTTGTTTGACTGTTCCTACCAACTCGGTTGGTTGAAACGGTTTGGCTATGTAAGCGTCTGCACCCTGCTTCATGCCCCAATAGCGATCAAATTCTTCACCTTTAGAAGAACACATAACCACTGGGACATTTTGGGTTTTTGGATCGGATTTTAACCGCCGACAAACTTCGTAGCCGTTCATTCGGGGCATGACAATATCTAATACCACTAAATCTGGAGGTGCTGTTTGAATTGCCTCTAATGCCTCTAATCCATCACTAGCATGGGTAACTGTTAGGCCAGTTGCTTTCAGGAGGTCTGTAATCATCTCCCTTTGCGCTATACTGTCTTCCACAATCAGAACTGTGCTCATAAGTGTCTATTTACCTCCTGATTTAGACGTTCCTAATTGGAACATTCCCTGATTCCTCCGCAAGGATTAACTGTATAAATTAATTTTATGTCTTCACTATTTTCCCGGAGATTGACGTTTCACTCAGTTAACTGACTCTGTGATAACATCTTTTTACTCATCTTTTAGTAGATCAACAAATCTTTGATCTCTTTATATGCCCCATAAACTCCAGAGATGAGGGAAAAATAATTAATGCCCCATCCCCAATGACGCCAGTCGCCTCAAGTCGGGAAACCCGCCCACAGCGCTGGCTCCCCAATGCCCAATTTTCATTGATTGTTGATATATTTCTCTACGAGCATCAGTAACTCAGTGTCTGTAAACGGTTTTGTTAAATAATCTGTTGCCCCCACCATCTTAGCTTTGACTCGATCCATAAACCCATCTTTCCCAGTAAGCATGATAATCGGCGTGAGCCGAAATGCTGTTGAATGTCGCAGCATGGCGCAAACCTCGTATCCTTCCAATTCCGACATCGCAATGTCGCATAAAATTAAATCCGGTTTGAGTTGAAAAACCAGACTCATTGCCTCTAAGGGATTAGTAAGAGCGATCGCTTCATAACCTTGTGGTTGTAAGATGGAATTTATAGTCTCACCGATGGCGATCGCATCGTCAATACATACTATCCGCTTCATCAGTTTTTTCTTCAATTCCCAGCTGTCCGTGTGTATGTCTGGGTTGTTAGTATCTGAATATACTAGCTGTATCCAACTTTGTTGCACATAAGGGTATATTGCCTTAGCGACGGTCAAAATGTCTCGGTTGAGATGGCGAGCTAGTTGTCGCAAGGATGTTTTACCATCAGCCCAATGTTGTAGCTTATTCACGGTTGCTTCTGGTAAAGAAGATTGTAGCTGAACTTTGTCAGATAGCACTGGCAATTGTTCTGGAGACTGAATGTGTGGATAGAGTTGCTTCCACTGTTGCAGCTGCTTGGTAATTTTTGTCACAAATGGAGCAATCTCAAAAGTGTTTAATTGCGGAACAAGTGCCGCACCCTGATGGAAAATGAAGTTACCTTGGCGCAAACTCAGCAGGTCAAAGAGAGTTTCATGCACCAAACCGTAAATGATACTACCAGCTATCTTTGGGTTGATGATATTCCGCTCCAAGAGTGCCCAAAGATAGGCATACTCTGGCGCGTCAGTTGGTGGTAGGGAGGCAATTTGTTTGTCTGTGAGTCGCATTTCAACTTGATAATGACGTAAATAATCGCTAATTCTGGATAAACTACTCTCTCCTTCTTGGCAATAGATAATTTGACCATTAAGGAAAAAAACGAACCAAGACTGTTGTTTAGGGCGATAAATGTTTGCTCCATCTTTGCCCAGTTTATTGTTATGGTGAGAGCTATAAGCTTCCACCCATAGTTGCCCAGTTCGCTGTCCCAATTCAATCAATTGCAGAATACTGCAAATATCAATTTCATTTAAATTTCCCTGCATTTAGCTAAAAAGTACTCCTTATGTATTGCTGAATTTTAAATTTTGAATTATGACTTCTTCTTTAAGTATTGATTATGGAGTATTGAAAAGATTTTTACTCTATTTTGATTGTGATTAAGGAATACATTAAGCTATAAACCTTTATCTTTCGTAATACACTTTGGACAAAGCTAGTGTTAACACGGAAGTCATCATCACTGTCATCAGTACAAAATATAAAGGCGCGACCAGATCGCTTCTATAAGTATCAAGACGTAACATTTTGCGTCTATAGTTTTGTCTGTCTTGTTTTTCTAAACCCTGGTTCAGTAAAACAAGTTAACAGAATTATTTAAGGTATATCTCATAACACGAACTTTAAGTGCATCAATAAAGGACTAACGGTGTGCTGTATTTAGCAGAAGTACAAAAACAGAAAGGTGGTTTACTTAGTGGCGGTGCGAAAACCGAACTGAAACTGCTAGCTTGTCAGCGAACTGACCAGAATTGGAGTACTGTGTCGGAAGAGGTGATTGCTGCTGAGGACGCAAGCAAATTAAATGATGGCGCTTTGGTATTGGTTGAACTGAATCCGAATCGTCAAGTGCAGCGAATTCAAGAAGCAGGGCGTCCACTCGTCAACATTTTGCAGAATTTTTCCCGCCAGTTGGAGAAATTTAAGCTTAAGGAAGATGAGATCGATCAGTGGAAACAATCACTAACATTTCAGGCGCAAGAGTTGAATCGCCGTGAAATGGACATGGAGGTGCGAGCAGAACAGTTGCAGCAATTGGAGGATGAGGTACAACATCTAGAGGAGCAAAAACAGGAAGTTGACACCTCCCGCCAGGAAATTGAACGATTACAAGGAGAAATTGAGCGCAATCGCCAAGAGTTGGAAGGCGCTTGGGAGCATTTACGGGGTGAGCAGCGTCGCCTAGAAGAACGCCAAGCGGATTTTCAACAAGGGACGGTTTTGGATGAGGAGCAAAGTCGAGTAATGAGTGAGTTATTCGATCGCTTGTCTAGTCGTGTTACTCCTACGGGAACAGTTAGAGAACATCTGCATCTAGCCTTTGAATTGGTCGAAAAACAGCAAGCGACTCTGACCCCGCACTGGCAAAAACTGGAGGAGCATAAAAGTGCGATCGCCCAACAGCAAGAAGAAGTTGAGCGCTTATCACAAACTTTTAGTGATCGCCAAAATGCATTGCAAGAAGCACAAAATTCTCTAGTTCAGCAAACAGCTCAATTACAAATAAATACAGCAGACCTTACCAGCAAGCAAGAGTATGCTCGGCTCGTCAAAGAGCAGTTACGAAATGCCGAAGAGTTATATCAACAGATGCACTCTTTAGCTGCAACATCTAATGATGTATTTCTCGGTAAGCAAGCTGATGTGGAGGCTTTGAATAAAATGCCTTTAGAAGAACTACAAAAGATAGTGCAAGACTTGCAGCATAAGTTAGAAATCGACGCTAGCTTTGTTCACGATCAAGAACAAGAACTGAAATATAAACAAGAAGCTATAGAAGAACTTCAAACTAAATTAAATCACGCATCTGACCATGACCACATTAATTTGGAACTAGAACTAACTGATGAAAAAGACCTTTATCAGATGCTAAATTCCAGTTTGGTGGGACAACGCCGCAATATGCTACAGCACCAGAAGTTTCTCAAGCAACATCAAACTGTACTGCTACGGCGGCAAGGACGTGCTGTTACTGAAGAAGAAAGTAACAACAAAATTAATTTAGAACCGATTCTGTTACAAATTGAAACCCAGCGACAACAATATTCACAGGAAATCCAAAAGCTGGAACGTGAAATTGAACAGATTCGTTCTGGTGTTGAGCTAAATCAAGGAATGATTAACAATCAAATTCACGATCTAGATGAAAAGCGCCAAGAACTGAAAGCGATTGAGGAAAATTTACTATTCCTAAGGAGAACAAGTGCTGAATCCTGTGGTCGAGTGAATCTTTATCAAGAAGCACTACAACCGATTCAGGATTCTCTAGATGGATTACGACAAAAGCTGCAAATAATTGGAGAATCTCTGGATCAATTCCAAGAAATTGGTGATTATCAAGTCCAAGCGATCGCTCAGTTGCGTCATACTCTCCAAAGTTTAATGCTTCAACCAGAATTGTTAGCGTCTTAACAAGTGCCCAATGCTGAAGGTAGTAACTGAGACCATTTTGGATTTTGGATTGAGAATTGCCTTCTGCATCTGGGTTGCATGAATCCATCTGTCGCAATCATTTTTCAAATTGGTATAAGACCTGTAGATAAGCTGGTAAACAGCGATCTCGCGTGCGCTTACTTCTACGTGTTCTCTTGTGCAGCAAGCCGGACGGCTTCTATATCAACATTGAGTTGTTGAGCAATGAGTTCTACACTCATCCCTGTTTTTAGTAACAGGGGGACAGTAACTTTCAACATTTCAGCTTCCCGTTCTTCTCGACCCTCAGCTTTCGCTTCCTGATAAACTCTTGTTTGCTCTAAAGTCAATCCCAGCATAGCTTTCACTTCCTCTCTACTCAACGAAGAAAACTTGTAAACAGCAATTGTGGTAATAATATCTATGATTTCATTTTTCGGCAGTGTGTCCGTTGACTTGCGCGATCGCACCACCAGAAAATTAATCAGTTTGCGATCAGGTATTAGCCCTAACTTATTTTTTTCGGGCTAAAACCCAACTACGAACTATGAGCTTAGTTATTCCATAAACAAACTAGATTCTAAATGAAAAAACTCTCCCAGCTTACGCGCTTGTTCTGTAGTTATTTTTTCTTGTCCATTTAAAATATTATCAACTAAATCTTCTGCCCCTAAAACTGATACTAAATCATCTCTACTTTTCTTAAATTCTTCTCAAATAAATAGCAACATCGATAAAGAACTATTTTGCTGGTTTGGCTGATAATATTCTTGCTCAAATTTTTCAATTAAAGTAATTAATAACTGATAAAGTTCGTCTTCTTCTGGGGTGCGTTTACGGTGCATTAAATCTTCCACTATCTCTAAAGCTTGCTCATTTTCAGCTTCACTTCTTATAAGTTTGGGAAGATAAGCTGTTAATAATTCCTTGTATTTATCTGGATTAAAAGTAAGGGTCATTTTTCCAGTTCTCCTTATCATATTCCGCATGGTTGAGGATATATTTAATATAAATTAACTGCCCTTCATAATCTATACTAACAATCAAGCGATATTTATTTCCTTTAATATTGAAAACTGTAAAATTACCAACAGCTTCAGCTTTAGGAAAAACCTGCTGTACTTCAACTAAATTTGACCATTTCGCTTTAGTGGCAACCTTATACCAATTGCTTAATGCTTCTTGACAATCTGAATGGTTTTCTACATATTCTCTTAAGATTCAAAAACTAATAATGTGCATCGTCCCCGATCACAAAAAGCCTTTAAATAACTATTTCAAACAAATCCAGTCGCCTTCTACTTGAGCGATCGCACCACCAGGAAATGGATCGGTTTGCGATCGGTTGGGCGCTATAATTAAAGCCGTTAATTTTTCGATGTGTTCAAAACTGGGCGCATCAGTCAGTATTTGCTGCAATACCTGACGCATCACGCGACGCTGCAACGCCAATGGTGCTTTCTGCAATACCCGACGATTTAACCTCAAAGGAAGAAAAGGAGTAAGAAAATCTTCTTCATGTCCGATGTCCCATGCCTCATCCCGCAACTCCTGGGCAGCATTTTCCAAATATTCCACTTCGGCTTGTAAAAGTTCTGCTGTTTGGGCTAAGGCTGATTCTACTTGGGGGTTGAAATTATCTTGCAAATATGGTATCAAATTTTGGCGAATGCGGTTGCGGGCGTATTGCAAATTTTGATTGGTGGAATCTTCCCAAATTGGTAATTTAAATTCTTGACAAAATCGCTCTGTTTGTATTCGAGTAATTTCTAAAAGTGGACGCACTAGCATAATGCCTGTACTTAGAGGGCGTTGCCAAGTTAGGGCTTGTAAACCATCAGCACCAGTACCGCGAATTAAATTATAGAGGAGAGTTTCGGCGCGATCGCTGGCGGTGTGTCCTGTAACTATATATTGATAATTATTTACCTGAGCGATCGCACTTAAAGCTTGATAGCGCCAATCGCGTGCAGCAGCTTCACTGTTTATCGCTTTATTCGCTGTTTCTAAATAAAAAGATATACCCCAAGTTTTAGCTAAGTTTTCGACGTGGTTAGCATTAGCTTCGGAGTCAGAACGCCAGCGATGATCGCAGTGAGCGATACCCAAATACCATCCCCATTTGGATTGTAAATCTAAAAGTAATTTTATTAAACATAAAGAATCTTGTCCGCCGGAGACAGCCACTAATAGCCGCTGGTTACGCTCAAATAAGTGGCGCGATCTAATTGTGCGATGTATTTTTGCATGTAAGGGAGTCCATACCATACAGAAATAATTTACTTATAGCTGAATATGTGCTAATTAAAACTAAATATAATGTTTCCCACTCAGGGGTGAGGGACATTATACATCATAAATTTCTGTTGTAATTAGTCCAGGTAGAGCTAGCGTAAAGTGGACAATTTGACAATCTTTAATACTAAAACTACTTGGCGTATAGTCATAATCTGTCCGCACGCAAGACACTTGATATATGGTTCAGAATCTCGAAAGAATACGACAGAGTGCAAGGTTTCCAGAAACGGCACCGGCTGCTAATCCCGTATTTTTTAGAACTTATAGCCGCCGTACAAAGGCGGGACTAAGGGAAACATGGGATGAAGTATGCGATCGCACTCTACTTGGCTTAGTCGAGTTGGGAAAGCTAACTCCAGAAGAAACTGTCATATTGGATAAGATGCAGCGCAACTTGAAAGCTATGCCCAGTGGGCGCTGGCTATGGGTTGGTGGTACAGACTGGATAAACAAGCCAAAGAACTTTTCCGGGGCTTATAATTGTACCTCTACCAATCTCGAAGACTGGCGTACCTTCGGCTTAATGATGGATCTGGCAATGATGGGCTGTGGTACTGGAGCCGTCTTAGAACCACAATTTATTAATCAGTTGCCTCCAATTCGCAATCAACTGAATGTCACTGTCCAAGGCGAAATTGGCAGCACTCCTGTCCAACAGCGGCGTGAATATACTGAAACCCATATAGAAGGCAATAAAGTCATTATTCACGTTGGAGATAGTCGTGAAGGTTGGGTTGAATCGTATCAAGCCCTATTAGAGCTCTCTACTGATGAACAATTTTCAGCAGAAGTTGAAGTATTAGTTGATATCAGCGATGTTCGCAAATCAGGAGAAACTCTCAACGGCTTTGGAGGAGTTGCTAATCCTGTAAAATTACCCGGACTTTATCAGTGTTGTGCATCTATTTTGAATAAAGCTGTAGGACGACAATTAAATTCAGTTGAATGCTGTCTATTAATCGATCAAGCTGCTGTCACAATTGTTGCAGGCAATATTAGAAGAAGTGCGGGGATGCGTCAGTTTGATTCTGGCGATCGCCTAGCAGCCACCGCCAAAGATAATTTATGGCAGCAAGATGAAAATGGCAACTGGCGAATTGATCCAGAGCGTGATGCTCTAAGAATGGCCAATCATACCAGAGTTTTTCACCGCAAGCCAACCTTAGAAGAATGTGTTGGTGCTGTTCGCAAACAATATTACAGCGGAGAGGGAGCGATTCAATGGGCTGGTGAAGCCGTAGCGCGATCAAACATTGATCTGCTGCCAACACATGCTCTGAAAGTTAATTTTTTGCAAGCTTATGAACAAGGAACAGCAAAAGAGTGGTTAAAACAACGTTATCCAAATCTTAATGCTAATGAGCTAGAACATCGTTTAGCTCGCTACGGTTTAAATCCGTGTGGTAATTGATTTTGCCTCACGTTAAAAACCTCGCAAAAACGGGGAAAGCTGAGATGCTAATCCCGTGGTAATCAAAGGAAGTAAAAAGCCTTTGACACCGTACAGCGTAGAGAGTGAAACTAGATTAAATCGAAAATTAGTGTCTAGAATATAATCTCTCCAAGAGTGCGGGGGCAGATGTAACAAGTCAAAAGTCAAAAGCCAATTTGAACTTTGACCTTTGACTTCCCTAAAGGGGGTGTCACATCTGCAAAATGTACGCGGAGCTACTGCAAATAATCAAGCAGTAGAACTAGGGGATAAAAAGCCTCTAGGGTAACAAACAAAGGAAATCATCGGTAGTAACTTCCACTGCAATTTGTCTGAGGTTCACCTCAATCAAATCGACCCACATAATTACAAAGAACAAGAGGAGGCTTTCACTGCTGGGGCACTATCTGTAGCAGCACTTTTAAATCATAAATTCTTGGAACCACGCTATCAATACAGCCGTGAATTAGACCCAATTGTGGGAGTTTCTTTTACAGGTTTATTTGATTTCTTTGTCCATGCTTTTGGTGTTGATTGGCTGCGCTGGTGGGAAGCAGGAAGACCTGCAACTCCACAAGGATTAGCTTTCAAGCGTGAGGAAGAGAAATACCTCAGTTCTTGGAGAGATATTGTACATCGGGTGATTTGGGATTATTGCGATCGCCACAATCTCAAGCGCCCAAATCGTTGCACCACAGTCCAACCTAGTGGCACTAAAGCTTTATTAACTAATGCTAGTTCAGGGTGGCATCCTCCCAAAGCCCAAAGATTCATTCGCCGGATCACCTTCGGCAAAAATGACCCAGTAGCCTTAGCTTGTATTGACTATGGTTACAACGTCATTCCCTCTCAATCAGACAAAGATGAACAGGGCAATTTGCTTAACGATCCCTTTGATCAAAGGGTGAGTGAATGGCTAGTGGAAATCCCTGTTTCTGTGACTTGGGCTGATTTACCAGGGGCTGATGAAATTGATGTTTCTAAATTTTCAGTCTTAGCCCAATTTGATTTTGTCCTCCAGGTTCAACGTTGGTATGTGACTCACAACACATCAGCCACTTTGGAACTTCGCTCTGATGAAATCGAGCCTTTGGGTCAGCGCATTTACGAAACCATCCAGAATGATGAAGGATATATTTCAGCAGCTCTTTTAGCACGTTTTGACGATTTGCAATCATTCCCACGTTTGCCATTTGAGCCAATCAATAAATCAACTTACGATCGCTTAACTCAAGAGGTGAAAGCGCGGCGCAAAACAGATGATTTTTGTGCAGTACTAAGCCGCTACGATCTAGGCGAAATGACAGAGGCTGGCCCTAGTGGTTGTGATTCTGATAAGTGTATGTTTCCCGATCAGCAACCAAGCTCGTAACGCGAAATGACGGGGGATTGGGGGTGAGAGAGCAGGGGAGCAGGGGAGACAAGGGGGACAAGGGGGAATTATTAAATAAATCTCTTCCTTGTCTCCCCCCTCTTCCTTGTCTACCTTGTCTAGCTTGTCTCTTCTCCATACCCTATGCCCAATGCCCAATGCTCCATGCCCCATGCCCAATCCTTTAACACGTTACGATCAATTAAGAAGTAATAATTTTTTACGGCAGTGCCAGGAGTCTTTTTATGTTCATTGATGAATTGTCACCTATATTCAGAGAATTTACTCGCCATCCAGTCTCATTTGTAGGTGGGTTTTTCTCTGGTGTGCTTCGACTCAATCTTGCAGACGATCCAGTTAAAAGCTGGCTAGATAAACAGATACGCTCAAATAGTTACACCAGCAGCACCACAACGGATGCATATAACGGCAAAGCCACTGGCCCTCAGCAGATTTCGATTGACTAAAAATTCCAATCTTACATAGTTCAATTTACTACAAAATAAGGAGTCAGTGTTGCTGATGGCAGTACTGACTTCCTATTTTGTACAGTAATTATTTTTACTTCGGGAATTGAGATGGTAACAAGTAAACATATCATTAATTTGGAATGGGTAGTTTATTTTCAACGTGCTGTATTATACCAGTTTAAAAAAGAATGCGACAGATACATACGGACATACCTTTGTTCTGTCTGGCTTTCTTAATTTTGAATTTTGAATTTTGAATTTTGAATTGGTATTAGTTGGTTGTTCACCTAATTAAGAGATACTAAAGGCAGGTACATAGGCAAGAAAATATGGAATCCCTAACCTCTCGTATGCAGGCGGTACAATCGCCAATTATTCCTGTGGTTGGGGAACTGATTAAAAACTCTCCTGGAACTATCTCTCTAGGACAAGGTGTTGTTTCTTACAATCCACCACATGAAGCTATAGAATTTTTAGCCAAATTCTTAGCCGAACCCGCAAATAATTTATACAAATCAGTTGAGGGAATTCCCCCATTGCTGACAGCACTTGCAGGAAAATTGCAAGCCTTCAACGGCATTGAAATCAACGAGGAAAACTGTATCGTCGTCACAGCAGGGAGCAATATGGGATTTATGAATGCCATTCTTGCTATCACTAACCCAGGCGACGAAATTATTCTGAATACGCCCTACTATTTCAATCAGGAAATGGCGATCGCAATGGCTGGTTGTCGTCCGGTATTAGTGGCGACAGATGAAAATTACCAACTACGGCCAGATGCGATCGCTCAAGCAATTACTCCTAAAACACGGGCTGTGGTGACAATTTCACCAAATAATCCGACTGGAGTTGTCTATTCTAAAGCCGCATTGCGCCAAGTAAATCAAATTTGTGGTGATCGCAGTATTTATCATATCAGCGATGAAGCTTATGAATACTTTACTTATAACGGGATAAAACACATTTCACCTGGTGCATTTGCTAATAATAGCGAGTACACCATTTCTCTCTATAGCCTTTCCAAAGCATACGGTTTTGCCAGTTGGCGCATTGGCTACATGGTGATTCCCAAACACTTGCTTGTCGCTGTTAAAAAAGTCCAGGATACAATTTTGATTTGTCCGCCAGTCATTTCTCAATATGCAGCTTTAGGAGCATTGCAGGCAAAAGATGAGTATTTGAAGAGTAATATAGGAGCTATTGCTCAAGTACGCCAACTAGTATTAGATTCCCTTAACCGTCTACAAAGCTTATGTAGCATTATTCCTGCCAATGGCGCTTTCTATTTTTTCCTCAAAGTTCATACTCAGATAGATGCTTTTGAGTTAGTCAAAAGACTGATTCAGGAACATAAAGTAGCAGTTATTCCAGGTACAACCTTTGGCATGGATGACGGATGCTACCTACGCGTTGCTTATGGGGCGCTGCAAAAAGAGACAGTAAAAGAAGGTATAGAGAGATTAGTGCAAGGTTTAGAAACTATAGTTAAGAGTTAAGAGTCATCTGATTCCTGCCTCCTGCCTCCTGCCTCCTTCACGTACCTCGTCTGTAATCCAAAATATAAAATTCAACAGATGTCAATTATTAATAAGTTAATTGAAATTGAAACTGAGCCAAAAATTAATATTCATAATATTACCCCACAAATTCAAGATTTTATTGCCTCAACATCAATTAAAAATGGACAAGCTTTAGTATTTTCTCGACATACGACAACAGCATTAGCTATCAACGAAAATGAAGTCAGATTATTAGAAGATATAAAAGTGTTCTTGCAAAAACTAGCACCTGAGTCAGACAGTTATTTGCATAATGATTTACATTTAAGAGATGTCGCGGAAGATGAGCCGATTAATGCTCATTCTCATTTGATGGCAATGATGCTGACTACGAGTGAGATAATTCCGATTGTGGATGGTAAATTAGCTTTGGGAACCTGGCAATCTGTATTGTTTTTTGAGTTAGATGGCCCGCGAAAAAGAACGGTATTTGTACAAATTTCTGGCGAATAATGCAACTTCACACCCGCAGTTCTCCCAGAACAACCTAAATCTGAGAAAATTACGAACACGATCAATAAATGTATCAGTTTAATTTATCTATAGTAATTTAAAACCTGAAAGAATGTTTTCTTACATAACCTTCCTTTCCACAAACCAGGACTTTCGTTGTGTCAAAGGCAGATACTATTAAGTTATGAAAAATAACGATAATTTTGTACTACGTAATGCTTGGTACTATGCTTTGCCCAGCAATCAAATCAAGCCAGGTATGATGATCAGCCGCATTTTCTTAGGAGAACCGGTGCTGTTAGTTCGTAGCCAGGATGGCAAAGTGTCTGCAATGACGGACATTTGTCCTCATCGTGGTGTGCCTTTGAGTTGTGGGAGATTCAATGGGCAGGAAGTTGAATGCTGTTATCACGGTTGGCGTTTTAACTCTGCTGGGCGCTGTACTGCGATACCTTCTCTTGTAGAGGAGCAGCAAATGGATTTGAGTCGCTTTGATGTGCAGTCATATAGTGTTCGCGAAGCCCAAGGAAATATCTGGATATATATGCCCGATCGCGATAACCCTCAACCTGCTTCTGAGATGGAAATTCCGATAATTCCAGGGTTTGATGAGCGATCGCACCAGTTTGTAGAGGTGGTAAAATTCCCTTGTTTTATAGATCATGCGGTAGTCGGTCTGATGGACCCTGCTCATTCACCTTATGTTCATCGCGCTTGGTGGTGGCGAAATGAGCAATTGCATGAGGAAGTAAAGCAATTCGATGCTTCGCCCTACGGCTTTACGATCCCACGACACCGAGTACCAGCGAATGGGGGTCGATTATACTGGCTGATTGGCGGTGGTGTCCCGGAAACGGAGATTTCTTTTCGTTTACCTGGAGTCAGAATTGAAGAAACCACTATTAATAATAATCGAGTCGTTAATTTAACGGCAGTTACACCGATTTCAGACACAGAAACAGAGGTAACTTTTGCTCTTTACTGGACACTCCCTTGGCTGGGATTTTTTAAGCCACTGATGCATGTGCTGGCGCGGACTTTCATTGGTCAAGACCGAACGGTAGTGGAAAAGCAACAGATTGGTTTGAAATATAATCCTGTGCTCCGGCTGATTAAGGACTCAGATATGCAGGCGCTGTGGTATTACCAGTTAAAGCGGGAGTATGCTCGGTCTGTGGCTGAAAGACGAGAATTTGTCAATCCTGTCAAAAGTCAAATACTCCGGTGGCGTGCTTAAAATTGAGATTTATGGCGTTGCTCCCTTTGCGGGATGATTTAGTAACTAAGGCTCATCTCTCCCCCTGCCTCAATACCGTTCAGTTAAGCCTTTTTTTCTCCCCTGCTCCCCCTGCCTTAACAGATAAATTTCCTTAACTGAACTGTATTACCCCCTGCCTCAAGAGCTTGCCCAAATTCATCCCACTGTTCTGCAACGCCAGATTTACTTCTTTTGCCACGTCGTAAACATCACCTAAAAACTAAAACTGAGAACTTAGCCTCAAATAGACATTTGAACCCAGTACAAAATATTTCGTTTTGTTAAGAAATACTGAGTGAACGATCGCTCTAGTGAATAGAGGTGGGACAAACAGCAATATTATGCCAAATCCACGGCTGACAAGATGATCCAGCTATTTGGGAGAGCGTACTTTGTCTGATTTTTTCGTTATTTACCCAGACTCTTACCTGCACTCAACCTTAAATTATGTACACAATACTAAATAGCTATGCATATCCCTAAGTTCTCAGAATTACCGCATTATTCAATTTAGAAGTATGAATTATGGAAGACAAAACAAGGGCAGAAATAACATCCCAACCCGGTTTTTTGGGACAAGTACTGACTGCTGGAACAGCTATAGCCACTTCCTCATCACTCAATCAGGCAACGATAGCAAAGGACGCTAGCCAAAGTAACCCAGGTGAGATAAACGTGAAACTTACTGTTAACGGTGAGCAGCAAACCCTCGACCTTGAGCCGCGTGTCACACTCTTGGATGCCCTGCGCGATCGCCTGGGGCTAGTGGGCAGCAAAAAGGGATGCGATCACGGACAGTGTGGGGCTTGTACTGTTCTGATCGATGGTGAGCGAGTTTATTCCTGCTTGGCTCTAGCAGTAATGCAGGAAGACAAGGCGATCGTCACTATTGAAGGGCTGGCCAAGGGTGATACTCTCCATCCAGTGCAAGCAGCATTTATTGACAACGATGGCTTCCAGTGCGGCTATTGTACCCCAGGGCAGATTTGTGCTTCTGTTGCCTTACTTGATGAAGTCAAACGCGGCTGTGCCAGCGTTGTCACGCCAGATTTAACTCTTCCCCCGCAGTTAGCTGAACTCTCTGAAGCTGAAATCAAGGAGCGACTGAGTGGTAATCTCTGTCGATGTAGCGCTTACAACGGCATTGTGGCAGCAGTCCAGCAGGTAACGGGACAAAAACCACCTTCTTCAGCCGCAGATATGATGGTCAATGAACCCCAGGAGATGCTCAGATGAACAACTTCACTTACACCCGTGCTACCTCTGTGAAAGATGCGGTTCAACGGGCAACGAATGACCAAAATGCGATATTGATTGCGGGCGGTACGAATTTGGTTGACCGTCTGAAAGTTTTCCTAGATGAGCCATCCCAACTTATCGACATCTCTCGATTAGAGATGAAGCGCATTGAACGGACAAGTGAGGGTGGTCTGAGCCTTGGAGCGCTGGTAACTAACACAGCAGTGGCAGACCATGCTGATGTTCGCCGCGATTATCCAATCCTGTCCCGAGCGATTCTTTCTGGTGCGTCTCAGCAAATCCGCAATATGGCAACCGTAGGGGGCAACCTACTGCAACGCACTCGCTGTCCCTACTACTACGATACAGCCTTCCCTTGCAACAAACGGCAACCGGGAAGCGGCTGTCCGGCAGCAACAGGCATCAATCGGATGCACGCCATCCTTGGAGCCAGTGACCAATGCGTGGCAGTTCAACCCTCGGATATGTGTGTCCCTCTTGCGGCTCTAGATGCTGTTGTTGTTGTGGAAGGCCCCAAGGGTAAGCGGCAAATACCATTGACAGACTTTCACCGACTACCAGGGGACACTCCCCAGCGAGATACAAACTTAGAGCCAGGTGAGTTGATTAGCTCTGTGATTCTGCCCCCAGTGCCGTTTGCCAAATCAGGGGTTTACTTAAAGTTACGCGATCGCACTTCCTATGCCTTTGCATTAGTCTCTGTGGCAGCTGCGGTTGATTTAGCGGGTGGGCAGATTCAGAATGTGCGCTTGGCAATGGGTGGCGTAGCCCATAAACCTTGGCGCTCAAAGGAAGCAGAAAAGTTTTTGCTTGGCAAGAGTGCCAATACTGCAACGTTTCAACAGGCGGCAGAAATTGCACTTCAAGAAGCTAAACCATTAACTCATAACAGTTTCAAAGTTGACTTGGCAAAGCGGGCAATTCGTCGCGCACTCGCGGTATCAGCCAAAGGAGGAGGCGTAGTATGAACAAAGTAATTGGGACTGCCGTCAACCGCAAGGATGGACGGGCAAAGGTTATGGGCACGGCAACCTACGCCGCAGAACATGAAATTCCAGGTCTGGTTCACGGTTATCTTGTTACCGCCAGCATTGCCAATGGGCAAATTAAAAGCATCGACATTAGTGCGGCAGAAAAGGCAGTGGGTGTGATAGATGTTTTCACACATAAAAACTCGCCGAAAGTGTTTATGCCAGCCAACGACTTTATGACCTCGAAAATCTACGAGGCCCGTCTGCCGTTGTCAGATGACAAAATTTACTATGCAGGACAAATTATCGGCTTGGTAGTAGCAGACACCTTCGAGCGAGCGCGTGATGCGGCGCATTTGGTGAAGGTAGAATACACAAGCCAAAAGCCAGTCGTGGAAGCTGCAAAAGCCACCTTCAAGGAGGCTCCACCGCAGATGGGTCAAGAGCTAAAGTTTGAAAAGGGGAATTTTGCGGCAGGGGTGGCGAGTGCAACAACGAAACTTACAGCCACCTACAAGACTTCCACCGAAATGCACGCGCCGATGGAACCCCATGCGATCATTGCCCACTGGCAAGATGCAAACTCACTCACTGTTTACGAACCGTCCCAGTGGGTGTCGGCAATCCAGCGCACCTATGCACAACTCTTTGGACTCGCAACTGAACAGGTTCGTGTCGTCACACCTTTTTTGGGTGGAGCTTTCGGCTCTAAAGCCTTTCCCTGGCCCCACGGTATTCTCTGTGCTGCGGCTGCCCGTGAACTTCAGCGTCCTCTCAGAGTCGTCCTCAGCCGACGGCAAATGACAGCGAACGCCGGACACCGCTCCGAAACCGAGCAAACTATTCGTCTGGGAGCAACTGCTGATGGTAGTTTAACTGCGATCGCCCATGAGGTTAAATCCTGTACTTCACCAGTGGATGTCTTTGCAGAACCCTGTACCTCGGTCGCGCCAGTTATGTACACAGCGCCGAATTTGCAACTGAAGCAGGAACTAGCGGTGCTGAACATCGGTACACCAACATTCATGCGCGCCCCAGGAGAGAATCCTGGGATGTGGGCATTAGAGTCAGCGATGGACGAACTGGCCTGGATGCTAAAGATTGACCCGGTGGAACTGCGCCTAAAAAACGCAGCTAAAGAACACCAGCGCCAAGGTCAGCCATTCTCAGCCAAACATTTTGCTGACTGTTTGCTCTTGGGTGCGGAGCAATTTGGCTGGAAAGACAGACCAAAACAGCCGCGTTCTTTGACACGCGATGGTAAACTCGTTGGTTGGGGGATGGCGGCAGCAACCTACCCTGGCAGGCGGGGGAAAGCATCAGTCAAGGTACGGCTGCTACCAGATGGTACTGCCTATCTTCTCACCTCTGGGAATGACATGGGCACTGGCGCATATACCGTTGTTGCAGCCACAGCAGCAGACGCATTGGGGCTACCCATCGAACAGATACATGTAGAGTTGGGCGACTCCTTGCTACCAGATGGAGGCATGGCGGGTGGTTCCATGATGACAGCATCTCTCGTCCCGGCAGTCATGTCAGCTTGTCAGCAAGTTCTGAAAACTGCTAATGCTAAGACTGCACAGGAGGCGTTTGCAACTCTGAGTCAGTCCGGTCAGGCAGCAATTGAGGCTACAGCATCCTCTGCTCCTGGCGATGAAACCAAGGAATGGGCGTTCCAATCTTGGGGCGCACATTTTTGCGAAGTCAGCGTGGATGAAGAAATCGGACGTTTGCAGGTGACGCGCTGGGTGTCAGTGATGGATATCGGGCGAGTGATCAACTCGAAGACAGCAGCCAGTCAAGTACGTGGTGGCGTGATCATGGGTATTGGGCAAGCCTTAATGGAGGAGTGCCAAGTTGATCCAAACATTGGCTACCCCGTAGTTTATGACCTTGCTACCTATCACTTCCCAGCCCATGCAGATATTCCTCGCATTCAGGTGGCCTTCGTCGGCGAACCTGACCTCAACTTCAACCCAGCAGGTGTACGAGGTGTAGGCGAAATTGGGATCACAGGTGTTTCAGCTGCGATCGCCAATGCAGTTTACCATGCCACAGGTAAGCGCATCCGTGATTTACCCATTACACCTGACAAGTTGATCTAAAAGGCATTGGGCATTGAGAAGAAGCTATAGGGGCATTAATCCAAACTAAATTCTGCAAATTCTCTTTGCCCAAACAGCATATTTCGATCTACCGCTGACAAAATTTTATTATTGGCATGTTGGCTATTTAAACTGCGAACAACTAACTGGGCGACATCTGCACGATTGATGCTACCAATAATCTGCGGATCTTCGGTTAAAACGCCATTACCCGTTGCTAGTTCTGACTTGAGTCCACCAGGACGGATGATTGTATAAGTGAGTCCACTGGCAATTAAGTGTTGTTCAGCTTTGTCTTTCTCAGCTAAAACTTTTCCTAGTACCTCTAAAACTTGGGGTGAGGCAGCAACAACACTATTGCCAGCACCAATGGAAGATACAAGAATAAACTTTTGCACTCCAGCTTTAACTGCTGCGTCGATCAGATTTCTATTACCAGGGTAATCCGGCCTTTCTACATCTGATGGTAAACCGCCAATTGTACTGATAACGGCGTGAATAGGTGCATCTGTTACCATTGCGCGTTCTATATCGCCAAGATTCAAGGCATCTCCCTGAACTACTTCAATACCCATTGCTTCTAGTTCACTAGCAACTGCTGCCGTTCTCAGGAGTGCTTTGACTTTTAGCTGTTGCGCTGTGAGATATTGAGCAATTTCTCGACCAACACCGCGACTTGCTCCAACTAGAAAAATATAAGATGCACTTGTCATAACAAACTTAACTATTTACGCTCAAAGGATTTTATCAGAGGATTGGCAGTATTTAATAATTGCTCAAGCGACTGCGATGCTTCTGGTTGATGGCGAACATGAGTGTCAATAAACAGACCAATAATTTCACTCATCACCAAACGCAAGTTTTCTTGGGATTGAGTAGCTTCTAAGTCGAGAGAGGGTCTAACTGTAGTGGAGTCTGGCTCATCAACTATCGAATAGTGATTTGCTCCTTCTAAAATTACCAGATAGGTGTCATTTCGTCCCCCAGTAATTGCTTCTTGGAATGTACGGATGACTGGGGTGTTAGCATCCTCAGTTCCTCCCATCAGTAGAAGTGGTAGGGAATCTGGTAAAGGTAAGATGGTTCCTGGTTCATACCCGATGATTGTAAATCCTGTGCTACTTGCGCCATAAGCAAAAGATGCAGCAACTTCAGGGAAAAACTGAGGGTCAGCATTTTCCATAGATACCATACCACCTGCAGAGTGTCCACCGAGAATGATCCGTTGTAAATCCAGCATTCCTGCTAAAATTCCCTGATTTTGTAACTGTTCGAGTTTAGCTAAAAGTGCTGGCAAAGCCGAAGCTGTGGGAGCAGTACGATAAATTGTGGGTTTCATCTTTTCCAAATCAATCCCAGGTGTGAGGCTAATTACGCCTAGTAGGCTTTCGGTAATCCAATTAAACAGAACCACTACCAATCCACGTTCAGCGAGTTTAACCGCCAGCCATTGGTATTGTTGAGCATCACAGTTAAAGCCGTTGAATAAAATCACTACTGGAAAAGGTGCGTTTTCTGGATTAGCTGGCTCAATTTTGGTACTTTTTTCTAGTTGATCCGGTATCTGTGCTGGATAGAGAATTTTCAGGTGAATGGTATCGTAAGGTGACTGGACACCCTCAACTTTAGCAGCTTCAAAAAAAGCACGAACTGTCATCTGTACCTTCCTGACTATGACTTTAAGAAAATCTTCCTCTCAGTCTACAACTGTTCCTTGCAAGCAAAATCTAATGATCTAAAATAACAAAGTAACTAAATAGAAAGTAGAAGGCAGCAGTAAATATGGATTAATCGCGTCTGTATAGGAGTCAGGAAAATCATTTCGCTGATGGAGATTTTATGTTGAATTATGCTTACCTACTGGTAATTAAAAAATATTAGTACAAAAATTATACTTAACCCAATTGTAGGAAGTATTTTAGTAAACGATTGTGCCAATCTAGCAAATAACTTTTCTTTGGATTTATTTATGGCTAAAAAATCTCAAACAAATCTAGAACAATATCAAGATGTTAGATTATCTGCCACCACAAGAATTTGGGTAATTACAGTAGCTATTCTCGGAGTTTGCGTCCCCCTGTCAGCCGTTACTAGAAGTGGTGCTATTCTTCCTTTAGTTGCTATTGGTGGCGCAGCTGTTGGTACAGTTGCTGTTTGGCGTTCTGATGAGCAAAAATCCAAAACTAACTATTTGCACCAGCAGCAAATAGAACTGCTAGAGCAGAGATTAGCGAATTTAGAAACAATTGTTAGCAGTGATGACTTGAACTTGCAAATGAAAATTAAACAGATCGAAGCAAGGGATACTTTTGGTGACTCCTCTAATGTAAATACAACACCCAGACAACCAAAACGCAAAGGTTAAAATTATCCAATCTACACCATTTATGTCGATTTCAGATGATATTTCCGATAATTATCGTTACTAGATTATTTTTATCAAAAAAGATAGGTTTAAAACCGGACTTCGTCCCGCTACGCTAACGCCCGCAAGTGGCGCGAAAGAATTCTTGTCTTACAAGGCTCTTAGATACCCCATTCCTTGTGGGTGGCTGTATTTAATGCGTGAATTTTGAATTTTGAATTTTGAATTGATTCATGTAGCTATTTGCTGACTTAACGTTACTATAATCTTTTAAATCCCTCTCAAATTCAACTTTCCTTTGCAACAAGAACTGTTTCTAGGGAAACAGTATCTCGTTCTCTATCTCCGTTAGAATTGACTGATATCATCTAATTCTATATACTGCAACTGCATCAGTTCATGAAATGTCTAAGTGCTATCCATCTGTCTGTTTCCCGGAAACATTTGTCAATGGCTGTGTTTTATTAGACTGTTAATATTACTGAATTTTTAATTAACTAAGGTTATAAACTTGAGTAATTACATTTGTATAGCTTACCTTAGGTATGCAATAGTTTGCCGCAGGAATGCAGATGGATTGGATTAGCTTACTCAAAGCTCAACAAACTGACTTCCTTCAACGTGTGAAAAAACCTAAAACTTATGACTTATCTTTGCTGGAAAGTCAAGTTAAAGGTTGTCACACTGAAGTTATGGCCTTTTGGGGCGAGCCATTGGCTAGACTCCAAGAACTTTCTCGCCAACAGGCAGAAGTTCTCGCTAAAAATCCGCCGCCGACACCGCCGGAATATCCTGAGCCTCCTGATTGGACGATACCTTTTCCTAAATACTTCCAACAACAAGCTCAAGATTATCTTTTACGGGAGCATATTGTTGACAGAATAATAACTGAACGCTTGGGCAAATTAGTAAAAAAGGTGTCACAAGATACCTTGCAAAATATAGTTTTAGATGATGAGGGAAATTTATGTGGCGAAAGTAAATTTCCTTATATACTCAAGGATCGTCCTCAGCTAAGTGTGCTAATTTACGCTGCTGATAGAGAAAGTTTTAATGGTATTAAGAAAGACAAAATTAGATGGTCGGTTACTCAAGAAGATTTAAAAAATCACCAAGTATTAGTTTTTCTGTGTTTATTTTATCCGTCTACTGGTAATTTGGGTTACGAGAAACAAAGCATAATAACAGGATTTTTACCTACAGATCAACTTGAATTTACTGAACCAAAACTGTATGTCACTCCAAGTAATTTGTTGTATGCAGGGGGGTTGAGTTGGTATTTAGAATCACTTATGGGCAAAAAAGACACGTCGCCAGTAATTAACTCAAGAGCGATCGCACATACAATACAGACTCTACCATCAGAACATTGTCTCAAGGGTATAATCGGTGACTGGGAATGCTGGCAGACTTTGCAAGGACACACCAGAGGCATTAATTGCCTAGCTTTCAGTTCTGGGTGCAACAATAGCAAAGCCTTACCCATATTGGCTAGCGGTAGTCGGGGAGAGACGAAACTCTGGGATTTAAGCAAGGGTGAATTAATAGAGACATTATCAGAGTATCCTTGGGTAATATCTGGGCTGGTGGATGAAGTGAATTCCCTAGCTTTTAGTTCAGATGGACAGACTTTAGTGAGTTGCGGTGCAGATTCGACAATTAAGCTTTGGCACGTAGGCGCTTTGGACTTGATAGATATTTTGCACAAACACAATGGAGTCGTGCGGTGTGCTGCCTTTACTCCAGATGGCAGAATGTTAGCGACAGGCGGAGATGACAGAAAAATTCTCTTTTGGGATTTGATGCAACGTCAGGTAGCGATCGCCCTTTCTTTAGATGATACAGCTGCTCATTCCCTAGTTTTGAGTCGAGATGGCGAAACTCTAGTTACAGGTAGCTATCGCAAAATTAAAGTTTGGCGCACCTCACCGCAAACGGGAATTAAAAGTTTAAAAGATGCACAACCACTGCATACCCTCATGGGTCATTCTCACATCGTTTGTTCTTTAGGAATCAGTGCAAATGGTAAAATCCTCGTGAGTGGTAGCTGGGATCAAACGATTAAAGTTTGGCAATTGGAGACTGGAAAATTACTTCATACCCTTAAAGGGCATCGAGATAGAGTATATGCGATCGCTTTAAGTCCCGATGGTCAAATTATTGCTAGCGGTAGTGCTGATAAAACTATCAAATTGTGGCATTTACAAACCGGGGAATTGCTAGGTACGTTTACAGGTCATGGCAATATAGTCACAGCATTAGCTTTCACAGCTTCCGGCGAGATGTTGGTGAGTGGTAGTTTGGATAAGACAATTAAAATTTGGCAACGCAGTTAGTAGAGACGCGATTAATCGCGTCTGTTCATCTATTTTTAACTCCGTTAACGAGTATTTGAACTGGATTCATCCACCTTTTATCTCCGTTAACGAGTGTTTGAGGTGGATGAATCCACCTTTGAACTCCGTTGACGAGTATTTGAGGTGGATGAATCCACCTTTTATCTCCGTTGACGAGTGTTTGAGGTGGATGAATCCACCTTTGAACTCCGTTGACAAGTATTTGAGGTGGATGAATCCACCTTTTATCTCCGTTGACGAGTATTTGATACTCGTTGACAACAAAATTTAAAAACTCTCTGCGCCAACAGAGGTTAATAACAGGGTGTTCACCATTCGGCTTTAGTCCCTTTTTGCAATCGTATGATCTATGGCAGTGTCTTCATCGGTGCGATCATAGCCTTTACCTTTGGTTACAGTTTGATGAGCTTTTTCTCTTGAGTGCTAACTGGTGAATTAGCGTTACAAATTAGAATCAAGGGTAAATGTTTCGCGATCGCAATCTTGTTACAGCAGTTTTCATGTATTTGAACCACACCTGTCGTAGGGGCGCAAGGCCTTGCGCCCCTACCGCGTGGTCTATTTACCTGAAAATAGCTGTAAGTTACTATCAGAGCTTCAGGAAAGAGGTATCTGGCTGATTTTCAACGTGTAGGCTGGTGATTTTTTCCCTACACACATATCCGGTAACGTGACAAATAAATTCTGTCCGTACTGTTGCCACTCAAGTTTACCTTTTGCCCCTAGCATTGCAATCTTTGCATTTTTCGGCAGAATTAGCCCTGGGATTGTCAGCGTCTGACTCATAGGAGTATCAAGCAAGACAGCATACAAATTACCTTTATTTGTGGTGTAGCGTACTCGGATGCCTTGAGTAGATACATCTTCTGAGCGTATCCAATAACGCGAACCAAAGATGGCTTCACCATTTACATCTAGCCATTTGCCTAAGCCGAGCAACCGTTCAATTTGCAGTTTGGAAATTGAACCATCGGCATTTGGGCCAATATTGAGTAATAAGTTGCCGTTTTTACTAACAATATCAACGAATGAGTCAACCAGTTCATCTACTGAAATCATGTTCAAGTCGGTATCATTTTGGTTGTAACCAAACGAGTAACCTAAACCCCTTGTGCTTTCCCATTTCTTTGGTTCGATTTGTTTGAGTTGATTGTATTCAGGTGTGGAGAAGTCGAAGTGTAAACCGAATTGCCCATTTAAATCAAAGCGGTCATTAACGACACCGTTAGGTACGTGATTGTAAAAGTAAGCCATAATCTCGTTCGCCTGACCAACAGGGTAGCCAAGGTCATTCCATAAGATAGACGGCTGATAGCGGTCAATGAGTTCGCGCCAGTGAGCATTAGCATATTCAGCGTAAGCTTTATCTTGGATAATGGCTGCGAGCAAGGTGTTAAAGTCTGTTACCGTTGTATCTTGCTGTGACCAATCAATACCGCCAGAGTAATACAGACCCATACGTATACCTTGCTTACGAACGGCTTGTGTCAGTTCGCCTACAAGATCCCGCGCCGCCACTCGTCCTGACTGGTTTGTGGTTTTGCTAGGCCATAACAGAAAGCCATCATGGTGTTTGGTCGTCAGCACAACGTACCGCGCACCTACTTGAGAAAACAGTTTTGCCCATTCCGATGGATTCCACTTTGTGATGGCTGCGTTGAAGGTGGGGATGAAGTCGTCATAGGTGAAATTTTCACCGTAGGTCGCATGGTGATAGTTATAAGTGTCGCTGCCCTTAAGTTTCATGGAATTGTAGTACCATTCAGCATAAGGGTTGTGCTGAAACCAATATTCCCAGCCGCGTTCTGCAACTACCTTGTTCAGTTCACCAGTCAGTGGTGCCCAACCAGGTACGGAGTACACGCCCCAGTGAATGAAAATGCCGAGTTTAGCATCTTTGAACCACTCTGGAACTTCATGCTTTGATAGCGACTCAGTTGTTGGTTCATATATCTGTCGTGCAAAGGCAGTAGAGGCTGTCAGATTCAAAAAGCTACTTAGAATTGCTGTAATAATTACTATGGGTAGTAGATGCCTAAACATCACAATGCTCTTGACTGGAGGATATATAATTTTATAACTGTATCTCGTCAGTGGGGAATGGGGAGTAGAAAAGTAATTAGTAATATAATTTTAATTTTTAGCAACTGTCAGAAACGAAGAATGCGAGGTGTAGCAAGCTTTAAGAGTAGGCGATCGCTAACGCACATAATTAAAATATTGCCCTCTATGCTATTTACTTATGACTATTGCCAGTCAACCCCAACTAACTTTAGACGAGTTTCTCAAACTGCCGGAAACCGAACCAGCATCAGATTTTATTAACGGAGAAATCATTCAAAAACCAATGCCTCAAGGCGAACATGGCCTGATTCAGACAACTTTTTGTGAAGTTATTAACGGCTTAGTAGAGAAATCAAAAAACTGCTATTGCTATTCCAGAACTGCGCTGCACCTTTAGCGGTGCATCTATCGTCCCTGATGTGTCTGTGTTTCGCTGGGATAGAATTCCTAAAACTCCATCTAGCAGAATTGTTAATCGCTTTGAAATTAATCCCGACTGGGCAATTGAGATTGTTTCCCTAGACCAAAGATTAAAAAAAGTGTTGAGTAAGTTATTGCATTGTTCATTATCCTTGGCTGTCCCCCCGACATAACCGTCTCGTCCTGGCAACAGGTCTTTGATCCTTTCCCACTGGTCATCCCTTAGAGCATAACGACGGCTTGTCATAGCGAGCAAATCCTTGTCGCTTGGTCATTTCTACTTTATCTTTCTTTACATCAACTGATGACACGCCCTAGAACACCATCCATACCCTGAAGATATTTTCTGGATTATTGAATTTTCTCAGTCCACCTTGAGCAAAGATTTAGGTGAGAAAAAAGATATCTATGCAGAAGCAGGCATTGCTGAATATTGGGTTGTCAATCTTAAAAATTCTCAGTTGCAAGTATTTCGAGACTTAAAAAATGGGCAATACACAACTGAACTGACATTAACCACAGGTACTATTGTCCCCCTAGTTTTTCCTGATGTATCCGTCCAAGTTCATCGCCTTGTAAGTTTCCCAAAAATATAATTTCTAGCACCTGTCAGAAACGAAGGATACGAGGCGTAGCAAGCTTTAAGAGTAGGCGATCGCTAACGCACCCTGAATTGTCGATGGTGCGTTACAAAGATAGCGATAGCACCCTAATGGCTAACAGCATTTCCCGCGTAGCAACTACAGCGATCGCGCTAGTTTCTGGCAATGATTACAATATCAAGTTTAGGACTTACGCACACTCTACGATTCTTGGCGTTCTTGGAAGTCTTGGCGGTTCGATAAATTAAGCTTTTTGGCGATTTTTGCGTAAGTCCTAAAGTTAATACACCAGGTTGCAAGTAAATGAGGTACAAAACGTAAAACTCACGCATCAAATATAAAGAGTTTTTACCTCCTAACTCCTGCCTCAAAACCCGTAACTTGTACCTCATGTAAAAGAAAAGTGCTGTGAATGTAATAGAAATCTATTTTATACAGTTAATTTTAGGTTGGATAAATATAAATTCCAATATTTGTGTTGTTTATTAGCTGTTTATTGCTGTATATAGTTCATTTTTATAAAGGTTTTATAAAGGTAAATAACTAGGTTTGTTTAAACAGATTTAAATAAAATTTAGACTAGAATTTACGCATACTTTATATAGAATTTATGCTTGGTTAATATTATTAGATATATATACTGTGGCGTATAAGTTAGAATTTAGCTAGACAACTAAAGTTGAAATATTATTAAGTAATAAAATAATGTTTATTTTAAAACGTGGCATTATCACCTATGCTTACGGGGCATCTTATTATGTCGAAATGGCAAAGTCATTAGCACGTTCTCTACGTCTTCATTCACCAAATGTTCCGCGTGCTATTGTTACTGACCATCAAAACGATCAAGAGTTACTCGAACTTTATGATTATGTTATAAAATTGAGAAATCAATATGGTTCTAACGTCAAACAAAAGCTTCATATCTATGATTATTCTCCATTTGAATATACACTTTGTATTGATAGTGATTGCATAGCAGTAAGGGATATTAACTTTATTTTTGATGATTTTAAAGGTAGAAGTTTTAGTGCAGCAGGTCATGTATATCTTCAAGCAGGTGATAAAGATAAGTTCATTGATGTAGATGACACACTCAAACGATTTAATCTGACAAAACTACCTAGATTTAATGGAGGTCTCTATTATTTTGAGAGAAATGATACTGCTAAGGCATTTTTTGAAACAGCGCTAGAATTTTCAAGAGATTGGAGAAAGCTAGGCATTAGTGAATTTCGCGGTGATGGCCCTAATGATGAACGTATTTTTGCCCTAGCGATGATGCTACACAATCAAAGTATGTTTGAAGATAATGGTCAGATGATGCGAACACCTATCGGTCTTCGTGGTTCTTTTAATATAGATGCCATTAAAGGTCAATCTACTTTTAAAAAATACAATCAAGTGGTGTCACCTGCTCTTGTACACTTTGCCTGCGTTTGGGGAGAGCATCCCGTATATCATCGTGAAGTATCAAAGTTAAAAAACCTAGAAAAAAGTTTAGATAACCAGATCAAGTTTAATATATTTTCTGCAATTAAATATAAGTTTGGTTATCAAATTGCTTTTTTAAGATATATAGCTAAACGTGTACCTAAAAATCCTAAATATATTCAAGTTAGAGTGAAAAAGTTTTTAATAGAATTGCCTGAGTTGATCAAAGCTAAATATAGAATTGAGCTAGTTCGGAGCAAATAAAGTTTGGTAAAACTCTGCATTTATTTGTGCTTAGTTTAAATTACTCAAAGGCTGCTTTGATTACTTTCTGTATAGTTTTAATAGTGTATAATGTGCTGTCTGTGGTTTAGGCAGCACCAGAAAGTTCATTGGCGATCACGCCTCACTTCCTTCGCTTCAAGTACTCAAAATTATATTTTTGTGAACATACAAGGATTGTATCTGTAGGTTTATTCTAGAAACTAGACGGTACAGCGCAAATTTGTGCGTATCACAAAAATTTGTATTGTCGTACTTTTATGGAAAATCAACTAGGATTAATTCTGAAACTGCTTTTACTCTCGGCTTTGTTATCAGTATTAATTAAGTATGCAGGGCCAAGTCTACCGATTCCGCCGACAGCAAGCAACGCGCTAATTATAGTATTGTTGCCGATTGTGATCGTCGCGATCGCTCTACTGTGGCGATTTCAAGCACAAAAACAAAATTAACTCAAACCATTTACGCACAAGTTCCTAAAATCAGCTAACCTAACTTAATTACAATAAAATTGCATCTCGCCAACCGTTGGGAGTTAGCCTGTGAACTTGGGTCAATGGATCGGCTTAATCGCCATAGTTCTTTGTTTGTACATCCTGTGGCAAATTCGGGAAGTGCTTTTGCTGATGTTTGCCGCAGTTGTGTTAGCCACCACCTTAAATCGGCTAGCGAAACGCTTTCAAAGTTTTGGAATAAAGCGCGGATTTGCCGTCCTCCTAGCAGTAGCTATCTTTTTCGCAGGTGTCGTGGGCTTTTTCTGGCTAATTGTGCCGCCATTTGCCCAGCAGTTTCAAGAACTAACCTATCAAGTTCCTAAAGGGTTTGGACGCTTTAATAGTTGGCTTGATGCCCTGAGAGCTCGTATTCCTGACCAGTTAATTCCTTACGTCCCAGATATCAATAGCCTCATTCAACAAGTACAGCCCTTCGTCAATCGGCTACTGGGAAACTCCTTCGCCTTTGTATCTGGCTCTTTAGAAGTCCTCCTCAAGATTTTGCTAGTGTTGGTTTTAACAGGAATGATGTTAGCCGACCCCGTGGCTTATCGCAAAGTGTTTGTACGGCTTTTCCCCTCATTTTATCGGCGGCGGGTAGATGGAATTTTAGATAAGTGTGAAGTTTCTTTGGAGGGATGGATTACAGGCGCTTTCATTGCCATCTGTGTAGTGGGAGTGATGAGTCTGATTGGCTTATCAATTTTGCATGTCAAGGCAGCGCTTGCTTTAGCGGTTTTAGCGGGATTTTTCAACTTGATTCCCAATCTGGGGCCAACGATGAGTGTAATCCCAGCAATGGCGATCGCTTTTTTGGATGAACCTTGGAAAGCGATCGCTGTCTTAATTCTCTACTTTTTCATTCAACAGGCTGAGAGTAATTTCATCACGCCCGTTGTCATGGCGCATCAAGTATCATTGCTGCCAGCCATAACCTTAATTGCCCAGCTATTTTTCGTGACTTTCTTTAGCTTTTTAGGATTATTTTTAGCGCTACCTCTAACTGTTGTTGCTAAAATTTGGTTGCAAGAAGTGTTAATTAAAGATGTTTTGGATGAATGGGGGAATAACAATAGAAAAGAGACTGAGTTTGTGATAGTTTCTGAATCTCCTAGAACAGATGATAATTGGACGGCAGAAAATCCAGATATAAATGAGAATCCCTCGATTGATGATGATATCTTGAAAAAATAATCGCGTTTCTGCCCATTCCCCACTCACCAGGAAGCGTAAGCACTGATAAGATGCGAACAATTGCAGAAATTAACGAGAAAATAAAGCGCCAACGTGCAGTGGTGTTGACAACTGAAGAATTAAAAGCACGAGTTGGAGAAATCGGTGTTACTAAAGCTGCTAAGGAAGTTGACGTAATTACCACTGGTACTTTTGAGCCGATGGAATCAAGTGGTGCAATTATCAATCTGGGACATACTGACCCCCCGATAAAAATTCGCCGTTGTTGGTTAGATGGCGTGCCAGCATACTCTGGTTTTGGGGCAGTAGATTTATATTTGGGTGCGAGTTGTGCTGTAGAGACGACAGATGGGGAAGAAGTGCGAGAACGTGGTGGCGGTCATGTAATCGAAGATTTAATTGCTGGTAAATCTATACACGTGAAAGCGCAAGGACAAGTAACAGATTGTTATCCCAGAGCAAATTTTGAAACTACAATTACCAATGAGACAATTAATCAGTTTTATTTATTTAATCCGCGCAATCTTTATCAAAATTTTATTGTTGGTGTAAATGGTGGCGATCGCCCCCTCTTCACATATCTCGGCCCTTTACAACCACGTTTGGGGAATGCTGTTTATTCTAACCCCGGTGCTATTTCCCCTTTACTCAACGACCCTGATTTGCAACTTGTTGGTATAGGTACTCGAATTTTTTTAGGCGGTGGTGTTGGCTATGTTGCCTGGGAAGGCACTCAGCACTTCCCTTTACAAAAGCGTTTAGCTAATCGTACACCGATTGGGCCTTCCGCGACGTTAGCTTTAATTGGTGATGCCAAGCAAATGGATGCTCATTGGGTGCGGGGGTGTTACTTCAAAAGTTACGGCCCCTCATTAATGTTAGGGGTTGGTGTACCACTACCTGTATTAAATGAACAAGTAATTGAACACTGTGCCGTCCAAGATCAAGACTTAGTAGCTCCAATAGTAGATTTTTCTATTCCCCGGCGGGTCCGTCCCACCTTTGGTTTGGTGAGTTACGCCCAACTCAAATCTGGGTGGATCACCATAGAGGGCAAAGCAGTACGCTCTGCCCCCTTAGCGAGTTTGTTTTTTTCTAGGCAAGTCGCCCTAGAGTTGAAAAAGTGGATCGAAGCAGGTACGTTTACCCTCACAGAAGCAGTTTCTCCAGTTCCGATGGAGCGATCTTTTTTACCCCAAGACCGTCGGACGGATTTTTGATTGGGGGAAGTGGGGGAGCGAGCAGGGGGGCAGGGGAGATATCAATTCAAAATTCAAAATTCAAAATTCAAAATTGAAGATTCAATCCCAATGCCCCATTCTCTATTCTTGAGGCGGTTTCGGTCGCTTAATGGGTTTAGGAACGGGCGTTCTTGGTATAGGTTTTGACACGACTGAGGGATCGCCGCTTGTACTTGTTTTCTTGATGGGACGAGGAGTTTCGCCAGTGCGTCTGGGGGGGAATGGTTTTCTACCACCAGCACCACCTCCACTGCCAGCACGAGGTCCACCTTTAAATGGTGGTTTGCGTTTTTTGGGCAAATCAGCGATCGCCTCGGCTTTTTCTACTACTAAAACGTCTGCTTCCCGCTTGGCTTGGAAGTCCCAGAATTTACCCACTGCTTTGGTAGTTAGTACACCCCTCAATTTCAACTTAAAATACTTGGGTTTGTCAGTTGATTTGCGTGGAGCCTGCCTAATTTTGACTACCAAGCTTTTAGCATCAAAAGATTGGTATACTACTTCACCACGAACAGAAAAACCACCATCTGCAACTTCTGATGAAGGTCTGGGGGCAGTTGTATTTAATTCAGAGTTCTCAGATAAGCCATCATCAAGTGTCTGTAACTCTTGCAACTCAAAATCCGATTCGTCCTCATCTGTTGAGTTTTTAGCGAGATTTTCTGGCTCCCAAACTCCGACGATTTGGATGTGCAAGGTATCATTTTCTTGTCTGGTACGTGGATATACTACCCACAAGTGTTCTTTTTCTAAGTCTAGATGATTCTTGACTAAGCTCATAATCCGGCCTAGAAGGACGGCATTGAGTTCTACACCATCTGGAGTCAGCAGCGTACCTTGAGTAAATTGTTCGCTACTAGCGTGATAGCGACCCCGGACTAAGCCGATCGCTCGATACTGCATCGGTTCACTGGGAGGCGGAATCGGTTGCTGGCGATTAATCAAGTTCCCATTTGAGTCAGTCTCACTGGGGTTGACAGGCAAATTGTCAACTTCTTTAGAGGACTGGGCTGCTATATGAACATTAGCGGCTGCCTCTACGTTAGTTGGGCCCTGGTTAGAGGCAGAAGAATTGGAAGATTCAGGCAACGGCATCAGGTCGGAATTCATAAAAACTCCTTGCGGCACAGACACATCCCATTGTGGGATTTTACAAAGGCAGCTGAAAAGAGCATTTGTGCGACTGATGAAAGTATATTGGCTTTTCACAAAATCACACTAGGGTACTCTATACAATCCTAAAAGCGCTAAATTTAATGTATAAACACTAAATGTCTAATTTAGCGGCTTTACACTAGTTTCGGAAGCATATCATAGCTACAATTCTGACGGCTCCTCCTAAAGTCATCACTTACTTTAGCAGCGTGGATAGTTAATTGTTATAAAATTCACAGGCAATTGGCGGTATTCCGCAAAGTTTTGGAAATTTTTAACTTTACGATTTGTGTAAATGATAATGTCATTAGAGTTCAGGAGAAAGACAAAACTGTGTCTCAACCGCGCAATCGTTGGATAGTTCAAGTCGTCTTAGCAGTGGCAATTCTTGCTTTTGTGGGTGTTTCGGTGATTCCCATAATTGGAGCATTTAATAATACGCCACCCTCAAGTCAGAATACCGCTAGCACCAGAGGTAGTTTGCCCTCCACTGACCAAAAATCAAAACTGGAAGACGAAGTACGAGGTTATGAACAGGTTTTGCAAAGGGAACCAGAAAATCAGACTGCGCTTAAGGGCCTACTACAGGCGCGACTGCAATTACTAAGTCAAAAAGATAAAAGTGAGGTTAAACCAGCTGATATCCAAGTTGTCATTGAACCTCTAGAAAAGCTAGCAAAGCTAAATCCCGAACAGTCAGAATATTCAGTGTTACTAGCTCAAGCCAAACAGCAAATTGGCGATCGCGAAGGAGCTGCTCAAGCTTATCGCTCGGTTTTGTCAACGAAACCAGGCGATTTGAATGCTTTGCGAGGAATGGTCGCTCTATTGATCAGTCAACAACGCCCCGAAGCAGCCATTGGTTTGTTGCAAGAAACCCTCTCTAATGCAGCCCAAGCAAATACAATTCAGCCTGGAAGTGTAGACACAGTCGCCGTGCAGGTGCTGTTAGGTTCTGTTCATGCTTCCCAGAAACGCTACGCTCAAGCTAGCTCTGTTTATGACCAGGCAATTAAGAAAGATCCCAAGGATTTTCGCCCTGTCGTAGCAAAAGCAATGCTCCTGAAACAACAGGGCAAAGACGCAGATGCAAAAGCTTTGTTTGATAGTGCCGTAGCTTTAGCACCTGCTCAGTATAAAGACGGAATTAAAAAGGCGGCAACGGCTTCCCCCACGCCTAATCCTGCTGTATCTCCCGCGCCTTCATTGAATACTCCTAAGTAATGGACATTGGGAATTGGGCATGGGGCATGGGGCATTGGGGATTGGGCATTGGGCACAAGAGGCAGAAGTTCTTTAATTTTGAATTTTGAATTTTGAATTGATTTCTCCCCCTGCTCCCTTACTTCCTTGCTTTTTCTCCTCACGCTCCTTCAATGGCAGCGACGACACCAAAGACTAAAAACAGGTATCCGCCAATCAGGGTGAGTTGACGCTCAGAAATGTGTCCGGCAATCATTTTGCCGCCGATAACTGCGATCGCAGCACATAAGGCATGTCCTAAAATTGCACCTATTGTCACTCCAATGGGATTATTGCTTGCTGCTAGGGCAATGGTAGCAATTTGAGTGCGATCGCCCCACTCTGCCATAAATGTCAACACAAAGGCTTTTGTAACAATTGCCAATCCAGTCTTTTGCTTTGGTAACTGCAAATCTGCTTGTTTCACCGCAGCTTGGGCCTCTTCTACAACTTCTGTATCACAAGCAGCAGCAGACATCTTACTAGCGTCATATAACAGCTTGATACCGAAGGCAATAAATAAAGCTATTTCGGCGTAATGAATATAAACTTTTGGTAACAAAGATACCGCTTGTCCAAATAGCACCGAAAGGATTGTCATTGTGGCTAAAGCAGCTGTCACACCTATAAATACCAGCCGCCGCGAGTGGTGCATTGCCAAAATTACAGCGATAAAAAATGTTTTATCGCCTAGTTCTGAAACTGTAATTAGTAATAAACCTGCGGTAAAAGCTGTTAACACTCTCTCAAGCTCCTGAAGAATCGTTTACCGATGTAAAGCTTGATGAGCGCCAAAAGACCTCACCAAGTTTACACTTTTCGGTGTGAACTTAGTGAAGGTCTCGCTTTCAAATATTGATTACTTGCCACCTGAACCAGGCTCATCGCCAGTATGTTGATTCAGATGTACTGGCTTTTATATTTTTTGCCAGCAGCTACTCCCCTTCTGTGCAACCACTATCATACATATTTCCTATGTATAAGTCAAGGTGGTAGGGAATGGAGAGGTATAACTTGAGAGTGAAACAGCACATAAAGAAAGATTCAGTGCTTACTGAGGTAAAAACTCATCATCTGTGACTTGTGCTAGCTGGTATGGACAGTTCAGAGGAAAGGATTCCATTGACAAGCCAGTTTCAGCTTTTGCTTGCTTAACTGCTTGTGCATAACATAGTCTCACGTTCTAGTATCTAAAGGTTACGATGTAATGATGTTGCGCTTTTTTATGCTTCCATAAATTAATTTAGGGGCTTGCACCAATTGCTCCAATCCAAACCTTTAATCCAAAATTATAAAAATTCTCAAATGTAGGAATTAAAAATTATTTAATTATTTTTGAATTTTGAATTTTGAATTTTGAATTGGAGCAGAGCGACGGTCATGCAAGTCCAACCAACTTGGCGCTTAGTTCCCACATGCGATCGCCTTTGTCGTCATCACGGGCTTGAGGAGAGACTTTTTGTACAAAAGACTTGCCATCTTTTTTCTGGCGATTTCCCCAACTCCAATAAACACCAGATTGATTATACTCAGGATCGGCAACCACAGCAGCAACCCGTTCTCCCGCCAATTCCTGAGACACATATCCCCCAGTGATGTACTTCTGAAATAATGGGAAGATTTTCTGAAACAGGGGATAGTGGTTTCTAAATAGCGGCGTTTCTGCAACACATCCTGGATAGAGAGAATTGAAGACGATACCGGTTGACTCGTGATAGCGCTCATGCAGTTCCCGCATAGTCAGCACGTTACAAACCTTGCTATCCTTGTAAGCTTTGACTGGTTCAAATTTCTTGCCATCAATCATTGATATTGGCTCTTTAAACCCTTCTGCAAAGCCTTGCAAATCGCCCAAGTCAGGACGTGGTGGAATCTTTCCACCCAGTTCGTCTGGATTGTGCGTGACGGTTCCTAAAATTACTAGCCTTGGCTCTAAAGATGACTTCTTCAGCTTTTCTAGCATCAGGTTGCACAATAGGAAATGACCCAGATGATTGGTGGTGACAGTTAACTCGTAGCCTTCTGGACTGCGTAACGGCTCTTTGATTAAGGGCATATAAATTGCAGCGTTGCACACCAAAGCGTCTAAAGACTTTCCAGTAGCTTGGAAGTTCTTCACAAACTGTCGAACACTTTCCAAGGAGCCAAGATCAATATGTATGCTGGTATAACTGTTGTAAGGGATTTCCACAGCTTGAGCAGCTTTTTGTGCCTTTGCTAAATCCCGACATGCCAGTACCACATACCATCCCTTGTCAGCAAGAGCTTTTGCAGCATATAAACCCACCCCCGAAGAGGCACCCGTAATTACAACCGTTGGCTTCTGATATTGTTCCATTCTATTGAGCGTGCATTAACTGTCTCTAGGATCTCATACCAGTGAGCCATGATTGCCATCAGCTTTTTCAAGCCTACATTAGCCTGAACTAACCTCGTACTCCAAATAACAGAGACTAATGTCAATCAAAAAGTATATAATTATACAAAATTAGCTTAAAAAATATAATTACAATCATATTTGCGATCTCCTAATAAAGTTTAAAATTGTATTAATGCAATCTTGAATTTTTCTGGTTTCAAGTATTTTTTCAGATGTATATTATTATTACTGGGGCAAAAATTATATAGCGTTTCCTAATCATATAAGGTAAATCATAGTCACCTTCTCGCTTAGGGGGAGGTGGTTGGGGTAGGGTTCTCATACCTTACTTAGCCGAGAACCGCTATAAGTAAATTGCCTAGCTGTTTAACAATTTATACACTGTGGACAATCTTCTACAATCTGTAAAAAAAATTCTCCAAGACAAGCCTCTCGATTCAATTCAATGGTTTGTGCTCTATCAATCGTGGTTGGGCAAAACTTACGGTGAAATGGCAGAGGTATCAGGCTACGGCAACAATTACATCAAGGAAATTGGTTCTGAGTTGTGGCAAGACCTTTCTATAGCACTTGGAAAAAGAATAACGAAAAAAAATCTGCATTTAGCTTTGAATAAACACTTGCAAGACGAGATAGGTAATCAGGAAAATCAGATCCAACAAAAGTTTAGTGAAGAATCTAGCTTAGAAATGGTTTCTCCAAACTGTTTTTCAGTAAGCAAGATAGAATTTCCTAGCGGCCCTGTAGCACTAGGTTCTCCTCTTTACATCAATCGCCCTTCCCTAGAAGAACTTGTTTGTAATGAGATTTTACACCCTGGTTGCTTAATCCGGATTAAAGCACCTAGAAAGATGGGAAAAAGTTCTCTGCTCAATCGGATGATTGCTTATGCTAGAGAGCAAGATTATCAAATTGTCTATTTGGACTTTCAAGAAGCTGACCAAGACGTTTTTGCTTCCCTGGATAAATTTTTGCGTTGGTTTTGTGTAAATGTCAGTAGGCAGTTAAATCTTCTTCCTTGTGTAGATAATTTTTGGGATATAGAAATGGGCAGCAAGGTAAGCTGCAAAATCTATTTTGAAGCTTATCTATTGCAATACATTAATGATAATCCTGTAGTTTTGGCTTTGAATGAAGTCCATCGGATTTTTGAACATCCCAATATTGCCCAAGACTTTCTGCCAATGCTGCGATTTTGGCATGAACAAGCAAAGCAAGATCAGACTTGGCAAAAACTGCGGATGGTAGTGGTTCACACAACAGAAATTTATATTCCACTTAAGCTCAACCATTCGCCTTTCAATGTCGGGATAACAATTACATTGCCACCATTTACCCTTAAGGAGGTACAGAATTTAGCATTACGTTACGGACTAGATTGGGCAGGAAACTCGGAAGGGATAAAACGCCTTGCACCTCTACAAGCAATGGTAGGAGGACATCCCTATCTAGTGAGCCTTGCATTTTATCATCTATGTCAGGGAGAAATGACGCTGGAGGTGTTATTAGAAACCGCATCTACACCAGTAGGAATTTACGGTCAGTATTTACGAGAACTGTTGACACTACTGCAAGCAGAACCAGAATTAATGTCAGCTATGAAACAGGTAATTGCAACAGCTCAAAAAGTAGAGTTAGACGCGATCGCTGCTTATAAACTAGAAAGTATGGGTTTAGTTCAACTAAACGGCAATCAAGCTAGTGCCATGTGTGAGTTATATCGTCTTTATTTTAGTCAACAGTTTGTCAAGCAAAATAGTGCTAATGCTTTTAGTGAATTTTCCAACTAGTTTTGAGGGTTCATCAGTAAGCACTAAAGTTCTTAATACGACTTTAATTACTCATCGATTTTATAGGAGTTTTCTCAACTGTCACAATACAAATTTCTTAATTGAGATATAGAAGTAATTTAAAATTAAAAATCAATTAAATGAAAAATTATCGATACCAAGTTGGTGGTACTCTCACTAGTGATGCTCCTAGCTATGTTGAGCGGAGAGCGGATGTGGAACTTTACGAAGCTTTGAAACATGGTGAATTTTGCTATATCCTAAGCTGTAGGCAAATGGGAAAATCTTCACTTATGGTAAAAACAAAGCACCGTTTGCAAAAAGAGGGCTTTAGATGTGCCACTGTTGATATGACTAATATTGGTTGTGAAAATATAACTCCAGAACAGTGGTATAAAGGAGTTGTCGGAGACTTATGTTTGAGTTTTAAACTGTTAGAAAAAGTCAATTTAAAAACCTGGTGGCAAGAACAAAGCGATCTTTCTTTGGTACAGAAAATCAGTCGGTTTATTTCGGAAGTTTTGTTAGCTCAGTTTCCTAACGAAAGACTATTTATTTTTATTGATGAAGTTGATAGTATACTTAACCTCGATTTCTCCGTTGATGATTTTTTTAGCTTGATTCGGTTTTGTTATAACCAACGAGCAATTAATCCAGAGTATCATCGGATTACATTTGCAATTTTTGGGGTTGCTACACCTTCAGATTTAATTATATATCGAAATAATACTACCCCATTTAATCTTGGTAAAACCATCCAAGTAAATGGTTTCACCTTTGAGGAAGCTCAACCACTTTCTTTGGGACTAGATATTAAAGACAATCATCCTCAGAAAGTTTTGAAAGAAGTATTAGTTTGGACAGATGGGCAACCATTTCTTACTCAAAAGCTGTGTCGGCTGCTTGTGAGTTTATCTCAAGATGATATGGGTAGAAAGCTGAAAATTCCCCCTGGCACAGAAGAATTTTGGATAGAAAATGTGGTGAGATCGCACATTATCGAAAAATGGGAATCACAAGATGAACCGGAGCATCTCAGGACTATTCGCGATCGCATTCTCAGAAACGAAAAATTTGCCGCCAGATTACTAGGAATTTATCAACAAATTCTCCAAGGAATGAAAATACCAGCCGATGATAGTCGAGAACAGGTAGAACTGTTGCTGTCTGGCTTGGTAATCAAAAAACAAGGTTTTCTCCAAATAAAAAATCGAATTTATCAAGAAGTTTTCAATTTAGAATGGGTTGGAAAAAAACTAGCTTACTTGCGCCCCTACTATGAAAACTTCAATGCATGGGTAGCCTCAGAAAAAAAAGATAAATCTCGCCTATTGCGTGGACAAGCCTTGATAGATGCTCAAACGTGGGCAAATGGTAAAAACTTGAGCAACTTAGATTATCAGTTTTTAGCTGCTAGTGAAGAATTAGATCGGCAAGAAGTACAGCAAGCATTCGAGGCTGAACGTGCTCAAGAAGTAGAAGCACGACTTCTTGAGCAACAAAAAAGGCTAGCCCAACAAAAGAAAAATGCCACAATAGTGACACTTTTGCTCGTAGGCATGACTATCAAGTTAGTGATTTCTATAATGTGGGGAGTGTCACTTTTACGAAAAATTGATGCTTTAGAATCACAGCTAAAATGTACTCAGATAGGGCATAAAGGCAAAGTAATAACTGCAAATTCTCGGTTAGGTGGATGCTGATGTGAATTTTAGATTTTAATTTTTACGTAATTAATTAAAAGTTACATTTTTTGAACAGTAATCTCTACTTTAAGGTAGATGAATACGTTTTATACCAGAAAAATAATTCTATAGAATAATACATATATATTTCTTTTAATAAAGATATTACCCAAAGTCAGTAGACCGAAAACTTAATGTCAGGTTGACTGCAAATAAATAACTTATAAAAGCAATGCACAATAAAAGATTGTCAAAGACTGCCTCATTCATCAATAGCAATTCCAAAGCAGTAGAACAAAACCCTCAATTGGCGTATAGACCGTTTGCTAGCCGAGTCCAAAAAGCATCAGTTGCACCAGTGACACAAAGTACAAAAGAAGATGTTGCCTTTGCACAACAGAAGTTTAAGGCAACAGGACTGGAATTACAAGCTAAATATGGCAAGATTACGCCAGAGGGGCAGGAACGGCTGACTGTGCTGCAAGCCAAGATGGATGGATTATTGAATTCTCGGCTGAAACACGCAAAGCGATTTAGTCATAACTTTGCCAATATTCCACTAAGAAGACCAGATACACCAATTCAGGCAAAGCTGACAATTGGGGAGCCTGGAGATAAGTATGAGCAGGAAGCTGACGAAACAGCGCGTCAGGTAGTGCAAAGAATTCATCAGCCACAGAGCGAGAAACTTCAGCGTGAGTCATTGCCTGAAGAGGAAGAAGAATTGCAAATGAAACCATCGGGCAGTATCCAGCGCGAGTCATTGCCTGATGAAGAAGAATTGCAAATGAAGCCGATGGTGCAGCGTCGGGTGTCAGACGGTGGTATGGCAGCAACACAAGATTTGGAAGCATCCATCAATCAGGCACGGGGTGGGGGACAGTCATTGGCAAAGAATATCCGTGAACCGATGGAGCAAGCATTTGGGGCTGATTTCAGTAGGGTGAAGGTTCACACTGATACTCAGAGTGACCAGTTGAATCGCTCGATACAGGCGAAAGCATTTACGACCGGGCAGGATGTGTTCTTTCGGCAGGGAGCTTATCAGCCGGGGAGTCGAGGGGGGCAGGAGTTGTTAGCGCATGAGTTGACCCATGTGGTGCAGCAAAATGGGGGGGTGGTGCAGCAAAGGCAGGTAATTCAGAGATATTCGGAAACAGAAGAGATGGGAAAGGTGTCAGAAAATCAAAAGCTAAGGGTAGAGAAAACCGGATTTAAGCTTTATGCAACACAGGATAAGCTGGATGAGGCCAACGCAATAGCCAACCCCAAGGTGGAGTTCATACCTCAAGAAGATGATCCTGTTGGAGAGAATAGAAAGCTTGTTCAACCTGAGGTAATCAGAGATAGTGATCTTGATAAGGCCGTGAACTCTTATAAGTCGGAGGGCATGGGTGGGGAGAATGAGAACAATGCGTCAGAGAAAGTGCGGACTAAGGTAGAGTCAAACTACGAGCAAAGAGTCAAGCGTCTCGCAGATGAGATAGAAGATGAATTATTAGACGACTTTGATGATAGCTCTACAAAGGTACGTAAGTTTTTAGGTGTAAAAGAAAAAAATGATCTGCCAAAAAAATTGCAAGAGATTGCAAAAGAGCAGTTTTCAAACCTGGGAATCGACCTCGAGGCAATAAATAGACGGGTAGAAGAATATATAAACAAAGATTTAACTAATATTGACCGGCCGTTAATGCCAAGTGATTGCAGGGCGATGGCAAGTTACATAGCAGGTGGGGTTGATACTGAGTCGCCAGACCACAGGGCGGCAGAAACAAAGGAAGCAGGAAAGATACTTTACTACAAGAGCCATGATAATGACAAACACGAAGCAGAATGGGATTTTCACTATGCCACGATTATCATGACAGACGGGGGCGATCATGTAACGATGGAAAACGCGGCGGCCAAAGCATCAGAGATATTTAGCAAGAAGCAATATGACCATAGCTGGATGTTCGAGATGTATGGGGAAAGCAAGGAGCAAAGCTTTGATGAAAAATACGAAAAAGAAAAGTTGGACTATGGACACGGTCGTTTTAAAGAACTTTTAAATAGCGACAAAGAGGAGGAAAGTTAATCGAAACGTCTCAAAGGAATATGGTAATGGTGGAGTTGCGATCTTGTCGCGACTGTCTTAAGCAGTCAAGTGATGGCTGATGTGAGTAGGATGAGTTAGTGCGAGCGCGCCATTATTTGCTAGTTCAACCTGACCTAAAAGTGATCGCTCATAGCATGAAGGTTGGTGAGCGTGCGATCGCCTCATATTCCAAGTACGATCGCCTATCTTATCGCGAGGTCAAACAATAAAAGGATCGCTCATGTATTGTAGGTTGATGAGCGTGCGATGACGTTAGCGAAGCGGTAGCGTTCGTGCAGCGTTTCGTAGAGAGGAACGAGCGTCAGCACTGCTGCAAGCAAAACGCCGAGCTTGTAGGTTAGCTCGAAGCATAAGACTCAACAAGCTAAAACTTAATGGTCAAATTCCTGCTAAATATTGTCTGCGAGGAAAAGGAAAAAAGGCGATCGTCCTGACCCTAGAAAATGGTGAGTATCAACGCTCTGAGTATCTAGAAGGAGAAACAATTCCTTGTCAAACTTTTCCAGACTTAACTTTAACCGTTGACCAAGTATTAGCAGCTGATGCCGAGAATGTAGTTTAGTCCGAATCACACAATTTTGTAGCAACTGTCTTGAAAGTCAAGCGTAGGCGTAGCCCGTCGTAGACATCGCATCATATATGATATTTGATGAGCGTGCGTAGGCGTAGCCCGTCGTAGACATCACCAACACAAACGCAGACCTGACCAAAGCTACCGAAGATGTGAGTTAAAATCCTGATATTTTCAATAACTACCCACACAGAACAGCCTTGAAAAAGCGATCGCTCCTCTATGAAAATTGATTTAGTGCGATAAGTTAAAATAAGTTTGACAAAGCTAAAAAAGCTATGAGGGTAAGACTTGTAAGTTTATATCTTTATAAGTTTTGTTATCAACCTAAATAATTAAGAGGATGAAGCAACTAAGTAATCTAGATAGAGTTTTAGATGCCGCGATGGAGCTGACTTTAGAGCAGCAAGAAATACTGGTACAAATTCTCAAAAACCGAATTATTGAAAGTCGGCGAGATGAAATTGCGTCAGATGCAGCAACTTCCATTGCTGAATTCCAAGCAGGTAGGCTCAAAGTCCAGACTGCTGCTGAAGCAATTCAAGAATTACGGGAATATCTCAATAACCCAAATGTAGCCGATGTATAGGTTGGTTATCACTAGCAAATTTAAAAGAGCTTTCCGAAAATTTGCTCGTCGTAATGCTGATTTGCAAGCCAGAATAGAAGAAACTATTGCTGCTATGGAGAATGACATATTTGCAGCCAACTTGGGCACTCACAAGCTAGAGGGAAAGTTATTAGGGTTGCTTTCATGTTCTTGTGGATATGATTGTCGCGTTGTTTTCTCGCTGAAAACTGATAACGAAAGTGGGGAACAAGTTGTTCTTTTGCTAGACATTGGTACTCATGACGATGTTTATTAGCTCAATACAAGTGCAATCGGATTTTGTAGCAACTATCTTGAAAGTCAAGCGTAGGCGTAGCCCGTCGTAGACATCGCATCATATATGATCTTTGATGAGCGTGCGTAGGCGTAGCCCGTCGTAGACATCGCCAACACAAACACAGACCTGACCAAAGCTGCCGATGATGTGAGTTAAAATCCTGATATCTTCAATAACTACCCACGCAGAACGGCCCCGAAAAAGCGATCGCTATGCTTCAGTATCCCCATCTCGAACAAGCGCTAAAATATCACTTCGGTTATGACCAATTCCGCCCTGGACAACGGCAAATTATTGAAGATGCGCTGCAAAATCGAGATTTAATGGTTGTGATGCCGACTGGCGGGGGAAAATCTCTATGTTTTCAGCTACCAGCATTGTTGAAAAATGGAGTAACAGTAGTGGTGTCGCCGTTAATTGCTTTGATGCAAGACCAAGTAGAAGCACTGCGAAATAATAATATTAACGCGACATTTCTTAATAGCAGTTTGAATGCTTACCAAGTGCGATCGCGGGAAGAAGCCATCCTCAGCGGTAAAGTAAAATTACTCTACGTCGCCCCGGAACGTCTCCTCAGTGAAAGGTTTCTTCCGTTTCTCGATTTAGTGAAAGAAAAAATCGGTATTTCTAGCTTTGCGATTGATGAAGCGCATTGCGTTTCGGAATGGGGACACGATTTTCGCCCAGAATATCGCCAGTTGAAATCTCTGCGGAAACGCTATCCTGATGTCCCTACCGTCGCCCTCACCGCCACAGCAACCGATCGCGTCCGTAGTGATATCATTCAACAACTAGGGCTAAAGCAACCTAGCATCCATCTTGCCAGTTTTAATCGTGAAAATCTTTATTACGAAGTTCGTCCTAAAACTAAATATGCTTACGCTGAATTATTAGAACTAATTCGAGAAACTGAAGGTTCAACAATTATTTATTGTTTAACTCGTAAAAAAGTTGATGAACTCACGTTTAAACTCCAAAATGATAAAGTTGCTGTTCTACCTTATCATGCCGGATTAACTGATGAAGAACGTAGTAGTAATCAAACGCGATTTATTCGAGATGATGTCCGGGTGATGGTGGCAACAATCGCCTTTGGAATGGGAATTAATAAACCTGATGTGCGTTTAGTAGTTCATTTCGATCTGCCCAGAAATATAGAAAGTTATTATCAAGAATCGGGTAGGGCAGGTAGAGACGGAGAACCATCTCGATGTACAATATTTTTCAGCTTTGGTGATGTTAAAACAATTGAATGGAGTATCGATCAAAAAACTGACCCTCAAGAACAGTTGATTGCTAAACAACAACTGCGGCAGATGATCAATTACGCTGAAGGTACTGATTGCCGACGAACGATTCAACTAGGTTATTTTGGAGAAAGGTTTGCGGGGTATTGTGGTAACTGTGACAATTGTCGTCATCCCAAACCCATGCAAGATTGGACAATTGAAGCCATGAAGTTTTTATCTTGTGTGGCGCGTTGTAAAGAAAGATTTGGGATGCTACACATAATTGATGTGTTGCGGGGGGCAAAAAAAGACAAAATTATCCAGTACGAACACGATAAACTTTCTACCTACGGTATTGGTAAAGATAGAACTATAGATGAATGGCGAATGTTGGGACGATCGCTTTTACATCAGGGGTTAATAGAACAAACTAGCGATGGTTACTCAGTTTTAAAACTAAATGCCTTAAGTTGGCAAGTAATGCGAAAACAACGCACAGTTTCGCTAGCTGTAACTACAGTTCAAAAGATTACCTGGGAACAAGGGAGTGAAAAAGCAGAAGTTGCAGAAATATTATTACAGAAGTTGCGATCGCTACGTAAACAATTGGCTGATGAGCAATCTGTACCACCTTACGTCATCTTTCACGATTCTACTTTAAAATTGATGGTACAAGTGCAACCCCAAACTTTAGTTGAATTTGCCAAACTTTCTGGTGTAGGTAGTCACAAACTCGCTCAATATGGCGAAAAGTTTCTTACAGAAATTCGTGCCTATCGCCAAGAAAAAGGTTTGCAAGATAAATCTGTTACTTCCGTATCATCTTCCAACTCAGCTTCTTACACCGAATTGCAGACATTACAATTACATCAACAAGGTTTAAATATTGCTCAAATTGCCCAAAAACGTAACCTGAGTCCGGCAACAGTTAGCAATCATCTAGAAAAACTAATTGAGAAAAATCAGCCAGTTGATTTAAATCAATTAGTACCTATAGAACATCAACAAAAAATTTGGCAAGTTTTAGAAGTACTCGGTGACATTTCCCTGACTCCCATCAAAGAACAACTAGGTGAAAGCTATACTTTTAATGAAATTCGTTTAGTACGGAGTAAGTGGCGGCGCGAAAATCGTAAGTGATGATTGAAGAAGAATACAGAATTACGAATTCAGAATCAATTAGTATGAATCATGAATTCTGTTTTATTAAAATACAAAAACAAGATTAAAGGAGTTAGCCAATGAGTCAGATGCTTAATACAGGAGTACGCTGGACAACTCAGGATGTGGAACTCTTTGCAGAAAATGAAGGGACGCGCTACGAGATAGTTGATGGAGAGTTATTTATGACTAGGGCACCTCACTTTAAACATCAGCAAACTTGTGGCAAGATTTTTCGACAACTTGATGTTTGGTCAGAGTCTACTGGTTTAGGAGAAGCTGTAATCAACCCCGGCATTTTGTTTTCAGAATCAGATGATGTGATTCCTGATGTAGTTTGGGCTACTAAAGAAACCTTGGCACTAACATTGGATGAAGCGGGACATTTAATCGGTGCACCAGATTTAGTAGTCGAAGTTTTGTCTGCTAGCAACGAAGACCAAAGACGAGATAAGGAAGCGAAACTTAAACTTTATTCTACCAGAGGAGTCAAAGAATATTGGATTGCTGATTGGCGATCGCGTAAACTAGAGGTCTATCGGCGCGAACAAAGTCAACTTAACTTGGTAGTAACCTTATTTAGTAATGATAATTTCATTTCTCCGTTATTGCCTGGTTTTAGCTGTACTGTAGACCAGTTTTTTTCTGTATAAATTTTAGTTGAATGGAAAAACAAATTTCAAGTAGCGGATTAACTCTCATTCTTTTCACAAAACAAAATGTGTATAATTTATTGATAAGATATCGCCTTGCACCAATAACTATGTTTTCTCCTCATCAAGGCGATATCTACAGATAATCAGTTTACATTAAGAAAAACTGGGAATTTCAAAGTTAGATTCTTGTGATTTCATAGCAGACTTTGAAGGCTCGGTGTTTTGGTTGTTTGCAGGCAGAATTATAGATAGCAGCTTAGGCAGTGCTAGACAAGCAACAGCATTTAATAGCGTCAAAAATATACCATCTATCAAACTCATGTATTAATCTTCTCCGTTTGAAAATTGGTGGTGACTATATTTATTAGTTTGAAGTAAAATCAGTAGAATTGCGTAAAAACAGAATTTAGATTTCTTTTAGAGAATATAAGCTGAATAAATATATTTTTATCCTATAGCAAGCCGATTTGATTTTTGAAAACATCTAAGTATATGTAGGGAATGTTATCGCGTAGCGTAACGGTGTTTGTCGCAGGTCAAACCTACTTATAATCCAGCTTGCCTAGAGATATTGCTGATTGTCCACACCCGGCTGTGAATAGGACAGCAAAATCTTTATCTGCGTATAACACTTGCAATTCATCGTACATTTTCATGTACATATTTCCTTTTGGGAATAATGCAAGCGCTATTTGTGCTCTTTGTTCTTGCTATTTCCCTTTGATTTTTTGAATGCAGCGCCATACCTCTACTTTTTATATCTCCATGACTTCTTGCTTTGAGATGTTTTAGGGGGTCTTACCCCCTATTCGTTAGCTGTATCTCACAGAAGTCGGGAGCTGAGTCTTTAGATAGAGAGCAAATTAAAATTGCCATATCTATGAAATTAGAGCTAGAGAGTAATGAAAAATACAATTTTTTCTATCAAAAGTATGAGATATATATATAAAAATTTCTTATATATAAAGAAACTAAATATCTGTATTTAATCTAAAAGTCTACTTCTGACAGAGGATGTAAAAATAAATTAGACATAGTAAATTAAAATCAATAATAATCAAAGTTCCTAAACAATTTAGGCAAGTGTGTTATACACGTGCATGGAACAGCCTAAAACTTTGTTAAAATCAGCACAACACAAACTATGAACTCTACTACCGAAAAACGTATCGCCTTGATTTCCGTCCACGGAGACCCAGCGATTGAAATAGGGAAAGAAGAAGCTGGGGGACAAAATGTTTATGTGCGCCACGTAGGTGAAGCACTAGCGCAACTAGGATGGCAAGTTGATATGTTTACCCGCAAAGTCAGTCTGGAGCAAGACTCGATAGTTGAACATAGCAATAATTGTCGAACTATTCGTTTAAAAGCTGGCCCCCTTGAGTTTGTGCCGCGAGATGATATTTTTGAATATTTGCCAGAATTTGTCGATAATTTCCTCAAATTTCAAGTAAAAAACGAAATTACATACGAATTGGTTCATACTAATTATTGGCTCTCTAGTTGGGTGGGGATGCAGTTAAATAAAATCCAAAAGAGTAAACAGGTTCACACCTACCACTCCTTAGGAGCAGTAAAGTATAACACTATAGAAAATATTCCTTTGATTGCTAGTCAGCGATTAGCAGTGGAAAAACAGGTGTTGGAAAATGCAGAGCGAATTGTAGCGACGAGTCCGCAAGAACAGGAACACATGCGATCGCTAGTTTCTACGAAAGGTAATATCGACGTTATTCCCTGTGGTACAGATATTCAGCGATTTGGTTCGATTGCACGAGAAGCAGCCAGGGCTGAATTGGGAATTGACAAAGAAGTCAAAGTCGTATTGTATGTAGGGCGTTTTGACCAACGCAAAGGTATAGAAACCTTGGTGCGGGCATTAAATGAGTCTGAGCTACGCGACTCCAACAATCTCCAGCTAATTATTGGTGGTGGTAGTACTCCAGGTAATAGTGACGGAATTGAGCGCGATCGCATTGAGCAAATCGTCAACGAATTGGGAATGAGCGACTTTACGATATTTGCTGGTCGTCTGAGTCAAGATGTTTTACCAACTTATTACGCTGCTGCCGATGTTTGCGTTGTTCCCAGTCACTACGAACCCTTTGGACTAGTGGCAATTGAAGCGATGGCAAGCGGTACACCAGTGGTAGCAAGTGATGTCGGCGGACTTCAATTTACTGTAGTTAGTGAAGAAACTGGTTTATTAGCTGCACCGCAAGATGTAGATGCTTTTGCTTGTGCTATTGACCGAATTCTTTTAAGTCCAGAATGGGGAGATGAATTGGGTAAAGCTGGTAGAAAGCGCGTCGAAACTAAGTTTAGTTGGGATGGTGTCGCACATCAACTGAGTGAACTTTACACCCAACTGTTGCAGCCACAACCAGTAGCGTCAACAGCAAAAGAACTAGTACACTCAACTGCCGAACTAGTGCAATCAGCAGCAAAAGAACTAGTACACTCAACCACAGAACTAGTGCAATCAACAGTAAAAAAACCAGTTTTGGTTGCTAAATAACGCTTTTGCGTAACAGATAATGGTGAGTAAGTAACTCAGATAATATTTTGGGTTTAACAAAATAGAACTCAGGAGTCAGAAGCCAAAATTTAGAATTGAATTCTGTGAAACTGGTGGATAGTGCAGCGTTAACGAGTCCGCTAGCGTCTGAATCAACAGGTTTAAGTCTCTCACGAGAGTAATTCTGAATTTTGAATACTTCTTCAACTTTGGCAGCGATCGCCTGAGCTTGAAAAACTCAATACCAAAAACAAACTGTATAAAAAACTAATTTACGTCTGATGTGAATTAGAAACACCGCTTATTCTATAAGGGTTTCTAGATTCGCTCAAAATCATAGTTTTGGGATTATAGCAATCGCCAAGGTAATTAGGACACTAGGTTCAAGACAAACTCGATTGCATCTCGTAGACAATCAAACTTGTCAAGTTGTTTGCGGATACG
>NZ_JBALDA010000015.1:0-192035 GCF_036917535.1 Nostoc sp.
TATCCGCAAACAACTTGACAAGTTTGATTGTCTACGAGATGCAATCGAGTTTGTCTTGAACCTAGTGTCCTAATTACCTTGGCGATTGCTATATTTGGGCTTAGAAATTTATAAAGTCCCATTAGAGGAATTGTGAAAGATGTTTGTTCGTGCTTAAAGTTCATGATTTTCATTGGATATAGTTGTGCAAGTGTGATTGTTTGTGAGTCGCTAGTTCAATCAATTAACGATTTACTGTAGGTATTTACGAAAATAATCGAGAAGTTTACGCTTTTTGGCACTGTGTTGATATAGTTCGGAAAGTCTGGCAATAGGATGACCTAATTGTTTTGATATCTCTTCCCAAGTTTTTTCATCAAATCCCATCAATATCACTTTCTGTAAATTGGCATTTTTATCTTTGCCAATGTAATTATTTTGCAAAATCACCTCTGGGTCATTTGTTATGAAAGTCCTTACTGCTGATACTTCAATTTCATCACCATTAATCAGAATGGTTTTATCTTTGCGTTCCTTTGCCAATTCAAATATTTTTTTCTCCACTCTAGATAATTCTTTACTAATAGGTTTATCCAAGTCACTTTTACAATCATCTAACTCATCAAGGGATAATATTTTGGATTGTTGATTTCTGTACTTCCTTTTAACATCATGAAATCGCCAATAAAATAATTGATTTACCCAAGCCATAACGGGATGTTCTGGACAATAATCTTCAATTGTGTTGCAAATTTCGAGATAGGTGTTTGCTTCCGCTTCGCTATAAATATCTTCAAAATTAAGCACATGTCGATATTTGGAAAACCTTGTTAACTTCCCCGAATTTTGAATTTTGCCAATCAATTGATTTAATATTTTCCGTCGTTCTGCACTTTTTGCGGGATGCTGCTGCGCTGCGTAGACTAGCTGACGCAACTGCAAGTCTAATTCATCACCTATCGACATCTCCTGCTGCACCTCGAAAGTTTGGTATTTTGTTGTCATCATAGATACATAAATACTGTATGGGTAAATGGTCATTTGATTTGTGGAAATCGCGATCGCAAAGCAAATCATGGTGTTAGCGTCAGCTTTCCGCAGGAATCGCAACCAACCGAGATAAACGGTAAAATATACCGTACATGGACTTTTATCGACACATGGTGATTCCTTCCCAACCGTCTTTAAACCCTTCTACGAATAAGCTGGGGAGTTTTTACGCATATTTTGAGAAAATGTTTGAATATTACTTTTATAGTATGAGATTACAGAGTGACGAGCGATCGCGAAGTGTGCCTTAGGTATCGCTTGCACATCTTTAGACGTTACTGCCAAACTAACCCCTAACTTAAAATGGGAGTTAAAGCGAATATTGTGTATTATCTACCTTTAACCAGCCTAATTTTTAGTGTAATGAACTCCTATGGCAAAAGATAGATTTCATAATATTGTCAGAAATGCTTTAGAAAAAGATGGCTGGAAGATTACGGCTGATCCTTATGAAATCAATGTGGATGATGTAGATTTTGAGATTGATTTAGCAGCAGAGCAACTTTTAGCAGCAGAACGATAAGGACAAAAAATAGCGGTAGAAATTAAAAGTTTTATTAGCCCATCGAATGTTTCAGAATTTTATACAGCCTTAGGATAGTTTTTAAACTATCGAGATGCATCAGATAAAATTGAACCAAAACGCCGACTTTATTTAGCTGTTCGCCTCCCGATTTATGAAACTTTTTTTCAACGTAAATTTATTGCATCGGCGGTTGAAAAGTATCAATTGCGATTGATGATTTACGATGTAGAAAAGGAGGTTATTAGTCAATGGCTGTAGAACAATATCGGCAATATATTCGACATATTCTTTCCGAGCGACAAAAACGAGCTTCGATGTCACGCAATTACGAAGAATATGAGGTGCAAACAATTTTCGACGAACAGCAAGACCACTATCAATTACTTTATGTCGGTTGGCGGGGAAATAAACGCGATTTTGGCTGTATTTTACATCTCGATATTAAAGATGGGAAAATTTGGATTCAACATGATGGTACAGAAGAAGGAATTGCCAATCGATTGGTTGAGATGGGAGTACCCAAGCAAGATATTATTTTGGCGTTTCACGAACCTTATGTGCGTCAGTTTACTGAGTTTGGAAGTTGATAAATATTGTAGGGTGATGCTCAAAAAGAGCCACTACGTGATTACAATTTTCTTATTATTACCAACTGTTCCACAAATGCCTCTCGTCCAAAGAAATTTCCGGCTTGCGGGGTAATAAGTTTTGGAAACCGTGCAAATTGCCTTCGTATCGTGAAATGAAAGCGGTGTTTCAGTCCCCCTGCGGGGTAATAGGCTTTGGAAACCCTACAGCTGCTCCATCTTAATCCCCGGCACTTCCAACATGTTTCAGTCCCCTTGCGGGGTAATAGACTTTGGAAACTATTGCCCATTTACGTTGGAGTGATCGCTTGTCCGGTTTCAGTCCCCTTGCGGGGTAATATGCTTTGGAAACGAATGCTAAATCTTGTATCTGCTGGCTGAGTTGCTTGTTTCAATCCCCTTGCGGGGTAATAGGCTTTGGAAACATTTTGCTGTCGAGTTTATCTTGTTGCTCGCGATAGTTTCAATCCCCTTGCGGGGTAATAGGCTTTGGAAACATTAGTACAACTTTTATTGCACTGCGCTACTGAATGGTTTCAATCCCCTTGCGGGGTAATAGGCTTTGGAAACTTTTGCCAACACTAGAAGTCAAAAAGCAGTTGCCTGTTTCAATCCCCTTGCGGGGTAATAGGCTTTGGAAACCCTATGTGAGAGTCGTTCATCTTTAGGCGATCGCCAGTTTCAATCCCCTTGCGGGGTAATAGGCTTTGGAAACATGGGACTGTCTCTGGACTCATACCTTAAGCTTAATGACATTGTTTCAATCCCCTTGCGGGGTAATAGGCTTTGGAAACTCAAAAACCCCTGCTGAGTCAGCCCGGAAACTTCTGGTTTCAATCCCCTTGCGGGGTAATAGGCTTTGGAAACTAATAACTACTTTGCCGGAAAGCCCTAGTATTAAAGGTTTCAATCCCCTTGCGGGGTAATAGGCTTTGGAAACCGCTCCATCTGAAACTGTTACAGAGCAGGTTTCCTGGGAAGGTTTTTGACGGCTCGAAAAAAAAGGTCATTTTCAGCCGCTCTTATTGCAAGTGATTTGCAACTTTCCGAATTATTGAAACGCTGTAATTATTTACTTGTCAAGGTTCTGGCGATTTTGGCAGATCCCCCAGGGTTTTAGCCCTCGCTTCGATTTGCCATCTCATCAAGCTGATTACATAATCATAAAACTATTGTTTGCTCTTGTCGAGGAATTTCAGACCCGTATGTTATTGTTCGTTTGATTGCGCCCGCATCAAGTACATACAATCGTACTAAATCCTCTTCAGGCTTAACCAGTTTTTCTATCTTGGTTTGGAGTGTCGCAAATTGTATCGTTGTTAAAAAACACTCAAAAACAGTCATTTGTTGTAGTTGAGGTGTAAATGCTACTGTCTGTCTTCTGTGGTTAGCATGATAAAAAATCTCACCATAAGCAAGGCAGCGTCCGGTACATTCTTCTATACACAAAGCAGCCGCACAAAGTTGAAAATGGTCGTTAAGGTGCTGTGCCATCTTCCCTTTTTTATATTCAACTGGCACAAGCTGACCATCGCAATCTTCAAGCGATCGCTCCAAACCCACTGTTGCTGATGAATCAGCATCTCTCCTTCTGGGAGTGTTCCTTCTTCTTTGGTGATCCTGGACATTAGGGCTGAACTTCGCGCAACCGACGCTCCAGAAAGCGGCGTTCGCTGTCATTACTGACTAGCATGAGCGCGATCGCGTAGCTCTGTGCGGCTGACGCTGAGGCTCCGATACGGCGCAGCATCTCGGCACGGGTAGCGTGAAATAGATGGTAGTCGTTAAGTTGGAGAGCAAGCCCATCAATGAGTTCGAGGGCCGTCTGAGGAGTCTCTATCATTGAGATCGCCACCGCCCGGTTCAGCGATACAATCGGCGAGGGCTGCAAGCCCTCGAGCAAATCGTAGAGGCGAACAATTTGTAACCAGTCTGTTTCTTCTGCTTGTGCTGCCTGACAATGTAGTGCCGCGATCGCTGCTTGCACTGCAAACGAACCAATCTCGCCCCGCAATGCCTCTTCAACAAGCGGTAGCGCTTCAGCAATCTGTTGTTGATTCCAGCGACGACGATCCTGATCTTCGAGCAACACCAGATCGCCCACCTCATCCAAACGGGCATCGCGTCGGGAGTCGTGCAGCAACATCAACGCAAAGAGTGCAGTTACTTCTGAGGGCGGTTGCGGTGCCATCAACGTCCTTACGAGGCGACCCAGCCGAATTGCTTCTGTGCAGAGGTCAGCCCTCACCATCGTCTCGCCCCTAGTCGTCGCGTAGCCTTCATTGAAAATCAGATAGATCGCTGTCAGCACGGCGTCTACCCGCACAGACAGATCGGTTGTGTCCGGCACTTTATAGGGAATACCTGCATCCCGAATCTTGCGCTTGGCACGCACCAGCCGTTGCGCCATCGTTGCCGTGGGTACGAGAAACGCCCGCGCAATTTCATCTGTTTCAAGTCCGCCCAGCAGCCGCAGCGTCAAAGCAACCTGCGCCTCAATCGCCAGTGCTGGGTGGCAGCAAGTAAAGATCAGCCGCAGCCGCTCGTCTGGAATTTCGTCTGTGTCGTAAGTTGGCTCCTCGCGGGTTGGAATTAACCCAGAGGCGGCGTACCATTCCAATTTTTCCGTCAGTCGTGTCCGTCGTCGGAGGCGATCAATGGCTTTGTATCGGGCTGTTTTGACGATCCACGCACGCGGAAGATCGGGCACACCGCTAGACTGCCATTGATTCACGGCGGCTATAAAGGCTTCCTGTGCCGCTTCTTCAGCCACATCGAAATCCCCCACCAACCGGATGAGGATGGCGACGATCCGCCCCCATTCAGCCCGGTAAAGAAAGGCGATCGCTTGGTTTACGTCTGTTTTTGCGTTTGGGATTATACCTGACATAAAAATTTTTGGCGAGGTGTCGATTTGAGGCAGCACCGTTCGACTAACTAAAGAAGGGGAACAAGGGAGGTATACCTTGATCGTACTAAACGATAAAAATTTTTGGTGGAGTGTCGATTTGAGGCAGCACCGTTCGACTAACTAAAGAAGGCAAGTAATAACGGGAAATAAAGGAGGCAACCCGATGAAATATTTGCTGCTGATTTACCTGGAGGAAAATGCCCTCAGCCAAACGGAACGGGAACATTGTTATCTAGAATCCGCACAACTGGCACAACAACTCAACTCGAAGGGACAGTATCTCGCAACCGCCCCGCTCCACCCTGTGGCAACTGCAACCAGCGTTCGGATGCGCGACGGCAAACCGCTAGTAACTGACGGGCCGTTCGCAGAAACCCGCGAACAATTGGGCGGTTTTTTTCTGATTAATGCTCAGGATCTCGACGAAGCGATCGCGATCGCCGCCCGGATTCCAAGTGCACACGTCGGTACCGTTGAAATTCGACCTGTGATTGAAGTTGCTGGCTTGCCAGAGAATTTGTAACTGCACTCAACCTCAACCCAAAAGGAGAGATGACGATGACAACCAAAAGCACGATCGCAACTAATGAAGTTCAGATTCGGCAACTAATTGCCGAGCAACAACGTGCCATCTGCACCAAGGATGTTGAGCAAATTATGTCCCGTTATGCCAATGAAGTTATTGTCTTCGATGTTAAACCTCCTTTCCAAACCCAAGGAAAGGATGCTTGGGGTCAAGTGTGGTCAGAATGTTTGCCTTACTTCCCTGACAGCTTTGAGATTGAAACACGAGACCTCAAAATTACTGTCAGTGAAGACTTAGCGGTTGCACATTGGCTATTTCGGTTCACAGGAGCCCAAGACCATCCAGCAATGCAGACGTGGATGCGCGTTACCGCTGTCTGCCAGAAAAATCAAGGTGAATGGCAGATATTACACGAACATCTCTCGGTTCCATTCAATCCAGAGACTTCTCAAGCTGTATTCACGCTCAATCCATAGCCCAATCCGCTTGGGTTAAGCATCTTCTCTTCACGCTTGAGACTTGGGGGACAAGGAGGACAAGGAAAAATTTCTCCCTTGTCTCCCCCCTCTCCCTTGTCTCCCTTAGCTGAACCGTATTGACCCATATCCCAATCTACTGAGCCAACGCCATGAAACTTAATCCTTATCTCATGTTCAACGGCAACTGTGAGGCAGCGTTCAAGTTCTACGAACACTGTCTTGGCGGCAAAATTGTCATGATGCTGACCCACAAAGATGCACCCTCAGCCGAGCATATACCTGCCGAATGGCATGACAAAATCATGCACGTCTGCCTCGATCTGGGCGATCGCCTCTTGATGGGATCTGACAGTCCGCTTGGATATTTTGAAACACCCCAAGGCTTTTACGTGCAAATCAGCGTTGACGAACCAGCGGAGGCAGAACGCATCTTTCATACCCTGGCAGAAAACGGAAAAGTGAAGATGCCAATCGATCAAACCTTTTGGTCTGTCCGCTTTGGTATGTTGGTCGATCAATTCGGTATTCCGTGGATGGTCAACTGCCAGAAAACTGCTTGACTTGTGGGGAGGTGCTTATGGGCATCTTCCCTGTAAAACCTCAGCGCTTTTTCGCCAATCTTTCACTGTGCAATAATTCAAAAGAAGAACCTATGAGTACTCAAATTTTCGTTAATCTACCAGTTAAAAACCTCAATCAATCGATCGAGTTCTTTACTCAACTCGGCTTTGAGTTTAATTCTCAATTCACTGACGAAACTGCCACCTGTATGATTGTGTCCGAAAACATTTTCGTCATGCTCTTGACCCATGAGAAGTTTAAGACCTTTACTCCCAAAGAAATTTGTGATGCCACAAAAAGCACAGAAGTGCTTGTGTGTTTATCTTCTGATAGCCGAGAACAAGTTGATGAAATAGTTCGCAAAGCTGTTGCCGCTGGTGGAACAACCTACAATGAACCGCAAGATCATGGTTTTATGTATGGACATGGATTTGCTGACTTAGATGGCCACATTTGGGAAATTATCTACATGGAGCCAAGCTCAATAAGTCAAGGTTGAAAATTTAATGTTTGAAGAATTATAGCAGTTCCCATTCAGATGTAGTACAACGTCATATCGTATCTGAATGAGAACCGCTATAGCTGTAATACACAAATGCAAATACTCCTACCTTCTTCAAATAGCTCTTTGCCGCAAGTGTCGCCCATTAAACCCTTGCTTAATCCAATTCAGACATTCATATTCAGATTTGAATAACTTTGGAGCTGCAATATTATTCAATAATTCTGGTGGGTAATGGTCATAAAAATATTTATCTCCTTCTTGGAAGATGATAATTAAATTGTTCCGATAAATGTAGCGAGATTTAAAACTATCTCCGCAATCAACAAACTCTGAATTTTGATTGATATGCTCTTTAGCAATATCAATGATGTTACTAACACCACTTCCATAGATTCCTGCTGGATTTTCTGCTTTATGAAATTGGCTTTTGTGGCCAATCTCAAATAACAATTTATACGAATAAATCTCGTAATTATCCGCCTTCCCAAAAATAAATGGAATGATGAGATATCCTTTATATGAGACTGAATTTTCATAAAGAAGACGACTCATCTCAACCTCCTTTGGTGAAACTGCTCTGAAAAAATTTGCTTTAACAGAAAAGTATGACAATACCAATTATCTACTAAATACGCTCACCATAAACTAAGTTGATTGGGGGGATGCTCAAGGTTATTCCAAGGTAGGGGTGGAATTAGTGTACCACTTTGTTCCAATAGCTGTTGGAAGTGACGGGCTGTATTGGGCGATCGCGCTTCTATTGGACAATGGACAAAGAAATAAATTCGCACTCCTATCTGTAACCATTGCTGAATCTGCCTTACCCACTCTTCCATAAATGGCTGATTCACTGATAAATTCGGATGAGAAATAAACCGAATCAGAGTAAAAGATGCTGTCACACTCAATTGCAACGGTAATTTCGGTTTGCGCCGTTCCGATTGTAATTGGGGGTCATCATCTCCAGTATAAATGGGGCGCGAGTCTAACAGTACTCGTCCGACACCTAACTTTTCTAAAAGCGCCGTCAAATTACTAGCATGGGGTTCCCTAAACCAGTCGGGATGCCGAACTTCCACTGCTAGGGGTGCTTCTGTACGCGGCCAAGCTTCCAGAAAGTTAGACAAATCGTCAAGTAATGCAGGTGCATAGCTAGGTGGTAACTGGGCAAACATTGGGCCAAGATGTTTACCTAAAGGGCGCATCCCTTCCAAAAATTTTAAAGCAGTCGGAATATAAGGTTGTAGCAATCCTTGATGGGTAATATCTCGCGGTAATTTTAGACAAAATTCAAAACCTGCTGGTGTTTCGGCAGCCCAACGGGTTACAGTTTCTTGGTTGGGTACGGCATAAAAGGTGGTGTTACCTTCTACAGTCGTGAAGTGACGACTGTAGAGATGGAGAAAATCGGCAGTGCGAGTACCTTGGGGATAGAGTTCGCCTACCCAACCTTTATATGCCCAAACAGCACAACCGATAAAAAAGTTCACAGTGCCTAAAAGCCTTGATGTATCATATTCAATTTTACAGGTAAGTTGTAGGGCTGGATAAAGCTAGGTCAGATTTCTAACTTGTTAAAGGATACTGGCGATTGTTAAAATCGCATAATAACTTATCTGCACAGTTGTTGAGGCTAGATATTGGTAGATGAGTTACTCTGCATCACGATAGTTCCAGTGGGATAACGGCTAGTTTCAGACGATTCCAACGTCACGAATAATCCAGAGATACCTGTGTCATAAAAGTCGGCAGGCATTGAGAATTTATCTAGCACCTTTCCCTGGGGATTAATTTTCACAGTGCCACAAGGAATTTTTTCGCCATCAGCGATCGCCCAAAGTCGATAGACTTTACCTATGGGTGGAGCCTCCAGATTTTGCACTGCTAGAATTCCCTGCCGTTGTCCTAGATTCACAACAAAGCTACCCGCAGCAGTATTTGAGGCATTCACAGCCTTGAGAGAGAAAAGTTGCGTCTGGGACTGTTGCAGTAAGGTATTAATGTCACCAGCCATGCGGTAATCCTGTCGCAAACGATAGTTATCTACTCCTAAATACAGAATCAGGAGTGCCGCGACACTACCCATGATGAGCTGCCAGCAAAGCCGAGACGGTTTTTGCTCTGAGGGTTGGATCGTGGTAGCGGCAGCTAGGATAGCTCCTTGGAGATTATGAGGCGGTTCAACGCTGTTTAAGCTGTAAACAACCTGGTCTAAGGTTGCCTGAAGCCGCTTTACTTCTGCCACTAATACTGGATTTTCTGCCAGCAGTTGCTCGAAAACTTCTACTTCGGCGCGATCAAGGTCTCCCAAAACATAGCCTGCTGCCAAGATTTCGATTGCTTCAGGAGTAAGAGGTTCAGTCATAACCTTAGTCAATGGAGTGTTGTAAAAGTTGCTTCAGTTTCAGGAGTCCCTGACGAGTCCAGCTTTTCACGCTTCCCAGGGGTTTATGCAGTTGTTGGGCAATTTCTGATTGGCTCAGTCCGGCATCATACGCCAGTTCGATTACCTGTCGTTGCTGATCACTAAGCTGGCTCAATGCCTGCCGCACAAGCTGCGATCGCTCATTGAAAACAGCCTGCTCAAACGGAGTATACACGGGGGTTGCAGTCGTGACGTTCTGCCCCCAACGTTGCACCAAATTAAGGATGCGATTGCGCGATCGCAGTTTGTCGATTGCCCGTGAGCGAGTCATGGCAATCAGGTAACGCATCAAATGTCCGTGACGAGCTGGGTCAACCGGGCGCTGCCATAACGACAAAAAAATTTCTTGGGTCAGGTCTTCAGCTTCCGGCTGGCTTTGCAACACTTTCAGCGCCACTCCATATACCACACTGCCGTAGCGATCATAGAGACACCCTAACGCCGTCGATTGCTTTGCCTTCAGACCATCCAGGAGTGCGGCATCGCTGGAGGATGACGGTTCTGATGAATGGCGATCGGGAGAACTTAGATCCATAAATTCAGGTGAACAGACTGAGGCTATCTCTGCAAAAATGCCTAATGCATCTTGCAATGTGAGTGCTAATCCTGATTTCACAACTTCTTTTAAGCATAGAGCAAACTTACTTTCATCTTTAAAACGATTAGTGAAGCTAATTGGATCAGCCTAGCGTCAAAATTTTGTAGAAACGATAAGCAGACGCAAGGATGGGGAGATGCAAGAATGTGGGGATGCCAATATTTAAGAATGTGGGACAGAACAATTAGGCTTAATTGTCCATTGCTATTTCTATCGCTCAAACCGAACGAACTGCGAACAGCAGTCTAGCAAAGTATTTGAAGAATTTGAATCCAAAATTGGTTCTCAGTCGTTTTAAAGGTAGAGAGAATTGTGTAACCCAGTTAGCATTTTTTTCAGGCATAAGTTGCAACTAAATTTCTGAAATCACGCTAATTGCTTACCTGTTCACTCCTACAGCTTTTACAACTGGGCATTGCACTGCAATGTCCCGACGAAATTTATGTCGTCAATTTGTAACGTCCTTCTTTGGGATGTCATAATTTTGCACCTTTGGCAGTTTGGATTCAACCAATTTGCCTGAAAGTTTGTGCTGTATCTAAGCATTGAAGGTCAGTAAAACCGCTGTAGCCAAACAACCGATTTTAGGGGTAATTCTATGCAACGCTCTATTTCTGTACCGTTAACAACACTGCTTTTGTTTGCCGCCATTTTACCTGCTGCGGCGCAGACCCAAACCTCATCAACCAGCCTCAATACCTACGTAGCAAATCAACCCAGAGCAAACCAACTCAGGCCTTTTAATCTGGCTGAGCTGGCGTATCAAAGCTACTTAAAAGACCAAGGTATTCCCAGCAGTGGTGCATTGCTCAATGCGATCGCCTCTGAAACAATTACGGCTCAAGACATTATTCAAGCTGCTGTCAAAGCAAATCGACTATCTGAGCAAACGCTTAACGATCAAGGCTATCGCCATAACTTGGAAAATCAACTGCAAGGATTTACAGCAGACTAAAAAACTGGCGTTGCTCAATTAATACGATGAAAAACACATTTCGCAAGTACCATCGGCTAATTGCCACACTCTTTTGTTTGCCATTACTCTTTACTGCTGTGACTGGCATTAGCATTGCCATCGCTGATACATGGTTACATCAACAAGAGCTTGCTGCATTTTTAATTACTGTTCACACCTTCCAAATCTTCAAACTCGATGCCATTGTGCCAGTTTTGAATGGGCTAAGTCTAATTGGCTTAGTAGCTACCGGATTGAGCATGACCGGACTGTTTGCTAAACGCCATCAACCAAAGCGGATAGGAAAAGGCTCATGAAATACATTTCTTATTTTTGCATAATGATCGCCAGTGCCTTGTTAGTTGTCCTGTTGTCGTTGTCATCCTGTAGTCCGAACCCGAAGGCAACGACTAGCCAACCAACGGCGATCAAAGATCGACCCCAAACTAGCCAACAAACTGCCGATGCTACGGTCAAAATTCGTAATTTCAAATTTGAGCCAGCGAATTTAGCGATCGCTGTTGGTAAAACTGTTCAGTTTATCAATGTTGATGAAGAACCCCATACGGCTACCTCTACGGATGGTGCTTTCAACTCTAAAGCGCTGGATACCAATCAAACTTGGAACTACACCGCCACCAAACCCGGAACCTATCCTTATATTTGCTCAGTTCATCCCTTTATGAAAGGGACGCTGACGGTAACACAAAAGAAAAACTAACCAGAGGAATACCAATGCAACGCAGAAAATTTATTGAACACGTAGGCTGGACAGGACTTGGCATTGTTTGGGCTGTTGGTGCAAATGGCTTACTCACTGCTTGTCAGGTGGGAGAACCAAATGCTCAGAAATCGTCTACGGCTTTACCGTTTTCCTTCGTTCAAATTAGCGATACGCATATCGGTTTCAAAAAACCTGCAAATGAACATGTGACCGATACGCTCCAGAAAGCGATCAATGCAATCAATGCTTTACCCACTCCACCCGCCTTTGTCATCCACACAGGAGACATCTCCCACTTATCTAAACCAGAAGAATTCGATCAAGCCAAACAACTGCTTGACCAATTGAAAGTCCCACTGTTTACCCTACCAGGGGAACACGATACAATTGGCGATCGCGGCAAAGCCTACGAAGAAGCTTTTAAACGCAAGGATGTCAGAGAAGGCTTACAAGTTTGGGATCAGGCAGGAATACACTTTGTTTCCTTGACCAATGTGCTGGACTTTGGGGCAACCGGTACGGGCAAACTAGGTCAAGCGCAATTGGATTTACTAGCAAAAGATTTGACAGCGCAAAAACAGGATACGCCTTTAGTTGTTTTCAGCCATATTCCCTTGTATGGTCTTTATCCCAAATGGGGATGGGCAACTGCTGATTCGGCTTTGTTGCTTTCTCTGCTATCTCGTTTTGCATCGGTAACAGTGTTAACAGGACACATCCATCAAGTGATTGAACACAGCGAAGGCAATATTCGTTTCCACACTGCTGCGGCGACTGCCTATCCTCTACCTGCTCCTGGTCACGGTGAGCAACCTGCTCCTGTCAAGCTTTCTGAAAATAATCTATTGGCGGTGCTTGGATTCCGCACAGTTGAGGTAATTTTTGGGAAGAATGCTAGAGTTGACCAACATACTTTGGGGTAGAAATATAGTTCAACAAATGTCTGGTGCCAGCGCCCTTAGTCGCCCATTTCACCGCATTCTGGGCGCTTTCGGAAGGTACGTGTATTGCTGCTTATAACACCAGTATTATTGTTAATGCTTTTAATCCTTTCATTTTGGTTCTTAGAGGAGTATTTGCAAAAACAGACGTTGTGTTTATTATAGCCGTAGTCACATAGGTTAGGACAGTGTTGAGCGCTCAAAGCCTTAACAAAACTAGGTTTTTACTCAGCACGGGCGGGCTAAACGCCCCGCTGACGCTAACAGCACTTCGCTATACCTGTGCGAGATCAAACCCGATATCAAAACGGGAATTGCTAGCAGTAAATTACGCTAAAGCACAGTTAAGCTCTCAATATATATGCCTGTTTGCTTGTTCATGTGAGTAATTTATGCACTCTGTATCACAGCGCAACCTCACTTATTGATAAATTGAACCATCAGGCATAATTGCCCCTGCTAAGTTAGTACCAACTAATTTAACCAGAAGACGCTCACCAGAGCGAATCCGCGCTCCCGTCAAGTCGGCTCCTCGCAAGTCGGCCCCACTGAGATCCGCTCCAATCAAATTAGCCGCGCGTAAATTCGCTTCTCTGAGATCGGCTAAAAGTAGGTTTGCCCGAAATAAATTTGCTTCAGATAAATTTGCACCTCTGAGGTTGACTTTGTGCATAAAAGTATCACTGAGATTAGCACCACTCAAATTGGCATAACTCAGATTTCTGCCAGATAAGTCTTTATTGCTCAAATTTGCCCGACTGTAGTCTTTGCCGCTTAAATCTGGGTTTTGCTTTGGTGGTTTCTGGGTTGGTTGAGATGGTTTTTCCTGTTGAGGTGACGGTGAGTGATGTGTGGTTTGATATGTAGTTTGATGTGTGGTTTGAGGTTTGGTTTTTAGAGAACGCAACTTTTCACGAGCTTCATTTATAGCTTTCAGCTTATCTTGTGCTTTCTGCTGTAAACGGAGATTGTCTTTGGGAATGCGATCGGGATGCCAAACAAAGACTAAATCTTTGTAAGCCTGGTTCACTTCTTCAAGTGTTGCTCCAGGCTCTAATTCCAAAACTCTATAGTACCGCTCCAGATCGCTCATACGATATTTTGGTGGACAATCAACTTAATTATGAGTGATGGAGCCATACGCTGCATTATTTGTTATGGATTATGGGGCATTGGGCATGAAGAAGAGACAAGGTAGACAAAGAAGAGGGGGAAGACTTGGGAGAGATTTGTTCAATAATTCCCCCTTGTCCCCTTGTCCCCTTGTCCCCTGCTCCCCTGCTTTTCAACTCTCTCATCTCCCCATCTCTCCATTTCTCCATCGAGCGATCGCTCTAAAATATGCTGCAATTGGAATCTGATAGACTTCAATATAAATCCAAACAATAATTGATAAATGTGATAAGAAGGTTAATATTGTCCAAATATATGGCATCCAGGTAATGGGTTCCTTCAGATTAGCAGGAAAATAGTAAGCTACTATGCCAATTAGAGTAGTGGGAAAAATTATAAAAATTGCTGCTGCTAGTCCATAACCCCAACTTAATTCCACACCTTCCAACTGGCCTTCTGTCCAACTAAATCCATTCCAACGCCAAGTTAAAGGTGGTTGCCTAGAAGGCATCTTAATTTGCTGTTGTTCTAAGTTGACTGTAAAAATCTCTTGGCAAAAGTCACAAGCCATAGCTTCCATCAATGGCATGTGAGAAATCTTACCTATTCGACAGACTGGGCAAGGATAAGCTCCATAATAGTCGAAAGATTGGGTTAAGATTTTGGAACTGGGCATAATGAGACTGATAATCCTAAAAAATTGATCTGGTTAATCAGGACTTGGGTAATAATGTATGGGGGTTGTCAATTCCCTGCAATCAGCTTTCGTAAGATGAAATCATAAGTCAGGAGAATTATATATTTTAACTTTTCAATCCTGGCTTTTTCTTCTGAGGTTATCTAACTATCGTAATGTTTAATGACAAGCCGCTTTTTTTGTCCATGCAAATAAGCGACTAGTACAATCAGAACAGGGTGTGATTTTGAATTGTGCAAAGCGTTATTAGTCTTAATCCCCAGAGTTGTACTGAGTCTATCGCTTTTTTATAGTTTGTGCAGGTCTTGACAAAGCCCACTCTTCCTGCTAGGGTTACTTTACATAGGTATATTTCTTAAGTTTTCCAGCAAAAACCCCGCAAATGCTTAACACAAATTCTTATTTTTATTTTTGGTTTAGGGTGGTTCACCGGGAGTGAATTAAGTTTCCTAATGGAAACCGCCCGGTGAACCGCAGAGCAAACTCTGCGGTTTTTGTTTTTTAAGGAGAATTTCATTGTCATGACTCATTTCAGTTGCTGGTTTTATGGCTTTTACTTTTGGCCCAGAATAAATTCCGGGTAGATAGCGTCATGCCAATGAATCAGAACGCGCCCGGAACTTTTAAAGGTTTCGGGCTTTTTTGTTGTTATCGGAGATTGGGGACTGGGGACTGGAAAATAACTCTTATCCTAATCCCCAATACCCAATGCCCAATGCCCAATTCCCAATACTTAATTTTTCAGGAGAATATAACCATGATTAATGCCAAACTTGCTGCACAATCCCATTTAAATCACCAGACAATCGTTAAAATCTCGAAAGAAGTCGCTTTCGGCGGTAAAGAACTGGTAATTATCGGCGGTCCCTGCACTGTTGAAAGCTTAGAACAAATGGAGATAGTTGCCCAAAAGCTATCTATTGCATCAGTACAGGCGTTGCGTGGCGGTGTCTACAAACCCCGCACATCTCCCTACGCTTTCCAAGGTATGGGAGAGTCAGGATTAGAGATTTTAGCCAGGGTGCGATCGCATTACAATATGCCAGTTGTCACGGAGGTGATGTCAATTTCCCAAATTGAAGTAGTCGCCACCCATGCTGATATGCTTCAAGTTGGTAGCCGTAATATGCAAAACTTTGATTTGCTCAAAGCTTTGGGACAAGCTGGTAAACCAATACTGCTCAAACGTGGTTTAGCAGCGACTATTGAAGAGTTTGTCATGGCTGCTGAATATATCCTTAGTCACGGGAATCCTAATGTGGTGTTGTGCGAAAGAGGTATCCGCAGTTTCGATGATTACACCCGTAACGTTTTAGATTTAGGGGCAGTGGCAGCACTCAAGCAAATAACTCACTTGCCTGTAATTGTAGATCCTTCTCATGCTGTCGGCAAACGGGAGTTGGTCGCACCTGTAGCTAGAGCTGCAATCGCTTGCGGTGCAGACGGATTAATTATTGAATGTCACCCAGAACCAGAAAAATCTGTTTCTGATGCCCGTCAAGCACTTTCTTTAGAAGATATGGTGCATTTAGTTAATAGTTTAAAGCCTGTAGCCACAGCTGTTGGGCGCAGTATATCAGATGTCGGGGCGGGTTTGTCACCTGCCCCAATTTTTTGGGCTGCTTAAATTTCACAGAAGGCGATCGCTTGAATATCTCAGTCAAAATATTTCTTTTGGCTTAAGAACAAACAGCGATCGCTCTCATAAAATAAACTTGTTAATTCAGCTATTCCATTTGTTCTCAAACGTATTTTTGCAACACAATCTTCTATATATAAATCTAAATTATCGTTTTAACAAATAAGACTATTTGATTTTATTTTACAAGTCGTTTTATCCTGAAATCAGTAGATATTTTAACTTTTACTAAATTACCTAAAAAAGTTTTAGTCTAACGATTGATTGCCCTATCAAACCTAAGACAAGTACGATGATTATGAAACTTTTTCAAATCACTCTAGTGGTATTAGTACTTTTGATCAACTTAGCAGTTGTTTTCCCCTCTTGGGCAGAAAGTACGCCTTCTTTAACTAGCAATCCTAACAACTTTCAAGTTGGGCAAAAAGTCATTTGGCTTTACAAACCCCGCACAGATTCTGGCGATGTCCAAAGAATTCCGGCCGAAATAGTCAAGTTAAGTTCCAAGCAAGTACAAATCAAGGTTTACAAACATAACAACGAATTTATCAATCGTTGGGTGAATCCAAACAAGCTTGAGAATTCGACAAAAATTAAATAGTCAGTACTCTAGAATTTCGCTAGTTTAATCGGTGCTGCTATAGCAATCTTAAATGAGATTGTGAAAATTTTTATTATGGTCGTCCTTGGTCATTTGTCCTAAGTAAATTGCAAATAACAAAGCGCAAAGCCGAGCCAGTCGCACAGTCAGGGTTTCCCGACTTGAGCGTTAGCGAAGCGGTAGCGACGCAGGAGCGTCACTGGCGTTGAGCGGAGGTTTCCTCCGCTCAGAACTTTGTAAGAGAGAACAAATGACTAATGACAGCCAACTCCAAAAATATTTCACAAATGATTTAAGACTGCTATAGTTAAAACTCCCTTGTATGGGTTATGTTTTCATAATTAGGATCTTCAGTACCAAGCAGTTTGTCCCAGAACGTAAAATACAAACCGTAGTGTACTTTATACTTACGATGATGTATGGAATGATGCATAGAACCAATAAGCCACCTTCCAATCCAGTAACTTTTAGATGAGGAGGGAAATAGCTCAAATCCGAGATGGGTAAACACTGCCCATACTGTCATAGTTATAAGCGCGGCAACTAAGGTGACAAAATGCAGCGGAACTATGAAGCTTACACCTACAAAGAAAAGTGCTTGTACGATCGCTTCTGGCAAGTCGAAGGCAGAGGAACTCCAAGGTGTTGGCTCGCCTGAACGGTGGTGTCCATAATGCATCCATCTAAAAATTAGAGGCTGGTGAAACATCCGATGGATAAAATAAAAGTAAGTATCCTGAAGAATTAGCACTGCAATAAAGCTAACTATTAAATACCACAGTCCGTATTTCCAGATATCAGCATATAACAGCGTTGCTCCCAAATTATATTCTGAGATCATAAACGCTCCAGAAATAGCAAAAACTATTGTGGATATTACTGATAATTCAATATCCTTTTTTATGGAACAATTCATCAACGGTTTCAAACGCAAACTCTTGTTAGCGAGAGACTTCCCCAGAACTAAATAAAAGAGCAAGTATACTCCACCAGCAATCAGAAAGTATCGGGCAAGAGTGATACCGAAGAAGAAAAAGCAATAATACCAAAATGAGTGGTTCGTCAATTAGACCCATCCGTAATATTAATTCGGTGAAATGAAAATGCTGATTATGTCCAATTGTTTTGGTCTTCATTACCAAAAATAAGCAAATTACGATTTAATTTGTTAATCGACAAAATCCACTGCTTATTTTACAACATCAAGTAGTTCCGCAAATATATATTAAGTTTTATTAATAAAAACTAAACTAATTTTAGTGTATGTATAAATATAAGTTATTACTATTCCTAAAAAAAGGTTCTTGGTCAACTTAAATTGTGGTAAATAGCTAATTTTGCAACGAAGTTACAATTTATTTAAGCCGTTCGTTTATATTATGTATTTCAACAACAATTGAATTGATTTTTACCCATTGTGTTCTTTAACAATTTCCAAGATTTACCAGAACTGACGCGGATCTTCAAGAGCGATCGCCTTTAGTCTCCAAGGACTAAGTAAGGTTTGTAAAAATGCCTGAATTTGCGGCTCGTCATCCACAACCAATATTTTAGTTTCTGTATATGGGTCATTTTGCAGCGATTGCGTGACTGTTTCTAAAATCTGTGGGGTTGGTAATGGAGAGATTGTTGCTGCTTCGTTTGCGTCAATTTCCCGACGCAATAACTTTACCCAACTTTCGAGGTAATCTCAGATTGACTCAGGGTTTGACTATAACTCAGTAAAAGTTCGATATTGCGTGCCAATTTTGATCCAAGAGGTAAGCCAAAAGTACTTAAATATCCCCCCAAGGTATGTGCATCTTTGGCTGGATCGCAAATCTGTATTTAAACTGGTACAGCTAGCTGTACGCCTCTACAGTTATGTATTGCAAAGATTTTTGGAAATGGTGCTATGTATGTTGAGGTAGGAGCAGTGTCCTTTTCTTGCCTTGCTCGTTCGTGCAACTTACCGTAGAAAAGGACTGATAAAACTCTCAATACGCTACAACAGAAAAAACCCTCTGCTAAATCTGTGAAAAAACGAGTAACACTCACCTTCCCGAAACGCGCCGTGCAAATGCCAGTTACTTACTTACTGGCCAAAGAGTTCAACGTTGCCGCTAATATTATCCGCGCCCAAGTTGCCCCAAATCAAATTGGCAAACTGGTAGTGGAATTATCGGGAGACATCGATCAATTAGATGCGGCGATCGAGTGGATGCGATCGCGTAATATTAATGTTTCTTCTACATTAGGCGAAATTGCGATCGACGAGGATGTGTGTGTCCACTGTGGCTTGTGTACTGGGGTTTGTCCTACCGAAGCCCTCACCCTCCAGCCAGAGACATACAAGTTGACATTCACGCGCTCGCGCTGTATCGTCTGCGAACAGTGTATCCCCACCTGTCCCGTACAAGCAATCTCTACTAACATTTAAGATCACCGCATACACCACGGAGGATTGCCCATCCAACTTTCTCAGCAATCCCAAATCTAAAATTGAAGTTAACCCAACTTAAACACATCTGCGATTACACCACCATCACCCACCAGCCTACTTTTTGCTGGAGAGTCATAAACTATCAATAACGAAGGTATACCAGCTACATCCTGAAACATCGTCATTCCCTCAGCGTGTTCTTCTCGATTTCCATAAGGAATATCTTGCACAAAATCGGGATTGCTGAAGACATTTTCTTGCAAATTCACACCATTTACCCAACGATAAACTTGCACGGGCCCATCTAAATCCATCGTTGGCCCAGCTAAAATCAACAAATCTTGATCATCTACATACAAATCCCGAATTCCCAAACCATTCAACCAGATAAAATGCTTTTTATATAACTCCTTCAATTCCCCAATTTGCTTTAGTTTCATCAGTCCAGGAGTAGAATCTTCTAACTCTATTTCCAGCATTACAGCCCAACCCCGCAATACAGGGCCCCGCAAACCCAGAAAGACACGGTTTTGATAAATGCCTGTTCCTTCAATATCAAAGCCATTATCCTTTCCGGGAATTCCTGCCTGAATAAACAAGCCTAAATGGTCGTCATTTGCTAAAGCTGTCATCAGCAAGTTACCCTGATTAGTCAGCTCTAATTTAGCAGCATTCAATTGCACATCTGGTTTTTGGGGGTGTGGGCAAGATGAGAATAGCTTACCGTCTATTAGAGGAATCCGTCCTAAGACATAACGGTTAGGTTCCGATTCAATTTTTGCTAGCCTTTTAAAGTTTTTGGCATCTGTATTTTCAGGTTTGAATTTTTTGCGTTTGTAACTGTGAGAACCAACAAACCATAAGTAATTCTCAGCGTAAGCCAGTCCTTCTATATCAATTTCTTCCTCTTCTGGTGCAGGCAAATTAATAAATTCTGCTACACGAAATTGTTGATGATCTGTAAATTTATCAGTATCAACCAAAGAGAGACGCTCAATAGTTGAGGTTTCATCTGACCCCAACCATAAATACTTATGATGTGTTAGCAGTACTGCTGATAAGTCTTCTCTATGTTCTTGAAAAGAATCTACAAAAGTCAATGAAACTTGATTTAGTAAATGTAGGTTTGGCATTTTAAATCATATTGAGAGTTACAAAAACGCTAGACATGCTATTATAAGATGTGATTCAATCTCCTAAAAAATTTTATCTCAAAACTATAGCTCATATCAAATTGACAGTATGAACGACCTTTGACAAATATTGCATATTTATAGAAGAGTATGCAACTATCAATATTCATAAGCATACCTGACAATCCTTATGGAATAAAAAATATTAAAAGTAGATGCAATTTTTTAAACAACATTGTTATTATGCAATAACCTCATGAGGTAATCATTCAGACCAATTATGAAATTAGATACACAACCTACAGTAAAAACTCTCGGTGACTACGCCTACCAAGCGATTGAAAAACACTTTAAGAAAACCTTGAAGTGGGAAAAATCAGTAAAGAAAGATGAAGATCCAGAAGCGCTGCACCAAATGCGAGTGGGAATGCGCCGCTTACGGACAGCGGTAACTCGTTTTGGGCTAGCAGTGGATGTGTCGAAACCAGTCAGCGATAAAAATATTGGTAAAATAGCCCGTCGTCTTGGTAATCTGCGAGATTTAGACGTACTCAAAGAAAGTTTGGAAAACAATTACAAACTAAACTTACCCCGCAAAGAGCAGGAATCTCTACAAACAGCTTTTACAGCTTTGGCGAAACAACGTGAAAATGTACAATCAAGTGTGCAGAAAACATTAAACGATGAATCTTACAAGTCTTTAAAAGACGCATTGGATAAGTGGTTAGAGAAACCTACTTATCAACCTTTGGCATCTGTTTCCATTCAGCAAGTACTACCAGACTTACTTTTACCAGAAGTGAGTAACTTCTTATTGCATCCAGGTTGGCTAGTTGGTACTGAAATTGTAGAATCAGAAGTGAAGATCCAGAAAAACTGGAAACAAAAAAAGATAGGAAAACAATTGACAGCAGAAGGTGAAAATCTTCATAGTTTACGAAAAGAAGCTAAACGTATACGCTATCAAATGGAGTTATTTACTGACTTATATAGCGAATCTTACGAAGCTTATATTACAGAAGTGAAAAATATCCAAGAAATTTTGGGTACGATGCAAGATAGTGCCGTTTTAACTGACTGGCTTGCAGATGTATACAAGTCAGAAATTCAGACAGAGTTGCCCACCCTTGCTAATTTATTAACTGAAAATCGTTACCAGTCGTGGCAGCAGTGGCAACCTTTGCAAGAACGGTATCTGAAAACTGAAACTAGACATAGTTTTCATTTAACAATACTGCACCCGCTTTCAGGAGTAATCAGTTAAAAGTTACTCTTTATTGAGAAAGGATTGGACTAACGAACAGACAATTGAATAGGAGCTTATAGAGACAAAAGATAAACACTAGACCTCTTGCAAAAATCCTTGAATCACCCCTCCCCAACCCTCACGCCACTTGCTTCAAGTCGGCAGAGCCGCCCAACGCAGTGGCTCCCCTTGTCAAGGGGAGGGGGCAATATTTCAAGTATCCCCCCAATATATCGAGGGATAAAGGGGGATCTATTCGACTTATGCAAGAGGTCTACTGTTTTAGAGAATTTGTACAATACGGTTTTCTTCGACTAAATCAAATCTGAAATTAGTCTAATAGTGCTTTCTAGCATTGCTCCCTGCTCAATTTGTCCAGGGAGTGCCTAGCTTGAAAAAGTTCCAGGTGCTTCTAACAATCCTGCCCTAACAGAGCCATTGAGAATGACTCTGTTACTAATTTGTTATAGTTTTGCTGACTACCAGATTGAGTCGTATCAACAACGTTATTTACATCAGCTTTGGTGAAATCATATTTAGTTTTATAATTTTCGTTATTACTCATAGTAGTTCTTACTCAAAGTGCAGAGTTAGCTATTGTTAATTGGTCTTTTTTTTAAAACAGGAATCAGTTCTTGTGAAATTCCTTCCAAAGCAATCGCGCTACAACCCATTTCATAAGCATCTTCATACGACCATCCAGCACCAAGCGCATCGTAAAAGCCGACTGCAAATTTAATAGCTGCATTATCTTTAATCTCATCACTCATCCCCACTACATAATTAATATGCTGAGAAATTGCCTCTGCTTGTACTTCGGCATAGCAGGCGTTTAGCACAATGCATTCTACGCCTCGATTAGCAAATAATTTAAACAGGCTTGCTAATGCGTTAGTCGAAACGAACTGCATCTCTCCCGCATCGTTGTCTAACACCAACCCCTGCTGTCCAACACCATGTCCGCAAAAGTGAACGATTTGGGGATTAAAATCTAGAAGTGCGCGACGCAAATCATCAGGACGAACAGCCCATTTTTGTTCCAAGATAAACTGTTCTCGCTGCTGTGCCCTTCGCAAACCCTCATTAATTTCCCGAGCTTCTAGATCCAAACGCAATCTTGCTGTATTCACAGGGCTGGATGCCAGCATTAAAATAGTGCGCTTTGAAGGTAGGTTTTCAGGTGAGTTTGTAGCTTGACTTGGTGTGCCAGAACCGGATATTTGCGTAATATGACCAACAGTTATGTTCCCACCAACTTGTGTATTGCCAAAAATACTTTGTTGAGGATTGGGACGATTATCTGGCGTTGAAGCTTTTAGTTGACTGGAATAATTACCAGTTTTACTTCCATATCGTAACTCGATAGTATACCTTGGCACTGGATTATTTTTATCACCCCAACGGGCATCCGCAGACCAAGCACCATCGATTTTTTCCTTCTTGCGTGTCTCTACCGTCAGCATCCCACTTTCTGGAGCGAGTGTGAGGAGATTGTACTGAAGTGGTATACCCGTTACCTGTTCTTTTGCAGGTGTGCCAAAAGTTCCAGCAGCAATAATCCGCAGACCACGCCCAGTATCGTACTGGAAATTTTCATCTTTGGCTTCGTGAATATGTCCGTGAATGCCAAGCTGAAAACCGTTAACTGCTAATTGCTCTAAAAACGCAACATTTTTCATGGACTCGGAACTATTGACTGGATGATGCCAAACCGCAATTTTCAGCCAGTCATCGTAGTTTCCTGTAAGAATTTGGTCAAGGGCATTGGCGATTGCATTTGGGTGTATGCTGGAGCGATCGCGATATTCGTGATCAATTTCCCAACAAGAATTAAAAGCCACAAAGAGAATTTTATCTTCTAGGCAAGGGTGTAGAATGCCTTGCTGGTCGTATTCTTGGGGATAAGGTTGATTGTAAATTCTTTTATAAAAGCGATCGCTGAAATATTCAAATCGTTTTTTATACTCATCTTCATTGCATATTAATGCACCCGCGCTGCCAGCATCAATATATTTTCCTTTTGGTAATGGGTTGGGAAGTCTGCCTTTGGGAACAAATGTATAAGCAGTTTCTGATAATTCCCAGTTGAGGTCGTGATTACCAGGAACAATAATAATCCGATTAGGGGCGAGTCCGTAACGTTTTACCAGTTTATCAACCAGTTCAAAGGCAGCTTCGTACTCTTCCTGAGTTGAGCGGTTTGTAATATCCCCAGAAATTACCAAGTAGTTAAGCTGCTTGAGGCGAATATTCAGGGTGAGATCACTAGCAAGTTGAGTAAAATATCGTTGTGCTTGCGCGCTGGTTCCCAAGTGAATGTCAGAGAGGTGGAGGATACGGATTTGGTTGTCTGCATTGCTCATGTATAGTTCTGTATCAAAGTATTTGAGAATGGTATCATCAAAGCCCAGTTCCATAAGTAATTGCTTTTATAGCAAAAAGGTATATAATATTAGACAAATTTGACTTTCTTCTACCATCATCGATCTGTAGTGTCATTCTCATAATTTAAAGTTATGTTGGTTGCGTGTTTTTTACACAATAAAAATACCAACTAAATTCTCCTAAAGTTCCATCAAATATTAGTATTTTGAATATATATGAGTCCATTTTTGTTTGTGACTGATTTAGACTACACACTGGTCGGTGATGAAAAAGCTTTAAAGGAATTGAATTACGAACTAGACAAGCATCGCCAAAAATATGGCACAAAAATAGTATATGCAACTGGGCGATCGCTGAAATTATATAAGAAATTAGCAAAAGAACAATCGCTTCTTGAACCAAACGCACTTGTCACCTCAGTCGGGACTGAAATCTACTTTGATTCTAATTATGAAGCTCCCGACCAAAAGTGGTCAGAAAGATTATCTGATGGCTGGAATCGTAACTTAATTTCTGAAATTTCCGAAAAATTTGAGGAACTAGTTCTGCAACAACAGTCAGAACAACGTCCTTTTAAGATCAGCTATAATCTCACAGAGAAAGCTGCTGTAGAAGTTTTACCTCAGCTACAATCTGCTTTAAAGAAGCATAATTTAAAATTCAATTTAATCTATAGTGGTAGCAAAGACCTTGATATTTTGCCTCTTTATGGTGATAAAGGTTTAGCCATCAAATTTTTACAGCAGAAATGGAACATTAACCCACATACAACAGTTGTATGTGGAGATTCAGGAAACGATATAGCTTTATTTAAAATAGGAGAAGAACGAGGAATCATCGTTGGTAATGCTCGTCCGGAATTACTTGAATGGTATAATTCCAACTTAAAAGATTATCGTTATCTGGCGAAAAGCTATTATGCTGCTGGCATTTTAGAAGGTTTGCAATACTTTAAATTTATTTAAAAAGTCTAGATTTGCAATTTCTTGAACACAAAAATAGGGTTTGAGTCCTCATAGATTATAAGTTATTTGTTTTATATTAGGGTTTAAATCCCCACTATAAAACCATACTTCCGATTTATTTAATCCACTGCTCCCAAAGCTATAAGTGTAGCTTTTTGAGCTTCATTTAAATTCTTGCTCCGAGCAATTTTCATGCCTTGATAAGGCTTACTATCGGGTGGTTCTATCTTATCAAGAAGCTTACCTGTGAAAATATCCCAAGTTTTGATAGTTTGGTCTTGACTACTACTAATTAAAATTCCTCCTTTCGGACTAAACATCAAAGATTCTACAGCAGCTTCATGAGCAGTTTCATGAGCAGTTTCATGGTCTTTTAAAATCCGAATACGCTGTTTTGTTTCAAGAGTCCATAAACTGATAGTTTTATCATGTCCGCTACTGGCAAAAACTAAACCATCTGGATGAAAAGCAACAGTTAGTATCCTATCTTTATGTCCGTCATATCCATCAAAAGTATGAATGCATTCTTTTGCTCGGACATCCCATAATTTCAGTTTATGATCGAAACCTCCACTAATTAAGTAATTACCATTGGGACTAAAAGCAATCGAATGCACCTGATTGTCATGCTCTCCCAAAATTTTTACTTCATGAGTTTCATAATTCCACAATCGAATAGTTTTGTCACGACTGCTACTGGCAATCAATGTTTGATTAGGACTGAAAGACAGTGATAATACACGGTTAGTATGACCATTACAGGATTCATCCAAATCTTTGATAACTTTACCTGTTTCAACATCCCATAAAATTATCCGGCGATCGTTACCACCACTAGCTAACTTTTTGCCATCTGGACTAAAAGCTAATGTTCTAACTCTATCGGTATGCTCTTTCTTTAAATTATCCTTAGCCTCTTCTTGCCATTTATCGTTTTGTAATCGCCATAGGCGGATTGTATTGTCTTCACTGGCACTAGCAACTCTATTTCCAGTGGGACTAAAAACTACTGACCAAACCCAATCTGTATGTTTGGAAAATGTTATTGGAGATTGTCGATCCCATTCTCCTTCTTGAATATTCCAGAGGCGAATCTTATTATCTTCACTTCCACTAACAAGTAGTTTAGCATCAGGACTAAATGCGACTGACCAAATTCTATTAGTGTAGCCTTGTATAGTTTTTTGACATTTACCAGTTTTTACATCCCATACTTTAATAGCATGGTCATCAGCACCACTAATCAGTAAATGTTCGGGATGAGTACAGAAAGCTACAGAGCGTAACTGATTTTTATGCCCGTTCTTATACGGGCCTAATATTTTTGAGAATTTACCACTTTCAATATTCCACAATCTGATATTATGATGCTCATCAATTCCACTAGGATTTTTATCGCTACTACCACTAGCAAGAGTTTCACCATCTAGACTAAAAGAAATAGTCCATACTTGCTTTATTTGGTCAATGCTTAAAGTTTTGTAGGATTGATCGAGATTTCTCTTCCATAATCGGATGGTTCCATCTTCACTACCACTAGCAATCATCTGACTATTGGGACTGAACGCAACACAACGCACTGCTTTTTTGTGTTCTTGCCAAATATGCAAATGCTGAGGATTATTAATATCACTAATATCCCATAAGCATACACTTCCATCGTGACTACCACTAACTAAGGTATGACGATTAATAAAGACCACAGAGTATACATGATCAATTGGTATTTTTTTATAGCAATCCCCTGTAGCTAGATTCCATAGAGCTATATGTTTTTCTCCTGCACTTACTAAAATATTTGCATCTAAAAATATCACAGAGTAAATGCATTGATTATCTTTTATTTCCTTAATTTTCTTTCTTGATTTAACATTCCAGATTCTTATAGTATTATCTTCTCCTGCACTAGCTAGATTTTCTCCATCAGGACTGAAAACTACTGACCAAACTTGATGGCTGTGACTTTCGTCATCGCTAAATAATTCAAGCTGATAGTTTTGAGTCTCCCACAATCGAATGTTACCGTTAGCATCTCCTGCTGCAAAATACTTGCCATTGGGGCTGCAACTAATAGAGTGAATGGAACTCAAGGTTTCTGCAAACGTTGAATTTAATAAATCTGAATTAGTAAAATTTACTTTATGTAACTCTGCATTTTTTAAATCTGCATTCCAAATCGGTATATTAGAGAAATCTTCACCTGTTAAATCTGTTTCTAAGAGTAACAACAAATTCAGAAGATTGCCGCCCATATAACCAGTTTGTGGTCTTTGCTCTGACCACTTTGATAGCATAGCTTTGAAACGTTCTTTGACTGGTTTTGTTCCACCAAGGTTTTTAAGTATTCCTTTTTTTATCGGCTCAAATATACGAAGCTTTTGTACTTCTTTAATATATTCTTTGGCGTCCGATTGGTGAAATATAGGATATTTATTAATTAATTCTGGTTTGCGATCGGGATTGCAAATTTCATCAATAATAGTATTGATTAAACGATTTAAAATATAATCTCTTACCATTGGCACAAGAGACACAATTGAACCTTCATGATTAATTAATGTTAAATTTTCTAGATTATCTCGAATTTTAATTTTTTCCTTGCTGATTGGTTCATTCTGGATAGCAAATTCATATACCAGTTGATTATCACATTGGTTTAAGCGATTAATTTCATACTCTAAAAGTTGAGAAATTCTCGGTGGCAAGTCTTGAAGATGAAAATCATTTTCTATGTATATAGGATAATTTGAAGTAGTGCTATGCCTTTCTCTATAGTCAATATATTTTTCAAAAAAACTGGCAATTTTCCCATCATAAGTATCAAAAATTATTTTTTTGACAATATTGAGTGCAACTGGATTGCCTCCACAATATTCAGTTAAATCTTGCCAATAAAATTCTTCGTCTTCAGATTCACAATAGATTTCTGGATAAAATCCTGATTTGACATCTTGGACTTTTAAGCCATTAACTGGAAAAATTTTATAGTAACTTGAAGGTAATTGATGGTTGTTTAATTCTCTGATATCTTTATGACTAGTTAAAAGTAAACAACTATCATGCGGAGTTAAGATTACTTCTTCAATAAATTTACCAAACTCTTGCCAGTCCTTTCTGTAATAGTCTTCTTCGTCTTGAGTATTGATAATTTCTGTAACGTCATCCAAGATTAACAAACATTTGTTTTTTTGTAAGTAACTAATAGAATACTGAATTCTCTGATTAATGTTTTCATAAACGGGTTGTGAATGAGGAGAGAAAAATCTAATTATGTCATCTAGCAAAGTATGAAAAGAGTAAGCTATTCGGAGATTTTTCCAAATAATATACTTAAAATTATTCTTAACTCTATTTTTAAGCTCTAGAGTCAGAGTAGTTTTACCAATTCCTGTCATCCCCACTAAACTAACTAAGCGACATTTAGCTTGAAGAATATATTTTTCTAAATCTTCTAATTCTTGTGTGCGTCCGAAAAACAACTCTCCATAAGGAGGAGCTTCTACTGTTTCTTCTATTGGCTCCGTATTTGGTGAGATATTCTTAATCGGTGACGATAGGGGAATTGTAGAACCAGAAATTTCTGTAACATCGCCAGCTTCAACATTGGTAAAACTGTTCCCACTATACTGTAATTCAATGGTATAGTTTGGCATAGGTTGATTCTTGTCACCCCAGCGAGCATCCGCAGACCAAGCACCATCAACTTTTTCCTTCTTGCGTGTCTCTACTGTCAGCACCCCACTTTCTGGATTGAGAGTCAGCAAATTGTACTGAAGTGGTATCCCCGTTACCTGTTCTTTTGCAGGTGCGCCAAAAGTTCCAGCAGCAATAATCCGCAGACCACGCCCAGTATCATATTTAAAATTTTCATCCTTTGCTTCGTGGATATGGCCGTGAATGCCAAGCTGGAAACCATTAACCGCCAATTGTTCCAGAAAACCTATGTTTTTCATTGACTGAAAACCATTAACTGGATGATGCCAAACTGCAATTTTCAGCCAGCCGTTGTAGTTTTCAGTTAAAATTTTGTCGAGAGCATTGGCGATCGCATTTGGATGAATACCAGAGCGATTTTTGTATTCATGATCGATTTCCCAACAAGAATTTAAAGCCAGAAAGAGGATTTTATCTTCTGGGCAAGGGTGTAGAATGGCTTGGCGATCGTACTCTAAAGGATAAGACTCACCAAATATTCTTTTGTAGAAGTAATCATTAAAATAACTAAAACGTTTCTGATACTCATCTTCATTACAAATTAGCGCTCCCCATCTGCCAAGGTCAATGTATCTACCTTCGGGTAAGGGATTGGGGCGTGTGTCAGCCCAGGAATGAAGATAAGCCGCTTCTGATAATTTCCAATTTAGGTCATGGTTTCCAGGAACAATAATAATTTGATTGGAGACGAGTCGATAACGTTTCACCAGTTTATCAACCAGTTCAAAGGCAGCTTCGTACTCTTGTTGTGTTGAGCGGTTTGTAATATCCCCAGAAATTACCAAGTAGTTAAGCTGCTTGAGGTGAAGATTTTGGGTGAGGTCGCCAGCAAGTTGAGTAAAGTATTGTTGTGCTTGGGCACTAGTTCCCAAATGAATGTCAGACAGATGGAGAATGCGAATTTGATTGTCTGCTTTTGTCATGTAGAGTTCCTTATCCAGAGTAAATAATGCTTTAAATTCTTATTTTGCGGGTGTTTATACTGTATTTCAGAGTTTTTTTGTTTTTTGATAATAAACATTTGGACTTACAAATATATCAGCTATTAAGGCTCCAGCGAAGGCTAAGACAAATGCTGAAATTACAAATAGCAAACACGAAACATAGACTAAAAAAATAGCCTAACGCTTTTGAGTCCTGCTTAAATATGATTAAAGTTTGCACCTTTGTTAGGTTAGCCTCAGTAAAATTTGCACTGCAAATATCTGCGCCACTAAAGTTTGCCACCTCAAGATTTTGTCCTTTGAAAAAGTACCCACAAAGATTTTGACAGGAGTTGTCCTGACTCATGCTTGGGTGCAGCATCTAAATTTGTATTTATTTTGAATACAGATATACCACAAAAAATCCCGCTTTTACAACGCTTTCAAGTGCATTTCTTTCTGTAGTGTCACCCGGATTTCTCACAAGTGAGAAAAAAACACTTGAGTTAGCCAAATTTAGAATAATTTAATTAATACACCATCAAAATACTTCCAAATCGTGAGCATGTCTAAGTAAAAACCGAATAATTGCAAGATAGAGAAAAACACATAAGATTGATAAACACGGAATATCAAATTTTTAGTAATAAAATCAAATATGAACTGTTCCGGTATACAATCCATTTGATTGGGGGTGATGCTTAAACTGCTGAAATACTTGTGCAATATAGATTTTGGCAGTTTTTAACCCCTGTTTCTTCAACCTTTGTGAGAAATCCGGGATAACTATATACTCCGCAAACAAATATTTTGTAATACTTAATATTCGAGAAACTAATAATTAGTATTTCATAAGATTGTGATTGCCAGCACATCTTTTTTCGTATTTATCGTATATGCTCATATCTGCTGGGTAAAATTACTAGATAAATTTATGGTAATTCGAGCACCAAGCAGCAGAATTAGGGATTCTGCTGTGCTATTAACCCTCTTTGGTTATTTGATTTTTGAGCAATTATCTAGGTAACTGAACGGTAAGCTTAGTTGCTAGAGAGCATTCCATAATTACATTCAGTACTGACGTAGCCATACCAATGGCACGAATAAAAGTGCTAACCCTTGAGATTACTGCTTTTGGGGTGTAGGGAATATAAGAAGAGTAGAGCTAGGTTTCATACTCTCAAATGCAAAGTCTCTTAGCACTACACCCAACACCCTATCCCCTACACCCTGATAAAGGCGAGGTTTCACTTTTTCTTCGTGCTATTCAAATATATACAAATCAGCGATACCAATCATAGAGCTACTGCTAAGGCAATTTTAAGAAAATAAAAAAGCATGAATACAACACGCAAAATTCGTTTAGGTGCATTTATTCAAGCTACCGGACACCATGTTTCTGCTTGGCGACACCCTGATTCACAAGCAAATGCTGGACTGAATTTCGAGCATTACAAAGAAATTACTCAAACTGCCGAACGCGGCTTATTCGATGCAGTTTTCTTAGCGGACAGTCCAGGAGTCTGGGGTGGCGCTCCAGAAACTCAGCATCGCAATGGTAAAATTGCCCATTTTGAGCCTGTCACCCTCTTCTCGGCCTTGTCTTCTGTAACCCAAAACATCGGCTTCATTTCCACGGCTTCGACCACTTATGAAGAACCCTACACCCTAGCACGTAAGTTTGCTTCCCTAGACTACTTAAGTAAGGGCCGGGCCGGATGGAATGTAGTCACAACAGGCAATGAGAATGCTGCACGTAATTTCGGCCTTGAGCATCACCCGGAACACAGCCAGCGTTATGAACGAGCTGAAGAGTTTGTGGAAGTGGTGAAAGGTCTATGGGATAGTTGGGAAGACGATGCTTTCATTCGTGACAAAGAGTCTGGTATTTATTTCGATCCAGACAAACTGCATACATTGAACCACAAGGGCAAATATTTCTCTGTAAAAGGCCCTTTAAACGTTGGTCGTCCGCCTCAAGGCTACCCGGTGATTGTTCAGGCTGGAGCCTCCGAATCGGGACGGGACTTAGCCGCACGCACTGCTGAAGCAATTTTCACTGCTAATCAAATCTTAGCTGATGCTCAGGAATTTTATGCTGATATCAAAGGTAGGCTAGCACAATATGGGCGATCGCCAGACGATCTCAAAATTATGCCTGGCGCTTTTCCAATCATTGGTCGTACCGAATCAGATGCTCAAGAGAAATACGAATTTCTGCAATCGTTAATCCATCCCGATGTGGCTTGGGGGATTTTAAAGAACTATTACAAAGGTGTGGATCTGTCGAAATATTCTTTAGATGATGTAGCTCCTGAACTACCCAGCGACACCAACACTAACAAAAGTCGTCTCAAACTAGTCAAAGATTTAGCTACTCGTGGCACTCTCACGCTGCGCCAGTTATATCTCTCTCTTGCTACTGCACGAGGACATCGCACCATACTCGGTACTCCTGAAACCATTGCCGACCAGTTAGAAGAATGGTTCAACAACGGTGCAGCAGATGGCTTTAATATCATGCCACCAATCCTTCCCACAGGATTAGATGACTTCGTTAACCTAGTCGTTCCCGTCCTTCAAAAACGTGGACTGTTCCGTACTGAATACGAAGGTAGTACCTTGCGTGAAAACCTGGGATTGCGTCGTCCGACCAATCGTTTTGCCGCTAAACAACTAGATGAAAGATTGGTGTTGGCATAAATAACTTTTCATATCTGCACTGTGCTTATAGTGCTGTAGTGTAAATGAATTTTTCATGGATGCTTAAGCCATACCTTTTAATCCGTACCTTCTGTAGATCGCCGCCCTAAAGAATTTGAGAATTGTGGAGAGACGCGATAAATCACCGTCTCTACGGGAAATGTATTTGTTAATAACAGCATTGAATACTGAAAAAACCCTGTAATTTTTGTGCCATAGGCAAGGAAAAAACATGACTGAATATAGCCGATTGAAGACCTCACGCTCTGCTGCAATCAGAGCAACCCTTGATTATCCAGTAATCGACACCGACGTTCACACCAATGATTTCACCCCAGCTTTTGAGGATTACATAGCTAAGTACGGTGGTGCGAAACTTGTAGATGAGTTACGTAAGACGGAAGCCTCACGTCTTAACTCCAAGAGCAACGGTAAAGACTGGTATCAACAAACCCCTGAAGAACGTCAATATAATCGGACAATCCGATCGCCTTGGTGGGCCAGAGTTACCAAAAACACACTGGATCTGGCTACTTACACCCTCCCCAGACTCCTCTATGAGCGTCAGGCGGAGCAAGGGTCAGACTATTCAGTGCTGTTTCCGAATAATGTTTTAGCACCGGCTGGAGCTAGTCCAGAGAATCGTCAGGCATTGCAACGTGCGGTTAATCACTATCATGCTGATATTTATCGGAAATATAGCGATCGCTTGACACCGGTAGCTGGCATTCCATTAACTACTCCTCAAGAAGGCATTGAGGAGCTAGAGTTTGCTGTTAAAACACTGGGCTTAAAGGTAATTAATATCACTGGTGGTGTGAAACGACCAATCAAAGCGATCGCTGATAAATATCCAGCTGATAAATTCCCCGAAATCGCCAAGTATGCTTCTTATATCGACTTCTACGGATTAGATAGTGAATACGACTACGATCCCTTCTGGGCCAAAGTTGTGGAACTGGGAGTACCTGTCACCACCCATTACGGCAGTCAGGGCTGGACTGGTCGTTCCTCCATCAGTAATTACATGAACAACCATATCGGTCACTTTGCCGATGGTTCGGAAGCATTTGCGAAGGCGCTGTTCTTCGGCGGTGTTACTAAGCGTTTTCCGCAGTTGCGTGTAGCAATGCTGGAAGGTGGTGCAGATTGGGGTGCCCGCGTCTACATTCATTTGGTAGATCGGTTCTCCAAGCGCAATGTCAAAGCACTGCAAAACTATAATCCAGCGTTGACAAATGCCGATGAGTTGTTTGAAATATTTGAGCGCTACGGTGCAGAAATTACTCAAGGACATTCCCTCAATAAAGATGAATTGACCAAGACTGTACTGGGAGCTTCATTCAGCCGTTATAGCCGTGCACCCATTGATAGCGAATTGGACGATTTTGCCGCAGCAGGTATTGAAACCATTGAAGACATCCGCGATCGCTGGGTGAACAGTTTCTTCTTTGGTTCTGAGTCTGACGATCGTACGATCGCTACGGCATTCAATGACAAAGCCAATCCCTTAGGAGTCAAGATCAACGCCATCTATTCCTCTGATGTTGGTCACTGGGATGTCCCAGACTTGACTTCCCCCTTGGCTGAAAGCTGGGATCTTGTGCAAGAAGGCGTCCTGACCGAAGCCGACTTTAAGTCCTATGTATTCGCTAATCCCTACAAGTTTTACACCCAAGCTAACCCCGAATTCTTCAAAGGTACAGCGATTGAATCTAAAGTAGGTAAGACCGAATTTAAACAAGTGGACAAGAGTTTAGTGGTGGCGTAAAAGGCGAGATGAATAAGCAAGGGAGCAGGGGGCAGGGAGCAGAAGGGGAAAGAGGTAAATTAATTACTCATTCTCCCCCTTGCACCCTGTCTTTCTGCCTCTCTGCCTCAAAAATACCGACATCGTTATTTTTTTTGGCTAATTATGGCTGAGTTGATATATCGCATAGGGTTTTAGTTTTGCGTTAGCGTACCCCTCCAGGGAAGCAAGCTACGCGTAACGTCTCGTAGAGAAGCGGGGCGGAACGCACGTCGCATTCTATTTAAAAATTTCCCCACTTTCTCAATTAACAACATCTCTATGACCTTACCAACTACTAATCTCGGTAAAACTGGATTGACCGTTTCGCGCCTCTGTCTCGGCACCATGACCTTTGGTTTGCAGACCGACGAAGAAACTTCCAGGCACATCCTCGACACCGCCGCCGATGGTGGGATCAACTTTTTAGATACAGCCGACGTTTATCCCCTCGGCGGCGAGCTTGCCACTGCCGGACGCACCGAAGAAATTGTTGGGCGCTGGCTCAAAGGCAAACGCGAACATTTTATCTTGGCTACCAAGTGCGTCGGTCGAGTTGGCCCTGCACCTTGGGATCGGGGGGCTTCGCGGAAACATATTTTGGATGCGATCGATGCTTCTCTGCGGCGGCTGGGAACCGATTATATCGACTTGTATCAGTTGCACTCTGACGATGCCTCCACCCCCCTTGATGAAACTCTGGAAGCATTGGATACAGTGGTTCGTACTGGCAAGGCGCGCTACATCGGGGTTTCCAACTTCTTAGCTTACCGACTCGCCCGTGCCTTGGGTCGTGCCCAGACGCGCAATTTAACCAGGTTCATCTCAATTCAACCCCGCTACAACCTATTATTCCGCGAAATTGAGCGAGAACTGTTGCCTCTGGCGAAAGAAGAGGGATTGGGTGTAATTTCCTACAATCCCTTGGCAGGCGGTCTGCTCACTGGCAAACACATTCTTGCTCAAGGCCCCACTTCAGGTACGCGTTTTACGCTAGGTGCTGCCGCAGAATGTTATCAAGATCGTTACTGGCATGATCGCGAGTTTAATACTGTCGAAGCTTTACGCACAGTAGCGGATCTCGCTGGATTTTCCCTCACCACCTTGGCGGTAGCTTGGGTTTTATCTAATCCCATTATCACTGCCCCCATTATTGGTGCTAGCCGTCCAGAACAACTTACTGACAACCTCAAGGCTGTAGAACTAAAACTTGAGGACAATTTGAAACAAAAGTTAGACGACATAACCGCCGAATACCGCAGGGGAGATTCCCTGCGTTAGTTTCTATTTATAAAAAATGATTTTCATAATTACGAATTACGTTAGCGCAGCACTAGCGATGTCGGAGCGTCATTACGAATTGGTATTAGACGTTTGCAAACCGGAACTTTCATGACAAAAAAGACCAGACAATCCAAATACTTTCAACGTGCTGCTGATGCACCAGATTTGCCATCAACTCCATTTCGGTTCATTTGCTATTTCGTTAACCAGTTTCGCTGGTGGTATGTGCTAGCAGTTATCTTGGAGATTATACACGCAACCTGTGGCATTATGTTGCCTTATGCCATTGGCGAGATCGTTCGAGGTGTAACGCGATCAACGGGCGACAGCAAGCCCATTTTTGATGCGATGAGGCAACCCCTAATGTTATTCATCGGCTTGAGTGTGGGTGAAGTGGTATTCGGGCGATCGGCTGGACTTTTGCATACGATTCTCCATCCAATCCACCGACAACACATTGTGCGATCGCTATATGCCTACTTACAGCACCATTCGCATCGCTACTTAAGCAGTAGTTTTTCTGGGGCATTGGCACATCGAATTAGCGAAACTTCTCTAGGTGTTACCCAGACGATGCAAATGATGATTACTGAATTTATGCCAGTAATTGTTGTGTATACCGTCGCCACAACGATACTGTATCGCGCCTATCCTCCGCTAGCTGCACTTGTGGGAATATGGGCAGTTCTCTTTATCAGTATTTCGTTCTGGCTGGCAACTCGCTGCCGATTTTACTCCCGGAAAGCCGCAGCCGCCAGAAGTGAGACAACTGGTATCATTGTAGACGCGGTAACAAATCTTACTAGTAGCCGATTATTTGCTCGCTTGGGTTTTGAACGACGTTATTTGAATGAGCAATTAGGGCGCGAAATCAAACTGGTAAGAAAATCCAATTGGTATTCGGAGCGAATTCGCTGGTTTCAGTTCATCTCAGCTGCTATTCTGAAAATCAGCACCCTATATTACTCACTCACTCTCTGGAGTCAAGGAAAGATTGCTACTGCTGATTTCGTCGTCGCAACCAGCCTGTCGCTGTTGATCATTAGTGAAGCCCGGAATTTGAGCCGCCGTTTTCTGGAATTTTTTGAACATGTCGGTAATGTCGCCAATGGTGTCTTTATCATCATTCAACCGCACGAGTTAATTGATCGCGATCGCGCAATCGCCCACTCAATTACCCAAGGTAAGATTGAGTTTCGACGAGTGAATTTCAACTACTCGGATGAGAAGAAAGTTTTCACCAACCTTTCTGTTTCCATCCAACCGGGACAGCGTGTTGGACTGGTGGGCTTCTCTGGTTCTGGAAAATCCACCTTTGTCAATCTGATTCTGCGTTTGTTCGATCCCCAATCTGGAGAGATTACTATTGATGGGATCGATATTCGAGACATGACTCAGGATGCCCTACACGCTCAAATCAGTTTGATTCCCCAAGATCCGTCTCTGTTCCATCGCACTTTGCTGGAAAATATTCGTTACGGACGCTTGGATGCAACCGATGAGGAAGTAATAGAAGCTTCACGAAAAGCTCATGCTCACGATTTTATCATCCAAAGTCAGGATGGTTACAATTCTCTGGTAGGCGAACGTGGTGTCAAGTTATCTGGAGGGCAGAGACAACGAATTGCGATCGCTCGTGTAATTCTCAAAGATGCGCCGATTCTGATTTTAGATGAAGCCACCTCCAGCCTCGATTCAATCACTGAAAAAGCGATCCAAGATACCCTTGACTTAGCAATGAATGGGAAAACGGTCATTGTGGTAGCTCATCGACTATCTACCATCGTCCATCTAGATAGGATTTTGGTGTTCGACAAAGGTCGCATTATCGAAGATGGCCCCCACGCTAAACTGCTGGCACTGGGTGGTGCTTATTACAGATTATGGAAAATGCAAGCAGGTGGATTTCTACCGGAAAATCTTGACGAGGAACCCATACGCGAGGTTCGCACTGGCACAGATAACGTCGAACAGGGAATAATCGCTTGACATTTGCCGCTACTTGAGATTTATTTGCAAATTCAATTCAAGAATTGTCCCGGAAAGAGTCCATAAAACTAAAGTAATGTGATTGAAGTAGGGTGTGTTATCGCGTAGCGTAACGCACCAAAGTCTTCAGATGGTGCGTTATGCCTAATACCCCTCTCTAACCCTCCCCGTATGTATTGGCTACGGTGTATACACAAGTCTGAAATAGTTTACTCATTTGGTTTTCGCGTTAGTTTTACCCCACCCTAACCCTCCCCTTGTTAAGGGGCGTTAGTTTTACCCCACCCTAACCCTCCCCTTGTTAAGGGGAGGGAACAAGATTTCTTATTTACCCCCTTTCTAAGGGCAGGGCTGTTTCATTCCACAAAGGATAAGAGTTTGTCAATATCATTAGAGGTAAATATCTGGGCTGAGGTGATGGAGGAATAACCATTTCGGCGCCAAATATTGAGTGCGTTGGCGAAGCCTTGCCGAAGGCATCGTTCGGAGTACCGATAGATTTGCAGGGGCATTCCCCTTACGTATAGTCGAATGATCTTCATTAAAAATCACATCCTTAAACGGCAGTCGCCTCAAGTCGGGAAACCCGCCCACGGCGCTGCCTCCCCAATGAAGACGATTCTCAATCCCCCAATGTCCGCGAATACCTTTGGCAAAATCAGCCGCAGATTTTACTAGGCTAGTAATGTAGTATGCAACTTGGTGATATGCAATGCCAGCACGAGTACCAATTCTTTCGAGCTTAATCAATGATTTTAAGCCAGTCCATTCTTGGCTGATACCCGTTAAATCATGAAAAACTTCTAGAGTGCGTTTTGTAAATCTGTTTCGAGTTCTTTCTGCTGCAATGTGCCTACTGGTTGGCTTGGAATTATCCGTAGTATGTTGAATTTGGCGATGCAAGTTCTTTTGGTTTGCTTTAAGAGCGATCGCATAGTCATTGCCACTATCAATAATTAGCTTGCAGGTTTTTTTTGGCAATGTAGAGCATCTAAACTGAAAACAACACCCTGAATATCTAACAGCGCAATTAGATTTTGAACTGTGCTAATTTCACTACCTTGCTTGTTCTCCAATTTGCTCAGACTTAGGACTAGCCCTCTTTCTTCAGTAAATACCGATACATACTCACAAAATTTTGATACTCGTTTTTGTAGTCTTGTACAGTTCCTTTGATACTTTTACCATCAATTCCAAACCACTCGGATGTATCCACATGAACGTAGTTTTGCGCCCACTGATTAAATATTTTGGCAAGAATATCAAAGTCTACTCCTATTAGTATCCGACGGATTGTCGAGGTTGATGGCACGCCATGTTTTTCAATTCTGAATTTATCAATTAATACACGACGATGACGTTTTACAAAGTCTCCCCATGCACGATATCCTACGTAGCCGCTCATTGTTCCCATAATCACAAACAGCAATACCATCCACAATTGATGTCTTTGCCCATCTTTGACTCGAAAATCTTTTACTTGCCGTAGTTGTTCAATCAGATTTGCACCCATTGTTTTCATCCCCTCGACGCTTGTCATTTTACATCTTTTAGGGAATGAAACAGCCCTGCCTTATAAAGGGAAGCCACTGCGTTGCGGAGGTTCCCTCCGTTGTAGCAAGTGGCGTGGGATTAAGGGGGGTAAAGAATGTACTTCATTTAGATGCAAAATGCTGTATATCTTGGTTAGGCATATATGCATACGTCATTGATCGCTACTATTGTTATTTTCTACATCCTCAAAATCGACTTGAATGTCTATTGTAAGTCTACTGATGCAGGTGACGGGGGAACTTTACCACCAAGGAAATAAAATACAGATGTGATCGCACTTCACTTGTAATCAACCACGGGCGATAGCGAAGCGCTGACTTGTCAGTTCGCATATCATCAAGGATGCGATCGCAAAAAGCTAAGATCAAAAAGTCAAACCCTAAACTTTGTAACAATTTCTTCATAAATTTTTGTCCCAGTTAACTGCTTTGACCGAAAAACAATTCACTGGAGACTGGGAAAAAAATATTTTTATTTGTTAAGTGTTCTTGTCTACGCAGTTGATGATGGTTACTTACTTGCTCACGGTACTAATCCCGCCCGCAAAGCACGGACAGCAGCTTGTGTCCGGTCAGCAACACAGAGTTTATTGAGAATACCTCGAACATGAGTTTTAACAGTACCGACTGTTAAATAGAGCCTTTTAGCAATTTCTGCATTGTCACAACCAGCGACAATCAATTCTAAAACATCCATCTCTCTATGAGTTAAAGGATAGCTAACTATACTTTTCTCAACATCCGGGTCAATACCTTCAATCAAAACTCTTTTTCCAGATGCGGCTCTGTTGCCATCGGAGAAATCTTGACGTATTTGTTGTAGTACGAGGTCTGCGATCGCTGGATCGATCCATGAGCTACCTGCATAAGTCATTTGCACAGCCTCAACTAGTTTCTCTGTTTCTATATCCTTCATGCAATAAGAATCTGCACCTGCTGCAAATGCTGCTAAAACTGCTTGTTCGCTATTTTGCATCGTTAAAATTAGCAGCTTTGTTGTGTAGTCCTCATTCTCTGCCTGATATTGCCTAAATATGCGTGTTAGCTCAATACCATCCATGTCAGGCAAACCAATATCAATAGTCGCAACATCTGGCTTGAGAGTTTTCAGAAGCTTAATGCCGTCGGCTGCATTGGCTGCTTCGCCAACAATGTTAAACTCTGCCTGGGTTTGTAAGGCAGACCGCAAGCCGATTCTTGTCAAGTTGTGATCTTCAATCACAAGGATTTTGATTTCATTCATAGTTGCTTAATTTTACTGTTATTTATCTAAAGTACAGATTAAAATAATCTCGTTCTTCTATTCGGGATCTTATACAAAAAGCAATGCGTTTGGTATTATTCCGTGAACTTCATCTACCATTGGACATAGATAACCTTATCTCGTAAGCTTTTTTAAGGCAAGAGTTCCGATATGACAATATACAGCAGTTTTCTTTTACATGAAGTACAAAGCTACAGGTTTTGAGGCAGGAGGCAGGAAGTAGAAACTCTTTTTGTCTGATACTGCGTGAGTCTTGCACTTTTTACCTCATCTACTTGAAAGCTGCTGTAATTTATCAAAAAATATTTTTATACATTAACCTGATATTTTATGGGAAATAATTTTTCATTAAAAATTTGGTAGCAAGCAGAAGTAAGTAACTATTAAGTAGTTACCCTTACTTTAACTAGGATTATGCACAGAAAAAGTCACCATAACACCCAAGCACTGATATTAGTTGGATAATTCAGATGGCTAAATACTTATAAAAAAACACATTAAGGAGAAAAAAGCAGTATAATTACGTAGGCAAGAGGTATTTTATTTAGGAAACTCTAAAAGAAAATGTGAATCCTTAATAATCTCAGCGTTGGTGAAGTAAGCTATTACTAGATTTGCTAGGGATAGCCAAGCACTTCTTTTTTTATTTAGCCATGTCTTTACCTAAAACTGTCAAAAAAGATAAAATTCTCGTTGTCGATGATATTTTTGACAATCTACTGGTCTTAGAAGCAGTCCTAGAAGATGAGGACTATGAAATTAGCTTGGTAGAAGATAGTAAGATTGCTCTGGCTATGGTTGAAGAGTCACCGCCAGACATAATTCTCTTAGATGTGATGATGCCGGAGTTAGATGGTTATGAATTTACTCGGCGCATCCGACGGAATCAGGCGTTGCCATTTATTCCGATTCTGCTGCTTACGGCTCACTATGAGTCTAGCGTTGTTGAAGGACTCGACGCTGGTGCAGATGACTTCATTCGCAAACCATTTGATCCTGATGAACTACATGCGCGAGTGCGATCGCTCCTGCGCCTCAAGCATAGTATCGATGAACGAGATCAGATGGCGAACCTCCGGGCAGATTTTGTCTCGCGTTTTACTCACGATTTACGTATACCGCTAGTAGCCTCCAACCGCGTATTAAAATTATTGCTGGAAGGCAGGTTTTGCAATGTTTCGCCACAATTGCAAGAGATAATTGATACCATGATTGGCAGCAATCAAGACCTGCTGGAAATGGTAAATACCTTGTTAGAAGTTTATCGTCATGAAGCGGGCTGTAAAACTTTAAAAATTTCTCCCTGCAATATTCAGGAATTAGTTAGTGAAGTTTCCCAAGAATTAACTCCTTTAGCTGAAGAAAAAGGATTAGCTGTAAACATTGATCGAGGTGAAATTGCAAGCACCATTATGGGCGATCGCATAGAACTGCGACGAGTTTTGACAAATATCATCGGTAATGCAATCAAATTTACAGACAAAGGTTCTGTAAATATTCATTGCTATCTTACTCCGGTAGCTGTGAATATTGATATCCAAGATACAGGACCAGGAATTTCTAAACCAGATCAAGCAATATTATTCGAGCGATTTCGTCAAGGGAAACACCAACGTTCTGGTAGTGGTTTGGGGCTATATTTATCTCGCTGCATTATCGAAGCACATCAAGGCACAATCGATGTGACATCTGAACCAGGCAAGGGTAGTACATTTACTATACATCTACCTTTAGCTGACGAAAACTAAAAGTAAGCAGACAAAGAATTATTACCGATCAATTTCTGGAACAATATCAGGACGCTCTTTATCTTCCTAACTTACAGGACGTTTAAAATTGTACTAGGCAATTGATCCTATAGTCACAGTAGCGATAAAGCTTAATCCTAATAACGCTGTCTGTACAATAGAATAAGTAGAGTTACCTTGTGATGTTGGGATGTCTGTTAAAAGATAGGTAAATAGAATATTAATTATGAATTAGCACTTTTTAAAAAATCAGTAATAGATTGAGAAAATGTTTTGCGATCGCTATTGCGAAAAAAATACCTGAAAATTTTATACCAATTCTGTATAAAATTGAAAAAGAATTCAGAAGTCAGAATTCAGGAGTTAGAACTTTCATAGTGGCGGAATTCAGACCCACCACTAATTGTAGACCGCCAAATTATTGTAGACCGCTAAATTTTTAATTTAGCGGGGGTGCAAAAACGCCGTTTATTCATTCGCCACTCGTACAGAATTCCCCAACTGAATTCTAGCAACTGACATCTTTATTCTGCTTTGGTAAACCACCAATTCCAAATCAACGAAACGCTTATGCTGTATACCTGTTTTAATTTTGAATGCAAGAATTTTGCCTTGCGGTACTAGTTACTTGAGCAACTTGTTACAGCGAGGAAAACCTTGATCGTGCTGTACTATTCTAAAGTCTTTTTAACTTCATCTTTGATATTTTCAGCGGTATGACGGACTTGGGCTTCAGTTTGTTTAGCTTTACCTTCAGCTTTATCTTTAGGATCGCCAGTTATTTCGCCAATAGCCTCTTGTACTTTTCCTTCGACGTTTTTAGCAAAAGCTTTTGCTTTATCTTCGATACTCATATTTTTTGTTCCTCAAGTATGTTAAGTGTTAATTACTTCTTGCTTGCTCGAAAAGCGCTGTAATGTTTATAGATTACTTCTAGAAAACTTTTAATTCTTCTATCTGACGATGTTTTTATGACAAATATTTGTGTCCATTGTACATAGTTATTTCACTTTAAGATTCATCTTTGGAAATTTAAGTAATATCCAAAAGAGGGAAAGGATCATTTTATTGTTCTATCTTCAGACAAAATCATTTCTAACTTCAGGTAGACAGCCATGATAATAAACCGCAATTTGGCTTATTACCACTGGATATGGTAAATACAGTGCTCTTTATCTAAGTCTAGTACACTACCCATCCGCCCCAATACTTCTCGGTTAATGGGAAAAGGTGAAAGAAAAAACCTTTAACCAAAACCCAATAACCTTTTCCCAAAACCCTATTCCGAATTAAAAATGCACAAAGCGAAAAGTATTGCCACCTGCCCTATCGGGGAGAGTGCCCGATAGCTTGGTTATACATTAGTCACATCTTTCTTAACACTCACTTATGAACTTGCAATCTGCTGTATATTACTTCTGCAACTTTAACTACTTAAGCAAGTATTAGAAATAACTAACACCAAAAATAGTTTAAATTTCAGTAAATACTTTAGGAGTAGTAGCTTGTAGAACAAGGATTTTGTCACAAAAATTAGCAGAAATCAACATAATTTTTCAGGTTTTAACTGAAGAATAGTTTAGCTAGTGCAAGAAGGCATAGAGAAGTCTAAGCAGTGGCTTTGAAGTACCTCATAGAACTTGTGACTAATTTCTGCTCAAAGACAGCAGGAACAATTATCCACGTTTATTTATAGCTTCTTACTTGTAGTATTTATGAAGATATTTATGCAATCAAATTTTAGTACTCAACCAACTCCCAACTCCCAATATATAAACTATAGGATGCAAACTGATTCATCTGTTAATATTTTCATTGGATGTTCTGTCTTGATTCCAATAATTATATTTGTAGGGTTTAATTTATATAAGAAACACCGAGCTGCTGTTTTTTGCCGACAAGTTGCTTATTTAGAAAAACTGTGGCATTTGAATATTAAAAAAGAGCTTGAAGAAAAATAATCATGAAGTATTTATTTCTAATTTGGGTGCTTATATTCTCTTTAGTAGCTTTTATTGCGGCGATATCTGACAACAAGCTGCTTCTCGACAAGAGCCTACACCAACACGTCTACGCTGAAGTAAAACAGCCATACAACTTAATATCTGGACTTGGCACAATCCAGCATCCAGTTTCTACTTCTAATCCTCAAGCCCAAGACTTTTTCGATCAGGGATTAAATTTAATTTACGCTTTCAATCATGATGAGGCAGTGCGTTCTTTTCAATACGCTGCCAAACTCGATCCGCATTTAGCGATCACATATTGGGGTGTTGCTTTAGCCTTGGGGCCCAACATTAATTCAGAAATAGACCCCAATCGGGAATTAGCTGCTTACCAAGCGGTACAGAAAGCTTTGGCACTTTCTACCCAAGCTTCCACCCAAGAACGAGACTACATTACCGCCTTAGCAAAACGTTACTCTCAAGATGCCAGTGCTGATTTGTATCAACTAGCGGTAGACTACGCAAAAGCAATGGGAAACCTAGTCAAGCGCTATCCTGATGATTTGGATGCAGCGACACTTTATGCAGAAAGCCTGATGGATCTGCATCCTTGGCAGCATTGGACTAAAGATGGTAAGCCACAGCCAGATACAGAAGAAATTGTGGCTGTTTTAGAATCAGTTCTCAAACGTAACCCGAATCATGCAGGAGCTAATCATTACTATATCCATGCAGTGGAAGCCTCATCTTCTCCAGAACGGGCCCTTGTGAGTGCTAAGCGACTCGGAACTCTAGCGCCAGCGGCGGGACACTTGGTACACATGCCTGCTCATATTTATTTTCGTGTGGGAGATTATGAAGGGGCAATGCAGGCAAATGAGCAGGCGATCGCTCAAGATGATATTTACATCAAAAAATATCAAGTCCAGGGCACTTACCCCATGATGTATTACAACCACAACCTACATTTTCTCATGGTGGCCAGCAGCATGGCAGGAAGATATGAAGATGCTCTTAAATCCGCAGATAAACTAGTCGCAAATGCTACTGCAATTGACCCGTATGCACCAATGCTTGAGGGATTCCTCGGCAGCAAAATGCTGATTCAGACACGCTTTAGTGATTGGGATGCCATCTTAAAAACTCCTGCTCCCAAAGCTAAATTGCCCACTACCACAGCACTTTGGCATTTTGCTCGCGGTATGGCAAGCGCAGCTACAGGCAAACTTGAAGATGCAGCAAGTGAAAGTCGGGCATTACTGGCTGCCAAACAGGGAATTTCCACCAAAGCAACCATTGGATTCAGTTTTGCTAGTCGCATTTTAGACATTGCCTCAAAAGTTCTAGACGCTAAAATTGCCAGAGAAAAGCATGATTATGAATCTGCCATTTTATTGCTAGAAAAAGCGGTGGCAGCAGAAGATGCCCTCGATTACGTGGAACCACCAGACTGGTATTTTCCGACGCGGGAATCTTTGGGTGATGTGCTTTTAGCTAAGGGTGACTATAGAGAAGCTGAGAAAGTCTTTCGTGCCGATTTAAAAAAATATCCCCATAATGGACGTTCTCTATTTGGCTTGCAGACAAGTTTGCAGGCACTAGGCAAAGATGAGGCCGCTCAAGTTGTCAAAGCTGAATTGGAGACAGCTTGGAAAGGTGATATTAGGCAATTTAACATTGCAACTTGGGTTAATTAGTCAAACATGATATTACGCCACTTACTCCCCTTTTCCAAAAAAAGAGGCTAGGGCGTGTTTTCTTGCCTCGTTGTATCCTAAAAAAGAGGCGATCACAACTAACGGTTTTCGCTGGCGGTTACTGCGCGACTCTTCATTGATGACGCGTCTGACTTATAGCAAAGTGCTGAGTTTCTACTCAGTATTATCAAAGATTTCAGCAACCAACATAGTCCTAACCTATGCTTCGACTGCTATATATCGAATTTGAAGAACAGATTCTCAACGGTGAGAACTTTGCCGAGTTTGGGCTATTTTATCGGTTATTTTACCGTTCCCGTTTGCCTGAAGATATGGACGATGCGGATAAGTGCTTGCTGGAATATTACCACCAAGAAGCACTGCAACAGGGCGCACGGGTACGCGACAGACTCCGAGATGGGGTAGAAAAAGCACTAATACAGCTAGGGACAGGTTTTATCCATTGATATTTTGTCATCCTTCAAATACTAATACCAATTCTGTATGAAGATGCGCTAAACCATAAGTACAAGAAAGAAAAACGAACCGCAAAGACAAGGCAGTGCGTTGGGCGGGTTCCCCGACTTGAAGCAACTGCCGCGCAAAGAACACAAAGAAAGAAGTTAAAAGGATTTGGCGCAGTCTCACAAAGAAATGGTATAAGCTGATTGCTTGCTTAGGAGCAAATTTAAATTCAATAACTTTTGATTTTGTAGCTAGACAAAAGATAGGAGGAACTGATTTAGCACTTTTCATCGCCACTGCATACTTTGTCGTAAGCGTAGGCTAGCAAAAACCGAAGGCATCGCACGACTTTTTGAGTACGAAATATCCAGAGGTAGATAACCCGCAACTTGGGTTAGTTAATAATATACAATTTAATAGTTATCTAAATTCTGGCAGTAAATATCTCATACATATTTTGTAAATTTAACTAATACCAGGAAAATGTATTTAATTAAACTTCGCATTTTAAAAATATATTATGGCTAAATTGCAATTACATTTTAATGGCTCTTTTGCCCTAAAAAAAGACGAAATAAATAGACTTTTTCATGCTTCTGCCCAAGAAAAAGGCTTAAATGATAGCTTGCCTAATTTGATGGAGAAAACAAGTTTAGGTAATGGCAAAGTAGGACGAGTAAAAAGTTGGGCAGTACGTGCAGGGTTAATTAAGAATAATCGCCCCAGTCGGGAAGGGGAAATTGTCTTGCGACTAGACTCCGGTTTGGAGTCAAATATTACAGACTGGTTGATGCACTTTTATTTAAGTTTTGGTGATCAAGGACTACAACAAACACCAGAAAATCCTGCTGATTGGGGTGGATGGTCTTACTTTATATATAAGTTCTTGCCTGGTTATAGTAAATTTACTAGCGAGGAATTATTGTATCATATTGGTTCAGAGTTTGAAGAAAAAAGCAAAGTGATTGCTGACAGAATCAAATTTATCTTGCGGGCATACACTGAGTTTCAAGCTTTAGCATCCTGCAAGTTTATCACTCAACAAGAGGATAAATATGTTACTGGAAATGCCCACTTACCTAACTCTTACCTGGTGGGATATTTCCTAGCCAAGCTGTGGGAACGTGACTTTAAAGGCGAAGGTTCAGTTCTTACTGAGTCCATCTTGAACCAGAAAATGGGAATTGCTGCTGTACTGGGGATCAAAGCAGACGCACTACAGGAACAGCTAAATGCACTAGAAGCTTACGGGATCATCGAACAGCGACGGGCAGTACCTCCTTTCCAAGTGATTCCGCGCTGGGATGAACCTTTGGCACTACTGGAAAAGGCCTATGACGGATAAAGCTGATTTCCTGTTGCGAAATGCCAGACCCGATGACAGAATTCACTTGCTACTGTGGGACACACCTGACGAAAACGAACTAGTACGTATCGCTTTTGACAATAATGCTCAACGGGTCAACTACCGAAAAAATTTGTTACAAAGGATTCATCTGGGAGAAAACTTTCTCACGCTTCATCATAATTTGGATCTGGAATTGGATGCGATCAAGTTAATGTGTTCTGGAGTTAGCAAGCAGGTTGTTTTACTAGAAGGGTTAGATTGTCTGATCACTTATTTACAGGTTACATCTGGCAGTCATATTACCCTTTTTTGGAAGCAACTGGAAGAGACTCGCAAGCTAGAAAAACTTTTGTGGATACTGCTACCCCAGCAACTAGCACCCAAAAATTGGTCATCAGAGCGTATTAAGCGTATTCCTTCAGGATAATTATCACCTTGCATTTGCTATTTTAATTGATTATGCTCCTCAACCAACTTGTTGAAATCAACGAAAAGGGTAGTATTGCTAGTTCTGTCAACTTTGGGATGTTGGATGATTTAGAGAAGAATTTGCGTCTGTGTGAGAGTTTTATCTTTAATTACGACTCAACAAAACCTGAGTTATCGACGGTTGGTATTTTGGATGCGGTGCGCCGTAGCTATCATAGTCCAAATCAGCCGAATATCCATTTGATGATTCAACAATATGGTAAGGGTAAGTCTCATTTTGCGATCGCTGTAGCCAATTTTTTCAAAAAACCCTTCCACAGTCAGGAAGTACAAGGGATTTTGTCACAAGTAGAAAAAGCGACATCTGCCAAAAATCAAGCTATCTCTGAAGGATTGAAGCTTTTTAAACAAAATCAACGCCACCAACATTTGGTTATCTGTCTTAGTGGTGATCAAGGCGGTGACATTAGGAAGCAATTCTTGCAACAACTCGTCAAAAATTTGGAAGAAGCAGGTATTCAGGATTCCTTAGCACAACATATATGCAGTGAACCTCTACGCTACTTAGAAAGTTTGAATCCAGAGAATAGGGCAAAGGCAGAACAATATTTACAAAATATTAGTAATCCTGATGGTGATTTAAATTCTCTCATTCGCTTACTCAGAGAAAATAACTCTGGCGTTCTATCGTCTGTTAAAAAAGTTGCCTTTCAAATCACGGGATTTACTCCTGATTTTACTGCCGATATAAATATTGAAGTAATTATAGAAGACTTGTTAAAAAATTATTGCACTGGACAAAATGCCCATTTCCAGGGGATTTTAATTTTATTTGATGAGCTAAATTACTATCTGAAATCTTGGGCAGCAGATGACATAGGTGCTGGGGGCACTGCACTACAAAACATTACAAACATTTGCGAAAACTACAAAGGAAAAATTGCTCTACTAAGTTTTACCCAAATTCATCCTGGTAGGGCATTGGGGATTTCTGCAAATGCTATACCAGAGTACCAAAAGATAGCAACTCGCCTTGCACCAAAAGATGGCACTACCTACGATAACCCTACTTCTAGCTTGGAACTGGTTATAGAGAATTTATTGTTGGTAAAAAATGCATCTACTTGGCAAACATTTCGTTCCCAATGGCATAACACTCTGAGGAGAGAAGCTGAAACAGCTTTCGAGCGAAGAATTAAAATTTATAAAAATAAAGGCTGGTCTTTTGAAGAATTTTATACCCACTTATCCGAGGGTTGTTTTCCCCTCCATCCTCTTACAGCATATCTGCTGTGTAACCTTGATTTTACCCAAGATCGGACTGCTATTCAGTTTATAAAAGGCTATGTCAAAAATTTTATCGCAATTCAACCTCTAGAAAATGTCGGAAAACTTAATTACATTTATCCCATTGCTTTAGTAGATACCTTTATTGAAAACTTTTCTAACTACCCTGTTTATACCAATTATAAAAAAGCTGTAGAGTTGGTTGCAGGTGCTGAGAACCCTGATGAATTAATTGTTATAAAAGCATTATTTTTATATGAAGCTAGTGGAGAAAACCTTACCAAGTCCGACCGGGAAGATCATCAAGAAATTCTGGTAGCTTTGACTGGTTTAACTAAATTAAAACTCCAGACAGCACTAGATAAACTAGAAAAGGAAAGAGACTTAATTTACTACCGACCAGAAATTAAGCTTTATCGTTTCTGGGAAGGAACTAACCCTACAGGGATTCAAGAAGAAATTGAAGAAAAAATAAAATATCAGACAACATCAATTAATGATGTTGTTACTTACTGTGGGCAGATTAGTATTCTTAAACAATATCCGTCTAATGATACAATGACTGCTACACATTTTGTTAAAAATAATAAATTAGTAAGTGAAGATTGGCGGTTTGAATTAAAGATATATAGTATTGATGAATTTATTAGAGCGCTAGAGAACAATCGTACTATCAGAGACACCAAAGAAAGGGGAATTTTAGCTTATGTCCTAGCAGAGACTCAAGAAGAGTTGCAAGTATTTCGTAATACTATATCTAATTATTTGTCTAAATCACCAATTAAAAATCGCATTGCCGTTGCCATTCCTACAGAAGAAACCGGAAATTTAGCCCGTGTAATTCTGAAAATAAAAGTTCTAGACGAAACCGACGCTGCTGACAAAAGATTATTTGGAACAGCTTATAAACAACTTCTTCAGCGTTGGCAAGAAGAAATAAACACACGGTTAAAGAGGTTATTAAATGATTGTACTTATCATTGTGTAGGAATCGATAAAATCCCATCTGCTGAACAACGCAAAGCGCAACGGGTAATCAGTGTACTTTTACAAGATTTATATTCCTTCGTTCCTCCTGTGGATGAAATCGATAAAATGCGTTCAGGACATCTCACAGGTAAAAAAATTGTCGGCTGGACTGCCAAACAAATCTTTATAGAAGATAATCTCAGTCAACAGACGCTACCTGACCGTTCTTACAGTACTGTTATTGACCAGATTTTTGTCAAGTTATGGGGTCTATTCAAGAAAACATCTGATAAATATATCGTTCAAGAACCAACTCATGAAAAAATCCGCGCTGCTTGGGACGAAATTTCTGAAATGACTGATTTAGAAGGTTTGCCACAAAAAGTTATTGACCTGGATAAAATTTGGCAAGTCCTCTCTACTCCACCGTTTGGTTATAGCGAATATAACTTTACCATTTTGCTAGCAGGATGGCTAGCAATCCACCGTAAAGAAGTATCTCTCAAGGGCTATATCGAACTTAGTTCCAAAAGATTAAATGTGACGTTGAAAACACAATCCTTAAAAGACTGGGGTAATACTGATATTCTCCAAAATCCCACCGCATTTGTTGATGACTGGATTGTTAAACAAAAGTCCAAACTGATTCGTCGCCAACAAGCAGAAAGGCCAATTTCAGTATCGCTAATAAACTATTACGATGAGGCGCAGCAGTATCTAGAGGCAGTTACTGCTTTTTTAGAGTCTAATGAACCGGATGAGTTAGAAAAAGAAGAATTAACTAAGAATAGAAAGCAGGTGAGTGCTGCGGTTGCTGAAATTGACAAGTGGTTTCAACCAGTGCAAGCTGTGGAAAACTTACCTCGTGAGGCACAATTGGCAGCACTTTTACCACTTTACCCCCAACTGCGGAAGCGATCGCCAAACAACTTAATTTTACCAACGCAACAACAATGCGATCGCTTCTCTCAAGCATTTCAAACTGTCAGTAAGAAAATTGACCAACTTGTAGCAGCAGAAAACAAGCGTGCTGAGTCACTATCTAGCGAACAAGCTTGCAATACTTATAAAATTGAGATTCAAGGAATTATTGACCAGATTACCCAAATTGCAGACTTGCCTCCCCACTTAATTGAGAGTTTGCAAAATGCCCTCCATACCAGCAACATCAGATTAACAGATATTAGGCAGCAGGCAGAAGAAGAACAAAAGCAAGCTGAAGATACACAAATTATCCAGAATATTCGTAATTCTGCAACAAAAATTAAAACTATTTATCTTTCTCAAGCAGCGCTTCAAGAAATTGCAAATTTACAATCTCGCTTCAATTATCCTGATAAATTTCAGTATGAAGTTACTGAAATTGTGCAGTCAATTCAAAAAAAAATCACTAGCGATCGTTATAGTTTGGCAAATCTTCACACTCAACTACAATCAGTAAACAGTCTCACAGAATTAGATGTTCTTAATACAGAATATGCCAAACTTGATATTGTCTTTCAAGATTCGGCTGACTACGAAGACTATCAACAACTACAACCACAAATCCAGAGTTTAAAGCATGACCTAGAGCAGATACAAAGTCTAGAAATTCGCTATCAACAAAGTGATTCTATTGCCAGTTGTAAGGATATAATCAATCAAATTTTCGTACTGTTACGGCAACTTCCGCGTTTAGAGCAACAAAATGTGTACGAGAGGTTAGGGCACATTCTCTCAGAAAAGACGGAGGAGTAATAGGGATGAGTGATAAACATATGATATTAGACCCTACTGGATTGTACGATATTCCCTCCGGCTATATCCGAATTACAACAGAGGTGGAATGGATACAGTTCTTTGGTGTCAGTACTGATCCTTGCTGGGTAAGAGGTCAGCGATTATGCAAATGGGCAGAAACTTGGCTGCGATCGTGGAATAGAACTGAGGAAATCACGGAGATTAAGCAACATCCCCGCTACATACTAGGGCAATTGTTTGCCACTGTACCGTTACCCCATGACTGGACTGACGAGCAACTACTGATTCTGGCTACTAAGTTAGATTCTTATCCCCAAGACAACTCCATTGCCCACTTTTTGGCAGACAACATCACTAACAGTAACGGACAGATATGGTTTGCCCAAGCCTCCATCTCACATCTCGCCGCTTGGTTGTCAATTTTAGTTCCAGAAGAGTACAAACCCCTAGAGCGAGTTTGGCAGCAGCAGTTCCAGGAACATGAGTTAACAAACTATTACCAGACTGAAGATAAATTATTGTTCCTGCGTCGCTGGTTAGGCATAGCAGAACCAGTCTTCAATGACATCGGCAAGTATCCCTTGCCAATTCCCGACTTCCTCAGACAAGAGTTTGACAGCTACTGGGAACAACTTATATCCCGCACCGAAGGTAAAGTTTTGGATACCCTAACGCCTGCCAACCAAGTAGGTATGGAGCGAATTGCAAATTGTGCTTACAAGGTTTTTGGCAATCGACCTAACTGGATTAATCAAGCCAGGGAAATCAAAGTTACCCCCTATCTTAACTATCAGCAGAAGCAAGAATTAAGTCTTAACCAACATCCACCTCAACCCCTGGCTTTAGATGCTACTCCTCAGCAAGCTTTAGCTTGGGCAACAAAAGATTACCTACCCTTCCGTGCCTGGGAAGTTATTAAGCAACCTTCCTCTGCACCAAGAATTAGTGATAGTTTGGCGGATAGCTTTGTCGAGTGGATGCTTCAGCACTACCCTCAGATGCAGGTAGACTCAGTAGAAAATTCCTACCTCAACTACAGTGTTGCAGCAAAAGTGCAAAATCTTTGCCAAGAAAGTCCTGTCTTTTGGGTTGTGGTCGATGGCTTAGGATGGTTAGATCATCTAGAACTTTTGTCTTTACTAACAAATAATTACAAACTTGCTGTAGAAACTGCCCTTGAGCCTCGGTTTAGTATCCTGCCTACTAAGACAGAGTATGCCAAATGGAGCTTATATGCTCAATTATTGCCCAGTGATTCTACTTGGGTTGCTGATGCTGGCAAAGCTTTTGTGAAAATGGGCATGGGCAAACGTTATACAGATAGACAAGTTGACAAACTTTACAGCGCTTTGAGAAAAAAGACTTCTAAGTTGTATTGTTGGGATACAGATATCTTCGATAGTCTTTATCACAGTCAAAAAGACTGGCAAAGCCTTTACCAACTTGACCGTCCGCACACCCTAGAAGGCATTGCCAAGAAAATTGATTACTGTTTGCAACAATACCCTAATCCAGATGCACTAAGAATCGTTATTGCCAGCGACCACGGTCAAATGATGGGTACTTCCGAAAAAATCACCCACTGCCCCTCAGAACTAGAACCCAAGGGGAGAATGGCTATTGGTAAAACTGATGATAGCAGGTTTGTGGTTTTAGAAGGCGATCGCTACAGTCTTCCCCACGATATTAGTATTGTCAAAGGCTCCGCTAGCTTAAGTTCTTTTAGCTACACTAGCAATAAAAAAATTATCGGTTCTCACGGTGGGCTATTTCCTGAAGAAGTTGTGGTCGGCGTATCTATTCTGCGAAAATCGATCCAACGTCTTCCTGTGCTGGTTTTTTGCTTTGGTGAAGGCAAACCCAGACAGACAGGAGAACTGGAAATTACTATTGAGAATCCTAACTCAGTACCCCTAACAGACCTTTGCGTATATATTCATGAATTACCAGATTTTCAGCAGGGAAAACTATTAGAACAGGAAATTCCTGCTAATCAGCGTTTCAGTTTTCAGGTAGTATTTCCCGAAGTACCCACATTGCCTCCAAATTCTCCGGGAAATAACCTATCTTTAACTGGCAAATTAACTTTTAGATTTGCCTGCGCTGAAATTGAAAGCACTGCCCTCACTCCTAACTCAAAAATTATTATTAACCAAATATATAGTAGTGGATTTGATATAGATGAATTCTTGGGAAGCAACAACCTATAATAATGATTTGGTTCGTGAGGTTTTCGGAAATCTCTGTATTGATAAAACTAGACTACCATCTAGTGGATTAAGTTCTATTGGCGTGCCTAGTTTTGTGGCTGAATGGTTATTAGATAAAATAGTGCCCGGTTCAGGAACACTTACATCAATAGAATTAGAGAAAATCAATAGCTTTATTAAAAAAGCCTTTCCACGTAAAGATGACCGGAATGAAATTATTTTTGACCTCACTCAAGGGGAAATCCGAAAACTCATTGCTTTAATGCAGGTACGGATTAAATTAGAACAGGGAGGAAGAGTAATTCCTGAACCATTGGCACAAATCCCTGTATTAAATTTGACTGAATGTAGCATTGCGACTGATATTGTCGAACGTTATAAAAAACTTTTACGCCAAGGAATTTGGGGCAAAGTTACTCTAGCTATGCTTCCTGATGGCAAAGTGGAAGTGATGGATTTTGAACCATTTCAATGTTCACAAGTTGATTTACAAGGCTACAGCGAATGCCGGGCAAAATTCAATACACAACAATGGCGGGATTTAATATTTTGCTCAATGGGTTTTAACCCTCAGCATCCTAGTTATCAGCAGGAAGCTAAAACATGGATATTAGCTAGGTTATTACCATTAGTGGAAGCTAATTATCACATAATAGAACTAGCTCCTAAAGGTACTGGCAAAAGCTTCTTTTTTGAAAATATCAGTAGTAAAGTTACTTTAATTAGTGGTGGTAAAGTTACTCCTGCTCAATTGTTTATCAATGGGAGAACTAAAGAAGTTGGGTTACTCGGTCGTCATGAAGTTGTGGTTCTAGATGAAGTTCAAAGTTTAACCTTCGATAATCCTGAAGAGGTCATTGGCCCACTCAAAAATTATCTTGCTAGCGGTCGTTATAATCGCTCTGGTTTTGCAGATATTTCTAGTGACTGCGGGTTAGTGATGCTAGCTAATATTGAATTAGACGATCAATTAGAACCACGCAATGAAGATAATTTAATTGCTAATCTCCCCAAGTTTTTTGCTGAAACTGCATTGTTAGACCGATTATCTGGTATTGTCCCCGGTTGGAAAATTCCGAAGTTTCAAAGACAAATGGCAGCTTCTCAAGTTGGTTTAAAAATGGATTTTTTTGGTGAAGTTTTGCTATCTCTACGCCAAGACAATCGCTTCATGTTCTACGTAGAACAGCATACTAAATTTGCCAAAAATGTAACTATTCGTGACCAAAATGCTATTTTAAAATCAGCATCAGGTTTTCTAAAAATTCTCTATCCTCATTTAGAACTAACATTAATGGACTACGAGCGCGATTGCCTGGAACCTGCTTGTAAACTACGCCAAGCAATCCGAAATTCGCTATATTATCTAGATGATGAATTCAGGCAGTTTGGTAGAGAAATTTATGTGGAGACAAAGTAAATACTATATCTATCTCACCAAAAGAATTACCAAAAATATTGATTTTCTACTACTGTTGTTTGGCGGGTGGAGGAGTCGTATTTGAGCAGATATTCACGAGCGATCGCTTCGTTTTCTCGCAGTGTTTCAACTTCTTTCTTGCCAATCTCAGTATCCGTAGATAACAAAATGACTTGGTGACTGGCGGATGGAAAGTAACGTTCAACTAAGTTACTGCGGTGAGAGGAGTCTAGTCTACCTAATGGTGTATCGATAGCTACTGGTAGGCGGTGTCCAGAGACTTTTGCTAAACCCCAGAGGAAAGCGATCGCAAGTAGTTGTTTTTCGCCAGCAGAGAGGCGATGTTTGGGGACGGGTTGACCATTGAAATCATACAGGAAAAGTCCAAAACTATTGGTATCAATGGTGATGCGATGCACTAAGTCTGATTTGTGGAGGAGATAAAGGAAGCAATTTTTAACTTCTTCCTCTAATTTATTGAGCTTTCTGAGGGTTAGTTTTTCCCGGAAAATCTTGAGTGTTTCTTGAACTTTCGCCGCAGAGGTAATAATATGATCTTTATTTTTACGTTCAATATTTTCTACAGTATATTCTTGTAATTCTTTTTTGGTCTTATCAAGTGCAGTTGCTAACTCAGCTAACTTCTGGCGAGTTATCTCATAATTTACTTTAGCTTCAGAAACTTGATTTTGTGCTTCTTCTACAGCTTCACGCAGCTTTTTATAGGCTTCTGGTTCTGCTGCTGTTTGTACTTGTCTTGCTAAATTGATAATTTCTTCTTCTAAATTTTTGAGAACATTTAATTTTTCTTTGGTAGTATTTAAAGCATTTTGCAAATAATATCTGACATTATCTAATTGACTCAAACTTTCCTCATCAGTTAATAACCAGGGTAATTCTGATTGGGAGTTGGCTGTATATAAATTATCAATATCGTTAGCTAAAAAAGAGTTAATTTTATCAACTTTGTCATAAGCGATCGCTAATTCACTTAGCCAGTTGAGTAAGCGTTTGTCTCGTTCAAGTAAAACATCTCTAGCTAACTGTACTTGTTGATAACGAAATTCATTTGCTCCCTGTGCTTGTACTTGATTCAGTAAATTAGAAATTAGCTTTAAAGGTAACACATCAGCAGCTAATTCACACATTGACTGCCGAATGTTTTCTGCTGCGGCAGTTTTCTCTTTTTGTTGTTGTTCTAGTTGATTGCGTTCGGCAGCGATTTTACCTCCTTCTGAAACGAATTTATCTAAAACTTCTCGCTGTATGGTTTCTAATTCTTCAAGTTGATTTTTGAAATGGGCTAATTTTTCTTCTATAACTAGGTAATCTTCTTGCTGCTGCGTTAACCTTTTTTCAATTTCTTCTATATTCGCTAAATCTTTATTGTCAGCCATTTCTTTACGTTTACGGTTGACTAAAATCTCCAAATCAACTGCTAAACGGTCAGATAATTCTAGCCCTAAAAGTCCACGAATAGCTTCAATTACAATTAGTGGTGGTGATTCCTGTTCTGCAAGGTTTCTTACTTGTTCACCATCAAAGAGAAATAAATTAGAAATTCCTAACGGTAACAGATTTTCTATATAGTCATCCCAAGTATTTACCAAAGAATCAACAGGCCAAGTATCATCATCGCCTAAAATTCCCAAAGAATCTTTACCATCTTTAGGATTTTTTTCCCAAGTTCTGACAATCCGATATTTTACTGGTTTATCATCTTCTATGTGTTCAAAAACTAATTCAATCCGAGTTTTTTCGGCAGGATTAGCTTTACTATTAACACATTGGTTCAAAAAATCGTTATAACTCAAATTACCACGGGTAGAACATTGAGCGCGATGTCCATAAAGAGCTAGGCGAATAGCATCCATCAGTGTAGTTTTTCCCCCGCCATTCATTCCACCTAAAAGGATAATTGGGCGCAGATATTCATCTTTTCTTGGGTCAAGATTGATTACTTGTCTTCCAGAGTAAGGGCCAAAGTTTTGTAGTACAAGTTCAAGAAATATCATTGATATTTAAGAATAAAATATATGGCCAATGGAATTCACCCAACATTGTTCCGTTATTTTTATAGGGTGTGCATTGCCCACCCTACCATATTTTTTACTAGTTGAATTACAGTCACGTTGTCATAATGTGCCTAGTTAAGATACTCATCACTTCTCCAGGGTTGGGACTAGGTAATAAAGGACTCCATTCATTAACTTGAGCAAAACCCAGCTTGTAAAGGGTGAAAATTGTGTTGTTAACACCTGTTTTAGAACCATAAATTACTACTTTTATAGACTCTCTCGTTGGTGTTGTTCCTTGAGATTCGTTGGCAAAAACAAGCGGCGAGGTTGTTGGAAAGGTATCTGCCAAAAAGCTTTTAGTCATTGAGATTTACCTGATTGTTAGTGAGATACTCTGTTACCATTAGGTAACATAACTATCTTACACTCTTAGTTACCAATAGGTAACATTTACTTGGTTATGTGCCTTTGACACAATCAAAGGCATGGGAAAAGCAGGAAAAGCGCTGAAACAGGTGTTGGAAATCTACAGTATTAGCCAAAACAAGTTAGCAGTAACGATAGGAACAGGACGGCCAAATGTTCACCGATGGGTAAACGAGATTAGAGATCCTGTTGCTGAGACAGTGCTAGAAATTCGGGATGCACTCAAGAAAATTAATCCAGCCGCAGCAGAAGAGTTTATCAGGCTGTACTTGGGAGATGCTGACAAAGATGAACAGCAAACTTAAAGCTTCGTCTCTCTATTTTTAAATTTTATATTTGCCCAAGTGTTAGCATCATCAGCAGATTGTGTAGTATTGGTTACGTCAGCTTGTGCATTTGTGACGACAAAATCTGCTAAAGTTAGCTGCTTAACCTTTGCAATATCACCTTGTTCAGCTGCTGTTTTCAAATCCCGTTTCAAATGAGCATTTTTCACCGCTTCATCTTTAGAACGCGAACTAGTAATAAAGCATTTTTCTAATTTGTCATAGATTCCTACGCGCCGCGACATTTTACGAAATTGGCGTTCTGTGTCTAACAATTTCGCCATGAGTTCCAAGTGCATCGCGTCACCTTCACAGATTTCTTCTAATACAGCCCATTCATCGCTACCTAATAAGCTAAGGTCAGCACCAGGACGAGGATCTTGAAATTCTTCACCAGTTACTTCTTGATAAATGCGGGGTAAGCTATCATCAAATTCATGTTTGTCTTCTAGCCAAATGCGGCGAATTTCGCTCATTTCTTCGAGAGTAATTAAAGTGATATCGCGCATATTTTCTGGTGCTGTACGACGGGTTTTTGTTTGCGCTTCTAATAATCGTCTGAGCCAATGTTCCCGCCAATATTTGGTATAAGGGCCATGAATTGGTTCAATAGAGGCTTCACCATCTACATGACGCTCAAAAAGTTGGACTTCTCCCCAGATGCGACGAAAGTCTCTTTTATCACGGTCATCTCTATTATCTAATTCATTACGGATATCTAATAGAGGCTGCATCCATTCTTTCTCTTCATCATTTTGAATCATTGCCTCCATTGATTTATCCTTACTAACAATTGTGCAAACCCAGCACCCAAATCGAGAATCACCACAGCTAGCAGTGGAAGTATCAACAACTAGAGGACATTCATTATCTGCTGTAGCACCTCGATACATGGTGAATAAATCTTTGTTGCTGTATTCCCAAGGGTTTTGCCACTGATTTAGGTAAATCCAAACTTCATCAGTACGCCAATCTTCAATAGGGCTATAAATTAAAGAATTAGGCAAGCTTGGACTATGGTAAAGCAGAGATGTATGTGAATTTGAATCAGAAATGAGGCGATTTTTTAGGCTACCTGCTTGATGTTTTTCCATTGAGATAGCACGTTTGATACTTTCAGCCTTGCGCGTACCTAAAACAAGAATAACTTCCCCATTTACTCTAACCACATCACGGATAAAGCGGTTAGAAGGATGAATTTTCAGACGGTCTGTACACCAACGAAATTTTCCTCGCGGCGTTGGATAACCTTTACCAATTAAGCTTACCCAGAATGTCTCTTTGATTTCTGGTTGTAATAAATGAGGTTCAATGGGCATTTTCTGTTCTTTTGCAGTAACCCTCATCCTTTCTAAGGATTTGCGTACCCAAACAGAGACTACAGGGTTTTCTACTAATGTGTCAGTTGTAATAACATGAATAGTCTTTTTTCGCTTTTCAGCTGGTAATGCTGCGATCGCATTCCAGATAAGCTGTAAGGTAGCGGTACTGTCTTTGCCACCTGAATACCCTACCACCCAAGGTATCTGATCCAAGTTGTACAATTCTTGAATTTCAATGGTGAGAGCTTGGATATAGTCCACTAACTCTGCTACAGTACGTACTTGCTGATTTTTATCTTCTTGCTGTTGTGCTGTAGCCATTTCTCCTTACCTATTGAAACATGGATATTTTTCACCCTTCCTTGAATTGCTCTGAGGGTAGCTTTTGTATTTTACAGACTTTAAGGCAAAAAATTAATAAACCTATAATCGTAACACGAATTGTAATTTCATATTTTATACACAAGTTTTAAAAATTAACATGAAAAATAGTACATCTGACCCAACTGCTGACATTGCTAGAGAGTACCCGGAACGGGAAAATGACGAAAAACAGTCACTCGCTTTACTCCTAGAGAAGTTTTTAGGAAGAAAAGATCAGATTCTCGTTCAAAAAACCGAGATGGGTGGTACTGAGGCTTATGTTAGCTCTGTTACACTGGAATGGTTTGCAGGTCGGGTTCACTTTGCCTCTGGCTTACCTCTGTTTCAAAAAAAGTACAATCCAGAGACAGATAACATCGAGATTGACGCGGATAGTATTGATGAAATTCAGCAGCGTCCCCTTGATTGGTCACGTCAAGCACCGCTAGTCCAGTATTTAGCGGCTCGACACAACCATAAGTTTCCGCCGGTGCTGGTAGTAATTAATCAACCGTGGGTGGATAATCCTAAAGCTGCTGAGTGGGATAGTAAAGAACGCGCTACAAAGTCTACTACTGATTTCATCCCCTTAGATAAAGACGGTAAGGTAGGTCTGCTAAATATTTCTGAGGATGATGTGACTATTTATGCCTTAGATGGCCAACACCGATTAATGGGTGTACAAGGGTTGATGGAGTTAATCAAAACTCGTAAGCTTCAGCGCTATAAAAAAGATAAAGGTGCTGATGACAGTTTTATTACAGTAAATGATTTGATTGACAAGTACCAAGTAGACCTTGCTTACTTGCAAAATTTACCCAAGGAAAAAATTGGTATTGAGTTTATCTGTGCGGTAGCAGCTGGGGAAACTCGCACCCAGGCGAGACGGAGGGTGAGATCGATTTTTGTTCATGTTAACCTGATGGCTGCACCGTTGACTAAAGGTCAGCTAACACAGTTGAATGAAGATGATGGTTTTGCGATCATTGCTAGAAAAATTGCAGTTACACATCCACTATTAGAACAACGACAAGAGCGCAATCCCCGCGTCAATTGGAATAGTGCAACGGTGGCTTCTAATTCTACAGTTTTGACGACTTTGCAAGCTCTGCAAGATATGTCTGAGCGATATTTGGGTCAAAAGTTCTTTCACTGGAAACCCTTGGAGAAAGGTCTAATTCCAATGCGTCCAGAGGATGAAGAACTTAAGCAGGGAATTGAGGAATTTAGCAAGCTATTTGATAATTTAGCTAGTCTTTCAAGTTATAAAATTTTAGAACATGAGGATACACCAGCTTTACGGCGCTTCAGCTTTGAGAAAGATGGAGGTGAAGGAAATATGCTTTTCCGTCCGGTTGCTCAAGTTGCATTAGCGCAAGCTTTAGGAATTTTGGTTTTTAAAAAAGGCTTTTCCCTAGCAGATATTTTTAAGAAGCTGCGGAAGTTTGACCAGCAAGGCGGCTTTAGTGGTATGGAATATCCCCAATCTCTTTGGTATGGGGTTTTGTATGACCCAAATAAAAAGCGGGTGCAAGTTACTGGACGAGATTTGGCGGCGAAGTTATTGGTTTATATTCTGGGTGGAATTCAGGAACAGATGGAACGTGCTGAACTTCGTAAGGCTTTGGCAGATGCAAGAACTGTGGAAGATAAAACAATAGGTTTTGATGGCAAGTTTGTTGAACCCAAGCAAGTCGGGCTTCCATCCATTCTGAACTAGCTAAATCATAGTGACAATTGATACCATTCAGAAATTGCCGAATTGCAGTAGGCTACAATTTAGTCCTACTGCGACAAATTAATATTTACTCATCAATGTCACTTTCGTCTTCTATTTCATCTTCTATCTCATCAAATATTTCTTCCTCATTTTCTTCATCTCCTTCAGTTAGAGAATTTGTGATATTTGTACTAAAGATATTTTCATCATCAACCACACTTGCTTGTGTATAATTATTCTCTTCAGATATACTGTCATCTTCTAGAAATTTAACTACAGGCAGTTCGACATAAAATTCTTTTCTCCAGCTAGCTATTGTATCTATAGTCCAATTTACTTCACTATCTACATCTTCACGAGTACTCTTTATCAGTTCACGTACTCCCTCAGAGGTATTAAGAAATATCATTCTAAGGAGTTCTATGCATTTATCACTACCAGCACCAGTTGTAATCATAGTAAGTTTTTCGTTAGGCTGTACAATCAAGTTTTTCCAATGAGGTGCATTTCTATCCAAAAAGCCTTTATCATGCATTTTCTCTATACTTTTAGCAATTGCATCCAAAATCTCTGGGATACGATATTCAGCTTTTATTCTCAATAGAAATCTTGAAACAGCAAAAAAAACAATACGCTGCCCAAGGACAGTATATAGAATATTTGACTCTCTTAACTTTTTAAGTTGCTCTTTTTGAATAGGTTGTAGTTTAATTTCTTCTGGTTGAGGAGGAACACTTATACCCAAATGTTCAAGTTGATTAAGCCAATCCTTAAATGGTTGGAGTTGGTAAAAAAACCATTTAAAAATATTTCTAGTTCCTATATGAGGAATTTTAGGATGTGATTCATAATACAGCTTCATTGCATTCTCTCTGTCAATTGGAGAATTTAAAGTCTTTTTCAAAGCTGTCTTTTTATAATCTATTAAAATTTCTACAGCACATTTACTTATTAAATCTATTGTTGTGAGATAAGGATCAGTCTGTGTCAAATTTGTGGATTTAGATGACCATTTTACAATTTTATCCTCTAAGACATCTTCTTCTAAAAGTTTTCTAGGTATAAGTGCAGAAAGTTTTGTGTCATCCAATAGAAGTTGAGTTTGTCGATCAATACGTTTAGCAGTATTATTTATTACTGTAAATATATTACGAGTAGCCTTAATCGCTTCATCCCGTATTGAAATTGTCTTTTCAGAGTGTCCTACTCTGCCTAAATTTCCAAAAACTAAATAGACAACTGGTATATCAAAAGGTTCATCACAAGCACAACCTTCTAATATTTCTTGGGGAGATAAAGGCTGTTTGTCTATATGTATATTCCAGTATTTTTTTAATGATAACAAACGATGTTGACCATCTATAACTATTCGAGAAACACCTTTATATAATTTTAAGTTAACCCATTTTTCAAGAGGTTTACCTTTACTCATAACATGGGAAAAATCCCAAAATTCTGTTTGTTCATCTGAGTTAGGAAGAAGAACAATAACCAAAGAGTTGAAAAACCTAATTCCGTTTTTGGCTAAATATGCAAATAGTTCTGTTTCTGCCCTTTTTTCATCTAATTTTCGTTGAACTCTCTCAGAAAATCCCCATTTACCCTGAAGCTCACCAGCAAATCTAATATTCTCTGCTGCGTCACTATGATCAAGAGTTGTAAGAAAGTAGCGCACTTCACCAAAAGTACCTGTAATAGCTTTATATTCAATAGTTTCTGGTGATTGATCATCTAATTCTTCCATCATTAACTCCTCTGTGTATTAAATTTTGGCTGGCAAAGCTGAATTAGTAAGCTTTCAAGTTCTCTGGCAATATTCCCAGAGCAAGGAAAACATATAAATAAAAATTCATCTTGAGGTCTTAAATTACCATATTTTGCAAAGAAACCATTATCACTCTCTAAGTGTTGTTGAAATCTTTTTTGTAAACTAGAAGCATAACCAATGTAATCTGGAGATTGTAAAATACTACAGGTTAAAAGAAGCTTTTTGAGATTACGTCTGTCTTTTGGCATAGATACACTTTTGATAAAACTATGCATAGTATCTGATAAAGTAACTGGTTTTCCACATATATCTATAGTAAATTTTTTGCGCGAATCATCTTCAATGAACTTGGTTGTAAATACAGTTTTAGTAACCCGTTCATTTATATCCATAGCTAAATTATTTTCTGCAAAATCGAATGCGTGGTAAAAAGCATATATTCCTGATTTATCTGGGATGTCATAAATTGCAGAAATTGTTGCTGTGGCTACTATAAAATTTTCAAAAAAATCGTCATGTATTGTTTCTTCTATTGCCATATAAACTAGATATCTCTACCACATTTTTTAAATAAATTTACTTAAATCAAAGTCAACTTCTACTGAATTCTCTTGAAATTTATCGTGGCTTAAAATTAATAGCAACCTTTCTGAATAGTCTACTGCACCACGAAATTCATTTTGCAATAACTCAAGTCCACCATTAGCATATTCCTCGAAAATGCGAATACGTTGAGTGTCATAATTTTCGTCATTAGATGAAAGAATACTGATATCTTTATTCGCAGTGATTGCCAGTAGTTTGATCAGCATATCATATCCTTTTGATACAAAATGCTCTTGGGGTATGGGATCGGGATCTCTTTTAGATATCTCCTCTAAAGCAATTCGCTTTTTATGCTTTGCCCCCAATGCTGCACTAAATACAAGCACATCAACATAAGTTTGAAAAGGCCCAGTTGTGTCTTTTGATGCTACTAGAGATTTCACCAACTCAGCCTTGTCTTTAGCAACCCTGATTCTATTTACAGCCATGATCTTAAATATCTACATTGTTGCTATTTTAACTGACAGCCAAAAGCGATGCTTACGGCTGGCTACGCTTATGCACCTTTTAGCGCATTATTTTATACTAGAATGCAAGCGATCGCTAAACAAACAAATTACCCTCTAACATAGTCCATCCTGGCACTGCGGGTTCAGCTTCAGCCACCTCATCACGGCGATAAACTTGCGGTTCTTCAGGATTACTAGCACGATATACTCTAATAACTTCCTCTTTTAGTACATCTACATCCCAAACTACCAATGTACCAGCCGCAAAATAATCACGGCGTTTACTAGCCATATCTTTCTCAGCCTTATCACCGTAATCATTTTCACTTCGCACCTCAGCAGCAAACACAGGCGCACCATTAAGAAACTTCCCGCCTGTAGGTTTTCCAGTATAAAACGCAGCATCAGGACTTAAAGAACGACGATTAGGGAGATTGACAAGAAAGCCGACATTATCAGGCAAAGCGTAACCACTTTTTGTCAGACGTTCATAATCCCGTAGACTTGCATAAATTTCACCACCTGCACGTCCTGGTAAAAATCCAGTTGGAGATATCAGCATCAATTTCTCATTGACAATCTCTGCTTTACAATTGTCAGGTAAGTGGTACAAATCTTCAATAGTTGCTTCAGTTTTAATACTCATTAAACCCCTAATAATGAAGAATCTAGGATAATCCTAATTTAAATAGGAAACTGAACATTTTCATACACCAAAGATATCGGAAAGCGGAAGTCAACGCTGGTTAAATCAACCTCATCCCCTGCTTCATAAGGGTGCAACTCCCAGAGTCCTCTATCATTTAACCGGAAGCAATCTAAACCAATTTTTTCAGCATCGATGAGGACGTATTCTTGCAAAGTCTGAATGCGACGATACCGCGTAAATTTTTTACCTCGGTCGTGAGCTTCCGTACTTGGGGACAGAACTTCAACAATTAAACAAGGATATTGGAGAAATTGAATAGCTTGTTTATCCCGTTCATCGCAACTCACCACAACATCGGGATAATGAAAAGGCCCGTTCTCAGATACACCTACTTTCCCATCCGCCATATTCACACGACACCCACTTCCTCGCAGGTGACTTTTTAACGCTGAAGCTAAGTTTAAAGCAATATCATTATGGGGAAGAGTACCCCCAGTCATGGCGAAAACTTCACCATCAATATATTCATATTTAATTTCTTGGCCTTGTTCCCATTCTAGGTATTCGTGAGGAGACATATAATTTATGTTTGGACTCGCAACCATAACCTGATTTTTTCTCAAAAGTCACTTTTCTCAACTTTAACTAAAATTGGACTTACGCGCAGTAATAGAAAATCGTAGACGCAAAGCGGCTTCCCGCAGGGTACCACAGAGGGACAGAGAACACGGAGAAATAAGAGTTTGAGAGTTATTTTCCGTCAGTTCTGTAAAAAACCTTTGCGCCTACTCTACAAGAACGCCTAACAGCGAATGCGCAAAATCATAAGATTCCTTGCAAAAGTCTTTCTCTGCGTCTGTGCGTAATAATTACCTATCCCGTTCAACTTCCATAATTTCCGTATACTCAAACTCATTGGGACTTTGTTTCACCAAAGGATATTTTTCCCCACCCAACTCAATATAATCTTGTTCGCAATCTGGTTTAGATGAATAATACGTAAGCACATATTCTCTACCAATTCTATTTGTCATTTCTGCTTCCACTTCACCCCGCCACTGAGTTTTAGTAACTAAAACTATCAACTGATTCGCTAATTGGGGAATTGTCTTCGCAATGCGTCGCCGCGAATTCTCATCCAAACTACCGAAGGGTGAATCCATGACAATTGGAAAAGTGCTACTATCTGGAATCATCATCATTTTCCGCTTTTCACTCCATTCCCGTACTTTGTCTATGATGCTGGCAATAAAGGATAAACTGAGAATTTGATTTTCCCCAGTAGATGCTGCAACAGGTGCTTCTATCCCTGTAGTATTTTCTACTAATGTCAGTTCATATTTATCACTAATTCTAGGAATGTATGGAGTCACAGAAATCTCCATAAATATCTCTTGTACTCGCTTTTCTAATTGCAGACGAAATTGTTGTTCTTGACGATTTCTAACTTCCGTTAACCGTTCGATTGCATCTTGAGTGGCGTTAATTCGTCGCTGTGCTAAAGTTTGCTTGTCTTCATTCAGCTTTTGCTTGGCGATTTGTTTGTTTAAACCTTCAATCTCAGTTGTGAGTTGAGCAATTTGCTGCTGATTTGCACCCTGTTCTCGATTTAATTCATCAATTTTACTTTCAATTTCATCTAACCGTTTTTGTAAACTGCTAATTTCTTCATTAGCATCTTTTCGCAACCGTTCTTGAATATTGTCTAAGTCACCTTCAATTTGAAATATGCTTTGCCTTAACTGATTAATCCTAGTTTGTTCTCTATCAACTTCTTCCCAAAAACCTATGGCTTGCTTATCAATTTCATCTACTTGTGCGCTCATCCGAATTGCAGTTTCTTCTACCACCGAGGAACCTGCTTTATTTAACCAGGTACTTACATGAGTGTGAGAATGATTCCCCTCTTGTAATTCTGCACCACAAATACAGCGTTGAGAATTGAGTAAATCATTCACAAATTCCCGCGAAATTCCTGATGTTAACTCGCCGCGTTGCTTCAAATCATTGATAATTCCTCGGAACTGGGATGTAGTTTCTGAGAGTAAAACTGTATAACCCCGCGCGGAGATAACTTTTTTCAGCGCTTCCTTGGTTTTTTTATATTCTTCTTGATTTGCCGTCTTCTGCGATTCTAAATCCTGCCATCTTTCTTGTAATTCCTTAGCAGCACTCAGTTCTCGTAAACGATTACTTGTCTCTTTTTTAAAAGTTTGCTGATATTCTAACTCTTCTTTAATTTCAGTTTGCCGTTTGATAATGCGTTCGCGCTCTCGTTCTATCTTTTCTTGCTGTCGTAATAGTTGTTTAATTTCAGAATCACCAATAGCTTTTAACTCATTTTCTAGAGTTTTTTTAGCATCTCCCAAATGTCTGATGGAACGGTTGATTACCTCCACGCCCAAGAAAATTTTTGTCGCTTCGGCAATTTCAGCTTTTTTGTCAGAACGGACTATTTCTTCAATTCGTTCGCCGTCAAAGAAAAAATATTGATGTAAAGTAGCGGGTAAAATCTGGTTAATTATATCCTCTGGTTGCTGAATTGGTATATTCCATCTACCATCATCCGCACCAACCCACATGGTTAATTGAGTTTTACCAGCGTCAAAATCACCTTCGTTTTTATAACCCCGACAGGCGCGTTTAACTCGATAGCGTTTACCTTCATGCTCCCAGCCAATCTCTACCCAACATTCTACAGCTTGACCTTTTTGGGTTTCTGCGATCGCACGCTTATTTACCAACTGTTCTATCGATGCAAATGCCGCACTAAATTTATCATATAATACCCACGTAAAGGCATTTAATAAACTGGTTTTTCCAGAACCATTATTGCCATGAATAATTGTCGTGTTCTGAGCATCCCCCCCAGCTAGGATCATCTCTGGTGTCGTACCATAAAAGGAGCGAAAGTTGCATAGCTTGATTGAAGTCAGCTTCATCGCACCTCTTCCTTAATAATGTCCAAAATATTATCATTTATATGGCTGTTAATCTTCTTATCTAGCCTGCCTTTTTCTAGCTTCCATACCCGCTCAATAATTTGCCGTACTTCCGGCGGAGCGCTAGTTATTGGCTCTTGCACATCATCGATATTCGCATCTTGTGACATCTTCGGTTTGGAAATATAGTTTTTCTATATTTTAACTTTCTCTAGTAGTGCATTTACCTCCGTAAAGCCACTGTTAGCGTTATTTTGAATTTTGCAAAAACTATTTTTTCAATATTTATAATTTTACTTGAAAAAAGACTTTATTATTGAATTATTTTCTGGTATTATTAATATTAACAATCTAGATCATAATGGGATATAAGTAAAATTTTTAAACTTGCTTACATGCCATTATGATCAAAGTCATAATTTTATTATTTCATACTTAATGCCTCTTTTTTCAAAACTCGAAAAATTTTACAAAATAATACAACTATATAATCCATCATCAAATATCTAATAAACCATATCGCTTTTGTAAATCAAGTAACTTCATTCTTGCAACGCCTGCATTATCAGCTAAATCAGCAAACTCCACAAAACGATGCAATTCCTTTTTCAACAGATTGCGCTCAACTTCTATAGTTTCTCTATCTAAATCTGGTGGTAAAACAATCATGTCGAATATTGTTGCGCGTTCCTTATCCGGATGAGGACGTAAAACTCGTCCCCGTCGCTGAATAAATTGGCGGGGATTACCAGAACTTGATAAAATTACCGCAGTTTGAATTGCTGGAATATCAACACCTTCATCTAAACAACGAATTGCGACTAAACCTTGCAACTCACCACTTTCAAATTGATGGCGCAATATTTCCCTTTCTTGTAAAGTTGTTTGAGCTGTATAGGTGCTTACCTTATACCCTAAATCTGCTCCGAGAATTTTAGCAACAGCTTTAAGTTGGCGTAGAGATGAACGTTGTCCCACATCTTGGGAACCGTCACTACAATAAAAAAGTGTGTGAGTAGTTTCGCGACGAGTGGTCATTAAATCCCGCAAAGCATTTAATTTATTTTCCGCCGCACCAATTAACCTTGCTCTTTGCATCAACAACGGCTTTAAATCTTCATTTTCTTCAAAATTTCCTGCCGATCCATTTTCTCGTTCTCGATATAGCAGACATCGCCCAATTCTTTTAGTTAACTTTAAATAAGCAATACTTTCTGCTTCAGTTAACTCTACTAACACCGGATAATAGAGATAATGTACCAAAGCACCTTGAGCGATCGCATCCCTCAAAGTAAACTCTGGCTGGAGAACTGGGCCGAAATAATCAAATAGAGATTGCGTACCAAAATCATCAAAATACCTCTCCGGTGTGGCAGATAAAGCTAGTCTCAACCCAACACTGCGCGGCAAACTTTCTTCTAACTTGGGTGCACCTAAATTATGCGCCTCATCGCCAATAATTAAAGTTTTGGCGGGAAAATATTTGAGTTGAGACCCAAACCCATCTCCAATTAATGTAGAGTTGGTAGTAATCACAGTCACAAACCGTTGAGAACCAGAACGTAGATTATAAATTTGAGTAGAAAGTTGACTTTGCCAAGTGCGTAAATTCTCAAAAGCTAAAATGGGTTGCAAATTAAATTTTTCACATTCTCGTGCCCATTGGGTAACGAGATGACGATAAGGACACACTACCAACAGAACTTGTAAATTAATCTGTTGGTAAAGTTCACAAGCGATCGCTAATGCAGTAATAGTTTTACCACTACCAGTAGCCATTTTCAGCGTCCCTCTGCCATTGTTGGTAAACCAGCTAGCGATCGCTTGGCGCTGATATTGCCGCAATTGCAGAGACACAGGCATTCTTGGGCATCCTGGTAATGGTTGCAAAGGGTAATAACTGCCCTTACTTTCTTTTGTAAACGGTAATTTCAACCGGAAAGTGGGCAGTTGCTGCACTGAATTTTTCGTCAGGTACATATTTATTTAGTCATTAGTCATTGGCTATTGGTATTTATCTTTCCCATTCCCCATTACCCCTTATCCCCAGAGGGGGCCCCACCTTCCCCATTACTCAGTTGTAACCACGCCAAACACCAATGAGTGAACCTTGCACCTGCACTTGTTGAGCCATGACTTCAATGGGATTGTACTTAGAATTTGCTGGTTTGAGGGTAACGCGATCGCCTTGGCGATAAAAACGTTTTAATGTTGTACCAAATCCATCTACTCTGGCGGCGACGATAGTACCATTTTTCAAATGATTTGGTTCTGCTACTGGACGCAGAAATACCACATCGCCATCAGCAATTAAATCTTCAATCATGCTATCGCCAGCTACCCGCAAAGCGTAAGTTTGGGGAGGTAAATCGAAATTAGAAAAGTCTAAATGATCTACAGCATCAGTAAACGGTTCTATTAAACCACCAGCAGCGATCGTGCCCAAAATTGGTACACCTTGTTTAACAGGACGCAAAACTCGAATCGTTCGCGCTTGGCCTTCTGTCCATTCTATATATCCTTTAGTCCGTAAATGTTCTAAACGACTTTGAATTGGTGCTGGTGACTTCAGGTTCATTGCTTGCATCATTTGCCGAATAGAAGGCGAATGCTGGTACGATCTGATGTATTCTGCCAACCATTCGTAAAGTTCTTGTTGAGCTTCCGTTAGACGTTCCATAAATTTGCGGGAAGTAATTATAAATGTCTTTAGAACATTAGTACTACAAAAAACTCCCCATAACAAGAGAAAAGTAAAAATTATGAAAGGTAAAAGCAAAAATATTGTCTTTTCTTTTACCCATTTCTTTTGAATTTTTTACAAATTAAGTAGTCAAGAGTCAGCTGTAGACTCGCCATTCTGACTCCTAACTCCTGTACAGACAAGGGTTAATCGCGTGTCTCCTAACTCCTAACTCCTTTCATTCTGCCCCTAAAATACTTGCAAGCAAAGCCTTTTGCGCGTGGAGGCGATTTTCTGCTTGTTCCCAAACTCGTGATTGGGAACCTTCAATAACTGCCTCGGTAATTTCTTCACCGCGATGGGCTGGTAAGCAGTGTAAAACAATTGCCTCTGGATCGGCAAGACTCAATAGCTGTTCCGAAATTTGGTAAGGCTGGAAAATTGGCATCCGGTTATCGGCTTCTGCCTCTTGTCCCATACTCGCCCAAACATCAGTGTAAAGTATAGCAGATCCCTTAGCAGCTAATTCTGGATCGTGAGTGAGGAGGACTTCAGTTTTGTTATTAGCGATCGCTCTTGCTTGCTCTACAATCCTAGAATCTGGCTCATATCCGATAGGGGTAGCAATTCTGACATTCATCTCCACCAAAGCACAACCTAACATCAGAGAATTAGCCACATTATTTCCATCACCCACGTAGGTTAAAGTTAACCCAGCAAGAGTGTCAAAACTTTCTTGAATCGTCAATAAATCTGCTAATACCTGACAAGGATGTTCTGCATCGGTAAGCGCATTAATCACCGGAATCTTGGCATAGTGAGCAAAAGTTTCCAAATCCTGCTGGGCAAAAGTGCGAATTGCCAAAATATCCAGATATCGATCTAACACCCGCGCTGTATCCTGCAAAGGTTCCCCACGACTAACTTGAGTGACATTAGGGTTGAGATCAATTACCTGTCCACCAAGTTGGTACATCGCTACAGTAAAACTGACCCGTGTACGAGTTGAAGCTTTGGAGAACAACAACCCCAAAACTTTATTACACTGCAACTTCAACTGTTGTGATTTAAGTTGAGTTGCCAATTGCAGGAGTTCTTGAAGTTCCGTAGAACTGATGTCCGCTAGACTTAATAAGTCTCGTCCGAGCAATGCTGCCATGCTTGTAATCTGTAAAAAATAATTATATATTTCTATTCCTTTATTCAGCCGTGCTAAGAAAATATAGTTTTAGAACTGATCAGGTATTTTTGGGTTCAGCCCAGGATTTGAGTTAGCTTTTGTTATGAATATTAATTTATCAACTTTATCAGCGATTGGAATCACTGATTTTTTTCTGGTTCATCACAATGGCAACGCCAGAAAAACTATCCAGGCGTACATAAGCAATGATATTGCTAAAATTCCTGGTCTTTTAGCCTTATTTATGGAGAGGTAGATATTTTTTAGAATTTACTGCTAGACAAATAAATGGATTATGGTACAATAATAAATCGTGGTTACTAATAAAAAGTCCTCGTCAAAGTTGCCAGCATAGCACAGTGGTAGTGCATCCGACTTGTAATCGGAAGGTCGCGAGTTCAAATCCCGCTGCTGGCTTTAAGTATACATTAGGATTTGAGTTCTCGATTGTGTACAGTAATTCAGCAAATTGGCGATTTACTAGAGTGCATCATGTCTTAAAACTTCTGGAAGGAAAGGACAAATTGAATGGGCATCCTCCAGAATATCTTTAACTTCAAATGACACAACTTAAACCTATTATGTAAGATTAGTATAACTTTTATATATATACACTGAAATAGATTAAAATAGTAAATCTTTTATGTAGATGAAGCCTGTACTAACATCACAGCATTTTGTGCGCTTTTAGACTATTAAGTATTATGAGCTTCCTTTGTAAAATAAACTCTTGTACTAACAAGAAAGTGACATTTAATTTGTAAAATTGGTAAAAACAGAAGTTTCTGCATCAAAGAGAATAAGCTACACTTAATATTTCAAAAGATTAGATTGACGACCCTAAATGTATAAAACAAGGTAAAATTTCTGTCAATGTTGAAATGCTCATAATTCACTAAATTGTTCTCATTTAAGCCATAATAAACAGTTGTTATTATATTTACTCTAGCATGATCCAAACTAGTCTTAAATTTACAAATTTTGAAAATCCAGTAAATCCAATATTTGCCAACCATGAAACTTTCCACCCTCGTTTTAGTTGGTTGAAAAAAGGATTTGATGCAGCCAAAAAAAATTCAGATATCTTCTCACAGGATGATGCTCCTGTACGTTTAGGTGTTGGTAAAAATATGGTACGCGCTATTCGCTATTGGTGTAGTGCTTTTAAAATTATCGATAAAAATAATTTACCAACAATATTTGGTGAAAAACTTTTAGGAAATAATGGATGGGATTGTTATTTAGAAGATCCGGCATCATTATATTTTTAACTAGTAGTGAACCTTTATCGTTTCGGAATTTTTTAGAAGAAGTAACAATTAAAGATGATAACTTGCCAAGTCTTAAGCTAGATCGCGTTTACGACTATTTTATTGAAGCTGCCGGAATGGGTTTAGCTTCTCGCCCTAATTTGCAAAGATGGATAGAGGTTCAAGATTTAATTAGCGATGCTAAACGTTTAGAAGAAGATAGTCTCAGAGTACTAAAAACTATTGGAATTTTGAACCTGATTACACCCACAGGTTCGATGAGGGCGACAAGAAATTTAGTATCTCTAGCAATGTGCGATCGCCCTTCAGAAACCCAGATTAATTATTGGCAGCAAGTTATAGATAAATTGCTAAAACAGAACCTCATTACTCATCGTCGTCTATTAGACGAGTTACGGATTTGGCAAGGTTCTGATTTTAATGTTGATAGTGAATTAAGTACATATATAGAACAAGAGCGATCGCTTTTAGTTAAGCTATTATCTTTATACCATCCTTTGAAACCTTTAGTAGCTCAACGTCATAGTTATCAAACCGGAACTTTACGTTATTTTGAACGCCATTATTTAGATAATTCTCAAAATTTAAATCAGTTAAATTGTAGTGTAGATGCAGATGGTTTTGTTGGGTATTGGGTAGATGATGAAATTCCTAGTTTTGTCCCTTCCACAACTAGCGATGGTAAACCATTAGTTATTTTAAGTGCAGCTAAATTAGATATTTTGCGAATTCGTACCTTGGAATTTGTGGTTTTAAATAATATCAAAAAAACAGCCAAAGAGTTACAAACTGATGGGGTAGCGAGAAAAGAGGTAAATTATCGTTTACAAGAAGCTGAAAAATTTTTAGATGAAACCCTCAATCAGTCATTTAGTATCGGGGTAAATAAGCAATGTTGGATTCAGGGACAGTCCGAAACCCTCAATAACATTACTGATTTTAATAGTAAGCTTTCCGATATTTGCGATCGCGTTTATCATCGCAGTGCAATTTTATGGAATGAATTAATTAACCGTCGAGATTTAACCTCCCAAGGGGTGAAAGCTAGACGCGAATTGATTCAGGCAATGTTAGAACATCAATATGAGAATAAATTAGGCTTAGAAGGTTATGGCCCCGAAGTTAAAAAAATTGGGGAAAGTGCGTAACGCCACTCTGTTAACAGTGGTTACTCCGCTTTATCAATTTGTTAAAAAACTACCTAAATATACTCAACAAACCAAAAAGCTTGCCGAAGAACCTAGAGCAATTTTAAAGGCATTACAAACTACTGTTGAACCCGATGAATTGTTGTTTAAAGCTTTACCAGCAGCTTGTAATTTACCTCCAATTGGCACTGAAGCCGGAGATGATGGTGTCACTGCGAAAAGTTTACGTACTAAATTAGTTCATGCCCTCAGAGAAATTCATACAGCTTACGATCGCTTATTGAGTGACTGCCAAAAATTAATTTATCAAGCCTTTGGTGTTAGAAGTCAGGAAACAAAACTTAGAGAAGATTTGCGAGTAAGGGCGAATTATTTAGCGGGAAAATGTATTGAACCTTTACTAAAACGCTTCATTCGCGCAGCATCGGATGAAACGAAGAGTGATTCTCAGTGGTTGGAAGCTTTGGTGATGATTGTAGCGGATAAACCGGCGGAATCATGGACTGATGAGGATGCGATCGCCGAATTAATGGATAATGCCATTCAAGCAGGTGCATCCCAAGTAGAGTTACTGTGTGGCGAACGCAAACAACAAGTGGAGGGGAGGAGGCGATCGCGCATTGAACAAATCGCAGTGTTAGATAATGGTCGTGGTATGGATGCTAACGTTTTACGTCTAGCCCTGCAATTTGGCAACGGTACATATTTAGATGAAGACAAACACACCGGAATCGGACGTTTTGGTATGGGTTTACCATCTTCCTCCATTTCCCAATGTCAACGGGTAGATGTATGGTCATGGCAAAATGGCATAGAAAATGTACTGCACAGTTACCTTGACTTAGATGAAATCAAAAATCGGCGGATGACTGAAGTACCTGAACCTACCGCTAGACAAATTCCCATGACTTGGACAAAAATCGGTCAGAAATTTGGTGACAGTGGCACATTAATAGTGTGGTCAAAAATCGACCGTTGTATGTGGCGGACAGGAAAAGCGATTATTGATAATTCTCAATTTGTAATCGGGAGAATGTATCGCAAATTTATCAATAGAAGTGAAGTCAAAATCCGCATGGTAGCATTTGATTTAGATGCTTTATATGACATAATTATAGAAAAATATGCTCTACCTAACGACCCTGGTTATCTAATCGAAAAAACCTCCTGTCCTCAACCATTTGATAATCAGGTAATGTTCCGGCCCTGGGAAGGCGATACATCTTATGAAGCCACCTATAAAATTAATTTTCAAGATAAAGAACATGATGTAAAAGTGCGTTTTTCCTACGCCAAAGAAGAAGCACGTATAGCCGAACCTGGAAAGAATCCTGGCAGTTTACCACACGGACAACACGCAGCTAAAAACGTAGGAGTTTCCGTTGTGCGTGCTGAACGAGAATTAGAATTAGACCAAAACTTAGTTAATAATTATGATCCAACAGAACGCTGGTGGGGTATTGAAGTAGAGTTTCCACCATCTCTTGATGATATTTTTGGAGTTACAAATAACAAGCAATCAGCCCGTAATTTTGGAGAAATTTTACAACTAGATATTGAATCTTTATTAGAAGAAGGAAAAACTGTTGCTCAACTCAAGGAAGAATTGCTTCAAGATGAAGATCCAAAACTTCCTCTTTTAGAACTTGCTCATAAAATTAGTAGTCAATTAAGCCTGATTCGTCGCTTAATCAAAGCCCAAACAAAAGGCACTCGTACCAGTGAAAAACGGCACGGACACGACCTGTATAAACCTGAAAAAGTAGCTACTACTGTGACTCAAGAACGTAAATTACAGGGTTACAAAGGTAAAAGTGATACAGATGAAGAATTACCAAAAGAAGAACGCAAACAAGTCATTAAAGAAACTTTAAAAGAAGAGGGAGTTAGTGAAGCCCAAGCAGAATTATTAGCAGCTACTACAGTAGATGATGGCTTAAAATATACCTTTGCACAATCTCCTCTTGATACTGCTGCTTTCTTCTCTGTAAAATCTAGAGGAGGAGCAATTATTGTTACATTAAATACCAACCATCCTGCTTATCAAAATTTAGTAGAAATCCTAGAGGATGAGGTGGATCAAGCCGATATAGATACTTTACGTTCTCGGTTGATTAACTCCTTAGATGGATTGAAACTACTACTAATGGCGTGGGCCAGGTATGAAGATGAACTAGAAGGTAAACGCAAAGAAAATGCTCAAGATAATCGCATTGATTGGGGGAGAGTTGCTAGAAGATTTTTAGAGAATGAGTTATGAAATAAAATGACTACACAAGAAAATATAATTTACCTTGATTATCATTCAACTACTCCAGTTGATTTTAGAGTAGCAGAAAAAGTCATGTACTATATGACTACTGCTTTTGGTAATGCTAATAGTGTAGATCATAGTTATGGAGATGAAGCAGCACAAGCAGTTAAACAAGCCCGTCAAAAAATAGCAGAATTAATCAATACTTCTCCCAAGGAAATTATCTTTACATCTGGTGCAACAGAAAGCATTAACTTAGCAATTCAAGGACATATTTCTCAACAAAATACTCCCGCCACAATAATTGTTTCGCCAGTTGAACACAAAGCAGTTTTAGATACCTGTCAAGCATTAGCCAAAAAAGGACTTGCAGAAATTATTTGGTTAAATGTCAATCAACAAGCCCAAATTGATTTAGAATATCTAGAAAAAGTCTGCTCTGGCGGTGCTTCCTTACTCTGTGTGATGGCTGCTAATAATGAAGTAGGGACAATTTACCCAGTACAAAAAATTGGGGCGATCGCTCAAAAATATAATATCCCTTTCTTATGTGATGCTTCCCAAGCAGTCGGTAAAATTCCTCTTAACTTCCAAGACTGGGGTATTACCTATCTAGCTATTTCTGGACATAAACTTTATGCACCTAGAGGCGTTGGTGCATTAGTCGTGAAAAAAGGTTATCATCTTCAACCACTGATTTACGGTGGTGGACATCAACAAGGACTCAGATCGGGTACACTCAATGTCCCCGGAATTGTTGGCTTGGGGGAAGCCTGTCAATTGAGACGATTAGAAATGGAAGCAGATGAAAATGCGATCGCACTTTTGCGAGATCAACTGCAAAACTTGCTGCAAGCTCAAATTCCTAATTTACTGGTGAATGGAGACTTAAACAACCGTTTATCAAGTAACTTACATATTTCTATCCCTAACATCCCTAATAGTGCCATAATTGCTAGAGTTCGCCATCAATTAGCTATTTCTACAGGTGCAGCTTGTTCATCAAGTATTGTCGCGCCATCTCACGTTCTGCAAGCTATGAATCTTGTAGAAAATATAATTGAGGGAGCGTTAAGAATTGGTCTTGGGAAATTCACAACCAAAGAAGAAATCGAAAAAGCGTCTTCTGTGATCGTCAGTGCAGTAAATGAAATTCATCAACTTCTCTAAAAATATACAAAAAAACGAATTATCGTCAGTTGCTCTCCATATCTAAAAAACTTTCTAATAGCCTTCTGATGTCTACACTATCCATCAAATCACAATAGGCTAAATTCAAAAACATATTCTAGATTTTCTACTGAAGTTGGGGCTGTGGGATAGCACGGAGAGAGAAGGGAGAAAATTTCACCTTGTCCCCCTCATCCCCTCATCCCCTCTTCTTCTAGACTGTAGGGGTCAAAGATTGTACCCTTGGTTCCGATTGCCAGTCTAAAGGATTCCAAACTCGATCTTCCAGCGCCATCTGCTCAATTAAACTTGCAAGTCTCAGGGCTTTGAGAGCTTGTTCACCACCTACTGAGGGTTGATTGCCACCGTGTACACAGTTGACAAAATGTTCTAGTTCTGCGCTCAGTGGTTGAATATTGCTGGTGTAAACTTTTTCAATTACACCATCTTGTCTATAAAGTATTTGTCGGTGGTCGGTGAGAGAATTGGCAGCCGTTTGTCGGTGAATCAAAATTTCATTCTTGAGAAAATCTGCCTCAGTAAATGAATTTTTGCAATGGGCGACAATTCGGCGAATTTTGCGGTGGGTGACTTTACTGGCAGTCAGAGTAGCAACAATACCATTGGCAAACCCCAAGGTGGCGGTTACGTAATCTAAATAACCAGAGTCTAGGGAACGAGTACCGCTAGCAGTCAATTTCGTTACTGGGGAAGCAGCTAATTCCAGAAGTAGGTCGATGTCATGGATCATTAAATCCAGCACAACTGAAACATCGTTTGCTCGATCTGAGTAAGGACTCATTCTGTGGGCTTCTAGCGCCAGTAATTCCTCTGTTTTTAGAACTTGGCTCAGTTCTTTAAAAGCTGGGTTAAAACGCTCAATATGACCTACTTGCAGGATACACCCAGACTCAGCTGCGGCATTTACTAAAGACTCTGCCTCAGAAATACTGGCTGCGATCGGTTTTTCAATCAAAACATGAATTCCGGCTAACAGACAGTTGATGCCCACGGCATAGTGCAGACGGGTGGGAACAGCTACACAAACTGCTTCCACAAGGGGTAGCAGATCGCAGTAATCTTCAAAAAAACGCACCTTGTACTTGCTGGCAGTTTCTAATCCTCGCTCGACGTTAATATCTGCCACTCCGACTAGTTCAACATCTTTCATTGAACTCAGCACGCGAGCGTGGTGTTGTCCCATGTTACCCACTCCAATCACGCCTATGCGGATTGGTCGTGGCTGGTTGCGCTGTGTATATGGATTCGGTTCTGCCACTGACATGCTATTTTGCACTATTATTCTCTCCTCAACCACCAAATTTAGAGACGCTACGGCCGTTGGCGTTTATACTCGAAAGCCGGTTACGATCCGTCTAAAACCATCCAGATGGTAACATAGAGCCTATGTTTATGAAGAATTTCAAAGTTTGTGATCGGTTCCCGTAATCTAAATTTCTTTTGTATAGATATTTCGAGTTTGCTTTGGATTTTACACTTTCTACAAAAATATATGTATTTTTATTAACTTTAAAACTTTCTGTAAGACCTAAGTATAAATTTTCCTTGGCATTACTTTCTGGCATCTTGTTAAGGTTTGATTTAGTGATTTGAAATCCAAAATTTGCAACCGAGATGAAAGCTGTAATTCTATTATCTGGGGGATTGGACTCTTCCACAATTCTGTACAAAGCTCAAACTGATGGCTGTGAATGTCATGCTATTTCCTTTGATTACCAGCAGCGACATCGACGAGAGTTACAGTCAGCGCTCAGTGTCGCTAAAAAAGCTGCGATCGCAAAACATCAAGTAGTTAACTTTGATTTACGGCAATGGGGCGGTTCCGCCCTTACCGATAATGCCATTGATTTACCCCAGGAGCGATCGCTGGATGAAATGTCTCAAAATATTCCTGTAACATACGTTCCCGCTCGTAATACCATCTTTTTAAGCTTTGCTCTTAGTTACGCCGAAGCGATCGCCGCAGAGCGCGTCTATATCGGCGTTAATGCCCTAGATTACTCAGGATATCCTGATTGTCGCCCCGACTATATCCAAGCAATGCAAGAAGTTTTTCGCCTGGGAACCAAACAAGGGCGTGAGGGACGACCAATTAATATTGTTGCACCTCTAATCAACTTGAAAAAAACCGAAATCATCCAATTGGGGAACCAATTGGGAGTTCCTTGGGAACTAACTTGGTCTTGCTATACTGGTGGAGATGTCGCCTGCGGTGTGTGTGATTCTTGTCGCTTACGGCTAGCAGCTTTTGCCGAATTAGGACTTGTCGATCCACTGGCGTATGCATAGTAGAGGCATTGGGCATTGAGAAGAGACAAGGTAGAGACTTGTTCAATAATTTCCCCTTGTCCCCCTTGTCTCCTCATCTCCCCTATTTCCCTGCTCCTCTGCTCCCCCCTCTTCCTCTAACCGTCGCAGTTGAATTTGATGTAGGCGTGGACCAACAATCGATACCACGGTGAATTCGAGATTTTGATAACAAAAGGTTTCGCCTTTGGCAGGAATTTTCTGTAACTCATACAGCAAAAAACCCCCTAGTGTTTGGTATTCTCTAGTCAGGGGTAAATTGAGATGCAAAACTTCGTTGAGGTCTTCAAGGTTGATTTGTGCTTGCACCAAAAATTTTTGCTCATCTAACATTTGAATCAGTAAGTCTTCATTGCTTTCAGGTTCGCTGGGATCGCCAATAATTTCGGCAATCACATCTTTGATTGTCACTAGTCCCACAGTACCGCCAAATTCATTCACTACCATAACCATAGCGGGTTTCTCTTGCTGCATCATGGGCAAAAGTTCACTCAAGGGCGTATGTTCTGGAACAAACCGGGCCGGACGCATCCAAGGTTGGATCTGTGTCTCTAAACTGAGCTTTCCTACAGCTAAAGGTTGTGCTAAATCTTTAAAATAAACAATACCGCGAACATCGTCCAAAGATTCATCAATCACGGGATAGCGAGAGTAACCAGTAGAAGCCATTTCCCTGAGTAATGTCTGGAAGGTAGCATCTTTTGGTAGTGTGATAATACTGGTGCGGGGGATCATCACATCTTGGGCCATGACATCCCCAAACTCAAAGACATTATTGAGAAGTTCTCGCTCTGCACGCTGTAAACCAGTAGATCCCCATTCTGTAGAGATAATCAGTTGCAATTCTTCGGGAGTCACAGGCGGTCGCCAGCCTTGACCTGTGTATTGGATACCAAAAATCCGCAAAAAGCAACGAGTTGATTGGTTAAGAATCCAGATGAAGGGGCCAAAAAAACGCACGATCGCTTTTACCGGAGGCCCCAAAAACCTCGCTAGCTGTTCTGAGTACAGCATAGCTAAGGATTTGGGACATAGTTCTCCGATCACAATTTGCAAATAGGCAATCAAGAAAAAGGCGATAGGAATTGATAGGGAATGGGCGAGCAAGGTAGTCATCTCACTGGGTAAAGGCCAGGATTTTAACCAGGCATTTACCAGCACGACAATGGTACTTTCGCCAATCCATCCCAGTGCCAAACTAGAGAGGGTAATGCCTAACTGGGTGGTAGATAGCAGTCGGTCAATACTGCGTTGTAACATTTCTACAGCGATCGCTGGAATATCCCCAGCCTTAACTAGCTGGTGAATACGCGATCGTCGCACGCTCACCATCGAAAACTCCGCCGTTACAAAAAAGGCATTTATGGCAATCAGTAGTAACACTGACAACAACCGCAGCGCCACTTCTATCAAACTTAAATTAGGAAAACCACTCACCGCCAAAGCTCGTGTCAACCCCTTCGGGGAATTCAAAATTCAAAATTCAAAATTCAAAATTAATAATCCCCATAAATAAATTTAGGGGCTTGTATCATGAGTGTTCTTCGGTAAAACTCATGTCCTCCATTTAGAGGGAATAGGGAATAGTAAAAAATAACAGATAATTACCAATGCCCAATGCCCTTTCTACCTTTCTACAGGAATATTCGATGCCTCTAGCTTCAATTGTTGAGCGGGATAATCAGTCAGAGCAAGTGATATTTTCTTGACATCATCAAGTAAAGCTGTAGGAATACTCACTGTACCTGAAAATACTGGTCCATTTACAGGCAATTCTGTTGGTAAACCCTCTGTACTTGCACTCAGGGTTCGTCCTTTGTCATCGGTAACATCTAAAAAACTATACAAGAAGCGCACAGAATCCTTACCTTTGTTCTGCATTTTCACTTTCAGTAGTAAATCACCGCCAGAGTAGCGAGCAGATTGCACAGTCATTGTTACACCCTGACTTTGGGCTGTAACCGGAAAACCTGGTTGGGGCTTTTCTTCAACTACTTCTGGAGGTTTTTCCTCTGGCTTCTGCTTGCTGCTATTGGTTTCTTCATCATCTTCTTCTGGCTTTTCCGATTTAGCGGCTTTGGTCTTGCCCTCAATTCGCGCCTTGACAATTTTTAGAATCTCTTCCTCTTTTAATAGGATCAGCCCTCCCTGTTGAGAGTTATTTGCCTTATTGCTGGCAAATTTGGTTGTAGGACGCCCATCTGGTGTAGTCACGCCTTTAAGTGCTGAACTCCCCAGTTCAAAGCCCAAAAACGCGCTTACAGAACCTGCTCCCATCATCAGAATTAACAAAATCAAAGTAAGAAGTACAGTAGAATTTATTTTCATCGCTGACAAGCTATCACAATAGAATGCTGGTCTATTTAAGAATGGTGAAGCTTTTGACCTCAATCCTTAAAGGAACTCAATCAATATTAGTTTGCACTATATCTATGATCAAATTATGTAGTATAAAAATCTAGTAAACTATTGTCCAGTATTCACACGTGGTAAATTTATGCTATATTCATGGAATTGGCTAAACTCAGTGCGTGATGTATTTTTCTCACTCTAAAATTAGTAAATTAAGTTGACTTAAGAATTAATGTAATTAACTTGTAGCAACCTACAACCTTACAAAACAAGCGCCTTTGGCCGATTGGGGAGGCAACGAACTCATAATTCGTCTTCAGGCTGGTTCGATTCCAGCAGGGCGCACTGAATCATCAAAAACTACTAATAGAAGGGCATTGGGATTAGAGGAGAGGTGATAGGGAATAATTTGTACCCTATTCCCTTGTTGACTCCCCACTCCCCAATTTTACCGAGATGGTAAAGTTTCAAATCGGAATTCAGTTCCGACTTTAAGTTTGTTGCTATAGCGAGGAGACATCATTAGCGATGTGTCATAAGGATTTGGTAAATCAGGAGTACGAATATAAGGATCTTTGCCAACTTGCTGAGTCAGGGCATCATGATATAAAGTATTAACCAACTCGGCATCGCGAGCAATTTCATTTTCTGGGAAGGAACCACCGAAACCAAAACCAGATCCGAGAAATGAGTCTAGCTGACGCTTGAGGCTGCCATTTTCGTAGAAATTGCGATCGTGACGAAAATAAGCTCGTTCAAATACATCATTCGTAGTTTCAGTATTGGGTGTTGCCGTTTGAGCAGATGCAATAGAGGGAAAAGCAATACCAGCAGTAAGCAGTACCAATAAACCGCCAAAGGTTTTAAATTTTATACGCACGTTTTTGACTCCTCAACTTTTGCTTTGGGCGAATCTTAATTTATGCTGAAATTCAGAACTCTGATGAGTTCAACCTTTGGTGTAGCACAACTTTTAATGTTTTGTAATGACGTATCCTACTGAAACTCTTACCCACTCAGATATTTGGGCAACCACTTCTGAGTTAACCACTTTGCGCCATAAGCTACTAGATTTATTTTGCCAACTTGCTTATCAAGAGGGTGATTTTCTCCTCTCTTCTGGGCTGCGTAGTTCTTATTACGTTAATAAAACACAGGTAACACTTCATCCTCAAGGCGCTTTAGCAGTCGGACGATTAGTATTCCCTTTATTACCTGTAGATACACAGGCTGTAGGTGGTTTAACAATGGGGGCTGACCCAATTGTGACAGCAGTGAGCATAGTTTCAGTTTATGAAAACTGCCCGATACCAGCGCTGATTATTCGCAAGGAAGCCAAGGGTTATGGAACAAGAGCTTATATAGAAGGTCCCAGTTTACCAGAGGGCGCAAAAGTAGTAGTTTTGGAAGATGTAGTAACAACTGGGCAATCTGCTCTAAAAGCAGTTGAGCGTCTTAAAGATGCAGGTTATACCGTAAATCAAGTAATTTCACTGGTAGATAGGCAACAAGGGGGAAGTGAGTTGTACCAGTCAGCAGGGTTGAAGTTTGAAACTTTGTTTTCGATTCGGGAAGTTCAAGAACGCTACCGACAACTTGCGAATTCATGAATAAAAGGAGATAAACATGCAAGCAATAGTATCCACAGAACTAACACAAGAAAAAGTCGATAAAGCTGTGAGTGCAATTCTTGAAGTACTAGGAAAGCCAGAAAATGATTTACACCACAAAGCGCTAACAGCTTTTCAGAGTGGCGATCATCAAACTGTAAAGAGACTGGCATCTACCAACCTGAGTGATAATTATTGCAAAGCTTTGGGATACCTGGGAGGAGCGCTGAAACTGACTCCAAACACCGATACTATTTTGGCAGAATCGGCTCGTAGTGCAGCTGAATTTGTGAAAGAAAAAGCATTGCAGCACCTTGGTATTAAGATTGCTGATGCTTTGAATTAACCAATGCAATGAGCTTGCGCGATCGCTCTAAACAAATCAAAAAAACCCTCCTGAAAAATTTTCAAGAGGGTTTGTGTAAATACCTATTGTGGTCGTCGCAACAAGACAAAAAAAGAGCGAAAACTTGATCAACGGCAGATTGCTGAGGCATTAGGAATTGATGTCTTAACAGCTCATAATTGGGGAAAAAAGCTGTGATGGGGTCAAAATGTTTGTGCAGGTTGCTAAACTTTATGAACTGTTTAATTGCCAGCCTTCAGACCTTTACGAAGGTGAGCATATGTACTATCAAAGTTTTGACGGTATTTCAGGCATCGACTGCAATTAAACAAAGAAATGCTGCATTCAACCCCAAATTTTTGGACTATAAAATAAGCGATCGCATCCTCAATAGTAGGAAACTAAGTTGAAATTGATTGTTTTTATGTAGTACAAACGTTCACTTTTAAAGGGCTACTCCTATACCCTTTAAAAAAGCTAAAGCTAAATTTAGTAATAAGACTAGTCCAGCTCGACAGAAATAAACCTACCATTCAAAACAGCCAGAAAGCCCAAAATTAAAACCTTTTGACTTTTGACTTTTGACTTTTGACTTCCGCCTTGCGGTACTAGTCCAGCAATTTCAGGAATTGACTCAATGCTTGAATGGATAACTAATACTATCAACTATTTTGGCTATTGGGGAATCGCCCTACTAATGTTTTTAGAAAACCTTTTTCCTCCCATTCCTTCAGAATTGATTATGCCACTGGCTGGATTTACAGCAAGTCCATATCAACCAGGAGGGGCAAAGCTGAATATCATTGGTGTGTTTTTCGCAGGACTTTTGGGTTCTGTATTGGGCGCACTTATTTGGTACTATCCGGGTAAGTTTTTGGGTGAAATCCGTTTGAAAGCTTGGGCTGACAAGTATGGCAAATGGCTGGCGATATCCAGTAAAGACATCACCAAGGCCAAAGAGTGGTTTGACCGACAAGGTAGAACAGCAGTATTAATTGGTCGTGTTGTGCCAGGAATCCGCACCTTGATTTCTGTTCCTGCAGGTATTGGCAATATGCCTTTGTTACCATTTTTGTTTTACACAACCTTAGGTAGCGCTGCTTGGGTGGGTTTGTTAACATACTCAGGATACATATTGGGTAGTCAGTATGAACTTGTGGACAAGTACCTAGCTCCTGTATCTAAAATCGTACTTGGCGGTTTGGTTCTAGCATTTGTTTTCTGGATATTCAAGCGCCAGTTAAGACGCACTAGAAGATAAAACACGGACGCTTTTGGTTTGAAAACAGTGAAAGCAGGGGTTACATCTGGCCAAAATTCGCCTACACTATGCCAAATAATACTAGATGTACGTTGGCAAAACCTACCAGAGGTATCGCCGGAATTAATTTTTGGCGTATTTCTAGCTACACTTGACGCAACCTAGAATTTCTGGTTGCTCGCATTTTTGTAAGATGAGCATGACAACTTTTTACAGTTAAGTTTGAACTAGGAGCTTTCATGACAGACCAACCTTCCGCCGCTACCCCCATCAATGCCGCTGCTATACCCATGAATAGGCAGCCGTTAGCATCGACTCCCATAAATGCTGTTAATAATAATCCTCCTGCCGGTATCAAGACAGGTGGTGTTCCAGGGAAAACCATTCTCAGTGTTGATTTAGGCAGAACTTCCACAAAAACTTGTGTGAGTCGTGAACCAGGCAGTGTGGTGTTCGTACCTGCCAACGTCAAGCAAATGTCGATAGAACAAGTACGCGGTGGTGTTTTTGAAGCCAGAGCTACTGACCCCTTAATGGATTTGTGGCTGGAGTATCAAGGAAATGGATATGCTGTTGGTCAACTGGCAGCCGATTTTGGGGCGAATTTAGGAGTTGGACAATCTAAGGTAGAAGCTGCATTGGTAAAAGTTTTAGCAAGTGCTGGCTACTTCAAACTCAGAGATGATATCTCAGTCGTACTGGGTCTGCCTTTTCTTTCCTTAGAGCAATTTGAAAAGGAAAAAGCACAGCTAATTAGCCAAGTCGGTGGCCCTCATGTGTTGAACTTCCGAGGCGAATCTGTGTCGCTGAACGTCAGTAAGGTATGGGTAATGCCAGAAGGCTACGGCAGCTTGCTGTGGTCTGAAGCTCAACCTAAGAAAAACCCTGGCAGTCCCGATTTTACAAAAATATCGGTGGCGATCGTCGATATTGGACATCAAACTGTCGATCTTTTGATGGTAGATAACTTCCGTTTTGCCAGAGGTGCTTCTAAGAGCGAAGACTTCGGGATGAATAAGTTTTATGAATTGGTGTCTGCCGAAATTGAGGGAGCAGATAGTCAATCTCTAGCGCTGATTTCTGCTGTGAACAAACCCAGAGGCGAACGCTTTTATCGTCCTAAAGGCGCTAGCAAGCCCACCAACCTAGACGATTTTCTTCCCAACCTCACAGAGATGTTTTCGCGCGAAATCTGTAGCCGTGTGCTAGCCTGGTTGCCAGAACGCGTCACCGATGTGATTCTGACTGGCGGGGGTGGTGAGTTTTTCTGGGACGACATTCAACGTCTACTCAAAGAAGCAAAGATTAATGCTCATTTAGCAGCACCTTCCCGACAGGCGAATGCTTTGGGGCAGTATATTTATGGAGAGGCACAATTATCCTCCAATCGCGCTGCTAGGGCATAAAGCTGATGTTCCAATGGTCAAAAAAGGTAGTTAAATCCGTCACGTTCAACCCAGAGCTTGCTGATGAAAGCTTGTTAGCGCAAGTAGAAAGTTATTTGGAAAAACAACCAGACAAGACTTTCAGCGACCTCTGTAAAGAAGCCTTGTGGCAATCTTTATGTGTACCGGAACCTGTACAACCTGCTCCACAAACAGCAGTAACAACACCCATCGATCAACAAATCGGTGAACTGCAACGTCAAGTGGCTGGACTTGAGGAACGTTTTTTTGCCAAGGGATCTAATCGTTTGGAGGCGATGGAACATCATCTACTGCAACTTTCTCAACAAGTTGCACAACTGGCGCTCATAGTCAATGATCGATCATTCATTCCGTCTCCAACTCAATTAGAAGTAGTAAATAATACTTCTTATACTGTTGCTACCCCTCCTCAAGAGGTTGACCCCGTAATCAGTCGCCTTAGTCAGTTTCTCGATGATTTTTAAGGAAAAATCAGGTTTATGAGCAGTTTTTGCTCATGTTAACAATCCTTAATAGTTAATACTATTAAGGATTATTAATATTTATATATATTTTGTACATATACAATACTTGGATTTGGCAACGAGCGATCTGCTACCTTTTTTCTTCAAAGACGTTACGCGAATGGGAAGCCGCTTTGCGTTAATGCATTTGCGCGGCTAATCAAGTTATGTAAAACGAGCGATCGCACATCAATTTTTAGTGTGCGCTGAAAGTGGGATAAAGTATTATTTACTGAACTCCACTAAATAAGATTGATTGCGTAATTTTTCAATATAATAGGCAGTTTTTCCTTGCTTAAGCTTGTGAAAAACTTTTCATATTCTCACAACTGCTACACTAGTGATGTAAAACCTAAAACAAGTAATAATCAGATAATTAGCGGTATATCCAGCAAACCTAAGTCAGGTGATTCCTACAAAAAAAACTATGAAAGCTGAAGCAGAAAACCATTTCAGGCTGACTTGTGAAGTAGAAACTACCCTAAAAGTGATTGGCGGACGCTGGAAAGTTTTGATTATTAGAGAATTAATGGCAGGCGTCAAACGCTTTGGTGAGTTGCAACGAGCTTTACCTGGAGTTACGCAAAAGATGCTAACCCAGCAACTCAGAGAAATGGAGGAAGACGGCATTATTCATCGAGAAGTTTATCCTCAAATCCCACCCAAGGTAGAATATTCACTAACGCCTTTAGGAGAAACTTTGCAACCAATTCTCTATGCTATGCACGAATGGGCTGTGCAACATTTAGCTCGAACAAATCACCATTAATATTGAGTATAGATAATAATTAATAATTAACTACCTGCTAATTGTAGCTAGCAGATTTCTCCAAATTAGGAATTACAAATTATTTTATTCATTGCTTCTTAAATATTCAATCGCTGCCTCTAATTTGGAAGGGTAACTTTCAGCAAATCTTTCAAACCAAAGTCCTTCAGACGAAAGTGGATCGATTTTGGCTAACCATTCTTTCGCCTGCACTTTTAAAGCTTCTAGTTGTTTGACTTTGAGTTGTTCTTGTCGAATTCGTTCCTGTTCTACTTCTTGCTCTCTTTTTAACTCAATAGCAGCATCTGCTTCGGCAAAATCAGCCTTAACTTCTGCCAAAAGCTTATCTATGAAAGATGCTGATTTTGGCGATGATGAAATAAACGATTTGGCTACAACTGATTTTGACTGCTGCTGTTGTGGTTGTATTTCTTTGCATTCAGTTTGGAGTTCAGCTAATAGCTTATCAATGGAATCCATTTTTGCAATTCCTTATAAATAGTATAGTTAGTCATTAATGGCATTGAGTAGCACTTCCGATAGACTCAAATCTTCCATATCTTCCATAGTAATGGTGTCACAGATATCAAATTTAGCACCAGCACTTTGGAGTTCATCATCTAAGACTTTGAGAAAGCGGGTAGCTTGTTGATCTGTGCCAACTTGAATAAAAGAAATAGCTAATTCCTCATCTCGATCAATGCGACGAGAAGCTTCAATAATCACCTTCATGACTGCTTTGCGATCGTCCGGCTCACCATCGGTAACTACTAAAATTGTTTCACCATTTGGCTTGGTTTGACCAGCTGCTTTGCGTTGAAGGTAATCATCAGTTGCATGTTTTAACACACTTGCCAAGTCAGTTGTACCAGAGGGATCGTTCTCTCTAAAAATTTGTGATACCTTGCTGGATGTGACATTTTCGTATCGCTTGAATTTACCAGAAAATACATAGATAGTAATACCATCTGGGTCAAATTGCTCACACTTACTAGCTAAAGCTAAAGTAGATTCTTGGGCTGCAACCCATCTAGTTCTACCACCCTTTTGATCTTGGGTTGCCATACTACCGCTTTTGTCGATAATCAATGTATAATCACGATTTTCTAGCATTATTCAATTCTCCAATTAAGAATTAACAGTTACTGGACTATAGGCGAGCGACAAACATATTAGTCAGTTATTGCGTTCGTCAATACATCTACAAGACTCATGTCTTCTAAGTCGTCTAAAGTGACGGTATCGCAAATATCAAATTTAGCACCAACACTTTGTAACTGGTCATCCAAAGCTTTGAGGAACTTAGTTGCTTGGGCATCTGAACCTACTTGAATGATTGAAATTCCTAATTCTTCATCACGTTCCATCTGGCGAGTAGCATGAATGATGACTTCAAACACAGCCTTGCGATCATCTGGTTCACCATCGGTGATGACTAAAATTGTCTCTCCGTTTGGCTTAGTTTTACCGGCTGCTTTGCGTTGAAAATAGTTATTAAGGGCATCCTGGAGTACACCTGCTAAGTTTGTTGTGCCAGAAGGGTCATTTTCGAGAAATATCTGGGCGACTTTGGCTGAGGTGACATCATCGTAGCGTTTAAATCTCCCAGAAAACACGTAAACGGTGATGCCATCAGGGTCAAACTGTTCAGCCTTTCTGGCCAAAGCCAGAGTAGACTCTTGGGCGATTTCCCATCTACTTCTACCACCCACTTGGTCGGGTGTAGACATACTACCGCTTTTGTCAATGATTAAGGTATAGTCGCGATCGCTCATCATAATCTTCCTCTGATTGTTACCCTGATGGTTATAGTCTAATCTACGAATTTGACCATACGGCAAGCATTTTAAGGTTTTGTATCAATTATGCTACTCAAAAAAGCCGCGCCACAGTTGATGAATGCGTTGGCGTAGCCCGCTGCTAGCATTGCCTAACCAAACCTAATCTCTTTATTTCCCTAGAGAACAAAATCTTCCCAGCCCCAATCCCCTGTTGTATCAATATTTAGTCTGGGAATAATAAATTATACTCACGCTGACACACACGGAGCTAAACAAAAGTTATTTAGCTCAATTTTAAAGATAAATTCGGGTATGAACCATCCTAAATTTTTAAATAAGCCCGTGCCAAAACAAAACACACAGCAGCAAAACTTTTCTTTGGCATTTCTGTATCAGACAATCAACGGTATATCTGACCCAATTTTTGTCAAAGACCGTCAATATCGCTGGGTATTACTTAACGATACTTACTGTGATTTCGTCGGTCATAGCCGAGAAGAATTAATTGGCAAGTCAGATTATGATTTTTTTCCCCAAGCAGAAGCTGATGTGTTTCGGGAAAAAGATGAACTGGTTTTCACCACAAATATTACTAATGAGATCCTGAATATTTTTACTGATGCTCAGGGTATAACCCATTTCATGTCTACAAAAAGGTCTTGCTTTGAGGATGAGACTGGTAATAAATTTCTGGTAGGTAGTATTCGTGACATCATTTTACATAAAGAAGTCGAGATTGCGGTTGTGACTGGCAGAGGTACTGATATTACCAATCTGATGGAAACCTTAGAAGAACTGCGTCAACAAAACGAAGAATTAGCGATCGCTCGTGAAACGGCTCAATTAGAGCATCAGCGTTACCAGGATTTGTTTAATCTCGCCCCAGATGCTTACTTAGTTACTGATTTAGCCGGCATCATCAAAGAGGCTAACTATGTAGCCGCAGCTTTACTATCTGTGAAACAAAAATTTCTGGTAGGTAAACCATTTATCCTGTTTATCGCTGAATCTGACCGCCAAACCTTCATAAACCAACTGGCAAATTTGCAGCAGGTACAGGATTGGCAAGTCTATCTACAGCCACGAAGAGGTACAGCCTTTACGGCTCGGATCAGGATGGTTGCAATGTATACACAGGGTCAGCAGGTCGGCTGGCGTTGGTTACTTGACGACATCAGCGAACAGCAAGCTGCACTGCGCGACCGCCAGCAAGCAGAGAAAAACCTACACCGCATGAATGCTGTACTCCAAGCTCAACAAGAAGCTTCCATCGACGCAATTCTGATTATTGATGAAAATCGTACAGTTACATCATTCAATCAGAAATTCTCCCAGTTATGGCAAATTCCTGCTGCAATCCTCGAAACACGCGACGATCGCCAACTTCTGGCATGGGTACTAGACAAACTAGTAAATCCAGAGGAATTTCTAGCTAAGGTGAAATATCTTTATCAGCATCCAGAGGAAAGCAGCCGGGATGAAATTTTCCTCAAGTCTGGAAAGATTTTTGAGCGCTATTCTGCACCCGTGCGTAAGCAGCAAGGGGCTTGTAGTGAGACATCACTTTTAGGAGACTATTACGGTAGAATTTGGTATTTTCGCGACATTAGCGAACATAAACAAGCAGATACAGAACTCAGGGCTTCAAAGCAAAGACTAGCGTTGCTGATTGAACAAACACCTTTAGCCATTATTGAATGGAATACCAACTTTCAGGTTCAGACATGGAATCGGGCAGCAGAAAGAATCTTTGGCTATACCACAGAGGAAATGCTGGGAAATTATTTTGAGATCATAGTACCTAAAAACGCCAGAAAGCACGTAAATGAGATTATCACCGCGCTATTAACACAACAAGGAGGGAGTTTTAGTGTTAATGAGAACGTCACTAAAGATGGTAGGACGATAATCGGTGAGTGGTATAACAACCCGTTAGTGGCTGCTGATGGCCAGGTGCTTGGTGTTGCCTCAATGGTGTTAGACATCACAGAACGCAAACGAGCTGAAGAGGAACAGCAAAAATTTGTCGCCTTGATTGAAAATAGTAGCGACTTTATTGGTATTGCTTCAATGAAAGGACAAATTCTCTATGTGAACCCTGCCGGACTCAAGATGGTGGGACTTAATAGCCTGGAAGTAGCCAAAACCAAATCCTTGGTTGATTTTTATTCCCCAGAAGCTTTTGCAGAGTTGATAGAGCAAATTACTCCTTTGATATTTCAACATGGTTTCTGGCAAGGCGAGTTTCGCTATAAGCATTTTCAAACAGGTATAGAAATTCCCACTGATTGCAGCCTGTTTATGGTTAAACATCCTGAAACAGGAGAGCCTTTTTGTCGGGTAGCTATTGTTAGGGACATTACAGAACGTAAACAAGCCAAGGAAGCCTTGCTAAAGTCGGAAGCGCAACTACGACAACAAGCCCAAGAACTTAAAGTTGCACTCCGCGAACTTCAACACACCCAGACTCACTTAATTCAAACAGAAAAGATGTCCAGTTTGGGTCAACTAGTTGCAGGAGTGGCACACGAAATCAACAACCCAGTTAATTTTATCTATGGCAACCTCAGCCCTGCCAAAGAATACACTCAAGATTTACTTTCACTTTTGCAGCTTTACCAAAGTCATTATCCTAAACCTGTGCCAGAAATTCAGGATTTTGCAGACCAAATCGAACTAGACTTTTTGAAATCAGATTTGCCACAAATAATCAATTCAATGAAAGTTGGGGCAGACCGTATTCGCGAGATTGTACTTTCCCTGCGAACGTTTTCGCGCTTAGATGAAGCCGAAATGAAAGCTGTTGATATCCATCAGGGAATCGACAGTACTTTGATGATTTTGCAAAACCGCCTTAAGGGTAATGACCACCACCCGACAATTGAAATAATCAAAGAATACGGCAAGCTACCGCTGGTTGAATGTTACGCAGGGCAGCTAAATCAAGTATTTATGAACATTTTGTCAAATGCGATCGATGCCTTGGAAGAGTCATTCATCTGGGAAAATGCCGGAAACACAGAGCAAAGAACTTCCCCACAAATTTGCATTCGCACCCAACTACAACAGCCAAATCAGGTAACAATTAGGATTACCGACAATGGGTTGGGAATACCAGAAGATGTTAAAAAACAACTATTTGATCCCTTCTTTACCACCAAACCCATCGGTCAAGGTACAGGAATGGGTCTTGCCATTAGCTACCAAATTATTACAGAAAGACACGGCGGTTCCTTAGAATGTTTTTCGCAGCTAGGACAAGGCGCTGAGTTTGTGATTAAGATTCCCCTGATCCAGGATACATCAACATAATTCGTAATTGATAATACTCGCCTCTGGCCAGAAGCAAGCTACGTAATTCGTAATTTTGAAAGTTTGATCCCGTGAGTAAAAAAAAGTATTTCTGCTGCCAACAACTACTATCAGAAGGAAAGTAGTAATTACGAATTATAAATTAGTAATTAACGCGATGTGCAACTTTTTTTCTTCTTATGGGATGAACATCTTGTCCGTCCTTTCTGGGCAGGCAAGATGCCTACCCTACAATGGAATCAAGGTTTAACAAAATTAAGTTGCACACGGCGTTAATTATCTAAATGCCTCCACTTCTTCAGGAACCTTCATTTGGTCGAGTATTCCCCAAATTTCCTGTAACATCGGCTCTAACCCGGTGCGAGTAACTGCTGAAATCACAAAAATCGGCGCGTACGAGAGATGATTAAGTTGGGTGGCTAACGCCTCCAAATCGACAGTTTCCCGATCAACTGCATCAATTTTATTCAGCGCCAAAATTTGCGGACGTTCTGCTAAACCCCGTCCATAAGCTTGTAATTCTTCCTTAATTGTGTTGTAGTCTCTAACCACATCATCACTAGTAGCATCAATTAAGTGAAGTAGCACCCGCGTGCGCTCGATATGGCGTAAGAAATCATGTCCCAGCCCTGCCCCGTGAGCTGCTCCCTCAATTAGTCCGGGAATGTCGGCGAAAACAGTACCATCGCCAGTAGGTTTTTGCACTACACCTAAATTTGGAATCAGAGTAGTAAAAGGGTAATCTGCGATTTTTGGACGTGCAGCTGATAAAGATGAAATTAAAGTGGATTTACCAGCATTTGGTAAGCCAATAATCCCCACTTCTGCCAAAAGTTTTAACTCCAGACGCAGCTGTTTTATTTCCCCTGGTAATCCTGGGAGGGCATATTCTGGGGCACGGTTACGGTTACTCAAGAAATGCTGATTTCCCAGTCCGCCTTTACCACCTTGGGCAATCAGCAAAGTCTGCTGAGGTTCAATTAAATCTCCTAGCAGTTCGCCAGTTTCAGCATCATAAATGGTTGTACCGCAAGGAACTTCGATAATTAAATCCTTTCCTGCTGCCCCAGTGCAGTTATTTGGCCCGCCACGAGTACCCTTTTGTGCCTGAAACCGATGGTTATATCTGAAGTCCAACAAAGTTTGTAGGTTTTCTTCGGCAACGAAAAATACCGAACCACCTCGTCCCCCATTACCACCAGAGGGACCACCAGTCGGCACGTATTTCTCTCGCCGGAAAGCGACAATACCATCGCCGCCCTTACCAGCTTCAACTTCAATTTTTGCTTGATCGATAAATTGCATCTTTCTAGAGTCCTGTTAGCGGATAGCTGGCGTTGAGCCAGTGCTGAGTTATAGACAAGTTATAAATTATAAGTTTTATAGCAAAATGCTGTTAGCGGAAGCGGGGCGTTTAACCCGTGCTGAGTAAAACCCAGTTTTATTATGGCTTTGAGCGATCAATACTGTCCTAACCTATGTGACTACGGCTATAAAATTTTATTCCTCACTATTTACTTGTAACTCATACTCTTTACTCCTCTGCCCCTTTTGCTCAAGATATGGGAATATATAAAGAAAGTTGTAGCTAATCGCCTACGTAGAGGTTTAAAGTGGATACCATTGCAATTCCTGCTCTGAATCGGCCAGTGGATGCCACGGTAGAAATTCCCGGCTCTAAAAGTCTTACCAATCGAGCGTTGCTTGTCGCGGCGTTAGCGCAAGGTGACTCAATTTTAGAAAATGCTTTATTTAGTGAAGACAGCGAGTATTTTGCCAAATGTATAGAGCAATTGGGCATTCCTATTACTTTGAATCCTCAGTTGGCACAAATTCAAGTGGCGGGCAAAGGAGGCGACATTCCAGCTAAACAGGCAGATTTATTTGTGGGTTTGGCAGGTACAGCAGCACGGTTTATTTCGGCGCTGGTGGCATTGGGGAATGGCGAATATCGCCTAGATGGGGTTCCCCGGATGCGAGAACGACCGATGGGCGACTTGTTGACGGTGCTGCAAACGGGTGGAGCAACCGTTAACTTTGAGGGAAACTCCGGGTTTATGCCCTACACCGTCTATAGTCAGGGATTCGCTGGCGGAAATTTTCGGTTGAAAGCTAACCAAACAAGTCAGCAACTTTCGGCGTTGCTGATGATTGCGCCTTATGCTCAACAAGACACAATTATTGAGGTTGAAGGTACGTTGGTTTCTCAGTCTTACGTCAAAATGACTTGTCGTCTGATGGCAGACTTTGGCGTGGAGGTGATTCAAATCGGCGATAATCAGTTTCAGATTAAAGCAGGTCAACGTTACCAAGCTCGACATTACACAGTAGAACCTGATGCGTCAAATGCTTCTTACTTTTTTGCCGCCGCCGCCGTCACGGGTGGACGGGTGCGGGTAAAACATTTGACTAAACAATCTTGTCAAGGTGATATTCTGTGGCTGAATGTTTTAGAACAGATGGGTTGCCAAATTAAGGATTCGGATGAATATACCGAAGTGACGGGGCCGAAGCAATTGCAAGGCATCGACATTGATATGAATGATATATCGGATCTAGTGCAAACATTAGGAGCGATCGCCCCCTTTGCCAGTTCCCCAATTACTATTCGTAACGTGGAACATATTCGATATAAAGAAACCGACCGAATTAAAGCTGTTGTCACAGAGTTGCGTCGGCTAGGTGTTGAGGTTGAAGAGTTTGCAGATAGACTAAAAATTGAGCCTGGCCCCATTACCCCGACAGCAATTGAAACCTATCACGATCATCGAATGGCAATGGCTTTTGCTGTCACTGGCTTGAAGGTTCCAGGGATTGTAATTAAAGATCCTGGTTGTACAGCAAAGACTTTTCCAGATTACTTTACCCGATTCTTTCAAATGTTAGAACAATAAGAGCTATTTTCGCCAAACTTACTTTTTCAGTGCCAGAGTTAAGCCATCTGCGATCGCTATTAAACTAAGACTAACTCGCTGGTCTTGATGCAGCTTTTGATTAAAGGCACGAATTCTTTTAGTTCTATTATCTTGCACCTGGGGATCAGCAACCCTACCTGACCAGAGAACATTATCGATCGCAATCAATCCCCCCGGACGCACTAATTGCAGCGATCGCTCATAATAGCGATCATAGTTACTCTTATCTGCATCAATGAAGGCAAAATCAAAAGTTTCTGCTTCTTTTGTTGCCAGTAGCCGATCCAATGTCTGCAAAGCTGGGGCAATGTACAGTTGAATTTTATCTGCCACTCCTGCTTGCTGCCAATAGCGCCGAGCGATCGTTGTAAATTCCTCACTAATATCACAGGCTACCACTTTACCGTCTCTCGGTAATGCTAATGCCACCACTAGGGAACTATAACCTGTAAATACCCCAATTTCCAAAGTTTTCTTAGCTCCTAACAATTGCACCAGTAACGCCAAAAATTGCCCTTGTTCGGGAGCAATCTGCATTCTCCCTATCGGATACTGGGCTGTTTCCTGTCTCAGTTGGGTTAAAATTTCCGGTTCTCGGAGAGAGACTGACAGTAAATAATCGTGGAGGTTTTGTTTGAGTCCTAATGTTTTTGTTGTCATGGGCATTGGGCATTGGGCATGGAGAATAGGGGACGAGTCTTTTTTACTCGTGGACGAGTCTTTGATACTCATGAATGAGTCTTTTTTACTCGTGGATGAGTCTTTGATACTCGTGAATGAGTCTTTTTTACTCGTAGACAAGTCTTTGATACTCGTGGACGAGTCTTTTTTACTTGTGAATGAGTCTTTGATACTCGTGAATGATTTTTTAAAAGTCAAAATTATATTTAAATGCAACTCAGTATGATAAACAAAGCGATCGCTGAGGATATTTTAAATCATGCCAAATATTAAAGAAGATGATAACGCCTTGCGTGAGGTGTTAATCCAAGCCAAAACCATCGCTGTTGTAGGTCACTCTGATAAACGCGAACGCACTAGTTATCAAATCGCCCAATTCTTGCGGCAAACAGGCTATACAGTCTATGCCGTCAACCCCCTAATTAAAGAAATTGACGGTCAATCCAGTTATGCTGCACTCCAGGAATTACCCGAACCCGTGGATATTGTTAACGTGTTTCGCCGTTCTGAGTACTTGCCAGAAATTGTAGATGAAGCAATTTCTATCAATGCGAAAACTGTATGGACACAACTGGGTATCTGGCATCAACCATCAGCACAAAAAGCTATAGATGCAGGACTAAATGTGGTTATGGATGCTTGTATTAAAATTGAATATCTGCGGCTAAGAGTAGGTTCAACCGGGGATATCTAGTGGGAGTACCCATAATTATGCGTACAAATAACTCGTAATTATTATGCAAAAAGCGATGTCTACGACGGGCTGCGCCTACGCACAAACATTTTATGTGTAGAGATATTGCATACTAAGTGTTTGTTTGAGTTACTTGCTTAAACCCTTTTAGAATAAAAAATATTGTAGGTAATTTCATTGCTAAAGTTATTTTTATTGTGGGAGGTTATGATGAGCCGTCCAATAATTCTTGGTATTGTCGGCGACAGCGCGGCTGGTAAAACAACACTAACGCGAGGAATTGCTCAGGTACTGGGCCCAGAAAATGTCACGCTCATTTGTACAGATGATTATCACCGTTATGATCGCCAACAACGTGCAGAAATTGGCATCACTGCCCTTCACCCCGACTGCAATCACTTAGATATTATGCAGCAACATCTGTCGTTGCTACGCACAGGACAACCAATTCTTAAGCCAGTCTACAGCCATAAAACCGGCACATTCGAGCCACCACAGTATATCAAGCCGAATAAATTCGTGATTATCGAAGGATTACTCGGTTATTCTACTCGTGCTGCTCGTGACTCTTATGATGTTAAAGTCTACCTTGCGCCTCCTGAAGAATTACGTGCTAACTGGAAAGTCAAGCGAGATACGCAAAAGCGTGGCTATACACCGGAACAAGTGCTAGCGGAACTAGAAAAGCGCGAACCAGACTCAGCACAGTTTATCCGTCCGCAACGGCAATGGTCTGATATAGTAATCAGTTTCTACCCACCCATTGATGAAGCTGATGAAACCAATGGACACCTGAATGTCCGACTGGTACTTCGTCCGACAATTCCTCACCCAGATTTCACTACAATTACTACTTCTGGCTGGAATTCCGAGTCAGCCATCCGTCTGGGACTAGACAGGGATATGAGTAAACCTGTGGATGTCTTAGAAGTTGATGGCCATGCCACCTTAGAACAGGTAAATAAGCTAGAGCATATTATTTGTTCTGATATGCCTCATTTACGAAACATTTGTGATCGCGAAAGTAATCCAGAACTGGGTAAAATTGCTGGTACAACTGGAGAAACACTCCAGAGTTATCCTCTGGCTTTGACTCAGTTGATCATTACCTACCACATGCTCAAAGCAACGCAAATTTATCAGTAATTGATATAGAGACTGTGCCGAATTTGTTGGATAATGACGGGCTTTTAGTTTTGGTTTGAGAAATTGTGATTGCTTTAGAAAATGCCACATCAGCGCTAAATCAGACAATTCTCGCGGTGGTCGAGTTGTAGTCAACAGCCAAGGTAGCCTATAACTCCTAAATATGTGTCTCTAAATAAGATGCATACATGGTTCACACATATGATAAAAATTACAAATTTCAGCAGTGCCGGTAAATTGACCGCTTTTTTGTTCCTGATAACTCTCTTCCTCACACCTTGTGTAATTGTAAATGCAGGAGAACGTGGTGTATTAATGAAATTTGGCGAAGTACAAAACCAGATATTAGGAGAAGGACTTCACTTAATTATTCCTGTAGTCAATACTGTGAAAAAGTTGAGTATTAGAGTCCAAAAGGAGGAAATTTCTGCTGAGGCTTCTTCCAAAGATTTACAAAATGTTTTCGCAGATGTAGCTCTTAATTGGCATATTATTCCCCAGGAAGCAAATGCCATCTTTCAGGAAGTTGGAGATGAACAAAATGTAGTTGTTCGGATTATTAATCCAGCAGTTGAAGAAGTACTAAAAGCAGTAATGGCAAAGTATACTGCCGAAGAAATTATTACTAAACGAGGAGAAGTCAAAAGTGGAGTAGATGATGCATTGTCCACACGACTGGGTAACTATCACGTTGCAGTTGATGATATTTCTTTAGTTCATGTGCATTTTTCAGAACAATTTGGTGAGGCGGTGGAGGCGAAGCAGATTGCTGAACAAGAAGCAAAACGAGCAGAGTTTATTGCACTGAAAGCAACAAAAGAGGCTGAGGCAAAAGTTAATTTAGCCAAAGGAGAAGCTGAGGCACACAGATTATTACGTGATGGTTTAACTCCAGAAATTTTGCAAAGGCAAACAATAGAAAAATGGAATGGTAAGTTGCCATTAATTGTAAGTAAGGAACCTCCAAAATTGTTGAATTTAAGTGAATTTTTAAAATTTGACGAAAATTGATTTTCTTGCTAAATGATTTGCTCTCCATCCAGAGACTTAGAACCCAGATTGCTTGAATAAGTCAGTTTTTTTGTTCGTAATATTATGTCCGGCTAATTAGTTATAATTTCCTTTCTCTATGCAGAAAGCCCAAAAACCCCTCCCCTGTACATTTGAAGCTCCTCTACCAATAACTGCGGTCTTAATGATAAGTCTTTAACCGGACATGATAGAACTCCTTCACCTATTGCTATATCTGCTATATATACATAGTATGGGTGCTAAGAAATAGTTCAGTAAATTTGTAGACAGATAAAACAAAACCATGTGCTTTTTAGCAAACTATCAAGTTTTGAAATATCCTTGCTCCTTGCTGGCTGTCTCATTTATTCTGACTCCTGAATTCTGACCCTTGTAGAAAGGTATAAGCTAAATTAACTGTTGGAGAATAAAATAGGAGAATCAAGAATCTTCAACTGGATCAACAGCATAATCAATAGGGTATAAACTGTCGAAGAAATTAAACCTGTGAACAATTCTCTTTTGAGGTTATGCTCTTGAGGCTCTTTTTGAAAAATGTCCTTAGAACCGAATTGCATCAAGAGAATTCCCACAATATTAGAGAGCCAGTATCCGATAATTGAACAAGGTAGAAGCAATTTTGGGGAAAGCAAACTACATGCATACCCAAAACCATAAGCTATGGGCAAATTGAATAATAAGTCATTCCACCAACATAATGGTGATAATAAATATCCTAGTACTAGAAAAAATCCACCTCTGAGTTTTTTGAAAATGTCTTTTTTAAAGTCTACTGGAGTAGACTCTTGTAATTGCTCTAGTGCTGTGTCTCTTGTTACATTCGACTTTTGACTAACGTTTTGGACGCTTTCCATAAAAAACACTATTTCTATCGTCTTAGTGTAGTTTAATATATAAACTAAATTAACGTCTAGTACACGAGTGATGATATTTTGGCTTTTTAATGCTGAAAGTTTTACCACTAGATAGTCTCAGCAAAATTGTAAAAAGCAAAATTGAGTTTAAATCAGCTGCAACTTCACGATATCTGAATTTCTGCTAGAGACACATCAGTTAGTTCGCTTTTTGCAGAATCTAGGTTTTTTCTTGAATATCTAAGTGAGATATAACAATTTATACACAATTAAGACAATCAACCCTATTTATTTTGTTAAATAAGTTTCAAAATAAATATATATCTTCCTAAATCATAGCACACGATGAGTTCCAACACCGATAATGCAATAGCCTGAGCCTTATTAGGTTGGGATAAATGTTGAGTTGCAAAGTTTTTATATTTTTGGATATTGCAGAGGCAAAAATTTGAACTAATAATAGCTACAATAAAAGTGGTGAGGTATCTTAATCAAAAAATGACAGATTTAACTCCAAACAGTACCTTTTTAATAGTAGGAATTGTTTTTATAACGATTGCTATCATCGGGCAATCTAAATTAGCTTTTATTGAAATAAATCCTGGTTGTTTTGGGAGGATTTTGGCTTTAATTATTGGTATTTCGAGCCTATTATATGCTTTAGGACTACTCAATTTATCAACAGTAAACCTGGATTTATTAAGAACTTCTCTGACAGAACAAATAAAACAGACTATAAGTTCAATTAATGACCTTTTGCAAGGTTCATAATAGATTATAAATAAACTTTTTTATCTGCATATTACAGCAATTTTCAGGAAAATAGACCACAGTGGTTGAACCAACTGAAGGCATTATCTTCGGTAATGTAATTGACTAGAATTTAGATTAAGCAAGAAGAAACGACCCAGCAGTACTGAGTTGATAAAACACATCCTTCAAAAATGAAAATCTTTGAGATTAAGCAGATTTTGCTTTCTGTTTCTGGGACTTTGTTGTACTTTGTTTTGACTATTGGATAGCGAATTCTACGTTGTCGTGGTAGCCCTGCTTTCCAGCTTGGGGATTTTCCGCGAGGTTTGGGCGATCGCGCAGGAGTACTAATTGCCGTTAAAATTCCTCCCAGAGCCTAAGCCACCCTTCCAGGGTTAATTTTTGTCTATTGACTTCTGCCTTGGCGCTAGTCTCTCCTTTTGGGAGAAGGTAGGGGATTGTCAGTAACAATATCACCTGCCAACTACAACTCCCAAGTAATCATCGGCATCAAATTACTCCACCGCTCACACTGTCAACACATGCTTTCTGGAGTTAATGATCGCCTGCATGATAGTCTAAACTCCAGTTATTTAACGTTATTAGATTGCGATCGCTCTTAAGGATCTCTAAGAAGTTTTAGATATGTGATTTTAATTACGCAAGTTGCTTGAACATCAATCGAATCATCGCAACATAAATAAATGCTTCAGCTGTCTCAAGTTGTGATCAGTAATATAGAACCCCTGGCTAAGGAAAGTTTGAGCCAAGGGTAGTTGATCGTTAGATACTCAAGACATCTATTAATTATGTAGCTACCAACTCAGAATCGATTTCCGACGGCGCACTATCTTGGACTAGCGATCGCGTTTCGCCGTTGCGCTGGAGGATACCGCCAATCATTGCCAATAAGGCGTTTACCTTGCGAGTTCGCCACATATCTACAAGTTTTTCTACCTTAGTCGCAGACATCCGTCGCATCATCGCTTCGTAGAGATAAGCAGCATGTCCAGTTTCATCTTGGGCAATACTTAGCATTCCTAACTTCAAATTCCGAGCGGTTGGCTCATTATCAGGTAATACTTTCGCCATTCGCGCAAAGTCTTTACTTGCATCTAACTCCAGAATGTATGTGCTAGCCATAAACACATCCCAATCAATCACAGCTGGTTTTAGCTGTTCTTGGGTGTAGCCTTCAAAGAATGCTGCGAAAAAGGGACTACGCTGTTGTGATTTTTTTGTAGATGTAGTTTGGGGTTGATGCTTGAAATCTATAACTTGTTTATTTAGCTGTTGTAAGGCGTGGGCAAAAATTTTACCATGTCTAGTTTCATCTGATGCATGTTTTGCTAGTTTTTCGGCTAGCCATGTATCGCCTTCAGCAGCTGCGCGCTCGCTAAGTGCAGATAAAAACGACACAGAGCCAGATTCCGCCAACTGAAACCCCGCAAGGATGTTGGGGCGGGTTTTCAAATCACGAATTTGAGCAGCAGAGTAATAGGCAAAGACACCTGAACCAGCTAGATGCAAAAGGTTAGTCAAGAAGTTCATCAGGAATTACCGCTGACAATTGGAAGGTTACAATTCTTATACTAATCCGCATTTTTATTCGGTTGTCGCCAGAGGGTTTTACCATTGGGGATTTGGAATTGCCTACAGTTAACAAATATATCTTTTGATTTTGCTAATATCATCCCACAGAGGTAATGCAAGGAAGTTTGGATGGAGAAATTAACTAAACCAGTGCGATTTTGGCTTTGTACAACTATCATGATTTTGGGTTTGGTAGGCTGCGATCGCTTTATCGGTAATTCTGGAGAACCTGTTGAGCGAGTCAGTGATGGTGATACTTTAGTAGTTAAAGATACCAATGGTAAAAATTTTACCGTGCGCTTTGCTTGTGTGGATGCGCCAGAGATAGCTCATACTAATAAAGAAAAGCAGAGTAAACGCATTAGCGATCACAATCAATTTACTTGGGGTGTGAAAGCACGAGAACGGGTGCAACAACTGCTGCAACAAGGAGGCGATCGCGTGACTTTGAATATTACAGATAGCGATCGCTATGGGCGTAAAATTGCCGAAGTCCGTTTAAAAAATGGCACTTTTATACAACAGGTATTGTTGCAAGAAGGTTTAGCAAAAGTGTATCGTCCCTATTTAAACAAGTGTCCTAGTAAAAACTTAGTTCAACAAGCCGAAACTGAGGCGAAGGCACAACGGCTCGGCGTTTGGAGCGATACTAAATTTGTAAATCCTTGGGAATATCGCAGCCTATATAAAAAGTAAAAACTCTAGCTGTTTCTAATTGAATGCACAACATTTTTTAGCATTGCATACTTGCGGTATGATTTAGCAACTTCCAAAATTCCCCCCCTGCTTCCCCTGCCTTCCTACTCCCCTCCCCAAGTTTGCAGTTGCAAATAAACTAGTACCAACGTTGCTGCTAATAACACCGTCGCTCCTGCTGCTGCATAACCAAAATCAAACTGGCCAAAAGCTTCTTGGTAAATGTAGTAAACCAGCAAATTAGTCGAATTCAGTGGCCCGCCGCCAGTCATCACATAAATTTGCTCAAAACTCCGCAATGTAAAAATTGCGGTAGTAATGATTGCAAATATCACAGTCGGGCGCAATCCGGGCAAAGTAATATACCAAAATTGTTGCCAAGCATTTGCTCCATCCAAATCTGCTGCTTCATAACGACTAGGAGGAATTGTTTGCAACCCTGCTAAAAAAACCACCATATTGAAACCTAGTTGTTTCCAAATACTCATTAAAATAATTACTGGCATTGCCCAAAATGTGTCTCCTAACCAGGGTATGTCTGAAATGCCAAAAAAAACTAAAAGTCCGTTAACTGGCCCTGATGTCTGAAACAGCCAGCGAAATCCTAAACCCGCTGCCACAATTGAAATAATTGAGGGTAAAAAATAAGCACTTCGCAGGATGCCCCGCAAGGGAATGGAGCGGTTTAATAGTATTGCCAATCCCAAAGAGATAACTAAACTGGGAATGATAGTGGCAACCGTAAAATAAAAGGTGTTACCCAGAACTTGCCAGAAGTCGGGGTTAAGTAGCAAGCGCCAATAGTTTTTTAAGCCTATCCAATAAATACCTTTTAAGGTGAAACTACCAGCAGTGAAGCTGAGGTAGAACAAATAGGCAATCGGCCAAATGATAAAAACGCCCAGCAAAATTAATGCTGGTGCAAGAAAAATCCACGCGGCTGCTGTATCATTATCCAACCACGACTTAGTATATATTTTTTGCATCTATAATTTTCCCTTTTAGCTGTTATAACCTTCCGCCCTGATTCTACCCTTAGCTTGCATAAATTCTTGGTTCATAATTTTTTGATAACGGCTAACGTTCCTTTGATACTCAAACCAAGTCTTTTAGCTTCTCTTCTAGCTGTTGAGTCATCTAACAAAATATAATCTGCATTCAACTCAATCCCTAAAGCGATCGCTTCCGATTCTCCTTTACCCAATCGTTGATTTAAGCTGTTGAGGAGAGTTTTAAGACTGGATGTGCGAACTTGAAGTTTACCAGTATTGATTAGCGTTTGAATGGTTTGGCTAGCTGGATCTGACTTAGCGCTAATTTCCTCAGCAACAGATTGAGGAATGTAGAAATCATCAGGATATTCGATAAATTGATTTAGGTAGCTCAGTTTAGCGAGAAAAATCAGTGGTGATGAATTGAGAACAATTTGCATTCATTTACCAGTTTTTTTCTGAAGCAACATCTTCTTTAGAAAGGTAAGAAAATTCAATTCCCATCAGGTCTAAAATTTTAAGGAATTCTGCTGGCTCCAGTTGCATAACTTCTGCGGCTTTTTGAAGACTGATTACTTTAGCAAGTAAAGCACCAAGTAAAAAGAGAAAATTTTCTTTCTGTTCGATGCTGTGGAATAGCTGAACTTCTAAGGCGATCGCTTGGGTAAGCTCTTGGTTCATAATTATCTCTACTTGGAGTCTTTAGCTTAAACCTAATCCTAATTTTATCCATTCTGTTTTTTGAAAAAAGATTAGATTGTTCCGCTTCGCTACACTGAAAAAGGGTAAAGTCAAGAAGGGCAAAAGAGCTAAAGAGTCCTCCTAATCACGCAGACAACACGAAAACCAATGCGATCATAGCGGTTGTTGCGGAGGTTAAAGTTGCGGGACGCGGAACGACAGCTTTTAGGATTGTTGAACCAGGAACCACCCCGCAGACAAAAACTTTGATTATCATTGTCTATCCATGCACTTCCATCACTAGGCGCTCCTTCATAGCTATCATGCCAAGTATCTTGACACCACTCCCAGACATTCCCGTACATGTCGTATAATCCAAAGGCGTTGGGTGGAAAACTTCCTACTTCTGTTGTTTCTTGACGATATTTGCCCTTTGGTGCAGAAGTGTAGGTGTAATTCCCATTGTAATTGGCTAACTCAGTTGTAATCGTATCACCGAAGTGAAATGGTGTCGTTGTTCCTGCACGACAGGCGTATTCCCACTCTGCTTCACTAGGTAGGCGATATTTACGCCCAACCTTTTGACTCAGCTTTTCGCAAAAGTCTACTGCATCATCCCAAGACACTTGCTCTACAGGATGGTTTGCTCCCTTCCAAGACACTTGCTCTACAGGACGGTTTACTCCCTTGAAGTTGGACGGATTGGTACCCATTATTTGCTTGTACTGTTTCTGAGTCACTTCAAACTTGCCTATAAAAAAAGCAGGTACATTCACAGCGTGCTGTGGTTCTTCATTTTTGGTTTCACCAGTTTCACCGGGTGGTGAACCCATATTAAATGAACCAGCAAGAATCTCAACCATTTCCAGAGTTATGCCATTACCTAAGCCTTCTTCAAAGAACTTAGCTTGATTATTAGGATCTCGTTTAATTACCTTTCCCTTGTTATCTACTGTTACCGTTTCAAACTTAACAGGAATATATTTGGGTTCAGCTACAGAGATAGTTATCAATTTATTAGCAGGTTGATTAGTAGATTTAGTAGTCGGTGATTGACTCTTAAAAATTTCACGGCCTACTACTGCTGTCACCAAACCTACGCCTCCCAAGCCAGCCCACTTCAAAAATTTTTGTCGGCTAAGTCGCTCTTGAGGCGGTTGAATGGGTTGAGCAGAAATTGGCTGCTGAATCGGTGAATTAATCAATTGCTGGCTTAGTACAACTCTGATTCTCTCTTGCTGATTCCGGGATTCTGCTTCTGAAGATGATTGAATAATAATTGCTTCGATCGCAGATGTTTCCGCATCATTTAGTTGTAAAATTAGTTGAAAACGTTGAAGGTCTTCACGAGTAGCATCACTAAGAGGATATTCAAATTGCATCGACTCTCTAAACACCTCTTCATACTGTTGCAGCTTTTGCCGATGTTCCTTGATCGCAGCAACAATTGGATTTTCAATTGCAGTCACATCCTCAGCAGTCAGATTTAACGCTTGATGAAGTTGCGTTAGTTGAGAGCGTTTGAAAGCACTGAGCGGATATTCTTGCTGAACACCTTCTGTAAATTCCTGCTCATATTGCCGCAAGTTTGCTTGATGCCTTTCAATCTCCGCATTAATCCGCCTCTCGATTCCCCCCACGTCGCCATCACTCAACCCCAACGTCTGCCACGTTTGCTGCAACTGCTTCCGCGTCACCTTATCTGGATAATGCTGGCGCTGCGTCGCTTTCACAAACGCCTGCTCGTACTGCTGGAGTTTTTGATGATAGCTTTCAATCTGCGTTGTGATTTGTGCTTTGATTGGTGCAACATCTACATCCGTCAGTCCCAAGCGCTGCTGCTGTTGGTGTAAGTTATTTTGGGTTGCGTTGCTGAGAGGATATTCCTGCTGCGTGGCAGTAAAAAACAGCCGTTCGTAGTTCTGGAGTTTCTGGTGATATGCCTCTACCTCAGCCGTAATCTGAGATTCAATCGCGGCAATATCTCTATCCGCAAGCTTTAATTGCTGCTGGGTTTGCCGTAAGCGATCGCGGCTTGCCGTACTTAGCGGAAACTCCTGCCGCAGTACCGTTGTAAACTCCTGTTGATATGTTTGCAGGTTTTGCTGATGTGTCTTAAACCGTGCAGTCACCTGTGCCTCAATCGGCATCGTGTCCTCATTCCGCAGTCCCAAAATTTGCTGGAGATTTTGCAGATCGTGGCGATCGCTATCGGTAATTGTCTCGTCTCGCTCCAGTAGCTCGGTGAACACCTGCTGATACTGCTGGAGTTTTTCGTGGAACTCCTTGCGGTACGGTTCTAACACCTGATCTTCGATCGCCTTCGCCTCAGTTGTCTCCAATCCCAAGCGAGTCCTCAGTACATCCAATGTGCGACGACCAACAAAGGAAATTTCGCCTCGATGAATAAATCGTGCTACCTCTTTACGGTATCCCTGCCTGGGATCACCCGGAGCCACCTTTGTCAGTCTAATTTTAAAGCCTTCTCGAATTGCATAGATTTCCGGCTTCATCCCAGGTTGAAGTTTTTGCACCTTCTGACTGGCGTATTCATGGAGTTCATCGACGGAGATAAACTCATCCTGATCGCGATCGGCTTCTCCCGACTTGATACCTTCAATCAAAAAACGAGTGTAAATCGATAAATCTTGCCCTTCCTCCTCAAAGGAATATTGAGTCGAAGTAGAAGAAGTCAACACGGCTCGTCCTTCACCGCCCAATTGCTGCCGGATGTCAATTGTGCCGTCATCTTTGGCAGACATCCCCTCAGCAAACGCGCCACTAAAGCAGCTATCTAGGATCACCACCTGCCGACGGGAGCGGCTTTCACTCATGCGCTCGTGAATAAAATTGGCAGACACCGACGTTGAGCGAATCAATTCACCCTGCTGTGTCTTACTGGTGTTGCGAGTTGCCAGATACAGCCTACCGCGATCGTCTTTGATGCCGTGTCCTGAAAAGTACAGCAGCAGCAAATCATCCTTGTGACGATTGGAGAACAGCGTTTCAATCGCCATTTCTACAACTTGTCGTTCAGGATTTTTTAGCAGCTTAATATCTGAGGCAGCAAATCCGCCCATTTCAGTATGCAGCAGTACCTCGTACACTGCTTCCACATCTCTAACTGCACTGGGCAATGGGTTCAGCCCTGGCTCATACTCACTGACCCCAATCAGCAACGCTACCTTTACCATTTAACTCACCTATGCTGCGATCAAATCCTATGCGGCTTTAATCTCTATGTTGTTTCTTTCATACCAAGTTTTAGAATATCACCTATATCAATTGGACTAATTATGATCTAAACCTTGACAGCCAAATTTAATTAAGGGATGAAAATTTACCTATTTATGTAATAAAAATCCAGGCTGCTGCTGTATCATTATCTAACCACGACTTAGTATATATTTTTGGCATCTATAATTTTTCCTCTTAGCGGTTATGACCCTGTGCCCTGATTCTACCCTGAGCTTGGTTTCTCCTAGCACTAGCGATATTTGCCAACAAGTCGCTCCTTTAAAACTGGGAATTATGGCTTCTGGGAATGGCAGCAATTTTGATGTAGTTGCTCAAGCTATCCAAGATGGGCAGCTAAATGCCCAAATTCAAGTTTTAATTTACAATAACCCCTCGGCGAAAGCAGCCGTAAGAGCAGCCAATAAAGGTGTACAAGCAGTTTTATTGAATCACCGCAACTATAAAAGCAGAAAAGAGTTTGATGAAAAAATTGTGCAGACATTGCAGCACTACAATGTGGAATGGGTAATTTTGGCAGGTTGGATGCGATTGTTAACATCAGTTTTCATTGATGCCTTTCCTGATAAAATTATTAATATCCATCCTAGTTTGTTACCTAGTTTCAAGGGAATCCATGCTGTAGAACAAGCCTTGGCATCTGGGGTAAAAATTACTGGTTGTACAGTGCATCTAGCTTGTTTAGAAATGGATAGCGGCCCAATATTAATGCAAGCCGCAGTACCAGTACTGCCGGATGATACAGCAGAAACACTCCACGCCAGGATTCAAATTCAAGAACATCGAATTTTACCATTAGCGATCGCTCTAGCAGCTTCTTCGTCAAAAATTACACTAAGCGTAACGTAAATTTTCAATTGACGAGGAACAACAGTCATGATTTAAACTTCTGTTCTATTTGCAGATATTCAGGAACGCCGACGAGTTCTTGAAAATCTTGAAAGCTAACCAAATCAGGTAATTCAGTGGTTCCTTGTTCTTTTAAATGAAGAAAACAAGCAGTCATTACCTTTGTGACAGCTAGTAGGGCAGTCAGAGGGAAAAACACAATTTTGAAGCCCAACTGTTGTAACTTTGCCACAGAAACTTCGGGAGTTTTACCACCTTCAACGATATTAGCTACTAGTGGCACATCCGGGAAAGCTGCGGCGATCGCTTTTAATTCTTCAATAGACTGGGGAGCCTCTACAAATAGTATATCTGCACCAGCGGCAAGGTAAGCCCGACCACGAGCGATCGCTTCCTCTAAACCTAGTGACGCACGTACATCAGTGCGAGCAATGAGCACTAAACCGCTATCACTCCGCGCCTCCACAGCTGCCCTGATTTTACCAACGTGTTCTGCCTGGGAAATAACTCGTTTGCCCTCAAAGTGTCCACATTTTTTTGGCCATTCTTGGTCTTCTAGTAGTACACCAGCCACCCCCAACTGTACAGCATCCTTAATCGTGCGGACAACATTTAAAGCGTTGCCATAACCAGTATCTAAATCTGCAATTAGGGGAATGTTCACCGACTGAGCAATTCGTCCCACACTATAGAGCATTTCGGTAGCGGTAACAAAACCGTAGTCTGGTAAACCCAGCGTGGAAGCGGCAATCCCAAAGCCACTTGTAACCACTACTTCAAAACCTGTCTGTTCAACTAGCTTGGCTCCCAGACAATCGTAAACACCTGGGATGACGATAATTTCAGGACGTGCAAGTAACTGCCGCAGTTTTTGAGAAGAAGACATAAAAATTCAAAATTTAAAATTCAAAATTGTAGAAACTTGAGTAGGATTTACGCACACTCTACCAATTCTTGCTAATAACGGCGCTACTTTTGCTAATCTCTCACAAAGCTATTTATTCATCAGAGTTAGCTTCAGCAGTTTGATACGCTTGTAGGAGCTTAGCATAATCGAGAGTAAAACCTACTTGCATCGCTATCTGGGCAAATAAATCAACCTCAGATTGTTGCCAATCACGGGGTTCAGAACACTGATGTGCAATTAACAAGCCAAATAGCTGCTCATCTTTGATAATTGGTGCTACTAAATTTGCTTTCACACCAAAAGATTCGAGCAGTTTAATATGACAATCAGCCAAACTAGACTCATAAATGTTGTTGATTGCGACAACGCGACCAGATTGGTACTTTTCTACATAGCCTTGAGTGAAACAGGGGTCATGGATTTTAGACCGCAAAACTTTGGGATAACCTGGAAGCACCGATTCAGCAATGATAATTCCGAACCAATTAGCGTAAAAGCTATAAACTAACACTCGGTCAGTACACAGTGCTTTGCGAACCTCTTCCACAGTAGTTTTGATAATATCCTGTGACTTGAGGGATTGGCGAATGCTGCGGATAATATCCACTAGTAACTGACTTCGCATCCTTTCAGCCTCGATGCGTTGTAGGAGTCTTGCATGGTCGAGAGCAAATCCTACTTGCATCGCTATCTGGCCAAATAAATCAATCTCAGATTGTTGCCAATTACGGGGTCTAGAGCATTGATGTGCAATTAACAAGCCAAATAGCTGTTTATCTTTGAGAATAGGGGCGACTATATTTGCTTTCACACCAAAAGATTCAAGCAGGTGAATGTGACAATCAGCTAAACCGACTTCATAAATGTTGTTGATTGCGAGAACGCGACCAGACTGATACTCTTCTACATAGCCTTGACCGAAACATGGGTCTTGGATTTCGGCTCGCAAAACTTTTGGGTAAGTGAGAACAACTGATTCAGCAATTACTGTTCCAGACCAATTAGCATCAAAGCTATAAACCATCACTCGGTCGGTACTTAGAGCTTTGCGAACCTCTTCGACCGTCGTTTTGAGGACATCCTCTTCGTTGAGTGATTGGCGAATAATGCCGATAGTATCTGCTAACAACTGACTTTGCACACCCTCAGCCTCGATGCGTTGTAGGAGTCTTGCATGGTCGAGAGCAAACCCCACTTGCATGGCTATCTGACCAAATAAATCAATCTCAGATTGTTGCCAATCACGGGGTCTGGAACATTGATGTGCAATTAATAAACCAAATAATTGTTCATCTTTGAGAATAGGGGCGACCAAATTTGCTTTTACAGCAAAGGATTCGAGTAAGTTAATATGGCAGTCAGCCAAACCAGCTTCATAAATGTTGTTTGTGGCTACAATGCGACCAGACTGATACTTTTCTACATAACCCTGACCGAAACATAAGTCTTGGATTTCAGACCGCAAAACTTTGGGATAACCTGGAACCACTGATTCGGCAATTATAATTCCAGACCAATTAGGGTAAAAGCTATAAACCAGTACTCGGTCAGTACTCAATGCCTTACGAACCTCTTCGACCGTCGTTTTGAGGACATCTTCTTCGTTGAGCGATTGGCGAATGCTATGGGTAATTTCGATAAATACCTGAGCTTTATCTGCCTTGGTATCTACTTTTTGTAGAAGCTTGGCGTAGTCAAGGGCAAATCCTACTTGCATGGCTATCTGAGCGAACAAATCAATCTCAGACTGTTGCCAAAAGCGAAGTCTAGAACACTGATGTGCAATCAATAAACCGAATAACTGTTTGCCTCTAAGAATAGGTGCTACTAAATTAGATTTGACAGCAAATTGCTCCAGCAACTCAATATCACCATCACTGAGATCGCCTTGATGGATATTATCAATAGCATGTATCCTACCATTGTAATATTTGTCTATATACCCTGCCTCAAATCCCGGCTCAGAGACTGTAACCCCCAACATTTTCGGTAAGCCAGGTGCTACTGATTCGGCGATAAAGGTTCCATTATAGTTCGAGTTGAAGCAAAAGATAGTTACGCGATCAATGCTTAAAGCTTTACGAATTTCTTCTGAGGTAGTTTTGAGAACATCTTCTTGATTGAATGATTCTCGAACCCAACGGGTAATTTTGATTAATATTTGAGAGTAATCAGCTTCGGCTTCTTTCTCCTGTACCAAAACCGAAAGCAGGTCTGTGAATAAGGTGATGTTTCTCTCTAACATCACTAATTCATCTTGGCTAGCGATGAAGACTTGAGTAAACTCACTGTCTGGACGTAGCCTCTTTTTAATATTATTAGAGATTGCAGCAACGTTGCTGACTCGACTCATAACTCGATTCGTCACAAAAACAGCGATCGCACCTGCTAAAATTGCTGTCACTCCCATACCAATTAACAGGAGTGACAATTGTGTTTGTAGATCAAGTTCACTTTCTGTAAAACTTTTTGCCCTGTCTTGTCTAACTTGCGGAATTTCTGTATTAATTAAATTAGTGCCATAGTTGTAAGTAGCTATTCCAATTGCAACTATAGGAAGCACACTGATACTTAGTGCCCAAACTATTGCTTTAGTTTTTAAACTCCATTTTGGTTGCCAGTGTCTCTGTTGACGATTTTGTCTTGCTTGGTTTTGAGAAAAAGACTGACTCATAAATGAAACCTGGATTGTTGCAATTGAGAATCAAGTAAATAACCTCACCACCAAATTCTACACAAACCTTATTAAACTAGGACTAGCTTTCAGGAGTATTTTGAGCACTAATCTTTTAGTCATCTCCCATAATGTATATTTTTATTTGCTTTCAACTCGAAAAAATTGGATCTGATTAACAGGTTTGTTAACAATCAAATGGCGATCTCTTGCTTGGATGTCTTATTTTCTCATTAGAAGTTGTGGTTTTCTGGCAAGACAGCTAAACAATCTTTATTTTTTAACGAGGTTCTACAGACTTCTTTTCACAGTTACCCTTACCCGTAATCTCATGTCCGCTTGATTACTTACATTAATTTTCAAGTACATCAGGGACAAAATGCAGGATTCATGCATCAGACACAAAAAGTTTGTACTTCCTGCCTCCTGCCTCCATAGCCTAATCTGCAATCAACTCTACTGCATCTCGTCCATCAGAATTTTGTAAGTAAACTTTGACAATTTCTTCTTTAGCTGTAGGCAACTTCTTGCCGATAAAATCTGGATGAATTGGTAATTCTCGATGACCTCTGTCTACTAACACAGCTAAACGAATCACCTCTGGCCTACCATAATCGTTGACTGCGTTCAAAGCAGCGCGAATCGTCCGTCCTTTGAAAATCACATCATCCACGAGTACAACCGTTTTCCCGGTAAGGTCAAAAGGAATTTCGCTTTTCGTTGGAGTCCGCAACCCAATTTTGTCAAGGTCATCTCGATAAAATGTAATGTCCAAAGCACCGACTGACACTGCTACACCTTCGAGCGTCTCAATCTGACACGCCAATAATTCGGCTAATAACGCACCTCTGGTATAAATACCAAGAAGCACCAGTTGAGACAAATCACGCGTCCTTTCGACAATTTGAGAGGCAAGACGAGTCAAGGTACGACGGATTTCTTGGGATGAGAGAATTTCAACTACTTTAGCAGACATAGCGAGTCAGAAGTTAGGAGTGATAAGTTAAGAGTTAGGAGTTTTTATTCTTAACTCCTGTACAGACAAGGGTTAATCGCGTCTCTAACTCCTAACTTTATATTTACAATTACCTATTTGGGAGCATTAAGAATTAAGAATATAGCGATCGCTATCCCTAACCATAGCAAAAAACAATATCGAGTCAGCTGTAAAGCATTTTGAATAGAATTTGCAGTAATGGCATAAATAGCATCTCCTAGCAGTGGTTTGTACTTAGCTACCCCCCGATACCAATTTGTACCCCCCATCTGCACACCCAAAAAAGCAGCATAGGCACACTCACTCCAGCCAGAATTGGGACTAGGATCGTTAATTGCATCCCGACGACAAATTTGCCAAATATGCATCGGTTTACCCGATAGCAGCGCCAGAGTTACCACTGTTAACCGACAAGGTAGCCAAGTCAAACAATCTTCTAACCGCGCACAGAACCATCCTAAATAAGTATAGGGTGCTTCCCGATAGCCCACCATTGAATCGAGGGTACTGCTAGCTTTATATGCTAAAGCCAAGGGAGTTGGCCCCACAACTGGGATAAAGACACCAATAATTGCATAAAAAAGTGGAGCCATTACCCCATCAGTGGCATTTTCTGCAACCGTTTCTAAAACCGCTCGGGAAATTTCTGCTTGTGAAAGGTTTTGGGTATCTCGACCAACGTAATTACTTAAAATCTTCCGAGCCTTCTTTAAATTTCCTGCTGTTAAAGGTTGTAAAACAGCCTCCGCTGCTGCTCGCAAACTTCTGCCGGCAAAACAACTAGCCAAAAGAATGCTATCTATTGCAATTCCTAAGAGTGGATGAACCCATCTGGCAATTTGAATAATCAAAAAGCCAACAAGACCGCTACCAATTATTAAGATAATACCTAGTACAATTCCAGCTAGGCGTTGTGTTAGAGAATTTTGACACAAGTGAAGAAAAAATTTGGTCAGGCGAGAAATTACCCACCCCATAACTTGCACTGGATGAGGCCAATCCCAAGGATCGCCAATTAAGTAATCTAAAAATGCTGCAATTATTAAGATATAGATATTATTAGTCATAAGTCACAAGTCAAGAGTTAATATTTCGACTATTGACCGGAGCTTCAAAGTCTCCGGCTTTGCTCTTGACTAAACCACAAAACTAGCTTCTTCTCCAAGGGAAGCTTGCCGGCTACGAGCATCGTAATAAAGGTCTGCCAAAGTAATACTGTATAAAGCTTCTTTAACCTTTTGGTTAAGTCTCTGCCAAAGGCTAAACGTTACCCAATCTTCAGCTTGTGTTGGTGCTGGGGTGTGATGAGGTAAATGGCTAGTCTCACCAACAGCTTCTAAAATTTGTCCTATAGATATTTGTGCAGGCTCTCTGGCCAATTGATATCCGCCGATGCTACCACGAATTGATTTCACTAAAGACGCACGACGCATTTCTATTAGTAGTTTTTCAAGGTAAGGAGCTGGAATATCTTGGCGTTTAGCGATCGCTCTCACAGATACAGGCCCATATCTTGGCTGTAAACTTAAATCTAGCAACGCCTTCACACTATAGTGTCCTCTGGTAGTTAATTTCATTTTGGCAAGTTTTGTTGTTTGTCCTTTGTCTTTGTTGGCACTGCATCTCTCTTGAAAGAAATTCTAATGTCGGCTTCTGACTGTTAGACTTCTTTAGTTTTGATTTGTAAATAACCAATGACTAATTACCAATGACCAATCACTAAGGATCAGTTTTGCTTATCATTCTGTGACTGAGTTCTCATCCTTAAGAAATAGACAACCTCTTGAGCGTTAGTTTAGAAAACTTAAAACTTATTAAAACTTATATAGTCTAGCAGTAATTCACAAACTATATATATAGTTATCAGCATTGCCAGCATTCTCTAAAACAGATTGTCTTGGCAATATTGGTAATGGCATAACAATTGTGCATCTGAGTGTAATATACTTGGCTAGGTTGAGATAAAAACTAAAGGATTATATTCCTATTAGCTCAACCTCAGCTAAAATAAAATCGATTCAAACACTTCAAACATTCATTTTCGACCTAAGTTGATGCCTAAACAGAAAAAAATTGAACCCCTACTCGGCGAAGAACTGCTCAAAAAAGTCAAAGAGCTAGAGAACGAGAGCAAAGAAGACAAAGCCAAGAAGTGCGGCTACTATACCGTTACCAAAAATGGTATAGAGCGCGTCAATATGATGAAGTTCTTAAATGCCCTAATTGATGCTGAAGGCATTCAGTTAGACAGTACACCCAGTGCTAATGGGCGTGGTGGACGCAGTGCTAGCTATAGAATTAGCGTGCAATCGAATGGTAACTTACTTATAGGTTCAGCTTATACAAAACAGATGAATCTGAAACCAGGAGATGAGTTTGTGATCACTTTAGGCAAAAAGCACATTCGTCTGAGACAGGTAGATCCAGAAGATCGCGAAGATGATGAAGCCATAGAAGCCACAGCTTAAATAAATGGTCATTAGTCAATTCTCCGTTGTCATTTGTCCTTTGTCTTTTGTCCTTTGTGAAAAACAATGACTATAAACAGTCATTAGTCAAGTGTCATTTGTCCTTTGTGAAAAATGATGACCAATGACTAATGGTCAATGACCAATGACTAATGACTAATGACCGAAGAACAAAAGGATACAAGCCCCTAAATTAATTTATGGAGAACAGAAAAAATGTACTGAAGAGACGCAAAGCGTGAGAAATACTACATCATTATTACAAGCCCCTAAATTTATTTATGGGGACTATTAATTTTGAATTTTGAATTTTGAATTTTGAATTTTGAATTACCCGAAGAAGTTGACTATATCTGTAGTGGGTAAGACTGGTAGATAGTGGCGAAGTGCCTTACGCGTTACTGCTAAATTACAGGTTAATGCAATTTGCTCTTTTTCTAATAAACCCAAAATGCGATCGGGTTTATCTCGTGCTACCACTGGTAATTGATGTAAACCTCGAAGACTCATCCGGTCTAAAGCCTCAGATAAAAGTTCATCTTGCCATGCATAGAGAATTTCAGTAGTACAAATGTCTATGAGGGTTTGACTGGATAAATTATCTGGAATTTCAGTTAGTGAATTTGGGTATGTTTGCCAAATAGCAAGAGCACGGTTAATATCTTCCAAAGAAAGTATACCAACTAATTGCTCTGCTTGATCAAATACTAAAGCACTACGGACGCGATCGCGGATCATTTCCACAGCTGCATCTAATACTCCCAGGGTTGCAGGTAACTTTTTGGGACAGGGGTACATGGCATCTTCGACCAAAATTTGCTGCACAATTTCCGCTTGTTCATCTTTCAATTCCGAAAGCCCAATCTGTTGTAGATTAGAGTTAGAGTTAAAAGTTGGTTTAATCCTTTCTACTAGCCAAACACTCAAACCTACAGCTGCCATCAACGGTAAAACAATTCGATAGTCGCGGGTTAATTCAAACAGCATTAAAATAGACGTTAACGGCGCTCTCACACTAGCAGCCAGCACTGCTGCCATTCCCACCATTGCGTAAGCTGGGGGAGCTGCCATTTGATTGCAAATTGTCGGGAATGCTACGGCTAACATTTTGGCGTAAGCCGAACCAAAAGAAGCACCTAAAAACATTGCTGGTGCGAACAAACCACCGATGAAACCGCTACCCGCACTAATTGCAGTCATCAATAACTTCACCACCAATAACATCACCAATAAGTAGAGTGGAAACTCCACATCTTGAAGCATTGCTTCTACAGTTTCATAACCGACACCCAAAATTTGCGGGAAGTGCAAAGCAACAGCGCCAATAATTGCACCGCCAATAATTGGATGAATCGGCTGAGGAATTCGTCCTAAAAAATCAAAACCTGGAACCTTCCCAGCAAAGCAGGCTTTTGCTAAACGAATTAATTGAGTATAAGCCAGAGAAACTAAGCTGGCCCCTAAACCCAAACCAAGATAAAGAGGTAGTTCCAAAGGACTGCGAACTTGGTAAACAGGTAAATCAAAAGCAGGTTGGGCCCCCAAACCAATTTGGGCAATTAATGCTGCTACCACCGCCGCTAGCAGCACCACACTCACAGCAGAAGTAGCAAAAGATGTAGCTCCCATCACCACCTCTAGGGCAAAAAAGACTCCAGCGATGGGAGCATTAAATCCCGCAGCCAGTCCAGCCGCCGCGCCAGCACCTAACAGCAAACGTCGTCGTTCTTGAGATACATTAAGGATCACAGACAACAACATTCCAAAATTTGCGCCAATTTCGACACTCGGTCCTTCTGGCCCCAAAGAAGCACCACTCCCCAAAGAAACAGATGCAGCCAGCATTTTTGTCACTGGTCGTAGTGGTCGCTTAATCTCTGTTCCCTGAGAAGCGGCGATTAAAGATGAAAGTCCAGGGCCAAAGTCTTGAGTGCGCCAGCGCATCAAGCCAACAATTAATCCGCCAAAGGTGGGAACGCAAGCTAAAGTCCAAGCACCCCAGGCGCCAATTTGACTCATTAAATTTTCTAGCATCAACTGGTGAACCAGCTGAATTAAATAGTGAAAGGTGACTACACCCATACCAGTACCACCGCCAATGAGCATGGCTAAAAACAGCACAACTGTTTCTGGGGATGGTTGAAAACGATTAATTAGGTGAGCTATACGAGCGGAAGGTGTAGGAAAGGCAGGTTGTTCCGTTACCTTCCTCAATTGAGTGGGAGGCAAGAGAGTCATTGAGAGGGGGGGTAAATGTAAGAAAAAATTTAAATTTTTATCTGTTACTTATCATTGTGAGCCATTATTTAGCAACCGGACAAGTAGACTTTATTTGCTTAACTTCCACAGCTTTAGCTAAAAATGTCATTGTGCAAAATTTTTGTGGGGAGAATGGTTAAATGAGAGAGAATTATTTAAGGGTCAGCGATACCTAAGTTAGGTGTAGCTGCGGCTAGTGGGGTGCGAGCGATCGCCAACACTATTTTTTTTAGAGACAACAAAGTTTTTTCGGCTGGGTGGACGCACCCGTAAACATTAACCATGAGTCATCCTTGTTTAAATCTAGCTATACTCGTGTTGCCACTATTGAGCCATCCTTGGTAGTAATAGAATGTATGTATGATTGATGCCTGATGTCAGATCGTACATTAATCCCAATTCAATATAGCTATTGTTATAGAGCGAGTAAATGGACTAGGCGGACGAGGTAAATGAATATACACACTTTTGATAATCATTATGTTACTTGCCCAATTTGCCAAAGAAATGCCACGCCAAAACCAATTAAAACGCGCATGGGCTTGTTTTGCTGTCCCTATTGCCAGGAAAGGCTAGTAGTTTGCCAAAGTGGTCATTATGTCCGCGATCCGTTTACTTGGAGACAATTGATGATGTCTTCTTCGCTACGTCGTCAAAGCCGACCTTTAGCGAGGATTATCAGAGATTTTGTCTTACTCAAGCGTCCTATGGTAGCTTTAGCTGTAGGTAGTGCCATTTTCTTTAGTGCGATCGCACTGACCCAAGAAAAGACAAGCTATGATAGCCAAATTCTTCCCACAACAGAAAAAATTAATGACCCAGGAAACAAATCTCAGTAAATGGATTACTTTTGTATAAATCAAATTCTACTTTGATTATTGTAATATTATAACTAAATACTCTGATAAAACCGTGTCTTATTGCCCCAAATAGGACACGGTTTTATATTATGTCTCTTTAAAGAGCGATCGCCCATTAGACATCTAATGAAATTAAATATGGGTTATCCATAACTCTTATAAAGATGTAGCACTGCTACGTCTTTACATTTATTTTTAGTCGTATCTATATGTGTTGTGTCTGTTTATCAACTATTGGAGTTGATGACACTCACTATCGCTTAAATTGGGTTCCAGATTTTACCAAGACACGGGTAGTTGAATATACTTTGGTTTTGTTAGGACGCTATCGACGTTTGAGTAAGGATTACAAACTAAGTAGGTTGGTGTAAAAATTCGTCGTTGGAATAAGCTAAGAGCCAAGAGCCACAAGGCACGAGCGAAGAGGGTTTTAGCCTAGTTTATTTTTGTTTACATAGTTTGGTTTTATTATGCCAACTTACTTGTTGCCAGAGGTAATGAGTTAATAATTTATGCAGCTATAGTGCGACTAGTACTTTGTCATATCGCTTCTTGAGTATTATTTAAACTTTGAAACCGCGTCTTTATATTTACTTTACAAATCAAATTTTATTATCTACCTTTAAATAATTAGGGTAAATTAAAAACAATGTAAAATTTCTGCCGACCAGTACATTTAACTACACATTTTTCTCACTCATTGGCTTTTAAAGCATGAATGATAATCAACGAATCATCCACCTAACTGAGGTTTCTGCACTCGATTTCCCGACTGACAATAATTATAAGTATAAATGCCATTTGCAGGTAGTTTCCGAAGAGGGACAAAGCTTGTTAGAAAGGGATCTGCTGAACCGCACGCAACCCAATTGGTTGGTGGATTTGAAAAACAAGGGAGACTGCACGATCGCCATTACTCTGCGTTACCGGGAAGGGGACATTACTCAACCTTGGCAGGATGCTGGAATGGTCGCGTTTGCCACCCAGGAATGCCTGAATGGAGAGCGCAGTGCCGAGTTAGAATTTCCGATTACAACTTGGAACCAGGCACCCCAATTGAAGCTGAAAACTCGCCTGACCCAGAGTAGCAGTGAGGGAAGTAGCAGCACCTTTACAATCTTGGGGAATCAGAACGGTACTCGCCGCCCTTACAGCAAAGGGACTCAGACAGAGAGTGAGTTCGAGATGCCAGAATCTGTTCCTCTCTCGCCACAAGAAGAAGTGATTGTCAAAGACGCTTGGAACAAGCTGCGGGCGTGGAAAGAATTGCAGATGGAAAAGTTCTTGAAGCGTCTGTTGCTAGAGTCACCTGAACTAGAGTACATCTTCGGGGAAGCGATTAACAGCATCAATGACTTTTTCTTTGAGTTGTTTGATTGCTGCATCCACCAGCTTCAGCCTGAAACTCAGAATGTAATAGGAGAACCCTTAATGGGCGTACCTCCAGAAAAAGAGGATTTGTTTGACACAGTTGAGGATTACGGTGCGCTGTTTGCCGATATTGGAATGCGTCCCCAGCACTGGTTAAAGGCACGGCAGGTGTGGATGTGGATGCTACCATCGATTCCTTACCTAGAAGAGTACGATCGCCAGGATTTAGCAAAAGGCACAAACTCTGCCCTTTACCGCTTCTTCAATACCCATGTGATTGTGCCGATGGTAGAGGCAATTCACCGCTACAATAAAGCTCTGCCCCCAGAAATGCTGCAAAAGATGATGGAATCCTGGCAGGTGTTCAGCCAGAATAAGCAAGTCATGGGGATGGAGTTTTATCAAATCCTGTTTGAGAAATATCCCTTTGTATTGCCGATTTTTGGACGAGCAGACATGGATTACCTGTCTCTACACCTGTTTCAGGCATTGGAATTTCTTGTCCAATCCCTAAGAAGCGGCAGCAGTGATGAGATGATCCGAGAGTTGCGTTTCTTAGGGCAGGTGCATACCAGTGCAGGGGTGCCATCCTGTGCTTATCCGGCAATAAACGATGCTATTTTTACCTTGTTTGAGCGGCACGTACCGGATTTCACCCCAGAGTTACGGCAGGGATGGCAGACGTTAATCGATCGCGCTGTGAATGTAATCAAGCTGCCCAAGCTGAATGAGGAACGATTGCTCAAAAAAGCCAAGCAGTACCTAGAGCTAATCGCCACTGAGCAGGCATGGGAGCCGGAGGACAAGACACGACGCTGGGCAGAAATTCAAGAGGAAGTACACGCTACCGGAACCTATACCCACACGTATGAAGAAGTCGCCTATGGGGCACAAGTGTCATGGCGCAATGCTTCTAAGTGTGTAGGGCGGATTCAATGGAATAATATGGTGATCCGCGATCGCCGCCACGTTACCGACCCTGATGAGATGTTCCGTGAACTCCAAGAACACCTACAGTCGGCTACAAACGGCGGTAATCTCCAGATTACCATGACCGTCTTTCGTCCCAAACATCCTAAGGAACGCTGGGGGCCACGCATCTGGAATCCACAATTAGCTCGTTATGCAGCATACGAGCAACCGGATGGTAGCATTTTGGGCGATCCTGCCAACTTGGACGTCACCAAAGCGATTATGAAATTGGGCTGGCAACCCTCCCAACCACGCACAGAGTACGACATTTTGCCTATAGTGATTGAAGCTGCGGGTATGGAACCGAAGATGTACCACTGGGATCGGGATGAGATTCTGGAAGTGGAAATCGAGCATCCTGCGATTCCTGAATTCAAATCATTGGGTTTCCGTTGGTACGCCGTCCCTGCGATTACCAACTTCTCAATGCACGTTGGCGGCATCAATTATGCCTGCATTCCTTTCAATGGCTGGTACATGGGCACTGAAATCATGCGGGATTTCCTGGACGAGTACCGCTACAACAAGATGGAGGACATCGCCAAAGTTCTCAAGCTCGATACTAGTTCCGAGCAGACATTGTGGCGCGATCGCGTTGCATTGGAACTCAACGTTGCCATCCTCTACTCCTTCCAAAAAGCGAAGGTGACGATGGTAGACCATCAATCTGCCTCTCGTCAATTCCTGGCCCACGACTTACGCGAGAAGAAAGCAGGACGCGAGTGTCCAGGGGATTGGGGTTGGGTCGTACCCCCATCCGGGGGAAGTGCTTGTCCGGTCTGGCACCACCAGATGCGCGACTTCTACTTAGAGCCAGCCTATCACCATGCTGCTGATCGCTGGGCAGTTGAAGATGGTATTGACCTGGAAAAATTTATCACCACTACTGATGAGGACGACAACAAGCAAGACCGCATCTTGATTCTCTACGCTTCCGAAACAGCTACTGCTGAAGGCTTGGCGCACAAAGCCGCTCGTCAACTCCAGCGATTCCGTCCCCATGTGATGGCGCTGGATGAATACAACACCGACACCCTGGCATCGGAGAAACTCCTACTGATTGTCACATCCACCTTCGGCAATGGCGAAATACCTGGAAACGGCAAGAAGTTCCTCCAATGGTTGAAAAAACAACCTGCGCGTTCTCTCGACGGTTTGAATTACTCCGTTATGGGCATTGGTAGTACCGTTTACGAAAACTTCTGCGCTGCCGGAATTTCGGTAGATAAGGGACTCGCGAAGGCGGGAGGTAACTGTATTGTGCCACTCCACAAAGGCGATGAAATCAAGGGACAAGCCGATACCTTCAAACAATGGTTAGGACTGGTTTCCCGCGTTCTGGGTGAGGATGTGACCTCCGCCGATGCGACAGCCCAAGCCGCACCTAAACTAAACGTTACGTTTTTGAGTGAGACGGAAGCGGCAAATATTTCACCAATAGAAGTGAGTGGAGACAGAGGTGTGGAAGTACCTCTGGTTGCCAATAGCGAACTGCTCAAAGAAGTAATTCCCGGTAGCCGTTCTACTCGCTATCTTGTCTTTGATATTTCTGGTAGCGATTTGCAGTATGAAACAGGCGATCATGTTGCAGTTTATCCTTGCAATCCGGTAGAGTTGGTAAATCAGTTGTGCGATCGCCTTTCAGTATCCCCCAACACCTATTTTACAGCTCGTTATTTAATGCCTGATGGTACGGAATTAGAAGAAAAACCTCCTGTTACCGTTCCCACAACTATTGGACAGGTTCTCTTGGAAGACCTTGATCTGACTTTGCGCGAACCATTCAATGACGTGCTTACCTACCTGTACTCGGCAGCAGAAAATCCTCAGGATAAACAACGCCTGGAAACCTGGTTGGAAATTCTGCGGCAAGGAGATGAGCATCCCGACAGCATCACGCTCAAGAAAATGATCGCGGACAACTTCATCAGCGTTGTCGATCTGTTCAATGAATTTCCTTCTGCTCAAATTACACTAGAAGTCCTGCTAGAGTTGTTGACGAAGCAAAAACCACGCCTCTACTCGATTTCCTCCTGTCCTCTGCTTCATCCTCAGCACATCCAAATCACAGTTGGAGTATTGCAAGTTAAAACGGATGCAGGTAAAACCCGTCAGGGACTCTGCTCAAACTACCTTGCCGGACTGGAAGCGGGGGCAAAAGTTCGGATCAGTGTCCGCACCTCCAGCTTCCGTCCACCCACCGATCCACTCATACCAATGCTGATGGTTGGGCCGGGTACGGGGGTATCGCCGTTGATTGCCTTCCTTCAGTATCGGCAAGCCCTATTGCAGCAGGAGACACAATTAGGTGATGCTTGCTTGTACTTTGGCTGTCGCAATCACAGTGACTTCCTCTATGCAGAGCAACTTGTAAGCTGGCAGAATCAAGGCGTGCTGTCAGGGTTAGAAGTTGCCTTCTCGCGTTTGACTGAGAAGAAAGTCTATGTGCAAGGCTTAATGCAAGAAAAAGCTGAAGAACTCTGGCAAATACTCAGCCATCCGCAATGCCACTACTATGTCTGTGGAGATGCCAAGATGGCTGACGATGTGTTTGAAGTGTTTATGGCGATCGCTAAAACGGAAGGCGGATTATCGCATATTGAAGCTGTTAGTTTCTTCAACAAAATGAAGCAAGAAAAACGCTTTTTCAGTGATGTTTGGGGCGTAGTGTTGAACTTCAAGGAAGCGATTAAAGAGGTACAGCATGACAACTACTCGAAAGCTGAAAAATGGCTTGAGCGTGTGCAGGAATCTGCTGATAGTCAAGCCACTGTTCACGAGGAATTGCAACTGCTAACTATCTAAAGAAGGGAATATCGTATTTGACTGATTCCACCTATATCAACTTCCACGACTTTGGTGTATACCGTAAAGTTTGCAAATCGTCTTTTGAAAGCTAATTATTTCTATCAATGTGATCCCTGGCAAATAAAATCTCCTGCTGCTAAGTGTCCATTCCATCATCAGGTTTAAGCAGGCAAAAGGGGTATAAGGGAAGATAAATCTTCTTTTATACCCTTAGCCATGCACCGCTCACCTCTAAATTTTCATACGTAAGTCCTAAATATTTTGGGTATGCCTCTTTTGCCCAATGCCCCATATTTACAGCCGATTAGTATCTTTTGTGACTAATTTCCAACCTTCAGCTTGGTCAATTAGTTTCATCGACTCTAGTTGAAGATTGTTGAAAGCAGATGCATGAAGCAGGAAGTAGGGTTGGCCGTTGTAGTGCCAATAATATTCCAGCTCACCAACAGAAGCGGGAATGATGGTGCGATCGCTATAATAATCCAGCGAGGGACGATGGTAGGGAAAAGAGGTGTAAATCTTCCTCGTCGCTGGATTTGCTCGTACAATCATGGCGGCGACTGGTTTAACTGGATAGGCTTGTGATAATTCCCAAACCCAATAGTTAGATTTCATTAACAGCAGCAGCGAAATATAACTTCCCCAAAACAAAATTTTCAGAAATTGTCCGTCACCTCGTTCTGCCAAAATAGCTGCTAAGGTCATAGTTAAAGCTACGGCGGCAAAAATCAGTTGTAAGTCTGTTTTTGGTGTTGTACCTGAACTAAAATAAATGCTACCAGCAGAAGCAGCCACAGCAAGTATTGCCAAACCAGCGACCCAAGCACGGGGATAAGATGAGAGTAAAGGTGAATTTTCCGTTTCTGATAACTGGATACCAAAAGCTAAGGCTAAACTAGGGTAAATCGGGAATAGATACCAGGGAACTTTGGTAATCATGAAAGAAATTACCAGCAGATAAACCCCACTCCACGCCATTACTAGTTTTGCCCAACTAAGGTTGCGATTTTCCCAGGTTAAGCGGACAGTTTGTGGTAAGAATAATAACCACGGCCATGTGTATTTGAGAAGTTCAATCACATAGTACCAAAGTGGTTCAGAATTACCTTCTACAACTGAGCCAATTCGGCCTAGTGATGGGTTTGCAATACCAATTTGGGCGAAAGTATAACCATAGTGAATTAGTTGGGCACCATACCAACCAGCTACAGGTAGAATGCCAATTAAGATTGCTATCCAGAGATAGTAACAAGTGAGCAGTCGTGGCGTATCCCAAAACAGAAATACAAGTGCGATCGCACCGAGTAATACGCCTAGCAGTCCTTGAGTTAAACAAATAAACCCAAAGCTAATGCCAACACCAAGACAATAACGTAAATCTCGGCGCGATCGCAACACGCACAACATCATCACCATCAAAAAACTTACCATCGCCCCATCCAACATTGCCAGCCGCCCATGACGCACCACAGGTAGCATTGTTAGATAAATCAAGGCGCCATAAATAGCAGCCCAACGTTGGCGAAATATTTCTCGAGCAATGCTATATAGTAAAGGTACAGATGTTGCTGTTAAAATTGCTCCAGGTAGGCGCGTTGTCAACTCATTTTCGCCTCCCAGAGAATAAGCCCAAGCAATTAGCAAATGCATCAAAGGCGGCTTGTTGTGATATGGTTCGCCTCCTAGAGTTGGGTAAAGCCAACGCATTGAACCTGCTGGGGCGTGCCAAATTTCACGAGCAACCTGTGCCACAGTACCTTCATCCCAATCTCGCAGCGGCAATCCTCCCAGATTGATGCTAAACAGTAATACTGCTGCTAACAGCAATACTATTAGCCATACCCAATCAATCCATTTGCCAACCGTGCGATGCTGTTTTTCCAAATGACTCCAAATAAAGCTTCCTTCTTGCATATTCTCTGGTAATCATTTTACTTGCTGGTTTGATTACATAGAGACATCTAGCGAATCTCCAATGTTGCCACCCAGTAACAACGTATGTTCTTAACAATTGCTAGTTTCCAAGATTAACTCAAATTTTTATAATTAGCGCTATTTTCTGAAAAATTTTTATTGGTTATTTAAATAACATTTTAGTTATAAATGATAAAGATAATACAAGTAATAAATTATTTACTACCTGTTATATAGTCCGTAAATAAACTTGTATTTTCTTTTGAAGGTGACGCCTAGTACCGCAAGGTGGAAATCAAAATTCAAAAGTCACGCATAATTGTATTCCAAGTTCTTGCACCATTTGAAATGGTGAGGCAGTCTGCAGAAGAGGGGGTTCCCACGCCAGTTGCTTGGCTGTCAGCAGAGCCGCCCAACGCACTGGCTCCCCATGAGGAACTGCCGTTAGCCCAGCGTTAGCGAGCCTGCGTTCGCGTAGCGTCTCGTAGAGAGCGTCACCCGTTCGCCCTTGGCGTTCCCGAAGGGTAGGGGTATGTTTATTTCCGCCGTGCTGTACTATAGCAATCCTAAATGAGTCGTGAAAATCTCTGATTCCTCTCTATGCACTCTCTACGCCTCTACGATTAATTTATTTTTACAAATGATTTAAGACTGCTATAGTTAAAATTTTATCTACTTACTTTTTATTTAGTTAATTTCAAAAACCTAGTAAGCGATTGCTACGCTAATTCAATCGTATACTGAATCCTTGAAGTAATTATCTATATTTTTAAACAGTATTTCTGTGAAAAAATAACTATTTATTAACTAAAAGTTCAATTCAGTAATTATTAATAAAAATGTTACTCAATAAACTAATTATACTTTTTTAATTTTAATTAAGTAGATATTTAATTGCAACATCTATATTGTACAATTTTTTAAAGCACTTTATAAAACAATAAACAGCTAAAAAATTATTGGAGACTGTCAATGAATTTACCTGTAGTTGTAGATATTACTCTTGGCTTAGTTTTTATTTACTTAATTTTGAGCTTGCTAGCTTCGGAAATTCAGGAACTAATTGCTACATTATTACAATGGAGAGCTAAACATTTAAGAACTTCAATTGAATTACTTTTATCAGGTGGTAGTGAAAGTGAAAAATCAGATATTATTAATGCAATCCAGTTGGTACAGAAACTTTATAACGATCCTTTAATTAATACATTGAATCACCAAGCCAAGGGTAAAATAGAAAAGCATTTCCAGAAAATTACTAAAAACCCTGATAAACAAGTATTAGAAAAACAAAGCGGCCCTTCCTATCTTCCTTCTGAAACATTTGCAACTACTTTATTAGATACCTTAAAAATTTCCCAGCTAATTAATCATGTTAAGCATCCTAGTGAAGAAGCAAAAACCAACTTGCACATGATATTAGCCTCTTATAAAGAACTTAAAAAAGGTATAAACGATCCAACGAGTGCAAGTTACACAAAAATTAAAGAAATTTATGGAGAGATTGACCAGAAATTTATAGATTTTGTTAATAATGAGTTACCTGATGAAGTCCCTAATAATTTAATCAAGAGCCTTTGTGTAATTGCTCAACGTAGCAGAATAAAAGTTGGCGATCTCACAGAGGAAGCGAATCAATTTAAAAATGAAGTAGAAACATGGTTTGATCGCTCGATGGATCGAGCAAGCGGTGTTTATAAGCGCAATGCCAAAGGAGTTGCTATTTTAATTGGAATATCAGTTGCCTTTTTAACCAATACTGATACATTTCACTTGGTTAAAAGACTATCGGAGGATTCGGTTATCCGCTCTACTATTACTCAAAGTGCAAGTCAACGAATCGATTATATCAATGATGAAGCAGCCAGAGGGCGTATTGAGAAACTATTAGGAAATTCTTCTATACCAATTGGATGGCAAAATATTAATCAACAGTTTGAGTTATTAGATAAGAATAAATCGAACAGAGTTTATATTAGAATTTCACAAGTTTTTAAATTAATTTGCGGTTGGATAGTGAGTGGTGTTGCTATTGCTATGGGTGCACCTTTCTGGTTTGATATCCTCAATAAGTTTATCAATGTGCGGAATGCAGGACCAAAACCTGTTGCATATACTAAGGATCAACCATTTGAAAAATAGCGTTTCAATAAATCAAAAAATAAAAATAACTTGGAGTTTTAATTCTTTATTCTGACAAACAATCTCAATTTGCCTGATAAATTCTCGAAAGTAAAATCTTCGTTCTGTTTCCGACAAATCTAACCAAAATTGTGGTATTGAAACAGCTTGAGCAACAGAACGCAAGTTAACTGGAGGGAGAATTGCCAACTTTGCTTCGAGTGCAGAAATTTCTGTGCGGAGTTTGTAAGCCCTTAACTTTGCTGTTTCGTCATCTAAAATTCCAGTTTCAATTAAAGCGGGTAACTGAGCAAGTATTTCTTGCTGACGAGCGATCGCTTGCCCTAAACTATCCTTGACTGCATCCAACTGAGGAAAATTCATTCCTGCTACTGCTAGAGGTAAATCACGGCAAACAGTTTCAATGGTATGTTCCAACACCTCTTGGTAGGGAATAGCTTTACACTTAGGGCTTTGGGGACAGCTAGTAGAACGTAAATAAAGATACTCTTTATCTTGGTTGCGTTGGGTAACACGAGTAACTGTCAGATGCGACTGACACTCAGCACAGACAACCAACCCAGCTAAAGAACGCGGCGCACTAGCAGTTCGGGATGGTAAACGGCTGTTACGGCGTAAAAGTCGGTCAACTTGGGCAGCTTCTTCCTTGGAAATAATCGGAACATGGGTATTGGAGATAATTTCACCATTTTGATAAGCTGTATTGCCGCGATAGACTGGATTAGTCAGCCAGCGTCTTCCGGTGGTGACGGAGATTTTCTTGCCGTATTTTTTCGCCAAGTAACGCACTGAACCCCGCAGGGAACCATAGAGTAAAAAGTGTTCAAAAAAATCTTTTACCACTGGTGAAGTACTGCGATCAATGGTATATTTTCCCTTACCTCTGCGATAGCCGTAGGGAACTTTGCCCGGTGGCGGTGCAACCTCAAGACGATTACGGGCGTGTCCTTGGCGGATGCGGCGACTACGTTGCTGACGTTGGATTGCGTGTAGCAAATTCAGCAAGTCAGCGCCCAGAGGATAATTTTCGGAAGTGTAGGGTTGTTCAGTGGCGATTACTGCTATTCCCATGACTTCGAGTTGATTGAGGCGATTGCTAATTTCCTCTACAGTATCTCCCAATTCTTCCAACCGACGAATCAGGAGATAATCTGCTGGTTCAGTTTGGCAATCGGTAAATAATTGTTGTAATTGCGATCGTTCAGAAGAGTCTGGCTTGCCTAAATCTTCATAAACCCGATCCACCTCCCATCCCCAATCGGCTTGATCGGGAGAAGATTCTAATAGCGGATCGGTGTAAGAGTAGGCAATTATTTTCAAAGGTTTAGTGCAGCCTCACAAAGAAATGGTATCAGTTGTAACTACTAACTTGACGACAAAACATTGAACCTATCCTATAATATTTGTGCTACAAAGCTTAAGCTGATTGAGAACTAAAAACTTATTTGCTATGTAAGTTTTTTCATTGTCATTCTTTAATCAGTCTAATCTGTGTTTTACATGACAAGCCTTTTGAATGTTAGGCTTTTGCTACCAAAGTTTATCAGTAATCCAACTTCTAATCTATAGGCTTTTAAATAGTTGAGGGCTTGGGCTAGGTGGACATCTTCGAGTTGAATGACGGCTTTTAATTCAACGAGTATTTTGTTTTCAACTACAAAGTCGGCTCTGCGTGTACCGATGGGTTCAGGTAGGTTTTTATAGTAAATATGCTGTTCTATTTCGCGGGCAAATTCTAGTCTTGCTTGACGCATCTCGTAGGCTAAGGCGCGTTGGTAGATTACTTCTTGAAAACCGTTGCCTAAGAATTTATGCACTTCAAAAGAAGCTCCGATAATTTTTTGGGTGATGTCGGCGTATTTTAGGCTACTCATTGTCTTAATCACAGATTAAACAGATTTAAGGATGGCACGGAGTTAAAATCTGTGTCATCTTGTAATCCATGAGAATCCGTGATTCAAATGTTTGAGGGGTTGCAGGATAGATAATAACTAAAGATTCTTCCTCATGGGTGACGGTTAAGGGTGTTTTAGTGCTTTGTATTTCTGTAAATATTTGTTGGAGCGTTTCGGGTAGTTCGCTGGTAGCAATGTGTTCCATAGTACGGTTTAGCTCTTGTTCTTGCTTCTATTTTAGAGATTGGCGGTTGAAAACCTTGGCGTTGATTAAGAACTGCTAATTAGTCTTCCCAAGGTGGTTTGAAGGGAGTGCTGCGCTCGCACGCAAAACGCAGCTATTTTATAGCAATGTAGCCTCTGGTTAGGTGAAAACAGCAAAACAAGAGGTAGATAGATTTTTGTAATTACACTTAAAATAAAGTGCTTTCAAGCTACTTTTCTAACTAAAGAGCCAAGTTTTACAGGTTGATTTTGGACAATAATTCTTTAAAACTGGTTTCAACTCTGGACAATAATTCTTTAAAACTGATTTAATTGCTGAAAGCTGCGAAAATAGGTAACTTATGTCCCTGAACTTGGAAAAAATGGACATTAATTCTTTAAAACTGACAATAATTATTTAATGGACAAATGGAGAATAACGGATTCGAACCGATGACCTCTGCGGTGCGATCGCAGCACTCTACCAACTGAGCTAATTCCCCTTAATCAGTGCTAAGTCAAGAGTAATATCACTCATTAACTCAATACATTATCACCAGAAACTATTCTAACATTCAGTTACCGATGGCTGAGGCTGTTTTTGGGAATAAACTTTTTGCACCCGTTCGAGTTCCAAATCACTGAGATAATCAACAGTCCAGTTACACCAGCGCTGGAGCATGTGGAATGGGTAAGTATTCGCTACACCAACAACTTGCATCTGCGATCGCTTCGCCGCTTCGATACCTGCTGGAGTATCTTCTATTGCCAGACACTCTTGTGGTTGAAGATTCAAATCGGGATATTCTTTATTTAGGCGTTTCACTGCCAGTAGATAACCATCGGGTTCTGGTTTACTAGTGGTGATGTCATCACCTGCGACAATGATTTTAAAATGTTCAGCTAATTTAGCGCGATGGAGTACCAATTCTATTTCTTTGCGAAAAGCGCCACTGACTAATCCTAGTTTCAGATTCTGCAATCGCACCTGAAATATTAAGTCTTCTACACCTGGATATAAAGGCAGTTTCTTTATTTTCTCTAGTTCCACCACATACGCTTGGGCTTTGCGGCACAGCAACTGAGTTAAATAGTTTTCATTGCCTACTCTACCACGATTAGCAAGTAGTTGCCCAAAACAAGCGCGATCGCTGCGTCCTAAAGAAGCTTGACGCTCACTCACCCTTTGGGGTTGGAGATTTTCTTCCATGAGAATCTCATCTATCAGTTGCAGGTGGATTGGTTCATCGTTAATGATTACACCATTAAAATCAAAGAGAACTGCCTTTAAACTCATGCCATTATGCCAAACGCTGGAGAACCAAGTCCCTCCAAATCATTATTATCTACTGATGTGGCAGTATACTGACGGACATTTTCGGTTGCTATTGGTTTAATGCCGCTAGTTACCTGATTTATCCACCATACATCTTGCGATCGCACTGCTTCAAATCCGGCTGCACCCATATTCGCCTCTACGCTACTATTAGCATACTCACGAATATATGGCTCCTCAAAAACATCATTGAGCCATTCTAACTGACGCAGAGTCTTCTGATTCCCATCTAGAATTAACACTTGCCCTCCAGTTACCAGCAACCGGAAGCTTTCCTGCAGAATTGCTAGGGACACCGCATCTGGTATTTCGTGGAATAGCAAAGAAGCTGTTACTAAGTCAAATGTTGCATCCCTCAAACCCGTTTTTTCAGCATTCCCATGTCGCCAGACTATATCTAAACCAGCATTTCTAGCTTTATCTTCTGCCCTTACCAGCATATATGGTGATAAGTCCAAACCAATAATTTCCGCTTGGGGAAAAGCCTGTTTTAACCTTAAAGTAGTGGAACCTGTGCCACAGCCTAAATCGAGTATGCGTCGTGGTTTTACCTTAACAGCATCAACTAAAGCTTGACGAACAATACTTTCATTAGGCGGTAGAACGTATTGAGTAACCGGATCGTAAGTAACTGCTGCATCAGAATTGAGATATCCGTCAGTAATACCATGAAAGTTTTGATTACTGTAGTACCACGGAATTATGACATCATCTCTTCGATAGCGATCGCTCTCTTTCTCCCAATCAATACTATCAGCGTAACGCCGTAACCCATCTTCATCAATCAAAAGACGCACTACAGGGGATAAAAAACGTTCCCAGATTGTATCTTGACGCACTGCCATATTGTGTCAGAACTTTAAAGATATATTTAAACAAAGTGATTTTCTTTACAAATTTTAATACATCTGGGAAGCATCTGCTTTCTCCCTGTGGTGATGTGTTGACTTTTGTAACTTAATTTATTACATTTGTAGTATAAAAATGTAACTCCTAAAAGTAGTTCTTCAGCTTCACGAAAATTCAGAGAGCCAAATGAAAGACAATACAACATTTATATTGCTACAACTAACTAGGTAATGGGTTATATGTCATACCGATAAGTATCACTGCTTTATACCAAATCCCTCCGGGTGACGCTCGTACCTTGCTCTAAGCGTTCGCGTAGCGTCTCGAAGAGAAGCCATGCCGTTGGCGTTAGCGAAGCGGTAGCGAGTCCTCGAGCGTCAGCCTCTCGTTCGCGTAGCGTCTCCCCTTGGGAGAAGAGAAGGCTTTACGCTGCGCTAACGGTAGTGCTGTCATGGGGAAACCCCCAAGACCGCACTACCTCACCAAAATCTAAAATTTAAAATCCAAAATAGAAAAAATTATGCCCTACGAAAAGTTAGAAATTACTACACCAGCACCCGTCTTATCTTGGGCAAATCACTCTTTGGGGCCAGAAGAAACCAAGATGGCCAAAAATGTGGCATCATTGCCATTTGTATTTAAGCATGTAGCATTAATGCCAGATGTTCACTTAGGAAAAGGTGCTTTAGTAGGTTCTGTAATTGCAACCAAAGAGGCAATTATTCCTGCTGCCGTTGGTGTGGATATTGGTTGCGGTATGAGCGCTATCAAAACAGCATTTACCATCGAACAACTAGAAGGTAAACTCAAGAAAATCCGCTTGGATATTGAAGCAGCAATTCCGACTGGATTCAACGAAAATAAAGACGTTGAAAAATCTGTCAGCAACTGGCAGCACTGGGATGATTTTAAAGACTTGCATCGCGGTGTGCAAGACCTACAAGGTAAAGCAATGAAACAGATGGGTTCTCTCGGTGGAGGAAATCACTTTATTGAAGTGTGCCTCGATACAGAGAATCAAGTTTGGCTGATGCTGCATTCTGGTTCGCGTAACATTGGCAATAAACTTGCCCAGTGTCATATTCACACAGCCAGAGAATTAGCAAAAATGGCAGGTAATAAATTGCCTGACCCGGATTTAGCTTACTTTGTCGCTGGTACACCAGAATTCCAGGCATATTGGCACGATTTACAATGGTCACAAAACTATGCACGTGTCAACCGCGATGTGATGATGGCGCGTTTTAAGCATATAGTTGAGAAGCATTTAGCCGGTGGGAAGGCAACTAAACTTTTATTGCAGGTTAATTGTCATCACAATTACGCCGAAAAAGAAGTGCATTTTGACGAGGATGTATACGTTACTCGTAAGGGTGCAGTCCGTGCCCAGACTGAAGATTATGGGATTATTCCTGGTTCGATGGGGGCAAAGTCTTTCATTGTTAAGGGTAAAGGTAATGCCCACAGCTTCTGTTCTTGCTCTCATGGTGCAGGGCGTTTGCTGTCTAGAAATAAGGCAAAAAATGTCTATACGCTTGATGATTTAATTGAGCAAACAAATGGTGTAGAATGCCGCAAAGATGAGGGCGTGTTAGATGAAATTCCTGGTGCTTATAAACCAATAGAACAAGTTATGGAAAACCAAGCAGACTTGGTTGAGGTTGTAGCAACACTTAAGCAAGTACTTTGTGTTAAGGGCTAAATTTATATAGAGTGGGCAATGCCCACTTTTTTATTTTTTAAACGCTAAAATCCTAGCAAATATAAGTGTTAATACTTAACTAAATAAGTTTTTTTTGTAAAATTTATTTAAGTATTAAATATGACATTTTGAAGTGCAAAATGTGGAATATAAAGCTTGTTTATAGTATCTTGCATAAAACTAAAAAAATAGACTGATTGATATTTGAGGGTTCGATAAATAACATTATCAAACTTAGGAACTCTAACTAAACAAATGATTGCAATATTTTTAGAAGATTCAAAGCAATGATTATCGTCATGAAATTAGGGACGCCATCAGTATAAATTGAGCGTGTTGTTGAAGAAATTCTTCGTCATGAAATCACGCCAGAAATATGCCAATTGTATACATTACTGTATAGACGGTAACATCCACCAACTCAATAACGCCTTTCTCTTTTGGAAATACTTCTGTGCATTGATATTCTTGAGCAATCGCTAGCATAATATCCTCAATAAAAGGTTCTGCTTCGTTTGAATTAAGCATAATCACAACATATGAAAATCGCACTTCAACTTTCCCAACTTACCAAATATTATGGTTCTCACCAAGCTGTAAATAATCTCAGCTTGCAGATTGCAGAAGGTTCATTTTATGCTCTTTTAGGTCCCAACGGTGCAGGAAAAACTACTACTCTACGAATGATTACAGGGTTACTACGACCAGATAACGGGGATATTATGATTTTAGGACATAGTATCCGGCGATCGCCTCAAAAAGCAAAGCAACTTTTAGCATACCTACCTGAAGAGCCTCTACTCTACAACAAGCTACGTCCGATAGAGTATTTAGAGTTTATCGCCGGACTTTGGGGAATTCCTCCTTCTAAAGCTCAATCTTCTGCCGAAGAACTCCTCAAACAATTAAACTTGTGGGATAACAGAGGAGATTTTAGTGAAACTTTTTCGCGAGGGATGAAGCAAAAACTTGCTTTAGCAGGAGCATTAATTCATCAGCCGAGAATTATTATCTTAGATGAACCGCTAACAGGATTAGATGCAGCCGCAGCCCGCTTAGTCAAAAATATGCTCACCGAGTTTGTAAACCAAGGTGGTGTGGTAATTTTAACTACTCACATTATGGAAATTGCCGAGCGTATGGCGCAGCGAATTGGGATTATTAATCATGGGTACTTAGTTGCCGAAGGTACTTTAGATGAACTTAGAACTCAAAGTGGTGAAGCAGGCGGTAGTTTGGAAAGGGTCTTTTTAGAATTAACTCAAGATAATAATGTTGAAGGTGCAAGATGAAAGTAGGGACATTACCTTGGCTTTTGGGCTACGAATTAAGTTTGTGGTGGCGTGAAATTACTGTTAGACCTGTAACAATATTTATTTTCAGTATTTTTGCACTTTTGGGTAGTGTTTATCTAACTTGGTTAGGGGTTACGTCTGGTAATATTCGAGGTACGATATCATTTCATACCATACCAGATTCTGCTATTTGGATAGCGGTAGTAGTTTGGTTGTTCGGATTTTACTATAGCTTTATCCAAGCGATGAGAAGTAGCTTGATGGGGTTATTTGAACGCGGGGATTTAGATTTACTCGTGTCATCACCAATTTCGAGTCAAGTGATTTTTGCGAGTCAAGTGTTAAGAATTGCCCTGAAAACTTTTTTCAGTGGTTGTTTATTTGTAATTCCTGTAAGTTTAATCGCTTTATTACTTGGTATTCCTCAACTTTTAGGGCTTTACCCGGCTTTGATTGGTCTTAGCTTAAGCGCTACAAGTTTAGCAATGTTATTTGTTTTAGCGCTAGTTCGTGTTATAGGTGCAAAACGGACGCGGACTTTTGCTCAAGTTCTTACAGCTTTATTTATCATCACTATATATTTGAGTTCTCAGTTACCTAATCTCCTAAAAAAAACGGATGGAAACACGGCATCAATCTGGTTTCAGTTAGAACATTGGTTAGCGAAAGGAAACTTTTTGAGTGCAGATAGTTGGGTTTGGTTTCCTGCAAAGGCTATTTTCTTTGATCCGGTGTCAGTAGTGTTAGTGTTGTTAATTAGTATCAGTTTGACGTGGTTAACGGTGGAAGTTTTACATCGTTATTTTATTGCAGGTACACAGCAGCATATTACAAGTGAACATCGTCAACTGCGCCCAACCCAAGCAACTCGCCTTATTGGTGGTTTTAATCGTGTTGCTTTACTCAAAGAATGGCGGATTATGCGGCGCAATCCTTATTTAATTTCACGCCTATTTCTGCAAATATTTCTCCTCGCATTCGCATTTTTGAGTATATTACGACAACATAACAATGGTGGTATTTTAGGGATGAGTTTAGTGTTGGCAGAAGCTTTGACATTAAATTTAGTGCAAATTTGCGTTTCTGGGGAAGAAGCACCAGATTTGCTCAAATCTTCACCAGTAAATAGTTCAAAGCTGCATCAATTGAAGTTGTTAGCGGCATTAATTCCTATCTGGTTATTGATATCACCACTGTTTATTGTTTTGATAGTCAACGGTAAACCGTGGTTTATACCGATGGTGGTTTTTTTGGCTGGTACTACTTGTGCAGCAACTCTCAGTCTGTGGAATTCTCGCCCTGTAAAGTTTACAGAATTGTTTCGACGAAGGCAAAATAGTAAACTCGATGTATTGTTAAGTTTACTCGAAATTATTTCCTTGCTTTCTTGGGGATGGTTAGGATTTAGCTTGCAACAAGGTCATTTGCACACTGTTTTGATTTTATTGGCTGTGATTGGTTTAGTTGTGGCATTAGCCTATGGGCGTAGTCGTCAGTTAGGGCGTGTCATCAATTAGTTGTCGTATGTCACTTTGATATCAGTTTGGACATAAACTTATGTAAAGACGTGATATCGCTACATAGTTTGTCCATCAAAAATTTAAATGTTAGGTACTGTTTATTGTTAGCGCTACTCTACGACAAACTGCTGCTCGCTGATAGCGCTAACATTAAAATTAGGTGTCTTTTCAAAATTACATTGTCAAAGATTGAGGAGTTGTCTCAATCAATTTCGCTAAATCTTGCAAGAACGCCGCAGCATGGGCACCATAAATAATCCGGTGGTCGGAAGTAATATTGACTTGCATTTGTTGCCGCACGCCAAATAAACCGTCGGGTGTTGCTATCACTTGCGGACGGGATGCCCCTATCGCTAAAATTGAACCTTGTCCAGGCGGTAAAATCGCATCAAATTTATCCACGCCAAACATCCCCAAATTTGACAAGGTAAAAGTACCACTGTTGTATTCTTGAGGCTGTAGTTGTTTTGCCCTAGCACGTTCTACCAAAGACTTCCAAGTACGCGATAGAGAATATATATCCACTGCGTCTGCATTTTGCAGCACAGGTGTAATCAATCCACCATCATCCATCGCTACTGCGACAGAAATGTTGATATCAGAATGATAAACAATACCCTGGTCTGAGTAGCTAGCATTTAACAATGGGTGTTTTTGCAATGTCAGTGCTACAGCTTTCGCCAATAGCGCTGTCATTGTCACGCCTTTGGATTTAATTTGTTTATAAAGTTTGTCTAATCCATCGGTGGTAATTGTATAACCGACACGGAAGACAGGCACGGATATGGTGGCTACCATGTTCCGCACTACGGCATTTTGAAAGGTAGTTAAAGGTACGGTTTGACCAGAAATAGCCGCTGCCACGGGTGCGGGTGCTGGTGTCTGAGGTGCTGGGGGCGCAACTGGGGCACTGGTTGCTACGGGTGCTGGTGGGGCAACTGGGGTAGGGACGGGTTGTTTGCCTTTATTAGACAATGCTTCTACATCTTCGGCGACAATGCGTCCGTGGGGGCCACTGCCTTGGAGTGTAGTTAAATCAACTTTGAGTTCTTTGGCTAACTTGCGGGCACGGGGCGAAACCACAAGCCTTCCTTCTTTGTGGTTAGAACCGTTTTGAGACGCTATTGCAGGTGTGGCGGCTGAGGCTGTGGCGGCAACTGGTTCAGGAGAAGAGGTAGGAGTAGCAGCTGCGCCGCCAGAATTGGCAACAGATTTGGCAGTTTCAATTTCAGCTTCCGTTTCGGCGATGAAGGCGATCGCAGATCCTACTGGGGCAGTTTCACCAGCTTCAACTATGATATGGGCAAGAAATCCCTCATAGAAAGTTTCTACATCCATATCTGCCTTATCTGACTCTACAACCACCACTGTTTCGCCTTTTTCCACTTTGTCCCCAGGCGATTTCACCCAAGAGACGATTTTGCCTTCCGTCATGGTGGAACTCAGCGCCGGCATAAATACTTCGTGAATGCTCATAGGGTGGTTTGGAAATCAATGGTTTATGGACTTTAACAGCTTTTGTCAGATCGAATTGTATCTTGATGGGAGAGTTTTAGACTGTTTATATTTTAGGTTGGGGATTGAGCATTGGGCATTGGGCATGGGGCAAAACAGTTCCGAGTTTCGAGTTCCTCGGCTTAGAGTAAACAAGTGAGATTCCCCACTCAGCACTCCTGAAGGGCATTGGTTATTCACTGATGACTAATGACTCTAGGAACCTAAATATAGCTTAAAGGTCTATAATACAGAGCTATCCTCAATGGTTAGCCAATATCTCAATTTCGTTTTAGTCATTGACTTGCAAAAACCACCACGAGTTTCTCACAAATTAAATGGGATTGCTATTTAATATTCCTCATAACCATTACTTAAGATACAAGAGCTTCTCACGGATAGAGGATATAGGATGTAGTTCAATCTAGAATTCAAAACTGGTAATAAACCTATTTGAAACTCCTGTTAATTTTTATGTCGGCAAAGCTGAAATTCTTTTTGATTGTGATATTAAGTATATCTGCCACGGCTGGTGCTGGAATTTATATTATTCAGCACCAGCAATCTGCACCGATTGTTGAGACTAGTGATCAGCAAACCCAACAGATGGGAGCAATACATCAGTCTCAGGAAGTTGCAGTATTCTCAGAACGTTCCGATTATCAAACTATACCTTTAGAAAAGCTCAACTCATCTCTCCAAGGCAGTAATCCTACTACCCTCGCCCTGAATGCCTTTGAGGATATAGCAGTGGGAGGAACGCGAAAGATAGATGTAGTTTATCCGCAACCAAATCAGGCGTTAGTAACGATTACGCAAATCAAACGGGGTGATAATTTAGTTGGTACAGTTAAATATCGAGCAGAGATGACAACCTTTGGGCGATCGCTTTTTATTAGCTCACCTCCAGTATGGCAAATTGTTTGGGCTGGCTCTCAGGCAGAATGTTGGTCTGGGAGCCGCTCTCACATTAAATTAAATCCCATCTGTCATTAGTCATTGGTCAGTACAGAGGCGATTAATCGCGTCTGTACGATGGTCATTGGTCATTAGTCAGAAAACAAATGACAAATGACAAATGACAAATGACAAATTTAAATGTCGCCGCGAATTTCTTCTACTACACCATCGCGTAGAACGATTTCGACTTGCATTTTGCTAATCAAGTTATCACCAGTTTCTACCCGGAAAAAACCTTCCATTTGGAATTGATTGACTTCCTGATCTTGTTGGAGAAACTGCACTTGCTGGAGGTTTTGCAGCAACTGATTTTTCTGCTCTAAAAATTCACTTTTCTTTTGATTGACTTGGAGTTGAATATTGTCAATTTGTTGGAGGGTCTGGGGGCCAGGTGGTTGCAGACTCTGCTTTTGAATTGCCGTGATTGCTCTTTGTCCTTCAACGTCTAGCTGTTGCAGTTGCTGATCAAGTTGATTAATCTGGGTTTGCAGCTGCTGTTGTACTTCCTCTTTCCAGAGGGGAGTCACAATGACTTTGACGTTAACGACGCGTTTGAGAAGCAAATTAGATTTGGAGACATCCATAAATATTTCACGTTCACTCTTTATAGTTAGCAGGTGGAATGATCAGGCAAACATGCCGTCAATAATATCGCGATAGCGTTCCGTGACGATATGTCGGCGAACTTTTAGTGTTTGTGTCATCAAGCCATTTTCGATGGAAAATGGTTCCAGGATAAGTTTAAAAGTTCCGATGCGGTCATCCGGTCGATAGCCTGGACGATTTTGGACTTCCCGATTCAATTCTTGGCGAAATAAATCCTGGATCATTCTACTCTCCAAGTCAATTTTTTGACTATCTGAGGAAGTCACTCGATCGTTGGGCGTATCCAGTGTTAGATTCTGACTTGTTGCCCATTTTTCTAAGGCTTCGACATTGGGGACAATTAAGGCTCCCAGGCTGCGCTGATCTTGGCCGATTAGCATAATTTGATCGATGTATGGCGATCGCAAACACGCATCTTCGATCGGCTGTGGCTCGATGTTTTCCCCGTTAGTCAATACAATCGTATCCTTGGATCTGCCAGTCAGCACTAAATCGTCTTGTGGTGTCAGCCAACCCAAATCGCCGCTATCAAACCAACCTTCAGCGTCAATTGCTTTCGCTGTCGCTTCGGGATTTTGATAATAGCCTTGCATAATCTGCGGGCCCCTCAACAATAGCAAGCCTCGCTTCTCTACTGGTAGAGGCGCTTTTGTCTCAGGATCTACAATTTTAGCCTCGGTTGCGGGAAGTGGTAGCCCTGCTGCACCAATTAAATTTCGCCAAGGACGCCGCACATGGGTAACAGGAGAAGTTTCTGTCAAGCCATAGCCTTGCAAAATCTGCACACCAATAATTTCAAAGAAATTATCTATGTGTCTGGGAAGCGCACCGCCGCCGCTAATCATCTGCTTAACTTGTCCTCCTGTGGCTTCCCGAACTTTGGCGTAAACCAGTCGTTCCCCCAAGGCATGGAGGGGTAACAAAGCCGATGCTTGTATGCTAGCTGCTAATCGTTCGCTACCTGAAGTATGAAGATTATTTAAGCTTAACCCTTGAGCAACTCGCCGCGCTTTGATATATTTTTCGCTAATGCCCAATAAAAAGTTAATTAGGCGTTGCTTATTCGCTGGTTGTTCACGGAACTGCTTTTGCACTCCTTCATAAATTGATTCCCACAGGCGGGGTACACCCACCATGTAGTTGGGTTTAAATTGTCTCAAATCCCCTTTTACAGAGCGCAAATTAGTATAAACTTGGGTGCAACCTTGAGATATTAGGTAGTATTCAACAGTTCGTTCATAGCTGTGCCACGAAGGTAGAATACTGAGAACGATATCGCCAGCGTTTGGTTGCAATACTGTCCCAAAGGTTGTCACTTGGTGCATCAAATTGTTATAAGACAGCATTACACCCTTGGGTTTACCCGTAGTGCCTGAGGTATAAATTAGGGTTGCCAGAGCGTCACGATTTTGCTTGACTGGCACAAAATTATGACTTTTCCCAATTTCGAGCAACTGCGAAAAGTTGAGTACCTTTAGGGTTTCGTCTGTTGGTGGCGCTTCATCCGAAAGTAAGATTACCACTTCAATTGGCAAATCTTTGAGGCGGTCTTGTAGTTTTTTAAGTGTTTTTAAATCCTCTACAACGATCGCTGTACTGCCGCTATTGGCGATGATAAACAACAGTTCTTCTTTTTCGGCTTGGGAGCTACGCACCGCATCAACGCCTCCAGCAGTCATTATGCCTTGATCGGCGATAAACCACCGAGGACTATTGTCAGCAATTAGGGAAATGCGATCGCCTACCTTTACTCTCAACGCCTGTAAGCCAGCAGCAAATAGTTGCATTTGCTCTGACAACTGGGTATAATTAATCACTACTTCTGGTTTAGCGTGAGGATTGCGGAGAGCGACAATATCACCAAATCGTTGAGCTGCCAAAGGCCAAATTTCTGGTAGCGATTCCACATTTGTGTAATCTACCAACCGCTTTAATGCTTGCCGTTCTTGTTCACTGATGTTAGATAAAAAAGAAGACGCGGTTTGGGTTGTTGACATAACACCTTACTTAAAGATTTCAAACTGATCGTTTTCCAGCTTATTTTGTTATTACGCTACAATATCCAACCTTATTATCCACATATCCTTCTGTGTATGATAATTCCAGGAATTCCACGTTTATATTTACAAAAATTTATGTTAAAGTTAATTTATATAGAGTGCAAGCAATGATTGTGTTTGCATCAAAGAACAGCGATGTCTACGACGGGCTACGCCTACGCCTATGTTTCACAGGAGATGATTACCTATGAATTTTATAGACGCCATAATGCTAACGTTGCTCAATATTGCTGCTTGCATAGCGTTACCGAAGATTTTAGCTATCCTTTTGGATGATAAAACCAAACTTACTGAAGCGTTGGTGAATACTTCCAAATTACAAACAGCCAAAATTGAACTTACAAGTTTTCCTTATTGTACAGCTTACCAATTGACAGGTAGCCAATACTGCAAATTCAGTCCTAATTTTTGTGCCAGGTGTTCTCCAAATTGATGGACTATTTGCTAGGAAAAATTCCTCAGCACTTCCGAAAACCAGCAATTCAATTAATTCTTCAACACATATTCACTTTAATTTCGACAGCTTGAAATCCCCGACTTCTTCAATAAGTCGGGGATCTTTTTGTTTGTAACTCCTGTAAGGATTACTAAACCTCGTTTATATTTACATTTTATAGCTCTCTATCCTGAGCTTTCAGAGTAGAGGGCTTACGCCTAATCAAATATAGTTTTCCAACTAAGTTATAACTAATTATACAGACATGATATAATTTGAGTTTTTTAGATTTTGGTATATATACAGCGAAGAGATTGTATTTAAATTTACTTCTTTAGGCTCATTTTCATCCTCATTAGTATTTTTAAATAGGACTGTAAATGCGCCAGCACCTAACCTGTCTTGAGGAAATATTCGATAACAAGGTATTGTAGTCAAATGCGATTGATATTTGGCTAAATTACTAATTTTTATCGCTTTAAACTGGGGAAACCGTTCTAAAAACCATTCACAAACTTGCTCATTTTCTTCAGGCGAATATGTGCAAGTCATATAAGCAAGATAGCCTCGCGGTGAAACAATTTTAGCAGAGTTAGCTATAATACGCTTTTGCCGATTTGCACTCTTATTAATAGCAGTTGGGTGAAAACATCCAGGTGCTTTTTCACCTTTGGCAAGTAAAGATTGTCCAGTACACGGAGCATCTACTATGACTATATTGCTAGAGCCGGGAAACATTTCGGCAAATATGCTCGAATCTCGATTAACCACTGCGCTAGGGCTAATTTGGCAACGCTTCAAATTAGAAATTAGCATTCCTAGACGTTTACCAATGACTTCATTACTGATGAGCAATTCAGGTTTTAAAGCTCTCCAAGCAAAGATACTTTTACCTCCTGGTGCGGCACACATATCAAAAACTAAATGCATTGACTCAGGAATAGCTAATAAAGTAGTAGCTGCAAATACCGAAGAAAAATCTAAACAATAAAAATATCCTTTTTCATGCAAGGGATGCTGACCAGGCTTTTCTCCCAGAGATAAACGGTCTATAAATTGTGGTTGCCAAGATGTTGGTGTTTCCACTGTCAAAGGTGAAATATCTGGCTTCTCTTGACACCAAATAATACTAGGTGAAAAAGGCTGAGGATTCATTAAAGCCTCAATAAATTTTTCTTGCTCATCTAGATTAGTAAATAAACGCCGCGAGACTTTAAGTAATAAATTAGAAGGTTTTTCCATCTAGATTAAAAATTATAAATGACGAATTACCAATTACGAATTACGAATTAGTACGTTGTATCTGAATCAAAATCAAACTGTTACACAAGAACAATGTAATTAAGGCTTTTGGCTTCATACTCAAAATATAATGACCGCCATTGGGATCGCAATGGCCAAGCTACCCCACTGCACCGGAGAAGGTCATGTTCTTAGATAGTTTTCAGGAAAAATTACGCAAACAAGCACAATTATGGAGGGATGAAGGATTAATAAGTTCTTCGCAGTATGAGCAGATAGCAGAACGTTATCAATTTAAAAACTTGGAAGCTGCTGCACGCGATCGCAATAAAGCGATCGCAATCGCTATCGGCAGCATACTTTTATGCTTAGGCATAATTACCTTTGTATCAGGAAACTGGCAGGGAGGATCGCGAGAAATCAAAATTATTCTGATGATGAGTTTATTTTTTGCGATCGCCATCACAGGATTTTACAGTTGGAGGCCACCTGAAGGAAAGAAGCCAGAACGAAGCAAACGCTTACTGGGAGAAGGATTGTTAATTTTAAGCGCCTTCATCTTCGGTGCAAATTTACTGCTGATGGCTCAGATGTTCAATATTGCCGGTTCAGTTTCCCAACTGTTTCTCGCTTGGGGATTCGGTGTTGTGGTCATGGCCTTCAGTTTGTCCTTAAATTCTTTAGGAATTCTATCAATTATCCTTGTGGAAATTGGCTACTGGACTGGACTAGAAGACTTGTGGTACGCTTCAGGTGAGTTAACTTGGTCGCGGCTAGTAGTGCAGCATATGCCTTTGTTGGCATGGCTAGTATTTGTACCCTTAGCTTACTTCTGTCGATCCCGTTGGATTTTTGGTCTAGCAGCCTTTGTTTTTGCTAGTTCCTTACAAGCTAACCTTAATCCACTGCCACTGCTGAATTATGCTGATATAGCACCTTGGGTGGCATCTTTTGCTTTTGCACTGCCACCTGCATTATTCTGGAGTTATGATGACTTACTGTTTCCAACCTTAAATTACAGATTGTTTCAATCTCTAGCCCGTAATTTAGCGTTGCTATGCTTCGGTCTTGTCTTCTACGTTCTGTCTTTTCGTTGGGTCTGGGAATCTCCAGATTATAGTTATAATCAGCCAACGAATTTGACAAACTTATTCGAGTCTTTGCCGATCATCGATTTGGGGATTCTCAGCGGCTTGGCGGTATTGCAATGGTTGTTTCTACTGCGCCAAAGAAATAACCCTCCGCGCCGCGAAGTGATTTTTACAACTGCTGTCATTAGTACATTTCTTGTCTTTATTGCAATAGTACCTTTTTGGCATCAAACTATCAGCCGGATTGATGAACTTGGCATTTTTATTTTCAATGTACTTCTTGCAACATTAGCCTGGGGACTAATTCAAGAAGGATTGAAATTAAGCAACAGAAGTTCCTTTTGGGGCGGTATGCTGTTAGTAACACTGCAAATTATCAGTCGCGTGCAGGAGTACGACACCGACTTACTTTTTAAGTCGCTAATCTATGTCCTGTGCGGTTCTGCTTTAATTAGCGCTGGACTCTGGTTTGAACGCCGCCTACCCGGTGGCTCTAGCTCTACAAGTAAAAAGTAGTGCAAATTCAAAATGGGCTAAACGCCCCGCTACCGCTAACAGAATTCAGAATGGGCTAAACGCCCCGCTACCGTTAACAGGAGTCAGAATTCAGGAAAAGTTCACTAAATCTAAAATTGAATGATTCCTAACTCTTAACTCCTAACTCCTAACTAAAAATCTCTGTGCGTCACAATTTTTAAGTTTCTCTGCGTCAGTCCTAATCTCGTTACTTTTGAACTCCTCAAGACCTCTGCTTTTTAGGACTACGCTCATGACTAATACTTCTTCTGAATCTAAGAATAAACCCTTGTCTCCTGAAGCCGAATTTTCCAATAAGGTGACTTTTCGGGATTACTTGATTGCTACTGAACAAAAATCGAATAAGCCCTTACCTTTTTGGCGGTTACTTGCTCCCCTGGCGCTGCAAACAGGGCTAATTATGGCAGTACCAGCCCAAGCAGTTTATACAGACGTAACAGGTAAGACGGTGATTTTACAAACCGTACCTGTAGACCCTAACAATGCGATCGAAGGTAATACCTTAGCGTTAGATTACAATATATCCCGTACCTCAAATTTGAGCAGACTACCTGGCTGGCAAACATTAGTTAGCAAAGGTCGTGGAAGCGGCAGGAGATTGCCTGAAGGAACCAATATTTACGTGACTTTGCAAGAGCAATTATCTTCTGGTGGCGGTGTTCCGAGAGCTTGGAGACCGTTACGAGTAAGTAGCGATCGCCCTACAACTCTTAGAGCTAATCAAGTAGCCTTAAAAGGTGTTTATCAGGATGGTTCCGTTAACTACGGCTTGGAAACATATTACATTCCAGAAAACCAACGGCAGCAGATTCGGAACGACTTACAAGCCCAACGCGCTCGCAGAGGACAAGTACCGCCGATTGTGGTAAAAGCCAAAGTAGATCCACAAGGTAAAGCAGTGCCACTTAGTATGTGGGTGCGCGATCGCAACTATCGTTTTTAAACTGTTAGGAAAATAAACAGTGCATGTTTACACCACGCCAGGTTTGTCTTTGAAGTTCTGAGCGCTGACTTCCAACGCTCAGAATTTTTTGTTTTTCATTAGACATTTGGTGAAAAAGAATATAGAGACGTAGCATTACTACGTCTCTACAAAGGTTCTAGATAGAGCATGGGCAGTGCCGTGCCCCTACACTTGTGATCTAATGTTGTACGGTATCTGAATGGGAACCGCATTTATAGTGATGGCAACTTTGCCTGTCAGCACTAATTTTAACGCTCATAAATTTCTAATGGTAAATTATCTGGGTCTTTAAAGAAAGTAAATTTCTTACCTGTAATTTCATCAATTCTGATATTTTCTACCTCTAACCCTTTGGATTTTAAATAAAAAACAGTTTCTTCTATATCATCAACTTGAAAAGCAAGATGTCTTAAACCACAAGACTCTGGTTTACTAGGTCGTTCTGGAGGGTTTGGGAAAGAGAATAGTTCGATTTGCGTATTTTCTGCAACTTTTAAATCTAATTTATAAGAATTTCTGGCGGCGCGAAAAGTTTCTTGAATAATCGAAAAGCCTAAAACTTCTACATAAAATTTTTTTGAGCGATCGTAATCAGAACAAATAATAGCTACATGATGAATACCAGTGGTTTTCATTGGGGTTTTGCTTCTTTTATTACAATAATTATGAGGAGAGTATACGTAGATGAGAACACAACCACATTACACGTTGGCGTTATTTGCAATGGCTCCTGCGCCAATGCAAAGGTTAAATTGATTGCAATTGGGAGCCTAGATGGTAAGATAGGCGATCACTCCACCAAAACATCTGCTTCCCTTAAAAACAGTGTTCAGATATATCGCATCATTGAACTACCTAACCGCAATGAAACTGTTGCCCCGTCAGGGATTAGCACTCTCTGCGGCAGCAAGGAGCAGCCGTTACAGTTGAGCCAAGCCGTATTTGTATCCGTACTTTATCATTGTTGTCTGATGTCTAACCTTTTGCATATTTAACTAAAATTTATATTTAATCAGCAAAAAGGCTTATTGCTTTGTCAAAACTTCATATTCAATCAGCAAAATGGCATATTGCTTACTCAAAATGACATTTTACTTTCTCAATCAGCTTAAGCTGCCCAAGTGCAGACGGTATTGAAATATGATGATAACCGCCAGCATTTACAAAAGCAGATGAGCTTTAAAGAATGAAAGCTTTTTACGACTCACGGAATCCACCTCGACGTGCAGCAAGTTCAAGTTCAATTTCGTCAACGTTTACGAAGTTGCAATCTAGCAGTGATCGCCCCAAGCACATCTCACATTTCTTCTCTACGAGACGCTGAGCGCGAACGCTAACATGCTGTTTGATAGATGCTGATTCTGTTTGAGAAAGTGACTTTGATTGAGCAGCAGACTCAATTTCTTGAATTTTACGCTTGATTTCGCTCAGTGAGAGATTTAGGACTTTCACATCCTCTAAGAGTTCTTTGCGTGTCTCGTCGTCTTGGACTCGTGCGATCGCTTTGGCTTTAGTGTATTCAAATCTCCCAGAACGCAACACTTCCAGTACATCAGCAGGAAGATTGAGCAAAGGCAGGCGATTTTTGACAAATGACTGCCAACTCATTCGCCCCAAAGACGCAAATAACTCTTCAATTATCTTGGTTTGGGGTTGAGACATAACGTTATGTCTCAGTGCCGATGGCAGTCCTAACTTCCCACTCCCTACAATGATTATTATTCTTATACATTGGGGATTTTATTTCTTGCCATGTCTCCCTTGGAGAGAAGCCCATCTACACCTGTGCCTCTCTCGCTATCACAGTAGGCGTTATGGTTACTAAATCAATCAGATAGCAAGGTTGCAACTCTCAATAGTTCGACTCTGATGCGAGTCAGGTGTTCTCTCTCACTAGAGGTAGTCGAGCAAAGTTTGAATGAAATCGTCCGCCGTCATGAGAATCTCCGCACGGTCTTCACTGTCATCAATGATCAGCCGATGCAGATCGTTTTACCTTACCTGCACCTGCCATTAATTTATGAAAATCTCCAGCACCTACCCCCAGAGGCGCGGGAGTCGGAAGCGGTTCCTTTGGGAATTAAAGTACGTCAGCAGCCCTTCAACTTGGCTGTTGCTCCCCTGATCAGAACTGCCTTATTTCAACTGAATCCAAAAGAGTATTGGCTGGTGATTACCATGCACCATCTGATCGCAGATGGTTGGTCATTTGGTGTACTTCAGCAAGAATTTCAACTTTTCTAGTGTGAATTCTAGAGTCTGGATTAACTTTTCTGGTTGTTAAATCAACGCCAAACTCCTTGTAGGTTCGCTTAGACGCTGCTTCAGTTAAATCTGTAAAATCTTCCCACCAGTAAAACGGTGTAGCTGAATTAGGTATCTGGGTAGTTATATAGCAACCCTTAAAGTTAATTGATAGATAAACAACTTTATTTATATCAGGTAGATAAACAGCATAAAAGTCAAAGTCATTTACTTTATACTTTTTCTAATGAGTACCATTTTTATCTACCCAAATAGTTTTATTAATTACTCTATTATCTCCCGTATATTTAGCTTGTATTTTGTAAAATTTCTCGTCTTTGTAAGCAACAAAATCAAAAGGTAAATGCTCACAAACAACTGGCGTGAGAACTAAATACCCTTTAAGTGTTAGATCAGCGATCGCTTTCGTTGCAGCAATATCGCCTTTGTTTTTGGTATGATGGAGCAATAACGAATCCTCAATCGAGGAAATCATCATATCACTTCACAGCGCTTGAAGGCTTATGTTGAGTTAAAACGAGCGCGGCAGGGTTCGAACCTGCGACCGATTGCTTAGAAGGCAATTGCTCTATCCACTGAGCTACGCGCCCAAGATAAATTCATGGCTCCCAAAGGAGTCATCTACACTATTATATCGTCTTCGGCTATCAAGAAGCAATGGAAAATTGCAGATTTACTACTAGCAAGGCTAAGATGCTAGTCGCTAGTTAGTTAATCTACACCGAAAACGAAACAAATGGGGTATTGGTTTAGATATATTGAGTTGTCAACGAGTTATTTGCTTGTTAACGCCACCGTCCTTTGGGCAGCTAGCTTCGAGAAGGATCTGGCGATTGCTAGGCTCATTTATACAGTATGCTAGGTAATTTCAGCCTTGGCGATGCTGCCAAATGCCATTATATATTCCATATTAAGAGTGCCCCTGTGAGGAGTTATTTGCTAGTGCCATGTTTATTCTCAAACGGCAGGATGTTGAAATATCAAGCATTCAGCACCCAAAAAAGGATCAGCAAGTGCCGATCCTCAGTTATCAAGGGCAGACTTTTCGCTTGATTAGCGTATTCAAAGCTAGTCAAGAGGAAGAAGCTAGAGCCTTATGGAGAGAATTAACGGATAACCGAGGTAAAGCCTGTGTTTTGCTGGAGGAACCGGAACGCTTTAGCGTTTGGGGTAAAATCCGTTTAGAGCAGCTGGATAGTGACACAGGTGGTCATGGCAAAACGGCAATTTTAATCCAAGCCAGTATTTTGCTGTTGCAAGGTGTTTCTATCGATATTGAAGAGTTTTTAGGTGCTAGGCAAGCTGCCTTATTTGAAAAAGATATTGCGGAGGTGTTAAAGCAGAAGCAATTTCCCCAAGCATCCTCTTTAGAAGCAGTTAAATATTTGGTATCTACTAATCCTTTGCCGACAGCCAAAATACCTGATTGGCAAGAAAATCATGTAGTTATCCTGTTACAAGAACTGCATCGATTAGGAAAAGCTTATTTTGGCAACGCTAATTTTACCAAACAAGTAATTTATAAGCTAGAAGATATGCCAGAAGCCGAGCGATCGCTGTTTATCACTTGGCTAAATCAATCGCCACTGGGTAAACTATGGCAGTAGCATGGAAATTTTTTCACAAAAATCCTGCCACTGGCACTTGCTTTTGGTGTCTGATTGTATATTACCTGACAGACATACTGCAATATATACAGTCTTTTAACTCAAAATACTGCCAGAGTGTATCTACATAGTCAAGTTTTATGAATAACTCTTACGAAAATTCGTTCCTTTCTAAATCAATTTTCACTACTCAGAACATTGTCTTAGCTAATATTGGCTGGGCTGTACTAGCACTGCTATACTTTTTGTTGTTTAGTGCCAAAGTTCCCGGAGCAGATGGCATAGAAAGCCGAGCCGAGTGGTATGTGATTGGTACAAATATTTTTGAAGCTTTAGCTTATTTGGGTGCCAGTATCTTATGCTTGAGGAACTGGCTGAGTCCGCAAATCGTCAGTGGGCGAAATGTTTGGCTCTTAATTGGGCTAGGTATGGTTTCCTATTTCGTTGGGGGGATAATTTTCGGCTATACCGAAATAGTTTTAAAAGATGAACCGGATGTGTCTGTGGGCGATATATTTTTTGTACTGACTTATCTATTACTTGGCGCAGGCATGATTTTAGCTGTGGCTTCCAGACGAATCAATTTAGAAAAATGGCAGTGGCTAATTGTGTTAGCAATTGCAGTGTTCGGTAGTTTGTTGGCATGGTGGATTTCTATGCAGCAGGAAACACCTTCAGAACTGCTAGTCGCTATTTTAAATTGGTTTTACGTAGTTAGCGATGTGGTTCTATTAATTATTGCTACCACTCTGCTACTAGCCTTTTGGGGGGGAAGAGTTTCCCAGTCTTGGCGAATGATTGCAGCGGCAGCCTTTTCGCTCTACATTGCAGATATGTGGTTTAAATACGCCCAAGGCCCCAATTATCAAAGTGGAGAGATATTAGAAGTGTTTTGGGTGTTTAGTGGAGTGTTATTTGGCATGGGCGCTGTCTTAGAATATGACGCATCACTAAGACGAACGCGGCGTACCAGCGGACGTAAACGAGCTTAGTAAGGATTTTTGGTATCTACCGTGAGAAAATTAACAGACTCTGACAAGCAAGAAATTCTGAAGTTATATCGAGAGACTGCCGAAACAACCTCAACTTTGGCAGATCGCTATGGTGTGAGTAACTCGACAATTAGTCGACTGCTAAAAAGCACTTTGCCAGAGGATGAGTATGAATACTTAGTGTCTTTAAAGCGGGCTGCGAGAACTCCTGAGGGAAGGGCACAGGTAAGCTACGAGCAGTTACCCCTGCTGAGTCAACCAGAACCAGAGCCGGAGATAGAAGTTCCACCCAGCGAAAGCCAACCCTTGGAAGTGCCAAAGGTTGAGCCACTACCACGTAAGATAATTCGTGTAGAGCAGGAACTTTACTCAGAGGAAACGGCAAAGTCAATTGCTGCTAGTAGACGAGTGCGGCGACGCCCCTCGGCGACGGAGAAACCCAAACTCCGAGTCACAGAGAAATTAGAAACTCCACAGCCAAAGCCGCCGGAAATAGTCAGCATTCCCATCCCACCGCTAAAGAATGAACATCCAGGAGCGGCTGTCATCGCGCACATGCTAGGCGAAGATTTGCTCGACGAATCCGAGGATTTGGATGATTTAGAAGATGATGATTTAGAAGATGATGACTTTGAGGAAGAAGACTTTGATGATGATGACCTAGATGAGCAAAGACCTTTAGTTACAAGAAGAAGACCAGGTGAAACATCAGTTGAAGTTTTACCACTGTCGGTAGCTAATTTGCCCAAAACTTGCTATTTGGTAATTGACCGTTCCTCAGAATTAATTACGCGACCTCTGAAGGACTTTGGTGACTTGGGACAAATTCCCAGCCTAGAAACCCAGCAAAGAACTCTGCCAGTGTTTGATAACCATCGCGTCGCCAAGCGTTTTTCTACTAAACGCGATCGCGTGATTAAAGTTCCAGATAGTAAAATGCTTCATAAGGCTCGTACTCATCTACAAGCTAAAGGCATCACGCGACTGCTAATCGATGGTCAGATCTATTCATTGTCTACGGTTTAGGAGTTAACAGTTGGAGTAGAGCATTAATTCAGTAATTAAAAGCAGGGCTGTTTCATCTTTGCATCCATGATTTTTCATCCCCTAGATGGTTGTAATTTTACATCTTTTAGGGAATAAAACAGCCCTGACCTATCACCTATGAGAAGTTAGAGCGATTGCACATTTGTCAAGAAAGGGCAGGAAAAGAAGACAAATCGAGCTTGGAGAAAGGCTTTCGCAGGGCTTTGACTACACCTAAGTCTTGGTTTTGTTTTGCAGCAAAGTATTTAATCGGATCAAGGGCCTTGCCTTTATCATAAGCAACGCTGAAATGATCAAGTCTTCGGTAACTGGTCGGAGAATAAGTAATTACCTTCGCCGCCGTGGTATCCGCTTCACTATTTATTGACGACTCTCAATTGAACGGCGACGCAGCCCGAAAGCCTTTGAAATTCTACTGTCAACGCAACGTTGTGCAGCGCGCTATCAAACGAATCAAACAATTTCGTCGCATCGCCACCCGATATGAAAAACTTGCAAATTATACAGCCATGAGCGCTCGCTCGCGATCGCCTACATTTTGTTATAGTTATAGTCTGAAAACACACCCTAGCGCCAAAGAAAAAGACTCGCGTAGCTTGCCGCCATAAGCATCGCAGTCGCTTTTATAGCAGGTTCTCCAAAAGAGTACAAGTCACAATAGTTTTATATTTGTTGCCTGACTTTGCCTTTCGTATTAAAATTTTGAAGTAATGCTTCATGGTTAATGCAGTCAAACGTTCAATTCGGATATTAAAGATGCACCCCTGCATGTCTGATTTTCTATATCACCCTACAGAATTTATCTTCTTCCATTTCCAACCCTTTTTTGCGGTGGACTGTACTTAGGGTATGTGGGGGCGGACGATCGCTTAGGTGTGATCGCGTCACTGGTTAACTATCTACTGGATGCAAAGAGTTGGCTCGTATGTCATCCTAGATTTATGAGAGTTAATTCAGTGATGTCTTTGGTTTTAGTATTGAAAGGCTTTTTCCTTTTAGTATTTACAGACTTCTGAGAGAAATTAAAATCTCTACACAGTGATGATTTTGGAGAGAATCGATGTCAATTTATGTAGGTAACCTCTCTTATGACGTTACACAAGAAGATTTAAGTGGTATTTTTGCAGAATATGGTACTGTAAAGCGCGTTCAAGTACCTACTGACCGTGAAACAGGTCGTCCACGCGGCTTTGCCTTTGTGGAAATGGGAACTGAAGCTGAAGAAACTGCTGCCATTGAAGCTCTCGACGGTGCTGAGTGGATGGGTCGTGACCTGAAAGTCAATAAGGCAAAACCCAAGGAAGACAGAGGTGATAGAGGTTCTTTTGGTGGTAACAGAGGAGGATATGGCGGCGGCGGTGGACGCGGCGGACGCTACTAATCTTGGAAACAAAAAACTTACCAAGAGTCTTAAGGTCAGACAAATAAGAGTCTGTCTTTTTTTTGTAATGTTACCGCCTGCATAGCCATTGATGAAGTCAACTTAGTAGGAGAAATAATGACCCAAGTAATTGTAGGTGACAATGAACACATTGAGTCAGCCTTACGACGATTTAAACGAGAAGTTTCCAAGGCGGGAATTTTTCCAGACATGAGAAAGCATCGTCATTTTGAAACACCCTTAGAAAAACGCAAGCGCAAAGAAGTTGCCAAGCACAGACAAAGTAAGAGAAGTTTTCGTAATTAAGGGCTGACATACAGCAGAATTCAGAATAGGCTGTGCCCCGCTACGCTAACAGAAGTAAAACAGGCTTTATATCTTGTTTTGACAGAAATCGTTGTGTACTTCACCTTCTTTGAATTCTTTTGTAAATATAAACGAATGCCCTCATAAATTTTATGAGGGTTTTCCTTTTGTCTATTTTAAAATCAGCAAACCTAAAGAAACGCTAAAATCAAGTCAGCTTTTGTATTGTAGCGGTTGTGTCCCACATCACTCAGAGGGCGGTTCACTGTATAAATCCTGATTGTCAACGTCCTTATCCTCAGCCTTGGGGAAACAAATTTTGCAACAGCTGTGGCGCACCGCTAGAGTTGTTAGACCGCTATGTTCCACTTCAGCCTTTAGGTTCGGGAGGATTTGCCCAAATATACACGGTTTGGGATGAAAAAACTCAAACAGAGAAAGTACTGAAAGTATTGGTAGAAGACTCGCCAAAGGCACTGGAATTATTTACCCAAGAGGCGGCAGTTTTATCTAGTTTGCAGCATCCTGGTGTCCCCACAGTCGATGACAATGGTTATTTTAACGTAAGCCTGTTTAATCCCAAACCGCACCAACTGCCTTGTCTAGTAATGGAAAAAATCAATGGGCGGACTTTAGAGGAGATATTAAAAAAGTTTCCCCAAGGCTGTCCAGAGGATTTGGTTTTAAACTGGTTTGCCCAAGCTGTACAGATTTTACAAGAATTACACAAACGTCAGATTCTTCATCGGGATATTAAACCTTCTAATTTAATGCTGGGTACATCTTCGCCATCTGTAACCCCGTCTCAAGGACAAATAGAGGGCGATCGCGTGGTACTAATTGATTTTGGTGGCGCGAAACAATTTAGTGCCTCTAAGCTGCGTTCTGTGTCTAGTTCCACGCGATTATTTTCTTCTGGTTACAGTCCACCAGAACAAGTAAGTGGAGGTATTGTCGGGCCAAGTGCCGATTTTTATGCCCTTGGTCGAACGATAATTGAATTACTAACAGGTAAATACCCGCTAGAGTTGGAAGATCGGCAAACGGGTAAATTGCGCTGGCGAACTGCGATAAATGTCAACCCGCAACTAGCAGATTTGCTGGATGAGATGGTGCAAGAAGATGTGCGATCGCGTCCAGCAAATGCAGCTATAATTCAAAAACGTTTGGCGAAGATTTCTCAACCATTACTGCCAGCAGGGGTATTTGCCCAACTACGAGACAAGATTAAGCAAGCCTCAACACAAGCTTCCCAGAGACTTACACTGCTAACACAAGCTATTAAACAAGTTTTAGCTAACTTTAGCCAAGCTGTCACCAAAACCGTTATTTTTATCGCTCAGACAATTATCAAAATTTTCCGAGCTTGTTTGGCGACGATTTGGGCAATGATCCTGAGTAGTATCGGCGCTTGTTTTGGTGCGATCGCTGGTTTTATTTTGGCCTATCGCACCAGCTTGGGGCGTCAGGTTGTGGAATTGATTGGGAGTCAGCTAAACCAATTAGTACCAAATACTCAACCCGTCTTCGGTGCAGATATTTTGGTGTTCGTCGCCGCAGGTTGGGGAACTGCATGGGGGCTGACAGTATCCGGGTGTTTTGGTCAACGGCGGCGGTTTTTAGTGGCTTCCCTGATGGGCATGATTAGCTATGGCTTCGGCTGGTTGATTTTGCAATTAATCACCCCAAAAGATAGCGGCGAGGGCTTAGTGGCAGTGATTTTAGTGGCAGTTTGCCTACTCACTCTGAGTTTAGGACTTCGCAGCCATCATCTAGTGTACGCGGTGTTCGCGGCCTTTGGCAGTGCGATCGCCTATGCAGTTTTGATTCTTTTGAAGTTAGTACCTCCGATCTTCCAATTTACCAGTCAACCAGCTTGGTCAGAGTTATACTTGCCTCTGACTTTTTTTGGGTTTGTAGGCTTCTTTACCAGCTTCTGGTTAGGAGTGAGTTATTACCTAATTGTCCCTGGACTGCGCCTTTTAGGATGGCGATGAAGAAAGCAGAGGAGCAGGGGAGAAATCAATTCAAAATTCAAAATTCAAAATTGAGGATTCAATCCCAATGTCCAATGCCTAAAAACAAGATCCCCCTAGTCGTGTTTTTTCGAGCTAGGGGGATCACATATTTGGTAGTCTATAATTGGTTCGGTATAGTTCCTTACGATTTGATTCTATAGCCTATATTTCCGTTTGAGTAGCCTTACTATTATAATTTATAGTATTTTTACAGCTTCTTAATCAATGCTTCATGCCTGTACTTCCTTATAGAAGCAGTATATGTAAGGATGGCAGTATGTGATGTTCGTAACTTGTCATTTTTGTAAATATCAGTAAAAAATATGAAACTTAAGATTGTTGCCACCGTCTCCCTGTTAGCTTGTTTAGGCTTTGCAGAGCAGGCTCTTGCACTAAATCAGCTAGACTTGGATCAGTTGAAAGCAACAAGTGCCTGTCCTCGGTGTAATTTGAGTGGTGCTGACCTAAGTAAGTTGAATCTAACTGGAGCAAATTTGCGAGGGGCTGACTTGAGCAGCGCTACATTATCTCAAGCTAATCTCACAAATGCCGATCTCACTGGTGCAAATTTAGAAGGTGCAATTCTAAATTCGGTTAATCTCACTGGCGCTTCCTTAACTGGAGCAAATTTGAAATCAGCATCGTTGGAAAATGCTGATTTATCCTATGCCGGTTTCATCAGTGCCAATTTAGAAGCAACAAACTTAAAAGATGCCAAATTGGAGTTTACTAATTTTCGGGGGGCAAACTTCCGACTAACAACTCTAGCGAATGGTGTCGTTACCTCTGATAAACCTTATGGCTGGTCGTTAGAGCGGCAAAATCCCAGAGAATGTAACGAGTTCAGACCCGAAAATACTCTAGGCACAACCTGCTATTCAAAATAAATTGGGGCATTGGGGATTGGGCATGGGGCATGGGGCATTTGAAACCCTTGGCAGCTACAACTTCTTGAAGTACCTGGTGATCGGTAACAGCCCGAAACCCAGCTTTTCATAGGTACAACGTGCCGGGGCATGGCCAGGATCGCCTCCGGTCTCGACCATAGCAACGGACATCCCAGCAACTTTCATCCAATCAAGAGTGAATTCCACCAGAGCGGTGCCAATGCCTCGACGTTGATAGTCTGGATCGACGGCGATCATGTAGATTTCTCCCAAACTGCTCTGTAAGTGGAGTTTCACCGCTACAAAGCCCACGGTTGAACCAGAATCGATCGCAACCCACACCTTTGTGTCTTCTGCCGCACAGACTTCCTCGACGGCCTTTTGCTGGCTTACACGCCAATCGGCAGGATAGAGTTCCTGGTACACGTCAAGATCCATCGCTTTCTGAATCGAATCAAAGACCGGAGTCCATGCGCGAAGGGAAAGACGAATGACGGCATCAAGTTGACGGGGGTCGTATGGTTCAATTTGCATTTCGCTAGAGCTAGTTAAATTCAAAGGGAACTTTTAATAGGGAACAGGGAACAGTGACCCACATTTAAAAACGTGGGATTGAAGCAAGGACAGCGTTTTTCTCGTGCTACGCGTCTCAAAAAACATCTTTTTTTAAGTGAGCTTTAGACTCACAACTAAAGTTGAAAATTTTTTCTGTTAAGAGTTTCCTGTTCCCTCTGACTTGTCAAAAGGTACTATTGTTACCATAAAATAATTTTGCAACAGGTCTATTAATTCTTCCCCTACCTCCTCTGCTTGTTTTAAAGAAGAAATATAGAAATTATTTGCGCCTAACTCATGACTAGAAGTCACGAGTGTACGGCTTGCAGAAATCAACTATCCTTGTATGGCAAAAAGCATTTTGTTTGTTAACATTTCTTTATCATGGGAAAAAAGCCTATAGATTAATTAAATCGATGCTTACCCGTATTAAAGACTTAGCAGCAAAACTAGCACCCCGCTTAATTGAAATTCGCCGCCATATCCACTCTCACCCAGAACTTAGCGGTCAGGAGTACCAAACAGCAGCCTTCGTAGCTGGTGTTTTGTCTTCTAGTGGGCTGCACGTACAAGAGGGAGTTGGTAAAACGGGCGTAATTGGAGAAATCCAAGGCACTACCCAAAATGACCGTTTATTGGCAATTCGCACTGATATGGATGCCTTGCCAATTCAAGAGGGCACTAATTTAGAATATGCCTCTCGTGTAAATGGTATTATGCACGCTTGCGGTCACGATGTTCATACCACTGTGGGGTTAGGAACGGCAATGGTGCTGTCCCAAGTGGTTGAGGAATTGGGTGGGAAAGTGCGGTTTTTATTTCAGCCAGCCGAAGAAACTGCTCAAGGCGCAAACTGGATGGTGAAAGATGGGGCGATGGAAAACGTCTCAGCTTTATTAGGGGTTCATGTTTTCCCTTCTATACCCGCAGGCTCTATTGGTGTGCGTTACGGAGCATTGACAGCCGCCTCTGATAATTTAGAGATTCTGATTATGGGGGAATCTGGGCACGGGGCGCGTCCCCATGAGGCGATTGATGCGATTTGGATTGCTTGCCAAGTGATTACTGCACTGCAACAAGCTATCAGCCGCACACAAAATGCCTTGCGTCCTCTAGTCTTGAGCATAGGGAAAATTAATGGTGGCAAAGCGCCGAATGTAATTGCCGATAAAGTGCAGTTATTGGGAACCGTGCGATCGCTCCATCCTGAAACTCGTGCCTATCTTCCAAACTGGATTGAAAACATTGTATCTAATGTTTGCCACACCTACGGGGCAAAATATCAAGTCAATTATTACCAGGGTGTACCCAGCGTCCAAAATGATTATACCTTGACGCAATTGTTACAATCAGCCGCCGAAGAAGCTTGGAGTAGCGATCACGTTCAAGTCTTACCCGAACCTTCCCTTGGATCTGAAGATTTTTCTATGTATTTGGAACATGTCCCCGGTTCCATGTTTCGCTTGGGTGTAGGCTACAAAGAAAGAATCATTAACCACCCATTACACCATCCCCAATTTGAAGTCGATGAATCTGCCATTATCACCGGCGTTGTAACTATGGCTTATGCCGCTTATAAATACTGTCAGCAAAATTCTTAAACAAAAACTCCCAGCGCTGATGTGCTGGGAGTTTTTGTTTAACTAACTTTTTTTTGCGGATATAGAAAGCTCGAAAGCATCCTACACATTGGATTCGCTAACAACGCCCAATTTCTCTTGAATTCGGGTCTTAGCGGCTTTGAATTCGGTCGCCAGTTGCTCGGTTTGCTCAGTACTCAAGTTGTTACGAATAGCAGCAAACATTGTGCTTTCTTCTTGACGAATGTGATCGCCAACAGCTTCCATAAGCTGTCTAACTTGATCTTTGAATTCAGATGAAGAAGGGCTGATAGTCTTAATTTGGTCTAACACTCGCTTCATCTCAGCTTGCTCGTCAAACAATTCTTGAGTGTTATCTTGACCATAGAAAGGACGTACTGTTGGGTAGACAACTTCTTCTTCAGCTTCAGCGTGGGCAGTTAAATCCTTGTAAATTTGACCGAAGTACTCTTGGATCTTTTGTGGATTGTCGCTTTGCAGGAGTTCGGTGAATAGGGTATTTACCTTGTTGTGATCGAGGCGGATAACATCTTGGATATTTAGATCCTTTTTGTCGCTGTTTTGGGTGACAGCACTACCTACCACACCACTAACTGCGGCCAAAGCGTCTTGAACACGTGCCCAAATTCCTTGATCTGCATCTTGTCCAGTAAGTTCGCGGACACCCAGAATCTCCAGAATGCCTTTGAGTTGCTCTTGGTGAGCGCGGTTCTCAAAGTTAATCGTATTCAAAGGTGCGATCGCCAGTAAAATGTCAGCACCAACTTTTTGAGCAGCTTTGTGAACTATCAAGCCACTCATTACTAATTGATGTTTTAGCAATTCATGCTGAGAGACTTTTTCATAGAGGCTCAACTCCGAGCTTTTGAACATTTCGCGAGCTTTTTCAATGAATTGTGTAACATTTTTTTTGGGTTCAGCTTGAATCCCATACTGACCAATTATGGTTTCTAAAACACCAAGATTTTTTTGATCGTCGTTTATGAAATTTCGGATGCGATCGGCTATTTCAGCATCAAGCCCTTGTGTCAAAAGCGATTGTTCCTTTTCAATGGCCAACTGTTGGAGTGCTTTAAGACTTGCAAGTTTTACAGCAATTGCATTGCGTTTCGTATCATCTAATGTAGCTACCATCTGTGTTCTCCGTCGGCAAAGTGTTCGTAATTATTACTGATATAACCTTGACACAGAGATTAAGGAGATTCCCTCTTTCTTTTGAGCGATCGCTCTCACAACTCTGGGTAGATAAACAAAACTTTTCATTCGAGAAAAATTGAAGCGATACTTCAATTTTTAACATTCAAATTTAAGAGATTATCTATTTGAAAACAACCTATATCTTTGGAATGAAAATTAACATTAAAAAAACTACTTCTTATTCAAGAGGGCAAAATCATAACCAGTTCCACTATAACAAGACTCACAACGCTCAATTTTGACAAGCAAAGCTTCTCCTTGACGCTCACCGGAAGGTGAAAACTGAATCATTCCGGTTGCTCCAGATGTTGAAAAATTGGGATTAGACAATACCCTTTGTAATCCTTCGCGGGTACTATCTTTTTTTAAGCCAGCAATAATTGCTTGGAGCGCATCATAAGCTCCCGCCGTTCTCTGATTTACTTGTGCATTCCAAAGCTGAAAGGCATTTTTTGCAAAGGGGTTATTTTTATTAGCATCACGATGCCAATATACAGGTAAAACCATTCCTTCAAGATCCTTACCATTTTGTAAAGTTGTAGCACTGTACATAGTTTCAGAAGCAAACAGTGGCTTTCTATCTTTAACCTCTTGTGCTACCTTAGTGGCAAAATATATATTTCTGATTGAAGGCATTAGTAAAAAGCCACTTGCGTTTTCTGTTTCTATAGCTTTATCCACAAAATCTTTCGGATCAAAATTCTTATCTGCTAAGTTGCAAGGCGTACTAATAACATTGCTGCCATATTTTTTAATAGCTTGAGTGTACTGTTCTACAAGTATCTGATTTGATGAAGAGGTTGAATTATCTCTTGAACTACGAACATCGCCACAAATAGCAACATTTCTTGCTTGTCGAGCAATGTAGCGAGAATGAGTATCTATTAAATTATCATATAGCGGATTTACATGAAACAAGTAGTTAGTGTTAGAATAATTTAGCTGACTATTTACTGTATTAGTCTTTAATTTTTCTGGATTTTCTGCTTGATTTGGTAGCTCGACTGGCAAGACTAAAACCAAACCTTTGTCTTTATATATTTCTGCTTTACGTCTAACACCCACAACAGCTACAAGGCTTTTATCTTCAACTAATTCATTATCTAGGCGTTCAGAATCTTCTTTATTATCAGCACTTGCAATTACAATTTGCAATTTTTTACCATTAATTCCTCCTTGGTTATTAACTTCATTTTGAGCTTGAGCTACACCACGTAAAATTTCTTCTGCTAAACTCGGATCGAAGTTAATTGGTGCGACGATCGCAACTTTTATAGCTTTTGAATTATCTCGTGCTATTTTGGCATTGTTTAAATAAATTAAAGTTTCTGGGTCATTGCGATTATTTTTCAGAGAATCAGTAAATTTTTTAACGGCAGTACTGAAATCTTTCTCAGCAAAAGCTTTAACTCCATCTGTTTTTTCCGGCGATGTTTGCACTTTCACCAAAATCCTTGTACCCAAATTCATTAGTGAAGGCTTATTTGGAAATGAAGATGAAGTTTGTGTTGGGTTTGATGATGTTGTTATGATAGTAGAAGAAACTTTGTTAATTAACCATAAAATTGCTGCTACCATTACCCCAGCTAGACCAAGAGAAATAAGCAGTCTCAAGTTTTCTTTTTTATTTATCATAAATAATTACCAAAATTTTGCAATGTTTTTTAAAGAAACTTTTGAGAATTGAGCAAAACTAAAAACTTAAAAATATTTAGAAATTATTTTATTAATTATCTCAGACATACCGACAATAATAACTATCAATAAACCTGTTAAAATAACTAGTAGTCCTACAAGTATCAGTCCATTGAAACCAGCTTTGAAAAGATTATTAGTTAGGAGATTTCTGAAAATAAAGACAACAAGTAAATTTGCGATTATAGCAACAACAGTTAAATAAGCTTTTTCTAAAATTGGGCGAGATTGAATAAAGACTAATCCTCCTAAAATTAGCAACCACAATCCAGAGCTAATCCAAGTAGTTCCGAGGAAACTTATAAGTGCGATCGCTAAAAATGAACTACCCGATCCAGCTATTATTGCTCCAGACAATAATCTACTGTTAGAGAATTGTGGTAGATATCGAATTGATTTATGTTGATTTTGTAGTTGTGGTCTTGATGGCAGAGTCGGTGAAATAACTGTAGAGGCTAATGTATACCTTAGCGGTGGCAACTTATTCAGATCTTGTAAGACAGCCTGTGCAGATTGATAACGCTGTTCGTGATTTTCTTGTAGTGACTTATTAAGAATCATTTCTAATTCTTGACTTATAGGTTGCGCTAAATATTGCCACCAATTAGAAGTCCAACCATAGCCTTGTTTCATCCACAAACTCGAAGGAGAAATATTGGTCAGCAGTTGAAAGCAAGTTATTCCTAAACTATAAATATCACTAGACAGAAAAACTTTACCCGTTTGCATTTGCTCAATTGGTGCATAACCTAATGAACCAATAATTGTGCCTATCGTAGTGTTTGTAGGTTCTGTCTTTTGCTTTGCCACCCCAAAATCAATTAGTACTAATTTCCCATCATTTTGACGGCGAATAATATTTTCTGGTTTAATATCTCGGTGAATTACTTGTTGTTGATGTATGTCTACTAGTAGGGATAATAAATCATTTAAAAAATCTCGAATCTTAGCTTCATTAAAAATTCCCTGTTGTTTTAATTCTTGCAACAGATTTTGCCCTTCGATAAACTGCTGCACTAAATACAGATATTCAGCTTCCTTAAAATATGCATACAAATTAGGAATTTGGACATGTTCTCCTAGTTCTTTGAGACGTTTGGCTTCTCGTTCAAACAACTCAGTCGCTTTTTTATGTGCCTGACTACCCTGACTGGCATAAAATTGATTTAGAACCAGCTGCTTAACAACACATCGTTCATTGAGCTTGTCTATATCTTCTGCAATATATGTGCGTGAAAAACCTCCTTTCCCTAATGGTGTGATGATTCGGTAACGATTTCTCAATAGCGATACCAACTGTGTGCCGCAACTGAGGCAGAAATTTGCCCCGTCAGGATTTTTGGGATTCTCGCAATTAGGATTTAGGCAGCAGACCATATAATTATCGCTGTCATTTTATTAGTTTTTAGAATATACCTTAAATTCACTAAAGGCGTTACATTGTAAAGTCTTTACATAAATAATGATGATCTCTTCTTGTTCTTTTAAACAATTGACCTAACTCTACATTGTGATAATTCCGTGTAATTTAAATATTTTTGTAGAGATACCTACCTTATTCTAGTCAATAAAAACAAAGCTTGGCGATCGCTACCCTTTGATCCCAAACACGAAATAACTTGACTTTTAGTAGCCAGTAACTTCATCTTTATTGGTCAAAGATTCTACTTTTCACTAAAGCATTTCTAATTACAAATTCCTCTATGCTAATCAACCGCAATTCTCAAAAGCAATACAGCCTTTCAGGTAACACCTGTTTGCCACAGAAGCTTTTTCTACCCTACTAATGCGGTAACTACCACACATCTCCATTGTGGGGTTTACAAAATTCCCCGCTATTGTGACGATTACGCTAAAATTATTAAAGGTTCTTTACAGAATTTGCTGATCGTTCTCAATTCTGTTAAAACAGCCTAGCATTCAAATGTAAATCTTATAAACACCTTCTAGAGTTCACCAAAAGCTTCTATGACGCTCCCAATTCGCAACGTCGCCATTATCGCCCACGTTGACCACGGCAAAACCACGCTGGTTGACGCACTCCTCAAACAATCCGGCATTTTCCGCGAAGGCGAAGACGTTCCGGATTGCGTTATGGACTCCAACGCCCTAGAACGGGAACGGGGTATCACTATTCTGTCCAAAAATACGGCGGTTCGCTACAAAGAAACACTAATTAATATTGTTGATACTCCTGGGCATGCTGACTTTGGTGGCGAAGTTGAACGGGTACTCGGCATGGTTGACGGATGTCTGCTGATTGTCGATGCCAATGAAGGCCCCATGCCCCAAACACGCTTTGTTCTAAAAAAAGCTTTAGAAAAAGGGTTGCGCCCCATCGTTGTGATCAATAAAATCGATCGTGGTCAGGCTGATCCTCACGTTGCAGTTGATAAAGTCTTGGATCTGTTCTTGGAATTAGGGGCAGATGAAGACCAGTGTGATTTTCCTTATCTGTTTGCTTCCGGGATGGGAGGTTTTGCCAAGGAAACCTTGGAAGCAGAATCGGTAGACATGCAACCTTTGTTTAACGCGATTCTGAAACACGTTCCATCACCAGTGGGCGATCGCAATAAACCTCTACAATTACAAGTCACAACCCTAGATTATTCTGAATATCTGGGACGGATTATCATTGGCAGAATTCACAATGGTACTATCCGCTCAGGACAACAAGCCGCTTTAGTTACAGAAAATGGCAGCATCGTCAAGGGTAAAATTACCAAGTTGATGGGCTTTGAAGGACTCAAGCGTGTAGACCTGGAAGAAGCAACCGCAGGTTATATTGTGGCGGTGGCTGGTTTTGCTGATGCTTATATTGGGGAAACGATTACTGATCCTAACGAACCCCAAGCTTTACCACTAATTAAAGTCGATGAACCAACTTTGCAAATGACCTTCTGGGTGAATGATTCACCCTTTGCTGGTCAAGAAGGTAAGTTGGTGACATCAAGACAAGTGCGTGATCGCCTATTCCGCGAACTTGAAACCAACGTGGCTTTGCGCGTCGAAGAAACCGATTCTCCCGATAAATTCCTCGTTTCCGGTCGTGGAGAACTCCACCTGGGTATCTTAATTGAAACCATGCGCCGGGAAGGCTTCGAGTTTCAGGTATCTCAGCCACAGGTAATTTACCGCGAAGTCAACGGTCAACCTTGCGAACCTTACGAACTCTTGGTGTTAGACATTCCTATTGATGCTGTGGGTAGCTGTATTGAGCGTCTGGGACAACGCAAAGGCGAAATGCAAGATATGCAACCAAGTAGTGGCGATCGCACCCAACTAGAGTTTGTCATTCCCGCCCGTGGTTTGATTGGTTTCCGGGGTGAATTCATGCGGATGACTCGTGGTGAAGGCATCATGAACCATAGCTTCTTAGATTACCGTCAACTCAGTGGTGACATTGAAGCCCGTAACAAAGGTGTTTTAATCTCCTTTGAAGAAGGTGTTTCTACCTTCTACGCCATGAGGAACGCCGAAGATAGAGGAGCATTTTTTATTGTTCCCGGTACAAAGGTTTACAGAGGCATGATTGTCGGCGAACACAATCGTCCGCAAGATTTGGAACTGAATATCTGTAAAACCAAGCAGTTGACAAACCACCGCGCTGCTGGTGGCGATGAATTAGTGCAACTGCAAGCACCGATAGACATGAGCCTAGAGCGTGCTTTGGAATACATTGGCCCCGATGAATTGGTGGAAGTTACACCCCAATCAATTCGTCTGCGGAAAATGTCGAAGAAGTTGGCGAAACGCTAAGTAAAGCCATAACTTAATTGATTTAAAAAGCCCGCATGAGCGGGCTTTTTGTTTTTATTTATAGCAGTCGCCAAAGCCGTTAGGACAGTTCGTGGGAAACGCGCCTTCAACAGGGTACTATGTGATTTTATTGCTGTCCTAAGCTCCCTGTCCGTTGCTATACTTATGAGTTGATCTCTAAAACTTTAAAAGTACAGTATATTCTCTATTTATAACTTAGTTGCGCCACATTATAATTTCATATATTACAACATTTATGTATCTATGAGTTAGCAAAATGGGAGAAGCAAAACGTAGAAAAAAATCAGATCCAAATTATGGTAAATTCTCTAAACGTAAATCTGAAAAATATTTTAATGATGGAGTAACGTTTGAAAAACAAAATAATTATGAAAAGGCTATAGATTTTTATACTAAAGCGATTGAATACAATCCTAGTAATAGTGAAGCATATTTTGGTCGGGCAAATGTTTATGATGAGTTAGAAAATTACATTAATGCTATCTATGACTACAGTGAGCATATAAAAATATCTGGAGGTACTTTTCAAGGCTTTAATAATCGAGCATTAGTATATATGCAGCTTGAACAGAATGAAAATGCAATTTCTGATTTTGAGCAAGCAATTAGACTTGATTCTACCAGACCTTACCCATATCAAAGTCTTGGAACTTTATTATGGGAACAAGGAAAACTTACAAGGTCTATAGAGCTTTTAAAAAAAGCTTTACAACTTTATCAAAATGACAACAATATTGAAGGTTATCAAACCTGCCTAGAAATCACAGATGAAGGTGAAACAAATTTAAACTTGATTCGGATGGCTCGAAACGATCCTTGTATTAATGAAATTGATTGGAATGAATTTGAGGATAACTCAGCAGATTTATGTGAAACAACATCCGATAGTGAAGAAAATGAGTTTGTAAATGTAGAAGATGATTATGAGTGCTATGGAGAACGAGCAGAATATTTTAAAAACTTCGATTTTTATTTGAGTAAAGGTGGAGCTTTTGAAGAAGGTCTTCCTAAAAGCCATAAATATAGATCAGTTAGAGAGAGTAAACTTTTTGAATTTATTCAAAATGCAGTTGACAACGAAGAACAAGCTGCTAATTATATTTTAAGCCAAATCAAAAAATCATCTGATCTTACTGAAATTCAACCAGAATTATTAAATTTGATTGATCAGTCTCTTATATCAAAAAGAGCAAGAAATCTTAATCAAGCTTTCAAATATTACGATCAAGTATTTAATCAGAATCAGACATGGTTTATGCTTTGGTACGGTCTGGCAAAGCTGTTATGTTTATTCCGGGAATATAGAATGGCTTTCGCTTGTATAAAAATTTGTACTTATCTATATCCCAAAATGCACAATGGTCGTCAATATCATTCTGACCACAATTTATCATATCATTATGACCAAATATATTCTTTAGCTATAGCAGGTGAAGAAAATGAACCTTATCTCAAGTCTCTAGGCCGCCCTCTGAATACGTTTAGGGTTGGAAATTCTAATGGTAAAATTAAAGGTAATTCTTTGGTAGGTAGAGTAAAAGTAATCAAACCATAACTATCATCTTCAGCTAAGAAGTCACCAAAAAAAAGCAATTGATAACCTTATTTTTCCAATAACAGCAAGCAAAGCTTGTGAGCTAAATCAAAAGCTAAAATTGGAAGGATTAGGCTGGTTTTATAAAGACTTTATGGCACAAACTCTAATTTTTAGACCGAAGCTGTGGCTCAGAAGATTGCGCGGCTTTTTTACAAACTTTGGACAACAGGTGAAGATTATACCGATCCTGGCATGGACTATTATGAGCAGCGTTACCGAGAGCGAATGGTCAGCAACCTCCACAAAAAAGCGATTGCTTTTGGTTTTGAGCTTATTCCTCAACCTTCAGCTAATCTGGTTTCTTGAAAGAGGGATAACGTTAATTTTTCAAGTTGTTGGTAAAGACAGATCGCTAGCCAGCAGGCATTCTTACAGAAAGCGATCGCTATTGCCGTGCATTTAGTTAAATCCTTGAGTGAAAATGAAGAGAACTGAAAAAGGATTATTCCCATGACTATTCGTGAAACTGCGATGCCTTCGGCGAGCTTCGCTAACGCAAAATTGCAGCAACTTTCGGAACCACTTCTGCAAGAAGTGACCGATTTCATTGATTTTGTTATCCACAAACATCAAGTTAAAATTGCTGAGAGTCAGCCTGATGAAACGCTTGTGGGAAAATGGTCACAATGGTTTGAGGCTGTGGATAGCCTAGAGGTATCTCCACCTGAATCAGTTAGCAACTCCTACTCAACAAGTATCGGCAACAAGGGCTAGAGCTATGATCCTGTGCGATGCAATTAAAAGTTAGCAGGTTAAAAATTTTCAATATATTTTCTTAGAAACACTAATTGATTTGCCATATCCTCGGCTTCCATACTTTCTACCAACTTCAACAATCCTCGCAACTGTTCTCCAATTGAATAGCTCTGCTTGGCAGCAAGTACAATACCTGAATGCTTTTGTTGCTGTTCGAGATAAGCTTTATGCAATCGACAAAAATCACCAACATTGAAACTATAAATAACGCGCCTCTGTTCCGTTGCCCAGATTAATTGGCTATCATCAGATGATGCTAATCTATCTGCCTCAGCCGTTGTCATTACATCAATCCCGGCATTGCGTAAGCCATTAGCTAGAGATTTCTTGCCAGCATCTTCATCTAAATAGAAGCAAATTTGACTCACGCACAATTACCTGACATCCACTTCGTTTCCAGAGCGTTACATTCTGCTTGATATAAAGCAATTTCTCTATCCATTGCCTCCTGATTAGCATAGTAATAGGCAAGCGCTGCATAAACTTGTGCTAGAGATAAGTGTGGATATTCTGTCACAATATCTTGAGGAGATAAGCCTGCTTGAGAATCCATTACAATATTTTGAACCGTCATGCGCGTACCAGCAATGCAAGGGCGACCTCCAATAATTTGAGGTGTCCTTACAATTAGGGTTCCAATATCAACTATTGCCACCATGTTTTTCCCACTCTAACTGAATCAATGAATCTTCCACGTCTATTCCATAGTTTAATAATACATAGCAGTTCTGGCTCTAATCAAATTACAGATACAATCAGACCAACCTGCTTAAGCGACCTGCGCGTATGCGTAGCCCGTCGTAAACATTGCCTCTCGGTGCTGCTTTCATTTCACACAAACTCGACATGTCCCACCATCTCTTCAGGTGTCATCACCTCATAAATCAAAACTAAGGTTTGAATGATTTCACCAATTGAACGAGTTCCTTTCTTGCAGTAAGTAATACCAGGATGATCAAGCCTAAAACTTGCAATAATCAAAAAATCTGCATCTTGAGTGAATAGTACTCGCTGTATTTCCTGAATAAACTCTAACTGGATTTCATCGCTTTGAGTACGTAATTCCACATCATTGGTTGTTGTGACATCAATTCCATAACGGCGCAAGCCAAGAGCGATTACAGGATCGACATTTTCATCCAGATGAAAGCTAATTCGTTCACTCATTCCTCAACTGTCTGAGTTTCTCTTGCAGACGCGAGGAATGATTTTGCTTCAGTACCTCAACTAACTGATCATCTTTTGCTGTGCGGCGATCAATCTCGTCTCGGTGATCAAAATAATAAGCCATTGCTGCATAAACAGATGCTAGTGAAAGGTCATACTTACCAGCAATCTCTACCAAGGAATATCCTAGCTTTAAATGCATCATCGCCACATCTTCTACAGCAATGCGGGTATCAGCAATCCGGGGCTTCCCACTCCGCATATCAGAAGAGATTTCAATATGCTCCCGACTGACTAACTGCATTAATGAATCTTCCACCTCCATTCCATATCTTAATAATACATAGCAGTCCTGGCTCTTACAGAGTTAAAGATGGAACCAGATCAAAATGCCCATTTGAGCAACCTGTGCGACACCGAATAGCCCGTCGTAGACATCGCTAGCCAGCAAAAATTCTACACAGAGCGATCGCCAATTAGCAGCATAAATTTACAGTGGGTAGGCGAGCTTTTCGTAGACATTGCCTCTCGGTGCTGCTTTAATTCCATAAAAATTATATAAGACTGATGTATTTAAGGTAAATAATTTTCATCTAATAATTGTACAAAAGTGTAGTGTAAGGACACTTTTCTGGAAAAATAGTTAAATCGGTTTTAATTTTTACAAAATCAACTGCACTTTGATAAATATTCTCTAAATCATCCTGGAACTTGTTTGTTAAATTTGTCGTTAAATGATTATTTAATTCATATCTAAAGATTTTAATTTCTCCAATCCAATGATGATCATCTCTTTTATATTATATCTGCCAATAATTGAAGTAATAATATATAAATAATAATTTGCCTTAAAAGACCTTTGTATTTAGCTAAATATCTTTTATCCAAATTGATTAATTCTTCAATCAAGTTTTATAAATCAAGTTTGTTAAACTGTTTTCGTTTTAATAATTTAACAGTTGGTACAACCATAAATTTTCATCAGTTTCATAGAGTTGTTTTAAGTCAGTAGTAGTTGTCATATTTTACCTTATACATACATTCCATAATTTAATCATAGCTGAAACTAACATTGAAGCAGGAGAACAATTTTTAAGTAAATTCAACCGCAACTGTCAACAACTTGTTGCCTTTCCAAACAGTGGTAAAAGTGACGCCAAAATTCGTCCACACCTTCGAGGTATATGCTTGCAAGACTATATTTTTTTCTACAGATTATTAGATAATGGTATCGAAATTCTATGGGTTGTAAGTGGTCGTCTTAACTTTCCATCTCTTTTTGAGCAATCCAACTAAAAGCTTTTTTGGCAAACTCCTGAGACACTGTGAATTTTTGGTAGTGTTGGGTTAAAAAAGAAACATGAAAATTATCAAACCCATCACTAATTGGTTAGAAACCCGCGCCAGTGCCCCTGCTTATGGCGGTTGGGTACTAGCAGCAACGGCTATTTGTTTTTTTGGCGCAGGTATCAATACCATGGCTGGCTGGCTTTACGCCATTAGCGGCATCAGTTTTGCCCTTTTGGGTGTAGCAGCCATCTTACCACCGCGATCACTCACAAATCTATCTATCACCCGCCGTCCCATTCAGCCTGTGTCAGCAGGCGACGATCTAACGGTGGAATTAGAAATCTGCAATCAGACACAGCAGCCTGTAAGCTTATTGCAAGTTGAAGATATACTGCCCTTCGTCTTAGGGAAACCAGTACAAAAGGCAATCGAAACAATTCCTAGCCGAGGTAGTTACCGTTGGGTATATTACCAGCCGACTCAGCGTCGGGGTGTTTATCGCTGGCACACAGTCGAACTGGGTTCTGGTGCGCCTTTGGGATTGTTCTGGTGTCGCCGTCAGCGTGATTGTGCTGCTACAGCAATCGTCTATCCTACAGTGTTGCCCTTGGCTACCTGCCCCCTAATAGACGAAATGGGACAAGAAGAAAGCAAAAGGGGCGATCCTCGTGGTAGACCTTTGCAGACAGCAACAACGGGGCTAGTGCGATCGCTCCGTCCTTACCGTCTAGGAGATCCCACCCGTCTGATTCACTGGCGGACTAGCGCCCGTTATGGCGAATTAAGGGTGCGAGAGTTGGAAATGGTAATAGGTGGACAAGAAATAGTTATTGCCCTAGACAGTGCTAGCAATTGGGAAGAAGAAAACTTTGAACAAGCAGTAATTGCCGCAGCATCACTGTATTTTTATGCACAGCAACAACAATTACAGGTGCAATTGTGGACAGCATCAACAAATTTAATCAAAGGCGATCGCTTTGTTCTAGAAACCTTAGCAGCAACCACAGCCTTAGAAGATGCCAGTTCGGTAGTTCCTAAAAGTTATCCTTTGATTTGGCTGACTCAAAACCCCTTGAGCCTTGCTACTCTTCCTCAAGGCAGCCGCTGGGTTTTGTGGCCAAATATTTCCTCACCAGCAGAACCAGAGGTAATTAATTGGGAACACCCTGGTATAGTTTTGCAAAGCGATGTCTCCGACGGGCTACGCCTACGCCCACTGCAACTCCAACTACAAAAAACATTACATTTATAAATCAATTCAAATTTTATAATTTCAAAGGCTGCTAATAAGTTAAGCCTTTGCGATTTCTGGAATTTTCTCTGATCCCAGTACAGTTGATATATCAGCCTTTGAGCAAATGTAAAACAATTTGAGGGGAAAAGGTTGGGGAAATACACCCAGTAATCCCTTAATGAGGCTGAGGTACAATGCAAAGAAATATTTAAATTATGAGCGACATGATTACATCAGAACATAACACAAAATCCAGCGATAAAAGCCTAGAGGCAATGCGGCATTTTTCCGAACAATACGCCAAGCGTACTGGAACATACTTCTGTTCTGAACCTTCTGTCACCGCAGTTGTGATTGAAGGACTAGCCAAACATAAAGACGAACTGGGTGCGCCTTTATGTCCTTGTCGCCATTACGAAGATAAAGAAGCTGAGATTCACGCCACATATTGGAACTGTCCTTGTGTACCAATGAGAGAACGCAAAGAGTGCCATTGCATGTTATTCCTCACCCCTGACAACGAGTTTGCTGGAGACAAACAAGAAATCTCTCTGGAAACAATCAAAGAAGTACGAGACAGCATGGGATGAGCGAAATCATCCCCCAAGAGTTTTGGCAAGGTGTAGAACTGTTCAATTCTGGACAGTTCTACGCTTGTCATGACACTTTAGAGGCTTTGTGGATTGAAGCTGGCGAACCGGAAAAAACCTTTTATCAAGGAATTCTCCAAATTGCTGTGGCACTGTATCATTTAGAAAATCGGAACTGGCGAGGTGCTGTAATTCTATTGGGAGAAGGCAGCAATCGCCTACGCCGTTACCCATCTAGTTACGGTGGCATTGACGTAGATGAGCTATTGAGTCAGAGCGCAGTTTTGTTGACGACTTTACAACAAATAGGGCCAGACAAAATTACATCTGGTGAGTTGGGTGAAAATCAAGTCTTATCTTTGCCTAGAATTGTGCTGACTACTGATTAGACATCTGGTGAAATTATGCGTTACCCAAAATCCCTGATAGGCACAATTCATGTAAGTAGGTCGGCAAAATAAAATCAAACTATGTTAACAAAAATGAACGAGGCTAAAACCCTCTTCCCTTCTGCCTCCTGTCTTATCCCAACGACAAATATTTACGCCCACCTACTTAGATGTAAAGCGGCTTAAGGCAGGGTATTGTGCGTACGTCATTTTCACTCAGATGTCAATTACCTGAAACCTTAAGGTTGGGGGTAGCGTCACTATTTCAGCCAGTAGTTATCGGAAATCATTCCAGATTGTATATTTAATATCTGGATAAAGTACTTGAGATAATTAGAATGCAAGCTGAAATCCTAAATCCCCAATTGCTATGATGCCCTGCTATCAATTGCCTTTATCCCAGATACGTCCCTTTGGATTAGCTTTAATGCTGCCAGTCGCACTTTTGGGCACTTTTGCCTTCCCTACCCAAGTGCAAACCGCTACTGCACAAATATCTCAGGCAAATCGCCCCCTCACTATCCGCGCTGATGTGCAAGAATATGACGCGAAAAATCAAGTAATCACCGCTCGCGGTAATGTGCAAATGTTGTATCCGGCTCGCCAACTTCAGGCAACAGCTGCCCAAGCACAGTATTTTAGTAAAGAACGCCGAATTGATTTCAGTGGCAACGTCTATATTTTACAAAAGGGCGGTAACAGTATTCGGGCGGAGAAAGTAACCTATTTAATTGATGAAGGGCGATTTGTTGCTTTACCCCAATCTAACCGTCAGGTAGAGTCCATCTACATGGTGCAGGAATCAGATGATAATGGACAAACTGCGACACCTGCCCCAAAGACACCACCTTTGAAGCGTTCTAATTAGCATTCACCACTAATAAAGGGTAGCTTCCAGAGTGAAAATTGTTTTAGAGAATATTCATAAATCTTACGGTAAGCGAGTAATTGTCAATCGTGTCAACCTTTCTGTTGCTCAAGGTGAAGTTGTTGGTTTACTAGGCCCCAATGGGGCTGGTAAAACCACAACCTTTTATATTGCCACAGGTTTAGAAAAACCCAATCTCGGAAAAGTCTGGCTGGGTAATGTAGAGATAACGGGAATGGCAATGCATGAAAGGGCACGATTGGGTATTGGCTATTTAGCACAAGAAGCAAGTGTTTTTCGCCAACTCTCGGTAGAGGATAATATTCTATTAGTGCTAGAACAAACTAATGTGCCACGATGGGAATGGGCAAGGCGACTCAGAACTTTACTGCGGGAGTTTCGGTTGGAAAAATTAGCTAGGAGTAAAGGAATTCAACTTTCTGGTGGTGAGCGACGGCGGACGGAATTAGCAAGGTCTTTAGCTGCTGGACGAGAAGGGCCAAAATTTTTACTTTTGGATGAACCATTTGCGGGAGTTGATCCGATCGCAGTCTCAGAAATTCAGCAAATCGTAGCACGACTGCGCGATCGCGGTATGGGAATCTTAATTACGGATCATAATGTCCGTGAAACCCTAGCGATCACCGATCGCGCCTACATCATGCGTGAGGGACAGATTCTCGCTTTTGGCGCTGCTGACGAACTCTACGGCAATCCCCTCGTGCGGCAATATTATTTGGGGGATAATTTTCAAGTCTAAATTAATAATTATTTAGTTAATAATTTCAAAAGATATTTTGATTTTTAATTCTTCAGCATGAATTTAAAGTATTTAATTTTGATACTAAATACAGTAGAGATGCTTTCCTTTCTCAGGGTTGCCAATTTTTAACTTTTAAAATTGCTTATGATATCAAAGAAGCTTACGTCTTTCAACAGTCTCTATTCGCTGCTGCCTTTTACGCTCATGGATCGCTACCTTGCCAGCGAATTGTTAGCACCGTTTTTCTTTGGTGTCGGAGCTTTTTCATCAATTGGCGTCACCATTGATGCTGTATTCGATCTCGTCAGAAAAATTGTCGAATCTGGGCTACCTATAGACATTGCTATTCAAGTTTTTTTATTAAAATTTCCCAACTTTATTGTTTTAGCTTTCCCCATGTCTACGCTGCTGGCTACTTTGATGACCTACAGTCGTCTTTCTAGCGAGAGCGAACTAATTGCCCTGCGTGGTTGTGGCGTTAGTGTCTATCGTATGGTGCTAACTGCTGTGATGTTAAGTCTTGTAGTCACAGTAATGACATTTGTGTTTAACGAAGAAATTGCACCAGCAGCAAATTATCAAGCGGCGATGACTTTGGATAAAGCGCTCAAATCAGACAAGCCAATTTATAAACAGCAAAATATTTTCTATCCTGAATACCAGGATGTTGCCCAGCCGGATGGCTCTACAAATCGGATATTGACACGCTTGTTTTACGCCGACCAATTTGATGGTAAGCGGATGACAGGGTTGACAATTATAGATCGCTCAACAAAAAATCTGAATCAAATTGTGGTATCAGAATCTGCTAAGTGGAATCCTTCTCAAAATGTCTGGGATTTTTACAACGGTACGATCTATTTTGTTGCTGCCGATCGCTCTTATCGCAATATCGTCAAATTTGAACATCAACAACTGCAACTACCGCGCACGCCATTAAGTCTGGCAGAAAAAAGCCGGGATTATGGTGAGATGAATATTTCTGAAGCACTAAATCAACTAGAAGTAGAAAATCTTGGTGGCGACCGCCAAAAAATTCGTAAACTTGAAGTGCGAATTCAACAAAAAATCTCTTTACCTTTTGTATGCGTGGTTTTTGGCTTGGTAGGCGCAGCGATGGGAAGCATCCCCCAGCGAACGGGGAGAGGTACAAGCTTTGGGATTAGTGTCCTAGTTATATTTTCGTACTACTTAATTTTCTTTATTAGTGGGGCGATCGCACAAGCAGGTGTCCTCTCTCCCTTTATGGGGGCTTGGTTGCCCAACTTTCTTTTTTTGGGAATAGGTTTATTCTTATTGATGCGAGTTGCCAAACGGTAAATTAAGCGAGATGAGGAAGAATAACTGTTCGCTTGCTCTCCCATCTCGTGCTGATCCCAATACGCTTGGGTTAAGGGAGACAGGGCTTGGTGGGAGAGACTTGGGAGACAAGGGAGAAATTTCTTCTTGTCCTTCTTATCCTTGTCCCCTCGTCCCCTTGTCCTCCTTGTCCTCCTTGTCCTCCTTGTCCTCTTTGTCCCTCAAGTCTCAAGCGTGAAAAGAAGATGCTTAACCCAAGCGTATTGTCGCTCATCTCCCCACTTCAATTACGGATGATAATTTCGACATTGTGGTGCATCGGGGTTTTCCTTGCAGTATTCTTCAAAAGAAACTTTAGCTGATATCATACCCTCAGCTTTCTGATGAGCTGCTTCTGCCTGAAGTTCTTCTACCTCATCCCAGGCAGCTGCACAGGGTTTAGAATAAGCACCTTGTTCAGTGCAAATAGCACGAGCTTGCTCAATTGCTTTTTGAATTCTCTCCTCCAGCAGTAGCGCTTTTGGCGCTTCCACAAAGTCGCTTTTAGTCAAAATGTCGGTAATCGAGATGATGCCCAACAGCTTACCTTGAATTACAGGTGCGCGATGAATACCAGTATTAGCAAATAACCGCGCTACATATTCCACACCCAAATCAGGATTAACTACAATGCAGGGCTTGCTCATAATTTCATAAACCCGCACTTGCTTTGGATCTTTCCCGTAGGCTGTTATCTTATAAACAATATCCGTTTCTGTGACAATGCCATAAGCATCATTATCATAGCGACGATCCACAACCAGCGCTCGCAATCCTTTATCCTTCATCAGCCCCACCGCTTCAGCAACAGTTGCTGAACCGCGAATGGTAACTACGTCTTTGGTCATGATATCTTCAGCTTTCATCATTGTTGTAGTCTCCTGGTAAATAGTCCGGTGCAGCACAGCGCCCTCATGGGCGTATCAAAGCATTGCAACGCACAGTTGGCTAACTAGAAAGTAAAAAAAGTTGAACTTTTGCCCAGCTACAACAATAAATTAGACCAGTTGTCAACTCCTGATGTTATCCAATGTAACCAATGCTCAAAAACTAAGCTTCTCTAACAGCTTGCTTATGAAGCAAATTCTGGTACAAGGTTTAACATCCTGTTAACAGGATGTTTGAAAAGTATTTTTACTAAGGGACATCCAAGAATTAAATTACTTAATTCCTCCATCCAACGCCACTATCCAATTTCTTCCCCTGCCTCCCCTGCCTCCCCTGCTTACCAAAACGATTGATTATTTTTTTATTTGGAAGTCCCTAACATCTAAGCCCCCATAGGTATTTCCAGTCAGAGACTGGGAACGAGACAATCTCTAAAAGCTGCTTATAGACTGGCTTTCACCTAAAATTAACACTCATGAGCAATGTTCCCTAAGAAAGAGCAAGCTCAAGGTTTATTTTTTAATTGCCGCCAGTTGCCCCATTTTCCAGAAATAGCTAGAAATCCAATTGGTAATAATATGAGCGACAATTGGCACTAGCAAGTTGCCCGTGAGCAGAGCGCTATATGCCAATATCATCCCGACAATCGTCGCCCAAATTACATAAGGCCATTGTTGGGAACCGCTAAAATGCAAAATGCCAAAGCAAAGACTGGATACAATTACCGCTGTAATATCGGAGCCTAAAGCTGGCAGCATCACACCCCTAAATAATAATTCTTCACTCAACCCTGGTAGCAATCCCAGCCAAATTAAATCTGGTAAAGCTAAAGGCTTCAGTACCACTTCTAGGTAATAATTTGCACTTTTACGATAAGCAGTCCACAGGCGATAAGTTAAGCCACTTAACGTAGTGATAACGAACCCCAACCCTACACCTAGCAGCAACTCTCTTTGGTTAAAGTCCCAAGAAAATAGCGAAAATTTGCCGAAGTATAATGAAAGTTTGGCGACTATCAGCAAAATGATTGCAGTCGCTCCCATTGCCCCAAGTACTTGGATGCGTGTTAGGTATGGAATTTCTGGCTCTTGCTTTTGTTGTTCAATCACGGGTTTTTAAAGGGAGTGGGGCAGGGGAGTAGGGGAGCAGGGGGGGGAGGGGAGTAGGGGAGCAGGGGAGACAAGGGGGACAAGGTGGAATTATTGAATAAATCTCTCTGAAGAAGTTCTGATGCTTACAGCGGGCTGCGCCAACGCCGGAAGCCGACGCTCAGACTTCTCTCCTTGTCTTCTTTCTCTGACTTGTCTCCTTTGTCTCTTCTCCATGCCCTATGCCCCATGCCCTATGACTAATGACTGCAAAGGTGATAATTTGGGACGGAGAGCGCAGGGATTGATGCCTGCTTTGTGTGCTACCAATACACCCACTGCTTCTAAATATGAGTTTACCTGTATAGATTTGATTCCCAAGGGTACGGGAGGAACTTTTATCAGAGTTTTATTCTCTTCTACTGTAATTATTTGGCATCGTTTTTGGCTTAAACTCAATAAGGCACTGCTACCACAAGCATTTGCAGGTACGATCGCAGCATCTACTTCATCTACCCAAATATCTTTTTGCTGTGATCCGATCGCTCCTCTCTCTATTATAAATTGTGGGGCACGACTTAATCCGACAAGGACGCACGGCAAAAAGGTATAGCCCAATTCTTCGGCGGCGGAACGGGGAGATAAATCAGGTTGTGGAGGTTCGCTCAAAAGGGCGGGAGAATGGGCGCAAGGAATTTGAAAGGTTCGCACTAGCAAATGGCTAATTACGGCTTCTGCACCTGCTAAAGGATCTACGCCTTCACCGTGGCGGTATTTTTGTACTGCTTTCTCATCTATATTATCGGGGAAACGGGCAACAACTGCGATCGCTTCTGCCCCCGCTTTTTTAATTAATATCTCCGCTGCCCGTAATAAGCTATCCGGGTTGCCAATTGTCCCCCAACTAGCTCCCGATGCTGTAGTCCGTAATTCTACATTTAATGGTGCATCAGTAATTACATAATCTGTTAAGGTCAACCCCAAAGTTGCTCTGACTGCATCTCCTGCTTGTATATGTCGTAGCCGTAACTCTGGCTCAATGGCTTGGTCTAAAAGCAAACCTACTTTGTTGGTGCGGACTGGACGCAAACCCCAGCATCCAGAGGTGAATTTGTCAAGCCCGTAACCTTCAACATAGAAAGCGTTAGGGAGATTCCAGTACAAACTTGCGCCATTCAAGACATTGGGGTGAGTAATTAGGCGATCGCAAACCTGTGCTATAACTTTGGCAACAGGCAAAGCATCTCCTGCATAACCCCCAATGGTAGCCCCAACACCAGTTGGTACAATTAAGATAGCTGTGTAGGGACGATTCATATCGAGTGCTGTTAGCAGATAGCTAAGGTTGAGCCAGTGGTGAGCGAAGAGTTATAAGTTAAAAATTAGGAGTTTTATCTTCTCTCTCCTGTCTCCTGCCTCTTGCCTTCTAACTCTTAGGTGTAGTCACTACAGCTTCAACTGTAGCTTTTTGTTGGTTAACGTCCACAGCGGTAATTGCCCAACGAAGAGGTTCCCCTTGTTTGTTCAACTCTGTTTCAATTGCTTTTAGTAATTCTGCGGGAGTTTCTTGTAAATCAATTTCTGCGGTAATAAAATGAGTCGTCATTTAGGTAAATCCTGTTGATTTGTAATTTCTAGAATAGCTGATATTAGTTGCTAGTAAATACTTATATTATTTATCATTTTTGGTAATCCAAGCGAACAGTTATCAATAATCAATCAGTATATTGATAACTGTTTACTGATTATTAGTCTTTACCAAATTGCAACTGATAAACTATTTCTTCTTTTTCCGTCTGAACTTTCAAATCAGAAAGGGGTTTGGCAACACAAAGCAATACGTAACCTTGCTTTTGTAAATCTGGACTAACGCCCATGCCATCCGTTTGATCCACAGTTCCCTCACTTATTTGACCGGCGCAAGTTGTGCAAACACCTGCATTACAAGAACTTGGCAGTTCCAAACCAGCAGCATCGGCAACTGATAAGATTGTTTTATCTTCAGGAACTTGCAAGGTATGAATTTCGCCTTGGTGATTAATTTCTACGGTGTAAGTTTTGGGCATATACAAAGTCAGGTGATGCAACGAACAAATTTATCATTCTATCTGAATTAGCTAAAAATCTCTAGATGTTACTATAAAAGTTTAGGTTAAATACTGAGATTATAGTCACTAATTCTGAACAATTTTAGACTAGTAACATTAATAATTATAATTATTAGTTAAACTTACTATAAATATATATGCGCGATCGCGTTTCTTTAGAGACTGTATCTGTAAGTCTGCCTTTTGGCATTGGTTCGATGTCGTGGAAAGTTAACACCACACAACAGAAAGCCGCTTGGTCACTTTATGTGGAATTGGTGACGCGCATTGCTGTGCAACCATTAGAAGTTGACCAGGGTTTGGTACGAGAAGCGATGAACTCTCTTTATAGTTTATTTGGTACGACCCGCGAAGTTCTCAAAGCAGCAGGGCCAGATGTGGGTGCTGCTCGTGATTCAGTAGGGGGAATTGCGATCGCATTTTAATCCTCTGCAATCACTGTAAACCAACAATATACACTATGTAGCGATGATTGGACTCACCAGCAAACTTTGGTGATTAAGGTTACAACATTAAGCTTACGGCTTTACTGTTACTGCTAAGTGTAACCCTAAAGCATCCAACAAAGAATTTAGACTGTAAAACTCAATTTTGCCTTTCTCTAATAGCATCTGGTCAAGTTTATTGTAGAGTTCCTTGACTTGTGCAGAAAACTGATCAACTCCACCATGCGCTTCTATGACATTTTTCAACACCTTACTTAACATTTTTGGATCGCTTTCTTCTAAAACAACTTCGATGTAAGCTGCTGCTTCTAGTGGATTTTTTAAGTCTTGAATCAGTTTTTCATGATAGCTTGTACTTCTACGCATCATCTCTACTCCTATAGTCTTTCCAATATTCCTTGGCTTTAGCAATATCTTTATCTTGAGTGCTTCTATCGCCACCACACAAAAGAATAATAATTGTTGAGCCTTCCTGCCCAAAGTATATGCGGTAGCCAGAACCGTAGTCTATTCTCAGTTCAAAAACACCATCACCAACTGATTTACAATCACCTAAATTACCCTCCTCTACTCGGTCAAGTCTTGCTCTGATTTTAGCCTTTGCTTTTCTATCCCGCAGAGAGTCAAACCACTCAGAAAAAATATCTATACCATCAAATCTTAAATAATTCCTGATTTCTTTTGGTTGAACTTCCATGTTGAAATTTTCCCAAATGTGCGATCGCGTTATCATTGATCAATCCAGAATGCGATCGCGCCCGTTGCTGCGACAATATGATTGAAGGCTGATTTTGCAGCGATGATGAGCAATTTTACTATAATAAACCTAAATAAATTAGTTAAATTTGCTTATTATGAATATGCGCGATCGCGTTTCTTTAGAGACTGTATCTGTAAGTCTGCCTTTTGGCATTGGTTCGATGTCGTGGAAAGTTAACACCACACAACAGAAAGCCGCTTGGTCACTTTATGTGGAATTGGTGACGCGCATTGCTGTGCAACCATTAGAAGTTGACCAGGGTTTGGTACGAGAAGCGATGAACTCTCTTTATAGTTTATTTGGTACAACCCGCGAAGTTCTCAAAGCAGCCGGGCCGGATGTGGGTGCTGCTCGTGATTCAGTGGGGGGAATTGCGATCGCAGTGTTGAATAATGGCTTAAGACCGTTTTTGGCTAAATGGCATCCGTTGTTGCAAGCGTGGGAAGCTAGACGACCTGTGGGGGTAAGTCCTAGAGAACATGAGCAGGGATGGTCGGAGGAACCTAAGTTGCGAAGTGAGTTGGAAGCTTTGCGAGGAGGGTTGGAAGAGTATGCGAAGGCGTTGGCAAAAATTGCAGGTGTGGAGGAGTGATAAAAATCATTGGTGATTAGATGGTTTTTGTTGATGTGAAAACCTTTGTAGAGATGTTATATGAAACATTTCTACAAAGAATGTTTCGCTTTTTTAAAAATACCGATGTTTATTGAAATAATAAGGAGTATTTATGGCTTATCCTCATGATATATTTCTCAGCCATGCGTCTGAAGATAAAGAAACATTTGTAGAAGAATTATACAAGAGACTAACCGAGGCAAAATATAATTTATGGTATGACAAAAAAGAACTTTACTGGAGAGACAACTTAAAAATAAAAATTACAGAAGCACTAAAGACATCACAGTATGGGATTGTGGTAATTAGCAATAATTACTTTGCTAAACACAAAGAATGGACTTTCCTGGAGTTCAAGGAGATATTAACAACTAATAATATTCTGCCTATTTTGCATGGTATAGATATGCCAACAATTAGAAATCGTTACCCAAAAGAATATGAGGAAATAAAGAATTGGGTGGCAATCAGTAGTGACAAAGGGATTGATTATATTGTCCAGCAAGCCAAGATAAAAATCGACAACCTCAAGTCTGAAAAAGGCATAGACTACACCAGACTACGCGACTTACTAGCAGCAAAAAAGTGGGAGGAAGCCGACGAAGAAACTTATCTGGTGATGATTCAGGCTGTAGGTAAAGAAAATGGCGACTACTTCACCTCAGACGAACTCTTAAATTTTCCTTGCACTGACTTACGCACAATTGACCGCTTATGGGTAAAATACAGCAATGGACGCTTTGGCTTCAGCGTCCAGAAGGAAATTTACTTGAGCGTTGGCGGTAAAGCTGACGGCAAGTATTACGAAAAAGCCTGGGAGAAGTTTGGCGATCGCGTGGGGTGGAGAGTGAAAATTAATGGGATTTCTTGGGATTGGATTAGTTACTCAAACGTAAATTTTGATACAGCCTCCCCAAGGGGACACCTGCCGATTATGAGGTTGAGGTTGACGTGGGGTTGGTATATGGTCTCTTCTCTCGCATCGAGACTTGTAAACTGTAACATCTAAGGCTTTCCGATATTTATAAAGATTTATTACCAACCCTAGATACACGGTAGAATCAACCTTCTCGAATTTCAATACCTGGCACTGCGGGGAAATAGCAGTTCGCCTGAATAAATTTTTCTGCTACTTCATGCACCTCCGTATCTTCAGTTACTCTTTGCTTATCCCAAGGTAAACTCATCTGTCCCGGTGACTTCTTCTTACCTTTATTCTTCAAAGAAGGCAAAAAACGACTACCCCAATGATTCCTTTTTTCAGGCTTCGGCTTTGGTCGATATTTCTTACAAAACTGACGATATCTAGCAGCGCACTCTTCCAACGTCCTCCCCATTTGCAAAAACGCCGGATGCCATTGAGTAATACCATCACTACTCAAACGGTCATGAGTGCCGTAATTGCTGAAGTCGTAGAAATAACCCTGCTGTATTCCTGCGGCTTTCGGGTTAGCGTGGATATATCGCAGAGTATTTAACGCACGACGTTGATCTGTATTGGCAAAACCTGTACTATGATAGCGCTTTTCCCAAAAATGCCCCGTGCGGTTGAGCATTTGGTTAAAACACATAGCAGTATACCAATTCAACCAGTGCATAATTTTCGGTAAATCTTCTGGCTGTTTTGGTTCCAGCAGATAATGCAGATGATTACTCATAATGCACAAAGCATAGAGCTTAAATTGATATTTTTCCTGTGCCTTGTTGATGGCATACAGAAAAACTTCACGGCATTCTAAGCGCGTTAGACGAAATTCGCGGTTATTGCAGCGAGTCGTGATGTGATAGCAAAAACCTGATTGTAAATTGCGTTTTGGGCGAGTCATAAAAAAATCGCTAAAATATTATGCTGCTATAATGCACTCACCAACAAACTTTTGAGAAAATGTTATAACTTTAACTCTTAAGGTTAGAACATCAAGCTTTAAGATAAAGGCCAAATGAGCCAAATGTGACATTCAAGGTGTCCAGATCCCCGACTTCGTAAAAGTTGTCGGGGATCTATTGTCTCACGAATGATTCAGGACTGCTATATAATAAAACTTTGCATTAACCCAGAACTTCCGCAATTTTAAAATTGAATGACCCGGTTTATACATGATAAATTTGCTAAAGACTATTTAGAAGAATTATTAAAAGATTACGGAGAAGTCAAAGCATCAGAAAAAGTTGCAGGAGAGATTAAAGAAATAGATGTTTTATTCACTCCTAGCAAACAGCAAAACTCTAATTTACAAATACTCGGTTTGTTAGGAAGATTGGCTGAACATCCTGCCATCATAGAACCCTTTCGCAATCCAGCTTCTACCGATGAAATCTGCGACTGTATTCTTAAATTATTAGAAGTCAAGGCTCTCTTGCGACGAGAATCTAAAGCCAATAAAACCAAACTTCAAAATTCAGAAATTCCCAAATTGTGGGTTCTTACACCAACCATATCTGAAACTAGATTGTCTAGCTTTGGAACTATGCAAAAAGACGGTTGGTTATCAGGAGTACATTTCCTACCAGATGCCTTGCGGACAGCAATTGTGGCGATACACCAACTACCGCAAACACCGGAAACGTTATGGTTGAGGCTTTTAGGAAAGGGAAGTGTGCAGTCGCAAGTCCCTTATCGAGTTGCAAGGGTTACCATTAGATTATCCATACCAGAAAGCAACCCTGGAATTAGTTTATAACTTGCGCGAAAACTTGAGAGTAAATCAAGAATTAGAAGCAGACGATCGGGAGTTAATTATGCGACTAGAACCACTTTATCAAAGAGATAGAGAACAAGCTAAAGAAGAGGGAAGGCAAGAGGGAAGGCAAGAGGGAAGGCAAGAGGGAAAACAAAAAGGAGAACAAGACTTAATACTGCGTCTACTAAATCGCCGTATTGGTGAAATTGATGCCTCATTAATCGAGCGAATTAAAAGCTTATCCATTGAACAATTAGAGAACTTAGGAGAGGCATTGCTAGATTTTTCTAGTGTTGCTGATTTAAAAGCTTGGTTAAACCAATAATAATGTTGGGTTACCCTGCGGTAAGCAAGCTACGTTCCTCAAACGCCACTGAGGGAGTCGGGAAACCGCAAGGGCGCAGTGGCTCCCCAACCTACACTAGTTTTAATTTTTAGCTTTAACTACACTATGTAGCGATGATTGCACTCACCAACAAACTTTGGTCATCAATGTTATGACGTTGACTCTTAAGGTTACAACATTTAGGCTTAAGGTTATATGATAAAGTCTTAAAGCTAGAATATCAAGCCTTAAGGTTACAACATTTAGGCTTAAGGTTATAACATCAAGCCTTAAAGTTAGAACATTAAGCCTTAAGGTTACAACATTAAGCCTTAAGGTTAAAGCGATCAGTGTTGACTACATCACTTCCAACTCACTTACTATCAAAACTCTCAATTCATTCACTTGCTTCAAAGCTACATCATTGGTTAAAAAAGCTTCACAATTAGCCATTAAAGCTGCTGCTACCTGCAACGCATCGGGTAACTGAAGGTTATAAAGCACTCGCATTCTCGCTGCTTCTCGTGCAATTACAGCATTAATCTCCACAAAAACCACTTCATCTTGTTGCAACACGTCAACAAAAGCCTGCTCTAAATCCGCTAACCCCAGACGAATAGCACCTACTAAACACTCTGACAACGTTATCCCAGATGTTACTGCTGTAATGTTAGTATCTAAACGCTCAAAAATTGGATCGATTAAATCAACAAATAGCCGATTCCGTTCTACAAAATAAATCACAGGTGCTGTATCGAGAAATAAGCGAGAAACTCCGTTTAAAGCGTCACTAATATTCATTCCTGTGTCCGTGAGAACCTTTCTCGATGCTCATCACCTTCTTGCCGATTCCGCGAAACCCACTCTTGAGCATCTTCACCAAAAAGCGGATAGGAAGCCATACCTTTCAAGTCGCTCCACTTGCGTTTTGCTTGCGCTTGAGTGACGTGTTTTTTTACACGCTCTACTAAATGCCTCATCACTGTCAATTGCTCTTCTGGAGTCAATTGCTCAATCTCGCTTAAAATTTTTTCAAGTGACGGACTCATCAACCTGACCTGAACAATTGCCGTGAATTATCCAAAATATTGTACTGTATTCTAGAATTTGAAGATGCGATTATGGTTTTTTCAAACTCTGCTACATTTTACTTTAGTGATTAAATTCCGAGAAATCACGGGCATAAATAAAAACTTTGACTAAGAAAAATGCGCTTTTTGCTGAACCAGAATACAAGTCAATTAAGACAAAATAGTTCTGTAGAGCTATTAAAAATGTAAAATTGTGCCTCGAACAAAACGTAGTTCCCGGATTCTATAAAAAGCTGAGTTTAGAGTTGCCGGACTGAAAGCTATCGATCCAAATATCAATTTTGATCAAACTTACAACTTGCAAAACCTGAGTCAATTAATAGAGCAGTTTCACAATATGCTTAATGATTATAACGCTGCTATAGCTATGATTGACTCTTCTAGAAAAGAGCTGGATGATATGGAAAAAACCTTAAGTTAGGTTTCAGACAAAATGCTGGTGGGGGTTGGTTTTAAGTATGGCAAAAATAGCGATGAATATGAACTTGCAGGTGGCGTTCGAGACAGCGAACGTATCCGTAAAAGCAGATTGACACGCTTAAAATCTAATACAGATAAAACATCAGGTCAAAATGCAATAACCGCTTAGTACCATTGCGCGGAAGTTTAAGCGAGTAAAGTTAAGTGCATTTTGAGCGAGGTATAAAAAATTAAAAGTAATGAGCTAAATGTAACATTCAAGGTGTCTAGATCCCTGGCTTCTCAAAGAAGTCGGGGATCTATTGTCTCACGAATGATTCAGGACTACTATATAATAAAACTTTGCATTAACTCAGAACTTTTGTAATCTTAAAATTGAATGACCCGGTTTATACATGATCAATTTGCCAAAGACTATCTAGAAGAATTATTAAAAGATTACGGAGAAGTCAAAGCATCAGAAAAAGTTGCAGGAGAGATTAAAGAAATAGATGTTTTATTCACTCTTGCCAAACAGCAAAGCTCTAACATACAAATACTAGGTTTGCTAGGAAGATTTGCGGAACATCCTGCGATTATAGAACCGTACCGCAATCCAACTTCTACCGATGAAATCTGCGATTGTATTCTCAAATTATTAGAAGTCAAGGCTTTATTGCGACGAGAAGCTAAAGCCAATAAAACTAAACTTCAGGACTCAGATATTCCCAAATTGTGGGTTCTTACACCTACTATATCTGAAACTAGATTGTCTAGCTTTGGAACTATGCTAAAAGAAGGTTGGTTGTCGGGAGTACATTTTCTACCAGATGCCTTGCGGACAGCAATTGTGGCGATACACCAACTACCGCAAACACCGGAAACGTTATGGTTGAGGCTTTTAGGAAGGGGAAACGTGCAATCACAAGCAATTATCGAGTTGCAAGGGTTACCATTAGATCATCCATACCAGAAAACAACCTTAGAGGATGTTTGAAAAGTCATCCAACGTATGTTTGACTACTCTGGCTATCGAGAAGTTGAACGAGATAATGAGGGTTATGGGACTTGTGATCGCTTCTCTGAGTTGCATTTAAGGCTCAAGCTGATACTTTTCAAACAACCTCTTAGAATTAGTTTATAACTTGCGCGAAAACTTGAGAGTAAATCAAGAATTAGAAGCAGATGATCGGGAGTTAATTATGCGACTAGAACCACTTTATCAAAGAGATAGAGAACAAGCCAAAGAAGAGGGAAGGCAAGAGGGAAAACAAAAAGGAGAACAAGACTTAATACTGCGTCTACTAAATCGCCGTATTGGTGAAATTGATGCCTCATTAATCGAGCGAATTAAAGGCTTATCCATTGAACAATTAGAGAACTTAGGAGAGGCATTGCTAGATTTTTCTAGTGTTGCTGATTTAGAAACTTGGTTAAACCAACAATCAATCTAATTCATTTAGATTGATCAAGAGTTAATTATGTAATTATAACCATTTTATCAAATAGACAGAGAACAAGCTATACAGTAAGGAGAACAACGTTTAGTTATACGATTACTCAATTGCCGCATTGGTGAGATTGGTGCATCATTAATCAAGCGAATTCAAGGCTGATCGATTGAACAATTAGAGAATTTAGGAGAAACATTGCTAGATTTTTGTAGCGTTGCTGATTTAGAAATTTGGTTAAACCAACAACAAGTATAAATAAATCATCAGTAGATTCATTAATTTATTTATAACCAAGTCGGATTCTATAGCAACACTAAGTTGTTTGAAAAGTCTAATTCATTATTACTAGACCTGGCGAATTCCATTAGTCCAATAGTTTTCAAAGTTTCAGTATAAAAAAAATTGTAAACAACCGATTACTCATAACGCTTTCAGCTATAAAAATCAGGTAAACTCTTATAACCAAAAATTGCCTAAAAATATTTCATAATAAAATGGAGAACATCCCAATGGAGAACACAGAAATGCTAGAACAATACCGTCAGCATGTTGCAGAACGCGGCCGACTCGGTATTCCCCCTTTGCCATTGGATGCGAAGCAAACCTCAGAATTATGTGAATTACTGAAAAATCCGCCAAAGGGTCAAGAGGAGATATTATTACATTTATTGAGCGATCGCGTTTCTCCTGGTGTTGATCCAGCAGCTTATGTCAAAGCCGGATTTCTCACCGCCATTGCCAAAAAGCAAATCACCAGTCCCTTGGTTTCGCGCATAGAAGCAGTGCAATTGTTAGGGACGATGGTAGGTGGTTACAACGTGCAAGCTTTAATCGAACTGCTGCAATGGCCCACTGTATCCCTCTCAGACTCATCTGAAACACCTCTGGTGATGGGTGGACAAGGAAAGGAACCCATCGCCGCCTACGCCGCCAACGCCTTAAGCAAAATCCTCTTGGTGTACGATGCCTTCCACGATATTTTAGAATTGTCTAAAACCAATCCTTTCGCCAAGCAGGTAATTGACTCTTGGGCGGAAGCTGAATGGTTTACCCTTCGCCCCACAGTACCAGAAGCGATTACTGTCACCGTTTTTAAAGTTCCTGGCGAAACCAATACCGACGATTTATCGCCTGCCCAAAGCGCCACAACTCGCCCAGATATTCCCTTACACGCTTTAGTGATGTTAGAGTCGCGCCAACCGGGAAGCTTGGCAACCATTGCCGAACTGAAGAAAAAAGGGCATCCTGTAGCTTACGTGGGGGATGTGGTTGGTACAGGTTCCTCGCGGAAATCTGCCATTAATTCGGTGTTGTGGCATCTGGGAAATAACATACCTTTTGTGCCCAATAAACGTGCTGGGGGATATATTTTAGGTGGTGCGATCGCGCCAATCTTCTTTAACACAGCAGAAGATGCCGGTGCTTTGCCTATTCAGTGCGATGTCACCAAACTAGAAACTGGCATGGTAATTACCATCCATCCCTACAAAGGCAAAATCACTAATGAAGCAGGTGAAGTCATTTCCACCTTCAGCCTCAAACCTGACACCATCCTCGATGAAGTCCGCGCAGGTGGACGCATCCCCCTACTTATCGGGCGTACCCTCACCGATAAAACACGCCTTGCACTCGGTTTAGAACCCAGCACCGTCTTTACCCGTCCTCAACAACCCAGCGATACAGGCAAAGGCTACACCTTAGCACAAAAAATCGTCGGTAAAGCTTGCGGATTACCTGGCGTGCGTCCCGGTACATCTTGTGAACCGATCATGACCACCGTTGGTTCTCAGGATACCACAGGCCCCATGACCCGCGACGAATTAAAAGAACTGGCTTGTCTGGGTTTCAGTGCAGACTTAGTAATGCAGAGTTTCTGTCACACCGCAGCTTATCCCAAACCAGTAGACATTAAAACTCACCACGACCTCCCCGACTTCTTTGCCCAACGTGGTGGTGTCGCCTTGCGTCCCGGTGATGGTATCATCCACTCTTGGTTAAACCGGATGCTGCTACCCGACACCGTAGGAACTGGCGGCGACTCCCACACCCGCTTTCCCTTAGGAATTTCCTTCCCCGCCGGTTCTGGGTTAGTAGCCTTTGCTGCGGCCTTGGGCGTCATGCCTTTAGATATGCCAGAGTCAGTTTTGGTAAGATTCAAAGGTGAATTGCAACCAGGTATCACCCTCCGGGATGTTGTGAATGCCATTCCCTACGTAGCAATTCAAAAAGGTTTGCTAACAGTCGAGAAGCAAAACAAGAAAAATGTCTTCTCCGGGCGAATTTTAGAAATTGAAGGATTACCAGATTTGAAAGTGGAACAAGCCTTTGAACTCGCCGACGCAACCGCCGAACGTTCATGTGCGGGTTCTACCATTAAGCTGAGTGTAGAGACAATTTCTGAATATCTGCGTTCTAACGTTGCACTTTTGAAAAACATGATAGCACGGGGCTATCACGATGCGCGTACAATCCTCCGCCGCATTGCCAAAATGGAACAATGGTTAGCAAACCCCGTGTTATTAGCAGCTGATGCCGATGCGGAGTATGCCGAAATAATTGAAATTGATTTGAACGAAATCAAAGAACCAATTGTTGCTGCTCCCAATGACCCCGATAATGTTAAATTATTATCGTCAGTTGCTAATGACCCAGTGCAAGAAGTATTCGTCGGTTCATGTATGACGAATATCGGTCATTATCGAGCAACAGCGAAAGTTTTGGAAGGCGCCGGTGAAGTAAAAACTCGCCTGTGGATAGCACCACCAACCCGCATGGATGAACACCAATTAAAAGAAGAAGGAATGTACGCCATTTTTGGGGCTGCGGGTGCAAGGACAGAAATAGCAGGATGCAGTTTGTGTATGGGAAATCAGGCGCGAGTTGCTGATGGTACAACAGTGTTTTCAACCTCTACCCGCAACTTTAATAATCGCATGGGTAAAGATGCGCGAGTGTATCTTGGTTCAGCGGAATTAGCCGCAGTTTGCGCGCTGTTAGGACGCATTCCCACAGTGCAGGAATATTTAGAGGTTGTGGCGATGAAAATTAATCCTTTTACTGATGATTTGTATCGCTATTTGAACTTTGATCAAATCACCGGGTTTGAGGATGAAGGGCGCGTGATTTCTAAAGAGGAGCAGGCTTTGTTAGTCTAATCTAAATTAGGGTGGGCTTTTTTAGCTCACCTTCATTTTAAATATATAGAATTGGAGAACTAAAAAATCACATGAATACTCCATCTGTCAATTCCCAAAAATTATACGACCGAGACTTTTATTTATGGACACAAACAATCGTCCAGCAGTTAAAAGAACATATTTAGTAACGTCATGAAGCATTTGTAGTAAAATTCAATCTCAGACCAAATTGCTGGGCAAGTGTTTGGTAACGCATACGCACATCCTCGACGGATATTTTTAATTGAGCAGCAGCATAATTAACTCGTTCTTCATCAATCTCTTCTTGGGGATCTAAAAAAAGGTTAAGAGCATCAACATCAAAAAGGTTAAGAGCACCAACATACATAGAAAGCAGCTTGCGATCTATTTGATCTTCGCAAATCCAAGATAATGCTCTGAGTGTAATTACCCTCGTATTTTGATTTTCAGATGACAACCTGTTTAGTAACTTTTAGACTTGTCGCTTAATAAGGTAAAGTAACGATTGGCGATTGGAATGAGACAGAAAAATGCTAAACGTCAATCAGGTGATGAAAAAAGACCGAT